>CAVQBT010000018.1:0-569605 GCA_963710795.1 uncultured delta proteobacterium
TCCTTAAAAGCTCAAGCGAGTATAATTTCTTAAGCCTTATTTTAAATCAAACGATCTACTGTAGAGAAACTTATTGGAAGTGTCAAGAAGGATCAACCGAATGTCGCGGTAACATAAAAGCAAAATCGCAACCAGTTAAACTATAATATTTGGAAAGTCCATGAAATCCCAAATCTCAAGCACCAAATTCCAAATAAATCTCAAATCACAATACCCAATGACCAAAATACGAACACAGTATCACTGCATCGGTTAACATTCTTAGATTTGCCGGCAACGATGCAGGAGGCACAGCTACTGATGAGTTAGTTGTTTGGCCTGCGATGAACTCAGCCGTTTGGAATTTTGAATTTCGGTGATTGGTATTTGTTTGGAATTTGTTTTTTGGAGCTTGGAATTTTCATAACCTCATACTGATTATTTGACTTCGAGCATTTATTATAGCTTAATTCAACTCACCAACCTTCTTCTCCACCGCGGCCAGTATTTTGCCGCTGCGCATCAGCCCTCTCATGGCCGCGATGTCGTTAGACAGGATGCGGTCGGTTGTCCAGATGAGGAATCGCCTGGCGGATGACCCGGTAGGCTTCCAGGGTGCCCTCGCCGGGCTTCAGATTGGTGAAAAGGTCCAGGGCCTGGGCGGCGCACAGAAGCTCGATGGCGACCACATCCCGGTATTGTGTACCACCTCGCGGCACTGGCGGGCCGCGATGGTCCCCATGGAGACATGGTCTTCCTTGTTGGCCGAGGTGGGGATGGAATCCACGCTGGCCGGATGGCAGAGCACTTTGTTTTCAGACACCAGGGCCGCGGCCGTATACTGGGCGATCATAAAACCGGAATTAAGCCCGCCGTCGCCGACCAGAAAGGCCGGCAGTCCGCTCAGCATGGGGTTTACCAGCCGTTCGATCCGGCGCTCGGAAATATTGGCCAGTTCGGCGACGGCCATGCTCAGAAAATCCAGGGCCAGAGCCACCGGCTGTCCGTGAAAGTTGCCGCCCAGCAAAAAGTCCTGGTTTTCGGCATAAATCAGCGGATTGTTGGTGGATGAATTCATCTCGGTTTCGATCACCTTGCGGCAATAGTTGACGGCGTCCTTGGTGGCGCCGTGCACCTGGGGCGAACATCTGAGGGTGTAGGCATCCTGCACCCGGCCGCAGTCCTTGTGGGAGGTTATGATTTCGCTGTTGTGGACGATGCGCTCCATGTTGTCGGCGGCCGCGGCCTGGCCGGGATGCGGCCGATTGGCATGGATTCTGGCAGTTGAATTCGGTGCGGCTGCCCATCAGCACCTCGAGGCTCATGGCGGCCGCAATATCGGTCACCTTGGAAAGATGGACGGCATCATAGACCGCCAACCCGCCGATGGCGGTCATCACCTGGGTGCCGTTGACCAGCGCCAGACCTTCTCCGGCCTCCAGTTGAATGGGCTTCAAACCGCACTTGCTCAGCACCTGCTTGCCGGTCATTTTCTGCCCTTTATAAAACGCTTCACCCAGACCGACCAGAACCAGCGCCAGATGGGCCAGCGGCGCCAGGTCGCCGCTGGCACCCACCGACCCTTTGTCCGGCATCACCGGGCAAACGCCCCAGTTGAGAAGCGCGATCAGATGCTCGAACGGTTTCAAGCCGGATGCCGGAATGTCCGCGGGCAAGATCTTTGATCCGCAGTGCCATGACGGCCCGCACGATTTCTTCATCCAGCGGCTCGCCGACGCCGGCCGCATGGCTCATGAGAATATTTTCCTGCAGCCGGCGCGTGTCTTTTTTGGAAATGACCACATCACTTAACGCACCGAATCCGGTGGTAACGCCGTATATGGTTTTTTCTTCTTCAACCCATTTTTCAATCAGCCGGCGGGTATCGCGCAATCTTTTTTCGGAACCTTCGGTTAATTTAACGTGGACGCCATCCCTGGCAATCTGCACCAGGTTTTCAAGCGTCATTCCATCCATACCGATCGAAATTGTTTTCATGACTGACTATCCTTTTTTTTCGAAGCATTATGGGACACAGATTCACACGAATTGGACAGATAGGTATTCCTAGCATAGGCTGCCGGTTCAGGGTTCAACGTTCACGGTTTATCCCAAGCAAGCACCTATCATTGGGATTCTATTTTTATCGTGCTCATAACGCCGTTTAACGCAAACCGAATATGCCGGGGAGCCCTGATTTTGATCAAGATGATAAGCAGTGTTCATCGATTGTAACCTTTGAACCTTGAACCCTGAACCTATCAGTTTCTTCAATTCTTCCCCACCCTGACCATCTGGGCCAGGGACCGGGCCATGTTGTCTAAAAACGCTTCATCCGGCAGCGAAATGGTCATCTTTAACGTGCCGTCGTCTGCCTTTTCCATGCAATCGCTCAATTTGGCTTTGAAGGCGCCGGCCAGCTGGGCCATTTCTTCCGATTCTTCCCGGGTTGAAAACATTTCACCGATAAACGCAAAGGCCGCCCCCACCAGCTTTCCGCCGGCGGCGGCGATTTTTTCTTTTCTGGCCAGCGCTTCGGCCTCCTTCTCAACCTGCTGCCGCATGCTTTCATCTTCGGCGGCATCCGGTTTTTCTCCCAGCAGAATCTCCAATCTTCGTTTGAGCTCTTCCATGCCGGTGGCCATGTCAACCTGTACGGTATCGGAATCCGGATCGAGCACGGCCTGGGCAAGTTCATGCTTGGCGGAAAGCGTTGCCAGCAGGTTTTCTTCCAGGGTGTTTTCGGTCACCAGCAAATAAACCTGCACCGGCCGTTTCTGACCCATGCGATGCGCCCGGCCGATGCGCTGCTCCAGCACGGCCGGGTTCCAGGGCAGATCGACATTAATGACCGTGTTGGCGGCCTGCAGGTTCAATCCGGTGGAACCGGCGTTGGTGGTAATAAACAGCCTGCAGTCGGGGTCATTCTGGAACCGGTGCATGAGCCCCTGGCGCTTTTTCTGCGGCACGGACCCGTCCAGTCTCACAAAATTCAGTTTCTGCTTTTCCAGAATCGGTTCGATCAGATTCAGCATGGTGGTCCATTCGGAAAACAGGACGACTTTGCGATCTTCCTCCGCCATGAGCTGCTCCAGCAGCTGGTTGAGTTCGGCCAGTTTGCTGGAGTAGCCCGGCGGCTGCTTGTCCACTAAAAAGGTGCTGTTGGCGCACATGCGGCACATCAGCAGCGCTTTTTGCAGCCGGAGCAGGTCCATTTCCGTCAGGTATCTTTTCTGGATGATGGTCTGGATAATCTGGCGGTGTCCTTTCTGCAAGTCAAGCTGCTCTTCGGTCGGCGGAATTCTTAAGATTTGAGTGGTGCGCGGCGGCAGGTCTTTGATCACCTGCTGGCGGGTGCGTCGCAGCATGATCGGTTTGAGCTTTTCTCGTAGTTCATCAAGATTTTTGTAGCCCAGCAGCTTTGCCTTTTTCATCGACCACCCGATGGCGGTTGAAAAACCGGAAGGCCGGCCCCAGCCGGCGGTCGTCGATGAATTCCACCACCGAAAAAAGCTCGTCCAGGCGGTTTTCAAGGGGCGTTCCGGAAAGCACCAGGGCAAAGGGCGATTTTAGGGCTTTGATGACCCGGCTGGTTTTGGCCTCCCAGTTTTTGATGCGCTGGCCTTCGTCCAGGATAATCAGGTCCCAGCGGACACGCTCGATGGACAGAAAATCGCGCAGCACCTGCTCGTAGTTGCAGACCGTAAAAAAGCTGTCGCTGTCATACTGCGCCGGTCGATCCTTGGCGCTGCCCAGAACAAGCTGGCAGCTGCGGTTGCTGAACCGGTTGATCTCGATGCGCCACTGGGATTTCAGCGACGCCGGACAGATCACCAGCACTTTTGAGACGGGTGCATGCCGGGACAGCAGTTCGGCCACGCCGATGCCCTGGATGGTTTTGCCCAGCCCCATGTCGTCGGCCAGAATCGCCCGGCCGGCCCCGGCGGCAAAGGCGACCCCGTCCAGCTGGTAGGGCAGCAGTTCGGCTTTCAGCAGGGCCGGCGCAGCGGATGCGTTTTCGGGTTTTTGCGAATCTCGGCCACGGCGTCGGCCATGCGCTCCTGAAACAGCTTGTGGTTGATGTATTCTTCGGCATCCGGATAAACGGTCACCGCCGCCCCAGATTCTCAACCCGCCGGATGCGGCGGATCAGGTCTTTTACATTTTTAATCGCTTTGTCCTTAAACGGGGAAAGCTGCTTTGAGATTTCCCGCGGTCAATCCTCCGGAATCAGCAGGCCGAGTTGCAGTTCCCGGCCGTAGCGCAGGTAAACGCAGATCTCATTGATCGGGGCAGATGTTTCTCTGACGGTTTTGGTGAATTTTTTCCCGACCTTGTCCAAGGCGTAAATGATGTGCTTGCAGGTGCCGAGCGTATTTTTGCGAAAATCCGGGCATGAGCAGTATGACTCTCCCGGCTCCCATCCTCTCAGGGCAATGCGATAACTTTTGCCGGAGGCCTGACTGGTAATGATGTAATCGGTCCATAACTCACCCGGATTCAGAGACTTTAAGCGCATTTTCTCCTTCTGCGCCCTTTCTGTCCGGTCGGCAATCGCCTGGCTGATCAGGGCTTCTTCACTCAGACTCTCCATCGGAACCCTTTCCGGCGGCGGCGCCGACAAGCCCAGAGAGAGTTTTTCCTCAAGGATCAGCGACAGGGCCGCACCCTGATGCTCACAGGCTGTGGAACAAACACTGCATCCAATTTTCAGGCGCCGGGGTTTGAGGCGATCCAGGGTAATATCGACCTTAGCTTCGGCAAGATCCAGCTGGAAACGTTCGCTGGTGAGCGTTACCCGCTCAAACAGATCGATATCATATTTTCCGCCGGCCATTATCAGTTGACTGCCCTGGGCGCCCAGCAGTTTGCAGGCTTGAGCATAAGAGAGATGGGACAGCTTATCTTTCAATGTAATCATGGTGACCAAATCCTTTTTGTATCGGTATGACTATTGATTGTACGTTATCGGGTTTTCAGAAATAGGCAGATTCGGTTGCAGCACCAGATCATTTATCCTTCCCTTTGCTTTCTGTCAACTCAACATCCGGGCAAAAGAACGAAACACCAAAATTGGTTTCCCTTCCTAGTGCAGCGCTGCGGCATGAATCAATTTCTGCAGCGCCTCGTCGAGCAGCCGGTTAAAGGCCGGCGCATCCTCCATCATCACAAAGTGCCCGACGCCCGATATCTGCATGACCGCAATCCCGAGGCGCTGGGCCGCCGCCAGATTCGTCGGGCGGGCGTTAATCGTTGCCTTGGGCACGTTGACCTCCTGCAGCCCCGCCGGGAGATGGCGATCATACTCACAAATTGCTTCAGCTGCAGCAACGGCGATGTCCGGCGGGGCCGCCGACATGGCCGCCACCACGCGCTGCACCAACGCGGGGTCGGATGTAGCGACGAACCTGGCCCGCACAAAGGCACCGGCCGCCTCCTTGAAATTAGCGCGCAACGGCGTCACCATCTGCGCGATCTGATCCGGGGTTCTGATTTGCTCGACGTTGCGCCAGGTGTCTACGCCCACCAACCCGATAACGGCAGTCGGCAGACAACGCGCGGCCTCGACAATTACCAGTCCGCCCATCGAATGCCCGATCAGCACCGCTTGCTCCAGGCCAAGCTGCTCGACCACCGCCACGACATCCCGGCCGAATGACGACATGGTCCAGCGGCTGCGGTCACGTCCCGACGCGCCATGCCCGGCGAGATCAATGGTCACCAGGGTGTAGTGCGGTGCAAAGTGATCCACTTGCCCCGCCCAATGGCCCCGGTTGCAGCACCAGCCGTGAACGAACACAAGCGCGATTTTCCCGCTGCCCTGCACGTCATAATGAATGGGGACGCCATCAGCGGAAAGGGTGATATGGCCCTGGGCCGGCATGTCTGATCCTCCCGATTGGGGTGCAAATAACTTGACTCAAAAAATAACCTTTTGAAAACCTGATAAAGTATGCGAAAAAACGCCTGGTCTGTCAACAAGCCCCGGGCGCAAGCTAAAAAATATCATCCCGGCTTTTTATCTTTCATTTTTATCGAATTTATGATTAATTTTTCAGCACGACCAACCAAATCCGGGAGGCAACTCAAATGTCCAAAAACACTGATATTTCAAAGGCAATGACTATTCATCTGGGAGAAATCTTAACACAGTTGCCCGAAATGCCGGATTTTGTTGACGGCATTCGGCGGGCACCCGCCCGGCATTTTAACCTCAATCAAAATGATACCGAGCTGGCCTTGAAAAATGCCCTGCGTTACGTCCCCGAAAACTGGCATGCCGCCCTGGCGCCTGAGTTTCTAAACGAGTTGCTGACGCGCGGCCGAATCTATGGCTACCGGTTCCGCCCCGCGGGCCGGCTAAAGGGCCGACCCATCGATGACTACCAGAGCAACTGCCTCGAAGGCAAGGCCTTTCAGGTGATGATCGAAAATAACCTGGACTTTGAGGTGGCCCTCTATCCTTACGAACTCGTGACTTATGGCGAAACCGGGCAGGTTTGTCAGAATTGGATGCAATACCGCCTGATTAAACGCTATCTGGAAGAATTAACCGACCATCTAACCCTGGTCATGGAGTCCGGACATCCCCTCGGACTTTTCGCATCTTCACCGCATGCGCCGCGGGTAATTATCACCAACGCGCTGATGGTGGGCTGTTTTGATGATCAGGAAAACTGGCACCGCGCCATGGCTTTGGGGGTGGCGAATTATGGCCAGATGACGGCCGGCGGCTGGATGTACATCGGCCCCCAGGGAATCGTGCACGGCACCTACAGCACCATCCTGAATGCCGGACGGGCCAAGCTGGGCATTCCCGCCGATAAAGACCTGGCCGGATATTTGTTTGTATCGTCCGGGTTGGGGGGCATGAGTGGGGCCCAGGGCAAGGCCGTGGAAATAGCCCATGGCGTAGCCATCATTGCCGAGGTCGACTATTCCAGGATTCAAACCCGGCTGGACCAGGGCTGGATTATGAAAGCGGTCGAGGACCCGGCCGAGGCCTTTAAACTGGCCGTTGAATATCAGCAGCAAAAAAAGAGCATCACCATCGCCTATTATGGCAACGTGGTGGATCTGATCGAATACGCGGTCAACCACCATATAAAAATCGATCTCCTATCGGATCAGACATCCTGCCATGCGGTCTATGAGGGCGGGTACTGCCCCCAGGGTATTTCGTTTAAGGAACGCACCGAACTGCTCAAAACCGGTCAGGCCGGATTTAAAGAAATGGTGGATGCAACCCTCAGGCGGCATTACGAGCTGATAAAAACTCTGACCGAGCGCGGCACTTATTTTTTTGACTACGGCAACAGCTTTTTAAAGGCGGTCTATGACGCCGGTGTGGTAGACATTTGCCGCAACGGCCAAGATTCACTGGATGGATTTAAATTCCAATCCTATGTGGAAGACATTATGGGGCCGATCCTGTTTGACTATGGGTATGGCCCGTTTCGCTGGGTGTGTTTGAGCGGCCGGGATGAAGATCTGCTCAAAACCGATCAGGCCGCCATGGACGGCATCGATCCGAACAGGCGATTTCAGGATCGCGACAATTATATCTGGATCCGGAATGCGGCCAAAAATAAGCTGGTGGTCGGCACCAAGGCCCGCATCCTCTACCAGGATGCCATGGGCCGCATGAATATCGCCTTGAAATTCAATGAAATGGTGCGCCGGGGAATAATCGGCCCCGTGATGCTGGGCAGAGATCATCACGATACGGGCGGCACGGATTCACCCTTCAGGGAGACCGCCAACATCAAAGACGGCAGCAATATCATGGCGGATATGGCCACCCAGTGCTTCGCCGGCAATGCCTGTCGCGGCATGAGCCTGGTGGCCCTGCACAATGGCGGGGGCGTCGGCATCGGCAAAGCGATCAACGGCGGCTTCGGCCTGGTGCTGGACGGCAGCGATCGAGTCGACAACGTCATCAAACAGGCCATCCCCTGGGATGTCATGGGGGGCGTTGCGCGAAGGGCCTGGGCCCGCAATGAAAATTCCATTGAAACCAGTATCGCCTATAACGAAATGCGCCGGGGCTCGGACCATATCACCCTGCCCTTTCTGACCGACGAAGGGCTGGTTGAAGGCTTGGTTTCGAAAGCATTTGCTGGGTTGAAAAAATAACCTGAGATTTACCAACTGGGAAATAATTAGTTCACCGCAAAGACGCAAAGGTCGCAGAGGGGTTTTTTTCTTGATTTGCCGCTGAGAGGGCGACAAAACAAAAATATATGGCCACTGCGTGGCAATTATATTATTTGAATAACAAGAATTAAATCCTGCTTTTTGAGGTGTATTATATAGTATTCTAAAATAAATCAACTCAGCGATCTGCGCCTGGTGAAAAAAAATAGGAGATAGGTATGGCTACCATGATAAAAATTATCGAATGCGTGCCGAATTTCAGCGAGGGACGCGATCTGAAGAAGATCGAAAAGATTGTCGAACCCTTTCGCGCCAAAGACGGCGTCAAGCTGTTGGATTATCAAAATGATGAGGACCACAACCGGGCCGTCGTTACCGTGGTGGGGGCCCCCGAACCCGTGAAAGAAGCCGTTGTAGAAGCCATGGGCGTTGCCATCGATCTAATTGACATGCGTCAGCATCAGGGTCAACACCCCCGCATGGGCGCCACCGATGTCGTCCCGTTTATCCCGATTAAAAACGTTACGCCGGAGGAAGCCGTCGCAATATCCAAGGACGTTGCAAGCCAGGCGGCGGACAAATATAGTCTGCCGGTTTTTCTGTATGAGAAATCGGCCGCCAACCCGGCCAGGCAGAATTTGGCCGCCATTCGCAAGGGCCAGTTCGAAGGCATGGCGGAAAAGATCAAGCTGCCGGAATGGAAGCCGGATTACGGTCCCGCGGAAATCCACCCGTCCGCCGGCGTAACGGCCATCGGCGCCCGGATGCCGCTGGTCGCATACAACGTCAATTTAGACACGGCAATTTCGAGATTGCCGACCGCATCGCCAAGCAGGTCCGGCACATCAGCGGCGGTTTGCGGTATTGCAAAGGCCTTGGCATCGAGTTAAAAGACCGCGGGATTGTCCAGGTCTCGATGAATATGACCGATTACACCAAAACCGCCCTGTATCGAGTTTTTGAACTCATTAAAATCGAAGCCCGGCGCTACGGTGTTAACGTGGTCGGCAGTGAAATCATCGGTCTGGTCCCCATGGCGGCCCTGATCGACACGGCGGCATATTATCTGGGGCTTGAGGATTTTTCGATGGAACAGGTGCTGGAGTACCGGATTTACGAATAATGCTGGATGGTAGATGCTGGATACTCGATACTGGATGCTGGATGCTCGATTCTGGATACTCGATGCTCGATGCGTTTTTCTGGAGGAGGACTGCTTGATTCTGGATAATAGAAGATACAAACAAGAATTTATCCGTTTTCTTACTTATGCGCTGGGATCAAATGATGAAACTATTGATCATCTCGAAACACTATTTGAAACCGGATCATTAACAGATCGCCCATTATACGACAAGTTGCATGAACGCACAGACATGCTTGGAAAAAAATTGAACCTGTTCGTGCAATCCGTCCTAAAAAACCATATCAGTGAAAAATAGAAACAACCAATACATAGTAAAAGGCGACACCATGAACGGAAACATGATCATCAAAAACGCAGCCGAACTGGTCACCTGCAGCGGGTTTGCGGCCAAAAAGGGCCAGGCTATGTCTGAGCTGCATCTCATTGCCGATGGCGCAGTGGTCGTTAAAGACGGCATCATTGAAGCAGTTGGAACTACCCAGGAGATTGAAGCGAGCCTGGATCAGTCCGCAACGGATTTAGCCGAATTCGACACCATCGACGCACGCAACAAGGCCGTGCTGCCCGGCTTTGTCGATTCGCACACTCATTTTATTTTCGGCGGCTATCGTGCGGAAGAATTCTCATGGCGCCTGCGCGGCGACAGCTATATGGATATTATGAAGCGCGGCGGCGGCATCGCCAGCACGGTTGAGGCCACCCGCGCGGCCTCGGCCAACGAGCTGCTGCAGGCCGGAATCAAGCGCCTGGACTCAATGCTTGAATTCGGCGTAACAACCGTTGAAGGCAAAAGCGGTTATGGCCTGGATAAAAATACTGAGATCAAACAGCTTGAAGTTATCAACCATCTTAACGGCATCCACTACCTCGACATCGTCCCCACGTTTTTAGGCGCCCATGCAGTACCTGAAGCCTTTAAAGGCCGGGAAGATGATTTTATTGATTATCTGATCGAAGCCGTCATGCCCCAGGTAGTCGAGCGGAATTTAGCGGAGTATTGTGATGTTTTTTGTGAGAAAAATGTCTTTTCGGTCAGCCAGTCAAAGCGGCTGTTAACCGGCGCCCGGGAGTTGGGTTTCAAAATCAAGCTGCATGCCGATGAAATTGTGCAACTCGGCGGAGCCGAGCTGGCGGCCGAGCTCAAGGCGACGTCGGCCGACCACTTGCTGCAGGCTTCCGATGAAGGCATTCGGCAGATGGCCCAGGCCGATGTGGTTGCCACCCTGCTTCCAGCAACCGCCTTCAGCCTGAAAGAACCCTACGCCAGGGGCCGCTTTATAATCGACAGCGATTGTGCGGTCGCCCTGGCGACGGATTTTAATCCCGGAAGCTGCTTTTCGGAATCCATACCGCTCATCTTTGCGCTGGCAACCCTGTATATGGGCATCACCACGGAAGAGGCCGTATCAGCCCTGACCATCAACTCGGCGGCAGCGCTTGACAGAGCTGATACCATCGGCAGTATCGATGTCGCCAAGCAGGGAGATCTGGTTGTACTCGAGTATCCGAGCTATAAATTCATTCCGTATCATGTCGGCGTCAACACGGTAGATAAAGTCGTCAAAAAGGGAAATCTGGTTTTTGACAAAGAAAAAGGAGGGATGACATATTGTTAGTGAATCAAAAAATAACGGATTTTTTAGAAAAGACCGCCGCGGGCACCCCCGTGCCGGGCGGCGGTTCCGTTTCAGCATTGAGTGCGGCGCTGGGAGCAGGTCTGGCGGAAATGGTCGCCAATTTGACCATCGCTAAAAAAGGCTATGAGACGGTCGAAAGCGAAATGAAAGAAATTGCTGAAGCATTGCAGAATCTCAGGCAAAAACTGGTAACGGAAGTCGATAGAGATTCCAATGCCTACAAGCAGGTTCTGGCAGCATTTAAACTGCCTAGGGGCACAGAAAAACAAAAAGAGCAGCGAGCAGCGGCAATTCAGGATGCCATGAAAAATGCCGCCCGGGTCCCGCTGGGAGTCGCCTATGATGCCTTGCAGGTAATGGACCTGGCGGAAAAGGCAATTCGAAACGGCAACCGTAATGCGGTCTCGGACGGAGCGGTCGGGACCATGATGGCACGCACCGCCGCGCTGGGCGCCATATTCAATGTTAAAATCAACCTGGCTTCCGTCAAGGACAAAGCGTTCGTCGAAGATATGCTGCGGGAAGTCAATCAGCTCGAAAGCCGGGTGCACGAGCGGGAAAAGGAGATACTGACTTATGTTGAATTGTAACAAGCCTCGCTGAAAAACATTACGTTGTGATCAGCACACATTACCCTAAAGAAATACATCACTGTTTGTGGTAAGTCGTTGATTGTGTGTTTCAGCTTGTTTGATTCAGGACTGACTGGTTCTTGATTTTCTAAATAAAATCAAATAATTATAAGGCCCGACATCCACGCGGCGCACTTCAGAAAATCCGTATGGGACAAGCATCTGGCCGACTTCTTCGGGTGATAACCGGATATGCACCGGTGGTCCCGGCGGACCGTCTAATTTTTTAAACTCGACGATTGCCAGCATGCCGTCTGGTTTCATTACCCGGACCAGTTCATGCAGCACCTCTTTGGATATATGATCTTCAACGAAATCATGTAAAACCGTGGCCATCAGACAGACATCCACCACCTGATCATCCAGCGGGATATGCCGGCCGGCATCGCTGACAAAAGCTTTAATATTCAAGGCGTTTTCTTCAACGGCACGCGCCTTGAGCTGTTCAATTCCCTCCCGCCACAAATCGACTGCGTAGACGGTACCGGTGGAGCCCACAATTTGCGAAGCTTTCAGGCAATAGGCTCCCCGGCCGCAAGCCACATCCAAAAATGTGATACCCTGTTTAAGGTCAAGCTCCCGGAAAAAGGCGGCGGCATCTATGCGATCAAAGCTGCTTTTACCGGCCGCGGTAGGTTTTTTGTGATCATTCTGCGCCACAATGATTCTCCTTTATTTTTTCGGTGCAGATTAATTGGCAATCTTCAATTTTCAACTCGGCGTTGGGCTTGCCATATACACCACCGGCGCGTCCGACGGTAGTAAAGGACCTGTAACCCTAACCCAAATAAATGAAATCCCGGATTAGGGTAACTTCAGTGACTGCGGATGATCCTGAATTATTAGCTGCGAAACAACCGCAATTAAACTCATGCCCCCGGATGAGGTTGATCGCAAGCAGGATGATAAATGCCACCAGCAGGGCATTGACGATTGATACAGCGGACCGGGGGTAAACGCCGGTAATCAGCGCCAGCGCCGCCACGAGTTCCAGTGAAGGAATAATGATTGCAATCAGGTTGATGAGCACATTGGGAAACAGGTCGTATCCATATATTATTTTGGCAAAATCCGCCGGAAAAAGGATCTTGTTGTAGCTTGCATAAATGAATGTCAACCCGAGTATCCAGCGCGCTGCCAGTTCCAGCCAGCTATTTTGAAATATGCTTTGGATCTGTTTAACCAATGGGATAGCCCTCAGCCTCCCATACCGGAAAACCGTCTATCATGACACTGATATTCATGTAGCCGCGCTCCATGAGAAGCCGCGCCAGGTGGTGGCTGTCTTCGCAGGTTCTGCCCGCGCAGTAAGTTATAATCGGGCGATCGAGGTCGTAACGCTCCAGAAAATCATCAATTTGCTCATCGAAATGTCCAATCGGAAGGGATACCGCATTTTTAACATGGCCGTTATTGAAATCTTCAAAGGATCGCGCATCGACAAAAAGGACATTGCCGGTGTCATAAAGTGCCTTGGCATGGCTGACGTCGTCAATTTCGAGTTCATCCATGACCACATCGTTTTTCCGACAGCACTGACCACGCCCTGGGAAATGTCCCACTGCCCCACCAGGGCAATGCCGTTCGGCGAGAAATAATTGACGATGAATGCCAGAATGAGAGATATTCCGATGATGATGCTGACTTCTTTTAATGTTTTCATGAGACCGGTGTGCCCGCGCTTGATGCGTAAGTTTAGCCCCCGGTTTTTAATCCGTTTAATCTCTTTTAGCATCGACATTAACGTGAGCGTTGGAATATATCCGGGTACACTGAATATAGGTTCACCCATCTCGGTCAGAAAAACGGTGGTGGGCAATCCGGACAACGCCATAGTTGCCCGCCGTCTGCGGTTCCCGGTCGGTGTTTACCATAATCGGCATAAAATTATCGTTCAGGTAGTTGATCAAGGAGGAATCTTTGAACGTGGTATTGGCCATCTTGCGGCAGAAACCACACCAGTCGGCATAAAAATGGAGAAACACTTTTTTTTTCTCTATTTTGCTCAATACCATTCCTTCTTCATATGAACGCCAATTGATCGTGTCAGCGGCGGAGGCGACGCCGGCAACACACAAAATCAGGCTCAATATCATAAATCGGATACATCGTATGGTGTTGAATTTCATATAGATTATTTCCTTTATATTTTTCGGCGCCTGGAATCGCTGTATTTCAAGGCGCAGTATTTTGTTGATCAACAACCAAACGCAATTACTTAATATACAAATGCCGTCGGATATTGTCAATTTTAGGATGTTAGAAGACATGATAGCATAACCGGCATCAGGTGTTTAAGCCCTATTAGTATAGAAATATGTTGCCAGAGGCTATAGGTTTCAGCTTTCGGGATTCGATTTTCACTCTTTTGAAACTACATCAAGCCGTTTGAGCAACTTTTGTAGTTAAGGTTCTGATTATATAACCTATATCTTATGGAACGACATTTCTAAAGTTTCTTTTTTGATTTGACTGGCTTTATGAATCGAGAAACAACGTCTCCCCGTGTTTCAGATCAATCAGCTTGTCGAGAAGGCCTTCTTGCTTTAGCTCCGCTTTGACCTGCATCGGTGGAAAATGCACCGGCTCGTTGCCCAGGCGAAAGGTTCCCCAGTGGACGACCAGCATTTTGTCGGCATTCAACTCTTTGAAGGCCTGAACCGTCTCGCGCGGATTCATGTGGCTTGGCGCCATGAACCAGCGCGGTTCATAGGCGCCCACGTTGAAAACGGCCAGATCGATTTTAAATTCGCGGCCCAGTTGTTCAAATCCATCGAAATAGGCCGTGTCGCCGGAAAGGTAAATGGTATAGCCGCTGGCCAGTCTTATCAGATACGCCCCCCACAAGGACCGGTTGGGACCGGCAATCGGACTGCGCATGGTCCAGTGATTGGATGGCAGAAACGTAATTTTAAGTCTTCCATCGTCAAATGAATCAAACCAATCCAAAGGGGTCCGGTTTTTCATGGACAGGTCTTTAAATATATCAGCGTAGCCCAGGGGCGAAATGACGTGGGTACGGTTATCCAGGGAAGCCAGTGACTTTTTGTCGAGGTGATCATAGTGGCCATGGGTGATCAACACATGCTGCGGCCGGGGTATTGCCCGGGGATCGAATTTCAGCGGGGTAAAATCCTTGATAAACCAGAAAATTTCGGCAAAAACCGGATCGACAAGGAGATAACGATCAACGTCTTTGATCAGCACACTGGCATGTTTTAAAAATGTCAGCGAACTGCCGCGGCGTTCTCGAATCGGCCCCCAATCAATGGCTACAGGTGTCACCGGCTCATCAGCAAAGAATTTTTTAAACTTATTTTCACTGAAAAGCTTCCACTTCATCACCTCCCAGATACGGCCGTCGCGCCCAAATCCGATGGGATTTACAAACCCCCCGGAATTGTGGTGTTCTTTGGCGCGGGCAATATCGCGTAAACTGCGACCGTTCAAGGGTTTGTAATGTAAGGGCTCCGGACCGGAATCCGGGGAAACGGCTGAAAATGATAATTTAGGCATATGACTTAATATCAGCATACTCTGCAATGAATGGATCATTATCTTTTTTATAAAATCTCTGCGTGTCATGCTTAAAGCGCTCGTTATTGGATTTGCAGTTAAACATAAAGCAGACCATAATCATTCCCACATATAATGTCATCTAATTAATCCGCCAATTAATCCGCTCCTTTGCAACAGCGTATTACAATTTTGCGGCCTTTTCAGTGATTGCGGAAAAAGGATTTTGTATCAAGTTTCCGCGGATTAATTATTTTATATACTGAGCCGAGCATAAATCATTAGACGTGGTGGACTAACATTGAAATAACCTGTTCACCGCAGAGCTCGCAGAGAGCGCAGAGAAAAGCATTATTTTTGCTTGTACCTTTGCGATTTTTCCTCTGCGTGCTCGGCGATCTCGAGCGTAGCGGGCGGTGAACCCGTGTCTAAACAATAGTGACCTCATTAGTATCTGTGTAATCTGCGAAATCTGTGGATAAAAAGCTTGTTTGGTTGCGGCTTTGCGGCGCTGGGAAATATGAATCTCATTTCACAGGGCCGACATCCTGGTTCCGTTTGACTACGGTACCCAGGTGCCGACCCTGCCTTTATTCTCACGACCAACAACGGACAACCCACATTTCGTTTTTTACGCTTTGCGCTATACTCCATGCTCTCTGCTCACAAGCTCCGCACCTCGCATCCCGCATCCCGCACCCGCACCCTCGCACCCGCACCCCGTGTTTTATTCCCAACCTTTGCCATGCCATTTTTTGAAAGTTTCAATTTTGGCGATCAGCTTTTCCTTTTGCTCGGCTGTCAGGGTTTTGTGGAACTCAGCCAAACGGATCACAATAAGATCTATGCTTTTTTTTAGCATGATTTTTCCTGGGCTGTATAACAGCGTTTAGCGGTTAATTTAGATCCGTTCCAGATTGTTGACCCCATATTAACCATAAGTGAACAGGAATGCTTTTCACCGCGGTAACAGTTTGTAACAATTTGTAACGCTGAATGAAATTTTTCGGCAGTCTATAATATTTTTATAATAATATTATATGGTTATTCAGATCTTTTAGCTGAAAATATAGCGGCTGATTGATCGCAACCGGTCCCAAACGGTCATCCGGCTTAAATGTATAAAGAATTCGCTCAAGAAATAAGTGAGTTTGGCCGAATAACAAAGATATAAATCTCTAAACCGACAACGGAATAACCCGCTATGGATACAAATATGGAATCTTCCAACATCGATCTGGACAACTCGGCCGAAGAACTCTACGCGCAGCTTGGCGGGGTGGAGGTTCGCAAGCTGGAAAAATTTGATTATTCCGGTACGGACCGTCTGGAGCAGGGCCTTCGCGAGGAACGACGGCGCTATGATGCCCTGCGGGCCCAGATCGGCAACCTGGTCTACCAGGTCAGCAGATGTCTTGAGGGTTGTTCCAAGACCAGCAAAAAGGATTCCGAAAAAACGATCTGGGGCGAATTCGAGAATATTTTCGGCACCCTGCGCAAAAATCCACAGGCCGGCGTTAAAACCCTGCTCCGATATAAGGGTGCTTTCGGCGGAAACCAAGCCAACAATAAAACGGACTATGAAATAATTTCCGGCGATATTTCCTTCGATACTGAAGTGCTGCGCGCCATCTCCAAAGGGCAGGGAAGCGACCCATCCCAAATTATAGAGAAACTCATCAGCGGCTTTGAAACATTCTGGGATTGCGGTATACACAATTTTCTTTTAAAATTCCCCCAAAACCGTCAGGAACTCAAACGCCTGCGGGTATCGCTGCAGTTCGCTACCCGATATTTCGCTGCAATCGAAAAAAATTCCCCCATCTCCATCTCCATGGGCGGCAAACCCGTGTCGCTTACGCCGATTCAGAATGAAAACAACGTGCCTGATTTGAACCTTACGCTGCTGACCGTGCTCAATGGTTTGAAGCCGCGGGAAATGCAGGCCATGGTGCATAAGGTGGACGGCCTGATGCGCAGCACGGAGTCAAATGCTAAAAAATACAGCTACACCAGTATTTATGATGCAATCCTGAATATAAAACGCTTCCGCTCAAAATTGAAGCCTTCACCGATCGAGGTCAACAACATAAAATGGCTGATGGTCAGTGATGAAGAAGCGCCTGTATCCGATCAGATGGCCAATGTTGCCCGGCTGGTCATGGCCAGCTCCGGTGGATCCAGCACTGAAGCAGCGCGTGTCCTGAAAAGCGTTTACGGCGAAGACTATGCCAAAATTGATCCCCGGCAAATTGCCGAACGGCTGCACCTGACTTCCGGTTTGTTGGATACCATCGATGATAAATCCAAAGACGACGAAATACAGACCGAAGTCTTGAGCAGCATGGAAAAACGGCTCAGCAAGGTCAGAGAGGAAATTTACGAAAATCTCCAAATTGACGGCAACCAGATCAAGGCCTATACGCCGGGCAAGGGAACGTTCACCGAAAAAGTCCACAGCAAGATAGGCAATATGGTTGCCTTCCAGAAACATCGGTCAGCGACCAAAAAAAAGATGACGCAAATGGTCCATCGCGCCATCCAATTTGAGGTGGAGGATTATGAAACGCTGGCCGAAGATTTTAAGGTTTCGCTGGACCAGGCCAAGACATTGGTAAAAATGCTAAAAAGCTGTTTTGACAGCCAGGGAAAATTCAGCAAAAGCACGTTCGCAAGAATTATTCCCGATCTGGAGCGCTATGAAAGAAGAATATTTGACTTTCTTTGGCATAATCTGAAAGAGTCCCTGCATCAAAATGACCGAACCGCTTTCCTGGACTCCCTGCAGCTGCTGGTGGACCGCTTAAAGCAGCCCAAAAACTCTCTATCCGTCCTGCTGGAGGACCTTTACCAGAATCCCGAGGTGATCCGATTTGCCGACCGCAAAGCCTTCATGCTCGGCAATCGCCTGGTGCGATCATTTTCCCAGGAAATCGTCAGTTACAATATTACCCCGGCAGACGTTCTTCTGACAGTCGCAGAGCTCGACCCGCAAATTACCCGCTACGCCGCCTGGAAAATCGATAGAAACCGAGACAAATTTTTCGCAAAAATTGGAACGATTCACCGCAGACTGCTGGGGGCCCTCAATTCCGAAGAGGACCAAAAAGGTCTGATGGATGCCCGGGAATTGCTTGCTTTAGAGAGAGAGGGTTACATTTTTTTGGCCCAGGTGGGCGGCAATACCAGCCGCTCGATTCTGCTAAGTGCCCTTAAGGAATACGGCCAACCGGAATCCGATCTTTACCAGCTGACGAAAAGCCAGGGACACATGACGGATATCCTGCAGCTTTTGAAAGTCGTGATACGCGGCGTCGGCCTGGTGGGTGGCAGCAGCGAAATCGCATTAGTTGCCGGTATCAAAGGTCGGCTAGATAACTTTTCCCAATTAACCGGTTCACTGCACGAATCGGACCTGATCAATCAACTGCAGGAATCCGTTGATTCTGCCGTAGTACAACTGATGGAGAAAGCCGGAGCTTAGCGTGGATTGCGCCCTAAATAAGATCAGGAAATCCAAAATATTTTTTGGGTTGGTACGCTCCTTTTCCCACCCTACCCAATTTGTTATCACCTAATCCCACCTGCAAATGAATGAAACGCAGCAATAGTATCACAATCGCAGCCGGTTAAGATATTAAGAACCATAATGCCAGACACCGACTGTGTAAATCAAGTTGATATTTAACTGTATATTTGATTTGCAAATATTTTTTTTCCAATCATCGGGCCTCCCATAACCGCAACCGTTATTGTTTACAATTAAGGGTATCTTTTGGCTCGCCCTCACGGTTAAAGCCGCTTGCAATTTGGGATAAAATCTAAACATTGGGCAACATCTGCCTGTGATTTTTACTTTTTTTTTGATACGCTGCTGAAGAATTTGTGGCAGTATATTATACAACCGGCCATTACTTGATTTTCTTTAAAGTTTGTTTTGAAATATCACAGAAATATGACCGCACAAGGAGGCTATCAATGGGAAATAAAGCCCAAGAGGCGAAATACAGGACCAAACGTTGCGCCGCCGCTGAAGCCGTCCGCAGGATCCGGTCGGGTCAAAGAGTTTTTATCGGTTCATCCTGCGGCGAACCCCAGCACCTGGTCAATGCCTTAATGGATAATGCCGACTTATTTTCAGATGTAGAAATCGTTCGGTTATTGAGCCTGGAGGGGTCATTGATGTCATTGATGGCCGATGAATACCGGGGGCACAAGTTCCATGTTCGGTCGATCTACCAGGGCTCCGATCAAACCAAGAGCCTGCGGGCCAACAAACGCTTCATTACGCCGTTAGCCCTTGGTGCCGTACCGGATTTATTCAAAAAGAAAATGCTGCCGCTGGATATTGCCTTAATTCAGGTCTCACCACCGGATGACAATGGCTGGATGAGTCTGGGCATTTCAGTGGATGTTACCCTGGCAGCCGCGCAATCCGCGGCGGTGGTAATCGCCCAGGTCAATTCTATGATGCCCAGAATTCCAGGGCACAGCTTCATTCATCTGGATGATGTCGATCTTATTGTCGAACAGGAAGAAGAACTGCTCAGTGCATTTAATTTGCCCGTCTATGAATCAGCCGCCGAGATTGCCGGCACAACTGCCAATCTGATTGGTGATGGGGCGACCCTTCAGCTGGGCCTGGCAGAGCTTTCCCAACCGATTGCAAAAGCACTGGCCCCAAAAAACGATCTGGGCGTTCACACGGAAATATTAACCGATGACCTGATGGAGCTGGTATCCCGGGGCGTGGTCACCAATCGCCATAAAACGTTGAACGAGGGCAAGGTCGTTGCCAGCGGGGCCATCGGCAGTCAACAATTGTACCGCTCGCTGCACAACAATGTCGTGATGGAATTCAGGCCCTCGGATTATGTCAACAATCCAGCCGTTATTGCCCAAAACCACAAAATGGTTGCGATCAATTTTGCCAGGACCATGGATCTCAGCGGCCAGGTGTATGCCGACGCACTGCCGCAAAATCATTTTTCCGGGGTAACCGGAATGTTTGATTTCATCCTGGGAACATCCATGTGCCCCGGCGGCAAATCCATTATTGTCATTGCGGCCAGAAGCATCGATGGTAAAACCAGCAGAATAATTCCCAGGGCCGACCGGGGGTCCGTCGTGATACCGAAAGGCTACGTGTCATATGTGGTCAGTGAATTCGGCATGGTCAATCTTTTAGGAAAAAATATTGAGGAAAGAGCCATGGCCATGATCAGCCTGGCGCATCCGGATTTTCGCGATGAACTCTTTCACAACGCGCAGGAGGCCGGTTGGATTGACCGCCATCGAACCCTCAGGGAATCCTTGTTCGGCGTCTATCCCGCCAGAATGGAGGAAACCCGGATGTATGACGGCCAAGCGGTGATGTTTCGACCGGCGAAGCCGGTTGATGACCGTCTGATTCAGGAACATTTTTACCATATGACTGAAAAGGACATCCAAACCAGATTTTTCAGTATGCGTCGCAGTTTCTATCGCGAAGATATGGAAACGATGTTCCAGGTTGACTACATCAAAAATCTCTCAATTGTGGCCGTAATCGGCGAAGTCGGGTTTGAGAAGATAATCGGTCTGGGTATGTATGCGCTGGATCACGGTACGGTCGCCGAAATTGCCTTCTCGACATCGCAAGACTGGCAGGGCAAGGGAATAGCCACTGTCATCCTGCAAAAACTGGCCGAGGCGGCCCGGGAAAACGGCTTTACCAGTTTGGTTGCCTATATGCTTCCAACCAATACCGGCATGGTCAAGCTGTTTAAAAAATTACCTTATAAAGTGAAGTCCAGGTTTGAAGGGGAGGCCATTGTGCTCAAGTGTGACTTCGATGAGTAACAGATTATTTAAATTTTGGCAGCCCCGTCAGAAGTTGCCAGGAACCTAGTTCCGGGTCATATTCCCAGAGTTGGTCATCAACCATGGATTTAACGATCATATCGTCATTTTTGAAGTAAGATATTTTCACCACCTGGCGCACCCGGACATCCTCTTCGACAACCGTCAAGGCCCGGAGTTCATACGCGGTCACTTTAAATTTGTTCAGATGTTCAATTTGTTTTGATACTTTTTCTTCATCTTCTTTTTTCAGAAAAGTGGCGGCAACATCGTATTCCGACCAGCTGACGGCCTGGCGATAGGCGCGATTGGCTTGGTCAAACGCTTTCATGGGATCTTTGATTTTCAGGGAACTGCAGCTGATAATCAGACTAATCAGAAATACTGCAACAACTATGGTACGTTTCATGGAAATACCTCGATACATCTGCAGATAGACAGGGTTTTTTCAGATAATAATTGTTTTACCGGCGAAGATACCGATTTGTCAACCAGTCAAAGATAGACCGCGTTCAATCAATAACCCGATCACGGGCTTTTATCCTTGCAGAATTAATAAATTTGGTACAAAATGAGGATGTTGGCAAGAAGTAAAAAGCAAATAATTCCAGAATGATATATTTTCAAAAGTCGTTCACGGGGTCAAGGTTCATCAGGTTCGGGGTTCACGTTCTTGCTGAATTGTTGATTCTCAGATTCAAGTTTTTTGCGCGAATGCCGTTTCACAAAAAGGATACTTAACAATGGCTTTAAAAAAAATTCTGGTGGTGGATGACGAAGCCGATATGAGAATCTTTGTCTCAACGGTAGTCGAAACCAGCGGGTTTCAACCGGTGTGCGCCGAAGACGGGACGTCAGCACTTGTCCTTGCTCGATCGGAACCGCCGGGCCTGGTGATCCTGGATGTCATGATGCCCGGGATTGATGACGGCATCCAGACCTATCGACAATTTAAAACCGATGAGATGCTGAACCGCATTCCGATCATCATGCTGTCGGCCGTGGCTGAAAAAACTTTTTTTCATACCATCAGAATGCTGAGGCCGCACCAAGGTCGCAGCCTACCCGAACCTGAGGCGTACATGGAAAAACCGCCGGATGCGAATGAGCTGATCAGACTCATCAATAAATTTTTGCCCGTTTAGAATAAAGATGCTGAAACTAATCAAAAAATTTCAAAAAAGTCTGGTTGCCAAACTCATCATCCTGGTGGGTCTGGTGCTGTTGATCAGCCTGTCCGGCTGGGCCTATTTCAGTATCAACTATCAGAAGGAAAAGGTCATGGACAGCATCATCTCGGATGCCGACAGCTTAACCAACACCATAAAGCTGGGCACGCACTACGCGATGATGAATAACTTAAGAGATGATATTACCTCGATCATTAAAAAAATTGCCAGCGAACAGAAACTGAAAAGTCTGCGCATTTACAATAAAGAGGGCCAGATCAAATACTCAAACATAAATTCGGAAGTCGATCAGGCAACCAATATAAAAGCCGAAGCCTGCATCAACTGTCATCAGTCGGATCCGCCACTGACCCAACTCAGTTTGCCGGAACGAACCCGCATCTTTTATTCACCGGCCGGGCAGCGGCAGCTGGGAATCCTCAGCCCTATCTACAGCGAACCGGGCTGCGCATCAAACATATGCCATGTCCACCCGCCGGATAAAAAGGTGTTGGGCGCCCTGGATGTGGTCGTATCGCTGGCCGAAACCGATAAAGAATTAGCGCACTTTCAAAACTTGATGCTGCTCTTTGGACTCTCCGTATTTTTAATCACCGCCGGTACTATTTTCTTTTTCCTTCATCGGTTTGTTAATCGGCCCATAAAAAAAATGATAGCGGAAACTGATATTATTGCAAACGGCCGCTATTCATCCAACCTTGCGATCGATCAAGATGACGAAATTGGTCGACTGACATCAGCGATTAACCAAATGGGTGAAAAAATCGGCGAAAAGCAGGCGGAACTCAACAAACAGCGTGATGAATACCAGAGTCTGTTCGAACTGGTTCCCTGCATTATCACGGTTCAGGATCGAAACTATAAACTGGTGCGGTACAATCGGGACTTTTATGAAAAATTCGATCCCCAGCCCGACGACTACTGTTATCACGCCTATAAAGGGCGTGAGCAAAAGTGTGAAATCTGTCCGGTCGAAAAAACATTTGAAGACGGCCTGCCCCACTATAGCGAGGAAAGCGGGCTGCGCAAGGACGGAACCCCCACCCATTGGATTGTCAGGACATCTCCTATCAAAAATAAGGACGGCAAAATCGTAGCCGCCATGGAGATGAGTGTTGATGTGACCCTGCGCAAGCTGTTGGAAGAGGAGCTCAAAAAATCCGAGAAAAAGTATTATGCCATATTTGATAATATTCCCAATCCGGTGTTTGTGCTGGACATGAGCACCCTTGAGATCCTGGATTGCAACCACAGTGTCAAAGCCGTCTACGGCTATGATAAAAACGAGATTATCAAAAGTTCTTTTCTGAATTTCTTCAAAAATAAAGATGGCGAGCGCTTTGCCGCATTGATTAAGACATCGACGGTTATCAATCAGGCCCAACACCTAAACAAAGCGGGTCAAACCCTGTTTGTAAATCTTAGGATATCGCCTTCCGAATACCCGGGGGGCAGCGTGCTTCTGGTGACCACCAGCGATATCACCAAACGGCTCGAAACCGAACAGCAGTTAATCCAGGCCAGTAAAATGGCGACATTGGGCGAGATGGCCACCGGCGTGGCCCATGAGCTCAATCAACCGCTGTCGGTCATCAAAACCGCCAGTCGCTTTTTCATAAAAAAAATCAAGAAAAAAGAGAAAATCGCAGACGAAATTTTTCTGACCATGGCCACTGAAATCGACTCTTATGTCGACCGGGCCGCTAAAATTATCAATCACATGCGCCAATTCGGCCGCAAGTCGGATATCGCACTGCAAAAGGTCCGGGTGAATGACCCCCTGCAAAAAGCGATGGAAATTTTAGGACAGCAGCTGAAGGTAAGGGGGATCGAGGTCGTATGGAACCTCGCAGAAAAGCTTCCCCTGATAATGGCGGATCCCGACCGCCTCGAACAGGTATTTATAAACCTTTTGATCAATGCCCGGGACGCCGTCGATGAAAACCGGCAATTCCCGGATCACCCGCCAGGTGACAAAAAAATTACTATTAAAACCGAATCCGCCGGCAACGAAATTGTGGTTGAGATAAGGGATACCGGTCCGGGGATTCCAGATGAAATCATCGACCGCATTTTCGAACCTTTTTTTACCACCAAAAAAGTCGGTCAGGGCACCGGCCTGGGATTATCGATCAGCTATGGCATTATACAGGAATGCAACGGCAGCATTAAAGCATTTTCAAAAAAGAATGAAGGCGCCGGCTTTCGCATGCGATTTCCCGTTGCGAATGATACCTGATGGAAAAATCTATCCTACTAGTCGATGATGAAGAAGGGATTCGCAAAGTACTGGGAATCTCTCTAACGGATATGGGCTATCACGTCAGTACGGCCGCAACCGGCCAGGAGGCCCTGGGTATCTTCAAAAAAGATTGCCCCGCGATTGTTCTAACCGATATAAAAATGCCGGAGATGGATGGCATCGAGTTGCTGCGCCGGATAAAGGCGCATAATCCCGACACGGAAGTCATCATGATTACCGGCCATGGCGACATGGATTTAGCCATTAAAAGCGTTAAATATGAGGCGACTGACTTTGTAACCAAACCGATCAATGATGACATTCTGGAAATTGCCTTGCAACGGGCCCAGGAACGGATCGCAACGCGGCGCCAACTGAACGAATACACGCACAACCTGGAGCAGCTGGTGCGGGAAAAATCCCAAAAACTGCTGCATGCAGAGCGACTGGCGGCGGTGGGTCAAACCGTGACGGATCTCTCCCATGCCATTAAGAATATTGCCGGGGGCCTAAAAGGGGGCACCTTTGTACTGGAAAAGGGGATCGAGCTCAGCCATCAACAATACCTGATGCAGGGCTGGGAAATGATCAAGGGCAACGTCGATAAAATTACCAAACTGTCGCTGGATCTTCTGGACTATGCCAAAGAAACCGAGCTTAAACGCCAGTTGGCTGACCCCAACCAACCGGCCCGGGAGGTTGTTCAACTAATGACGCCGCTGGCCAAAAAGCTCGGAATCGACCTGGGTCTTGAACTTGACCGGAATCTTAAAAAATTTATTTTTGACCCGGAACTCATCCACCGCTGCCTGTTGAATCTCGTCACCAATGCGATCGATGCCTGCCAAAGCGAAGAACCGGACAATCAGAATAAAAAAATTACCCTGCGATCCCGTAAAAAGCAGGCATGGGGGGTTGAATACCAGGTGGTGGACAATGGCAGCGGTATGAGCCCTGCTATCAAAAAAAAAATTTTCCATCGATTTTTCAGCACCAAGGGCAGTGCCGGCAGCGGCATTGGATTAATGGCGACGAAAAAGATAATCGACGCCCACCAGGGCGAAATCATGGTGAAATCGAAAGAAAATGGGGGTTCTGAATTTATCATACGGCTGCCCCAAATATTGAAGATTGAAGATTGAAGATTTGCGGAAATCGCTGCGCTCTGTCATTTTAATATAATTTCCGACTTAAATACAAAATTTAGGGTAAACGGCATCCGACCGAATCACTGGCGTTGGGTTTCGGCCCTGGTATGAAAATAACAAAATAAGCAGTTTTTAGTAGGTTGGCCCGCCGGAGGTGGAGAAGCCCAACAAACTATTTCCGGATCTCAACCCAACCTGCCATCGAAGCCAAAATTCAAGGTGGGTTAATCAGAAATAAAATAGATAGAATTCCTTAAATCTTCAATCATCAATCTTCAATATTCAATTCTCATGCGGGATTTGCTCATAAAATACAGTCAGCTCGGCGATATTTTGGATTACTTATCGATTGGTGTAATGGTTCTAACGCCGGATCGCAAAATCATCGCGTTGAACAAGTCAGCCGAAATTATTACCGGGTATGCGGAATCGGACCTTCTCGGGGAATACTGCCACCACATATTTCTTGATCCGCTGTGCGGCGAAAAATGCGTCTATTTGGAAGCGCTTAAAAGCGACGCTAAGTCGGGTAGTATTGATTTTGAGGTAACCGATCAGACCCATGAGAACAGCAGCATTACCCGAATCGTCTCGCCCATCTATGGTCCGGATGAAACGCCGCTGGGATGTATTGAAGTGTTCCAGGACCATTCCGCCTTCAAGGATCTCCTTGAACGCGTGGGGCATGACGACCGTCGGCTGAAAAGCATCCTGGATCATCTTGATCTCGGGGTTCTCACAGTTGATCGCGGAGGCCATGTCACGCTGTTCAACAGCACGGCTGAAAATATTACCGGATTCACCCGCAGCGAAGTACTGGGTAAATCCTGCAGCAAACTATTCGGCAAGGCCTCCGGTCAGGACCTGCTGCAGTTTAAAGAGACCATCGCCGATGGCCGGCCACGTTCCAGCGCCGATGGCGCAATAAAAAGTCGGCAAGGACAGCTCATCCCCGTGCGCGCCAATTACATGGCCCTTAAAAATGAAAGCGGCAGCATCGTGGGCGGTCTGGCAACCATTTCCGATCTGTCGCTGAAGTATCAATTTAACAGTGAAATAAAAGGAAGATATACATTTTATGATATGGTGGGCAAGGATCCTGCCATTCAAAAAATATTTGAAATCGTTCCCGTCGTGGCGGCTAGCGATGCCACCATTCTCATCGAGGGCCCCACCGGAACCGGAAAAGATATTCTGGCCAAGGTCATTCATAGCGCCAGCCCGCGTGCCGATCGACAGCTGGTCAAGGTAAACTGCGCGGCCTTGCCGGACAATCTGCTGGAATCGGAAATGTTCGGCTATGTTAAAGGCGCTTTTACAGGAGCCGAAAAAGATAAACCCGGCCGGTTTCAGGAGGCCGACGGTGGAACCATTTTTCTGGATGAAATCGGGGATTTGCCGCTGGGACTGCAGGCCAAACTGTTGCGGGTCCTGGAAGATAAGGAATTTTATCCACTCGGCAGCCGCAAAACCACCAAGGTCGATGTTCGCATCCTTTCGGCCACGAACCAGAACCTGGGCCGGCTGGTGCAGGAAAAACGCTTTCGGGAAGATCTATTTTACAGGCTGAACGTCATGCGCCTGGAACTGCCCCCGTTAAAAGCCAGAAAAGCGGATATACCGCTGTTAATTTCCCATATTCTAAAACGCCTGCGTGCCACCCGGGATACCCGGGTTGATAAAATTGCCAACGACGCGATGGAAGTGCTTTTAAATTATGATTATCCCGGCAACATCCGGGAACTGGAAAATATTATTGAGCATGCCCTGATTGTCTGCCGCGATAAAGTCATCGAACCCAGCCATCTGCCGCTTGCCCTTCAAGGCGGTCTGGCAGCCCCGCTGCCTGCGGCAGAAAGGCGAACCATTGCAAAAGAAATTGAATTCAGCGAAAAAGCCTTGATTCTGACCAGGCTGCAAAAGCACAACTGGAATAAAGGCCAAACCGCCTCCGCTTTAGGTATAAACCGCACCACCTTATGGCGAAAAATGAAAAAATTGGGTCTTCACCCGGCAGGCAGGAGGCAGGAGTAATGCCGGATGCTGGATGAACTGGATACTGGATCCTTGATGCTCGATGCTGGATTCTGGATGCTCGATGCTCGATGCTGATCGAATGCAACGTTTCGCATCATTTGTTGCAAATTGTTGCAGAATTGCTTTTAGCTTAGCCTTTTGACTCTCCCCCACCTCTCATTGAGATCTATTTATCTGAGTTTATTGAATTAATTTTTTTCAAATCAATCAATATAACTTCAACTTCCTTTCTAAACATCCATAGCAATGTTTCATATATGCAACAATCTACTTTTCCCCATATCATTTCAAAACCGCTTAAATTAGCTCTAACCATTTAAAAATTATACACATATTTTTTTGCCGCAGGCAAAAAAATATTTTGGCACGCATCATGCTAAATGGATTGATGAACACCGTCTTTCTGAAATGAAAAGTAGGATAGCGACTGTCATTATTCACGGCTGAGATCGCAACGCAAAAATATCTCCAACTGGCCGGAACCTGACCAAACGGAACATATTTATGACAATGGGTATAATCCAGCGCATAAACGAAAGCCTGCGATGAATGCTGTCACACTAAAAACAAATGGCGCCATCGACCACAACGGGGCCCACGTGGAATCGGATATTCTGAGTTATCTCAGCTCGCAGATCACCCTTGAAGCGGGGTACACGTTAAGAAGTTTTTTTGAGATGCTCGATCAGTACCGCCTGCTGGTCGATTTGAATACATTTTTCCCCGAATGCACGAAACAGTACCGGCAGTGCCCGCCGGATGGATGTGCTGCCGGAGCAGCCGACTATTTAGAATTCAGTAAAACAGTTGAAATGATCGGATTTCCGGAAAAAAGACTGGAAATATACAACTCTTTTTCAGGCGTCGACGAAAATGGGGCATTTGAAATAAGATCCCTGCAGTTGGAAAGCCTGTTGGACTTGCCGGTAAAGCTGGGCCGGCTGAAGCATGTGATATTCGGAGACCCGGTCGACATATTCGAATTCGATACCGTGTTTACGCTATTTGAGTTCATCGATGGGATTGCCTGGCAGCTAAGCTTCCATGTTATCCCAACCCAATGTGAGATCAGGAGGTAAATTATGTTTAACAAAATTCTATTTGCCACAACAGCATCGCCAACTTGCGACAATGCCGCCAGGGTCGCGTTTGATTTGGAGCTGAAATGGGATGCCAAGCTATGCGTATTCCATGTCCTTGGAATCCCCTCCCGCGGGTACAGCGCGTTTGTGACCGATGCCAGGACCGGTGAGTTGGCGCAGCCTGACCCGGATTACATCGATTGGGTGAAAGAAGAGATGAAAAACACCTATGATGTGTTGCTGGCAGACACGGACGATGTCTCCATCGAAGCTGCCGTCGGCGTTCCGCACCGGGAAATATTAAGAAAGGCGCGCCAGGATGACGTTGATCTGATCATCATGGGCGCCCACACCCGGCAGGAGGACGTCGGTGCGGCCCGCTATCGGAGCGTGGCCGGCAGCACGATGCAAAAAGTCGCCAAAGCCGCCCGTTGCCCCGTGGTCATTATCAGCAGGCCCTGCACGACATGCTGGAAGCTGTTTTCCAATATCGTCTTTGGTACCGATTTTTCCAAAGCCTCTGATTATGCCTACATGTTTGCTTATAAACTGGCCCGGGAAGTCGGTGCCAGACTCCATCTGTTTCACGCCTGTGATATCAACACCCACGGGTCCGGGCAGATTCTGGGACAGACCGAGATCGAGGCCAAGATCGAAAAAGCCAAAGAAGAAATGCAAAAACGTTATATTTCGAAGATGAACGGATATGACAACTATTCACTGGAAGTCCGCGAAGGGGTTCCCTATGTCGAAATACTCAAATTCGCGCGCGAGAAAACCGGCGATCTGATTGTAATGGCGCACCACACCCGGGAAATTGATCCCGAAGAAGCCGTCCTCGGCAGCACGGTTGAGCAGGTTGTTCTGCGCTCGGCCTGCCCGGTGGCAAGTGTCAATCATCCTGACAAAGTTGCCGAATCGTAATCAGCGGGGGTTGACAGGCACAGCCGCAATGGATGAGGTTATTTCATGAAGAAAACAGTCCTTATCGTTGAAGATGAGCTGGACATGAGAATTTTTTTATCAACCCTGCTGGAAACCAGCGGGTACCGGCCGATAATGACCCGGGATGGAAGTGAAGGTATGGCCAAAGTCAGAGAAATTCCGCCTGATCTGATTATTTTGGATGTCATGATGCCCGGTGAAGGTGGGGTCCAGATGTATCGACAGCTTAAAACCGACGATACCCTGAAGAAAATACCGGTTATTTTGCTGTCGGGCGTCGCCAAAAACACCTTCACCCATTATTTAAAAATGCTGAACTCTCGCATGGAAGGCGCCATTCCGGAACCATCCGCCTATCTGGAAAAACCGCCCGAGGCCGAAACGCTGATAAAGCTGACCGAACGCCTGATCGGGTGATCGGATGGGGACCTAACCCATGACAACCAACAATAATAAAAATCGTATAAGCGCCTAAAGCCTTTAACCTTGAACCCTGAACCTTGAACCTCACAAAACAGGGAGCACACGCAATGCAGGTAATAAACAACTGGAATTGGGATATCGGTAACCGAGAAATTGCAGATATCAACCAATGGAAGCAAACCTTCAATTGGGTAGAAGAACCGTATGTAAGCCCGGATGGGGAAAAAATCGCTGCGATCGTCAATTTGGCGGAAGGTGAATTCAATGTCTGCGTCAACGGCGCAACCTGGGAAACCGTCTTCGACAAAATATGGTACCTGAGGTTTGCGCCCGACGGCCGGGCGGCGGCCCTGGTTTCGGAAATGGGCCAGTGGACGGTGGCGGTGAACGGTACCCCCTGGGAAAACAAATTTGGTTACGTCTGGAATCTGTTGTTCAGCCCGGAGGGCGGTCATGTTGCCGCAGCAGTTCAGCAGGACATGACCTACTGCATGGCCCTGGATGATGTCCCGTGGAGTCAAACATTTCCCAATATGACCAATCCCACGTTAAGCCCCGATGGAACCAAAACAGCGGCGACGGTTCAGGTGGTGGAGTTTGCCGAAGGCGAAATTCACAAATTTCAACAGGGGGCTTTTACTGCAGCGCTGGACGGCCAAACCTGGGATAATCAATTTGTCAATGTCTGGCATCCGACGATAAGCGCAGACGGCCAAAAGATGGCGGCTGAAGTTAGACTCAGTCTCACCGATTATACGATTGTCGTCGATGGCAGACCCTGGGACCAGATCTTTGGATGTGTTTGGGAGCCTGTGATTCACCCTCAAAATGGATCGGTTCTCGCCCCGGTGAGGATAAACGGCAAGTGGTGTCTGGCCTGCGACGGCCGGGTTATCTGGGATCGGGAATTCGTCCAGCTCTGGCACCCGCTTTACAGCCCCGATGGCAGCAGACTGGCTGCGATCGTCGCTCCCAGTTATGGCAAATGGACCATCGCGCTGGACGGCAATCCCTGGCCGATACGGTTTAATGATCTCATCTGGGATGTGGTGTTCAGCAACGACGGCCAAAAAATTGCGGCGACCGGCAAAACGAATGAGACCTGGGCCGTTGCGATGGATGGAGACGCGTGGAAAAATACTTTTGACAGGGTCTGGCGGCCTGTTTTCAGTCCCGTCGGCAATGATCTGGCAGTCAAGGTCGAACGCAAGGGCAAATTTACCGTCGCCTTAAACGATCGGATTTGGCAGGAAGAATATGATGCACTCTGGGACCCTGTATTCAGTCCGGCCGGGGACAAGATTCTTTTGCGGACTCTGCAAGACGGCAAGTACACCCGACGGGTTTTACATGTAAGCGATATCGTTGGTTAATCAAAACTTTAATTTCTCAATTCGAAAGTAAAGGAGGCGGCATGCACAGCCTATATAATTTTGTGAGCGGCCCGTTGGCATGGCTGGCGTTTATCATATTTGCCGGTGGCTGCCTTTTCAGGCTGATTACCTTGTTCACTTTAATTCATAAAAAAGAAAAATTTATCTATACCTATTTCAGTTTGAAGTACAGTCTGCGCTCCATCCTGCATTGGATAACGCCATTTGCCAGTGTGAACATGCGACAGCATCCGTTTTTTACCATCGTCACCTTTGCATTTCACATTTGCCTGGTGATAACTCCCCTATTTCTGCTGGCCCACGTCACGCTGATCGATGAATCCTGGAATTTAAGCTGGTGGAGCCTGTCGGAAAACACCGCGATAATCATGACTCTAATTGTTATCGCGTGCTGCATATTTTTTCTGGTTCGGCGGCTGATCAGCCCGGAAGTTCAGTATGTGACCTCTGCTTCGGACTACTGGATTCTGGCAATCGTCGCCGCCCCCTTTATTACCGGGTTTCTGGCTTATTACCAGTGGTTTGCCTATCAACCCATGGTCGTTTTGCATATCCTTAGTGGAGAAATCATGCTGGTGGCCATTCCGTTCACCCGCTTGAGCCACATGCTCTTTGCGCCGCTGACCAGAGCCTATATGGGTTCCGAGTTCGGCGGGATCAGGCATGCCAGAGATTGGTGATGGAAAGGTTTCAGGCTGACACCTGAAACCATCAGTTAGTTGCAACATGTTGCCACATAAAAAGACCTATATGTTAAAATATTATGGATAGCTAGCGAATAAGGAGACTCCAATAATGTCTGAACCTGCAAAACAAGATTCAAATCAAAAGGTGGACCAGGGCCTGGAAATCGGGGCGCAAAACCTTTCGGCCGAACGGATTGAAAAAGTGATCAACCAGGTGCTAAAGGGTGAAGCCGGCGCCCGTCTCAAAGCCTATGTCGATACCTGCATTCACTGCGGTCTGTGTTCGGAAGCTTGTCATTATTACCTTTCCCACGATAAAGACCCCCGTTATTCGCCGGTGGGCAAAGTCAAACAGACCTTGTGGGAGATGCTTAAAAACAAGGGCAAGGTCAGCGCCCGGTTCATCCAAAGTGCATCGGCAATTGCCTCCACCGAGTGCAATGTCTGTAAACGCTGCGCCATGTATTGTCCGTTTGGCATCGACATCGCTTATTTAATGCTGACGGTTCGGCGAATTTGCCACCTGCTCGGCGTAACCCCGCTTTACATCCAGGACACCGCCCACAGCCATGCCACCACCATGAATCAAATGTGGGTCAAAGATGATGAATGGCCGGACACCCTTCAGTGGCAGGAAGAAGAGGCCCAGGCTGAAATACCGGACTTGCGGATCCCTCTGGAAAAGGAAGGTGCCGACATCATGTATTCGGTTATCGGCCCGGAACCGAAGTTTCAGGCCCAGCTTATCTATCAGGCCGCTGTCATAATGCATGTCGCCGGTGTTGATTGGACGATGCCGGCCACACCCGGCTGGGACAACAGCGACATGGCCATGTACACCGGAGATAACGAAATCATGGGGCGCGTTAAACGCGCTCATTTTGAAACAGCCGCCAGGCTGCGGGTAAAAAGAATCGTTATGGGGGAATGCGGCCATGCCTTCCGCTCGGTATATGATATGGGCAACCGCTGGCTGGGCTGGCGCATGCCGCCCATTCCCATCGTTCACGCCATCGACTTTTATCACGAATTGATCAAAGAAGGCCGGATCAATATCATCAAAAAATACGAAACCCCCGTCACCCTGCACGATCCATGCAATGTGATTCGAGGTGGGGGATTGGCCGATAAGGCCCGCTATGTGGTCAATGCCATGTGTGATGAACTGATCGAGATGCACCCGAACCGCGAACACAATTATTGCTGCGGTGCCGGCGGCGGCGTTATCAACTGCGGACCGCCATTTAAGAACACGCGCATGCAGGGCAACCGGATCAAGGCCGAACAATTATTCGCAGCCAAATCCAAAGGCGCCAAAGTCCTGATCGCGCCCTGCCATAACTGCCACAGCGGCCTTGAAGATATCAATCATCACTACGGGCTCGGGCTTGAGATTAAATTTATCAGTGATATCCTGTATGAGGTCATGCAAAAACCGGTTTGATAAAAAAGGAGATTAGGGAATGATAAAAAGTCTACTGCTAATGATGATGGTTCCGGCGATCTGCATCTTGCTGATTCTGCCGGCATTATCACAAGAAGAGATGCAGGTAATTGAAGACGATGGCTTTCAAAAGAACCAGCGTCCGCCGTCGGTCTTTAAACATGATGAACACAACGAGACGGCTGAAATTGAGGCGTGCAATGAATGCCACCACGTTTATGAAAACGGGAAAAAACTGGAAGATGAGTCTTCCGAGGACCTGCTTTGTTCCGATTGCCATACTGAGAATTCATCCGATAATCAGCCGGGCTTGGAAAAGGCCTTCCATCTCAATTGCAAGGGATGCCATCAGGCAAAAAAGAAAGGCCCGATTATGTGCGGTCAATGCCATGTCCGAGAATGAATCCGCTAATTAATCCACCCTGGAAAATACGCCATTCGGGGTTCTCGGTGATTTTCTGAAAATTGAAGACCATTGGCACAACGATGCGCCGGCGGATTAATTAATAGATGCTTCGCATCGTTTTTAGATTAAACTATCTATTTATTAAATACCAGATACGGGTGGATAAAAAATACTACTTAGCAGCGCAGAGCATCTGATTTTAACATTATTTCCGTGATTTTGTTTGTAATTTAACGTATTCTGCACGAAAGAGAGGAAAGTCATGCCTAAAAAGATACTCATTATTGATGACGATCCGGTGATTGTTAAATACTTAAAGGCCGTTTTCAGTGACAACGGCTATGCGACCTGCAGCGCCGGCAGCAGTATGGAAGGGTTGGAAGTCGTCAAGCAGGAAAAGCCCGACCTGATCTGCCTTGACCTGCAGATGCCCGGTGAATGGGGCCCCAGATTTTACCGCAAGCTTAGAAAGGACAAAGAAGTGAAAGATATACCGGTTATTGTGGTCAGCGGAATTGACGGAGACCACGCCATCAAGGATGCGGTGGCGTTTGTCAGAAAACCATTTGATTCAGAAAAACTGGTTGGCATCGTCAAAAATACCATCGGGTAGCAATAGCAAGGAATTATTGCCTCTTGAACTTTTTTTTGTAGTAAGCTGTGGTTATAGGAAATAACCAATGGGAGTACTGGAATATTGGAGCAATGGAGTATTGTTAAAAATAAGATTCCATCCTTTACCCAATATTCCATCACTCCAGTACTCCAATACTCCAGTTCCTGACGGTCTCCGTTAATTGTTTAAATGGTTTTAGATCCTAAATATGACCGCCTCCAATAAAAATACGAAACTACTGCTGGTGGATGACGAGGAGGGTATCCGCAAGGTTCTCGGTATTACTTTGTCCGACATCGGGTATACCGTGTTCACCGCTGAAAATGGTGACCGGGCCCTTAAAATCTTCCGCGAAGAAATCCCGCCGATTGTCCTGACCGATATTAAAATGCCGGGCATGGACGGCATCGAACTGCTGCAAAAAATAAAGCAGGAACGTCCGGATACTGAAGTCATTATGATTACCGGCCATGGCGATATGGATCTGGCCATCAAAAGCCTCAAATACCGGGCCATCGATTTTGTCACCAAGCCCATTAATGATGACGTCCTTGAAATTGCGCTGAACAGAGCCCATGAAAAAATTCAGATGCGCAATCAGTTGCGCGAATATACCGAAAATTTAGAGGAACTGGTCCGTGAAAAATCCGCCCAATTAATCGCCCTGGAAAGACAGGCCGCGGTGAATCAAACCGTTGAAGGACTGGCGACGGCCATGAGGAATATTGCCGGTGATCTGGAAGACGGCCTTAATTGTTTCAATGAAATGCCCTGCTTTGTCTCCATCCACAATGCCGATTTAAAAGTTGTGGCCGTTAATCAGCTCTACCGGGACCGGCTGGGCGATAAGGCCGGCGCCGACAGCTGGGAGGTGTATACCGCTGAGCGGGGCAATCGCGCTAAATGCCCGTCAGCTGAAACGTTTAAAAGCCAAAAAGGCCAGCGAAGCCGGGCAACCGTAAAATACACCAACGGCACCCAAGCACCGGTCATCGTGCACACCGCCCCCATTCGCAACCGGGCCGGCGATGTTGAACTGGTTGTTGAAATTGCCGCGGATATCGCGGAAGTCAATCGGCTCAGCGAAGAACTGCGCCACACCCGGCAGCGCTACCAGCAGCTTTTTGATGAGGTGCCCTGTTACATCTCGGTCCAGGATAGTCAATTCCGGCTCACCGCGGCCAACCGGCGATTTAAAGAAGACTTTGATGTGGCGGTCGGTTCTTATTGTCATGAAATTTACAAACACCGTGATACGCCCTGTCCGAACTGCCCGGTGGTCAGGACCTTTGAAGATGAAAAATCGCATCAGGCTGAAATGGTGGTGACATCCAAAAGCGGTGAGCGCTACAATGTCCTGATTTGGACGGCGCCCTTGAGAAATGCGGCCGGTCAGGTCACCCACGTGATGGAAATGTCCACCAATATCACCCAGGTTCGCCGGTTGCAGGATCATCTGTCTTCATTGGGGCTTAAAATAGGCTCGATATCGCATGGCATCAAAAGCCTGTTGACCGGGCTGGACGGCGGGGTATACCTGGTCGACTCCGGCTTTGCCAAGGACGACCATGACCGGGTCAGGGAAGGCTGGGACGCCGTCAAGATAACCGTCGGCCGCATTCGGGTCCTGGTGCAAAATATCCTTTTTTTTGCCAAGGAAAGAGCGCTGAAGTGGGAGCGAATCAGCGCCTTTGATTTTGTCGGCGACGTGGCCGCCGGCCTGGAGCCGAAAATAACCGCCCACCGGGTCGAATTCGAGTGTAATTTTGACCAGACCCTGGGAGATTTTGAGATCGATGCCGGCGTCGTTCGCATCGCGCTGATCAATATCCTGGAAAATGCGCTGGATGCATGTCTGGAAGACGACACCAACCTGTCTCCTAAAATCATCTTTAGCGCCGGTCAGGATCAGGATCACATCGTCCTGGAAATCGCCGACAACGGTATCGGTATGGACCGCGAAACCCGCGAAAATTTATTTACCCTTTTTTTCTCGTCCAAGGGCAACAAGGGCACCGGACTGGGGCTTTTTATTGCCAAAAAAATCATCGAGCAGCATGGCGGCCGGATATCGGTAACGTCCAAGCCCGGTGTCGAGTCCCTTTTCAGGATCGTGCTGCCCAGGCGATTTCCCCCATCAAATTAATTTGACAATCCTGCCTGCATTCAATCCTGAATTGACCCTGACGTTGCAAAAACTCCATTTTTGGAAACTAAATGCTTGGGATTTTTGCAGATTATCGATTTTGCCGAGAGTATATTTATTGCCAAAAGCTTTAAAAAATGTCGATTGATATTTATACAAAAATACTTACATTCAAGCTTACATTTTGATAGTATCGGGCATCCGTATTTTTCGTGTTGGATTGGTCAATATGTTAAACGCGTGCCCTACCGCAATTGATTATGATATTTATCAACCGCGCAACCCCAAGGCAAGCGCCTATTACCGCTGCGTCGAGGATCATTTTGAACAGCTGGGATCTGTCTGGGATGAGCGTTTTCAGAGACGCTTGGGCTTTTGGCGGCCGTATGTGACCGATGTCATCCAGCGCTATTTGGATTGTGGGGATTTACATTTTGGCTTTGCGCGCGTTAAATGTGAAGATTGTGGCCATGAATATTTGCTGGCGTATTCATGCAAACGTCGCCATTTTTGTCCGTCTTGTCATCAGAAACGGGTGGTGGAATTCGGCGAATGGTTATGCACAGAAGGGCTAAGATATGTGCCGCACCGCCAATGGGTGTTCAGTATTCCCAAACGGTTGCGGATCTATTTCATGTTTGACCGCAAGCTGCTCACAAAACTGAGCCGTTGCGCCTGGAAAGTGCTGAGCCGGTATTTGAAACAGACCGTGGCCTACGAGGATGCGGTATCGTCAGGGATCAATGCATCAAATATCCTCATACTTAGACGGCGGGCATCACGATGTTTTTGCCCGCCGGCCACCGACGGATCGCGGCCGCAGGCCGATTCACCGGCGGCGCGTCCGGCTTATGATCATTGTCATGATTTTCGTTGCCTGTGCAGAGCCGGTTGTCCGGGCGGAACCATACGAAGTGCTGGTGGTGGACGTTGCCGCGGCGGACGAGCTTGGAAGAATCGAAGAATTTAAGAAGGATGCCGCAGATTTCAATTCGCTTCACCGCCGGGGATATTCAGCCGCCAAACCCTATTTCAATCTGCTGCACATGGCCGACGGACGGGTTTATTTTGTGTTCGGCTTCCGCAATAAAGTGCAGGGTCTTCATCGCCGGGACTATCCCGGCACGGTAAAAAATCTGCGCCGCATAGAACAGAACGGTGTTCAAAAGTATCCCCACATCCACTGGGTGCCGGTAGACGAAATAAGGAAATTGTTGACCGGGCCGCATACAGGGGCTACCCTCTCCATTCACCCGGAGAAACGGGTTGACCGGGCTTGAATAGTCAAAGCTCTGAAGCCGCAACAGGCTTCAGAGCTGTGTTTATGATTTGATTGTCTTACGGTAATTTCGCAGGGTTGCAAAGATTATCGGAACTGACCGCACTGCGGCCGCAGTTTTGGCAAAAGTGCTGCGCCGGTCGGATCAGCTTGATAAATTCCTCGGTGTTGGATTCTATAAATCCCTCTTCCTGGAGGGCGCACAATGTTTTTTCACTGGTATCGCTCATCGATTACTCCTTTCAATGACAAATATTGCTGCATCCGAGTTGCATGAAAGCCTCACAGAACGGACGCGCATATCAATAAATATACACTGGAACGATACTGTCAAGCCGGCCGATTGAGTTCGGGACGGCCGCAAGCGCTGCGGGTGTTTGTTTAACCCCAATTTAGTTAAAACCAATTTTGCAAAATAATAGGATCCTTGATCCTTCGACAATCGCAATATGCTGAATTGAATACTATTATTTACCTAATCAACCAGTCAACTATTCAACTAGTCAACGAGGCCTGAAGTTTGGACGGCTGATGGAAAAGCGCTCCCTTTTCAACAGATATGATAGACATCCACTTTTTCTGCTGGTCATATGCCTGCCGGTCTTTTATCCGGCGGCGGGACTCGGTTTTGAGCAGTACAATCGCGTCGTCAAATACGACAAATACTTCAAAAAATATTCCAAGCGCTTTTTCGGGGTTGGATTCCGGTGGCAGTTCTTCAAGGCCCAGGCCATTGCCGAATCAAACTTGAAGCCCCATGCCCGGTCAACGGTCGGCGCTGCGGGAATCATGCAGATCATGCCGCGCACCTATAAGGAAATCCGCCGCAAAAATCCTTACATCAAAGGGAACCGCACGCAGCCGCGCTGGAATATCGCAGCCGGGATCTATTACGACCGCAGACTGTGGAATGTCTGGCAGGCCGAACGGCCTTTTTTAGACCGCGTTCGCTTCATGCTCGGCTCATACAATGCCGGCAAAGGCAATATCCTCAAGGCGCAGAAAATAGCCGCGAACCAGGGGCTGGATCCCAATGTCTGGCTGTCGATTCAATCCAGCCTTCCGGATGTGACGGGGAACAGAAGCAACGAGACCATCCACTACGTAGACAAAATCGAAAAGGTAAAAGAGGTGCTCAGATAATGGAATGGCAAATCGTATTGTTGAATTTTTTGTACGCCGTCGGCGGCGCGCTGATTACGCTGGTGTTTATGGCCCTGGGGTATAAACTCTTTGACCGGCTGACGCCTTTCGATACCTCGAAGCAGCTGGCGGATAAAAATACGGCCGTCGGCATCGTGGTGGGATCAATCTTCATCGGAATGGGCACGGCCATCGGTCTGGTGATCGGGATGGGACTTAATTGACCTTTAAATTGCCTAAAATGTTTCCTTGCAATTAGGGCGTTTTGATGAAAGTCATTGGAAATATTACGTGATCCTGGATACTGGATACTATATGCTGGATGCTGGATGATTCTGGATTTTACTGCTGCATTCCTGGATATCCAGTATCCAGGATCACTTAATTATTAACTGCCTAAGATGCCGTCCCGGCAAGCCGACGGGCGAAGAATTCTTCAACCAGAAGCTCGCGGTTTTGTTGGCTGACCGTTAGCAGAAGCGTGTCCGGCCGCTTCTTGACGGCCTCGATGAATGCATTCCCCTTCAGCGCGATGGAGCCCACCACCGTGTTGGGCGAATCCAAGACCCTGATGAGAGTCTGCCGGAACAGCGCCGAAAAGCATTCCATTTTACCGATTTCGTCGACTGCGATGATTACCTGATCGTTGGCGGAGAGCATCGACGGGACGGCAATCGTGTCGATGTCCCGGAGATTGACGCCGTATCTACCCACCCGCCTGGAACTTGGGATATCGATGTGTGCCAGTATCCCGTGCCGCCCTTCCAGGGTAGTTATGGAAAAGCCGGTGCGCCGGCCCGCTTTTCTGATTTCCCTTGTAAAGAAACCGGTGCTAGGCCGGTCTATTCGCCGGAGGATTTTTTCTATAATCGTTGATTTCCCGCAGCCGGGCAACCCGGTAAAAAGGATGTTCTTTTGCTTCCGTGTGCCGCTCAATTCTCAGCCCCCCGATCTGGAATTCGAATCCTCCAAAGGCGGACAACTCTCGAAGCACGGAATGCGAGATCCACAGATTACCCCGATGAAATAAAAGAAAAAAAATTATTTCATTGGGCAGGCACAGATTTCCACAGATTTTTACTCCGAGATAAATGTTACAAACGGGTTTCTCTTATGTTCAATGGCTCAGTTATCCCATGAACCGGGTTCTTTTTCAAGCCGGCGCAAAACGGACACGAAGGTTTTTTAGTTCCTGATTCTATTGACGCGCAGGCGGGAAGAAGGTAAATCTGATTTTCAATTAATTTTGGAATCAACCCCGAATCAGAGGCTGAACCCCATGGAACTGGACCCCAAATTCGCAGGCACCCGGCTGCGCCCCTACCGGATCGAGGTCGACCGGCGCAGAACCACCAGCTACGCCGCCGCGGTCGGGGACGACAACCCGCTTTATTTCGACGATCAACGCCCGGAGGGGCTGATCGCCCCGCCCATGCTGGCCGTAGCCTTGACCTGGCCGATTTCTTCGAACATCGAGCGCTACCTCCAGGCGAAAGACTTTCCGGGGGAAGTCCTGCTGACCCAGGTTCATTATACGGAACGGCTCGATTTTCACCGCCCGGTTCGTCCGGACGACCAGCTGACCATAAACGGCATGATAGCCGCCATCCGGCCCCACCGGGCCGGCACATACTGCTGCCTGCGCTATGAAGCCGTGGACCGGGAAAACCGATCCGGTTTTCACCGAACATATCGGGGCCGTCTTCCGGCAGGTAAACTGCCGGGGCGAGGGGATCGCACTGGACCTGCCCGCGGACCCCCAGGGCGATTGGGACGCCGGGCCGGTCTGGCGCCGGAAAATTCAAATCGATCCATTGCTGCCCTACATTTACGACGGCTGCACCGATATTGTTTTTGCGATCCACACCTCGCCGGCATTTGCCGTTGGGGTGGGCCTGCCGGGCATTATCCTGCAGGGCACCTGCACCCTGGCCCTGGCAGCCCGGGAACTGGTCAACCGGGAAGCCGGCGGCGACCCGGGGCGGCTCCAGACCCTGAGCTGCCGGTTTACCGGCATGGTCCGCCCGGGAACCGCCATCGAGGTGGCGCTGAAATCCCGCAGCAGGGAAGATCTCTTTTTTGAAGTGCTCAACCAGGAGGGGGAAAAGGCCGTCGGCAAGGGCTACGCCCGTATTATCTGAATTTTGACTGAAAAGGGCATTTTCACCCAATGGGTGAATTCGGAAGCTACCCGACGCTGATCAATATAGTACGGATTTTCAATCACTCGCAACCTTTGAATCCCTGGCCCAGACCTGAGCTGTAAGGGTGTTCCGATAAAAGGCGAAATTCCAGAAAGTGAAAAATATATTTACAGCTACCTGACGCCGCGCCAGGGCAGGCCTGAACCCTGCACCTCGAACCGATAAGTTTAGCAAAGGAGGATCTTATGACCTGGAAAAATCTGAATCAAACCTGGCACTACGTAGAAAAATGGGCCGAGGACCGGCCCGCAGCGGAAGCCATGGTTTTCGGGGATGAACGCATAACCTGGGCCGGATTTAAAAAGGACATGGATCAGGCGGCCAAGGCCTTTCTGGAAGCCGGCGTTCAAAAGGGCGACCGCATTGCCATGCTCTCCATGGCCCGGACCGAATTCCCGACAACTTTTATGGCCGCCGGCAAGATCGGGGCCATGTGGCTGGGGCTTTCTCCCAAGTTTACCCTGGATGAGCTCAGGTTCATCATCAACGACTGCCGGCCGACGGTTCTCATCAGCCTCAAGGAGTACATGGGCAAAGATCTCGCCCCCGCGCTCGGAGACCTTGATGCAGGAGTTCGACTGCCTCAAAAAAGTCCTCGTTATCGGCGGTGAAGTTGCCGGCGCACAAAGTTACACCGGCTATGTCCGGCGGGATCGCCCCGAACTCGATGAAGCCCTGGCTGCCCGTGCTTCCGAAGTCGATGAGCGCGACGAGGCCCTGCTGCTGTATACTTCCGGCTCCACCGGCAAGCCCAAGGGCGTGGTTCACACCCACCGCAGCATTGTGGCAAACATTCGGGTGGAGATCGACAAATTCTATTTTGACGAAGACACCCGCATCCTGCTCCATTTTCCCATCAATCATGTGGCCGCGGACGTGGAGATCGGATTCGGCGCAATTATGGGCGGCGCGTGCCTGGTGCTCATGGACCGCTTCGACCCGGCCGCCACCCTGGCCGTGATTCCCCGCGAAAAAATCTCCGCCCTGGGTCAGATCCCGGCCATGTTTCTGATGGAGTTCAAAGAGCCCGCCTTCGGCCAAACCGACCTGACCAGCATCAGGTCTTTCCTCTGGGCCGGTGCCGCCGCGCCCAGGATCATGATCGACGTCCTGGGCAAAATCTGCGGGCAGACCGGAGCGTTCATGCTGACCGGCTACGGCTCCACCGAGACCTGCGGGTTTGTCACCTACACCGAAAAAGGTGACGGCGTGGAGAGGCTGCTGCGGTCGGCCGGCAAAATCGCCCCGCCGTTCGAACTCAAAATAGTGGACGAAAACCGCAGGGAAGTACCCGACGGACAGGTTGGAGAAATCGCCGTGCGCGGCGACTTCCTGATGAAGGGCTATTTCAACAATCCCCAGGCAACCGCGGCGGTCATCGACGAGCAGGGCTGGTATTACACCGCCGACCTGGCTTCCAAAGATGCCGACGGGTATATCTACATTGCCGGGCGCCGTTCGGAAATGTACAAATCCGGCGGGGAAAACGTGTACCCGCGCGAGATAGAAGACCTGATCGAAACCCACCCGGCGGTTTTGTTTGCCGCGGTTATCGGCATGCCGGATGAAATCTACCAGGAAGTCGGGTGGGCCTACGCCATGCTCAAGCCCGGGCAGGAAGTTTCCGAACAAACGCTCCAGCAGCTCTGCAAAGAAAAACTCGCCAACTTCAAGGTGCCCAAACGATTCTTTGTGCGTCCCCTGCTGCCGATGCTGGCCAGCGGCAAGGTAGACAAGATGACCCTGAAAAAGGAGGCTGAAAAAATGCTGGCCGAAAAGTAAAGCCCAAACATTGCATAAACATGTTTCTCTTTTGATTCGGGGAAAAAAACATGCGCGTGAGTAGGCTGGGAAGATGCTGGATCACGCATTATTTCCAATACTCCAGCACTCCAGCACTCCATTAATCCATTACCCCCGGCATTCACTTGCGGCAGCAGATCAGCTTGCTTCTTCCCGATGGGCTGTGGTTCAGGGTCACCGAAGGGAAAACCTGCTGAAAGGGCTTGAGGCCGGCTTGCACAAACTCCCTGGCATCGGCAGATCCCATGGCCTTGAGCCGCAGGCGAAACATAAACCGGGCCACAGGCCGCGTGGGCACCTCGTGCTCCATGATCAACACGACACCGTCATTGCGGACCACGCGCTGCATTTCATGCAGCGCTTTGGCCCGCTCCGCTCCCTTGAGTTCGTAGAGCGCATGGGAGCAGCTGACCGCGTGGAAGAGGCTGTCGACAAACGGAAGCCGGGCGGCGCTTGCCTGAACGAATGCAGTCGCAGCCGGCTGTTTTTTTGCGCCTGGCTGCAAGCAGCATGCCCCGTGAAAAATCACATCCGATGCAGGTCCCACCGGGATAGCGGTCGGCAAAGGCCGCTAATACGGCACCCGTCCCGCAGCAAATATCGAGGACCCGCGGCTTATCGACCTGATCGAGCGCCGCAGCCGCAACGAGAAAAGACCGCGTGCCGGCCTCATCCCGCCGGGCATGCAGCTGGATGAAACGGTCATAGAAGTGCGAGAATACATCATAGTAGCGCCGCCGCCACAATCTTGATCGTGTTTTCATGGGCCTGATTCGCTTTTCTTTCTTTACAAAATATTGCCGATGTTTACGTTAGTTTATATTTTAGAAGCAGTCTAAATATCAAACGCATGCTGAAATCGACTTTTTGCGATTTCATCAAGTAAGGATTTACCAATGGAAATCCGGCTGGATCTTTCGCGGCATTGTATCGAAACCGAGATTAAAAAACAATACAACCAGGCTATTGCAGCCTACTTTAAAGCCGGTGCGGCAGAAAAACGCCGCCTGGAAGCGGCGCTGGAAGCGATTCAGCGCGCGCTTGAAACCATGAATTTTTCACATTTGCGAACCCATTATCCCCCCCTGGCCGGCGGCTCCGACCGCAGCATCATCCTGTCCTGCGAAAATGAGGATCTCACGCTGACCATCGACGGCAAAAAGCTGAAGGGTTAGCGAAAACTTTGAAGGCTTTCCTGTCGGCTGCGCCTTTGCGCTATTTTACCGGTTTGGCGTCTTTTCAAATGCTGGCCATGTTCCGCCGCGGCCTCTTTTACGCCTTTCTTTCCATCTACCTGCGCCACCGCCTCGGCCTCAGCGTTACACAGACCACCCTCTTCGCCACCCTGCCCATGGTGGTCAACGTGCTGGCCCAGACCCTGGTGTGGGGCCGCATCTCCGATCGCCTCCAGCTGCGCCGCACGCTGATTGTCGTCGGCGAAGCGCTCGCCGCAGGCGGAACGGTTCTGACCTGGTATGTCCATCGGCAATTCACGGACCCGGCTGCCGCCGGCTACGCCATTATAGCGGGTCTGACCGCTATTGAAATCTTCTGGTCCATGTCCAACATCAGCTGGAGCGCGCTGGTTTCGGACCTTTACGATGCCAGGCAGCGCAGCCGCATTCAGGGCTGGCTTGCCAGCCTGGGCGGCGCCGGACGCATGGTCGGCGTCTGGATCGGCGGGCTGCTCTACGACGGTCTGGGCCTGAAGGCCGAAGGATGGGGGTTTTACGCCGGCCCGCTCTTCTTTGTGGCCGCCGGGGTCATGCTGATCTCCACCCTGCCCCTCTTTTTCCTCCCCGAAGGCGGCGTCGCATATGAGCCGCCGCAACCGGCCCCAGCCGCCGGCCGGGGCAAGCCGGCCGCATCGGCCGCCGTTTACCTGGTTTTTCTGGCGGGAATGACCTTTATCAATTTCGGCCGCAATGCCATCGCAATTATATTCACCCAATATCTGACGCTGGATCCCGGACTGGCGCTGAACAGCCGGATGCTCGCCCGGGTGGTCAATACCCAGTCGCTGGCCATCGTGGTCCTCGGCTGGACGGCCGGCTCGATCTGCCGCCGGATCGGCAACGGCGCCGCCCTGCTGGCCGGCACCCTGGCCGCTATTGCCGGGCTGTGTTTGCTGGCTTTTACGACTTCCCTGCCCATGGTGTTCGCCGGCTGCTTTCTGCGGGGGGTGGGCGATGCGCTGATCCTGGCAGCCGCCTATACCTTCGCGTCCATATTAATCCCCCCGCAAATGCGGGGGCGTCTTTTCGCCTGGTTCAACGCCACGTTTTTTCTCAGCTTCGGTATGGCCGGCACCCTGGTTGCCGGACCCATCGTAGACGGATTGATTGCCGCCGGCTATGCCCAGCCTTCGGCATATCGACTCTCATTTGCCGCCGGCGCGGCGCTGACTCTCATCGGTCTGGTGATCCAGGCCGGCCTCATCGGCTATCTCAAAAAACAAGGAAACCAACCGTAAATCCTGCAGATTTCCCAGCCTTCCAGCCTGCCTCGCCACCAAGCTTTCCAGCTTTTTCGTTCCTTTGAGCTGTCAGCTATCGGCTGCCACTGTGAACTTGCATCAAGATGCCATCTAAGGAGAAGTTATCAAATGAGTCTCACCCCGGAAAAACGACAGTCCATCGATGCCATATTCAGAGCAAAAGGCTATACCGACTACCAGTGGATCGGCCCCCCGGAAAATCATCGTGGCCCAGTGGGTGCGCCTCAAATGCCAGTTCGGGTTTCCCATCGATGTGCGCACTGCGTTTGACCAAAAGATGGACCGCTACGCGTTTTTGATGGTGCATTAGAAATTATCGGACAAAGACTACTGGGCTTTGGTATATAAAACCAAAAATTTTTTATAGCAACCGACCTAATGAGACCGAAAGAAGGCTTAAATGAAAGTACGCATCAACAGTCAATGTATGGGCGACCGCAACTGCAACAAGCTTTGCCCGGAGGTTTTCGAATACGACGAAGACCAGCTGCTTTGACTTGCGTTAAAACACGAAAATTCCGCGGCCTTAGTATATTGAGCCGGTGGAGCTAAGCCTTCCTGGCCGCCAGCTCTTCCCGGTGGCTGGCAACCGCCGCGATCAATCCTGCCAGCAGGGCCGTCCGGGGCGCAATGCTTTCCGCATCCAGGAACTCGCTGGGGCTGTGGTCGTCTCCGCCGATCGGCCCCAGGCCGTCCAGTACCGGGATACCCAGCTCGGCTGCATGGTTGCCGTCCGAATTGCCGCCCGTTTGCACGTCGTTGAAAGCAACGTCAAGCTGGGCGGCTGCATCCTGGGCCAGTTCAACCAGGTATGTCACCGCCGCTGTCTTTTCCATGGGGCCTTTTTCAATTCCTCCCGCATTCTCATCTCCTTGTTCCAAGTTTCAGGTGTCAGCGCAGCCGCCGCCCTGAAAAACGGCCGGTTTGATCGAGCGTGGAAACTGTTTGACAATCTCCATAAAGATCAAAAAAGGAATGGCTTCCTATCTATCCCCCTCCCTCAATCCGTCCCGCTCACCCCAGAGGCGGATCTGCGACAGGGGAGGGACTTAGCTCTCCTCCCCCTCGACGGGGGAGGATGGGTGGGGGTGAATTAAATCGAAACAACACCTTTTTCATAAAGTCATAAGAGCGCGGCCGCTGGCCGCGAGCGTCCAGTCTGATCAGATAAAAACTTTATAATGTTAATCCATTATTGTGTGCCAAGTGCTCGCGATCTATGCGAATAATTTCATTGATCGATGATGCGAAAATTATTAAAAAGATCCTCAAGCACCTGGACTTATGGGATGTCAAGCGCAAACCGCGTCCGTGCGCCAATGGCCCGCCGCCTGAATCCTTCATCATCTTTGAGGTTTCCCGTTAATTGTAACAGGCTCTTTTGGTTTTTTCTCTTTTCCTTCTTTTGTTCTTTTTTCATATTCTACTTGCGCTTTTGCCATTAATTCATCATCAGTTTCAAATGAATCGAACCCTCCTACAAATGATAAAACCAACATACTTGAAATTAATTTTTTAATCATTTTTAACACTCCTTCCTATATTGCCATTGACATTTATAATCCCTCCAATATTCATAAAGCTTATTATCATAAATGATAATATTTCCAATTCTCAAATAATTAAAAATATCATATCCTCATATTATCACATTTAATTTCCATAGAGTTCACAATATCAGTTAAACATCTAATTTCCATTAGGGTGCCATTTCCAGATTGACATTGGTGCTGTTGCAATAGACCGCTCCGAGAGTCCGACCATATCGATCGGTGCCATAACTTTTAATTTCAACTGATTTATTTAGAGCCAGAACGATAAGGTGGTTAGTAGCAGTCAGACTGATGGGTTGACGGGGTTCATTCTTCTTTTTGGATTTTTCCGGTGCGTCGATTCCGACCAAACGGATTGTGATATCTGATTTAGAATTCGCTGATCTTAGTTTGATGGTATCGCAACCTATGATCCGAACAGCCTTAAATTGATCGGCAGTGGAATCAGCATGGGATAATAGCAGAATTAAAGGAAGGCAGACCGATACAGAAAGTATAATAAAAAGAGGTTTGAAAGTTGTGGCCGTTAATCAGCTCTACCGGGACCGGCTGGGCGATAAGGCCGGCGCCGACAGCTGGGAGGTGTATACCGCTGAGCGGGGCAATCGCGCTAAATGCCCGTCGGCCGCAACGTTTAAAAGCCAAAAAGGCCAACGAACCCGGGCAACCGTCAAATACACCAACGGCACAACAAGCACCGGTGATCGTGCATACCGCCCCCATTCGCAACCGGGCCGGCGATGTTGAACTGGTTGTTGAAATTGCCGCGGATATCGCGGAAGTCAATCGGCTTAAAATCAACCCACCGTCCATCATCGATACGAAGCTGCTTCCCAACAGAGTGTAAGGGTGACCATCGCTATAAGCTGTGTATTATAGCCTAACATCTAATTGTCATTCATTTATTAAATCTGACTTGACACCGCGGACGAATTCTCTTAAACTCCACAAATTATGGCGTTAGCATGCGTATCAATATTAATGGAGTAAAAGGGAACTGGAAAAGGAGACCAAAATGATTAAAAATTTAAAATGGCTAGTTGTGGCGATGATAACTGTTGCTCTAATTATTCCGGGAGCAGCCCAGGCAAAAACCTTTAAAATCGGCGTTACCGTAATCGTCAGCCACCCGGCATTGGAATCAGACCAGAAGGGTTTCGAAAAAGCCATCGCCGATGCAGGTCTAATGGCAGAATACGATTATCAGAATGCTCAAGGCGACATGGCCAATGCAACAACCATTGCCCAAAAGTTTAAGAATGATAATTTGGACTTGGTTCATGCCATTGCCACTCCGACTTCCCAGGCCGCCGTGAAAGTGATCAAAAATACGCCGATTGTTTACTCTTCCGTAACGGATCCGGTCGATGCCGGACTGGTAAAGACCATGGGACCTTCCGGTACCAATGTCACCGGCATCTCCGACGCCTGGCCCATTGAGCGCCAAATCGAATTGTACCATCAAATGCTCCCTTCCGCCAAAAAATGGGGAACCGTCTATAATGCCGGAGACGCAAATTCTGTGAAAAGCATCAGCTGGACCCGCGATGCCATGAAAAAATTCGGTCTGGAATTGGTTGAGGTCGCCATTTCAAATTCCGCCGAAGTTTACAGCGGGGCCCAAACCCTGGTGGGAAGAGTCGATGCGATTTATATTACTTCGGACAATACGGTTGTCTCAGCCCTGGAATCGGTGGTAAAAGTTGCCAATAATAAAAAGATTCCCCTGTTTGGCGGCGATACCACCACCGTGGAGAAGGGGATGATTGCCGCATACGGGCTCAATTACTTTCAAGTCGGGTATTCGGCCGGTAAAAAAGCGGTCCTGGTTCTTAAGGGACAGGATCCCGGCACGATTCCATCCGGACTGACGGAAAACCTCAGCCTTTGGATAAATTTAAAAGCCGCCAGGGACCAAAACGTGACCGTTCCTGAAAAATTCGTTAAAATGGCGGAAAAAGTTTTTCGTTGAAACCGTCAATTTAGTCTATTTCAGGGCTAAATTCCCCGCAGCCTGCTGCCTTATGGCAGACATTCTTCCCACAGCCAGATACCCCGCGGCTTGCCGCGGGGTGTGGCTTTATTTCAAAAGCCTTGCACTTCGTGAGAATTCCAATCCGAAAAAAAAGGCTTTTTCACGGGGTACCAGACATGTTCAATATTATTCCCATCTCGCTTGAGCAAGGATTGGCCTATGCACTGGCCGCGCTTGGAATCGCATTTGCTTTTCGCATCCTCTCTTTTCCGGATTTAACCGTCGACGGCAGCTTCCCGCTGGGGGGCGCAGTCGCCGCCCGACTGATCCTTGAAGGCGCCGACCCCACGGTTGCCACTCTGGCGGCAATCCTGGCCGGTTTTATTGCCGGCTGCTGTACCGGATTTTTTGCGACAAAGCTCAAAATCAACTCGCTGTTGTCCGGGATTTTGATGATGACGATGCTCTATTCCATTAACCTGAGAGTTATGGGGCGGGCGAATATCCCCCTGATTACCGCGCAAACGGTGTTTACTCCGCTGGAAAATATGGATATATCCCGCGATATGCCGGTCATCCTCTTCTTTTTCCTGATAGCGCTTTTCTGTAAAATAGGGATGGATCTCTTTTTGCACACGGAGTATGGCCTGGCCCTGAGGGCCACGGGTGATAACGAACAAATGATTCGTTCCCTGGGCGTAAATACCGATACGGCCACCATTTTCGGGCTTGGTTTGTCCAACGGCCTCATCGCCTTATCCGGCGCTCTGGTTGCTCAGGATCAGGGATTTTCCGATGTTGGAATGGGTATCGGATTGATTGTTGCCGGTCTGGCATCGATCATCATTGGAGAAGCGCTGATCAAGCCCAGAAGCGTCGTCAGGTTGACCCTGGCGGTGGTGGTCGGATCGATTGTCTATCGGGTCATTATTGCTTTTGGAATGCGGATCGGACTGGCCCCAACCGATCTGAAGATCGCCACCGGATTGATGGTCTTGATTGCCCTTGCCATCCCGGCCATTCGCGGTGTCAAGGAGAAAAAACTGAACTTGAGAGGAATATAAAAAATGGCCAAACCGATGTTGGAGCTAAAGAACCTGGTCAAGATTTTCAATGCCGGTACCCAGGATGAAAAACGCGCCATGGACTCGGTCAATCTGACGGTCGAAAAAGGCGAGTTCGTGACGATTATCGGCTCTAACGGCGCCGGGAAAACAACTTTGCTCAATCTCGTTGCCGGGACCTATCCGCCCGATGAGGGCTCCGTTCGAATCAATGATGAGGATGTCACCCGGCAACCGGATTATAAAAGAGCCTCCCATTTGGCCCGTGTTTTCCAGAATACCACCATGGGGACGGCCGGGGAGATGAGCATTGTAGAGAATCTCTGTATGGCCGAACTCAGGGGCAAAAAACGGGGGATACGGTGGGGTGTCACCAAAAGCAGGCGCACCCGTTATAGTAAAATATTGAAAATGTTGGACCTGGGGCTGGAAGATCGTTTAACCCAGTCCGTTGGTTTGCTCTCCGGTGGTCAGCGCCAATCTTTGACGCTGCTGATGACGACCTTAATGATGCCGGAGCTGCTGTTGCTCGATGAACATACCGCCGCGCTGGATCCCAAAACAGCTGCCAAGGTGTTGGAATTAACCGATACCGTCGTGCGGGATAATAAACTGACCACCCTGATGATTACCCATAACATGCAGCAGGCGATCCAGTATGGCAACCGCATGATTATGCTGCACCAGGGAAAGATTCAACTTGATATCAGGGGGGAAGAGAAAGCCAAATTGACGGTCAATGATGTGGTGGCTAAATTCGGTCATAGCTTGAAAGATGAAGCGCTGCTCGCGATTTGAGGATCAGCCAACACCGCCGCAACTTCGCGGATAAACTGCGGCGTCGTCCCACAGCACCCGCCGATCATATCCGCCCCGGCCTCCTTAATTCGTTTGGCATCCGCGGCAAATTCAAACGGAGTTTGTTCATAGTATGTTGCTCCCTGGCGGGTGACCGGTTGGCCGGCATTGGGCTGGATTAATATCGGCTTTGTGGTGGCTGCCCTGAGTTCGGTTGTCAAACTGATTATAGCCGAGCTGTTTAAGGTGCAATTTGCGCCAATCAGATCGACGCCGATATCTTCCAGCGCAGACGTGCAGCGGACAATATCTTCACCCATCATGGTAAAAAATCCGTTTGGGGTTTGATTAAACGTCATGGATGCCAGCAGCAAAATATCGCCCGCTTGTCTCACGCCGCTCACGGCTGCCAGTGCTTCTTCAAGCGAATACATGGTTTCGATGGCGATGAGATCCACCCCGGCATCAATCAGCACGCCGGCCTGCTTGAAAAAATTATGCTGCATATCTTCCGGCGCGACATCACCCAGGGGTTCGAGCATCTTGCCGCAGGGCCCCATGTCGCCGGCCACAAACCGGCCGGCGGGACACGCGGCTCGGGCCAGCCTAACACCTTCCCGATTCAAGGATTCCAGTTGCTGTTCAAGTCCTTCAGCAGCCAGTTTCAATGGATTTCCGCCGAAGGTATTGGTGACGACGACATCTGAACCCGCAGCATAATATTGCTGGTGAAGATCGGCAACGAGATCCGGCTGCTTCGAATTGAGCAGGATCGGACTGCCGGTGGAAACATGGCCGGATTCCATCAACACGGTTCCGATGGCCCCGTCAAATAGGATGGTCTTTTCTTTGAGTTTTTCCAATAAGGTCATTTCATCACGAGGATCTTTGCTTTCGAAAGAGCATGCCTAACCTACAGACCGATTTTAAGGCACATGTTCAGGCATACGGCACACTACCGATTAAGGCGTTAGTGAACTTACAGCCAACTGCCAGTTACCACCGAAACCGACTCGCTATACGGAATCCGCGAACGGAGCAACCCTGATAAAAAACAAAAAATAATGCGCAGCATTAAGAATATTAATCCGTCGGGACGTCTTATTAGCAACAATCTTCAATACTCACAGATACTTATAAATGACTGAATATCCTCTTTCTCAGGACGGATTAATTAATATAATAGATCTTCCGACTTCACCTTCCCTTTGAAAAGGTTGTAGGCCCAGGCCTGATAGATCAGCACGAGCGGGATAAACATAATTACCACCACCAGCATTATTTTCAGCGTCAGATCGCTGGAGGCGGCATTGTGCGCCGTCAAGCTGAAACTGGGATCGATATTTGACGGAAACATAGTCGGAAACAATCCGATGACCCCGTAAAACGTTGCCGCCCCAATCGTCAGCGCTGAGGCAAACCAGGCTTTGAACAACGCTTTTTGGGTTAAAAACACCTTAATCCCTAAAAGCCCGGCAACCGCCAGCAATATGATGACAAACAGGACCGGATTGGCCAGGTAGTTGTCATACAAGCGGGTGGCAAAGAAGCTGGCAATCAAAAAAATGACGGCAACACCAAGTTCCACCGGCCATAGTTTAGCGGCGGTGGCCAGCGCCCGCTGCTGAAGATCTCCTTCCGACCGGATCGCCAGCCACAAAGCGCCGTGTACCAGAAACAAAACCAGAAACAGGATGCCCCCCAGCAGACCATAGGGATTTAGCAGGGTCAACAAAGTGCCCTGGTAAACACCGTCGCCATCGAACGGAATTCCCCGGAAAATATTGGCAAAGGCCACGCCAAACAAAATGGCCGGGGCAATACTGCCGATAAAGGCGCAGATATCCCATAGTTTACGCCATTGGGGACTTTCGACTTTGTTGCGAAACTCAAATGAAACCCCACGCATGATCAGGGTAAACAAGATCAACATCAAGGCCGAATACAGGGATGAAAACATCACCGCATACACCTTGGGAAAAGCCGCAAAAGTCACTCCGCCGGCAGTCAGCAGCCACACCTGGTTTCCGTCCCATAGCGGCCCGTTTGAATTGATCATGACTTTTCGATCTGCCTCACTTTTTCCAAGAAAGGGCAGCAGGCTGCCAATACCCAGAGCAAACCCATCCGTCATAAAATATATTGCCCATAAAAGGCCCCAGAGAAAAAACCATATAGATTCCAGTACCATCTTAATTTCCTCCAATTTTTTAATTTTAAGAAATAATTTTAATTTAACGCTATCATTAAAAATTTTCCAAGCGCTGAATTGGTTTGAATATTTAAGCCGGTTCAGGGCCTTTCCTGGCATATCTAAAAATTAAAAAATACCCGATGGCACCGAGCAATCCGTATACCCCGATAAAGGCCACCAGAGAAACGGCGACCTGGGACACCGCAATCGGGGAAACCCCATCCGAGGTTTTCATCAGGCCATAAACAATCCAGGGCTGGCGTCCCAATTCGGCCAGCAGCCATCCCGTTTCGATGGCCAGGTAAGGCAGCGGAATCGCAAACAGCATGATTCGCAGATACCAGGGATTTTCCAGCAGGCGATTGCGCAGGTAAAGGCCGATCAGGGTGAGGAGGGGAAAAAGCATTCCGAGGGCCACCATGGTTCTGAAAGACAGAAAGGTCGGCAATACCGGCGGTCGCTCGTCTTTGGGAATATCCTTCAACCCGGTGACCTCGGCGTTAAAATCGTGATACCCCAGAAAACTCAAAAGCCCTGGAATCTCGCCGATTTGCAGGGCATTCTTTTCATTTTTCTCGTCGGGCAGGGCGACTAAATAGATCGGCGCATTTTCAGTTGTTTCCCACAAAGATTCCATGGCCGCCAGCTTGGCCGGTTGGGTTTCGGTGACATAGCGTGCATGGAAATCCCCTTCAAACACGATCACGATCGAAAAAATGAAGCCAAACACCAGCCCGAGTCGGAATGACCGGGTAAAAAACTCAACATTCTGCTTTTTGAGAAGATGGTAGGCACTGATTCCCATGACAAAGAATGAGGCTAATATCAGGGCGGCCGGAAGCACATGCAAAATCTGCAGCAGACTGAATTCGTTGAAAACCACCGCCGCGAAATCGGTGAGTTCGGCCCGGCCGTTTTTGAAGGCATATCCTACCGGATGCTGCATCCAGCCGTTGGCCGTCAATATCCAGATGGCCGACAGGTTACTGGCACCGGCCACAAGCCACATCACCGTCGCGTGGGCTGTGCGGGAGAGTTTTTTCCAGCCGAAGACCCAGACACCGATCAGGGTCGATTCCAGGAAGAATGCCGCTGTGGCCTCAATGGCCAGCAGCGAGCCGAATACATCCCCCACATAGGCCGAATAGCGCGACCAGTTGGTTCCGAACTGAAATTCGAGGGTGATGCCCGTGACAACCCCCACGGCAAAATTTATCAAAAAAAGCTTACCCCAGAACTTCGTCATCCTCAGATAGGTTTCATTTCCAGTTCTGACATACTGGGTTTCCATAATTGCCACCAGGATGGAAAGCCCCAGGGTTAAGGGAACAAATAAAAAGTGAAATAGCGTTGTGGCGGTAAATTGCAGTCTTGAAAGCAATAAAACGTCCATTAATTAGCCTCCTTTCTGAACCGGCCAAGCCGGAATTGCAAATTGAATTCTGAAAGACAAATGCCTAAAATTAACGTATTCAACATCGACAACAAATTGTCGACATGGCGCCGCTAAATGGCTAACCGCTATTATTTCCTGCCCGATCAAGGGAAATGACGCAACTGTCTTCAGTTAGTAAACCGGCAAATGTAGCCTCCCGCAGGGTGTCTCTCAGCTGGCTCCTGGCTTTTTCCCAAACTTGATGAACCGTGCAGGCCTGGCTGCGCTGACAGGACTCCGGTCGAATCACACAGTCGTTTAGAAAAATTTCACCGATCACCGCCTCAACCACATCCAGCAGCGTTAAATTTTCAGGTTCAACAGCCAGCTTGAAACCGCCTTTAGCACCTTGGACAATTTCGATAAATCCCGAACGTGCAAGCTGCTGGGCAATTTTGACCAGAAACTGGTCGGGAATATCCATTTCGGCCGCAATCTGTTTACGGCTGCAAATTATGCCGACGCCTTTTGAAGCAAGATATAGAACACAGCGGACCGCGTATTCGCCTGCCCGGGTCAGTCTCATAAAAGCTCCCTAGCTAAATAATATAAATAGGATTATATTAATCCGATATATCAATTTAATATCACTGTCAAACAAATATTTCACTAAAGTATGCTGAAAAAATTCCGATAAATATTTTCAGGAGCTTTCCGGGATGAACTTGCTTTCGGCGATGCGCCTGCGCATCTAAAAATGAAAGCATCATTGAATTGCAAATCAATCGGGGAATTTTCCAATTTCAGATAAAATCACTGTTTGGTGAGCCGAATGGTGATATCAGCCCGGTATTCGCTTGGAGGTTTTGGAGGAAATTTCTGGCGCTGGGCAGCACCGGCAACGGTGCTGCCCTGGGGCGCTTTCAGTTTAATGAATTCACCCCGCTTAAAAGTACCGGCTGCGGCTGTGTCACAATTGTGCCTGTTGGGGGGTCTTAATTTGATGGCATGGCTTTCGAGACATTAAAAAAAAGGGGGTCCCTATGAGAAACTATCCTAGCACAGGTGCGGCCATTTTCACCTGTCTCCTACTGGCCATTGCTCTTATTTCCTGCAGCCCGAAGTGTGTTGTTCGGGGACGCGTAGTTGATGCCGCAACCCAGCAGCCGATAAAGGGTGCCGCTGTGGCAATCCGGTGGTACACAGACTATCCGGATAAACAATCCGCTAAAACCGGAACCGTTGATGCCGCCCAGGCCGTATCCGATGCTAAAGGTGTATTTAAGATACCGGAATACCCTGAAAAACAATATATTTTGGGCGTATATAAAAACGGCTACATCTGCTGGAGCAGCCAGGATATCTTTGCCATCGATCCGGGCGTATACCGCACGGAAAAATACCGTAAAAGAAAACATCACCAAATCAAAGAAGGCATGCAGATCGAGTTAGAGCCGCTTCAAAAAAGGTATCCCAAGGAATTGCATGCCGGTTTTACGGTGATGGTGGCCGCAGAAAGCACCGACTCCGATTCGGGCCCGTTTCAGCAGGCCATCCAAACCGAATATCAGCTGTGGCGCGAAAACTTGCGCAAAGATTTCCAGAAACAGGTGGGGGCAAAATAGACGCTGGGTAACTGGATACTGGATGCTGGATACTCGATACCGGGTGTTGGTTCATAATCAATAACAGACTGAAATTATAGGGTTATTGTTGAAAATTCGGTAACGAAGGCCCGGCAAGGCAAAGGCACCTCCAGAGATCGAAATCAGTCCTTTCCGACTTTGACTCGGCTAAAGCCATGGCAGGCCACATCCCAACTTCCGACACCTGCCCTAGGCCCTCTGTCCTCCGGCTTCCGACCTCTGTCTTCTGTCCTCTTCTACTCGTAGGCAATCACCCGCACCAATCCGATGGAGGCTCCGGAGTCATCGGTGGTACAGGTGTCACTGACAGAGATAACCTTTTGCACATTGTTTTCGTCAATAAAGCGATTGACCATGGCATCGAGTGCTTCGAGTTCTTGTTTAGCCTGAAAGATTTTTAGCGGGCTTGCAAATGTTTTAACTTTAACCATGATTTAGCCTCCTAGTTTTCTATCCAAAAATCATCTGCCGTTTATATTGCAGGTAATGATCGGCGATGAAGTTTAAGGGTTTTTTCAGCAGACGTCTGAAATTTTTAATTGGATTCCTGCATATATCCGGTGCTGTTAAAGCGGATCGACTGAAATTGTTTGCTTTATAAAATAATACGTTCCACTTATAGAGCAAGTTGATTTTTCTTGACACCGCTAGGAGTCATATAATGAAAATTTTCCTTAAAGGTAATTTATCGGCGCCAGCCCTTTTCGTCGTCTTAAGGCTTCCAATAGTCCCACCGTTCCAGTCATCATGTTGTCACCCAACGGCGCTCCGAAGGCTATTGGAAACTTCGAGGGTTGCACCAGTCGCCTTTTGGGGCCGGTGGCAATGATCACATCAACGTCTTGAAATCCGATAGCCTGGCGCAGATACGCCCCGTGGCCACCTTCGGCCAGGATCCGGCGGTGCTCGATTTTCCCATCACATAATTCCACCAGCAGATCTTCCAACCGTTCAAGCGTGATGTCTGAGGTGTGATATTCGAAAAAGCCCGCAATTTCATCACCAAGCAGCGCAGCCCCGACGGTGTGCGAAGTGGCGACATCCAGGATGACCACTCTTTTTTGATTATGGGCCAGCACATCCATTGATCCGCCTAAAATAGCCGCCATACCGCTGTCCATAACATATATTTCTTCAGTGGGAACGGCACAGACCGTTTGGGCTATGGACGACAGACGATTCATCTCGCGCGGAATTTCATCACCACGATAAAGTAAAACATGGGGGAGCGGCTTTTCCTCAAGCCGTGATTGAAACAGGTTGTGCCGATATTCCAGGTGCGAAACGCCGGCCGGCGGCACGCCATGGTCCTGGGCACATATCGCCACGGCATCAAACTCAAAAATCACCCCAAATCCTTGCACAATCCGGCGCAGTCTCTCAACTTCAAGGTCACCGATAACCAGGTGAGAAAAATTTTCATCCGGCTGCAAATCTTCGATTTTTGCATCCGCAACAATGTCAATGCCCCAGGCGCTCACCTTGGCCGGATTGTGGTGCAGGGTCGCGGCAGCCGAGGCCGACATCACCACCTTGGCATTTTTTGCACGCTCCTTTAAAACGGCTGTTATCGGTCCACCGCCCATTTCTGTGCCGCTGATCAGCAGATTGCCCGCCAACCCGGCCGCCTTTTCAGCCAGATGCCTGACCGGCGATTGCACGACCGCTTTGTAATGCAGTTCGGCCTCGGTGTCATACCACAACACATCCATCGTGCCGGCACCGATGTCCACCAATAAGAATTTACTCATAGCGCAAGGTCTCCTAATTTCCAGTATAACCTTCGATTTGCTGCCACCGGCATGCTCCCTTTTGAACAGACAAATAAACATTTACACTTTTTCCCGTCTGAATATCAAGACAATATCGACAGATTCAGGGCAACGTAATGTAAAAGTTTTTTCCTAAGCAATTTGAGATAGAGGGTCATAAAAGACAGTAAATTCCCAAATCACAAGCACCAAATTACAAATAAATCTCAAACTCCAATAACCAATGACCAAAACATTTTCAGCAGTTGTATCAACTCGCTTCGCAAACCTAGATCTACTGGTAATAATGCCTTTGGACATATGTGGAGACGAATCATTGGTTTGGAATTTTGAATTTTGGTCATTGGGATTTATTTGAGATTTGGATTTTGGTGCTTGGAATTTGCGTAATCTTTATTAACACTTGCAGTTCAGGTAATCACTTGTTTTAATGACGAAACTGTGTCATAGAGAATTCGCAATCAACGATGAGGAAAAGACCATGCACGCTGACGGATATACAATCCATCTGGCATCTGAAAACCTTGAAGTCTGTGCTGCGGCGGGTCAAACTGTATTGGAAGCCCTGATTGGTGCGGGTATATTTTTGCGCACCGACTGCGGGGGCAAGGGTAGTTGCGGCAAGTGTCGGGTAAAAATGGTGGCCGGCGCCGCCGGGGGTGTTGGGGCACCGGACGAATCCGAAATTAAAATTCTGGGACGATCGGATTTATCCGAAGGCGTGCGCCTGGCCTGCAGGCTTACAATTTCCGGCGATATTACCCTGGAAATACCTGAAACCAGCCGCCTGAGCGCTGAAGTGGCTCAAAAGGGGCTCCCGACCCTGTTTGACAAATTGGCTGATTTGAAATCGCCCCATGCCGGTTTACCCGACTCCTACGGTCTGGCAGTCGACCTGGGAACCACGACGATTGCCGTCTATCTTTGCAATCTGGGCACGGGTACCGTCACGGCATCGACCTCGGCCCGAAATCCGCAAGCCCTTTTCGGTGATGATGTCATGAGCCGCATCGGTGCCATTCGCTTGGATCCGGCCCTGTTGGCACGGCAGCAAAAAATGGCGGTCAAAGCAGTCGAATGGGGGATCACCTCCCTTTGCCGATCCACCCGCATCGATCCAGCTAAAATTAACCCAATGATCGTTGTGGGCAACTCCACCATGATCCATATATTTGTTGGTGAAAACCCCTCATCTATCGGAGTGTTTCCTTATACGCCGCAATTTGTGGCAGATAAAACGTTGCGCGCGGGTTCAATCGGTTTTCGATTCAATCCGAATTCGCAAATCCGCACCTTGCCTTTGATCACGGGTTTTATCGGTGCCGATATCGTCAGCGCTGCCTTGGCGTCAGAATTATCGCAGGCCGAACCGGGAACCATGCTGGTGGATGTGGGCACCAACGGCGAAATTATGTATTTGGAAAAAGACGGTCTGTCCGCAACATCCTGCGCCACCGGACCGGCCTTTGAGGGGGCGGCCATCAGCCACGGCATGCATGCCGTATCCGGTGCGATTGATGCCGTTAAAATCGTTAGAAACAGCGGCCAACCGGTTTACTCGATGATTCAACAAAACCCGGCCAAACCCAAAAAACCGGCCGGCCTGTGCGGCAGCGGGGTGATCAGTACGGTGGCCGAACTATACAGCGCCGGACTGATTTTAAAGGATGGCGCCTTTGACCGTGCAGCCGATCTCCCTTACATGCGGTTGGATGAGAATCAAGTCACGGAGTTTATCGTGGTGCCGGCTGAAAAAACACAAAATGGCCGGCCGGTAACATTTACTCAAAATGATGTCCGGGCCATTCAGCTGGCCAAAGGGGCCCTGCGAACCGGAATCGATTTGCTGTGCAAAGCGGCCGGCCGGCAACGGCCGACTAAGCTGCTGGTGGCCGGAGCATTCGGCAGCTTCATTGACAAAAAAGATGCGCTGAGAATCGGTATGTTCCCACGGATACCCGAAGAAGATATCGACGTCGTGGGAAATGCGGCCGGCGCCGGGGCCATTCTGGCTCTTTTTGACGAGAACATATGGACCCGGGCTGACGCGCTGACCCGAGCCACCCGGGTGCTAGACCTGGCCTCCGAGCCGGATTTTCAGGATACCTTCATTGATTCTTTGGCTTTCCCGGATAAATGAAAAAAGGTGGCAGACCTAATCCTAATTTTTACTGCAGCGTCGCGAAGCACTCAGAAAATTTGTTTGTTTTTTCTTTCCGACTTCCGCATTCCGAATTCTGAATTCGAAATAAAGTTCTACTTTATTTCAATACTCTCCCCTCTCTGGGGCACAAATACCGGGTAATTTTCCTGCTTTAACGTTTCAGCAAAAGCAATTGTCTGATCTTCTTCACCATGCACCAGAGCAATTTTTTTCACATTCAAATTTGACTCCTTTAAAAATCGAAGCATTTCATTTTTATCGGCATGCGCGGAAAATCCGCCCAACCGAACCACCCGGGCTTTGAGGGGATACTCTTTGTTCATGAATTTGACCAACGGGGCATTGCCCTTGCGACCGGATTGCTCATAGGCAAGTCCCTGCTCGAGTATGCGTCGCCCCAATGTGTGCTGAGCCATGAAGCCGACAATCAGAATCGTATTTTTAGAGTCATGAATCTTATGCCGCAGGTGATGCAGAATGCGCCCGGCTTCACACATGCCCGAAGCCGAAACTACAATGTGAGGGGTTTGATCCCGGTTCAGGGCCATGGACTCTTCGACCGATTCGACAAAATGGATCTGTTTGAACTGAAACGGATTCTCGCTGTTTTGCAGAAATGTTTCATGGGTCTCTTCATCATAGACTTCCGGGTGCTCTGCAAATACCCGGGTGAGTTTGGTGGCCAATGGGCTGTCAACGTACACCGGGACCCGGGGCACTTCCTTCGCATTATAGAGTTCGTGCAGTACGTAAAGCAGTTCCTGGGTGCGGCCGAAGGCAAACGAGGGTATCATAATCGTACCCCCCCGGTCATAGGTGTCCACCAGCACCTCTTTGAGCCGCGGTTTTAAATCTACCACCGGTTCATGCAGCCGATCGCCATAGGTGCTCTCCATGATCAGCAGATCAACTTCGCGGTCCGCTTCCTCGAATTTCAGGGTCGGATCTTTGATGATCGGCTTGCCAAACCGGCCGATGTCACCGGTATAACAAATGGTATAATCGCGGCCATTGTCATGGACGCGGACCATGCTGAAGGCCGATCCGAGAATGTGTCCGGCATCGTATAGGGTGCAGGTCATTTCCCGGCCGATGGAAATCGGATTCCGGTAGGGGTAGCCATCGAAAGCGGTAAGTGCCTGCTGCGCATCGTCGGTGGTATACAGGGCACTGACCCCTTCGAGTTGATGCCTGGCAATCAGGTCATTGATGACCGCAACATTAAGACCATGCCGGTTTTTTTTTAATATCTTTTTGATTTCAGCCGCTTTTTTGGCGGAAGGCTTCTGGCCTTTCTTTGAAGAGTCCATCTTCGAAAGCGCGGAGCGAACGGTTTTGTAATTTAGATAATTGGCATCCGATTCCTGGATATGAGCGGCATCGAGCAGGAGATATTCAGATGCCGCCGCGGTGGCCCGGGAACAGATAATGCGGCCGGCAAAATCGTGTTTGGCCAACAGGGGCAGGCGGCCGGAATGGTCGATATGGGCATGGGAAAGCACCACGTTGGTCAACATTTTTGGATCGAACGGCATGACCTTGTTTTTTTCAGCCGCTTCTCTGCGCCGGCCCTGAAACATGCCACAATCCAGCAAAACCCGATCATGTTCGGTGGTTATAAGGTGCATAGATCCGGTCACTTCGCGCACTGCGCCGTAAAAGGTGATGTGCATGGGTTCAATCTCCTTATACTGGTCTGTGGGGCGTATCACCGTCGTTGGTAATCGGCAGCCATCCCCTTTATAGGTTGATCGGTCCGGGAGTATTCATCCGGTATCATAGTTTGAAATCATTGCGGCGGCAAGACCATTTTTTACCGGTATAAAGGCATATTGAGGAATTGGGGCAATTTGTCAACTCGTCAATGCTCTGAATTCAGCCCGTTCAACGGCTGTAGAGTTTTGACGACGATTTGATGGCTAATCCTGGTCGCGTTGAAACATAAATGAAAACACGGCGATCATGACAATAAGTATTCCAAAACCGAAATAACCGGCAGTAAGATACTGGAACTTTGTCGGGGCTGCTTCCAATAACAAATCCCGATTAACGATATAGGCCCAATTCAAAATAAATATATAGTTGATCAGCAGGGCCAATCTTATTTTTCCGAATAGCAGCGATAAGGTACTGATCAGCATCAAAAAGATTACTTGAATCATGGGAATCGAAAGTGTTGTTTCCGTGAGAAAGTCTATCATGGTTTCTTCCAATCAAACTAATCATAACCTATCATTATAATTTTATAATCCGATCTATATAACACTATCGCCGTTTGTCGCCGAAACTTTAAATATTTTTTATATAACCTGTTGCATTTAAACGAAAGATGTTAAATAATTTGATGAAATTAATGATTAAGAAAAAAAACATAGCGTGGGCGATTTTAAGCGGCGTGCTGTTGACCGGCGCATTTCCCAAAATAGGGGTCGACTGGTTGGCCTGGATCGCTCTCGTGCCCCTTCTATATGCGGTTAAGAATCTTTCCGTCGGTGCCGGCTTTCGGGTCGGGTTTATCACCGGTCTGGTTCATTTTCTTTCGCTTTTATATTGGCTGGTTCCGGTTATGCGAACTTACGGGTACCTGCCGATGTTTCTAAGCGTATCAATCTTGTTTCTCCTGGCAGCATTTCTGGCGCTTTTTATCGCATTGTTTGCTGCCGGGATAATCGCTGTCGGCCAAAAACCTGCCGGGTGCCTGGCATTGATGCCCCTGATATGGGTCGCCTTGGAATATATCCGGTCCTTTATATTTTCCGGGTTTCCCTGGGAGTTATTGGGCTATTCCCAGTATAATCGTTTGCAACTGATCCAGGTTTCAGATATATTGGGCGTATACGGACTGTCGGCTTTAATTGCATTCGTCAATGCAGCCGTTTTTATCACCTTGCTTTATTTAGTCAAAAGGAGGTGGCAGCACACAGATATCACCAAAAAGCTGGCAGCGGGTTCAATGATTGCCGTTATCCTGGCCGTTGCGCTAACCTGGTCCTATGGACACTGGCGCCTGAAAGCAATTGACCGTTTAATTACAGCTGCTCCCAAAACCCGCATTTCCGTTATTCAAGGCAATATCGATCAGGCGGTCAAGTGGGATCCGGCCTTCCAGATTGAAACCATTAAAAAATACAACCAACTGTCAGCATCGGTCAGCAACCAACAACCGGATCTCATTGTTTGGCCGGAGTCCGCCACACCATTTTATTTTTTATACGATGTTGCGCCTTCGGAAATGGTATTCGAGGGAATCAGGCGGTCTAAAACAGACTATCTGATTGGAAGCCCTTCTTTTGTGCGTACAGACGGTGTGGTGCAGTATTACAACAGTGCCTATTTAATTATCCCTGAAAAAAAGACCCTGGAGAAATACGACAAAACCCATTTGGTCCCATTTGGCGAATATGTTCCGTTTAAAAAATGGCTTCCTTTTTTGGGTAAAATCGTGGCCCAGATCGGTGATTTCAGCGCGGGCAAAGTCGGCCAAACATTACCCTGGCACGATGAGAAACTGGGCGTTCAGATTTGCTATGAAATCATATTCCCGGGCCTTTCCCGGGCGATGACCCAAAAAGATGCATCGATCCTGGTCAATATTACCAACGATGCCTGGTTCGGCAAAACCAGCGGGCCCTATCAGCATTTTTCCATGACCGTTTTCAGAGCAGTAGAAAATCGCCGTTCCCTGGCGAGATCAGCCAATACCGGTATCAGCGGTTTTATCGACCCGGCCGGCAGAATACTGGCGGCCACCGGTTTACTGCAAGATGCCGTCGCCACGCAGATGGTCCCGATGTTAAAGGAAAGATCCATTTATACCCAAATCGGCGATCTCTTCGCCCGGGTCTGTCTGGCGGTGGTGCTGCTGATTATTCTCGTTGAAATTCTTAGACGGAAAACCAACAGGAAGATGGGATAAAGTAAAATTGAAGATTGAAGATTGTCTATTGAATATTTAAGGTATTCTATCATATAATTTTCAATTAATCAGAGGGGGTAAATGAAATGTCCGTCGAATTAAAACAAAATTTAAATGAACTTAAAGTTAAATTAGAACATCTGCGGAGCTATCTTTGACCTGGACGGCATCGAAAAACGTCTGGCGGAAATTGAAGCAACGATCGCTAAGGATGGCTTCTGGGACAATCCGGAAGATTCCAAAACGATACTGAAAGAACGCACGTCGATATCCAATAAGATTGATCGGTTTAAAAAATTATGGGGCGATCTGGAAGAAAATCAGATTCTGCTGGATCTTGCGGTTGAAGAATCCGATGCCGAAACACTTGACGAGGTCTCCCAGCAAACAAAAGCACTCAACATCTTGATCGATCAGTTATCCCTGGACCTAATGCTGGATGGCGAAGATGATTCCAAAAACGCGATTATGTCAATTAATGCCGGAGCCGGCGGCACCGAGGCGCAGGATTGGGCCGAGATGCTTTTCAGGATGTATTCGCGCTGGGTCGAACGCCGGGGGTTCAAGTTTGAATTGATCGATTTTCAGCCGGGTGACGAGGCCGGGATTAAAGGCGTGACCTTTACGGTCAGTGGCGAAAACGCATTCGGCTATCTGAAATCAGAAATTGGGGTCCATCGTCTGGTCAGAATATCTCCGTTCAATGCCAGCGGCAAACGGCACACCTCGTTTGCATCGGTCTTTGTCTATCCTGAACTGGATGACGAAATCGTCGTAGATGTCGACGACAAAGACCTGCGAATCGATGTATTCAGAGCCAGTGGTGCGGGCGGACAACACGTCAATAAAACCAGCAGTGCGGTGCGCATCACCCACCTGCCCAGCGGAATTGCAGTGCAATGCCAGCAGGAAAAATCCCAGCACCGCAACAAAGATCTGGCGATGAAAGTCCTAAAAGCCCGCCTGTACCAGGTTGAAAGAAAAAAACAGGACGACAAAATGCAGGAATTGCATGACAGCAAGGAAGATATCGCCTGGGGCAGCCAGATCCGGTCATACGTTTTACACCCCTACCAGATGGTAAAGGATCACCGCATTAACCTGGATGTGGGCAATGTTAACGATGTGCTGGACGGCGGCATTGATCAGTTCATCGAAGGGGTACTGCTGACCAGAAAGTAAAGATCCAGACCCGGAGGAGCCGGCGTTGATTTCATCCCAGACGGGTGTAGTTTACCTTAGACTCAGAAAGGAATATTGGAATGGTGGAATAATGGAATATTGGGAATCAAAAACAGATAATGGTCTGATTTTAAATTCTGAAGCCTGCCATCCTTTTAGAAAAGATTGTAATAAAAATAGATCTCATTCCGCTATACCCGGTATTCCATCATTCCAGTATTCCATCACTCCATGACATATGATCACGACATAGCCGATTGTCTCTGACCTGGCCCAAAAGGACCAGGTTTTCGGCGATTAAATAAAATCGTCAATCCTCAATTACCCCTGGTGACCATTCTATAAAACACCCCGCCGCCGGCCATCAGTTCTGAATAATTTCCCTGTTCAACCAGGTTGCCGTTTTCCAGCACCAAAATTCGATCCGCCGGCTTGATATTTGTCAGCCGGTGGGTCAGCATCAACACGGTTCGCCCCCGGGAAAGTCGGTTTAAGGCGTCCATAACCAAGGACTCATTTACGGCATCCAGGCCGGCGGTCGGTTCATCCAGCAACAATAAGGGTGCATCCTTTAAAAAGGCCCTTGCCAGGGCAACGCGCTGGGCCTGGCCGCGCGAAATCCCGGCGCCCTGTTCGCCCACCAGCGTCTCCAGTCCAGCGGGCAAATGCCTTGAAAAATCAAGCACCCCGGCATTGCCGGCAGCCTGCTGAATTTCGTCATGGGTTGCCCGGGGGCGCCCCAGCACAATATTTTCCCGGATCGTTCCATGGAATAACACCGGGCGTTGGCCGATCCAGGCAATTTGTTCGCGCCAGCTGTCAGGGGCTAAATCGGCTAAGTGATTGTCGTCAATCAGGATACATCCTTTATCCGGCTTTATAAAACCCAGCAATAAATTGAGGGTTGTCGTTTTACCGGCCCCGCTGCCGCCCACCAGAACGACCTGCTCGCCGCTTTTCAGGTCGAAATTTAGACCCTGCAAAGCGGGTCTGCGTCCACCATCGAACGCCAGACACACGTTTTGAAATTTAATATGACGGGGAGCTGTTTGGACCCGGGCCATTGTACCGCTCAAGGCACCCGGCGGCGGTACGGCCAGGATTTTCAGGATCTCTTCCGCCGCCCCGACCGCTTCGGCACGGGCATGATAGTGGGTTCCCAACTCTCGCAGGGGCAGATAAAAATCAGGCGCCAATAACAAAATAAAGAAGCCGCCGGCTAAACTCAACGGTTCGCCATAAATACCGAAGGAGAGGTAACCCAGATAGCTCATCGCCAGATAAACCGCCACCAGGGCAATCGAGATGGAGCTGAAAAACTCGAGAACGGCTGAGGATAAAAATGCGACCCGCAGAACGCCCATTGTCCGCTGGCGATAGGTGTTTGATACCGCAGCAATGGTTTCCGCGGTGCCTTTACTGCGGTCAAACAATTTAAGGGTCGTCAATCCCTGCAGGACATCGAGAAAATAGGCACTCATGCGCGCCAGGGCCTGAAAGTGGCGTTGACTGATGCTTTCAGCCCCCATGCCGATCAGAACCATGAACAGGGGAATCAGCGGCGCGGTTGCCAGCAAAAGCCCCGCCGCCGCCCAGCTGTGAGGAAAAACAAATGATAGAACCGCAGCCGGAATCATCACCGCCAATGCCAGCTGGGGCAAATAAAAGGCATAAAAATCGTGCAACCCCTCCACCTGTTCCATGACCGTGCTGGTTAAAGCACCGGTACTTTGATTGCCGGTATATGATGGTCCCAGTGCAACAATGTGCTCCATTAATTGCAGCCGAACTTCCTGGCGAATTCTGGACCCGGCATAAAACCCGGACACTTCCCTGGCCCAGCCCAGGGCCGCCCGTAAAATAATAATTGCCAGCAATGCCATAAAAAGGCTTCCCAACTGGTCGATCGGCCGCTTTTCCATAAAGGCGGCGTGGACGATATTGGATAAAAAGCGAGCCTGGGCAATCAGCAGGAGGCCGCTGCTCAAACCCAGTCCGACTGAAATCAGGATCCAGCTGCGCGCGCTGCCGACCCGTTTAAACAGCCAGCGCCGCGCCTTTTTGTTGGATGGTCTTGGGACGGGTTTTATTGGATTAGTGTTTGACAAATATCGACCCGATATAATAGAAGTTCAACCAGCTGCAACATTGAGCTTTTACATCAAAACCTTGACAACGATCAAGATTAATCGCCGTCCGAGACGTTTAATTAGCAAGGAGCACATCAATGCTACCCACTGAAGGATTCGTTGAACTTTCCCGCTGGCAATTTGCTTTTACTGCCATGTATCATTTTATCTTTGTACCCCTGACCCTGGGCCTGGCATGGATCCTGTTTATTATGGAATCGGTCTATGTCATGACCGGCAAGCAAATTTACAAGGACATGACGCGCTTCTGGGGCAAATTGTTTGGCATTAACTTTGCAGTCGGGGTGACCACCGGAATTACCATGGAATTTCAATTCGGTACCAACTGGGCCTATTATTCCCATTACGTCGGGGATATCTTCGGGGCGCCGCTGGCGATAGAGGGACTCATGGCTTTTTTCCTGGAGGCGACTTTTGTCGGGCTATTTTTCTTCGGCTGGGACCGGCTCAGCAAGCGCGCGCATCTGGCGGTTACATTTCTGGTGGCCCTGGGCGCCAACCTTTCCGCCCTGTGGATCCTGGTGGCCAACGGCTGGATGCAATATCCCGTCGGGGCCGAGTTCAACTTTGAAACCATGCGCATGGAATTGACCAGTTTTAAGGAACTTTTTTTCAACCCGGTGGCCCAGGTTAAATTTGTCCATACCGTCGGCGCCGGCTACGTGGCGTCGGCCATGTTCGTGCTGGCGGTCAGTTCCTACTACCTGCTCAGAGGCCGGGATCTGGCCTTTGCACGGCGTTCTTTTGCGGTGGCGGCCGGTTTCGGGTTGGCATCGATCCTGTCCGTTATCGTTTTAGGGGATGAAACCGGTTACGTCGTCGGGAAGGTCCAAAGCGTTAAGCTGGCGGCCATGGAAGCCGAATGGGAAACCGAACCGCCGCCGAGTCATTTCACCCTGTTCGGTTTTCCGGATCAGGATAAGCAGGAAACCGCGGCCGAGATAAGAATACCCTGGGTGGGGGGGCTGATCGTCACCCGGTCGATTGATACACCGGTGCCGGGCATAAAGAATTTAATTGCAGACAGCGAGGCGCGAATTCGCAGCGGCATGACTGCCTATGAGATGCTGGAAAAGATGCGCGCCGGTGATCGATCGGTTGCCAACCAATTGTTTTTTGATCGCCATAAAGAGAATCTGGGCTATGGGCTGCTGCTGAAACGCTACACACCGCAGGTGGTTGATGCGACGGATCAGCAGATTAAACAGGCGGCACGGGACACCATTCCCAACGTGGCCGCCATGTTCTGGTCGTTTCGCATCATGGTGGGGTTGGGTTTCTACATGCTGGCCCTGATTGCGCTGAGCTTTTACTTTTGTGCCAAGCGCGTGTTCGATCAAAAGCAGTGGCTGCTTAAAACGCTGGTTTTCAGCTTGCCGGTGCCCTGGATTGCCATCGAACTGGGCTGGTTCGTAGCGGAATACGGGCGCCAGCCCTGGACCATCGGCGGCGTGTTGCCCACCTATTTTTCAACGTCGACGCTGACGTCAGGCGATCTCATCGGCAGCCTGGCGGTAATTATTTTTCTTTACACGATATTTTTGGTCGTTGAAATGTACCTGATGACTAAATTCGTCCGGCTCGGTCCCAGCAGTCTGCATACCGGCCGGTATCACTTTGAGCAGGGTAAAGCTTAGGCGCTTAACTGAGCGACATCGACAATTTTTTTGTCGATATTGACCAATTTCTTGCAATATATTCTGCCGAATGAACTAAAATTGAAAATGACTAAAATGAGCTAAAATCACGGAATTCTATCATTTTAAAAAGACAGGATACCTTAATTTTAGGCATTTTAGGCATTTTAGGCAATTTAGGCATTTATACTCTGTGGTTAAAACTGTCCCGTAGGGGTCATTTTTTCCGAGCCTTGTCTCGGAGAAAACTCAGGGACTTAAGGAGAATCCAGCATGTTGTTCGATTATTTAACATTGAAAATCATTTGGTGGGTCTTCGTGGGAATCTTGCTGATTGGTTTTGCGCTGATGGGCGGTTTTGATTTAGGCATTGGAACGCTCCTGCCGTTTATCGCGCGGACCGACTCTCAGCGGCGCGTGACGATCAATGCCATCGGGCCGACCTGGGAAGGCAATCAGGTCTGGTTAATCACCGCGGGGGGCGCGCTTTTCGCCGCCTGGCCCCTGGTTTATGCGGCGGCCTTTTCCGGGTTTTACTGGGCCATGCTGCTGGTATTGTTTGCGCTTTTTTTCCGTCCGGTCGGATTTAAATACCGCAGTTTAATTGAAGATTCCCGTTGGCGCAATGCCTGGGACTGGGGGCTGTTTGCCGGTGGACTGGTCCCGGCCCTGGTTTTTGGCGTGGCGTTCGGCAATTTACTGCAGGGCGTGCCGTTTAATTACGCTGAACTTGAAAGGCTGTCCTATACCGGCAGTTTCTGGGGGCTGCTGAACCCGTTTGCCCTGCTGGCCGGCATTGTCAGCGTAACCATGCTTGTTATGCACGGCGCAGTTTTTCTGCAAATACGCACCGAAAATGAAATCAATGCGCGCGCCAAAAAGGCGGTGCGGATTTTCGGTATCGGGTTTATGGCCGCCTTTGCCCTGGCCGGAATCTGGCAGGCGGTCGGCATCGACTTTTATCATATCGTGTCGATGCCGGACCCCGGGACTGCATTCAGCCCCGTGGCAAAGAAGGTTGAAGTGGCGGCCGGCGCTTTGATGCAAAACTACTCCCGCTGCGGCTACACGATCCTGGCGCCGATTTTGGCCTTTGGCGGCGCAATCCTGGCCATTTTGCTGTCCGGCGCCAATCGTCCCGGCACTGCTTTTATCTGCAGCGGTGCGGCGCTGGCCGGCGTAATCCTGACGGCCGGTTTTGCCATGTTTCCGTTTGTGATCCCCTCCAGCACGGATCCGAACAGCAGCCTGACGGTTTATGATGCGGTGTCAAGCCATCGCACGTTGAACCTGATGTTTATGGCGGTGGTTATATTTCTGCCGATCGTCCTGGTATACACCAGCTGGGTCTACCGGGTAATGCGGGGCAAGGTGACCGAAGAAACGATCAGAAAAGAGACGCATACGGCGTACTGATTGCGATATTAAGCGATTTGCTTCAGGCGGCAGATATTAACGACTTTACGTTATCAGCTGGCTTATGAGCAATAGGAGTACTGGAGTGTTGGGGTAATGGAAAGGGAGCGGCTTTTTATTCCAATACTCCAGCACTCCATATTTAGGCTAAACGATAATTTCAGGAAATATTTTGGAGATACCTTGTTAGCAAAATAGGAGCACCATATGTGGTACTTTGCATGGATACTAGGCGTATTGCTCGCCTGCGCTTTTGGCATCATCAATGTCATGTGGATGGAAACCGAAGAGATTCTGGGGGCGGAAGATAATTCCGGCAATTAATGCGATGCCTCATCCCTGGATTTTGCACGCGTCCTGCCGCGGATAAATCCTCCGAAGGTGCAAAAATTGGAGGCTTTCATATCCAAGATTGCGGTCCTCATTTTAAAATCGCTTGCTGCACCGCGGATAACCTCCTGATCCACGGCCCGACCCGGCGGATATTTTCGGGCAATTTATCCGCGGCCCGCCGGGCCGCCTGTTTGGTGGGATACAGGCCGAATAGCGCCTGGTACCATGGCTTGCCGTTAAAAGTCGATTCATAATAGGCAATTTCATTTTGTTTCAACAGCTTATTTTTATTGATGAAATCCAGCATCGATTTCTCATTCGAAACACCGATGATCTGAATCGTATAAGATTCAGCATCCTGGGAAAGAAGCCATTGCTCACGATGGATTTGCCTGGCCGCTGCCTTGGGTGTGACCGGGCCCGGTGTCCTAGGGGCCGGTTTCAGCGCCGGCTGCCGGGCGGTTGTCGGTTGGGAATCTGTCTTGGGCGTCGGTTTGGCCGCCGGTGGCGGTGCGATTTTCGGTTGTGAATCTGTTTTTTGCGCAACTGCAGTTGGTGGTTCGAGTGCCGCCGGTCCTTCTTGCTCGGGTGCTGCGGTTATGATGGGTGCCGACGGTTCGGCAGTGAATTTAGTCTCCTCAGTTTGGGGCGTTTTAATAGCAGCCGGTTGTTTTTCCGGAGTTTTGACTGCCGCGGCCTTTGCGCTGGCTGTCGGCTCAGCTGATAGGCGAGGCTGCACGATTTTTTTTCGAAACACGGTTTTGGTTAATTTTTGATCCAATGGTTTGGGTGTCGAAGGCTGGCGGTCCGAAAAAAACCAAAATGCCGCCGGCAGAAGGATAATGATTCCGGCTGCCAGCCAGACGAGCATACGTCGAGAAATTCCCGCTAATATCGGCAACATATTTTGCCCTTCCATTTTAGCTGAATATTTATCATTGAGCCACTGGTGAGCGGTTTCATTTATCGGCCCGGGATAGCCGCCGGAGGCTCGATGGATGCTATGAATCGACGATGGATCAAATGGGATCGCGCCCGCGTAGCCGCCGACCGCCAATCGATGTTGCAGATATTCAGCGGTTTGCGCTTCTGTCAGCCCGGGCAGGTAAATTTTGTTGAAAGCCGGTTGGGCGGATAGTGATTCGGCAAGTTCGGTTACCGCGGTATAAAGATTGGATTCGCCGAATAAAACCAGGCGCTTGATTTTGTTGGAACTGCCGGGCACCAGTGCTTCATGGATTAAAAAATCCAATTCCTGGCGCGGAAGCCGGTGCGCATCGTCAACGATCACGATGGGATTGGCCGAACCCTGCGATATATAAGCGGGATATGTCCGCTGCGCCGGAGGTTTTGAAGATTGGCTCGAGGTAGTCTCAGGATCCATATGAATCCGAGCCAGTTGCCATTGCTTATCGGCAGACACCAAATAGCGCTGCAACAGCGTGGTCTTGCCGCTGCCCGGCTCTCCGATGACCAGCACAAAAAGATCCGCGCCCTGAACCAGTCCTTGCAATACTTTCAGCCGCTGTTCAAACGTATCAAACGAATAATAAAACAGGGAGTCCGGTTCAGGTGAAAAAGGATCCTTCTGCAGGCCCAGGGCGGTCATATAATTTAGGTCTTGGCGGTTGAGTGGCACTTTTCCGATAAACGTCGCGCAATTTCGTTGATTAATTAATTCAAAACGACCAATTGATCCGGCGCTTCTGACGCCTTAATCGGTCGTCTGCATCGCCGCGCTAAGAAGTCAATCGATACGGTTAGCTTCTCAGGCTTATAGGTTTATCATCGATTTCTGCAAAACACAAGCGACCACAGGGGCAGTGCTAATTAACTTCAGCGTAAATTGTTTTAAGAAAGCTTGCAATGCAACAAAATCCCAAATCTCAAGCACCAAATAACAAATAAATCTCAATATTCAATAACCAAAACATACACAAACGTTGTATCTTCTTCCCTCGCATTCTTGAGCCTTTTGGGGATGACACCGCATGGTAGAACTATAGATGGTATATTTGTTTGGAATTTTGAATTTGGATCATTGGGATTTGTTTGAGATTTGGTTTTTGGTGCTTGGAATTTTCATGATTTTCACCAAACAGGTAATTTGCGGGGAATCGAACGGCAATCGCAGGGTTGATACCGCTAGACCGCAAATGGGAAATGGCATGCCGCCAGATGGGTGGAATTGCCGCCGCGCTGCTTCAGGTCGGGCTTGTCGACCCGGCAACGATCCTGGACTTCGGGACACCGTGACGCAAATGGGCAGCCGGGAGGTGGGTTGATCGGCGTCGGCGGATCGCCTTCCAGGATTATGCCGTGATGCGGGGTATCCGGATCCAGTGAGGGGAGCGAAGACAGCAATACCCGGGTGTAGGGGTGCTGGGACTGCTGGAAAACATCGCGGGTCGATCCGGTTTCGACTATATTTCCCAGATACATCACACCGATCCGGTTGCTCATGTATCGTACGACCCCCAGATCATGGGAGATGAACAGATAAGTCAGGTTGAATTCGCGCTGCAATTCTTTGAGCAGATTTAAAATTTGAGCCTGGACGGAGACATCCAGGGCCGAAGTCGGCTCATCCAGAATCAGCAATTGCGGCTGCAGGATCAGCGCCCGGGCCAGGGCGATGCGCTGGCGTTGGCCGCCGGAAAACTCATGCGCATACCGATACAGGTGCTCAAGACTGAACCCGACCCGTTTGAGCATGGCCAGCACCATTTCATCGATTTGATACCCTTGGGCCAGGTGGTGAAGTTTCAAGCCCACCCCCACCAGGTCGCAAACGGTTTTGCGCGGATGCAGGGATGAGTATGGGTCCTGAAAAATCAACTGGATCTGGCGTGCGCGCTCGTAAGCTGCACGTCCGCTGAGTCCGACAATATTTTGATCCTTAAATTCAATTTGTCCGCCGGTTACGGGGGCCAGCCCCACCACGGCCCGGCCCAGGGTTGTTTTGCCGCAGCCGGATTCCCCGACCAATCCGAACACATCACCTCGATTCAGCCCGAAACTCAGACCGTTTACAGCCTTTACCGTTGCATGGTGATGCATCAGAAAACCTTCCCGAATGGGAAAGTGCACATGCAGGTCCTCAATCCGCAATAACGATTTGTCGCGGTCTGTTACGATGGTAGAACTCCTCAAATTAAGCGAAAAACCAATATAAAGTTATCTGTTATTCAGTTATTGGTTATTGGTTTGAAAGGAATAAAATCTATTTTTTTCTCGGGCGATAGAAATATTAAATCAGGTGCCATCCAATTCTAATAACGATTAACCAATAACAAATAACCTCTCAGTAAGGGTTTAACTTCAGTCATCGATATTCACTTGGTTTCCCCGGCTGTCATGCAGAAAGCAGGCTGCCTGATGATCCCCGTTAAGCTGGTAAAGCGGCGGCAGTTCATGCCGGCAACGATCCATGACCGATTCGCAGCGCGGTGCGAATCGGCAGTTGGTCTGGGGATCGAGCAGACTCGGTACATTTCCCTTGATGGAAAACAGGGGCTGATCCGGATTGGATTTATCGGGGACCGTTTGCAGCAGCCCCCGGGTGTAGGGATGCTGGGGATCTTTCAGAACACTGCGGACCGGCCCCATTTCGACCATGTCGCCGGCATACATGATCGCCACGCGATCGCAGGTTTCAGCCATCACCCCCAGATCGTGGGTAATCATGAGAACCGATGTTTTAATTTCGCGGATCAGCTTTTGGATCAGTTCCAGAATCTGGGCCTGAATCGTAACATCCAGGGCCGAAGTCGGTTCATCGGCAATGAGCAGCTGCGGCCGGGTCACCAGCATCATGGCAATCATGACGCGTTGGCACATTCCGCCGCTTAGCTCGTGCGGGTAGCGTCGGACGATGCGGGTTGGATCGGCAATACCCAATTGGGCCAGCATGTCGATCGCCAGTTTTCTAGCCGATCTGCGGTTCAGGGAACGATCGTGAATGACCAGCGTTTCAGCAATCTGTCCACCCACCCGGATGACCGGATTCAAAGACATCTTCGGTTCCTGCATGATCATCGATATTTTGCTGCCGCGAATAGTTCGCATCGCCGCTTCATCCAGCGCCAGCAGATTTTGTCCTTCAAAAGTAATCTTGCCGCTGATAATCCGGCCGGGCGGATCGATCAGCCGTAAAATGGAGCGCGCGGTTACCGATTTGCCGCATCCGGTCTCACCGGCCAGGCCCAGCGTTTCCTGACGATTCAATGAAAATGCAACGCGTTCCAGAGCATGAACCACCCCGCGCAAAGTGTAGAAGTGCACCTTGAGGTCCTGGACCCTTAGCAGGGGCTGATCATTTGACATCATAATTGCTCACAATAGCTCTGTAGGAATCGATAAAGAGTGTCGAATGACGATTGACGAATTATGGAATTCTGTCCATTTTAATTTTTTAACCGCAAGAGCGAAGCGATACATTCATTCTTCATTCAACATTCGTCATTCTTCATTCCCCTAGCTTTGCCGTTGGTGGGGATCCAGGAGGTCGCGAAAGCCATCACCCATCAGGTTAAACCCCATGACGACGATTAAAATGGCAAAGCCGGGCAAGGTGGAAACCCACCACTGATCCACCAGAAACTGGCGGCCGTCACTGACCATCAGGCCCCATTCCGGTATCGGCGGCTGAGCACCCAACCCGAGAAATCCAAGTCCGGCGGCCGTTAGAATAATGGTTCCCATGTCCAGGCTCAGCCGTACAATAATCGAAGACAGGCACATGGGGGTAATGTGTCCCACCATGATGCGCAGGTTACTGGCACCCATACTGCGAATCACCTGGATATAATCGTTGTTGCGCACACTCAACGTTTCGGCCCGGGCCAGCCGGGCGTAACTCGGCCAGTTCGCGATCGAAATGGCCACAATGGCATTTTCCACTCCCGGGCCTAAGGCAGCGGCAAAGGCGATCGCCAGGATCAGCTTGGGGAATGCTAAAAAGACATCGGAAAGGCGCATTAAAATTTCGTCAAGGGCCCCGCCGAAGTAGCCCGCCAGGACCCCGATCACCAGCCCCAGGGGCGTGCTGATGGCTGCCACTATAAAGGCAATGCTCAGCGTGACGCGGGCACCGTACACGACGCGTGAGTAAATGTCCCGCCCGAGGCTGTCTGTGCCGAAATAATACCGGGCCGAGGGTGGCAACAGACGATCCGGTAAAATCTGTTCATACGGGTCGTGGGTTGCCAGCAGGGGCGCAGCGGCTGCCACCAGCAGCAAAAAGATGATGATACCGGTTCCCACCACCATCAGATGATTACGCCGCCACAGGGTATAGCTGTCTTTTAAATAGCGCAGGCGCGCCTCCCGGCGCTGGCGACGGGCTTCCGTTTTATTCAGGGCATTCGTTGCGTTCATGGTTGGGCCAGGGTTATTTTCGGATTTAAAAAGGCATAAACCAGATCAACCGCCAGATTGGCCAGCGAGAAGGTCAGGGCCACCAGCATGGTTCCGCCCACAACGGCATTTAAATCCAATGTCAGAAACGCCGTGGCCAGGTAGCGGCCCAGCCCCGGCCAGGAAAAAATCGTTTCCGTCAGCACCGATCCCTCCAGCAGACCGCCGTAGGTCAAGCCGATGACGGTCACGGCCGGCACCAGCGCATTGCGCAGGGCGTGGCGGGTCAGCACCAAAAATTCATTCAATCCCTTGATGCGGGCTGTTTTGATATATTCCTGGGAGAGCACATCCAGCATGCTGGAGCGTACAATGCGGGCAATGCCGGCCAAACCGTAAAGACCCAGCACCGCAGCCGGCAGGGCCATGTGCTTCAACGCATCCCAGAAGACCTCCCAGTCGAAAGCGATCAGACTGTCAATGAGCAGAAGACCGGTAATTCTTTCGGGTTCGATCAGCATGATATCCAGCCGCCCGGGCTCCGGGAACCAGCCCAGCTTGAAATAAAAGATCAGCAGCAATACCAGGCCCAGCCAGAAGACCGGCATGGATACGCCGATTAAACTCAATATGCGGGAGAAGTGGTCGATGGATGAATTGCGATATACGGCCGAGAGGATACCCAATGGAATCCCGACCATAATGGACACAATCAGGGCCAGGGTCGCCAGTTCAATGGTGGCAGGGAAATAATGAAAAATGTCTTCGAGCACCGGTCTTCCGGTCTGGAATGAAGTTCCCAGGTCGCCGTGCAGCAGCCGCTGAAGGTAGCGGAAAAACTGGACATAGACCGGCTGGTCGAAGCCGTAGAGCGTGCGCAGGCGCTCAACCGTTTCCTGGGGTGCCTGGGGGCCGGCAATGGCGGCCAACGGATCAAGGGGAACCACCATGGAAATGAAAAAGGTCACCACCATGATCCCGATCAAGGTAATGGTCAGGGTAAACATGCGCCTTATGAGATATTGGGCCATCTAATTTAGAGCCTCGGGATTTTACCACAAGTAGAAAATGTATAAAATATTCACGGCTTCCAAGTTTGCCCGGGGAGAACCTAGCGAAGACGGGATCTTCGACATTCACTCCGGAGCGCAAACCCTCCAGCAACGAAACGAATTGATTTGAAATCAATAATTTACCTTGTAAATAGTTTCAAAAGCCCACCCACTTCCAGCGGGACTATGGGCGGGCTTTTCAGACAACTCATTTTTTGCTGACCGAATATAGCTTCCATAGACTGAATGTGGGAGCCGCATAAAAATTTTCCACGTTTTTGCGAACCGCGTGCTGGTATAGCGGCTGGAACAAGAACGCGTAGGGTCCTTCTTCCTGGATGATGCGGTTGGCCTCCTGATATAGGGAGATTCGCTTATCATCGTTCATTTCGACCCCGGCCGCCTGAATCAACCCGGATGTCTTGTCGTTGTAATAGGCGTTTCGCCAGCATAACTGCTTGGCTTTATAGTCCGCAAATGGTTGGGCATTTGTATGCGGATCGATGTAGTCTGGTCCCCAGCGGGCCAAAATCAGCTCATGTTTTTGAGCCCGGTATTTCGGCCATAACTGAGCCGAGACCAATTTGTTGAGCTTGACCTCGATGCCGACCTGAGCCAAGGAATTTTGCAAGACCTGCGCCACTTCGGGATAAGGGGTTTGATCGCCGTGATCCATGGAGATCTCAAAGCCATCGGGATAGCCGGCCTCTTTCAACAGCTGACGGGCCCTAGCCAGATCCCTCCGGTAGATAATTTTGTCCTCATAGCCGGCAAACCCTTTGGGAATAAAGGTATTGGTCGGTACACCGGCACCGGACATGATATTATTGATAATGCCGTCATAATCAATGGCATAGCGTATGGCTTTACGCACCCGGTTGTCGGCCAGCGGGCCCTTGCTGACATTCATACCGACATACCAGATCTGCAGTGCCGCGACTCGTGCAATCTGGATGTCGGCGTTATTCTCAAGTTCCTTCACCTGGTCCGGAAACATTTCCCAGGCTACATCCAGATCGCCTTTTTCCACTTGCAGGCGCCGGCTGGTGGCTTCGACGATCTCTTTGATGATTACCCGCTTGACAGCGGGCGGATGTTGGAAATGGTTCGCATAGCCGTCCAGAACCACGCGGTCGCTCTTGTCCCACCTGCGCAGGATGAACGGCCCGGAACCGGCAGAGTTGCGCGACAGCCAGGTAAGCCCCATATCACCATTCGGATATTTGTCGGTTTTGGTGACATGCTGCTTGACGACTTTAGAATCCACAATGCTAGCGACCCCGGCGGACAGGCAGGAGAAAAATATCCCCTGGGCATACTGCTTGTCCAAGATTATTTGAACTGTGTATTTGTCGATAGCCTTGATTGAACCCTCTTTGAGACCGAACTGGGTCAGAATGAAGGCCGGCTGGTCGTTGAGGTAGACCACCCGATTGAATGAATAAACGACGTCTTCAGCCGTTACCTCATTGCCGCTGTGAAATTTGACCCCTTTTTTGAGTGTGAAAGTCCAGATTTTGCCGTCATCAGAAACCTTCCACGACTCGGCTAGAGATAGCACGGGCTTGTCGAACCGTCCTGCCGGAAAATCGAGCAGTTTGTCGTATACTTGATTGATGATTCCTACGCCTGAAAACTCGAACGCTTTGGCGGGATCTAAAGAAATAATGTCGCTGGTTGCCATGCCGATTACCAGCACATCCTTGCGATCGGCCGCCGCTGCTCCCGGGGCCAGCCCCAAACTGAGGAGCACAAGAACGGCGACCACGCTGACGATAAGTTTCCTGATCATGGTTTTCCTCCTTTCAAATCGAGTTAGAAGTTCTTTGGCAGGTCAAATTACAGGGTGGGTTGAACAAAAACAATCGTTTTTGAGCAGATTTTTATGTAGCACCGAACCGGTTTGCGGTCAACTGATTATAGCGACTTGGGCACGGGAACGTCTAAACCGACACTATCTCTGGTCGATGAAAAAAGATCATAGCCTAATTTATAGACCTAAAATTCATAATCACAAGCACCAAATTTCAAATAAATCCCAATTTACAACCTTCAATGACCAAAACATATATCCAGCTTTACATGCAGGACAAACCTTGATAGCTATAAGTAATCAATTTTTACCTTGTTGAATATTAAAATTCACGAATTTAAATTAATTCCAAAAAACGATGACTCAAATTCAAGACAGGTTTGGAACATTGGAATTTGGGCATTGTTTGTGATTTGATTTTTGGTGCTTGGGATTTCATCTTAACCAGGACTTGGCTGTAATAAATGTACTATAACTATAAAATACGGGATGCCCATGACAATGAATAACGACCTACCGATTTTCGACGGCCACAATGATGCGCTGCAAAGCATTTACCGGCCCAAAAATGGCCGGCCGCGTCCCTTTTTTAAGCGCACGGATCAGGGACACACTGATTTGCCGCGCATGCTGGAGGGGGGCTACGGCGGGGGGTTCTTTGCCGTGTTTGTTCCCTCGGGCAAACCCGACGAGGGGTTTCCGGGTGCTGACGCGGAATCCGGCAAAGCGGCCTACGAATTACCGTTGCCGCCTGCTATCGAACTGGCCCACGCGCAACCGGTCACCATTCAAGGGGTGGCCAGTTTATTTCGACTCGAGGCCGAGTCCCAGGGACGGATCAAGGTCATCCGCACGGCGGATGAGTTAATCCACTGCCTGCAAAATCAGGTAATCGCCCTGGTATTGCATTTTGAAGGCGCCGAAGCCATTGACCCCGAACTGGATGCGCTGCACGTTTTTTATCAGGCCGGCCTGCGGTCCCTGGGTCTGGCCTGGAGTCGGCCCAATGTTTTTGCCCATGGGGTGCCGTTCAGGTTTCCGCATTCACCCGACACGGGACCGGGCCTGACCGGAGCCGGCCGCGAACTGGTCAAAACCAGCAACCGCCTGGGGATCATGATCGACCTGGCCCATATCACCGAAAAGGGGTTCTGGGACACGGCCGGGATTACCGCAGCGCCGTTGGTGGTAACCCACGCCGGGGTTCATGCGCTTTGTCCGTCCACCCGCAATTTAACCGATAGACAGATAGATGCCGTCGGCGAATCCGGCGGGGTTATCGGGATCAATTTTCATGTCGGCTTTTTGCGCGAAGACGGTCTGCTGAAAACCGATACACCGATTTCACAGATCGTGCGCCACATTGATTACGTTGCCCAGCGCATCGGCATCGAACACGTGGCCCTGGGTTCGGATTTTGACGGGGCGATCATGCCGCAGGAACTCGGTGATGCCGCCGGTATGCCCAAACTCATTAACTGCCTGCGGGACCAAGGCTATGACAATGAGGCACTGCGCAAGGTGACCCATGAAAACTGGGTGCGGGTGCTGCAACGGACTTGGAAGTAGGGGGGTGCAGATCAAAACCGCTGGTAATTGGAATATCCGACGCTATTTGTGATAGGCCGACCTGTAAAAGGTAGGCGTGCTGGAGTATTGGAGTAATGCAGTGTCGGGTTTAAAAGCGGAAATAGATCTGAAATCTATCCAATTACTCTCAGTCCAAAACTTCTCTTAATTTTAGTGAAAGATCCTTCAGGTTAAACGGTTTCTGGATAAAACCGTTGCAGCCCTTATCCAATATTTCCTGGGCCTGACCTGATCTGCTGTACCCGCTGGAGAGCAGGACTTTGATGTCGGGATTGATCTCCTTTAATTTTTCATAGGCCATCTTGCCGCCGACATCCGGCATGATCATATCGAGGATGACCATATCAATCTTTTCCTGATTTTCTTTATATAGCTCGATCGCCTCTTTGCCGCCTTTGGCGATGATCACCTGGTATCCCAGCCGGCTGAGTATCTGCTCACCCACATCGACAATCATATCGTCGTCATCGACAAGCAGAATCATCTCCGTGCCTTCAAGAATCTCGCCGGTCGACTGCTTTGCTCCTGAAACGCACTTATCCGAGGCCGGCAAATAGATGTTAAACGTGGTCCCTTTTCCCTGCTCACTGAAGACAGTGATAATGCCATCATGATTTTTGATGATTCCATAGGTCGAGGCGAGTCCCAAACCGGTGCCTCTTCCCATCTGCTTAGTCGTGAAGAAAGGTTCAAAAATCCGCTGGCGCGTCGCCGCATCCATGCCGATCCCATTATCGGCCACAGTTATTTTTACATATTTGCCTTCCTTTACCGCAAACAGCTTGGAAAAATCTTGATCGAGTTCGGTATTTTGGGTCTCGAGATTGAGGTCGCCGCTTTCAGGCATGGCCTGCCACGCGTTGACATAAAGATTCAGCATGACCTGCTCGATTTGTCCCTGGTCTATTTCAGCCGCCCAGAGGTCCTCCTGAAAACGGCAATGAATCTTGATCTCTTTTTTGGTGCGGCCGAACACCCGTAAAGTCTTCTTTATCAACTCGTTAAGATCGGTCGCTCTGACCTCGTATTTACCCTTTCTGGCAAAACCCAGGAGTTGTTTGGTCAGGCTTGCCGCACTGATAACATACTCCTCTATCCCTTTGAGATGTTCATAAAACGATTGAGTCGGGTCGCTATCTATTAACATCAAGGAAACCCGCCCTTGGATCCCCATGAGCAGGTTGTTGAAGTCGTGGGCAATGCCGCCGGCCAGGGTCCCCATGGCCTCAATCTTTTGGGCCTGGTGGAAGAGTTCCATGGACTGCAGGGCTTGCTGTTGGATTTCATCCCGCATTTCTTTGAGCGTCAGGTGCGCACGGACCCTCGCTTTGACTTCCGCCGGTCGAAACGGCTTGGTGATGTAGTCCACTGCTCCCAATTCAAATCCTCGCGTTTTATCATCCGTTTCACTCATTGCAGTCAAAAAAACGACGGGAATATCTTTGGTTTCCGGGGCGGCTTTCAGGCGGGAACAGACCTCAAACCCATCCATCTCAGGCATCATGATATCGAGAAGTATCAGATCAGGATCGTATTTTTTAGCATAATCGAGCGCATTGGGTCCGCTTCGTGCAATTTCAAGACGGTAATCATCTTTTAATGTGTTTATCAGTAAATCGACGTTCTTGGGGCTGTCATCGACAACCAGGACCGAAGGCATGGCCTCTTTCATTCTTATCTCCTTTCCCATTGCGACTCCGAAGTCAATTCCGGCTTGTCCGGATTTGGTGGTCTGGCGATTATTGCCATAGCAAAAAAGATGCCAGGCCTCAGAACCGATCGACGATGGGAGAAAAGAGGTTGTAACTAATTGAAATGTTAATTGTTATTCGATCTTGGGAAATCCGGGCAAACCGGTGAAGCATGCAGCGCTATCGAGGGAAACCAACATTTTTGTGGGGAGCCTACATTTTTGTATTCTTCTCCAACTTTCGCTTTCGGTTAGGTCTTTTTTTTGGCAAAACCGTATTTACCCATCTTATAAGACAGGACCCTTTCACTGATGCCCAATACCTTTGCTGCGCGCGCCTTGACCCACTGATTTTGATCGAGCGCCTGTCGGATCATCTTTCTTTCGACCGCTGCCACTGCCCGGGGTAGCGATCCCTGATTTTCATTTGAATCGGAAGTCTTTTCAGAGGCAAGATCGGTCATCTCCAGCGGAAGATCCGCGACTCTGATCATGTTTCCATCGCACATGACCACGGCACTCTCGATCGCATTTTCAAGTTGGCGCACGTTACCCGCCCAGGAATAGCTTTGCATCAATTTCATAGCCTCCAGCGAAAGGGTTTTGATGTCCTTGTTGTTGATTCGGGTGAAAATTTTCAGGTAGTGTTTTGTTAAAAGCGGTATATCTTCGGGATGTTCCCTGAGCCGAGGCATGGTAATATTGATAACACTTAACCGATAAAAAAGGTCCTCACGAAATAGCCCCTTTTTAACCCGATCTTTCAAGTCCTTGTTGGTGGCGGCAATCAACCTGAAATCCGAGCGCAGGGTTTTCTGGCCGCCGACCCGCTCGAATCGTTTTTCCTGAAGCACTCTGAGAAGTTTGACTTGGATGCTGAGGGGAATATCGCTGCCCTCGTCCAGGAAAAGCGTCCCCTGGTCGGCCAGCTCAAAGCGCCCCTTGTGATCCCGGTGGGCATCTGTAAAAGCCCCTTTTTCATGCCCGAACAACTCACTTTCCAGCGTTCCTCCGGAAAAGGCCGAACAATTTACCGCAATAAACGGCCCGTCTTTTAAGAGTCCGTTGTAATGGATCGCTTTTGCCGCCAATTCCTTTCCGGTCCCGGTCTCACCCGAGATTAAGACATTGGTCAGCGTTTGCGAAGCCTTGTGGATATTGCGGTATGCCTCCTGCATGGAAGGGCTCTGTCCGATCAGGCTATCAAAACTATATTTGGCCTGAACCGCCTCGCGAAGCTGGGACAACTCCCGGTTTACGTGGCCCATATTCAAAGCCTTGTGGGCCGCCAAAACGATTTCCGCCGGATCGAACGGTTTGGTCAAATATTCGACGGTTCCCAACTTGATGGCCGCCATGGTGCTGTCGATGCTGCCGAAAGCGGTGATCAGGATAAAGGGAATGTCCCGTCCGTCTTGCCTGAGCGCTTTGAGCAGCTCCACGCCATCCATGTTGGGCATCTTGTAATCGGAAATGACCAGCTCGGCAGCGCTTTCGTCGATGATCTCTTTGGCCTCGATACCGTCACTGCAGACCGTTACCTCAAATCCATGCTTCTCCAGAACACGCCGCAGTAATTTTTGGAATTTGGGGTCATCATCGACCAGCAAAATTCTGGGACCTGAACCCGGTTCAATTATCGGATTATTCATACACAAACTCAACGCGCTGCAGGTAGCCCGCAAGGGTGTCCAGATTCTTACGGATCAACTCCCGATCCATGGCCTTGGCGCCTTCAGCAAGGCCGCTTCCCATGGCGGTAATTTCATCGAGGCCGCAACTCCCACCGATCCCCTTCATGTCATGGCCTATCTTGCGGATGATCTCATAGTTATTGTTTTCCAGGGCTTGCCGCATGGCACTGACCTCTTCCTGCCAGTCTTTAAGAAATCCGGGCAGGAGCGCCTCCAAATCTGCGTCCACATGGACGATGATCCTTTCATCCCGCCTCGTTTCACTGTCGTATGTCATTGCACCCCCTTTCGGACCGATATTTTCCGACACGGACCCGAGTTGTCACGGTTTGGTTTTTAAGGTGCGGGAAAATCATGCCAGGGCAGCCGGAAGGCCGTTTGAAGGGTCAAGCGGCGTGGCCTTGCCCGCGTGCGCATACTTGCGGATTGCTGCCAAAAGGTCCTCCTTTTTGATCGGTTTGGCCAGATGGAAGTTGCACCCGGCCGCAATACTTTTATGCACATGGTCAACCAGTGCGTGGGCGGTCAGGGCGATGATCGGCGTGGCCTTGACCCGGTTTGCGGCTTCCCATTGCCGAATCATAGCGGTGGCCGCGTATCCATCCATAACCGGCATCTCAATATCCATGATCACCAGATCATATTGATCGGCCTTGAATTTTTCAACAGCGATTGCACCATGCTCGGCCGTATCGATCGTATACGGTGTCTGTTTCAAAAATGTCCGGATAACCAGGCGGCTTTTCTCATTGTCCTCCACCAGCAGGATTCGCAAGGCAGACAGCTTCTCGATGGCAGCGGGCTGTTTCAGCTGCCCCGCCACCTCGGCCGCAGGCGTTTTTTGTTCCAGTGCGGCAACAACCTCCTCTTTAAGATCGGACCATTTGACCGGCTTCAGCAGATAATGGGCAATCCCAAGAGCTTTGCTTTTCTCACTGCCGGATTTGAGGTCATCTGAGGTGAGCATCAAAATAACCGGTCCGGACAGCACGGGATGTTCTCTGATATAATCCGCCACCTGAAATCCGGTAAGGCCGGGCATTTGAGAATCGAGCAGGACCAGCGCGTAGGGATCTGCCGCATCCCCGGCGCGTTTCATTTCAGATAGACCCGATTCACCGTCTTCCTTCTCGGTCACGACAGCGCCCCAGCGCGAGACCATGTCGGAAAGGATTTTACGATTTGCCGCGTTATCATCGACAATCAAGGTCTTGACACCGGCTATATCCGCCTCGGGGACCGAAACATCTGCCTCCCCGGGCTGAACCTCGACGGTGGCCGTAAAATAGAAGGTGCTCCCCTGTCCGAGCTTGCTTTCCAACCACATGCGTCCGCCCATCTGTTCCGCCAGCCGCCGCGCGATGGTCAGGCCGAGTCCGGAGCCGCCGTACTTTCGGGTCGTGGAGGAGTCGGCTTGGGTAAACCGGTTAAATATCAGCTCGCGTTTTTCCGCCGGGATACCGATGCCGGTATCGGATACGGAAAACAGCAGTTCTACTTTCTTTGCCGTCGGGCCCGGCGGACAGGTGTCCGTTTCTTCGGCCGTGGTCTGCCCCGGGGCCTCCTGGCTTCTCACCTGAAAAAAGACCTGGCCCGTTTCGGTAAATTTTATGGCGTTGGCGAGCAGGTTTGACAGAATCTGACCCAGCCGGACCGGGTCTCCGCGCAGTCGCGTCTCAACCTCCGGTCCGATCCATCTGAGCAGCTCGAGATTTTTCTGGTGGGCATGCAAGGATTGGGCTTCACAGGCACTGTTAAAGACCTTGATGAGATTAAAGGGGGTGTTTTCAAGCTCGATCTGTCCGGTCTCTACCCTGGACAGGTCGAGGATGTCATTTATTACCCGAAGCAGGTCTTCACCGGAGGACCGGATGGCACCGAGGAATCGTCTCTGCTCAGGGGTCAAAGAGGTGTCCCAGAGCAGATCGGACATCCCGATGACGGCCGTCATGGGGGTTCGGATCTCATGGCTCATGCTGGCCAAAAACTCGCTCTTGGCCTGGTTGGCGGTCTCGGCCTGATGCTTGGCAAATTCCAGCTCGTTTGTTCTTTCCTTAACCTTGGCCTCCAGCTCTTCCTTGCTTAACAGGGCGAGTTTTTCTTCCTCCAGATACCCTTCCGGCAAATTTCTGATAATTTCAAAAAATATCGGAATATGTCCGTATCTTTTTTTTACGGACAGATAACTGCGACGCACAACTTCCTCTGCCAGCGATGGGGAAGTCAGTCGACTGTAAAGTCGAATAATTCTTGAAACAAGGGTGCAGAATATTCTGCAGATCATTACGGAGCGTTCATCTCGCGGTATTCTCAAAACGTTTTCCAAAAGCGGCGCAAAGTCTACCGTCTCATCCGATCGGATCTTGCATTGTTCAAACAGTACCGGATTATATTCAAAATAATCGGCCAGGACTTTGCGGCAACATGCCTTCTGCCCATGGCATGTCGAAAATTGGCCAAAAGCATATTCGTCAGAGTTGAACAGATACTGGCTGCTGCGATGTCATCTCTCAGCAACGGTCCGACCGTTTCTTCTACCGTACCGGTTGGTTTTTTAAGGGTCCGATAAAACATCCACCCGCCGGAGGCGAGACCCGCAAAGCCGAGGGTTCGGATGATCGTGTTTGCGATATCGATCCAATCAAAGGCTGCTGCGCTGCGCAACGTGGCCAATACATTAAACGGCAGGCCGACACACAGCAGGGCGGCGATTCCGAGAAACATAAATTTCTCGGGGGTTCGTATAAAGTATACTTTCATCCAGGAGATCAAATATACCTTTTTGATATTGAGCCCCCGGATAACGACCCCGGCTGTCATAGAAAAGACTGCAATCAGAGACAAAACAAATGAAACATGGCGCAGGGATGAAGATTTTAAGAATATATCGATGACCGAAAGGAGAATGACGACGATGAAGATAATGACGCCGGTGGTAATTAATTTAAGGTATAGACGCCCTTTTGAAAAATAACCCAGCTTCCAGGCATAGAAGATGAACAGAAGCAGGAAGGTGAGGTTGATAAAACCCGCAGAACTTATAATAAATTCCGTAAGATTCATCTGGTCCCGCAACCCTTTCGGTTGTCTCCCGCTGTGGTTATGAAGTGCATGCGTTGCGTTGAAAAATTGCTTAAGGCAAGGGACTTTGCCTTGCCGGCCGGCCCCCTGCTAATTCCCCGAATCAAATTGCCATTGACAGGTTCCGATGGCCGTGATTTCAGCCAACTCATTATTATCCACAATATCGGGATTGACGGATATCAGCAGAATACAATTTTTCCCCTTGCATGTCGCCTCTATCCGCTGCAGCCAGTTAATGGTTCGGTCAATGCCGTTGGCCAATCTGATCTCAGTAAAACAATCGATCAGTATCACCGGTCGCGCGGCCCGGTTCAGGAAATCAAAGATGATCGATTCGATCGCGTCGAGGTCTTTGGGTGAAACCGTATTCTCATTCTCCCTGAAAGCCACCCAAATGATGGGCGTACGTTCCAGACCGTAAGTGTCCCTTACCTTTTCAGGCGGAAATTTGCTTAAACACAAACCGTAGTTGCCATGCAACAGCTGATCCATGAAGATTTCATAGCTTTTGTCTAATCTTGCTTCCGTAATGCTGTAGCTGAAGCCTCGATCCAAAATGTATTTCTGATGATTTCTTTTGGTTTCCTCCGGGTTAAGCTCAATAATAAACAGTTTGTGCTTCAAAATAGCATAGAGCGTGCATACGGTCAATATGATGCTCACCGAAGAACCGATCTCCGGCAGTTGAACGTCAAGAAGCGGGAAGGCGATGTTGGTTGTGGTCGCAATGACCAAAAAAACAGTGACACCGATCTGCAGCGGTTTGGCCTGTTTTTTCTCTAAAGTCGAACCTTTTTTTTTAATGTCGGCAATAAAATAGATCCCCAGGAGATACTGCAAAAAATAGTAGAGAAAGAATGTCCAAACGATGGTTCCGGGTAGACTGGTATAACCCCAGCTTCTTTTGACTGCTTGTTGTCCATAGATTAAATCGGTGGTTAGAAATAGATACAGAAATATCAACGGCGGCAGGTACAGGAATACATAGGTAGACTTTTTTTTCAGGAAAGTTTCTCGTTTGGTAAAAATTAAAACAAAATGAAAGTAGAGGCTGGCCATAAAACACCACCCGATACCGCCCATCTGCATCCACCGGTAGGCAACTTCAGGGCTGCCGGCGACTCGGTGTCCGACCTCGGAAATGCCCCAGATGGCAAGTGAGAATGTAAAAAGTGAAAAAACCCGGTTCAGCATCCGCTGCGGGCCTTTAAGGAGGATATAAACTCCCAAAAAGAGATTAAAAAGACCCGTTACAAGTGGTAGCAGCGCCCAGAAATTCACCTTTTAAATAACCCCTATTTCTTTACCCGTTTCGCGGAAAGCCTCCAGGGCGCGGTCGATTTGGCCGGCGGTGTGCGTCGCCATGGCGGTGACCCGAATTCTGGCTTTTCCCCTCTGCACAATCGGCCATATGATGGCGGGCGCCAGAATCCCCTTTTCAAAAAGCAATCTCGCCGCCTTTATTGCCTTGGCCTCATCACCGATGTGAATCGGGATTAATTGGGTTTCACAGTTCATGGTGTCAAAGCCCATCTCTTCGAGACCACTCTTTAGGTGATGAACATTTTTCCACAGGGAGGCTCTCAGTTCAGGCTGCTGCTGGATGATTTTTAAAGCGGCCATGATTCCGCACGCCTGCTCCGGCGGCAAGGAGGAAGAGTATATAAAAGATGACGCCCTTCCTTTCAGAACCTTGATCATTTCGGATGCGCCGGTTATAAATCCGCCTAAAGCCCCGACCGCCTTGCTGAGCGTGCCCATGACCACATCCACTTTTCCTTCCACGCCGAAGTGCTCCGGGGTGCCCCTGCCGTTTTCGCCGATGATGCCGGTGGCATGGGCATCGTCTACCATCACCATGGCATGATAGCGTTTGGCCAATTCCACTATTTCGGGCAAAGGGGCCAGATCGCCGTCCATGCTGAACAGCCCGTCCGTGATGATCAGTTTACGCTTGTCCCTGCTCCGTTTAAGAATTTTTTCCAGATGATCCATGTCTTTATGCAAATAGGTTTTGGTGGGAGATCTGCTTAATCGGCAACCGGCAAAGATACTCTGATGGCTTAAAAAATCGGTAATGATGAGGTTGTTCTCATTTTTGATGGATGGAAAATCATAGATATCCAAACTGTCCATGAGTCCGGATATTATGCCGATATTGGTCATAAAGCCGGATATAAATACCATTGCAGCCGGCGCACGCTTGAAATCCGCGATCGCCTGCTCCAAATCTTCCAGGAGTTTCAGGTTTCCGGCGATCAAGCGTGAGTCGCAGGTCCCGATGCCATATTTTTCGATCCCCTCGATGGCGGCCTTCTTTACGGCGGGATGGATGGAAAGCCCGAAATAGTTATTGGAACAAAGACATAAATATGTCTTACCCTGAATCACAAGTTCAGGATACGGCACCGCTTCGATGGTTTTACCATTCGGATATACACCCTGATCCTCTGCTGCCTTTAACAGTTTGCTGATATATTCCATTTCTACTCCGCGACCATTTCAATGCCAAATCAAATCAACCGAATCCATTTCAGCACCTCAGGCGGTTATTTCATCCTGCTATTCTTCCGAACTCCGGACAAACCGTTTCGCACAAAACGGTATTTTGTGACCTAAGCCTGATTCCCGATTTAACAGTTTGGGAATCAAGGGGTATTCTAATAAGCATGTGAATCATTACCGGAAAATCAAAAATTTAACAACATTATTGTCAACAGGCCCCATTTTTATCGGCACGCAGTATTTTTAAATATGATGAGGTCGTATCAAGCCCCAAATTAGTCATGCCGCCCTTGATCCGGTATCCAGAGAGTACGGATTTCACCGGATCAAATTATCCCTTTGCTCAAATAAATATAAAGTATTGAAAAAAACTGTAATAAAGTGCTATTGCTTCAGCTAATAGTGAAAGAGATATAGCCGATGGCCGCAAAATTTGCACCATGGCTTTGCAGAACGCCCAAGTGAACTTGGAATAGTCAGCGCCCTGGATACCCGCCTGCGCGGGTATGACGGCAGGTCCGCGCTATTCATCGTTTTAATTAGCGAGGGTGCTCGATATTTGTCGAGCAGATATGATGGATTCATATGACTCTTTGTAACTGTTATTTATTATAGCTTTATGATCGACACCAACCATTAAAATAAGGAGACTAAGATGAAAAAGGTTACCAACACGAAAAAGATTATCGCCGTTGCCTGCATCCTCACCCTTGCCCTATTTATTTTCCCGTTCGGTTCCTTTGCCAAGAAGGGTGGTGCGGAGAAGGGCTGTGTAGTCACTAATAGTGGGAATATTGAGGACTTGGTATTTGATTTTGGGGATGGTTTTGTTCTGGAATTGCCCGGCCTTGATGAGGTTACCGTCTTAGAAGTTATAGTGTATGCGGGCGGTAGAGAGACGACGGTCGTAGCCCCCAAAGAAAAATATATCTACAACAATAGCCTTTCGGAGGGTTGGGATTGGGATGGGGATGGGGATGGGGGAACGGGAGATGCAGCTTTGGTACCTCTACCTGTGCACGGAAAGCGCCTAATTTATGCTTTTACAGAAGATTATGGCTATTTGGTATTTGAGTTCAAATCTGCAACATTATTCGAGCACTTTAAGATAAAAAAAAGACAAATAGATGCTGCCTGTAATGGTGGCGAAGTCAGAGTGCCCAAAAAGGTGGATTTATTTTTCGAAGTCAAAGAAGCCCAATTGATCGGACCGAAAGACATTCTGGATTATTTAGGGTCAAATTCTGAGTCCATTCCCCAACCATTAAACTTTATAATAGAAATCATAGATGGGAAGCCTGTACACAGTGAGGTTTGGTACCCTCCCCCCACGGCCCAAAACAAAATTGGCTACGAACCCTAAGATCCGTAAATTGAGCAATTTTGCACCGCCATGGCGGCTTCCTGCAGGGCTTCGGCAAAGGTCGGATGGCCGTGGATCGTGCGGGCGATGTCTTCGGAAGCGGCCCCGAATTCGATGGCCAGGACACACTCGGCAATCATGTCGGCGGCCCGCGGGCCGATGATGTGCACCCCTAAAATCCGGTCGGTTTTCTGATGGGCGATGACTTTGACAAAGCCTTCGGTTTCGCCCATGCAGCGCGCCCGGCCGGCCCCGGCAAACGGGTAGGTGCCGGTGCAGTAAGGAATCTCACGCGCTTTGACCTGCTCTTCGGTCAGGCCCACACTGGCGACCTCCGGCCAGGTATAGATTACCGCCGGCAGGGCATCGTAGTTGACCTCACCCGGTTTGCCGGCAATGCAATCGACGGCGGCGATTCCTTCCGCCGACGCCTTGTGCGCCAGCATCGGTCCGGGGATCAGGTCGCCGATGGCATAAATAGATGGGATGTTGGTGCGATAGGCGGCGTCCACCAGCAAGTGGTCCGTTTCCGGGCTGGTCTGAATTCCCAGGTCTTCGATTCCCAATCCGTCGGTGAGGGGGCGCCGCCCGACACTGACTAATAACGGATTGCAGGTCAGGGTGTCATTGCCTTTTTTGGTTTCCAGGTTTACTTTCACCGATTTGTCTGAAATTTTGGCGCCGGTCACCCGGGTCTGCATTTTAAACGTCATGCCCTGGCGTTTTAACACCCGCTGCAGTTTGCGTCCGACCTGTCCGTCCAGGGTGGTGGCCACATTGGCAAGCATTTCAATTACGGTTACCTTGGCGCCGAGGCGAAGCCAGACGGATCCCAATTCCAGCCCGATATAACCGCCGCCCACGATGCCCAGATGACCGGGAACGGATTTAAAATTCAAGGCTTCGCGGGAGCCGACAATCTGCTGTCCGTCGAAAGGCAGATCCGGCAAGGCTATCGGTTCGCTGCCGGTGGCTAAAATAATGGCCTTGGCCTGCAGGCTTATGAGATTGCCCTTTTTCTTGCCGTCGGAAGGGCTTTCAACTTCCACCCGGTCCGGTCCGGCCAATCGGGCTTGGCCGTGAATGATATCGATTTTGTGACCTTCAAGCAGCCGCCGGACGTTGTCGGTCAACTCCTGGACCACTTTTTCTTTACGGGCCATCATGGTGGATAAATCCAACTTGACCCGGCCGGTTTTGATGCCGTGGACGGCAAACTGTTCTTTTGCCAGGTGATAGTATTCACTGGAGTCCAGCAGGGCTTTGCTGGGGATACAACCGACATTCAGGCAAACCCCTCCCAGGCGGGGTTCTTTTTCGATACAGGCGACTTTCATATCGAGCTGGGCGGCGCGGACTGCCGCCACATATCCACCGGGTCCACTTCCTACGACGATCAAATCGTACTTTTCTTTATTAGCCATTATTAAATCCTTATTTTTCCTTAACCCTGAACGTTGAACCCTGAACCTGTGAACGGTTACCTTTTTTATATCTCCATCATGATTCGTTCCGGGTTTTCAACACATTCCTTGATGCGCTTGAGGAAGGTAACCGCTTCGCGGCCGTCTACTATCCGATGATCGTAGCTCAAGGCGACATACATCATCGGGCGGATGACGATTTCATCATCAATGACGACCGGACGTTTTTCAATTTTATGCATCCCTAAAATAGCGCTCTGGGGGATGTTCAATATGGGGGTGCTTAACAGGGATCCGTAGACACCACCGTTGCTGATGGTAAACGTACCCCCCTCCAGGTCTGAGATTTCAAGGCGATTGTCATTGATTTTTTTGACATAGTCCACAATAGCCTGTTCAAGCCCCGCGAAACTCAACTTATCGGCGTGGCGGATAACCGGTACGACTAAACCGCGTTCCGATCCGATCGCCACGCTGATGTGATAGTAGTGGTGCTCGATGATATCTTCGCCGTCGACAAAGGCGTTGATTTGAGTAATTTCCTTGAGGGCTTCGACGCTGGCCTTGATAAAAAACGACATCATCCCCAGGTTGACCTGGTATTTCTTTTTGAAGGATTCCTTGTATTGTTTGCGGATCGCCATCACCTGCGACATATCAATTTCGTTGAAAGTCGTCAGCATGGCCGTATTCTGTCTGGCCTCCAACAGACGACTGGCGATACGCCGGCGCAGCGGACTCATTGGCTTGCGGTTGACAGGCTCTGCGTCCGGCATGGCCGCCGGCGGCGGGGATTCGGCCGCCGATTGGGCCGCGGCCGGCTCCATCGCCTGTGCGGGTGCGCTGACGGTTTCCGCCGCTTGGCCGCTTTCCAGGTATAAAATGACATCGCCCTTGGTGATGCGTCCATGGGGCCCGGAACCCGGTATCAACGCGGGGTTCAGGCCCTTTTCGGCAATCAGCCTTCGCACGGATGGCGCCAGGGGTTGATCGGTTGGTGTACGACCTGCGGGCTCCTTCGGCGAGACAGGCGCTTTGGGGGTGGCCGTTGCGGAGGGTGCCGGTTCTGCCTGTCCGGCTTCGGCGGACGCGGGTGCCGCCGCTTCAGGCCCGGCCTCGGCCGCGGGTGCCGCCGCTTCGGACTCAGTCTCGGACGCGGGTGCCGGCCGCTTCGGACTCAGTCTCGGACGCGGGTGCCGGCGCTTCGGACTCAGCCTCGGCCGTGGATGCCGCCGTATCCAGGGTACCGACCACCGCGCCGATGGCGATCGTTTCTCCTTCCGGTACTTGAATTGAAAGGATGCCATCGTCTTCGGCCACCACTTCCAGGGTGACCTTGTCGGTTTCAATCACAAATAGCGGCTCGTCTTTTTTTACCGGGTCGCCGTCATTTTTAAACCACTGGGCCAGCAGTGCTTCGGTAACAGATTCTCCGACACTGGGGACCTTGATTTCTATCAGCATAGGGACTCCTTAATAGTTACTTTGGTATTTATCGCCGATTGTTTGATAACTCAATAAAAAGCGAATCACGCTGAAGACGTGACCTAAAGCCCGCAGAACATCGAATGTCGAAGTGTGGTATCGCTAGCGCAGCGCAGGCGCTTGCGCCGCGTGTCGCTCTATCTCAATTTTAAAATAGGCAGAATACATTACTTCGATATTCGACATTCATGATTCGATATTCGTTATTCGCTTTTTTAACCCACGTTTGAGACGCCACAAGGCCGAAGTCTCATCCCCTGTCTAACTATCCTCCCCAACTATGCTCAGCCGACTTCCGCCTGCTCCCGGTGGCCGCCGGGCGGTCCGACGGCTTTTTCGATAATTTGATTTTGCTCCTGCCTGAAAATTGCCGGGAAACCGGTGGCCGGACTGGAGGCGGGGCTTCGGCCGATATATCTCAGGGTGCGCTTGATTATCTTCTCCAGGCGGGGTTTGCTAAATTGCCAGCCGCCCATATTCTGCGGCTCTTCCTGCACCCAGCACCAGTGTTTAGCCTTTGAATATTGGCTGACGATCGTTTTTAGCCGTTCGTCGGGAAACGGATAAAACTGTTCCAACCGCACAATCGCGATGTCGGTTATATCAAGCTCTTTGCGCCGGGCATAGAGTTCGTAGTAAATTTTTCCGCTGCAAAAAAGGATTTTTTTCGAGTCTCTGACTTCATCCGGGTCATCCAGAACGGACTCAAAAAAACCCGTGCTCAGTTCTTTCAGACTCGTTACTGCCGCCGGGTGGCGCAAGAGACTTTTGGGGGTCATGACCACCAGCGGCTTGCGGAATTCGCCTTTTACCTGCCGCCGCAATAGATGAAAATATTGGCCGGGCGTGGTCGGGTAGCAGACTTGAATATTGTCCCCGGCGCATAACTGCAGAAAGCGTTCCAGGCGTGCACTGGAATGCTCGGGCCCCAAGCCCTCGAAACCGTGGGGCAAAAGCAGGACCAGCCCGCTCAGGCGCTGCCATTTGGATTCTCCGCTGACGATAAACAGGTCGATGATCGACTGAGCGTTATTGGCAAAATCACCGAATTGAGCTTCCCACAGAATGAGTCCATCAGGTTGGGCCAGCGAATAGCCGTATTCAAACCCGAGCACACCGGTCTCGGATAACAGGCTGTCATAGACATAAAATGGTGCCTGGTTTTGATCCAGTTCATTTAGCGGGATAAATCGATCACCGGATTTAGCGTCCACCAATACGCTGTGGCGCTGGCTGAAGGTTCCCCGGCCGCTATCCTGACCGCTGAGGCGAATGGAAATTCCTTCCGTTAACAGGACGGCAAAGGCCAGGGCTTCGGCTCCGGCCCAGTCTATCCCGTATCCCCGCTCCACCGCCTGCATCCGCTTTTGCAGCAGCCGTTCCAGTTTCGGATTTAAGGCAAAGTCTTGCGGCACAGTGGTCAGTTTTTGGCAAAGTGTAATCAGGGTTTTAGCGTTGACACCGGTGTTGACCGGTGCGCGGGAAATATCGCCGTGAAATTTATCCCAGTTTTCGTAAAAACGAACGAAAGGAAACGGACATTCACTGCCATGCACTGTTTCATAAGCCGTGTTTAATTGTGTATTTATATTGTCGGCCAGGGTTTCGATATCGCTTTTTTGAACAATTTGGGCTTCAACCAGATTCTCGGCATAGACCTCATGCAGCGACGGCCGTTGTTGAATTCGTTCGTACATTAAAGGCTGGGTAAAATAGGGTTCATCGCCTTCATTGTGTCCGTAACGGCGAAAACACACCACGTCGAGGACGACGTCTTTGCCGAATTGCCAGCGGTAGTCGGCGGCCAGTCGAATTATATGGATCAGGGCTGCCGGATCCTCACCATGCACGTGAAAAATCGGGACCATCAGCATTTTGGCCACATCGGTGGAATAACGGGTCGAACGGGCATCTTCGGGCAAGGTGGTGTAGCCGATCTGATTATTGATCACCAGATGAATCGTCCCGCCGGTGCGGTAGCCTTTGAGCTGCGACATATTCAGGGTTTCCGCCACAATTCCCTGCCCGGCAAAGGCGGCATCGCCGTGAATCAACAACGGCAGCACTGCATCGCGAGGTTGACCGGCCTGCATGTCCTGGCGGGCCCGGGCAAATCCTTCCACCACCGGATTGACCGATTCCAGATGGCTCGGATTGTTCATCAGCAAAATTCGCAGTACCTGGTCCCGGGCGGTTTTTACTTCGGCCAGATAGCCGTTGTGATATTTGACGTCGCCGGCGCCGACAAGATCATCCGGGCTGTAGCAGCTTTCAAATTCACTGAAAATATCTTCATAGGGTCTATCCAATATATGGGCCTGGACATTCAAGCGTCCGCGATGGGCCATGCCCAGGATGATTTCGCGGCATCCCTTTTGCGCAACATGTTCAACCAGGCTGTCCAGGGCCGGGATGATCGCGTCCCCGCCTTCAATGGAAAATCGGGTCACCGCCAGGTATTTTTTATTGAGGAACTGTTCCAGCAATGCGGTTTGAAAAAGCTTTTGCAAAAGCTGGCGTTGTTCCGCGGCGCTTAATTGCGGCTGGTTGCGTGTCGGCTCCATGCGGTCTATCAGCCATTGTCTTTCGTCCGGGTCCTGCAGATGCATGAATTCTACCCCAACCGAATGGCAATATGTTTCTTTCAGGGCGTAAATGATATCACGCAGCGGTGCCGGGCCGGATTCGGAAAGGTGAGGGGCTGGAAATTCGCGATCCAGATCGGCCGGTTCCAGATTGAATGCTGCCAGATTTAAAAGGGGGTGATCGGTCGGGCAGGCCGCCAGCGGATCCAGACAGGCCATCAAATGTCCAAGACCACGGTAGCGATTGATGAGCGCCTGCACGCGGGATTGAGGCGCCTGCTCACCATCACTGGCTGTTTCTGCTGCAGGTATCCGACCGGAAGCAGCCAGATCAAAGCCTTCGAAAAAAAGGCGCCATTCGCGCGAAAGTTTTTCAGGCTCGCTTTTCCAGAGCTTGTATTGGGCATCGATATAATCTGCATTCCAGGATGCGGAAAGATTCATATTCGTCATACCTGTTTTGGCGGCAACGCACTTCAAAAGCCGGCCACTGATACTGAAGGGTTGAGGCGGGAGTCATGCAACATGTTTCCGCCGCATAATAAGTAAAAGACAATAATGTGTCAATTCATAATTAATTAGCTTATACTATGTGCATTGAACTGTAAATTTCAACAGTCGCCCACTTTTTTGCCGATTACTTTGCCTTAACGATTCGGACCTCCGCGCGCCAACGGTTTTACTTGAATTATTTGCGCTATTTTCATAAGCTAAAAGTCAGTGTCAGGTGTTTCATAAACGAAAAGAAAGATAATTATGGCCGATGCGAAAATATCCCAATCGCCAGGCGAAGTCAGGGAATTTATCCTGGAGGTCGTCAGGACACTGGCCGCGCTGCTCGAAGAAAAAGATCCGTTTTTAAAGCAGCATTCTGAGCGCGTCGCCAACAATAGTGCCAATTTCTGCGAGGAATACAAGGTCGTCGCTGCTGAGGATGTTGAAATCATGTACTTTGCCGGCCTGCTGCACGATATCGGAATCGTAGCCATCCCCATTGACATATTACACAGATCAGATCCGCTTAGCGAAGCGGAAATGGTCCGGATAAAAAGACATCCGGTCAGCGGCGAAAGGGTTCTGTCAAACTTCAGCTATCTGAAAAGCATTTTACCGATATTTCGCAGGAAAAAGACCTCAACCTGAAAGCGGTCACCGCCAATATTCAGGAAGCGCATCTCAGTCTCGGCAGCATTTTGCTCAAACGCTGGAAATTTGACGATGAGTTTATCAAGGTTTTGACCCACCATGAAGATAAAGAGTTAAGTCCTGATCAAGAATGGATTGTCATGCAAATCCCAGCCGGATCCGACCTTGCCAAAACCATCATTTGTCTTAATTTAAATTAGGCCACGGTCAATGCGGGCCGGTGTGTAAACTTGAAGAAAGATGGTGATGCGGAAAAAATGCCTGCCGGGCATTCAATGCGTCGGCCTTGAAATTGCACAGCTCAGAAAAAATATCGAAAGAATGCAGGACAAATAACCATGCAGTACCGCAAAGAAGAAGATAGTATGGGAATTGTCAATGTTCCCGAAAACGCTTATTATGGGTCCCAGACCCAGCGGGCCGTGGATAATTTCCCGATCAGCGGCCTGCGGCTTCCGGCAGCGTTTATTCATGCGCTTGCCCTGGTTAAAAAATGTGCGGCCCGGGTCAATGATACCCTTGGCTTGCTGGATACCCACTTGGCGTCGGCCGTGGCGCAGGCCGCGCAGGACGTTAGGGATGGTCGTTTTGATGATCAATTTGTCGTGGATGTTTTTCAGACCGGATCCGGCACCTCCACCAACATGAACATGAATGAGGTGGTGGCATCACGGGCCAATGAAATTCTCACCGGCAAAAAAGGCGGCCGATCTCCGATCCATCCCAACGACCATGTGAATATGGGACAATCCAGCAATGATGTCATTCCATCGGCAATCCACATCGCCGCCTTGACACTTCTTTACCGCCGCCTCATCCCATCCCTTGAATCCCTCCAACTCGCACTGGCGGCAAAATCTAACGAATTTAAAGATATCCAGAAGCTCGGCCGCACTCATCTGCAGGATGCCGTGCCGCTGACCCTGGGTCAGGAGTTTTCCGGTTACGCTCGGCAGATCGAGCTTGGAATCGAGCGCATCCGGGTCGTCGAGCCCCGGCTGGCTGAACTTGCTTTAGGGGGAACGGCGGTCGGAAGCGGTTTAAACGCCCATCCGGATTTCGCGAAGAATGTCATTGCGCTGATTTCAGAGCGATCTGGTTTGCCTTTTACTGAAGCTATCAATCACTTCGAAGCCCAGGCCGCCCAGGATGCGGCTGTCGAAACCAGTGGCGCTCTAAAGACGTTGGCGGTCAGTCTGGTGAAAATTGCCAATGATATCCGTTGGCTGGCATCCGGACCACGCAGCGGCATCGGAGAAATTACCATCCCCTCGCTGCAACCGGGCTCATCCATAATGCCCGGCAAGGTCAATCCGGTCATTCCCGAGGCGGTCATTCAGGTGGCTGCTCAGGTTGTGGGCAACGACACGACCATTACGATAGGCGGCCAGGCCGGAAATTTTGAGCTGAATATCATGCTGCCGGTGATTGCCTACAATCTTTTGCAATCCATTTCCATCCTGACTCCCGTAACCCAAGCGTTGGCCGATAAATGTATTGCCGGAATTACCGCCAACCGGGAGGTTTGTGCAGCATATATTGAAAAAAGCCTGGCCCTGGTGACCACACTGGTACCCAAAATCGGCTACGATCAGGCGGCCGCCATCGCTAAAAAGGCTCATGAAACCGGCAAAACAATCCGCCAGGTCGCACTGGAGGAAGCGATAATGCCTGAAAATGAGTTAAATGATTTATTGGATAATTAAATGTATTGGAATTTCTACAAGTTATATGCGTGTTGATTTTTAAACCCACCATTCCATTTTTCCATAACCCATGAGTCCAGAATTCCAACATTCCAATTGGAGCGAAGCCCCTAAATTGATAACCCGTCCTGAAAACGGGCTAACTCAGGCTTGAATTTCATTGAATGTCCATTTACTTTTGTTTTAAAATCGGCTATAAATCCGCGCAACAGCCAAACCAATAAATTATCCAACCATTTAACGCAAGAATACGCGGAGGTATTTAATGGCAAAAAAACGCTACACCATAAAATCGGCCTGCCCGCAATGCGGCTGCAGCGAAGCTATCGTGATGTCGGAAGAGGAAATGAAAAACAGGTACGGGCACGTGCCCAATTTCGACATGGAATGCGGCGAATGCATGCTCAAATATACCGAGCAAATGGAAAATGCCTGTCCTGAGTGGGACCAGGAATGTAAATTGAAGGAATAGTTTACAGCCAGGATGAACCCGATATCGGAAACATCAGCCCAAAGCAGTTTTTCCGGCATTTCCCGTTTAAAGCTATTTTTTGCCCTTTCGAGGACTCCGCACGGCTTACTGGACATGTGTACCCCGGCATTTGGAGCGCTGCTGTGGCTCGGTCAATTCCCCTCTTTTTTCATCGTTATAACCGGTATTTTTACAACTTTTGCCGGCTATACCGCCGTTTACGCCTTAAACGATATCGTCGATTACAAGGTCGATAAAGAAAAGGCGGCCCGCGGCGGGTTGTCGAGCACGGACGGTGATCTTGATGGGGTTCTAATTCGCCATCCAATGGCCCAGGGATTTTTGACTTTTAAAGCGGGGATCTTCTGGTCGATAGCATGGTCGCTGCTGGCATTGATCGGCGCTTTGATTCTGAATCCGGTCTGTGTGCTTATTTTCGTCGGTGGCTGTGCGCTCGAGACCATCTATTGCCTGTTATGGCGGGTCAGTCCGTTTCGCACCTTTGTCAGCGGCGCCGTTAAAACATCCGGTGCCATTGCCGCCGTATTCGCGGTGGACCCCAATCCGTCGGGTATGTACCTGATATTTTTATTTTTATTGCTCTTTTTTTGGGAAATTGGCGGGCAGAATATCCCCAACGATTGGTCTGACTGCGACGAAGACCGCCAAATGAATGCCAAAACCATTCCAATCCGGTGGGGGCTTCCGATTGCCAACCGCATCATTTTAATCACCATCAGTTTAACGCTGGGCATGAGCGCGATTGTGTTTTATTTTTCCCAGGTAAACTATGGATTTATTTTTGTCGTTCTGGCCCTGGCAACAGGGGGATATCTGTTGCTGCTGCCGGCATTGAAACTGAACGAATCGCGTCAACATTCCCACGCCATGGCGCTGTTTAATAAAGCCAGTTATTATCCGCTGGCGTTGCTGATGATTGTATTGGTCAAAATTATTTTTAAGGTCTAGGCTTCTTCCTAAATGAATCAAGGTTTTGAAATAATGGGAGAGATTCATGAAAGAATTTGATGCCGATGAACTGGCCGGGTTCAACGGTGAAAACGGCAACCCAACCTACATCGCTTATGACGGCAAAGTTTATGATGTTAGTGAAAGTAAGCTCTGGCGCAAAGGGCAGCACATGAACCGCCATCGTTCGGGCGGTGATCTAACCGGTGATATGCAAGCCGCACCGCACGATTTCAACGTCCTGGAAAAATTTCCCCAGGTGGGCATATTCAAAAAGGATGCGGGTGAAGAGCAGGTGATTCCTCAGCCGCTGGCCTGGCTGATAGACCGGTTTCCTTTTCTCAAACGCCATCCGCACCCGATGACGGTTCACTTCCCCATCGTGTTTGTATTATCGACGACAATTTTTAACATCCTTTACCTCGTGACGAGTGTAAAATCTTTTGAGATCACGGCCCTGCACTGCTTGGCCGGCGGTATTTTATTTACCATTGTGGGAATCATCACCGGCGTTTATACTTGGTGGCTGAACTATATGGCCAAGCCGCTCAAGGCGGTCAAAATAAAATTGCCCCTGACCATCGTTATGTTTACCATCGAGGTCATTATTTTTATCTGGCGCATCCAGACACCGGGCATACTGGATTCCATCCATTTGGGCAGTGTAATCTATTTTTTGCTGGTGCTGTCACTGCTGCCGATCATCATGGTGATCGGGTGGTATGGGGCGTCGATGACGTTTCCGATTGACCATTAATCAGCGACCATCCGCAGAGCTGGGGGTATGAGCAAGGCCCGGCCAGGGGCCTGGGTCATGCGCTGCAACCGGTCGCTGATTTATTGCTTCGAGCAAGACTACCGTTTTTGACGGGATTGCGTTTGTCTCACTTTATCGCCAGATGTATCACGGCGATGCCGTTGGTTAGTTTGCGGTGGCTGACATCAGAAAAACCAATGCCTTTTAGAATTGCTGTCAATTCGTCAGGCAGGGGCCACATGCGGATGGTTTCGGGCAGGTGGGTGTAGGCGGTGCGGGAACCGGCAATCATTTCACCCAAAAAGGGCATGATATAAAATGAATAAATATCATATAACCAGCGAAATGGCGTGAAAGTTGGTTTCGAAAATTCCAGGCACATCATTTTGCCGCCGGGTTTTAGCACCCGGTACATTTCCGAAAAACCCTTTTTCATATTCGTCACATTCCGGATACCAAAGCCGACCATGGCGGCGTCAAAATCACCATCGGGAAATGAAATCGATTCTGCATCGCCCTGGACATAGCTGATCTGAGGTTCAATTTGCTTTTTGGCGACTTTGTGAAGACCGGCCAGCATCATGGCACGATTAATGTCGTAGATGATCACCCGGCCGTCAGGGCCGATATGTTTAGCCGCCAAAATTGACAGATCCCCCGTACCGCCGCATACATCAAGTACCCGGCTTCCGGGAGCCAATTCCATCATATGGACAGCCAGTCTTTTCCAGATGTGGTGGATGCCGAAGCTCAACAGGGTATTCATAAAGTCATAATGCTTGGCGATCGTGTTAAAATGATTTAAAACCCGCGCGGCTTTTTCATCAACCGGGACGCGCTGAAACCCGAAAAAGGCGCGTTGATCCCCATTTTCCGACTTGTCCAATTGATTTTTGCGGCTCTCGTCATCCAGCCATATTTCTTTTTGTCTATGCATTAACCCGGTCTTTTCCTGTAAGATTTGATTAATCACCATCAAATGGCGTTTACGCTTTCACAGGTTCAAGGTTCACCGTTCAGGGTTGCCTTTGTTCCTATGCAGTTACAAGTCCAGGCGACACTGTTTTCAGCCGCCGGCACTCAACATCCTGCTATTGTTCTAATTTTATTCGGTTTAACTATCAGTACCGATAAATCAAAGGTTCAGATTGGACCTGAACCCGAACCGATTAACCTTAAACCCTGAACCCCTGAACGCTTACTCGTTAAGATAAGCAGGTTTATCCGGACTTCAACATAAATAAATGTCCTTTTCAAGAGCTAAAAATTGACAGCTGATTGGAATCACAATTCAAATAAGGCACCAAGTTGAGCAATAGATAGATTGACTTATAAACCACATACCCGCAAAAATCAGGCAACGTATCGACATAATTTTTATTCCAATTCCTATTAATGAAATCCCGTATTCGGCCGATAACAGAAGTAGAGACAATTCCGGGATCGACGGGGAAAAACGACTAGACATTCCCGCCGGCGATTATAGTGAAAACTGATTCCAGATTTGATTAAGGGTCTAGAATAGACCTTGGGGATTGGGAGATAAAGAATGAATCTTGCACACAGAAAGGATAGAATGATGTCTCATTTGGTGGTTAATTTCTGTAAACAGGAGCAGATGTCGATTTGTACAGCGGACAATCAAAAACAGCAGATTGGCTGCAGCTATTATGAAAAATCCCAGTTTGCCGAACGCTGTATGTATTATATTTTCGAGGAGTACTGCGACAGCGTGACGGCCCAGATGAATTCACAGGAACTACGGAATTGAAAATTGAAGATTGTAGATTGAATATTTATTGAGGTCGCTTCGCTCCCGCTTTTTTAACATGATCCGCTGGAGGCGAACCTTAATTATTCATTATTCAATTGACAATATTCAATATAATTAGGGAGTTTGCAAATTTTTTGGCAAGATCGTTGTCAATTACGTACATACAGACCTCTTTGGCACCCTGTTCTAAATAGCGATATTTTTTAGATAGATTGTTGATTAGATAGCTCACGTCGTCCCGGATGCGCTTATCGTAGGTTTTAAAATCCTCCTCGTTATAATCTTTGATGGCCCGGCGGAAATTTTCATTTTCAAGAAACGGATCCAGCACTTTTTCCTTCAGATTATAGACATAGCGATCATGCATGGATTCGAAAATTTTGGACTCGGTTATCGGCAGCCCGTCCACCATGATCTCCTGGGTTAACGTCCGGGTGGTGTATTCTTTTTGTGAGGCCTTGCGGAATGCAATGCGTTGACTGCTATCGGCTTTGGTACCCAGCAGGCGGCGTTCGATACCTGCCAGAAATTCCTCGTTTATATCCAATCTTTCGCCGGTGTAGATACAGGTTTCAACTGAACCGATCTCAAAATTAATCGCGAACAGATAGTTCTGAATATCACGCGATATCTGTTCTTCATTATAGTAATAAAGGGACTCTTTAACTTCCTGCAAAATGGTGTAGTCATACATGCGAAGCAGCGAATCCAGAAAGCCGGCCGGTATCAAATCCTTGACGTCCTTATGGATTTTAGTGAAAAAATTACACAAATCCGACATGTTGATCAGCTTGTCTTCCTTGGCATAGGCCGAGTAAAATTGGTTAAAAATTTTGATGGAGTCGCGACCGGAGATACCGTGCTCGCCCTCTTTTTCCGATTCGGCAATAATTTTGCGGCGCCGTTTGGCAGTTAACCGTTTGCGATCCTCTTCCTTGAGCCAGGCGGGAATGTAGCCGGTATATATCTCCATTTTGAGCAACTGCAGGTTTTCATCGCAGTAAAGCCGGTATTTATTGGGGTCACCAATCCACTCGAGCATGGCTTCGGATTTGGGGTTCAGGCGCGATGAAATAATCACCCGGGCAAAATTATGGAGTGTTCTGGGCAAAAATTGATCGTCGATGTGTTTGCCGAAAATATTGCGGTAAATTTCCACTTCAGTCGCCAAATCCAGGACATAGGGAATATTGATATATTCAACCCGATCCAAAAAAGACTGAAATCCCTGAATATTTTTTTCATCCTCGGGGTTCATCACTGCCAGCAGCAATGAGTTAACATTTTCCTCAATATCTTCAACCTTGTGAACGCCCTCACTGATAATGTTGTGAAGCTCGATCAACCGTTCCGTGTTATGGGATTTAACATCCATTAAGGCGTGAATGCCGTTATTGGTTTTGGCATACTGCGAGAAAATGTATTTGACCTGATTGCTGTTTTTTAGCAGGCTGTCAATGCGCCGCTGCAAAATAGCATTGGTCATTATGTTCTGCCGCAAGGGCTTGTCTCCCGGGTTGAAGACGCTGATCCCTTCTCCCAGGCGCCGGTTAAACCGGTAGGGTCGCGCAAAGAGCATGTCAAAAACTTCTTGGGGGCTTTGCAATCGGTCCAGCAGGGCTTCATATAAGGAGCTGCAGATGGTGCACGGATTGTCTCGGTATACCCAATCATATTCCTTTTCAGTGGACAGCTTCCATTTAAATTCATCGTTTTTAAATAAATCGTCAAAAAACTCCCGCCGATGTGGCTTGGGAATCATTAATATTGGATTGTCGTGGCTGGGGCAGGGAACTTCGACGTAATCGGTGTCAAGATAATTGGCCGCCATATATGCTTCAGAACCCTGCAAAGAATTGGGTGATCCATTGGCATTTAACATCTCGGCCTGTTCCGGAGGGGAGCTGTCCAGCAATTGCGACAGTTTTTCCAGTACCGGATGGTGTTCGAGATCACCGAGTCCGCCTAAGATTTTACGGTCAAAACGCCAAACGGCTTCATAACGCAGGCCGGCGTCGGTGTTGGTATATTCTTCGAACTTCATCAGCAGATTATTCAAAAAGGTGCTTTTCCCGCAGCCGGGTGGGCCCTTGAACAGGTAAATCTTATTTTGCTGAGCACCGCGCTTCCAGGCCTCTACCAGGCTGATCAATCGATTGGCAAACAGACGATCGGCAAAAAACGGATGGTCGGTTCCTTCAACGAACAGTTTGCTGCAATCATAATGGACAAAGTGAATGGATTCGGGATCATCCGAGTATTCGTCGAGCCCCTCACCCACATAAGCTTTAATCATATCGTTAAACACCTGGAAAACATTGCGGATAACCAGTGGGGGATTCGCGGTAAGCTCTTTGAGAAACTCCTCAAATGATATAGCTGAGCGTTGTTCCTGCCCACTCATGTTGTGGTTGAGATTTTGCATGGCCTTCTTAATGCTTTGGATCCCCTGATCATCTTGCGGGACGGCTTTCGCTTTTCTTTTAGCAGGCGATATCAAATTTTTAATGCGCTTCATTTTCTTCTTCTGGTCTGTAGCGCCGGCTTTATTCTCTCTGGGCATCGTTTTTTCCCCAACTTGCAACTTCCGGTTTCCGTATTCATCGATGCTATGCATCATTTTTTCCGACTTTGTCTCGTCTGAGCTCGTCGAAGGCCGCATCTTTAGCCGCGGCATAGTCCTGCCTTATCGGACGGCGACGGGTCCGACTTCCGAATTCCTAGATGTTTTCCTTGGATAGCTTGCGGTCTTTCATCGTGTAGCGCACTTTTTGCCACTTAATTTCCTTGGCCTGGGGCTCTTCCTCTAGCGGCATCGTAAGGCCGGGAATCGGCAGCCGGACCTGGGTCGGTTCGGCCGGCACCACTTCGTTGGTCTCAAGCTGAACCGGCGCCCCCCACAGGTATTCAATGCCGAGCATCGTGTTGGCAATAAATTCTTTTACCAGGGGTTTGCCTTCAAATACATGCACCAGGTAAAGATCTCCATTCGTGGTTTTTTCCGGCTGGATTTGAATGCAGGGCGGATGGTAGAGGGTGTCGAGCAGCATTTGGCGGTAGCTTTCGGCGCTGCGGCTTTTAACATAGTATTGCCAGACCCCCCGGGTCTGATCCAACCGCCGGCCGGCAACAAACAATTTGTATTGATTTACAAAATCCTGGTCAACGAAGGTGTTGATGAATATGAAATCGTTGAAGTTGTTTCGCAGCTTAAATAAAAAGTCTTGCCCCTGCCCGGTGTGGGCGTCAAATTGATCGCGCTCCCGGGCATCCAGCAGCCGTTTGAATTCAATCGAGTATTTGCCTTTTTCCGCCAGCTCTTCAATATAGTAAAACAACCGCATTCCCAGGGCATAAGGATTTAAACCCACCCGCGGCATCGATGTCACACCGGCGTGGGTGCGGGCGAAATCCACTTCGTGCCCTTCGATACGATCATCCTGCAGAAACAGTTTTTCATGCCAGTAGCTGGCCCAGCCCTCATTCATGATTTTGGTTCGAATCTGGGGCTGGAAGAACAAGGATGTTTTGCGGATGACCTCGATGACCGGCTTCATCCAGTTATTTTTTTCTTTTTTCAAAAATTCAGAGTGTTCCAGCAAAAATTGCATCAGGTCGAGTTTCTGAAGGGGCTTTTTTTCCAGACTCTTTTTGAAAATTGCATCGAACTCCGGGTATTTTCGCAAAACCTCCGCAAAAAAGGCTTTTTCCCCCAGCTCTTTGGTTTCCGTTAGGCAATCGTTGTATCTTTTTATCTCTTTGACATATTCATGTATTTTGATTTCTTTGATCGTTTGCAGAAACACGTCAAAATAAAAATCGAGCATTTTTGAACTGTTGGTTTTGGGGGGGCGGTTTAATTGTGAAAGCTCACCATGGTAACCCACCAGATTATCAATGCCGCGGGAAAATTCGATAATATAATCCACCCAGCGGCCTTTCTCGGATCTGAGCTTGGCAATCATACGTTTATCCGAAAGCGCCTGGCCGGTGAAATCGTAGTCCCAAGTGTGGCGGAAGTACAGGTTGTTCTGGAAAAAATCAATGTGGCCCAGAACATGATAGAAAATCATGACATTCATCCAATCCGGATTGTTGTCATTGTAATAGGAAATCGCCGGCCGGGTATTGATTACGGTTTCATACGGATTGCTAGGGTACAACTCATAGCGGCCCTTTTCCTTTAAAACTTCGACGTCATGGACCCAGTAATCATAAAGGGTCGGAATCATCACCTTGGGTGTCAGCTCTAGCAGATCGCGGTTGGAAACAATATATTCCAGGGTTTCATCTTCAAAACGCAGCCCTGCATCCAGGGCTCTTTGTTTGCACCCTTCCATGATTTTTTTGGTGTGTTGGTCGATTAGCTCCATAATAATAAATGAATAATGAATATTGAAAAATGACTAATTAAGGATTTAAATCATTTTAATGTTAAAGAGCCGGGTAAGCTCTATAGTAAGGCTATTGACAATTCCAAACTAAAATCGACAGGATGCCGCAATTATTCATTTGTCAATAGTCATTAGTCATTCTGCGACCCAGCGATAACCCTGCTAATGACCACCGGCAGTTGAATTTTACTCCCCAATCAAATGCTTTATCCCCTCTATCAGCCGCGGCTCATCCGCATTTTCCTGCATCACATCCAGCCGGAGTAAACTCGGCTTGTCTTCCAACAGGTTTGACTTTTTCAGATATTTCTCCACCTCACTGTTTTGGGTGGGTTCGGTTGAATGTTCGGCAATTGATATCCCGACCCGGTTGGCATAGGTCAGCATTTTTTTGAGCTCGGGGATGCTTTCTTTGCCGTCCGTGTCCCAATCGTCACCGTCCGTGCCGTGGAAAATATAGATATTGTAGTCCTGGGCCAGATTTTCTTTTTCAACAATTTCATTCACCAGCCGATAAGCCGAGGATACCTGGGTTCCGCCCGCCACTTTTGAATTATAGTATCTGTAAAAATCCGGCACCTCGGAGGCCTCCGTATCATGCAGGATAAAGCGCGTGTCCACCTGCATGGCATATTGATACAGCAGCCAGCTGTAAATCAACACGTGCTGGGTCACCACCAGGGTCGTGGATTTTCCGGCCATGGAACCGGAGTAATCCCGCAGGAAAAACACCATGGCCTGGGATTCGTAGTCTTTTTCACGTGACAGAATCCGGTAGATCAGATCCTGGGGCGACACCAGAAAACGTGACGGATCGATGTTTTCAACGTCCGGGATATTACCCAGATGGATGTTGGTCTCGGTAATTTTGCGCAATGTCGCTTTTTTGTCGAGCAGCTGGCCGAAGCCACGGTGTTTGTCCGTCAGATCATAGGTGTAACGCGTCAGTGATTTCTTTTTGCCCTTATCTTTCAGGTTGGGAAGTTCAAATTTTTCGGTCAGAATTTTGCCCAGATCATAAGCACTTGACTCCATTTCATGCTGGCCGCCTTCTCCCTCGCCGGGTCCGCTTCCGCCTTGCTGGTCGGGTGCCCGCACCGGCTGTTCGCCGATCACTTCACCCTCTTCGCCGTCACCGGAACCCCCGCCGCCCTGCTCTTCATCCGTGCGAAACGAGGGGTCATGCAGAAATTTTTCCTCCACCGTGGACGGCACAATGACGACTTTATCTTTGCCGCTTTTGCCCGGTTTGATCAAACGCCCCACATTGATTTTACGTGGAAACCCGTCTTTTTCCCGCTGCTTATCGCGTTCGAGCAATTCATCGATGGAGCGGATACTGACATTGGGCGTGCTTTGCATGGCCGTGATGCCCTGCAGGTCCAATAGATCGTGGTAGGCGTAAAAATTAGGGGCGGCCTGAAATTTGGCCCCGTTCTTATCACGGGATGACTCTGCATCCGGTATCTCGTGCGAGCCGTTGTCGTTGAGCTCCAGCTGAATTTTCTCTTCCTGCTCGGGCGTCAGGCCTTTATCTTTTAGCTGCTGGAAATATTTTAATCGGTTTGAATCCATCGTATTTCGCTTCGCTCAATGGCTTTTTTTGATGAATGCACCAAGGCATTTGAGCTTATAATTGTTTTTGACATTTCAAATAATAGAAAAAATTTCAGACACTTATTATTTTTGAGTTATTCTGCAACCAAGCTCCGATTAGAAATGCATAAAAATATGCGCAGCACAATTTAATTAATCCGCGGCAGCTCCTAATTTGACAATAAGCTTCAAATTTCTAAGCATAAGTTTAACTACCGAATACGCTGTTTTTCAGGGCGGATTAATTACATTTCATCTTCCTGGGTACAGAAGTACTCAATGGTCTTTTGGGCGCAGGTCTTGCAATATCCCAATTTTTCGAGCATGGTGGAGATCATGCGGTCATACAGTTTCTGGTTTTCTTCGTTGGTCCGGTTGGCCAGCGCCCCGATCAGACTGCCGGCGCCGGCAATGTCGGATTTGAGCCTCACATCGGTGACGGCTTTGACCAGCTCGAGATTGTCCATAAAGTCGTAGTCCGGATCGACGGATATTTTCTGGCCGTAGATCTTGCGGATAGAGGTTCGAAACGATTCACGCTGTTCTTCACTTTTAAGCCCCAGCCGTTCTTCAACACTATTAATATAGCGTTCGTCGATTTTGAGCGCCTTCAATTCAGCGGTTTGGGGGTCTTTATACTTCCACATTTTGTCGGGCCCCAGGTTTTCGGCATCAATGCCGATTATCATATTGACATAGTTCATGACGTCTTTGCGAATCGCGTAGGGTTCATCCATGTAAGCGTTGAACATCTCCGTCATGATGCGTTCGCGGTATAATCCCTTAGCCGTCTTGAGATCTTCAAGGTACTTGGTCCGGTCATTGGCTTCGGTGACATAATCCAGGATGATCCGATCCAGGGCCTTGAATATGTCATAGGCAAACATGCACTCACCCTCGTTGGTTTCCGAGCTTTCGATCAACAGCTGGATGGCCCGGCCGAGGTTGCGCTGACCCAGCCCCTTTTGGCCGAAGCGGTTGATGATTTCCGGATCCTGGTTGAGGGTGTCGATGACTTCGGCCAGGGTTTTGATGCTCTTTTCTCCGGCCACCTCTCCGGCAGCCAGCTTCATGGTCTCGACCGGTGTCAGTTTTTCGGAGCGGGGCAGCCGGGATAATACGACCGCAATGGAGGCTGCATAATTCAGATTCGGATCCTGGTGCAGATCCTCTTTGGTCAGGGTGGTCCGGGTTTCACTGCCGATGGTGTAACCGGTGAGATCTGTCTGCAGCTTGTAATTGGTATTGTGCGACACATAGCAGATACGGCAGCGGTCCACGATGGGGGCTTCCTCTTTTTCAGACAGGAAGCGATGAAATTCAGAATTGTTGCTGGTGGCGACAATCAGGGTATCAATCGGCCATTTGTATCCGTCAATTTCGATGCTGCGGTTCTGGATGACGCCCAGATAAACCTGGACCAGATCTTTTTTGTTTTTAAAGATTTCGTCACTGAAATGAATCCCGCCGCCGGCCACCCGGGCCAGGGCACCGCGCCTTAAATCAAAACGGTATGGATTGTTGGTGTCGGAAATGTGAAGCAGGCGCTGGATCGATTCCTCGCCCAGCAGATCCACCGATGAGGATGTGATTTTGTCTTTGGCCGGGTATTTGCCGGTGACGGTCCCCAGACTTTCGGTCAGCGGCACCGGCGTTATCTCGACAAACTTGAGCATTTCATCGATATTTCCATCCGTAAAGTTTCTGATATCATTTAAAATATAACTGCTGCAGGCACCCAGGGGGCGATAATTATCATAAAGCGTGTCAATTTCCTTGTCTGAAAAACCGAATTGTTTGGCAAGATACTCCTTATTTTGCTCCGGGGTTTCAAACAGACTCATCGCCAGGATCATCGGGTCTTCATAGGTTTGGGATTCAATGGTTTTGATTTTGCCGTAATCGCCGACTTTCTCCAGGTTCAAGTACCTGAAGGTATATTTGCGATTTTTATCTATGGTTAAAAAAGCACGGTATTTGGCAGCCAGAAATTCAACCAAAAAGGTTTTGCCATTGCCCGGTTCGCCCACCAGCACAAAGGCCATTTCCTTGGACGATCCGCCTTCGGCGGCGTCTTTGACGTAGGAGACAAAGCTGTTAATTTCGTCATACATGCCAATCACGTGCTTGGATCCCTCACGGAAGATGCTGAAATCATAGGTAGTTTTGCCGTTGACCACGACTTTTTCGATTTTACTTTCCAGAATCATCCGTGATACACTTTGAAACGCATTTTCAAAACAACGCTTACCCTGCTTGACTTCAGTCAGATGATGGGGAGTGTTTTTGAATTATCAGGCATTTTACCTCCAATAGAAAAATTTGTTAAACCGTTCTTCGGCGGCTCCCTCTAATTGAGGGGAGCAGCCAAATTGTAAAATTTTTGGAAAGACGCAGTTGATCCGCATGTTCTTCAGGCCGTCAATTATTTGATGAAATGCTGTAACCGCTGTCGGGTGAGTAATGCCGGAGGAGTGATCAAAAACTATCGCTAACTATCAGACCTGTTCGAGCCCTATTGATCCCGAATCAGCCTTACAACAAAACCGTAATCATCTTACCTTGCGGGTCAACCACCGTTTAAGAAAAAAGATTTACAGATTATCGCTTTTTTGACATTAAAATGACGGTTTTTTTGTCACTTTTTAGTTTGCTGGATATGGATGCGGTGTTTAAACTGAATCAGGCATCATGCGGGTGGTTGATATTTTCAAAGAGCAAATTATTAAAAATGCTGTAATATCATATTTATTTCAGTAGCTTATCGTGTGAGGTCGGTTCGAGAGCAGCGTCTTGCCAAAAGTATTGTCGCAGTATAAGGTATCTCATTACAGACTTGTAGTTTTGTAGATGCAAAATTGATACCATTAAATTGTAGTGATTATTCCAGATTAATGCAAACGTTTCAGGCGCAGCAGATTGGATAATTTAAAAAATATGAAACTGTGGAAACGTGCGGCATTTTGGGCCTTTGGCTGGACAGCCAAAGGGGTTGCCAGCCTGTGGCTGAGCACCTGTCGAATATCCGAATTCGGCCGTGAAATAGAAGAAAAATATTTAGCGCAAACTCCGGATAAGGGGCTTCTTTATGCCAGCTGGCATCGCGGTTTGTTTTTTGTCATTTACTGGTACCGCAACCAGAATGTGGTTTCGATTGCCAGCGCCAGCGAAGACGGCGAACTGGCCGCCCAGGCAGCCAAGCGTTTCGGCTGGATAACGGCCAGAGGCTCTTCATCACGCGGCGGCCGGCAGGCCTACCGGGCCATGGAAGATCTCGTCAGGCGGGGACACAAGGGCGGGCTGGTGGCTGACGCTCCCCGGGGTCCGCGGTTTGTTTCCAAACCGGGTATTATTTATTTAGCCAAAAGAACCGGGATTCCGATAATTCCGGTGATTTGGAGTGCAGATCGATACTGGAAATTGAAAAGCTGGGATCGGACCATTATCCCCAAGCCGTTTGCCCGGATCGTGGCCCTTTTTGCCGATGACACCATTCGGGTGCCGGCCGATGCCTCGCGTGAAAAATGTGAGCAATATCGCCGGCAACTCGACGATGCGCTCAATTACATCATGTACCAGGCCGATCACTTCTTCGGGACTCCTGGCGCAACCGATCCGCGGCAAATTGAAGTGCCGGATAAATTAATCCGCCCTGCATAACGACAATTTCAGGTTAATAGTTTGTTTGTGCTGACTGAGAAAATCTCCCGATCTAAAGACCGGCGTATTAATTTATATATGCTGCGCATTTTTTTTATGTTTTATTTTCGGTGGCTCTCGTAGATTTTAAGGGATAGATGTGGGATTTCGGATTGTAGTTTGAAACGAATTATGAGAGAAAATAAAGATATAGGGTGTAAGGTATTGGGTTAAGGTTATTTTAGACGCCATCTTCTGCCCTATAGCTCGTGTGAGACTTCATTCTAAGTTCGTGTGGGAGCGGTTTGCAACCGCGATTAAAATCGATAAAATACCCTTATTCGATGTTCCATGTTGGATGTTCGATGTTTGACCTGCCCGCAATGCCTTGGAAACGCTTTGGGGTAAATTTAACCACTTGATTTATTGATCAGTGACTACAATCACCCAACGCATGATACATGGCAGGAGGGTGTTCATTCGGCCCTTTATTGACCAAACTGGCCGCTCTTCAGGCCAGCGGTTACGCTTATACCCTAACTAAACCCTATATACCTTATACCACTCGTTATACGGAGACGATTATGAAAAAAGAAATTGCGGACATCATCCTCGGGGCCGATACCCGGGACTGGAAACCCATCCAGGTGGATTTTGGTGATGAATTGCTGGATATTAAGGTGCCGGAAAACTGTGAGATATTGACCATGCCGTCCATGCCCTGTCTGGTGGATTCGGGTGAGGCGATTGCACAGGCTTTGAATCAGCCGATCGGATCGGCCACTATTTCCGAGATCATTCAATCCAAAGATAAACCGGCCGATGCGCTTTCGGTTTGCATCACGGTATCCGACATCACCGGCCGGCACCCTATAAAGGGGAAAACGGACTGCTGTTGCCCCTGCTGGGTCTGATTGAACAAACCGGCGTCAAAAGAGAGAATATCGTGATTGTAATCGGCAACGGGATGCATCGTCACAGCACCCTCGCAGAGCGTATCAGCATGTACGGCCGGGAGGTGGTGGACAATTACCGGATCGTGGATCATGATTGCGAGGATGACGAGAGCATGGTCCTGGCCGCTCAAACCAAACGGGGAACCCAGGTTCATCTGAACAAAATTTTTTATGAATCGGATGTCAAAATTATTACGGGACTGGTTGAAAGCCATTTTATGGCCGGGGCCAGCGGCGGCAGAAAGGCGGTCTGCCCGGCACTGGTCAATACCAAAACCATCGAGTTTTTTCACAGCGTCCGGGTTCTGGAAGATCCCAAAGCAACCAACCTGGTCTTAGACGGCAATCCCTGTCACGAGGAGGCTCTTGAGGTTGCCCAAACCGTCGGCATTGACTTTCTGGTCAATGTGACCCTCGACAAGCGCTTGTGTATGACCGGTGTTTTTGCCGGGGCGCTGGAGGAAGCCCACCTGGCTGCTTTTGAAGCCATGAAAAAATCGGTCATGATTCCGATCGACCCGCCCTTTGACATTGTCCTGACCCACGCCGGGTATGTCGGCCGCAATCACTACCAGGCCGTCAAAGCCGCGGTCAACGCCATGCCGGCTGTCAGGGAAAACGGCCTGATCGTCATGCTGGCCAACAATGTGGACGTGGAGCCCATCGGCTCCCAGGAGTATAAAACCTTTTTGCACCTGTTTAAAATTCTGGGTCCGGACGGTTACAACAACGTGCTGGAGCACCCGGACTGGATTTTTACCAAGGATCAGTGGGAGCCCGAAATGTGGGGCAAACCTTACCGCAAAGTCGGTATGGACGGCTTGATCTACTGCTCGCCCCAGATTCCAAAAGCGCACTATGACATCATTCCGGGACCCAGCGGCTACGATGTGATCGCCGATGATGCCAATTTTGAATCGAACCGGCAAAAGGCCGCGGCCATGCTTCAGAATGCGGTGATTTACGCCGTCAATCATCCCCGCTTTACCGGCCAAAAACCGACGATCGCCTATATCGAAGAAGGCCCCTACGCGGTGCCGATGGCCTCTTAATCAGGTGAGGTATTGATTTAATCCACAGATTTCGCCCCGGTTTCAGCGGGGTGTCCGAATTTATGTCTAACACAATAGCATCTTATAGCTGTCTTTTAGACACATAAAACTTTGTTTCAATCTTAGAATCGAACCGATATTCTTGCATTTTTTTAATGCTTGCAGATAGAGGGTTTGGTCTGACAAGCTTTGTTCAGAACCTTTTTCTCTCTTTACATCCCCGAACTTCCTCTGTATACTAAAACCGAATTAATTCCGCTCCTTAAACCCTTAAAACAGGATCAACCTGGTTTATAGGCAATAATACCCCGCTCTCATTTTGAGATGTGGGGTTTTTTATTTTTTCGCCTTCAGTTTTTTATGGATTGTGGGATCTGTTTCATGATTATTATCCAGTTGGCGATATAATCACAATATACGGAGTTATGTTGATAGAATTTTCCTTAAGATAATTGATTTTTCTTGTTGATGACTTTTATTTTTGTATAGTTATGCAGTAACTACTCAATCACTGGTTATGCCCTATCAATTGATTTAGCCAAATAAGTGGCCTATTACGGATGCCGATATCAAACAGGAACAAAATACTAAAAAAAGTTTGTGTATTATTTTTATTTCTTTTATTGGTTTTGGGTCTGCTTATCACTGGAGGCTTTCTTCCTGACAAATGGGTTATAGGATTAATAAGAAGCGGATGGGGATTAGCTCTCGTTGTATTTCTCATAATACTTGTAATTTTCAACAGCGTCTATCCTATTTCTGCTTCAAAGGATACTGATAAGCAACAATAAGACATTGAGCATAACATCTATATGGCCTCTCTTTGTCAAGAGAAAATAGTCCCCCATGCGAAAAAACTGCGTTTTTTTAATTTTTCGCTTACCCGGAGTCTCTGACAAAGATCTCTATGCTCTGGCTTGATTTCCGTTAACGGTCGTCAGGCGTATTACGTGCCTGCACCAAACATCTATAGTGATAGCCCCGTCGTCCCGGCAAACCCAAAAGGGTTTGGAATCCGAGCGACAACTGTAACCGCCGATTGATGGCGGCTACATCGAGAAATTCATCGGTGCCCTTATACCGTCAGTATCAAAAGAAGGGGCTTAGATCCAAGGATCTATCCCAGTTAGTTAGCCTGTTCAGTCAAGGGGCAGAGCACGAATTAAGCTTTGTAAAAGCCTCCGTTATAAATACGGGGCCCGGAAGAAGTGTCCAATCAATGCCACAGGAACCTGGCGTATTGGTCCAGCACTTTATCGCGTTTAGTGACGCAAAAGATTAGTGTTGCTTTGCGTGCATCCTCAGACCGACCTGATCATGGTTCCAGTTAGACTTTTAGCTCACTTCTTCCGGCCCACAGCTAATTTTTGTTAAAGAATCTATCCGGATCAAACGGTTTCCTATGTTTGAGCATGTAGTAAACTGTCCGGCCGATTTTGTGTGATAAGATCGCAATTGCTTTGGCTTTACCGTGTTTACTTTGCTTTCTTTGAATGAATTTTTTAGCGTCGTCTCTTTCGCGCATCATTAAGATAGCTGCCTCGGAAAAGGCCCATTTGAGGTGGGCATTGCCAATTTTTTTATTAGATTTTCCGGCGCGTTTTCCAGCCGATTCCTTGATCGGTTTAATCAAGCGTGAGTATGACGAAAAGTTCTGGACTCTCGGGAACCGGTTGATATTTTCAATTTCATAAAGAAGTACTAGTGAGAGAATGGGTCCAATACCGGGGATGGTCCGCAGCAGGTATTGATCTTTCGAATCATGGTCTTTTGCTGTGCGGTGGATATACAGTTCAAGATCTTTGAGCATTTTGTCATAGTAACCGATCAGGTCCAAATCCACCTGCACCGATTTGCGAACACAGCGATTCGTGAACTGGGCCTGGACCTCGTCTGGATTAGCTCGATAGGCAATGGTCGTGCCAAGTGGCGGAAGGTTATACTGGCTATTTGTGTTTTTAATATGAGCACGCAATTCTGCGCGTTTTCGCATAAAGTGCATGCGCCGGCGCAGCAGATCCCGGGTTGCGCGCATCTTGGCCGGATACACGTATGCCATGGGAATCATACCGGCCCGTAGAAGTTTAGCGATTTTGTAGGAATCGATACGATCGTTTTTGGTTTTGGCGCCGTGGATCGCTTTCATGTATAGCGCGTGTCCCAGGACGAAGTGGATGTTTTCCTGGGCACACAGGTCGGCCAGCCAATACCAGGTAAAGATGCATTCGGCTGCGATCACCAGGTTGTCACGAAAGGGTTCAATGATCTTGAGGAATAGATCCGGTTTGGTTTTAATGTTTTTGTGCAGCACGGTATCGCCGGCCTGGTCCAGGATGCAATTGTACATAGTCCTTGCATGCAGATCGATACCGCAGTAATATTGATGTTGCTGGGTGTAGAATCTCATGGGTTTCCTCCTGTAGTTTAAGGTTAATGATTCTTCGCACAATCATTTTATAGGAGATTTCTAAATAACTCAAACTGGGTTCTATGCCCGGCATCCAGCGACTAAGTTGCCTGTGCGAGAATGGGCCCTTGCGTAGCTCGTCGGAGCACAGGCAACTTAGGCGCGGGTCACTGGCAGGATAATCAAAAAATCGTACTGTTTCCCCATTATTTAGAAGAGGCCATTATGAGTATCAATGCCACTGGAGCAGACGGCGTGAAGATCGCGGTTTTACCGTAAAGGCCGTGCAAGCTTGGAATTTATTTGGGCCGCTGCTCACCGGCGGGCGATAGGCCTGTCGCTTCGCTCCAGGCCTATCGGGGCGCGGGTGAGCAGCAGGGCACCGCGAAGCGCGGCCTATCCACGCGGTTCGAGCAGACAAAAAAAAGCTGCTCACCCGCGCCCCGTTATATGGTAAAAAAATGATCACAAAGCAAGATATTGCCATAATCCTAATCAGAGTTTTAGCAGCATATATGCTCCTACAGGCGCTTTCGATTTTGCCAATGTCAGTTACAATCGGTACAGCTAACCCTGTAATGTTTTTAATCTCACATGAATTTACAACTTTTGTCATTTCCACAATTTTATGGTTCATCGCACCAAGTCTCTCAAAAGTAATGGTTAAGGATTCAACCGCAGCACCTGGAAATCTACAGGGACTTGAAGACTGGAAAGTAGAATCATTGATTTTTTCAACTATAGGGCTAATTCTGGTTGCAGTTTCTATCCCAGCGTTAGCAAATATAGTGGCTTACAATACCAACATTGGAACATTTGAAGTTGATGCGGCTACTAAAGCTCAAATGATAGCTAGCTCGCAAGGTTTTACAACTAAGTATATTGTGAGAATTGTACTTGGAGTTTTCTTAATATTCTTTTCCGATAAACTTTGTAGTCTGGTGGCTAAAATAAGAAATAAAATTAAAGAAATCATATAACAAGCAGGATGGAGCTGACAGGAAAAAGCCGGGTGGTTTTCGTAAAATGCCGTGCTAAGCTTGTAAAGGCTCTGGCTTGCAGCTCATCCTGGGACGTTATATTTCTTTGAGGAACCTATATGGATGGCAATGCATTCACACAATTGATTAAAGAGGAAGCAAGAGATTTTGCTATAGATTGGGCTGAAGGAAATAATATAGGTGTGTCTGCCGTTACCCAAAAATGGATCTTGGGTTTATCTAAAAATGAAAGAATATTTTTGCGTGAAGTAATCACAGAGTCAGTTGATATTAGTCTTATTAAGCCATTTGAAATTATGGATGGTGTGCATTCTAAAAATTCAGATCCCGTAGAGGCTATTAGTGGTTCTGACAAGATATCTGGTTCTGGTTGCTCACAATTACATGATCTTTATGCAAGCAAAATATAACATGACGTTCAACGTGTACGGGCTTTACGGTGCGCTGAATTTTTCAGCTATAATTATAATTATTAATCATGTAAACTGGCTTTTCTCGCTATGAAAGCACGCCAGTTAACTTTTGGTTCGCCTCTTCAGCAGTATTGAAGGATTAAAGATATGAAATACGATGAGGAAAAAGTTGATGAATTTACCTTAGCCCTTTTATATTTGGTTGTACATGATCGACAAGAAGGGCTTGGCGCAAGAGCCTGGAAAGGTTTTGACTGGGACACAATGAACCGCCTTCATGAGAAAGGTCTTATCACCAATCCTGTAGGCAAAGCGAAATCCGTTGGCATGACCGAAGAAGGCTTTAAAATGTCGGAAAGTCTCTTCAAAAAAATTTTTATTGAAAATTAAGTCGCCTCCGGCGAACAAGCCAGTGGAGCAGACGGCGAGAATATAGCGGATTTACGTAAAAGCCCAGCCAGCTGGGAGTTTTTTTCGGGCTGCTGCTCACTTCCGCGTTATAAATATTCTTGATGGTTGGGATTCTCGGGGACGGAGTACGAGTTGCGTACGAAGGGAGATGAACAGTGACAGCGATCGTTCAGCAGGTGCAGGAGAAGGTCAAAGAACTGAAGCAGGTACCGGCGGTGGCACACGTGCTCCGGATGAACACCCGGTATGCCACCCGGCTGGGAAACCAGTTCGCGGGGGCCATCACCTACTTCTCGTTGCTGGCAATGGTGCCCATCCTGATGGTTGCGTTTTCGGCTTGCGGGTTCACCCTGACAGTGCTGCGTCCCGACTTGCTGGAGCGGGTTCAGGCGGTGATCATGGTACAGCTGCAGGGCGCTCCCGAGGACCTGCAGGCCCAACTGACCGGACTGATTCAGGGCTTGCTGCGCAACTGGGCCTCGGTGGGTCTGGTGGGCCTTTTCTCCTCGATATACTCCAGCGCCGGATGGGCAGGGAATCTGAAGTCTGCCGTGCGGGCCCAGACCCGTCCACTGTTTGACATGAAGGAGCGCAAACATTTCATCCTTTTGGAGGTACTGCTGAATTTCGCGATTCTACTGGGCCTGCTCATCATCCTGGCGGTGACCTTCGCGCTCGCAGTCATGGCGACATCGCTGACCGGCACGATCGTGCACTGGCTCGCCCTGGATGAGGTCCCCGGCATCAGTGTTCTGCTGCGGATTGTGGGGCCCATTCTGTCGGCCATTGCCGGATGGGCTATGTTCGTGTACCTTTATAAAGTGTTGCCGGAGCAAACGTTTCCTTTCCGCATCATCGCGTGGGGTGCGCTGATCGGATCCGCGGGACTTTTCGTCCTGCAGTACCTCACCGGTTTTCTGATGGGCAAATTTTCGGGCAATCCCGCGGCCGCCGTGTTCGGTCCGGTGATTGTACTGATGCTCTTTTTCAACCTTTTTGCGCGTCTAAATCTTTATGTGGCCGCTTGGATCGCGACCTCTGTACAACCGGCGGTGGCTGACCAGATCCAGGAGTTCGACCGTCCATTGCTGAAGGCTCCTAACGTGTCGGACCTGGTTCGCCGAGAGGTGCGGGCAGGGCTAAAAATTGGTGGGGATTAGGAATGCCTTCCCACATAATAACTTATAACAAATGTTTCCAGCTGACGTTACCCGCCGCCCCTTCGTCGCTCTGGGCAACGCAGCTGAAACTGGTGTTAGGCATCATGAGTGCCTATAATGGAGGACTACGATAATGAACAACCACGAGCTAAAGGTACAGAACGTCAAACCTGACCATGAGGTCATGACGCGACAGCGTTTGCCCTACTTTATTGGCATTTCTGGACAGACAGCCAATGCCACCGGACTGTCCATGCACCTGGTGGTTATCCCGCCAGGTGCTCGGTCCGAGCCTCATCTCCATGTCGGTTATGAAACCGGTATCTATGTACTGGAAGGAACTGTATGTACGCACTGGGGATCGGCACTAGAGTACGAAGTGGTTAGCCAACCGGGAGACTTCCTCTTCATCCCGCCGGGTATTCCTCACGAAGCAATCAATCTCAGTGCAACCGAGCCTGCGCGCGCCGTGGTCGCTCGCAATGATCCAGCCGAACAGGACAAAGTTCTACCGTTCTCTTCGGGTCAAGGTGGCGCAAGTCCTCAGACCGGGACGCACATCGACGGTGACGCCTAACAAACGCATGCAGTCGGGCGCAGCGAAGCTGCGCCGCTGATGCGAGGCGTTATCGCGCCGAGGAAAGCTCGGCGCATCTTGCAGGGTGAAAGTCCCTGTCGGGAGGGAGATCAGAAATGGTTTTCTGTAAGGGTTAGCCACCCACCCGTATCGAGCCTTGGGTCCATGGCGGAGTTGCCTGAATGATGGGCAGCGAACAAGATGGGCTAAGCGTAGGCAGAGAATCCTGTAGGCCGTAGGGGAGATCGCGCTCCCTGAAGTGCTGGTACAGCTTCGAAATGCCAATTGCGGACGCCGAGGGTTTTAACGTGCGCCGAAGGCAACACAGAAGCATCCGTTTTGGCGAGGATGTGGAGGTCCGCCGGAGTCCTCAGGCCGTGGCATGCAGGAAGAGATGCGTCGTAGAACTCGGGAAGCCCCAAAGGCTCCAGGAGCGATTTGGACTGAAGGAAGGGTACAAGGAGCAATGGTACATTACACATCCGAAATGCTGAACAAGAACACCTGGTGGGAGGATGGTCGGTCAAGCCGATGGATCCTCTATATGCCGATGGGGTGTCTTATCAGGCATACTACTCGGAGGTGGGGAAAGCCCACTACATGGGGAAGGACCTGACGGAAGTACGTAGCCCGCAAAGGAAACTCGTACCGGACAATGTAGGGCTGGAACAATACGAGCAAACCTCACTGCGGGGAATAGCAATTAAGGCGAAAGCGAATGCGAAACACCGTTTTCAGGACCTTTACCGGTGTTTGAATGCTCGATTACTGATGAGCTGCTGGCAGGATCTAAACAAGGATGCCGCCAGTGGAGTGGATGAAGTGACGGCGGAGGCCTACGAGGAAAACCTGGAAGCCAACATTCGAGGCATTGGTAGAGCGACTGAAGAACAAAGCGGTACCGTGCCAAACTGGTGCGGCGATGTTACATTCCCAAGGAGAACGGAAAGAAAGGCCGCTGGGCATACCGGCGCTTGAAGACAAGCTGGTGCAACTGGCCTGTGCCAAGCTGCTGACGGCGATCTACGAGGCGGACTTTCTGGATAACAGCTATGGTTACAGACCGAATCGAAGTGCGAAGGATGCGGTCGAGGATCTGAGATTCAATCTTCAGTTCGGGAAATATGGATACATTGTCGAGGCCGATATCAAAGGCTTTTTCGACAATATGGACCACGACTGGCTGCTGCGAATGCTGACGGAAACGGATCGACGATGCGGCGTTTCTAAATCTGATCCGCAAATGGCTGAAAGCGGGAATTCTCGATACGGATGGTAAGGTTATCCACACGGCTTTAAACAGACGGCTGCGAGGTCATTACAATTATTACACTGTGGTCGGCAATTTAAGGTCATTATGGCGTTTTTACAACTGGGCGATTGAATGTGCATTCAAGTGGTTGAACCGGCGAGGGGGAAAGCACAAAAGCTTCACCTGGAAGGTATTCAATAAGGCCATTGATCGTCTTGGGATCGAAAAACCCAAGTTATATTTCTGTTGTTTCGATATTCGGATTAATGCAAGCTGCATACAGTTCACGCAAAGTAAAGACCTGGTTTGAACACCAAGAAAGAGAGCACATAAAAGAGGGAAAACGAGCATAACAACGCCATGAAGACAGATGGGCTATAGCGTGCGGTTTTAGAAGAGTGTTTGCCAATTCATCCTTTATAGCATTAAAACCATTTATTGGCTTTACTCGCCCACTGCTTATGGCGGACGGCAAAAGAAATTCACTTTATAAAGCTCAAGAAAATGTTTTCAGCACAAAATTAATCATCAATTACGTCATAACGTATTAAAGATATGAGAAAATAATATTAACAAAAGTTCACCACCAAAGGAGTCATCAAAATGAAAATGAAACTTATTTCAGGTTTAATTTTATTACTATTTTTTTCCGGAACAGCAAATGCGACATTAATGAGTGATGTTGTTAGCATTCAGAGAGGGTTCAATAATTTCACATTTGGATCAACGTCAGTTACTGTGGTACCAGAGATAGAACTGTTTTCATGGAATTCTTGGTTATTTGATATATCCGACTACAGCATATCAATGGATTCTATAAGTAATACTGGATATACATCTTCAGATTTTAATGGCTTTATTTTTAATGATCTCGATTTTGGTTCAAGTGATGAGATTATCAGCTCTATAATAGTAAGTGGATTGAGCCAAAGTAGAATTTCATTTTCAGATCATTCGCTCAGCTTAGATTTTGGAGGCTTAGGCTTTGCTAACACAGCCTCAATTAATATCGATATTACCACTTCTACCGCGCCAGTTCCTGAGCCGGCTACAATGCTTCTTTTAGGTACTGGACTTGTATGCCTTGCAGGATCAAAAATTAGGCGTAAAATTGCTAATTACACTGTCGTCAGTGTCTCGTCGGTTCCTACTATAAGCGCCGAACAAAAGCATTAAGTGGGACGAGGGGGTCGCATCTAAATTATTAAGTATTGACAAGTTTATGCGGTTAAGATAGCGTGCGAAAAAAAAAGAAGATGTTTTTTGGCGAAACAAAAAGGTGTTTTTGAATGGCGCGGCCGTTAAGAATAGAATTTCCGGGTGCTTTCTATCACGTGATGAATCGCGGAAACACGGGAATGGATATCTATAGGAGCGAGCGGGACCGGGAAAAGTTCTTGGAATATGTCGGCGAGGCGGTGAAACGATACGGGATCAAGGTGCATACCTATTGCCTGATGACCACGCATTATCATTTCTTGATAGAAACGCCCCATGCGAACCTGAGTCAGGCGATCAAATGGATCAACGTCGCATATTCCGTTTATTTCAATCGAAAACGGAGACGCATCGGTCACCTGTTCCAAGGCCGCTTCAAAGCCGTGCTGGTGGACGCGGATGAATATTTAAAACACCTGTCCCGATATATCCATCTGAATCCGGTGCGGGCGAGGATGGTTGAACATTGCAGAGACTATCCATGGAGCAGTTACCGGGCTTTAAGCGGCTATGTTGAATCTCCGGGATGGCTAGAGACGGACTGGTTATTGTTGCTGTTCGGAGGGAATAGAGACACGGCGAAAAAAAAATACCGTGATTTTGTCGAGTCGGTTGAAAAAGAAAAAATTGATAATCCGTCCGATGACGTCATAGGCGGTGTTGTTTTAGGGCGAGTCGATTTTGTAAACTGGGTGAAGAAGACATTTTTAAGCAAGGAATCGAACAGCAAGGAGATCCCGCAACTGAAAAATTTGAAACCCCGGCCCACGCCCGATGCCCTTATTCAAGCGGTTTCCGACGAATTCGATTGCGGTAAGGAGAGCATCCTGCAGAAAGGGAAAAAGAAGAATTTAGCCCGGGATGTGGCGATTTATCTTTGCAGGGAAATGACGGGAGAAACCAGCGTGGTCTTGGGGCGGCGGTTCGATATCTCCGGAGCTGGAATCGCGGCTCGGCATGACCAGATCGTGAAAAAACTTAAGACAGATCGCAAGCTTAAAGGGCGGGAGCATCGAATCAGAAGGAAAATACTTAATATTTGAGATGCGACCCCCATGTCTCCTTGCTGCAATAGTTGCGTGAGTTCGTTGACATGCAGTGACTTGCCTTCTTCAGTCAGTATTTTTAGGCATAAATCAACCAGAGACTGACGTCTTCTTCCGCGCCGAGGAACAAGGCTAGGTTCGTCATCTGGTTTACCTTGAAGCTGACGGATAGCTTTAAGCTGGTATTCAAGCTAAAGTTCAAGGACTTGAAGGAGTACTTGCTTGATATCTTCTTTTTCCATAACCGGATATTCCAGGAGTGCATCATAAAAATACGAGTCAGTTTATATAGGTATAACATCAGATTAACTGACGTTTATCAAGTCAAAAATCGATAGGTGAAGAAGTGATTGGTGAAGATGTTATAACGAAAGGCAAAAGTAAATGAAAAATGTTGACAATAAATTATTTAATTTCAGTAGCTTATCTTTAAACTAGTGGCATTGGGCCCGACCCCGGAGGAAGGAAAGAAGTATCAAATAATTGAGTGATTTATAACAAAGGCATGAAGAAGGAAGGGCTATATCCAGCGGTCCCCTGATTAGCGTATTGTCTAAGAAAAGGTTTCTTTATCATATTTCTTTACCTTTACCCGCCCGCCTCTTATGCCCGGCGAGCGGGCAGAATGTAAGAAATCATACGGAGATAGCAGTGAAACGTTTTCCTCTCAAGCTATTTTTCTCCTACGCCCACGAAGATCAGGGCATTCGCAATGAACTTGATATCCATCTTGATGTGTTGGAACGCGAAGGGATCATCACCGTGTGGTGGGATGGGCAGATAACAGCAGGCGACCGCTGGTCCGAGGCGATTGAGCATCACCTTCGTGCTTCGGACATCATTATCTTCCTAATCAGCCGTAAGTTCTTCAACTCGACATTCATCATGCAAAATGAGTTGCCAATAGCGTTAGAACTCGAGAAGGAGTCCAAAGGACAGAAGCGAGTGATTTCTGTGCTCACTGAGCGGACAAAAACGTTCGACAAATCCGTACTCAGCCAGATGCAACGCGTGCCGTACGGCGATCTGCCACTCTCCGAATGCGAAGACCGGGTACAAGCTCTCGATCAGGTGGTCGTAGAAATTCGCCGTACGGTGATGCGAATAATCATCGAAGCCGGAGGGCCCTTCGAATTTGGCCCCCATAGTTTTACTCAAGCTGAATTGGCACAGCTCGAACCAAACGTGCGCAAACGTACCAGCGATGGACTCCGACGACTGCGTTCAGCGCTCGTACATAGCGTTCCCACACGAAATCTCGACAAGAACCTTATCGTGGCTAGCTGGTGTCTGGCCAGGTTGGCTAGTCCGAGGCAGAGTATCGAGTCCCTATACTACTTGGCGCAGGTGATCTCAGCCTTCGATGTTGTGTCTCTACAGAAGATCGCGCGTGATCTCAGTGGGTTGCGTTTACTCCTCCAGATTCTCGGTCCGGAGTGGGGATTCGTAATCACGGATATCACTCTTGGTGCGATGGGTGCTAGTGAGCGGTTCGCAATCCTTTACTATCGCCCCCGCGTTACCTTCGAGAATATCTCGGGAGGTATCGTCCTGCCTGCCGATTCACTCATCGAAGGTCAACAGTTTGCCCGCACACCATTGCTGGCCAGCTTTAGCTCCAGCAATGTTCGCTTCCGCGTGTGCTCGACCCACATCCGCTACGGGGAGAATTTACGCTTGCGAACTGCCGAATGCAAAGCCCTGGCCGATTTTCTGTCTCGCATCGCGAAGCGGGACAAAGAGGAAATTCTTCTCACTGGGGACTTTAACCTTTTCAGTGACGACTCTCCAGTCCTTGGAATCTTTCGTGAACACGGCATTGATATTTCAGCAGATACGATCCATCCGACACTATGGATAAGCAGCAAACTTTGCGATCTAATCGGGCACCTTCAAGGAGATGAAGAATACCCTCGTAAGCTTACTGTATCGAGATCCGCCATGGTTGATATTTTCGATTCAGTTTTTCGGAACAAGGACTTAGAGCAGTACGTGGCAGGCGATTCGGATCAAGCGAAATTTTCTGCCTACAGAAACTGGAAGAAAAACCAGATCTCCGATCATTTACCGGTCTGGGTCGAATACGAGATATGTGCATAAGTGGGACAATTGGTAGAATTGCCCTGGGGGTCGGGCCACGCCAAGTGGTTGACATTGCATAGAAAATTCCATAAAAACGTCTCCAAATCGGCCATAATCGATCGGTTTTGTACCTAAAATTGCCCTATTAAGAGACTCGACGAATAATGGCTCGTGCGAAAAGACATTATATACATTTGAACTTCGGGAGGTTATAACGCTATTCGGCAATGCCGCTAATCCGGATTCCGAGAACAATTATTTATGGAATCAATAACCAAGCCTCTTAATCGGACAGTTTTTGCATGAAAATTGTCCGATTAAGGGCCAAAATCTGATGTTCTTGGACCACTTTTCATAATTTTTCATTATGTTGCTGTGACCCGACCCCAGTACCAGCCTCCCGGCATTTATTTCCTTTAACCTTGTTCACTCTCAAGCACCACCTTTATGGCCGAAGGGTCTGTGCGGGCCGCTTCAAATGCCACTGCAACCTGATTCATACGGAACCGGCGGGTGATCAGCGGTGTGACCTGTATTTGTCCAAGAACGACCGGGCGCAGCGCAAGAGGAGTCCAGATTCTGCGCTCCTCCATGGAATGGTGAACTAGGCCGGTATTGACGATGGAAAGGCTGTTGTTGTGCCAGCGGGAGATATTAAGGGTTATGTCCCGAGTGATCCAACTGTAGAAAACCAGCGTGCCGTTATGGCGCACCGCGGCAGTGCATTGATTGACGGCTTCCTGAGTGCCGGCCATTTCCACTGCGACATCAACGCCGCTGCCGCCGGTGAGATCGAGAATGGCCTCGACAGGGTTTTCTTTCAGGCTGTTGATTGTCACATCGGCACCTAAATGCCGGGACATTTTCAGCTTTTCATCCACCACATCGACGGCAATGACCCGGTAGGCCCCTTTATTCCTGACCACCTGGGCCATGATTTGACCGGCAAATCCCATCCCGAAAACTGCAACCGTGTCTCCCAGTTGAACCCGGGACTGCAGTCCTGAATAGACGGCGCAGCCTATCGGTTCGCCCAGGCAGGCCAGGTCCATGTCCATCCCATCGGGGACCGGCTCGAGATCGTTTTCGCCGGCGACAAAGAAATCGGCGAAGGTGTCCACCCATCCAAAAGCCATCACCTTGTCATCCTCGCGAAACCGGGTGACCTTTGCACCGATTTCAACAACGGTTCCACCGCCTTCATGGCCGAAAAAAAAGGGCTTGCTGAGATCTTTGCGGGTTTCCGTGTCCAGACCCTTCGCTTTCGGAAATATGCCTTCGTAAAAATTTTTATCCGTCCCGCATATTCCAGCCAGATGGGTTTTAACCAGTATTTGATCCGGACCGGGTTTAAGTTCCCGGTCGCGCAACTCAATTTTTTGAATACCCGCCAGATAGGCGCCTTTAACTTTCATCGTAAGATACCTCATTTCATACTAGAAAAGTCGCACTCCATTTAATCCGTCCTGAAAATAGCGTTATCAGTTTTAAATAAAACATTCAAATTGAATTAATACTATGAAAATAGATGTCAAATCTTGATTAGTGACTGTACGAGGTCGAAAGACCGTTATCTATTAACCTGAAAGGAGGTTATCATATCAGTTGCCCTTACTGGTATGTAGGCAGATGGCGGGTTCGTGTGGTAACACACGGGCTGAACTTGCCCGGGGGGATAAGAGGGACATTCTATATTCCTTAAGTCAACAAAAAAATAAAATAAATAAAATCGGATAGATAGAATCGATCCCCTGCGAAAATACGCAATTATGCTATAGCATTCAGGAATCGGCGTTTCTCTTCCGTCGGCGAACTTGCGATCTGATCGTTACGTTTATCCGGCATGATCCGAACACGCGGATTTTAAACTGGGGGTCGGGCCACGCCAAGTTATTGACATAGCATAGAAAATACCATCGCAACATCGTCCTGGGGTCGGGCCGAAAGCGCCGGGATAAACCGGCATAGAGTAGAGGGTGTAAGTCCCTTACATGAAAGGAGAAGCTGCTCCATTATGGCCCCGAGTCATGCGTCGGCTATCCGTGAGGAGGCGGCGAAGCGTTGACAGGGGGAAGCGTAGGCCAACTATCGAGCTCCGAAATCACCCTTCCGGGGTGCCGACCTATTGGTCCGAAAGGTAAGGCAACACGGTGTGCGGCGAAAATCAGTTAGCCTCCCACCGGCCCCGCGGAGTCTAAGAACTTGCGCATGCGTGGATACTCTATGCTCGAGAACCGGGAGATCTCATCAGTATCCTCCAGTTATACCAGGGAGGAGCGGTCAGGGAAGGTCTGTGGCCATAATCCTGGCATGTTCGCTGATGAGAAGTCAGACATCAACATAGTACCAAAGAAGGCGCCGAACAATGGTGCGCAAGCAACAGCGGAGGCGCTGGAGGGAAGGACGATGACCAAGGGAAATTCTGAAAAGGCTGACTGCGACCTGTACGCAGAGGCAGGGGGAAGCATTGAACAGACTCGACAGAATACGTGAAGCAGCAGAGCGACTTCGCGTCACTAACCCGAGGTAGGAGCCGTATGAACTAATCCTTCACGTACGGATCTGAGCGGGGGGTGCCGGGTAACCGGCATTCCTACCGCGATAAACTGGATGATTATTTTCTGCGGGTTTAAGTCAAAAATAGGACCGTTTTTTGGTCTTAGAGCGATGTTTTTGGATATAAAAATAGCGGTTTAAGCAATCATCTGGCTAAAGGCTGGAAAAAGGGAGTAGGTCTTCCTTCTTCACAGCTTGTTTTGATTATAGCGATAACCTGATTGAGTTTATTGACCAAAATTCCCAACCACGCCTTTCACCAGATGAACTGGTGAAGGCGGCGTTAAATTATCAGATAACTTTCTGTAAACTGTATTCAAAATCGCTCATAATCCGGTATTAGCTATTTACTGTTACCTCAAATCACATTCTCCTTCTGATCACAAATGATATGAATTGCTAAAACAATGGTCTTTATATAGCTCACAAGAATGCTTTACGGTCTAAATACGGACCAAAATTAGCTTGACAAGCTGATGAAATTTCATTATATCTGGTTCACAGAAAGATCATGAAGCTATTTTATGATCTATGTGCGAACCAAATAAAAAATGATGCCAAAGTTCATCACACGCACCTACTCACGCTATAGTCGCGATGCGGCTGCCTTGCTCGGCACGTTGATCCGCGAAGCGCGTAATAAGCGCAAGCTCACAGCTCAGGAATTGGCCGATCGCGCTGGTATTTCCAGAGGACTGCTGCAACGCATCGAAAAGGGCAACCTCAAATGTGAAATCGGAGCCGTGTTCGAAGTGGCAACCATCGTTGGCGTCAAGCTGTTTGATGCCGATGAAAGCGCGCTGACGAAACACCTGCGTCAAACCAAGGAAAAGCTGGCGCTTCTGCCAAAATCTGTTCGCAAGAGATCCAAAGCGGTGCGCGATGACTTCTAAGACAGAGAAGGAAGCTTTTGTCTGGATATGGCTGCCGGGCGAAACTGAGCCTATCGTGGCCGGACGGCTTGAAGCTGATAGCGGCATTATCCTGTTCAACTATGGTAAAAGCTATCTGGATCGTATCGGTGACAGCAAACCTGCGATTGCAATTTACGAACCCGAATTGCCGTTAAAGGCTGGGGTGCTTTCCTTGCCCGAGGGCTTGACCATGCCCGGCTGTATCAGGGATGCCGCACCTGATGCGTGGGGCCGGCGTGTGATTATCAACAAAAAGTTAGGGCTTAAAGGCGCCAGCACGGATACAGCCGAACTGGATGAACTGACCTACCTGCTGGAGTCTGGCTCGGACCGGATCGGTGCGCTCGATTTTCAGTGTTCCCCTACAGAATACGTGCCGCGTACCGCAAATAATGTCAGCATGGAAGAATTGATTGAATCTGCAGAACGGGTCGAAAAAGGTGTGCCCCTTACACCGGAGTTGGACCAGGCTTTGTTCCATGGCAGCTCTATTGGCGGCGCTCGTCCTAAAGCCTTAATTCAAGACCAAGGCAAAAAATACGTGGCCAAGTTTTCATCCAACACCGATCTATACAGCGTTGTTAAAGCTGAATTCATCGCCATGCGGTTGGCCCAATTGGCCGGGTTGAATGCTGCGCCAGTAAAGATGGCCAAAGCGGCTAACAAAGACGTACTCTTGATCGAGCGCTTTGACCGCGTTCCAAAAGGTGACAAGTGGGCACGAAAGGCCATGGTCTCAGCTCTAACTCTGTTTCGCTTAGATGAAATGATGGCGCGGTACGCCAGCTATGAAACGTTATCCGAAATTATCCGCCACCGTTTTACCGATCCGAAGCAGACGCTGAAAGAGCTGTTCTCGCGGCTCGTCTTCAATATTCTGTGTGGCAATACCGACGATCATGCACGGAACCATGCGGCGTTTTGGGACGGTAAAGCGTTGAGCCTGACACCTGCTTATGACATTTGCCCGCAAGGCCGCACAGGCAATGAGGCCTCACAGGCCATGCTCATAATTGGCGAGAACAATCTGAGCCAACTCAAAACATGCCTTGAGACCGCGCATAACTTCCTTCTTTCTGAGGAAGAAGCCCGCGAAACATTTGGTAACCTTACTGCCGTAATCGAACAGCATTGGGACGCCGTCTGTGAAGATGCAGAGTTGAATGAAGTAGACAAGAAACTTCTTTGGAGACGACAGTTTCTAAACCCCTATTCGGTTGAGCAATAGGAATAACTCCTGGGGCCGGGCCATGGCAAGTAATTGACATTGCTTAGAAAATGCCATAAAAACGTCTCTAAATCAGCCATAATCGACCGGTTTTGTCCCTAAAATTTCCCAATTAAGAGTCTAGACGAAAAATGGCTCGTGCGATAAGACATTATATACATTTGAACTTCGGGAGGTGATAACGCCATTTAACAATGCTGCTAATCCGGATTCCGAGAACACTTATTTATGGAATTAATAACCAGGCATTCTTAATCGGACAACAGTTTTTGCAGGAAAATTGATCGATTAAGACCGAAATATTGATGTTTTTAGAGCTCTTTTCTCAATTTTTCAACATATTGCTGTGGCCCGACCCCAGGGCAGCGAATACGACCCCAGGGCAGCGAACACTAGGGCAGCGACTATATGGGTTCTTATTTGTCGGCGCTGCTCAAGCTTGGCGTTCGACGACCGCCCGGATATCTGAAAACAAGTCGCAACTTTGTGCTCTACCGACAGCGGGCATGATTTCAAACCGTTCTTCATTAGGTAACATAATGCCACATGCGCGACGCGCTGTATTTTCCGACCTCGACTCGTTGCTGAATTTATTCGAACATGCTCCGGTTAGCCGACATGTCACTCCAATTGAGGCTGCTCGCAAGATATGGACGCAAACTCTCAATCAGGAGGGGGTGGAAGTGTTTGTCTCGGATGAAGACTCTCGAATCGTTGCTACCTGTATGTTAATAACCGTTCCGAACCTACTTCGTGAAGGCCGGAAACATGGTTTCCTTGAAAATGTCTTAACCCACAACGATTATGTACGCAGGGGCCACGGAAGCTCAGTAGTACAGGCTGCCCTCGAAGCGGCTTGGAGTCAGGAATGCTTCCACGTAATGCTGCAAAGTGGACGGAAGGAGTCATACGTACATCGATTTTACGAGAGACAAGGCTTCGTGGGTAATTTGAGAGTCGGTTACGTTGCTCGATGTCCGGTTGGGCGTTAGATGGGCTCTTGTAGCCAACAACTGTCGAACCAATCGTTTCACTCTGACCGCTCACATTCTGCCGATTTTGAGGGTGTGAGCTTTGAAGATATTTAGAATTAATATCGAGATAGTCTGCCAACACATCGCGGCAGGTGAACTCACCGTTGGGCACAAAAAATTATTGACATTGAGAATACCATTGGTTATACTTTTTTCATTACATGGAGGTGTACCAATGCCGAATATTAAAACCGCAATATCCATCGAAAAGCCAATATTTGATCAGGTGAATGATCTTGCCAAAAATTTGAATATTTCACGGAGTCGATTATTCGTTATCGCAGCTCAGGAGTTTATACAGCGTCATTCCAATATTGAACTTCTTCAAGCTATCAACGATGCATATGATGATCTGCCTGATGTCGACACAAATATTGTTGATAAAATGCGTCCGCGACACTTGAAAATGGTAAAAGACCAATGGTAATCAATCAGGGTGACGTATATTGGATAGATTTTGACGAACCCTCCGGATCAGAACCTGGTTATCGACACCCGCATATTGTAATACAAAACAATATTTTCAACCGTAGTCGGATTAATACGGTTGTCGTATGTTCGCTAACTTCAAATCTCAAAAGGTCAAGATCGCCAGGCAATGTCACCCTCAAAAAAGGTGAAGCTAATTTACCTAAGAAAAGCGTTGTAAACATATCTCAAATCTTCACTGTAAATAAAAGCGATCTTTCAGAAAAAATCGGAACACTTTCCAAACAGCGAATTGCTCAAGTTTTAGAAGGTATCCGTCTTCTCACAGAACCAGGAGAAATAGATTGAGTGGGAATATAGGGGACGGGTATTAATATCGGCGTTGAAGACGTGCCACGCTAACATGCTATAAATATGGAGAATACGCTTATTTGTTTCCCTTAAAACAGGGCTATATTTTGAGCTTTTTGGAGCAAAAAACAGCTATATAACAATGGCAAGAGCGAAAATCTGGCCCAAGGCTATGATTTTAATTGGTTGGTTGATCAAGTGGCAAAGCTTTTGAGTTTAGACCAGCAAATCGTGACGCGTCGGGGTCGATACCCGGATACGGTCGAAGCCCGCAGCGTATTATGCTACTGGGCCGCTCGGAAACTTGGCATCAGCACCTTGGCGCTTTCCAAAAGGCTTGGCATTTCACAACCCACGGCCAGCCAATCGGTAAAACGGGGCGGGGCGAAAAGATTGTAAAAGAAAAGGAACTGAAGCTAATGCAATGAGTTATGCCAATATATCAATACCCGTCCCTTATTGCCGTCTTGAACAACGCTGGAAAGGTGTTCTGCCCAAGGCTGATCCCGTCCGGACTGTTTTTAGACGGCTGTCACCGGCGGCCGCCGGTCAAACCAGGGCTGTTCTTTTTCAAGCTGCGCTGCCAGCCGATACAGCGTGGCTTCATCTCCAAAACGTCCCATAAATTGTGAGCCGCAGGGCAGGCTTGCGGAAGTCCAATATAGCGGCACTGACATTGCCGGCTGCCCGGTAATGTTAGCCAATTGAGTAAACGGGGTCTTCGAAAGGCTGTCCACGGCAAGCTTGTCGACAATTCCGCTGGCTTTAAGCAACCCGCCCAACCCCAAGGAATTGACCATTTTCATCAATAGCATCTCGGTCGGTTTGGGTTTCAATTCACCGATTTTTGAAGGCGGATATGCCGCGGTGGGTGTCAGATAAATGTCGTATTTTTCATGAAAGCGACCCATGGCCCGGGCAGCAATTCCCCATTCGCGGATGGCCTTGACAAAAAATGCGGCCGAATAGGCCCGGCCGAGCAAACCCAGGGTCCAGGTCACGGGTTCCACATCGGCCGGCTTGGCCTTTCTGCCGAGTATCACTTCCAACTCGTCGATATCTGCCGCGGTTTCACCAAAGTACATCGTCAAAAAACTGTTGGCCAGGGCTTGGCCATCGATGTCCGGACGGGTTTCTTCGACGGCGTGCCCCAGTTTTTCCAGCAGTTGGGCGGTGTGTTCCACAGCCTTGACACACTCCGGGTGAACGTCCGTGCCAATGGGAGATTGAGTGCTAAAAGCGATTCGGAGTCGCCCGGGGCTGCGATCCAATTCCTGTAGGTACGGCTGTTGGGGCGGTGCCATAATATAGGGCGCTCCGATGTCGGCTCCCTGTGTGGCGTCTAAAACGGCCGCACTGTCCCGCACCGTGCGGGTGATGACATGCTCGACAACCGCACCCTGCCAGACTGCGCCGCGATCAGGTCCGGTGGGTGTGCGTCCCCGGCTTTGCTTGAAGCCGAAAAGTCCGCAGCACGACGCCGGAATGCGAATGGATCCCCCGCCGTCACCGCCCGAGGCCATCGGCACCATGCCGCCTGCCACCGCGGCCGCGGATCCACCGCTGGATCCACCGGGTGTATGGTCGGTATTCCAGGGGTTGCGGGTGGGCCCGTGCAATTCCGGTTCCGTGATCCCCAGCAGCCCGAACTCCGGCGTATTCGTTTTTCCCAGGACAACGAGTCCGGCCTTCTTAAAGCGTGTTACCATCTCGCTGTCATGATCGGGAATGTAATTTTTGCATGCCTGGGATCCCATTGTCAGGGGTACACCGGCAAATTCTGCGAGCAGATCCTTTAGCAAAAACGGCACACCCGTAAAAGGACCATCGGGCAGGGGCTCCTTGACCGCCTTGCGGGCCAGATCGAACATGGGCGCAACGACGGCATTTAATTTCGGATTAATTTTTTCAATCCGCGCGATGGCTTCTTCGCAAAGCTCGACTGGAGATACTTCCTTTTTTATCACCAGTTCGGCCAACCCCAGGCCGTCATACCGATCATATTCCTTGAATCCACTCATAGTGTCCTCCTCTGCCGGCAGCCGTGTTAGAAGTAGTTTCAAACCCCGTCTATAGTATAAAGAATCTTGTTTTAATGCATAACTTTTTTAAGGGATGGTGTCAAAGCATGATTTTGAGGGGAAATAGAGGACGGGTATTGATATATTGATTGACTAAAGGGAGCTTGGCCGCTATTTGAGCCGACATGCCACCAAAAGCCCGAATTGATGCTGCCGGCACGCTGCACCCTATCATCGTTCACGGAATTGAACGCCGGAAAATCTTTTGCGATGATGAAGATCGTGATTCCTTTATAAAGCGACTGGGGCAGGTGTTGCCTGAGACGCACACCGAAGGAGACGAACGTATCTTAGGTGACGGCGATTTTGTGAAAGCGGTTTTAGACAGCTGCCGGCAGCAGTTGGAGCGGCGCCACCAATATCTGGCCCAAGGCTATGATTTTAATTGGTTGGTTGATCAAGTGGCCAACCTTTTGAGTTTAGACCAACAAATCGTGACGCGTCGGGGCAGATACCCGGATACGGTCGAAGCCCGCAGCGTATTCTGCTGCTGGGCCGCTGGGGAACCTGGCATCAGCACCTTGGCGCTTACCCAAAGGCTTGGCATTTCACAACCCATGGCCAGCCAATCGGTCAAACGGGGCGGGGCGGAAAGTTTAAATCCGGCCGCTACTTATGCCTGGGTTAGGTCTGCCGCACACAGGAAATTGCACCCTGATTTAGGTTATAAACTGTAACAAAATAGTTGACACTGTAACAAAATGTGATACTATACGGAATATGATTAGAAGCTTTAAGCACAAGGGGCTCAGTGAATTGTTTGAAGCGGGACGAACCCGAAAGGTGCGTCAGGACTTACAAGCACGTTGCCTCCGACGCTTGGAAGCTCTGGATCAAGCAGAGGCACTGAACGATTTGAATGTGCCTGGATTCAATTTCCACGGTCTTCATGGAGTACCAAAACATTACAGTATCCACGTGAATGGCCCTTGGTGCATCACCTTTGAGTGGGAAGAGGGCGAGGCGCTACGGGTCGATCTTGAACAATATCACTTAGGTTAACTATGCGAGAATATTACACAAAACGCCCTTTAAATCGACCACCGCTTCATCCTGGTGAAATTCTGCGTGAAGATGTGCTTCCAGCGCTCGGACTTTCTGTCAGTGAAGTTGCACGGAGATTGGGCATTTCAAGACAACAGTTGCACCGCGTATTAGCCTGTACCCATCCAATCACAACTGAGATGGCGCTCAGGATTGGAAAGTTTGCCGGTAACGGTGCAGGACTTTGGCTGCGCATGCAGCAAGCGTATGATTTATGGCATGCTGAGCAACGGATGAAAGGCGAACTATCAAAGATTAAAACAGCCGCATCTGCTTGATTCAGCACCTAACTACGAAATGAAGATGGACGGGCTATTTCTTGCGGTTTTCTGGATCTTGGCTGAATTTCATTTAGATGCATCCGACAACTCCTTGGGTCATACTCGCCCGCCACTTATGCCCAGGGTTATGGAAAGGAAGATCGGATGCAGTATTTAGATGGCAAGACTATCCCAATAGGTGCACTTCTTTCTTAAGATTTCTTTTTCAGGGTCCCTGAATACCAGCGGTTGCTCTCTTGGGAATGCGAAACCAGATCAAAGAGAAAAAAGGGTCAGGTTTGCCCGTTACTCTTTCTCAAAAAGGGAAAAAATCTAAAGCAGACTTGCTGCCTTGGCAGTTCGCTGCATCTTAAACGGGTGCATTATAAACTAACCGGCACAACTGCCGATAACATGAAAGGAGGAATGATGAAGCGTTTCGCAATCTTGATGATCTGTGGTGCACTATTATATAGTTGTGCTACCACGCAAATGCTCAAACCTGAACAACCTCCCGAACTGGCAGCCAAAGAGGATAAGGCGTTATTGGTCATCATTCGGGATACCTATTTTGGTGGCGCCATTGTTTTCTGGAACTATTTAGACGATCAATTTATCGGTGAAACAAAGGGGAATACCTATTTCATTACCGATGTGGATCCGGGTCAACATTACGTCGTAGTAGAGACCGAAAATACGTGTGTAGCGGATCTTACTTTCGAGGCCGGAAAAAGATACTTCCTTCGTGAGGGAATAACTGTAGGATGGTGGCGGGCTAGAACATCCGGATTTTCACCGGTCGGCGCTGAAGAAGCCATGAAATCAATTAAGGATTTGACCTACCTGGAGCGTGATCCCAAAGGTGAGTTAAAGAATATGGATCCGCAAGTATATAAAACAGCCATCGAAGAATACAGGGCTGATGTCAAGGCCAATCCGGATGCTTTTAAGGAGATGCTCCAGTATAAGGGTGAATAAACTGAAAGGGGACAACCGGGGGCACATTGCGATTTGCAATTTTCATTAAATGGATGGATATGCCGGCGGGGGTCATCTTAAATAATATTTAATATTATTCGTTCCAAGGCTATACATATTTAATATTTAAGATGTAACCCCTTCTCTTAGGATAACGGCCGAACAAAAGCGTTGAGCAGACGGTGTGAAGACCGCAACTTTACGCTAAGAGCATGCAAGTTTGACACTCATAAAGCGCGCTGCTCACGCTTGGTTAGACGGAGCGGAGTTTTAAGAATTGGTCAAATAGTAATAAGAAATCTCGGCCTAATTTATAGTCTCATTGCTTTGCCTGCAATGGCGATAATTGCTATTGCATATTACCGTAAAAACAGAACAAAAGGCGGCATCTATTTTTCGACTGGTGCAGTTGCTGCGGCGATTGGTTCAATGTTCAATCAATTATTCCCTATGCGACTTTTTCTGGATAAACCAACAGGTTCTCTGACAATATTCGTAAAGGCACTCAGTTCAATAGCCTTAATTATTCATTTGGCTGGCTTTTTAACTTTGGTAATGGCTTGGGGTATAATCACATTTTCGGAAGAAAAGAGGATCGTCTAACCCAACACTTCACCAGACGCGAACAAGCGTGACGATTTATCGGAGATTTCGTATCAACTCATATATCTTACCGCACGCTGGTGAGTTTATTGTTAGCTGACTGATGCAAAGATAGATGGGAAGTAATAGAAATTAGGAGACGCCTAAACAATGGATTGGCAACAACAGATAGTAGGTTTTTTTCCGGTCTTTCCCAATTTGGCTGAAACATCGCGAATGGTGCGGATTGCTGAGCGGTACCGTGAGTTGGGTGGACAGGCGATTTTTTTTAGTCATGGCGGTGATTACGAAATATTGGCCAAGGAGGCGGGTTTTCCCGTTCAATCCGTCGAGCCAATTTATACGGAAGAACAAATCCAAGATTTAATGAAATATGATCATCTGGAAAAATTTGGAGATCCCTTTCCCGATAACTGGTTAATCGAGCATGTTATCAATGAAGAGAGTGCCTACACACACCATGGGATTGCCCTTGTAGTAACAGGTTTTAACGTTCCTTGTGTATTATCAGTGCGTAAAGTTGGTGTCCCTTTAGTATATATTATTCCTGGGACCTGCTTAGAGACGTATTTCAAAGCGGGGTTAGCGACATTTCCAGACACCTTCGAAAACACACTGACTCGATATCTGCCAAAACGATTGAAAGACTGGATTACAAACTTGGCCATGCTACATTCGAAAGTTGGTACCGGTGCATTTAATCGTGTGGCGAAACAGTTTGGTTTACCACAGATTTCAAACTCAGTAGGCCTGTGGATGGGCGATTACACACTCGTGAGTGATTTGAAGGAGGCTCTTGATATCCCGGCGAAATATGATTTTCCGGAAGAGGATTACATTGGCCCGCTATTAGCCAATCTAAAAATTCCTTTGAAATCGGAAGTAAAAAATCATCTAAATCGTCCAGGACCCAAAATTTATTTTGCTATGGGTTCTTCAGGAAACAAGAAATTGTATCTGAGAATACTAACCGCTTTAGCCAGTACTCAGTATAACGTTGTTGCGGCTTATACAACGATATTGAATGAAAATGAACTGCCTTCTGTCGGGGAGAATATTTTACTGGAAAAATTTGTGCCAGCAGAGGTTGTCAATAAAATGGTTGACCTTGCTGTTCTCCACGGCGGGCAGGGTACTTTCTACACCGCCGCTTATTCAGGAAGGCCGATTGTCGGCATCCCGATGCAACCCGAGCAGCAATATAATATTGACATTTTGGTACGAAATGGATCCGCTATCCGCATATCCAAGCGCCATTTTTGCGAAAAGAAGTTGCTTAACGCGATAAGGACGATATTGACGGATTACAATACATATCAAAAGAGAGCCAATGTATTGGCCAATCGCCTTCCTGTGGTTGATGGTGCTCAGAAAGGAGCAGAGAGAATAAAATCAATTATGGAGTCTATCTAAGGCAATAATAGCAGGTTGCTCACCAGCGGGCGTTATGAGTCTGAATTGAACTTATGAAAAGACTGATTTTAACATTTCTAATTCTGATAGGTGTAAACACTTTACTCAGGAATAATATTTTCAGCTTTCATGATCAGATTATGTGGATCTCGAACCATAGTCGTGCTTACGGGGTCGGGCCACGGCAAGTGATTGCTAAAACTGCACTGTTAAGAGAATCGACCAAAAATCGGCTCGTGCAAAAAAGCATTATATAGTGATAAAAAATCAAGTGGACACAAAGCATTGCTTTCGGGAGTAAAACATTTATTGAGAAGATGAAAGAAGCCGCTGGTTTTAAAGCAACAGGTAGAAAGATAATTTGTGCTGAAGATATATTTGAACTTCGTGAAGTGATAACGCCATTCGGCAATGCTGATGATCTGGATTCCGATAGCACATATTTATGGAATCAATAAACAGCATTCTTAATTGGACAGTTTTTGCATGAAAATTGACCGATTAAGATCGAAATACCGGTGTTTTTAGGCCTCTTTTCTCAATTTTTCAATATGTTGCTGTGGCCCGACCCCGGGCCTCACCTCTCAATTTTTCAATATGTTGCTGTGGCCCGACCCCGGGCCTCACCAGGACGCCAAAGCCGGCCTGGTTGTGATCAAAGATCCCAAGAGCGGCGCCGGGGCAGCGAAACGTCTGCAGGATTTGTCGGCGATTCACGGTGTGCGCTTTATCCGGCAGCGCGCCATGAAACGGACATCCAATGATGTGGCGGCGCGGATCATGCGAACCCGGGCCGCCTTGAGCACCACGGATCTGGGCCTGAGCGGCGAAGGGGAGGTGATCGGCATCTGCGACACGGGAATCGATACGGCGGATTTAAATACGATCCATCCGGATTTCGCCGGCCGCATCAAAACGATCATGAGTTATCCCATCACCAAAGACTTTGCCTCACTTGTAAAAAACCCGGGCGGAGACGACGGCGCCGCGGATCTCGACAGCGGGCACGGCACCCATGTGACCGGATCGGTGCTGAGCAACGGATCGGCAAGTCTGCAAATTCCCGGCAACACGGTACCCGTGCGCGGATTGGCCTACAAAGCCAAACTGGTATTCCAGGCGGTCGAACAGGAAATGCAATGGAAAAATCCCGCCTATTTTCAAACCTACGGCAGGTATCTGCTGGCCGGGATACCACTCGATCTCAACAGTTTGTTTTCAGATGCTTACGCGCAGAGCGCCCGCGTGCACTCGAATTCCTGGGGCGGCGGCAATCCCGGTGAATACGACAGCCAGTGCGAGCAGCTGGACCGCTTCGTCTGGGAGCACAAGGATTTTTGCGTGGTCGTGGCCGCCGGCAATGACGGGACGGATCGCGATGGCGACGGCCAGATCAATCCGATGAGCGTCACGGCACCCGGCACCGCAAAAAATTGCATTACCGTCGGGGCCTGCGAGAGTGAACGCCCGGCCTTTAATGCGAACACCTACGGCGCTTGGTGGCCTTCCGATTATCCGGTGGCACCCTATCGCAGCGATCCCATGGCCAACAATCCCAATCAGGTTGTGGCCTTCAGCAGCCGCGGACCCACCCGCGATGGTCGCACCAAACCGGATGTCGTTTCTCCGGGCACCTACATCCTGTCGACCCGCTCGACCATGATTGCATCCAACAACACGGCTTGGGCCGCGTATCCGCCGAGCAAGCGGTATTTCTACATGGGAGGCACCAGCATGGCAACGCCGCTGACGGCCGGGGCCGCAGCGGTGGTGCGCGAATTTTTGCGCAGAAAAAAAGCGATCCAGAACCCTTCGGCCGCTCTGCTGAAAGCCACCATTATTGTGGGCGCCGATAGATTGGCCGGCTACGGTGAGCCGGGCGCGGTAATGGACAATGACCAGGGATACGGCCGGGTCGATCTTGATTCCATCCTGGTGCTGCCGCTGCCGGCCGAAGCGGCATTTGTCGAAATTTCACCCGGCTTGCGCACCGGCGAAGTGCATACGGCCCAAATCGAAGTTCAAAGCGCGGATGCGCCGCTGCGAGTGGTGCTGGCCTACAGCGACTATCCCGGGACGTCGCTGGTAAACAACCTCAACCTGATTCTCGTCGCGCCCGACGGCCGGCGCTACATCGGCAACCAGACAGCCGGCGCCACGCTGACTACGGATGTGAAAAACAACGTGGAAGTGGTACATGTCCCGAATCCCATACCGGGCGGCTGGACCCTTCAGGTGGTGGGTTCAAACATCCCCCAGGGCCCCCAGGATTTTGCCCTGGTTTACCTTGCCCATTTAGGCCAGGCTTTGGAAACAGACATCATCCGACAGGAAGCGGTCCCCCACTTGGCCATTCCCGATAACAATTCCCAGGGGATAAACAGCATTATCAGCGTATCGCAATCGGGAAGCATCGGCGGCGTCAAAGTCGGCGTCAACATCTCGCACACCTATATCGGCGATCTTCGCGTGGTTTTAACCGCGCCGGATCAAACCCAAATCGTCCTGCACAATCGCACGGGTGCGAGCACGCATGATCTGATCAAGACCTACGATGTTCAAACGACCCCGGATTTGAGCCGCTTGACAGGCAAGCACGTAACCGGCGGCTGGAAACTCACCGTATCCGATCTCGCCAGGATCGACACGGGAACCCTGCGGCGGTGGGATTTGGAATTTCGGCTTGCATCCACCCGCCAGGTGGAGCAGGAAAGCACACCCGCGCTTGCCATCCCCGACAATGATGCCGCCGGCATCTCCGACAGCATGAATATTACGGCGGCCGGCGCCGTGCGGGGGGTCAACGTGTCCGTGGACATTACCCATACCTGGATCGGCGATTTGCGGGTGCTGCTGACGGCGCCTTCCGGAGATGAAATCGTCTTGCATGATCGCAGTGGCGGCGGTCAGGACAATCTGATTAAAACGTATTCGGAGGACAGCTTGCCCGCGCTTGCAACGCTGGCCGGCAAAACGGCGCAGGGAATCTGGACTCTGCACGTCATGGATCTGGCGGGCCGCGACGTAGGCAAACTCAACCGCTGGGGACTGCAGCTGCTGCAATAAATCCGGATAGTGGCACTATAGAGGCGCCTTTTGATCGAACGCGCCGAAGGCAACCCGTTTTTTCTCGAAGAGAGCGTGCGAACCCTGGTCTGGTCGAGACCAAAGTTCTGGCGGGCGAACGCGGAAGCTATCGGCTGGTCAAGGCGCCTGACAAAAGATTAAAGATAAGGCATTGTTTTTTCAAAGCGGATGAATCGAAAATGGTGAATTGTGTATCAGTTTCAGCAGCAGCCCAACATATTGAAGCGTTCATTTATGCAAACAATAATCATCCGATTTACCCAAGCAGGTTTTGCTGTCAAGATTAATTTTTTGCGCCGGAGTTGCAATTTCAGGTCGATTTGAGCATAGCTCAGCGGTGTGCCTGCAGCTGGAAATTTTTATAGGTAGCTTTGCATCGGATAACTGGCATCGATTAAGTAATCATCGGCGCTGGGCGATGAGGTTTCATCATAGATGATAAAGGTTTCAGACGGCGGGCGGTTGGCGCACGCGGGCGGTTTGCGCCCGACCTCCCACAAGTCCAGGTGTTTGGGGATCTTTTTAACATTGCCGCAATAAACGTTAAAGCCACTGTGGCGCCAATTCATCATATTCTCGATGATGGCACCCGTGATTTTACCTTCAGCTTTGAGCATTTCGAACACTTCATAGCGAAACAGCTTTTCAAGCGCACCAGTATCAGGTGGTGGGCATACCATGAAGGCAGTATCATTGCAAAAGCAGCCATCGGTGGCCAGAACATGTAAATGCGGGTGAAAATATTGAAAATCACCAAAGCTCTGTACGGCGACTGCAGCGCCGGCTCTGGCATCATCATAGGCTATCGCTTGGGCTAAATACAAGTTCAGCGCTCTCCAGGCACAACGGATCGAATTTTATGGCGATAAAATTTGACTATTACATGGTTTTGTGACTTGTCAATCGTTGACATTAGCAATGATCGCAAGATTAACTTCGATAAAGTTGCCACAAGGTCATGCAATATTACTTAGGTTCATGCCTGGCATGGTTGTTCGATGGAGGCCTGCTGGAAATCAGGAAAAGGCTAATGTATTTGGCTAATTTTTGTAAATTTCGGGAATTCAGGCCGGCCGTCTGATTTTTGTTATCTTTAAATGGGTATGGAAATATCAATAGCAGTTCCTTTTCCCGGTTCGGAATGAATTTGAAATTTGCCTTTGCAAATTTCGACGCGTTCGCGCATGCTGTGAAGCCCAAAGCCCATGAGTGACTGCGCATCCGAAATCACTTTCTCCGGATCGAATCCGCAACCGTCATCTGCAACCTGCAGCCAAATTCCGTCTTTATGGTTGGTCAGATTGACGTGCACCGTCTTGGCGGCGCTGTGTTTGCCGATATTGTTCAAGGCTTCCTGAACGACACGGTAAAGCACCGTCTGAATGGCGTCGGGAATGTCTTCGTCCGCAATATCAATTTGAGAAACGATCTCGATTCCAGGGTAAAATTGTTTGAAGTGCTGAATGTGTTCGTCAAGCGCCGCTTTAAGTCCAAAATCATCGAGGGTCAGCGAACGCAGCTGTCGTGAAATATTCCGGGTCTCCTTGATGGCCTGTTCCAAATACGCCACGATTTGATCGAGGGGCATTAAATCCGAGGGCAAGCTGTCAGCCGTAGAACACAACCTGGCTTCCAGCTGCATTTTGATGGCGGCCAGCGTGCCCGCTATGCTGTCGTGGAGTTCCTTTGAGAGGGACTTGCGGTCGGTTTCCATGGCCACTATTGTTTTCCGGGAGAGCTGCCTGATGATCGTATTCAGTTCTTCGAGCTCTTTGTACTGGTTTTCGATTTCAGCTGTGCGGTCCTTTACCCGCTGTTCAAGCTCGCGGTTGATTTTTCGAACTTCATCTTCAGCAGCCCTGCGTGCGTCAAACAGCCGGGCATTTGCCAATGCGGCGCCCGCGATGCTCGCCATCTGGCCGGCGAAGTTTATCTCTGTTACCTTGAACTCATGCGGCGCGTTTTGGTAGTTGAAAAAAATAACACCAAGCTGCTTCATCACGAGCAATTAATGGCGTTACCAGCACAGAGCGGATTTTATGGCGGCGAAAGTGCTCCCTTTTGAAGCGATCGTCATTGAACGCGTCGGCCACCGCTACCGGCTGCCGTGATTTCAAGGCCAGGACAGCATGTTTTTCCTGGTCGTCCTGCCATCCTTGTCCCGACAAGAACAGAGGGCATGCCATGCACATGGCTGACAATCCAGCCGCCGCCCTGGCGCAGGGAGACAGCTGCGGAATCGCAGCGCAGCAAAGCCGAGCCCTCTTCCACAATCCGCTGCATGATCTCGCTGAATTCGAGCGTTGAGTGCAACACCTCATGAATGCGGTTGAGCGCCTCGCTGGTTTCCATGCTCTTTTTCAGATTTCTAAACAGCAGGTCATACGGCCGGACAAAACCGGTTTCTATGATTGCCTTATAAACAAGATAAAAAGAAATAATCTTTAAAAAATGGCCGATCAAATTGGACAACCCAAATACGCTGTCATAAAGTGTAAACGACAATTCTGAACCAACTTTTATAATGATGGATGCAATAAGAAGTGTGAAAACATGGGGGGCAAACTCTTTTCTTTTGTTATACAAAAGCACGATGGAAGTTAATAGAATAAATGAGATGATATATTCACTAATCTTTTTAAATGCGGTTAATCCCTGGCCCTCGATGAAGCAGTCAGGAAAGATTCTCCATGCAAAAATCGTCAAAAATAAAAAGCAAGTTGCTGCTGAGAAGGCGGCAAATACGGGGGCTGTTTTGATTTTTCGATTGAGTAAAAACGGAGCAATTATCAGTGAAAGGCCTTCCATGTACCTTGCAGCGATCCATAGCTGGGTGGACAGATTGGATCCGGATACGCTGAATATTCCCATTCCATTGTATGCGAGAGTATGGACTAAATCTATGCCGGCGATGAAAAGATAAGCTATTCCCAGAAAGAGCAGGTAGTTGTTATCCAGGAATCTGCGCGCATTCCACGCAACCATGAAGATCCCACAGGCAACAACAATGCTGAAGATTTCTGCAAGGCTGTGAAATAAAAGGTAGCTATATAGTTTGGAAAGATATAATCCGCAAAATATTAATGTTGTGAATATCAGGATTAACCATTTATCAATAGAAGAAGATTCTGTTCTTTTGGAGCCCCAATATTCCATTTTGTCATCATTCCATGATTTATCTTCCGGCCAAGGCCGCCCCTCTGGGGTGAAGTCGCAGCCTGACCCTCTGGGTCAGGATTTTTTGCTAAACCGGTATTTCGCAGACGTCCGCCCCCCCTAAATAAGCCTCCTGCATCATTTCATTACACAGCAGGTTTTGGGCGGTGTCGGCCAGGACGATCGATCCGGTCTGAAGAACATAGCCGCGATCGGCGATGGAAAGGGCCATGTTGGCATTCTGCTCCACCATGAAGAGGTGGTGCCCTGCTGGTTAAAAAGATAGGAACTTGCTTTCTGGAAGCAATTGTATGGCAAACGGCTACTTGTTAGTCAAGCAAAAAACGCCGCAGCATATGGTATACGCAAAAATGTAAGAATGGGTGTCAAATCTTGACGTGAGATATTGGGGACGTTCCTCGGATTTACGGTTTATCGGTAACGGGTACATCCGGTCTGTTTCTATATTTGCATTATTTTTTAGATCTGATAAATAAGGCGAGGAAGGGAACGGCCATGACAAAAAGCACCTCTATTTGACCGCCAATATTCGAGAACCTTTGGAACGCCTATAAAGTTATAACCTAATATGAGCAGGAGCAGATAACCATGGAATTTAAACAGGTAAAACTTATCTATTTTTCACCCACTGGAACCACTCAAAAAGTATTGGAAAGTATCGCTAAAGGTATCACTGTTGAAGATGTCGAGCATATTAATTTGACACTTCCGGAAGGAGCTCAACAAACAATTCCACCCTTTTCAGATGAACTCGTAATTATCGGTGCACCTGTTTACGGTGGTCGTCTGCCAGTTGATGCAATCAACCGAATCAAACAGATAAAAGCAAGCAAAACTTTAGCGATTCTCATAGTTGTATATGGGAACCGGGAGTTTGAAGATGCACTGTTAGAATTAAAAAATCTTGCAATTGAGCTAGGCTTTAAACCGGTTGCCGGTGGTGCCTTCATTGGGGAGCACTCTTTTGCAACCAAGGATGTCCCCATCGCAAATGGACGTCCGGATCGCCTGGACGTTCAAAAGGCAATGGACTTTGGGGCAAAAATTAAAGATAAAGTCACAGCGCTACAATCACCTGATGCCCAAATAGATTTGGAAATTCCCGGCAGATTTCCATATGAAGGCGGAGCGCGATCTATGGCTGTTTCACCAGTGACCAAAGAAGACACATGCACAGTTTGTGGTACGTGTGCCAGTGTATGTCCAACCGCAGCCATTTCAATTAATGGGAGCGTGGCAACTAAAATCGAGCTATGCATTCGCTGTTGTGCCTGTATTAAAAACTGTCCCACAGGTGCAAGGGTTTGGGAAGACCGCATGATGGAAAATATTGCCAACTGGTTAAATGAAAATTGCAGTACTCGGAAAGAACCTCAAATTTTTGGGATAGATGTGTAGCGTCCAATTATGTCAAAAATTTACACTCGAAGTGGAGACCATGGAAAAACAAGCCTTTTCAGTGGTGAGCGATTCTTAAAAAGTGATTTGCGAATTGAAGCATATGGATGTATTGACGAGCATAGTTCGGTACTTAGCACCGTGGCATCCATAGGGATTTGGGAACGGGCCACGTTAACAGACTGTAAATATTAAAAATGAGCTTACTTGTACCCCTTAAAACAGGGCTATATTGAGCTTTTTGGAGCAAAAAAGAGCGAAATAGGCGCCCAAAACACCTATGTTTGGGATCAAAACTTTGAAAATGCAATGACTTAGCTTGGCCCGTCCCCCTGAGGCACCACAAGCTTGGCGTTCGGCAAGGTGAAGACGAGGAACAAGGTATATAAATGCGAATATTTTTGACAGGTGTCAGTTGTGTCGGTAAAACAACAATCGGCAAAAACTGGGGAGGCTTCTGGGCATCCGGTTTTTCGATCTGGATAATGAAATCGAGAGTTTCTTCAAGACCAGCATCGACATTTCTGGGCTGAACGCTGATAAAGCGGCTTGTAATGTCAAAGAGGCTATTGAGCAACTTAACGGATAGCAGTGCCTTTACCCGGAACTCTGACGCCCAAAGCGATGCCACTTTCAATTTTTTTTGGTAAATCCAAAAAGGTGCCCTTCACAAGCAATTCGTAGCTTTGGATGCAGGTGATGCGTGGGCGTTAGACAACGTGAAAATCTATAATTCATTACAAAGGAGATTAGAATGAAGATTTATGTAGGAAATTTATCGTACGAGGTTACGGAAGAGGACTTACGGATGGCTTTAGAACAATTTGGGCAGGTTGAATCCGTTACGATTATAAAAGACAAGCATAGTGGTCAATCAAAAGGATTTGGATTCGTGGAGATGCCCTCTAAAGCTGAAGGGCAGTCTGCAATTGAGGGACTAAATGGTAAAGAGCTAAAAGGAAGAGCGCTCAATGTGAACGAGGCTCGCCCGCGCACCGAAAGCCGCGGTAGTGGAAGAGGATACGGAGGTGGTCGAGGTGGACAAGGTGGCGGTCGAGGTGGACAAGGTGGCGGTCGAGGTGGACAAGGTGGCGGTCGAGGTGGACAAGGTGGCGGCCGAGGTGGACAAGGTGGATACGGTGGAGGACGAGGACGCGGCAGGTGAGGACCAAAGGGCGGTCGCAGCTTCTAATCATCGCCATTCAGCATATATAGATATGTTGCACAAAATTTCGTCCAACAAGAGGCTCAAGACCGACCTGAAAAAGCTCACGGCTTTTTCAGGCGGCTTAGCTATCCGATCAATCAATAAAGGAGAAAATCATGAAATTGCCTGAGTATGTAACTGTTGCTGAAGTAAAACGAGTCTGCAACGAAATTGGCTTGCGTGACTGGTCCAAGATCACCGATCCAAAAGTTTCAGGAAAAGAGGCATCCACGATCCTAAAAATTGTAAATACGCAAGGAATGAATATACCCCTTGAGGCGTTCCGAAAAGGTTTAGAAGTTGAGCTTGAACATGGAACAAGATTTGGGGATGCAAATGTAACGAACAATCACCCAATTCTGACAGGCAAGATTGTTATCGCACATCTCAAAGAGACTATGGACTATTACGAAAGAATCGATGTTGCTGAAATGGAGGGCGATTTATTGAAAGCAATTCTGTCTCGAAATATCGAAAAAATAGAATCAAAGTTTAAAAAACTCATCGAAGCGCAGAATCTACTAAATCAATCGGTTGCTGACCAATTGAAGAAAAGCATCTAACCTTGCTGCTGCAGTGGACGGCGCAAAGACTGCGCGCTGCCACTGAGCAGTCAGTTATCGGCATACAAACCTCGGTGAAAGATGATGGAATTAAAATCAATCAATTTTGATAAGAAATTATCCAAATTTTCTGACCATTTTACTCAAAGGAAGGCACGGAAAGGGGCCTACTGGGAAGACCGTTATCATGCGACCGCCATCGAGGATGGCGATCATTTAATAAAATGCATTGTCTATATCGACCTTAATATGGTGAGGGCGGGAGTCGTAAATCATCCAAGCGAATGGCCATAATCAGGCTACAATGAAATTCAGCAACCAAAATGTAAAAGTGTTAATGGGTGGCATGGCAATGGGACGAAAGGTCCTTGAAACAGGAGAATCGTTTCAACTTAAAGAAGTTCAATATCCCTTTATCGCTCATTTTGGGGCGAAAAAGAGCGATATAGGCGCCCAAAACACCTATGTTTGGGATCAAAACTTTGAAAATGCAACGACTTAGCTTGGCCCGTCCCCCTGAGGGAATCGGCCCCTGAGGGAATGGATTCCAATGAGTACCGTTTAGTAGTTTTTGCTTAAAGGAGTTAAAATCGGTCTTGAAAAAGGATCCACTTTACAGCCGGGGTCTTCCTTTACCAGGAATTTATTATGAAAAATATTTCTGCCCGAATTCACAGGGGATCTTTGGCGATTTTAGATGATCCCGGTATCAGCCTCCATGACCCGCTTGTTCTAAAAACCCTCAAAAACCGAGGCATCCGGGTGGCGGGTCAACAAGCGCGGTTTACCGAAGCTCAGGTCATGGCAGCCCTTGCCTCAGCGCCGTCAACCTTTACCCTCATGGGACGCGATATTCGTCACACCCTTACCATCGGCAGCAACAGCCGCTGCATCGCCCCGGCCTATGGGGCGCCTTCCGTGGTGACGGCTGACCAGGTAAAACGGCAGGCCTGTCTAGGTGACTATATCCGCATTGCGAAGCTGGTGCAGGCCACAGATCTTCTGCACCTCAGCGGCGGAATTCTTGTGCAGCCCCAAGAGCTTGGGGCTGACCTGTCCGGTTTGGTCATGCTATACACGGCACTTACCCTGGGTGACAAACCCCTTATTGGCGTACAAGGCACTGAATCCCAGGTTCGACGTATCATGGATCTTGGTTGCATCGCTTCTGGCGGAAAACATGAGTTTAAGCAATCTCCCAGATTTCTTTTTCTGGTCAGTACCCTGAGTCCCCTTCAGATTGATGCCTCCGCCCTGGCAACCCTGCGCATCTGCGCTGAATACAACCAGGCAGCCATCCTCACCCCGGGCGTGATGTTCGGGTCCACTTCCCCCATCACCCCTGCCGGCAGCATGGTCCAGGCCAATGCAGAATTTCTGGCCGGGGCCTGTATTACCCAAATTCTTTCCCCTGGGATGCCGGTGGTCTATGGCTGTCTGGGATCTCCTGCTGATTTAAGAAGCGGGGGGCTTTCCCTGGGTTCCCCCTCCCGATTTGCCTTTAAGACCATGGCAACCCAAATGGCTGAACACTATAATTTGCCCAACCGGGGCATCGGTGCAGTCACCGATGCCGGGCAGGTTTCGGTCCAGAGCGGATACGAGGCTATGCTGACCCTGAGCAGTGATTATCAACAGCGTACCAGCCTCATTGTTCATGGTGCCGGTATCCTGAATAGCCTCTCCTCATTCAGTTTTGAACAGTTCATGGTGGATCTGGAAATCATTCGCATGTTGAACAAAACCCATGAACCTTTTGAAGGGGATGAGATTTCCACCGCCATTGATCTCATCCGTCAGGCAGGCCCAGGCGGAGAATTTCTGACCAGCCCCCATACCCTGAAATACTGCCGAACCCTCTTGTTTCAGCCGCAACTGAATCCGACCCGATCAGACACCCCAAAGGCCCATGGGGATGCGTTGGCTCTTTTGATCAAAAAAGGGCTTCTCAAACTGGAGCAAACCTATCGTAGCCCGGATATGCCCCTTCACATTCAACACCAGATGGACAATTATATGAGATACTGCGGCATTCCATCCCGTACGCTTGCCACTGTGCTCGCGGCTAGACAATAATAGGTCATATTTTTTAAGGAGGCTTTAGGCATGCAAAGAGATTACGGCATCACCACCATCAAGAGCCAAAATGTGCACTGCTCAGGCATGGGCCTGGGCATTATTCTGCTTGATGAAACCTACCCCGGCTTTCCCGGGGATGTGAGAAACCCCAGCGCATTTCCTTACCCCATCCAGTATGAAGTGGCCGAAGGGCTGGATATTAAAAAATTGATTCACGACAAAGAGAAGGATCAATACTTTGCCACCATACTAAGGGCAGCCCTCAAGCTTCAGAAAATGGGATGCCGGGCCATTGCAGCTGAGTGCGGTTATTTTGCTTATTTTCAAAAAGAGGTGGCCGCCCGCCTGGATGTCCCGGTGTTCATGTCCAGCCTTCTCCAGGTTTCCTGGGCCCAGTCCATCATCAACCCGGATCAAGTAGTGGGCATACTCATGTCCGCCAAAGAGGCCCTGCTTGAAAAACATCTATCGGGTGCAGGCGTGCAGCCCGGCACCAACTATGTGGTGGGGGATGCCATGGGCAATGGTCTATGCCCGGAATTTGACTCTCTCTGGGTTGAAGGCCTGAGACCGGAAACACCCCAGGCTAACTTTCAGCGGGCTGAAAAAGATTTTCTCAGTGTCGCCACCCTGTTTTATGAAAAATATCCCGCTATGGGGGCCATGGTGCTTGAGTGCACCGGGTTTCCCCCCTTTGCCAGGGCCCTGCAGAGAGTCATTAAGATCCCTATTTTCAGCTGGGGAACCCTCATGGATTTTGCCCACACGGTCACTGTACACCGGGACTATTACGGCCATGTATAAAATGCAGGCAATAGGTTAACTCTAAACTTGCAATAATTCCTCTGAATAGACATGCCCCGGCAGCAGAAACAACGAAACCGTCAAGGCTGCAAAAATAAAAAACGTTTTTAGACTGCGAGTGAAGTTTGTTAACCACCCCTCACCCGTTGCGCAAGTAGTTGACGGCGTGCTCGATACCTGCGGCACTGCCCACCAGGGACAAGGTGTCGTTGGCTTGAAGTTGGGTCTGGTTGTCAGGCACTATCCATTCCCCGCCGCGGGAGATGCCGATGACTGTCACCTGCTCACCCATATCAATATCTTTAAGCTGTTTTCCGCTCATCGGGCTCTTCTTTAATTTGACCTCTTGAACCGTCACCGAGGCATCGATCTCTTTCACCACGTTGTAAAATTCGGGATTGATCGCCATGGCCTCGATAAAGAGCAGCGTGGTCTGGGCCGGGTTGACCACACGCACGCCCAAAGCCTTGAAATCGGCACTGTTCGTGGTCTCTTGCACCCAGGAGATCAAATTGGGAACGCCGAAAACCGACTGGGCAATTTTACAAATCATCTGATTATCTTCATCGTTTTCTTCAAGCGCCACCACGGTATGGGCGCGTTCGGCTCCAATTTGGCGTAGCACACCCAGAATAGCTTCCCTCGTTCGCGGGAAGGTCTCACCATCACCCTTTGCTGTCGCCTCGCCGGGCTCTTCATGCGGGCAAACCACCATGACCGCCTGATTGTGATTCTGAAGTCGCTTGCCAAGCAAATCCACAAAGTGCCGACATCCGATGACGGCGATGCGGTCCCGTGGTTTGGGTCGTTGTGGGGATAACCACTTGAACATCAACGGCGCCAGCGTACAAGTGATCACGGCCAGGAGAATGATGGCAGAGTTGAGGGCCTCTGTAATGAGACCGAGTTGGAGGCCGATGGTGGCCGCTGCGATAATCAATGACAACCGCGCACTGAGCAGCATCCCGCCGGCGAGGCTCTCTTGACGAGAATAGAATGGCAGAAAGAGTAGCGCCGGCAATGATTTTACGGCAAAAGCGGTGATCAGCAACACCGGAAAAATCACCAGGGTGGACCCGGATGACACCAATGCCGGCAAATTGAAATCAGCACCCACCTTGATAAAGAAAATGGGAATCAAAAACCCGTATCCCAAAGCATCGAGCTTTTCCCGCAATATGGAGTTGTCATCCCTGGTAAGCATGGATACCACCACACCGGCTAGAAAAGCCCCCAAAATCATTTCCACACCGAGACTGTTGGCCAGGACGGCAAATACCAGAACCAGGGTCAGGGCGCCGCGAAGCTTGGTTTGGGAGGTTGCCGATGAGATCTCTTCGAAAAAACGTTCGGCTGGCAGGTGCTTTTGAAACACGGCGGCGAGCCGATACACCACCGTAAAAACGACAAACAGAATCAACACCAGCAGCACTTCGGCGGTCATCCCCTGCCTGACAATGAGGACATAAATACTGATCAGTAAAATCGTACCGAAATCGGCGATCAATGCACAGTAAAGCAACAGTTGACCGAAGCGCTCACCGATGGTGCCATACTCTTTGAGTACCGGTACGACGACCCCTAGCGAGGTGGTGGAAAGGATCAACCCCATGATCCAGATATCCTGGGCCCATCCATGGTAGTAAAGCAGGGCAGCCATCAAGTATGAGAGGGACAAGGTGCCCACAAAGGTCAGAACGGCCAGCACCAGATGACTGCCGAGGATATTGCGAATCCTATTGGAACTACTGCCTTCGGGCATGAAGCGTAAGCCGGAGAAACTGATCTCCAGGCCGGACAGGAACATCAGAAAGATAAAACCCAAATTGGCCAGCAAGGTCAATATTGGGCTGTCGGCGATGAATCCCAGGCCGCTTTTGCCCAGGAGGATACCGGCAATGATCTCTCCGATCACCACGGGTATAAAAATCCGTTTCGCCTTCCCCAGAATAACCGGCACCAAGAAAGCCATACCGATGACCAACAGCAGCGGCAATAAAGAGAACTCCATGGTTTTCATTGTTTCGACACACCTTTCCCGGGCATGATCCGGTTACGGTTAAGTTTCAATCCAATGTGATGGCCTTGTTTCGCCGGCCGGAATTTCAGTTACGTCATAACCCCGCACCAACCCGACGGCCTCTTCTGTTTTGACGGTCCCGTATATGCTACGGGCCTTTGGCAGATAACGGAACTTCATAACCGGTCGCCTCTTATGTTGATTCTTTTGGCCCGCGCAGGTTGGTTACGATGCTGTGCACCATTCCGATGAAGGTAACGCCCCATGCCGCCATGGCCACGTAAACGAATACTTTGGGAATGGCGGCAATCAGCGGTGCAGCAGTCACTTCAGCCAGGCGGTGGGTGCAGGCCGTGTACATACCCAGGGGAAAGACCGCACCCCAGAACAGCGGGCTATATTGCAAAGGGAAGCGGCGGTATCCGTGACGCCATACGCCAAGAATGACAAGCATTGGAATCCACCATGTCGCAGTGGCCCAAAAGAAAAAAGTGAACCCCTTCAGAAAGGGGGTCAGTTCAATTAAAAACGGGGACGACGCTGCATTGGCGATCAGCCCGGTGCCGCCCAAGGTGGTGATGGCCACAGCGCCCATGTTGATCCAATATGGAGGGGTCAGGTCTTGGGGGGAGAAATGAAAAAACAAATAGCGATAGAAAATAAGTGAGATAATCCAGATATAGAGCATGCCGCCGAACAACCAGGTGATAAAAGCCAAAAACAGCAACTGTTCACTGTAAAATTCTAAAAAAGGCGCGATGGCCGTACTCAGAACAGTAACGGCCTGGGTGGCCACAATGGCCAGCAGCCAGCCACCGTTGATGCCTTCGGCAATCGTGGGCTTGGTTTCCTTGGTGATCAGCCCAGTGAACAGCCCGTAAATCAGACCGATCCACAAAGCAATGGTGATCCACCACAAAACCGCCGCGAACGTAAAACGGCCGGTGAGCAAGAGCGTCTGGCTGCCCAGCACACCGGAAGCGGCCACGGACGTGAAAAAGCCCATGCCCAGAGTGTGGTCGCGAAAGTCGTCTCGAAACCGCCGCGTGAAAAAGATTATCCGCGCGATATACATGATCCATAAGATGACATAAGCGGCCACATTGAATTTGAAAAGGATTGTGGCGATCAGATCCAGTCCCTGGTAATGGGCTGCAATCGAGATAATGCCCGTGGACATCACCAGGGCGAAATAAGCCGGGTTGAGATTTTCAAGTTTGTTGACCAACATTGGCATGGGCCATTCCTTATTACAGCACTTTCATGATTGCCCCAGGCGCCGCCGGAACACGATCGGCGACCGGAAAAAGTAAAACAGCGGCGCGCTCCAGATGTGCACCAGGCGGCTGAAAGGCGAAAATCCCAGCAGAGCCCAGGCGGCGATCACATGGATTTTGTAACTCAGGGGAACCGCTTTCATCAGCATGGCATCGGGCGTGAATGTGACAATCCCTCTGATCCAGGGGGCAACGGAGTACAGAACGTTGTAATGCCCGAACACCACGTTATAAAGCCCAGCACCGACAACCAGGGCCAGCGCGCTGATGGTGATGGTGTCGTTGAGCCGCTGGACGGCTTTCACACGGGGATGGGTCAGCCGCCGCTTTAACAGGAGCAGCGCGCCGGCAAAAGCCGCTATCCCAACGGCCAAACCGCTCCAGTAGGCGATCTCCATATGTACCTGGCCGCTGACGCCAAAGCGGTCCAAGAGCCGTTGCGGCAAAAGCAGACCGCCGGCATGGCCAAGGAAGGTGAACACAATGCCCCAGTGGAAGAGAATCGACCCGGCCAGAAGGGCTTTTTTCTCAAGGAACTCACTTGATCGGGCGTTCCACCCGTAGCGATCGGTGATGTAGCGGTAAGCGTGCCCGACCACAAAAGTGGCGAGGCATAAATACGGAAAGACGATAAAAATCAGCGTATAAGAAAGGTCCATGGGATTCCTCCTGCGGGCTACGCCTTTGCTTTGCGCGGATGATCGCGGTTGTCAACCGCTGCGCAACGTTCCGCTGCCATGTTGACGATCGGTTGCAGCAAGACTGCGTAGATCGGTTCATTTTTCTCCAGACGTTTAACCAGCGGCTGCATGCCTCGCAGGCACTGCCATACCGCTGCGGTATACTCCGAATGCGGACAGATCGAGAGAAATTCCAACATCATGGGCAGATAATCCGGCAGCTCTCCCGTGACGCGCTCCCACCCGGCTTGCTCGAAATTGTGCTGCAGATGCGCCAGCGCAGCAGCCCGTTTTTCGTTGTCGCCAAAAGCGTGGTAGGTCATGTTCATAGTCGTACCGGGATTCATGTCGAACACGGCCGTATACCTTTCTTGAACGTGGATAGGGGCATGTGTTTGAAGATAGTGAATATACGCCTGGATGGCTGATTTGATTTCCGCCGAGGGTGAACGGTCTGCGATCGACGCAATCTCATCCAGACGGTTCAGCAAGTCATCATCGGGATAGTGCAACAACACCGAGAGCACCTGCAGCGAATCGTTTTTGCTTTTGATCATCTTCCGGCCTTTCTTTGTGTCTCCGGTCAAACGGCATCACCAAAACCACAGCGGCCCTGGCAAACATAATTCTCTTCTTCCCCAACGACGGGCTTGGTCGGCAGAACAAAACGATCCTCCAGGCGCGCCAAAGCCAGCAGGCGGTAGATCTTTTCGACATTGTCTTTGTCAAGTCCAACCGTATCGAGCAAACCTGTGTCAGATCGCTTTTCCACACGTTGGGTCCGCATATACCCGCGAATGGCCGAAAGGCGTTTGAGGGCCTTCCGAACAGGTGCCTCGTCGCCGGCGGTAAGCAGGTTGGCCAGGTAGGTGATGGGAATGCGCAGACGATCGATCACATCCGATTCCTGGGGAGGATCCACCTGACTGCTGACAGGACTTAGCGGCGGCACATACCACACCATGGGCAGGGTCCGAAATTCGGGGTGCAACGGCAACGCCAGGTTCCATTCTTTGATCAACGCATAAACAGGTGAGCGCTTTGCAGAGGCCAGCATGTTCGCAGCGATGCCCTGGGCTGCGGCTTGGCGCTGGATATCGGGATCGTTGGGATCGAGCAGGATGTCCAGGTGGGCTGGGTAAACGGCCTGGTCCGACTGCGCTGACGCTGCCCCGGCAGATGCGATCCGCATCGTAAAGCAGAACGCCCACGTAACGGATGCGGCCGACGCAACTGTGGGCGCACAGTGTGGTCAAGCCGGCTTCGATACGGGGATAGCAGAAAATGCACTTTTCCGCCCGCCCGGTCTTCCAGTTGAAGTAGACTTTCTTGTAAGGACAGCCCGATACGCAGTAACGCCAGCCACGGCAGCGCTCCTGGTCCACCAGCACGATGCCGTCCTCTTCACGCTTGTACAGGGCGCCGGACGGACAGGAAGCCACGCAGGCCGGGTTGAGGCAGTGTTCGCACAGGCGCGGCAGCCAGAACATGAAGACATTGCGAAACTGCAGGTAGGTCTCCAACTCCAGGTTTTTAAAATTGGTGTCTCCGGCTCCGGTTTCGCCCAGGCCGGCCAGATCATCCTCCCAATTGGGGCCCCACTTGAGTACTATCGGTTCACCGGTCAAACGGGAATGGGGACGCACGGATGGCTGGTGCTTGCGCTTGGGGCTCTCGATCAGCCGTGCATAGTCATAATTCCACGGTTCGTAGTAGTCATCGATGGTGGGCAGGTCGGGATTGTGAAAGATGTTAAGGCCTTTGTGGACGCGACCACCGGCTTTCAGTTGCAGTGTGTTGCCATTGAGCTGCCAGCCACCTTTATTAAGCTCCTGATTTTCCCATTTTTTGGGATAGCCGATACCGGGTTTGCATTCGACATTGTTGAACCACATGTATTCGGCGCCGTCGCGGTTGGTCCACACATTCTTGCACGGGATGCTGCAGGTGTGGCAGCCGATGCATTTGTCCAGGTTCAACACCATGGCGTATTGGGCTTTAATCTTCATACCAGTCCACCTCCCCGGCTTTGCGCACGATAATCGTCTCATCGCGCTGGGACCCGATGGGGCCGTAATAGTTAAATCCATAGCTGAGTTGCGCATACCCGCCGATCATATGGGTGGGCTTGACCACGATGCGGGTCACGCTGTTGTGGGTGCCGCCGCGTTTGCCGGACAGCGTCGATCCCGGCGTATTGATCAGGCGCTCCTGGGCATGGTACATGAACGCCTTTCCCGGCGGAATGCGCGGGCTCACCACGGCTTTGGCCATCACCACCCCATTGGCGTTGAAACACTCCAACCAGTCATTGTCACGGATATCTATTTTCAGGGCGTCCTCGTCGTTGATCCAGATCGCCTCACCGCCGCGAAACAGGGTCAGCATGGTCAGGGTGTCCGAATAGGTGCTGTGAATTGACCACTTGGAATGGGGCGTCAGGTAGTTCAGCTCGATCTCCCGCTCCGGCTCGCGGCGCACCTGGATGGATGCGGCGTTGAGCATTTCGATCGGCGGCCGGTAAAGGGGCAGGTGTTCGCCAAAATCCAGCATCCAGGGGTGGTCCTGGTAAAACTGGGCTCGGCCCGTGAGCGTCCGGAACGGGAATCTTTTCCTCGATGTTGATCACAAAGGGCGAATAGCGCCGCTCCTCGGATTCGATGCCGCTCCATACAGGCGAGGTGATAATTTTGCGCGGCTGGGCGGTCAGATCATCGAATTTGAAGCGCTCGCCCTGACGGCGCAGACTCAGATGCTGCAGTGACAGACCGGTGCGTTTTTCCAGCCCCACCCAGGCTTTGACTGCCGTCTCGCCATTGGTTTCCGGCGCCAGCATCAGGATGGTTTCAGCCGCCTGCTTGGCGGTTTGCATGGCCGGCAACCCCTGGCTGACACCCGCTTCGGTTACTGTGCCCAATTCGAGCTTTCAGTGCCTCGACTTCATCCTGGGCTTTCCACATGACGCCCTTGGAACCGACGCCCACCGAAGCAGCCAAGGGTCCCAAGGCGGTCATCATGCGATAACGTGCCAGGGTAATCCCGGGTCACCACCGCCAGGTTGGGCATCGTGCGGCCGGGCTGCGGCTCGCATTCGCCCTTGCGCCAGTCCCTGACGTCCGGCTGGGCGATTTCACCGGGGCTGTCGTGCATCAGGGGCGTGGCCACCAGGTCTTTGACCGGACCTAGATGCTCGAGCGCCATTTGCGAGAATTTCTCGGCGATGGTTTTAAACTGTTCCCAGTTGGTGCGGGTTTCCCAGGGAGGGTCGATGGCCGGGTTGAACGGGTGGATGAACGGGTGCATGTCGGTGGTGTTCAGATCGTGCATCTCGTACCAGCCGGCCGCCGGCAGGGCAATATCGGCGTACATGGCACTGGTGGACATGCGCAGCTCCAGGGTGACCAGCAGGTCCAGCTTGCCTTCCGGGGCCGGCTCGCGCCATTTGATCTCTTCGGGGCGCAGGTCGCTGTCCGTGCTCAGCACCGCGCTGTCCGCGCCCAGCAGGTGCTTGAGAAAATATTCATGGCCCTTGCCGCTGGCGCCCAGCAGGTTGGCCCGCCACAGGAACAGCACTCGCGGGAAATTGGCCGGGTCGTCCGGATCTTCCACGGCAAAATGCAACTCACCCTTCTTTAAGTTTATCGACCGCATAGGCCACGATCTGCTCGTCCGACTCGGCTCCGTTGGCCACGGCCTCGCGCACCAGTTCGATGGGGTTTCGATCGAACTGCGGATAGGAGGGCAGCCATCCCAGGCGGGCGGCGATCACGTTGTAGTCGGCCATGTGCTGCAGCGGCTTCTGTTCGGCCAGCGGCGAAAGCACGGTTTCGGGCCGCAGGCTGTCGTAGCGCCACTGGTCGCTGGCGAAATAGTAAAACGAGGTGCCGTTTTGCAGCCGCGGCGGTCTTTGCCAGTCCAGACCGAAGGCCACCTGGGACCAGGCCGCCTGGGGACGTACCTTCTCCTGGCCGACATAGTGCGCCCAGCCGCCGCCATTGACCCCCTGGCAGCCGCACAGGGTGGTCAGGTTGATGATGGTGCGATAGATCATGTCGCTGTGATACCAGTGGTTGGTGCCGGCCCCCAAAAAGATCATCGATTTGCCGCGGGTCTTTTCGGCATTGTCGGCGAACTCGCGCGCCACCCGGATTGCATCGACCGCCGGTACGCCGGTGATGGCTTCCTGCCAGGCGGGTGTATAGGGTTTGGGATCGGTGTAGCCGGTCGGATAGTCTGAAGGTTCAGACGGCGGATGCCTGGGTAAAACGCCCAGCTGGGCGGCCATCAGATCGAAAACCGTCGCCACGCGCAGTTTCGTCGAACCTGAGGTAAGGGTCTTAAAGGGCACCAGGCCCTTTTTCGAACCGGCCCGGGCAACTTCGAATATCGGAAAAGAGACTTCCTGCCATCCATCTGCTGCGTCCCCGAAACTGAGCAGCGGGTCGATGGGCAGGTCGCCTTCCACCAGCTTCAGGTTCCAGCGCCCCTCTTCGTTCCAGCGGAACCCGATGCTGCCGTTAGGAACATGGAAATCACCGCTGGCCGCGTCAACCACCACGGTTTTCCACTGGGCGTTATTCGTCTCCATGCCGAGGTCCGCTGCACGCAGGAATCGGCCGGGGGCATGGATGTCGCCGCGCTCTTCGAGCACCACCACAAAAGGCAGATCGGTGTACTGCTTGGCGTAGTCGATAAAATAGGGCACCTGGCGGTCAACGTAGAACTCCTTGACGATGACGTGGGTCATGGCCATGGCCAGGGCCGCATCGGTTCCCGCCTTGGCCGGCAGCCAGGTGTCGGCGAACTTGACATACTCGGCGTAATCGGGCGCCACCGCAGCCACCCGGGCGCCGCGATAGCGGGCCTCTGTGTAAAAATGAGCATCGGGGGTACGCGTCATGGGCAGGTTGGTGCCCCAGACGATGAAATAGCTCGATTCGTACCAGTCGGCACTTTCGGGCACGTCGGTCTGTTCCCCCCATATTTGCGGCGAGGCGGGCGGCAGGTCGCAATACCAGTCGTAGAAGCTGATCATGGACGCGCCGATCAGAGACAGGAACCGTGCACCCGATGCAGTAGCACACCATGGACATGGCCGGAATCGGCGAAAACCCGAAGATGCGGTCCGGCCCGTACTTTTTTATTGTGTGGATCAGAGACGCGGCAATCATCGTGGCGGCCTGATCCCAAGTGGCCCTGACGAACCCACCCTTGCCGCGCTCCCGGTGAAACCGGCGGCGCTTTTCCTCATCAGCGACGATGCTCTCCCAGGCAGACACCGGATCGTTGGTCCGCTCCAGCGCCTCACGCCACATCTCCATCAAGCTGGATCGGATCAAGGGGTATTTCAATCGGACCGGGCTGTAGGTGTACCACGAGTAAGTCGCCCCGCGCGGGCACCCGCGCGGTTCGTGGTTGGGGTATCCTTCACCGCAGGCCGGATAGTCCGTGGCCTGGGTTTCCCACACCAGGATGCCGTCTTTCACATAGACATCCCAGGAGCACGAACCGGTGCAGTTGACCCCGTGGGTGGAGCGCACCTTCTTGTCGTACTGCCAGCGGCGGCGGTACAGATCTTCCCACTCCCGTTGACCGCAGCGCACCTCAGCCCATTCATTGGCGACCGTTTCTTCCCTGCAGCCATGTTTTTTCCCGCGTGGACGGAAAAAGCGAAGAGATGACAATATAGAACCTTCCGACATGTGTTACCTCCCTCATGAGAGAGTATCGTAACTATTCAGCGTAATTCTTCCAAATACTACTCACTCAAAACAAAATCCGGGATTTTTCCATCAAACAGCAAGCTCAAAGCCTGGCTTGAGGATACTCCCTGCTTGCGACACGTCGACAGGTAACCGCGAACACGGCAAAAAATCTGAGCACCTCCAACTGATCGAAAGCAAACCAATTAGGCTACGTTGGAACATAGAGAACTTTTTAGAAAGATAAGGCATTGCTTTTTCAAAGCGGATGAATCGAAAATGGTGAATTGTGTATCAGTTTCAGCAGCAGCCCAACATATTGAAGCGTTCATTTATGCAAACAATAATCATGCGATTAACCCAAGCAGGTTTTGCTGTCAAGATTAATTTTTTGCGCCGGAGTTGCAATTTCAGATCGATTTGAGCTTAGCTCAGCGGTGTGTCTGCAGCTGGAAATTTTTATAGGTAGCTTTGCATCGGATAACTGGCATCGATTAAGTAATCATCGGCGCTGGGCGATGAGGTTTCATCATAGATGATAAAGGTTTCAGGCGGCGGGCGGTTGGCGCACGCGGGCGGTTTGCGCCCGACCTCCCACAAGCCCAGGTGGTTAATCTTCGCTGACGGCACTTGCGCTCAAGGGATGATCATTGCCTGCGAAGGTGGGAAAATAACCATTACGACTATTTCTTAAGCGAAAAATGGTATTTTCTTGCAAACGCCACCGGGACCAAAGACACTTTCAAAGATCTCAATTTAAGATCCTCTTTCGGCTTAGGTTTAGGCTACCAGTTTCTTGAGTCGAAGACAACCCATCTATCGGTTGCACTAGGGATAAATTATGTTAACGAAGATTATATTGCCGCGGATGACGACAGTTACGCCGCAGGCCGTTGGGCTGTCAATTTTGACCATTTTCTTTACAAAGATTTTATCCAGCTTTTTCAAAATCACGTCGGCTTGATGAGTTTTGCAAATACGTCAAAAACATCCGTGCAAAGCCAGACAGGGTTTCGATTCAGCATCTACAAAGGACTTCAATGCAACCGCGCTGGATTTTCCCTTGGAACCATCCGCCCAAGTAGACTGCCGCTGCATTTGCCATGGAAAGCACGCCCCATTGAAAATTGACGAATGCGCCGACACGCCCGCTTCGACGGCCCGCGGTCACCATTAATGCATCGCAAACCACGTCGACGAGGGCATAGTTGGCAAAGGCAATGTTAAAGGTAACGAGATAAACGGCAGAGGTCCGGACGCCGAGGAAGGCCAGCAGGGCATTGACTGCCCAGAACACCGTCGCCAGAGATGCCATCAACACATACCAGGATTTTCGATGATACCCGAAGAGCGGCAGCCGATCCTAGATAAAGCCCCAGGCCGGTTTGATAAACCAGCCGATCTGCCGCAAGGCATTGAACAGCTGGCCGCCGGCCTCCCCCATGCCGAGGCCGAATTTGATAAAGTAAAGAATCGGCACCTCGGTCAGGGCGCTGGTGCCCTGAACGAAATAAGGGGTTCCGATGACCCAGCGAAACCGGCGAATGTTTGTGTCAGCATCCTTCTGAACCGGTGATGCCATTTAACCTCAGCCCCTTACCTTTTCAACCGGGCGGTCAGTTTGATTTCGATTCCGGCAAGGGCCTGGGAAACCGGACACTTCTCCTTGGCCGCTTCGGCTTGCTCCTGAAAGGTCTTTTCATCGATATCCGGAATGTCGGCTTCCGTTTCCAGTTCGATACGGGTGATTTTAAAGCCTTCCCCGACTTTTTCAATATGCACCTTTGCATCGGTCTCAATAGTATTGGCCGAATATCCCCCTTTTTCGAGAAACAATGAGAAAGCCATGGAAAAGCAGCCGGCGTGTGCAGCGCCGATCAACTCCTCGGGGTTTGTGCCGGCCGCCTCTTCAAATCGCGAACCGAAAGAGTAATTCCCCTCGAAAGCGCCGCTTCCCAGTTTCATTTTCCCTCGCCCATCCTTGAGTTTTCCTTCCCATTTTGCATGTGCTGTTCTTACCGGCATAAGTTGCCTCCTTTGACTGTTTCAGGTTTCGATTCTATTCTGCCACCGGACCTATAGTGTCCAAAGCATTTGTAAAGCAAAGCTTAGCCGACCGGGAGATAAAATAAATACCTGAAATCATGTATTTGCCGTCTATAAACATGTTAGGATGGTCGAGGTCAACGCGGGCAGCGGCGGGGAGTTGGTCTGCCGCGGCTGGCCGATGGGAAAGAACCGTTAATCCGGAGAATTTTTGTTTAACAGCGTGCGAACGGCGGCCGTCGTCCTTTAAATCGAGCGTATATTTTCCCTAATGGGATTCCACAGTAAATTGCGACTGTCCGGCAGCATCATTCAAGGCCTAATGGGGCGGCTGGCAGTTGGGGCAAAAATAGAAGATCCGTCCCGAAAGTTTCGCTTTTTCGATTGTACCCCCGCAGCGCGGACACGCTTCGCCCTCATTGCGGCGGGTTGATATAAATGTCTCTGGAAATTGTAAGGAGTCCGCACGGCACTCGACGGCGGTGGGAAGAACCTTATCTCTCATTGCTTCAAAGACGTTCCTTAATTCCTCATCGGTGAGTTGAGATCCTTTCCGTTTCGGATGAATGCCTGCCTGAAAAAGGATCTCGTCGGAGTAAACATTGCCGATGCCGGCAATGCAGCTTTGATCCATGAGGGTGGATTTGACCGCAGCCCGACGACCGCAAACGGTCGATTTGAAGGTGTTAAGGTCCAGATCCGGATCCAGGGCGTCGATTCCCAGATTCTTTCTTTGGATGAAAGCCGCCACCGTATCAATCAGAAATATTTTTCCCAGTTTTCGTTGGCAGTCGTATGCCAGGCGGTAACCATCATATAAGACGGTATTTAAAAAGTCGGCAGGGCGGGAGATTCGTCTCCGAAACCAAACCGGATGATTTGACCCATCGGAAATATACAAGCTGAATAGACGACATACATTCCTTTTTCGTTCAATATACGCAATACAACCTATTTTCTAAAAGCCGGTCTTCCTTGATAATACGGTTTGGAATTTGGCAGGACACTTCATCTTTCAGGTCCTGATACCTGTTGGTGAAGATCAGTGATTTGACGGCCGTCACGCAGTAAAACCTTTTAGTGGAAGGAAAATGACCTATGCCGATCCCGTACCTCTTCCTGGAGCCGAATTCAAGGGCCGGTTAATGGATTCCAGCGGCGCACTGGATCTTGAAGAGGTGCCCGAAAAGTTACTGGTGGTAGGCGGCGGTTATGTGGGGCTGGAAATGGGATCTGTTTATGCCTCCCTGGGCAGCAAGGTGACCCTGGTGGAAATGACGGACAGTTTAATGCCCGGTGTGGACCGCGATCTGGCCAAACCGCTGAGCGACCGGTTAAAAGATCTATTTGATGGCATCTACCTGAATACGAAAGTGAAAAAGATTGATGCAAAGAAAGATCGGGTGAAGGCTACGTTCAGTGGTGAAATCGATCCATCCGAACAGTCCTTCGACAGAGTGCTGATTGCCATCGGGCGAAAAGCCAATACCGGCAGTCTCGGCCTTGAAAACACGGATGTGGAAATGGACGCTAAGGGTTTTATTCGGGTGAATGACCGCCAGCTAACCGGTGAAAAGCACATCTGCGCCATCGGCGATGCGGTGGGCGGCGTCATGCTGGCACACAAGGCCATGTATGAAGGACCAATCGCAGCTGAAGTTATTAAAGGCGAATCCGCTGCATTCGATGCCCGCGCTATTCCGGCCGTGATTTACACCGACCCCCAGGTTGCCTGGTGCGGGTTGACCGAAACCGCTGTCAAACAGCAAAACCGATCCATCAAAGTCACCCGTTTTCCGTGTTCGGCTTCCGGTCGGGCCGCCACCCTGGGGGTATCCACCGGCATCACCAAGTTGATCATCGATGCTGAAAGCGGCCACATCCTGAGTGTCGGCATTGTCGGCCGGGATGCCGGAGAATTGATATCGGAAGGCGTTTTAGCTATTGAAATGGGCACGCTGGTGAAATGGGCACGCTGGCTGAAGATATGGCACTGACCATCCATCCCCACCCGACCCTGTCGGAAGGCGAGGAAGAAGCAGCGCAGGCTTTTCTGGGAAGCGCAACGCACATTTTACCACCTCGAATAAAGTAGCGCTTTACGGGAAGTCTCCGGGAACTGAGGCTTAAATACTAAAACCTTAAATCCAGAAAGGAAAGGGATGCATATGCTGGACAAAAAAACGCTTTGTGAAAAAATCCGGAGCATTTACCCGGATATCGGTGCATGCGGCATCGCAGTAAAGGTCGAATTTGACGACGCCCAAAACCGGTGGGCCGTCCATTTGAAAAAGGACCGGCGTGAACTGAAAACCTATCTTGAACCGGGTGACGCCGAAAAATGCATGCAAGGCAAGCAGTGTGTCGGCTTGGGAATCGAGATCAACCAACTCAAGGACAGCATCCAGCGGATGCCGGCAGACCGCTGACAGAGCACCTTATAAAATTAAATAGATGCGCTTTCGTGCCGGAATCTAATCCGGCATCTTTTGAATTCCGCCCCAGGTCCGTAATTTCTCGATTTCATCCTGGAGCCTTTCAATCACCGGCGCTCCATGGGAACTGGCCAGGATGCCATATAGTTCAACAGCAGACGCCGCCAGCCGGTCCTTGCTCTGAGAATAAATACCGGTTAAAGATAAGGCATTGCTTTTTCAAAGCGGATGAATCGAAAATGGTGAATTGTGTATCAGTTTCAGAGTAATGGGGGACGGGTATTGATATATTGGAATAAATCATCCCATCAGCTTAAGCCCCTTTTCTTTCATAAGGATTTGGGGGATTTGGGGACGGGCCACGTTAACAGACTGTAAATATTAATAATGAGCTTACTTGTAACCCTTAAAACAGGGTAATATTGAGCTTTTTGGAGCAAAAAACGGCGATATAACAATGGCAAGAGCGAAAAGGCATTATATACCGGGCCAGATATGGCACACCCCAGTTAAACAAAGTAAGAAAAGGTTTAACGGGGCAAATTACCCATCGATGCCATAAGAGAGAGCTTCTGCTAATAAAATGCATTGTCTATATCGACCTTAATATGGTGGGGGTGGGAGTCGTAAATCATCCAAGCGAATGGCCATAATCAGGCTACAATGAAATTCAGCAACCAAAATGTAAAAGTGTTAATGGGTAGCATGGCAATGGGACGAAAGGTCCTTGAAACAGGAGAATCGTTTCAACTTAAAGAAGTTCAATATCCCTATATCGCTCATTTTGGGGCGAAAAAGAGCGATATAGGCGCCCAAAACACCTATGTTTGGGATCAAAACTTTGAAAATGCAACAACTTAGCTTGGCCCGTCCCCCTGAGGCCCTCCCGAGGGGTCCCTAAAGAGTTAAACGCAGAGTCGGCCCCTAGCACTCTCATGAGAGCACCACGCCCACCCCTCGGCCGACTTTGAATCAAACTCGCAAAGTACTGCCGGCACTCCCGAGAAGAAAAGGGATCAGATCCCTGAAATAGGCTACTTGATAATCTTTTCTCTGCCCCCTTTTCTTATTTTTTGAAATTTCTTTCACCACATCATTTCAAATGGCCTTAATCCAGATCCATCTTTTGGTAAGTGTAATTTTTGTAGTGCGGGAGCATATCGAAAAAATGGGGATCAAAGACCGGTTTTTTCTCAGCACTGGCAGTGATATTGCCGCTTTGCCCCAACGGCCATCGGCTGTATCCGACCGCACCTTCAGGCCGGAGCTCCACGATCTGGATATAAGTGCCGACGTTGTTATCCCACATTTCGGCGACCTGTCCGAACATGGGGTGCTTGTAAATAATTTTGGTTCGCGGCGCTTGCCATGACGCGGGATCTTCATTTTGGAATTGCTCTTTCAGAGTAGCCGCGGTATCCAGCAGGGTAATCAGGAATATGTCCTGCATGGTTTCAATTTCTTTAGTGTTGGTATTGTCGAAATAATTTCGGGAAACTGGCAGAGTAGAGGTAGAGCCGTCAAGGCAGCGCAGAAAAAGATTATATAAGCCGCTGTGAACCAGTTTGAAATCCTCGATACCGGACAATTCATCTCCCAAAGTCGCTTTGACCGCCCGCGGCAGCCACTCCAGAAAGATGGTGTGACCGGCCTGAAAGTGATCATCGTTGATCACATCGTTAACGGATCTGCCGTCCCAGGAAGACAGTACCTGCAGCATCTTGTTGAGCAGTGGTTTGTCCGGAGCACTGGCATTATTGATGGCGCTAGACATTGCCGGCATATAATCCTTGCAGAGGATACCATAGGCGTTGTGCTGCGGGTAATAGGTACCGGCACCGCCAATGTGTTTCATGAATTCGCGGTTAGCCTGAAGATCCATGTTCTTTGCACCCTCAAGGCCACGCAATAGCCACAATGCCCGGTGATGCCGCCCGAATTGATAATCGGGATTTTCGCCGTCCGGGTTGCGTGTGTCCGCCGACGCTTTGTTGTTCCAGCCGGTTACCCAGCCCCTGGTCGGGTTGATAACCGAGGCGTTCGGCAAATAGCGGCCGGTCCATTCTGCTTCGCCGGTTCCCGGCAGGGGCAGTCTGGGATCATAACCTGACGCCCGCTCCGGATTCAGCCCGGTGTGCCAGTAGCCGATGTTGCCGTGAATATCGGCATAGGAAGTATGCAGAGATGTCATGATCATTGAAGCCCCCTCGCCAAACTCGGTTGCATTTTTGGCCGTCATCATCTTCCACCAGGCATCGCCGGACAGGGCCTCTATTTTCCAATGGACCACTTTTTTAGAATATACTTTACTTACTTTGGCCGCTTGAGGATCAAATGGAAAAGGGGAAAAGACCGGCCCGTGCACGGTTCTGTAAATGGTGATCTCTTTGACCTCACCCCCGGCAACCCGGATTTTCTCCGTCCTTTTTTCCATCTTCCGCCATTTGCCATTGAACAAATACTCTTCTTTGCTCAAGGGGTTCAATATCTCCTGGTAGACGTCCACGTTGTCGCACATCCCGACCATATGAGACCAGGCAAGGTAATGATTGTGGCCGATGGGAATCGATGGCCAGAGCGGAAAAACCATACCGACAACATCAAAACGGCCACCCTTGAGCGCTACCTCAGAAATAATACTGGGTACAGAGTGACCCATCTGGGGTTGTCCCACCAGTATGGGAAAACCCGTTCCGGTGATATCAGGAGCCAAAGTCCACGAATTGCTTCCCAGTTTTACCGGCGCGCCGATCCGCCGGGCCTGATTAAAGGAAAGATTATCAAGTGTTTCTGCGTCTTTGACCCACTGTGCGATTTGTACATCTTCACTGATATAAGCAGGAATAGCAGCTAGCATCTTGCTTCCCGGAATAAAGTCTCCTGAAATTGTCTCTTCAATGTAAGTGGGGGCCGATGGATCGTTTATCCAACGCCAGTCATTGAATATCGCCCATCCTTCGTTTTTACCGAAGCGCTCGGTTAAAGTCTGTAGGGCGTTCAAATTTTTCATTTCGGATCCGCCGATCATTCCAAAGCGTCTTAACAATTCTTTGATAAAGCCAAATATATCTGAAATGGTGAAATGCTTGGGCTTTAGTTTAAGTGCCAGAAATTCCATGGGCATTAATTTCGGATTCGCAAGCACTTCGTCAACCCGGCGATTCACGCCTTTTAAATAGGCCGTATATAACTTCTTGCCCTGGGGAGAAACCTGGTCAAACATGAATTGGTATTCATCTTCAGTGTAGTTCATGAGTCGATTCTGCATGTCGGACGGCACCAGGTTGGGTCCGAAAATCTCGGCCAGCGTTCCGCTCCCCCAGCGTTTGTTCACCTCCATTTGCCACAAACGGTCCGTGGCGGTGATGTACCCGAATTCTTCAAAGAGTTCCTCTTCGGTATCTGCCTTAATGGAAGGGATACCGTACTGGTCCCGGGTTACCGTAACTCCCCCCCAGGCAATACCGGTTACCGTTAACATCACAAGTGCGAAAATCATGGTTTTGCTGAGCAACCTCATGTGAAACCTCCTTTCGAAACCAGGTGTTAGGGTAAATGAAAAACTCCATTTCTCCTTTCAAGAAATGGGGTTTCGTAAATGCATTTCATGGCAGCCTTTGAATAAGGGTTAGCGCGGCGAAATCATTGGATGTGGTTTCAAATTTATTACTGAAAGCCAACTGAATAGTCAATAGGTTATAAGAAAATCAAAGAAACATTTACTGTGAACCGGTTAACATAATCGTGAAGTTCGCTCCAAATATATCGATCTATGGTTCATTGCCTGAATTTTAAAGCATAATTCAGTTATTGGTTCACCCTGTAGTTTTCAATTGGATCATCACCTGATGGAGGATCAAGATGCAACGTTTATCAGTATTTATCGCCTGCGTTTGCGCGGCGATGCTCGCGGTTCCGGTCTGTACTGCACAAAACATTGGATGCGATATGCAAAAGGTAGCGGTGTTCGTAGCTGAACTTGAAGCTAGCGCACCTGAAGCTGTCAATAAAAACAAGTAAGGCAATCAAAACGATTTGACAATAGGGTTGCCGCTATTCTATTTATTTTCACTTCAAAGATCTCGTTTTTTAGGTTCACGTCAAATGCATTGCTGTCAGCCGCTAAAATGATACCCGTATCTGTTCGACACGCAACAATTTGTGACATGGTTCACTCCTTTCCATGCGAATTGTATTTAAAATTCAACTTGGTCAAGTTGAATATTTTAGTTTCGTCACCAGGCCCAACCACGGGCATGGAGCATATCGATTAAGGTCTTTTTCCGAATATAATGCCGCTGTCAAGCCCCCATGATAATTTTCTATGAACATTATTGATATGATAGGACCTAGTTTTTAATTATAAAATTGGATGAAGGCACTTAACAGGGCTGCTAAAAAAAATTTATTTTTTTATTGACAATAAAATTAAATTTTATTACACGAAAAATAATCGCGCTTCCTATAAGTCTCTAACTGTCCCCGGCGCGTATCTTGTAAATCTTAGTCTTAGATATTCCAATCTGGATTAATCTGGGAAGCATTTCCGGACAACCCCTAACAAGGAGGTCAAAATGAAACGTTTCAGTATCTCCAACTCTTCCATTCTGACGGCGGGTGTCTTTTGTCTGATACTCACCCTGATCACCTCACCTGCACCGGCATTGGCCGCCAAGTACATCCGCATCAAATCCTCCTCTTTGGGAGGCTCCTGGTACGCTGGCGGCGCGGCATGGGCCAAACTCATCAGTGATAACACCGAATTCGTCGCCATCAACGTCGCATCCCCGGGGCTCGATAACGAAAGCTTGAAGCGCATGGCGCGAAAAGAGGCTGAACTCGTGTTTCTCACAGGACCCGGCGCCTACAATGCCTACAAAGGCGTTCCACCTACATGGAAAAAACCACAAGATATCCGGGGGCTTTTCGGCTTATGGCCTGGGGTCATGAACATCATTGTCATGGCGGACTCGAGTTTCCAGCATATTCAAGACTTAAAGGGAGCAAGTATCGCCACCTATATCCCCGGGGATGTCAACGGTCAGCAGGCGCTTGCGCTTCTGTCTGCCCACGGAGTAAACAAGGACAACACCAAAATATACCGGATAATGAAATCAGATGCGACGCGCATGTTCATCGACAAACGCGTCGATGCGATCGTTTTTTATTTTGGATATGGGCACGCGAACCTCAAGGAAATTTCCACATCGCGAAAAATCCGCTTTCTTCCACCGGATCCGGAAATGGTCAAACCATTCATGGAAGAAAACCCGTTTTACTATATCGCTGATTTCGGCCAAGAATTCGGCGTGCCAAATGCTCCCCAACTTATCGGGCCTTATCTGACCGCCTGCCGGGCCGATGCCCCGGAAGAAATGATCTATAAGGTCACCAAAGCCTGGTTCGAGAACTTAGACTGGCTAAAAAAAGTGCTGCCGGCCAACATCCCTTATATGAATGTCAAAGATCCCAAAGCCGGTGTTCCTTTGCCGCTTCATCCGGGAGCACTGAGGTATTTCAAAGAGGCGGGACTGGTTAGGTAGTCCAGCCAGCTCCTAAAACGCAGCGAGCAAAACTCGCTATCAACATATTGTCCGGGCAAACCTCGCAGCTGGCAGCAATGTACAAAGACCAGTGGGTACCGCTTTGACTCCCAGCTTTGACCAGAGGCAGAAATCATATGAATAAAGTGGATACAAGCGTTGTAGCCGAAGATGCAAAAGTTGTGACCAAAGACGCTTACAGAGTCGATATTTACGATGACGAAAGCTTCAAGGGCCTGCTTGGCTTTGGAGGTGTTACCAAAACAATCATTTATATTATCGGCGTTTTGGTGAGCGGTCTTTCCATCTACGAAGCCATTTTCGGAAACTTCGAACCCTCGCTCCAAAGGCCGTTGCATGTCTTTTTAATGTGCACACTCACGTTCATATTATACCCGTCAAAGTTTTTCAAACCCAACGGCCGCACCGAATCCATTATGAACCTGGTGTGCATCGGTCTGCTTTTCGGCGCCACCTATTGGGCCCATGATCAATGGACACCGCTGTACATTGACCCGTATCCGAGCACCTTCGGCGTTTTCATGGGCCTGTTGTGCATTGCCTTGATTTTGGAGGCGACCCGCCGGGCGGTCGGCATTTCAATGTCCATCATCGGGCTGGTCATGCTAATTTACTGTTTCGTGGGCCCCTACATGCCCGAGTTTTTGGCGCATCCGGGATTTTCCCTCGAAAATGTCGTGGTGCACACGGTGGTCGGAACCGAAGGTGTGATGGGGCTTTTGCTTTCTATCAGCGTTAACCAGATCATCTTTTTCATGATGTTTGCAGCATTTCTGGTAGTATCTGACTCCACTACCATATTTATGAACTTTGCCAAGTCCATTGCAGGCGGCTATTCAGGCGGTCCAGCGAAAGTGGCAGTGGTCGCCAGCGGATTTATGGGCATGATTTCCGGCAGCGCCAGCGGCAATACCGCTACAACCGGCGCCATTACCATCCCCCTGATGATTTCCATGGGATTTAAACGGCACATTGCCGCGGCAATCGAAGCTGTGTCGTCAACCGCCGGACAATTCATGCCGCCTATAATGGGGGCTTCAGCTTTCATCATCGCAGAGTATACCGGCCAAAGCTACTGGGGGGTTTGCAAGGCTGCGTTTTTTCCAGCTTTGGTCTATTTCTTTGCTATGTTTATTGTGGTTGATATAGAAGCACGTATGCAAAACCTCAGAGGACTACCGAGGTCCGAACTTCCACCGCTTGCCGCTTCCTCCAAGCTAACATTACCGCTTGTTATCCCGCTGACGGTCTTAGTGGTGCTGTTGGCGAAGCGCTACAGTCCGCAGTGGGCTATCCTCATGTCGTTGGGCGTGCTGGCAGTGGTATGTTTGCCCATAAAAAATCAGCGCATGGGATTGCGAAAAATCGGACGCGGGCTCATGTTGACCAGCAAGATTCTCATACCCATCGCCACCTCTTGTGCCACTTGCGGGTTGATAGTCGGGGTGATGTCGCTGACCGGTTTGGGAAATCGTTTGTCCTACATGATCATCACCATCGCCCATGGCCATTTGCTTTACGGCCTGCTGTTCACCATGGTGGTGTCAGTGTTCATAGGCATGGGCCTTCCCACTTTGGGCGCCTATGTCGTTTTGGCAACCTTAGGAGCTCCCGCGCTTAACCAGCTGGGTGCGCCGTTGATGGGAGCGCATTTGTTTATTTTCTATTTTGCGGCGATCTCCGCTATTACCCCGCCGGTATGCCTGGCGGCGTATGTGGGGGCGGGCATCGCCGGGGCGGATCCCATGAAGGTGGGACTGCATGCCGTTCGCATCGGATTGATCAAGTATATCATACCGTACATGTTCGTCTTCCGCCCCGGTATTATGCTCGAGGGATCGCTGACAGAAATACTTATCAATCTCATCGAACTGTTTATGGTGATTTTGCCGGTGTCTATTTTGGTCCAGCGTTATTGGCTCCAGAAAATCAACTGGATCGAGACATTGCTTTTCATCGCGTCGATTATTTTCATTTTTCCGTTGGCCTTGAAGACCCTTTTCATGGCGGCCGCATGTGAGGCGGCAGCGATCGGTCTTCACATTTTTCGCCATCAAAAGCGTTTAAAACTCGAAGTGCAAACCTAAGAAATGACGGAGGTTGAAATGAAAAATGTACGAATTTTGGTCGTAATTCTTGCAGCCATGTTCTTTGCTGTCGTTTCGGCATGGGCCGATAACATTGTCTATGACATTCCGCAGAAGGCCGAGTTGAGCAAACTGTCCATGTACATGAAAAACATTCGCAGCAAATCCGATCAAAAAGCCGTGGTCTTCGAACTGGACATCAAAAACAACGATGCGGTTCCCCATATGTACAGTGTCACGGTCGTCATACCGGAAGCCGGCGGGGCCGAAGGTTTCATACCGGCAAAAGGAGACGTCGGCATCGCACCCGGCGAAACGGGCAGCACTGCCATCGGCATCATCTATCCCGTATTTCCGAAGACAGGCTATACGATTATGGTTCGGGAAATTACTGAACGATAATTAATCCCGACCCATCGGATCAACTTTACTAAATATCTATCGTCAGGGTATTTAAATGGGGAATCTTTGTCAGAGGACGTGAAAGTGAGGGTATGGAAAATAAGATTGTTTCCAGAGTGGACAAAAATCGCGAAGCATACATCGAGCTGCTGCGGCGCAGCGTTCAGATCCCAAGTTTGACCGGAGAGGAGGGAAACGCTCAGGAGTTTATCGCCGGCTGTCTGAAAAATCTGGGCATGGCGGTGGAATGCTGGGAACCGGACATGGCGGAAATTTTTCGGATGTTTCCGGAGGTGGCGCAATACCCCACCCACTGGCAGCACGACTTGATTCTGCCGTATGATACACTGCCGTCGTATGAGGAGTTGATCGCTTCGGGAAAACAGAACGACTTGAACTACGAAAACCGTCCCAACGTCTTGGGCAGATTACCCGGCAAGGGAGGCGGAAAGTCTTTGCTGATCAACGGTCACATCGACACGGTCACCGTTGAACCTCGCAGCGACTGGTCCCGGGATCCTTTCGGGGGGCATATCGACGGAGACCGCTTGTACGGTAGGGGAAGCGCGGACATGAAAGGCGGTCTCATCGCTGCTTTATGTGCGGTTCAGAGTCTTGTCGAATGCGGGGCCGAGTTGAACGGCGATCTTCTGTTTTCCAGCGTAGTCAACGAGGAACATTCGGGAAACGGGGCTTTGTCGATGATTTGCCGCGGCATCTCGGCCGATGCTGCTATTGTGTGTGAGCCTTCAGGCAATGATGTCTTTACGGCGACACCGGGTGATGTTTACTGGCGGGTAACCGTAAACGGCCGGCCGCGATCTCCCGGTGCCCGCTGGAAAAACCGCGAGCAAGCAGGCGTCAGCGCCATCGAAAAACTTCCGCCGATCGTTGAAGGCCTGCTTAACCTGGAAAAAGAATACAACCGCAAAACGCCGGATCCACTTTATTCAGACAATAATGCATTTTCCTGCGTAATGGGCGAAATCAGTGGCGGAACCTATGCAACGGTCACCGCCAGTCAATGCACCATGAGAGGATGTGTCTACTTCTGTCACGGACTTGGGACCGTGCAGGAAATCATGAATGACATCAAATTTTACATTCAAACAGCCACAGAGACCGATCCATGGTTCGAAAAAAACCCGGCTTGCGTATCTTTTCTGCACCATCGGAATAGCTCAAAATGCCCGCCGGAACATGGCATCATCGAGACGGTGGGAGAATCGATTCACACGGTTGCAGGACGCCATCCGAAAGTTGGCGGTGCGCCATACGGTTCGGACATGGACATGCTCATCAACCAAGCTGGGATTCCAACCGTTATTCTCGGTCCGGGATCCATCGCCCAAGCCCACAAAGCAGACGAATATGTTTCGATCGAGCAATACATCGCCTGTATTAAAGCTTTGTCACTGAGCATGTATCGCTGGTGTAATCAGCAATAGAGCAACCTGCCTCCCTGGCGGTATATGAGGGAGTGTCTGTTCCTTCGGTCTTTAATGACAGTATGTAGGGGATGGGCCTTCTTTGGTGGGCAAAATACGATATCTGGAAAAGTAAACTTTGCTACGAGTGCAGGATGGCAAAAAATCACCAAAACGTTTTACAGATTATTGCTGGAAAACTACCGTATCTCAATCCGGCATTGAAGCGGATCGGTTCTTATGTTCTTGAGAATCCGGAAATTGTAAAACATCAAAAAATTAAATCTCTGGCTGACAAATGCGGTGTTTCCGAAGCAACCGTCACCCGGTTTGTCAAAGAGATTGAATTCGACAGCTTCCAGGCTTTCAAAATCACATTAGCCGGACTTGCGTCTGAGGAGCCGTCAGCCGATCCGCAGTTGCGGCCATTGGTATATGACGATGTGTCGCCTATAGATTCAATCGACGACATCATTCACAAGATCGCTTTCAGCAATATCGAAACACTTCGCCAAACCAGCCAGGTGATTTCGCCGGATTTGATAGCCAGGGCGGTCGAGGCCATTGAAAAGGCTGCAAGCATCGCTATTTACTGCGCCGGGGCCTCAACGGTCTGCGGTCAAAGCGCTCTGCTGCGTTTCTACCGGCTCGGCAAAAAGTGTTGGATGTATAATGACGCTATTCAGCAGGCGGTATCCGCTTCTTTGTTAACCGAAAACGACATCGCTTTTGGCATAAGCAGCTCCGGCCGTACCCGCAGCATCGTAAATGCACTTCGCACCGCCAAAGCATCCGGCGCCATCACCCTATGCCTCACCGACACCCTTGCTTCTCCCATTGTCGCTTGCTCAGACATCAAATTTATTACATCGGCTAGTCATTCGAGTTTTTTGCAGGACTCCATGATTTCGCGTATGGCTCAATTGCTCGTAATAGACATTTTGTACGCCTCTTTTGCCGCCAAGTATTTCGATGCATCGATCAAATCCATAGAAACATCGGCTTTGGCGGTTCGACAAACCAAGCTCTGAGGATTCATTATAACTCGAGAGCTTCCACCATCATTCGCGCCGTATTTTACCGGTATCAAAGGAGATGACAGATTGTGCTTGTTTCAAGGACAAAACTTTTACCTTGGTGCTCCGGGAGAAAATGCGGCCTGCTGGGGGCCCCTGGCAATAGAAGGCCGCTGTTTAATTTCTTAGACCTATTGCAGGGGGAGGATTTACAGGTGAGTTTCTCTTTAGCCGCTTTGTTCGGTTTTCGATCACTTTATTCTTGACACTCTGGAGGCGAAGAGGTTAATTTTGCAGACGATTGCGCAATCGTTTGCTTTTACCCTATTCCAAGCTAATGTGAGGAATCCGCCATCGCTACCATCAAAGATGTCGCCTGGAAAGCAGGGGTATCGACGACAACCGTATCACACATTCTTAACGATACACGGTCTGTTAGCGAAAAGCTACGCGTCAAAGTTTACCAGGTAATTCAAGTTCTTAATTATCAACCCTATGGTCTGGCAAGAAGCCTGCGAAGAAAACAGACTCAAACGATAGGCATTGTTGTGCCGGACAACGCGACTCCTTTTTTTGCGGAAATCACCCGGGCAAACCCCCCGGGCAGTTGAAGATGCATGCTTTGGATTCAACTATAACGTCATCATCTGTAATTCCGATGGGTCCTTAGAAAAAGAAGCTAATTACGTCAATTTGTTCATCGAAAAGGGGGCCGATGTCCTGGCATTTATCTCTGCGGGCGACGACTCTGAGGTCATTGATTTGCTTCGTAAAAGGAAGAGTTGTCAATTATCGGATTTGACGACATTGCCCTCGCATCCATGACGATTCCTCGCCTGTCCACAGTATCGCAACCCAAACAGAATATAGGGGAAATTGTAACCAAGCTGATCATAGAGCGCATTCAGGACAGGAGTCTGCCCACCCGAAAAATCGTAATACAGCCGGAATTGATTATCAGGAACTCATGCTCGCGCATTAGGTTAACTGATTCCAATTGGAATAAATGGGAGAAATAATTTGTCGCAAGTCGACTTGGAGAACGTGACAAAAAACTGGGGGAAGACGGTTGCCGTGCGAAACGTAAGTTTTTCAGCTGCAAGCGGAGATCTATTAGTGATTCTCGGGCCGTCCGGGTGTGGTAAGTCAACTATCCTGCGCATGATCGCCGGGTTGGAGGAAGTTTCTGAAGGAACCATCCGCATCGCAGGCAAGGATGTTACGCAGGTGCAGGCTTCCAATCGCAATCTTTCGATGGTTTTTCAGTCTTACGCCCTGTTCCCCCACATGACGGTAGCCGACAACATCCTATTCGGCCTCCAGTTCCACAAGGTTCCCCGAGTCGAGCAGGCTAGAAGACTCGCCAAGGTAACCGAGATGCTTTCCCTGGAAGGTCTGGAAACGCGTAAACCAATGCAACTATCCGGTGGTCAACGCCAACGCGTAGCGCTCGGCCGGGCGATCGTAGCCCAAACTCCCGTTTGCCTCATGGACGAACCCCTTTCCAACCTGGACGCCAAACTGCGCAACGCCATGCGAGTGGAAATTCGCGCGCTTCAGCAGCGGTTGGGTATAACCATGGCCTACGTCACCCATGACCAGACGGAAGCCATGAGCATGGCTGATCGTATTGTGCTTATCAACAATGGGGAAATCGTGCAAAAAGGCAGCCCCGCCGAGATTTATGACCACCCGGCTTCGGTTTTTGCGGCCCGATTTATTGGCACGCCTCCGATGAATATACTCTCTTTGTCTAACAGCTCGGATGGTGTGCTGGCAATGGCAGACGAAATTCCCATTTCTATGGTTAGGAAAAAAGAAAACAACATCCTGTTGGGTGTACGGCCGGAACATGTCCATCTAACTGGTAAGGACGGGATCCCGGCACGAGTGGTGAGCAGTGAATATTTAGGCGCAGATACCATCGTTTCTTGTAAGATTGGTGACAACGAACTGGTTCTGCGCCATCCGGACAATCTGAGGGTTGAGCGGGGGCAAACTATTCGCGTCCTCTGGAAGACTGACAAGGTTCATCTCTTCGATTTAGACGGAGGGCTGCGCCGCAATGACCTCCGTGATAAAATTATTCCGTTTGCCGGGTAATTGAGGCGACTTGTTTATCGGTACGTAGCAGGGAATCGAAACTTCAACAGCAAAGGAGGTAAAGAAAATGAAAAAAACATTGTTTGCGTTCCTGATTAGTTCCATTTTGGCACTGGGATTGCCGTTGGCAACATATGCCGTTGAATTGGACATGTATTATCCGATTCAGGTCGGCGGCCCCTTATCGCAGATTGTCGAGGGCATGGTAGCAGACTTCCAGAAAGAACACCCGGACATTACCGTCAAGCCGATTTACTCGGGCAACTACTCGGAAACCATGACCAAGACCATGACAGCCATAAGGGGTGGGAATCCGCCGGATCTGGCCGTTTTGCTTTCGGTTAACATTTTTACTTTGATCGACAACGATGCCATCATTCCCATAGAAGATCTGGCAACCAGCGATGCGGACAAAACCTGGTTGAAAAGCTTCTGGCCGGCCTTTATGCTGAATAGCACGGCCGAGGGTAAAGTCTGGTCGGTGCCGTTTCAACGTTCCACCGGTGTGCTGTACTATAATAAAGAACTTTTCCATAAGGTCGGACTGGACCCCAATCAGCCGCCCAAAACGTGGGACGAAATGGTTGATTATGCCAAGAAACTAACCCTGACTGATGACAAAGGCCATGTCGTGCAATGGGGAATCGAGATACCTTCGACCACAGCGCCGTTTTGGCTGTTCGGCGGAATGGCCATCCAAAATGGTGTCAATCTCATGAACCAGGATGGAACAGAAACCTATTTCGATGACCCCAAAGTGATCGAAGCACTGCAGTGGTGGGTTGACATGACCACGGTCGACAAGGTCATGCCCCAAGGGCTGATTGAGTGGGGCACCTTGCGACAGGACTTTCTGGAAAAGAAAGCAGCGATGATTTGGCACTCCACTGGGAATCTGACTTCCGTTAAAAATCAGGCCCGATTCGACTTCGGCGTGGCCATGCTGCCGGGCAAGGTCCGGCAAGGCAGCCCGACAGGCGGTGGCAATTTCTACATTTTCAAATCCACTGTGGGCCCCAAACGTGATGCGGCATATACCTTTATAAAATGGATGACACAACCTGAACGCGCCGCCGAGTGGTGCATCAAAACCGGATATGTGGGAACCAGTCCGGCCTCCTGGCAGACCAAGGCACTCAAGGAATACGTCGCCGCGTTCCCGCCGGCAGCGGTGGGGCGCGACCAACTGGCCCTAGCCAAGGCTGAGTTGTCCACCCACGAGAGCGAACGGATCGTCAAAATTCTCAACGATGCTATTCAAGCGGCGTTGACGGGTAAGAAAACCCCGCAAGAAGCACTTGTCGATGCGCAGAAGAAAGCGGATCGGGTTCTCAAGCCCTACCGTTGATTTTTTTATCTGACTGCGGCGGCGGGCATTACCATCCGCCGCAGCCATTGGCAACCGCGAAGCGATCTGAATGGGGAATTTTGCACTCTGGAAATTGGCTCCTTTCAGGCCGAAACAGGGGAGAAGACAGGCAGAATGCCGTCAGGCCGATTAAGCGCCCATAGACACGGTGTATCTCCCCCACGCTCTGCATCCTGAGTAAACAACAAAATAGCGAACTTCCGATTTCATGAAACGCAACTTTACCACCCAATCCGCCATTCAAAGTTGGCTGATGCTGCTTCCCGCAGCCGTCCTGCTGGCCGCTTTCACGCATATCCCCGCAGCAGTGACTTTTATCAAAAGTTTCTTTTCGACGCCGATCGGTCGAAAGCCAGCTATCTTTGTGGGATTCGACAATTATATGCATTTGCTGGAAGACGATGTCTTCCTCCAGGCTTTCACCAACAATCTATTGTTTGCGATCGGCACCATCCCCGTTTCCATCGCTTTAGCCCTGGGTATGGCCCTTTGGGTTAACGGGAAAATCCGTGGTAGGACCTGGGTGCGCTTTTCTTATTTTCTGCCCACGATGCTTCCCATGATCGCCGCTGCCAATGTGTGGATGTTTTTCTATACGCCCGGATACGGTCTACTGGACCAGTTTTTAGGACTTTTCGGATTTGCCCAGAACAACTGGCTCGGCGATCCCGACACGGTGTTGCCCTGCCTAATGGTGCTGACCGTTTGGAAAGAGGCCGGATTCTTCATGATCTTTTATCTCGCCGCTCTGCAGGGTCTGCCGACAGAAACATACGAAGCGGCCAAACTCTTGGGTGTGGGGCGATGGTATTATTTCCGCCGGGTGACCTTTCCACTGCTCATGCCCACAACTTTGTTCGTGATGATCAATGCGCTTATTAACTCATACAAAATGGTGGACATGCTGTTCGTCATGACGGACGGCGGCCCAGACAACGCCAGTAACCTGCTTCTATACTATATTTATGAAACTGCTTTCAGTTTCTGGGATACGTCCTACGCGGCAACGCTGACGGTGGTATTGTTCCTGATACTGGCGCTGACTGCCATCGCCCAATTTTCATACCTGGACAAGCGAATACACTACCGATGAAAGCAATAGAGCCTAAAAAAATTTGGTTGTCCATTGATGCTGTGGGGGCATGGGTATTGGCTCTTCTATGGCTTCTGCCGCTTCTCTATGCATTCTGGAGCGCCTTTCACCCAATGGAATATGCCGTTCATTTTTCACTAGCGGCCCCCATTACCCTGAAAAATTTTGCAGTGGCCTGGAGTCGCGCGCCGTTTCCTCGTTATTTCCTCAACTCTATCTTGCTGGTCACCAGTATCTTGGTAGTTCAACTGATAGTGTCGACACTAGCCGCCTATGCCTTTGCCCGTCTCCGATTCCGTGGGCGGGATTTTGTCTTCGCACTAGTCTTGGTGCAGTTGATGGTGATGCCCGAAATCCTCATCGTCGAAAATTATTCCACGATGAGCAAACTGGGACTTCTCGATACGATCGTGGGGATGGGCCTTCCATATTACGTCAGCGCATTCGCTATTTTTCTGCTGCGTCAGACCTTCAAGACCGTGCCAGCCGACCTAGAGGACGCAGCGCGCGTGGCTGGCGCTTCCCGACTTCAGATTTTGTTGAAGGTTTACATACCGTTGGCGCGTCCAACTTATATCGCTTTCGGACTCGTATCGGTGAGCTATCATTGGAACAATTTTTTGTGGCCCTTGGTGGTGACCAACTCCGTCGAAACAAGACCGTTGACAGTGGGCCTGTCCATATTTGGCGCTGTCGAAACCGGTATCGATTGGCCCATCATAACGGCAGGTTCGCTGATCACTATCTTTCCGCTCTTCATCGCCTTCATCATTTTTCAACGACAATTCATCCAGTCCTTCATGCATGCTGGGGTTAAATAGCATTGAGACAATGCGATAAGACGAGCCGTCATATTGATGATCGATTCGCTGGGGATCGGCGCTCTTCCTGACGGAAGCCAATACGCGGATTGGGGCGCCGACACCCTTGGACATGTTGCTGAGGCCTGCGCAAACGGCAATGATGACCGGCATCGACGCAGTCGGAAAGGTACCCTGCATCTTCCAAATATGGTTCGTCTCGGATTGGACCGGGCAGCGGCTTTGGAAGCGGGAAAATGGACGTCCCCAATTTTCCCTGCAGGATGAAGCCTCGCATTTCGGCTACGGCGACACGGAGATCGGGATAAAATACCGCTTTGTCCATGAAACCGATGTGCTGCCAGCGATTGGAATGTTCCCGCTGGTCGAAATTCCTACAGGGGACCAGGATAAAGATTTAGGCAATGGGCAGGCCCAGTATTTCCTCCCGCTCTGGCTGCAGAAAGGCTTCGGCAGATGGACCACTTATGGGGGCGGAGGCTATTGGATCAATCCGGGTTCGGAAAACAAGGACTATTGGTTCTCCGGTATCCTCTTGCAATACTCCTTTTCCGACACCTTTTTACCTGGGCGGGGAGATTTTCCACCAGACGGCCGACACGGTAGATGGCAGGGACAGCAGCGGCTTTAATGTCGGAGGCAGCGTTCCGCTGATTGACAGTTTCCAGCTTTTGTACTCTGCCGGTCGTGGATTAACAAATACCTCCAGCAACAAGTTCTCTTATTATGTCGCCTTCTATCTGGCATTTTAAGGCACGTGCCCATTTTCGATCTTCCCCGTTGACGCGGGAATAACAGTTGATGGCGCAAAACCGCCCGGAGTGGCGGAAAAGAAGTCGGTGCCGAGAACCGGGAGTTTGTGGATGACAACCTTTTGAAGCTTGTGAATATTTCTTGATTGTATGCCGGGATTCCTATACCAGTTGCCTAAAAACATCATCCGGTGCTTTAAGGGCTATAATTTGCTGTGGCACTTTTTGGCCATAGTCCTTACCTGCATCATCGTAACTTCCGGCTTTGATTGGTACTATTTTATCGCCAGCCAAAAATCGATCCTGCACACGCTTTTTTCCCCAGCGGTTAAGCTCGGCATGATTTTGCCGATAATTGTTCCATTGATCCTGTTGGCAACCGGTGTACTGAGAAAAGATTTTAAAATCAAAATGACGGCCTTTGCATTGGGACAAGCCGCCATGTTGGGTCTGGCTATTTCTTCCTTTTATAAAGCATTTACCGGCAGAATTCCGCCCCCGCACTTCTTTGGCCACGCTGCCCTGGTCGACTCCAGCCACGGATTTCGGTTCGGTTTTTTGCGCGGCGGAATGTTTTGGGGCTGGCCTTCTTCCCACACAACCATCGCGTTTGCCATGGCCGTCGTGCTATGGAAATTATATCCTGAGAACAAACTTTTGCGGTACGCGGCTATGTGTTACGCGTTCTATGTGGGCCTTGGCGTCTCGATCAGAATCCACTGGTTTTCGGAATTCGTTGCCGGCGCCATCATCGGTTCGCTAATCGGAGCAGTGGTCGGGAAAAGTTTTGAGCAGCGCCGGAAAGAACGGTTGCCAAATCTCGATAAGTGATTAAAAGTTGACTTGTTCATCTGAGCTTCTTTAAAAAGCTCCTTGTTGATTCAATGGTAAACAACATTGGGGTTTATTAAATTTAGAAAAAGTGATAGTCAACCCAAAGGAGCACCGCATAGGGATCCTCTCAGTATTGCGACTCATATTTCCTGATTCGGACGAATAACACTACAAATGTGATGATATCCGGGTTTGTATAATTATTTGAGGGGTCGGGGTAATTTTCTCGTCATACCCGCGGAGGCGGGCATCCAGTCCAGCCTCTACCGAATTCTCTGGATTCCTGCCTTCGCAGGAATGACAAACTATTCCGCGATCAACTCCCCGACTGCTCGATTATTTGATCGGCCTTTGATCCCAACAAATGAAGGCGATTATATATGGGACGCAAACTACGGTTCTTTGTCAGCAGCACGATGAAGGATATGCACAAGGAATTTAAATGAAATTCAGAAAATTTGGAAGTTTAGACTGGGACGTTTCTGTCTTGGGGTGCGGCGCATTACTCAAGCACCCAGCACTCCAAAGGAGATAAACATCATGCCCAAACCCATCTACCTGGATTACAACGCCACCACCCCCCACGACCCCGAAGTCATCGCTGCGATGAAACCCTATCTGGAAGAGGTGTTCGGCAACCCCTCCAGCGGCCATTGGTACGGCGAAAAACCCCGGGAGGCCGTTATGCAGGCCCGCCGCCGGGTGGCAGCGCTGCTCAACTGCCGGCCGGAAGAAATCGTCTTTACCAGCGGCGGCACCGAATCCAACAACCATGCCATTAAGGGAGTCGCATACGCCTGCCGGGATAAAGGCAATCACATCATCACCAGCCGGATCGAACATCCCGCGATCCTGGCGGTATGTCAATATCTTGAAGAAGACGGATTTGAAGTCACCTACCTCCCGGTTGACGAACACGGCCTGGTGAGCGTATCCGACGTTGCCGCCGCGATTACTCCGGCGACCATTTTGATCTCGGTCATGCACGCCAATAACGAGGTCGGTACCATTCAGCCGATTGCTGAAATCTCGGAGCTGGCCAAAAAGCACGGCATCCGGGTTCACACGGATGCCGCCCAGTCCCTGGGCAAAATTGCGGCCGAAGTCGACACTCTGGGGGTTGATTTGCTCTCGGTGGCCGGACACAAAATATATGCATCCAAAGGCATCGGGGTCCTGTATATTCGAAACGGTGTCGAATTGGCCAAATTCATGCACGGTGCCGGCCAGGAATCCGGCCGGCGGGCCGGCACCGAAAATGTACTGGAAATTGTGGGGTTGGGAAAAGCCTGTGAAATCGCCCGGCGGGATCTCGTCAAAAACGGGAATCATATGCAGGCCATGCGCGACCGGCTGTATGAAGGCCTTAAACAGACATGTGAACCGGTCCGTTTGAATGGCCACCCGCAACAGCGGCTGCCGAACACGCTCAGCCTGTCTTTTCATGATCGGGAAGCCAATCGAATTTTGGAAAAAATCGGTCCTGAGATTGCCGCTTCCGCCGGCGCCGCCTGCCACTCGGACACGGTCGAGATCTCCCATGTGCTCGAAGCCATGAAGGTGCCTGAAATCTGGGCCAAAGGAACCCTAAGGTTAACGACCGGCCGGCATACCACCAAAGATGATATCGACCGGGCCGTTCAAGTGATCAGTGAGGCTGTGAAAAGATGAAGCAGACTGAAGGTTTCAGGTGTCAGTGTTCAGGTGTCAGGATTCGATTTTTACTGAAACCCAACCCGGCAAAGCCGGAATTGAAGATTGAAGATTGAATATTTATGGTTCGCCTCGACTCGACTGAGCTCGTCGCAGGCCGGCGGATCTATTATATTTGTCACCCATTGTCACAAATCCTCTGCAAACATGATGTGATTTCGATAAATAGACACTGAAAAGGGACAAAGTCCATAAATTAAAAGAGATAGAATTCCTTCAATTCCAAGATACCTGAATTCCTCATTCCCTTCACCTTAAATCATAGCAGTCGTAATCGTTTGACCTGCAGGGGGCGCTGACGATTCGCTGCAATCTTCCATTTTGGAAGGCAAGGTAATACATGAATTTACTCTGGCCGATGTTATAGATCCATACGGGACCAACATCTTGCAAGGCTTGCACATCCAGTGGTTCGCCGCATTTTTGGGCCACCGTCCGGGTTGAATCTCCAGTCGCAACGATCCCGCCCGCACACCTGAGCGTCGACTGATCCGCCATATTATAGATGTCGATTGCATATGCTGCCTGGGAGCCAGTAAGTAAAAATACCAGGAGAATGCCAAGATAAATAGTATTTCTAGTCATTTTATTCTCCAGCCATTATTATGGAATAGGGGGCGTCCCCTAATTATCGTTTCAGTATCTAAAATGTTTAATCTTTTCACCCTTGCTGCCGATTTCGTTCATGGCTTCGATTCCGATCTGCAAATGGATTTCGGTCCATTTTTCGGTCACCTGCAAGTCCGACTCCTCTGTTTTGACTCCCTCGGGTGTGATCGGCGTGTCGGAGACGAGCAGCAGCGCTCCCCGGGCAATCTCGTTGTAGTGACCGACGACGAAAATCGTGGCTGTTTCCATGTCAATAGCGATACAGGTCATCTGCTGAAGCCGGTCGAGAAAATGGGTGTCATGTTCCCACAGACGCCGGTTCGTAGTGTAAACTACCCCGGTGCGGTATTCATAGCCGTGGTCCATGATCTTTTCAGAAACAAATTTGTGCAGCTTGAAGGAGGGCAGCGCCGGAACTTCAGGCGGCAAATAATCGTCGCTGGTGCCCTCACCCCGGATGGCGGCAATCGGCAGGATGAAATTGCCGATTTCAGCGGAATTCTTCAATCCGCCGCATTTTCCCAGGAAGAGAACACCCTTGGGCCGGCAGGCGATGAGCAAATCCATAATGGTCGCCACATTGGCCGAGCCGATGCCGAAGTTGATAATCGTCAGCCCGTCCTTGTTGGTCAGGGCCTGCATCGGCTTGTCTTCACCATAAATATCGCAGTTAAACTTTTCGGCAAATTTTTTCAAATAGTGGCGAAAATTAGTCAACAGAATGTAATCGCCGAATTTGTCCAAGGGCATGCCGGTATAGCGTGGCAGCCAGTTTCTGGCGATTTCATAACGTGCCGGTCGATCAATAGAGGCTCTTGTCATGATAGGCTCCCTAACGGCGGTTAGGTGGTTCAGGGTTCAACGTTCAAGGTTGAAAAACCCCGAACAGCTCATCTAAATAATCTGTGTAATCTGCGAAATCTGTGGATTAAATTTTCTTTCTCAGCGTTTTCTGCGAGCTCTGCGGTGAACGAATAATTTCTTTTTCGATTTGACCGGCGTTTTTGGGGCGGCGCTGAACCCGGAACCGATCTTTAATCTTCCAGCAAAAACAGTTGTACATACCTGGGATCGAGGTCTTTGGCGGTCACCCGGTCCAGTTCGCTTTCGATTTCTTCAAAAAGACTTGCCAGGCTTTGGCCCATCCGCTCGGTAATTTCGAAATCTTTCAGGCCGGTGTCGGCTGCCAGCCAGTCCAGAAAATTTTGTTTCATCCCCTGGGGGATTTTCCGGGTTTGCTTGGGGTCGTCGTCCGGCGACCTCGGCAGCAGTTGATCGAAAAACGGCTTAAATTCATTTAGCGTGAGCGGCTTTAATTTTTCTGCCGGCAGTTTAAGGTAATGTCTGGCCCAAAGGGTCAGGATCAGGTTCTTATAGGTTAGAAACCCGTAAGCAGACGGACGGTCTATTTCAATCGACATCAATGACAACAGGCCATCCATGGCTTTGATCTGACTGAAAGCGACTGCAGTTGTCCGGACATCCTCGAGGGACTCAAACTCCCGATAGAGAACGCCGGTTTTATAGTTGTCATAATACAACGGTTTTTTAATCAACAGTCCGCCCAGCACCCCCAGCCATTGTTCACCCCAGAAAGTCAGTCGCAGCCCGTGGCGGGCGTACCAGCATTGGTCCAGCCATTTGTCGGTCTGCCATTTCAGCTTCAGCGCATCACCGAATCCTACCCTGAAAATTTGCGACAGCGGATATCTGGTAATCAGAGCAGCGGCCTGGTGGGGATCAGCTTTTATCTTTCCTTTAGACAGCCGCTCGAGGCCGATACTGATGTAGCCGCAGGCTTTCTTGACAATATCCCGCAGTTGATCTCTTTCCCGGATGGTTTTATGATCGGCGACGATGATCTGATTGCAAAGATTGGCAAATTCGGCCTGGATGTGGCTTGCGACATTTTCCGATTCAATGGCGGCCAACCCGCGGGTAAAATGATCGTCTCCCATCAGCAGCCGGATCGGAGTTTGCGGTACGGGAAAAGGTGATGTCGGGTCTTCGGCAGACGGTATAACTTTCGCACGCTGTTCGGCAAGATCTCGCGGCTTGACGGGTTGGTAGATACCAATCGCTTCATCAAAGGGTAAAAACCCCTTATCAGCCAGCCGCACGTTGCGCCAGCGATAGCAGTCTTCTTCGGTTTCAGCCGGGATGACATGGGTGGCTTCCAGCAATACGCCCTGATAAAGCCGATGGTCATAATCTGACAGCGTCTCGGCCAGCCGGGTAATAAACTTTTTGCGCTGGGCCTCGCTAAGCTCATTTTCAACGGCATCCGCCGGCTGATCGATAAAACGAATGTAATAGGTATCATCCAGCGAAAAAAAGCCCGGGCCGAACTCGGACGGATCCTGATCGTGCTCTCTGACCCTGACCTCGATATTCTGGTAAAGAAAGAATTCGACAAATTCCAGCTTTTCGTTCAGAAACCAGGTTACAAAACGCGTGGGATCGGCTTCCAAGAGCAAATCCAGCCAGCGTGACACGGCTTTAGAATCGATCTGATCTTTTTGCCAGGTTTCCAGATCCACCAGGTGTTCCCATTGGCGGTTCGATGCCAGAGACAGCAGCGGTCCGGCGTCTTCGGGGCCGATGTCGTGGATTAAAAAATAAAAATCCTGCTCGGGAAACGAATGCACCAGGGCCAGAGACTGGGGGTCCTGCAGGATGCGCGCCATGGCATCTTTGGGCGGCAGCGCCATCAGCTGCTGCCGTATTTCCCGCAGCGTGCGAATACGCTCCAGGGCCTTTATATCCGGTTTATCATTGTCTGTATTCATTTGAATTCCAGGGTGCAATTTTCAGCAAAAGCAGCATGCCGGGAATTGCTATTAAGGTGCAAAAAATGAAGAAGCCGGTCCATCCCAAATTTTTAGCTAAATAGCCCGTACCGGCTGATGCAAAGACACGAGGCACTCCCATCAGACTGGTTAAAAGGGCGTATTGGGTAGCCGTGAATTTTTTGTTGGTAATGCTCGCCATGAAGCCCGCATAGGCGGCAGTTCCCATTCCGGCGCTTAAATTCTCAAACGCGATAACTGCTGCTAATGCAGCCACCTGATGACTGATTACCGATAAAACAGCAAAGCCGGCCGTTGATACGGCTTGTAAGACCCCAAAGAGCCACAGACTCCGGTTAATTCCGATCCTGAGCATAATTATGCCACCCAGAAGACTGCCCCCCATTATGGCCCAAAATCCAAAAAGTTTTACAACCGTGCCGACCTGAGTTTTAGTGTAATTTAGGTCGACGTATAACGCTGCTGTCATTGAGCCAGCCATTGTATCCCCAATTTTATAAAGCAGGATAAAGGCTAAAATCCATAAAGCGTTGCGCCGGTTAAAATATTCGACGAATGGTTCCACAACGGCTTCACGCATGCTTCCAGGAGTGCCAAATGGAGTCGCTGGTTCAGGTGTCATCAACGTGGTGACCAGCCCCGGCAGCAGGCAAGCGGCCATAATCGCGTAAACCATCGAAAACGGCATGTGGTCGGCCAAAATTAGACCACCACCAGTCGCCAAAAGCATACCTACCCGATAGCCGCTCACATAAAGGGATGATCCCAAACCAAGTTCTTCATCCGCCAAATCCTCCCGACGATAGGCGTCAATAACCGTATCCTGAGAGGCGCTAAAAAAGGCGACTATCAAAGCAAAAAAAGCAATTATGGTCGGACTCTGGCCGGGATTGGCAGTGCCCAAGCTGAACACTGAAACCATGAGTCCGATTTGAAAAATTATCAACCAACCACGTCGACGTCCAAACAGTGGTATGGCAAAACGATCAAGTACCGGTGCTGTTATAAATTTTAATGTGTAGGGCAAGCCCACGAGCGCAAACAAGCCAATAATCGTAAGGTCGACTCCTTCTTCGCGCATCCATGTCTTTAGCACAAAACTGGTCAGTTCCAATGGCAAGCCGGCCATATAACCCATTATCAAAGCCACCAGCATACGGCGGCTTAGAAGAGCTTTGATGATGGATTTACGATTATCTGGCTGCAAACAATCCTCACAGATCCGTGGGGTTAATTGAAGGGCAATAAAATTAAAAAAGTGCTGGGAGGCTTTGGGGCCAGAATACCGGGAGGCTAAAAAGCTTGGAAGCTAAGGCACCCGTGCCTATGATTACACCCGACCCAAGCGAAATTGATAAAACACGTTACCGACAGGGAAAATGAAAAACCGAGGGTACAAAAAGTATTGCGCTCACCCGGCTTCTCAGCCTCCCAGCTTCTAAGCTTCCCAGCCTCCCAGCTTCCCAGCCCTTTAATCCGCTTCGAGCTGTTTCGGCGACACAATCGAGCCATATTTATCTTTTAGGGCCTCGAGCTCCTGCCGCTGCTTTTTCAAAATGTCGAACAGTCTTTGACGGAATATTCGGCTCTTTGCCGTAAGCTTCAACCTGCAGGTCGATTCGACCGATGATATTGTCGATATACAGCGAAAATTGCTTTTCATACAAATCTTCAGGATATTCTTTATCGATTTTTGACTTAAATAATTTTTTCAGGTCTGTCATATTTCGGCAAATACCCGATGGGCGTATCAATGGCATCGACTTCCCGGTGCGCTCTTCGCTCCAGCCAGGCCATCCAGGCTTTGACATCCTTTTTTTCGCCCAGCAGCTTTTTAGAATCGCCGCCCCGGGCTTCGTGGGTCAGGAAGTAATTTAACCCGGCCAAAATCGGCTGTTTATCCGAAGCGATTTTATCACTGCCGAAAAAATCGAATTGGGCCGCCATATATTCACCCAGGGAGCCGGGAATAAACGGCGCATTGGCCCAGGGTTGACGACGTACACCGGTGGCGCCGACCTCGGTGGCGGTGGCGGCCGACACAATGCAGGCGCCGATCACGACCCCTTCATCCGGCGTCTTGGCAACCCACACCGGCGGCATGGTATCGCTGTCGCGGCCGCTGTATGTGACAATGCGGGTTTCAACCCCGGCGCCGTTCTCATTTTCAGCGGAATAATTTCCCAGCGCGCTGTTGTCCAGCGTACAGCGTGAATTGGGATGGGACATGGGAATTTTTTTGCCGTTCGCATCAACCATGCCCTGTTCCCACGGGCCCTGGAAATTGACGCCTTTTTGCGGCGGCGGCTCCTCATTGTTGCCGACCCACTGGGGCACACCGTTTTCATCGATCAAAACATTGGACCAGATGACTTCGGTGCCGGGTTCACGCAGGCATTTCATCAGCAGCGGATCCCCTTCCCAGTTGACATCCTCGACGATGCCAAAAATGCCCTTTTCCGGATTGATGGATCGAATCGAACCGTCCTGCGGCAATCCAGCACTGGGCCAGGTCGTCGCCGACAAAATGGTCGCCCGCCATGGCGGAGGTCGTCTTGCCGCATCCGCTGGGCGCCGCGCCGATCATCCAGGTGATCCGGCCGCCGGGTCCTTCGATGCCGGTGATAAACATGTGCTCGGCCAACTGCTCGGCCCGTTTTATCATACACCGCGCGATCGACTGCAAATCGGTGGTTTCCTTTTTTCATCAACAGGGTGTTGCCGGCATAGGTACAGTTGAAGCTGTAGGTGGTCAGATGGCTGCGATCCATAAAAACCCGGGCATTGGGCAAATCTTCGGCCCGATTCAGGCCCTCGCTGTGAATGTTGGTAAAGAAAGTGCCCCAATTTTTCGACTTCCGGATCAAAGTCGGCATAGACGTTGCGGTACAAAATATCGGCGCTGTGCATGACATAGGTGGAACTGGAAATTTCAACCGCCGGATTGGAGGCCGGCGCCCCGACCGGACCGCGCAGATAAAACCCGATCATCATTATTTTGCCCTTCATGATGCCGGTCATTTTATCCTTGATATCCTCGTAGGCTTCGCCGCGGTCCATTCTCTTGGCCAGGGAATTTACCTCCTCACCTTCATTGCTGATGTAAAACGTGCGATCGATAATGCGTCCCTGTTCTTCTTTCAGATCAAAATGAATGGTGTGGTTTTCCATCGGAAGCGCTTTTTCCTCACCCTTTTCAAGGGAAAGATCCTTGATAAATTGCCGGTCTTCTTCGGAGGCGGTATCGACAAACACCTTGTCCGGATCACAGAGCACGATGGCGTTGGCAATTTTCTGCCGCACCGATTCATTTTTTATTTTGTTTAATTTGGCTAACTGGGCCGCATCCACCCGTTCTTCGAACACTTTGTCGGCAGCTTCCGCTGTTTTAATTCCGCCTAATTCAGTCACAATGTCAATGACATCTTTTTTAGGTCCCATTTATAGTTCTCCCTTTCTAATTTAACCGATAATTTTGATTTTCAGGAATTATATATTGGTCCGGAGCAACATCTATCAGAAGCGTTTTGGACAATCCGGTCATTTTGCATTTGTAATGCCTTCAGCCTCTCATCAATTAGAAGTCCGGGCCGAAAAATTGCCGGCGGCTTGGCTGACAGCTGACACCCGAAACCTGATCGTCGTTAGTGCTCCGCGACAACAATATCCTCCAATTTGCGCTTGGGAACATGGTGGACGCCCTCATTGTCCCGCCAGTAACGAATGCTGCCGTCGGGCTCCAGGGTTTCGAGTACAATTTGCTCGTTGGGCTTGCCGATAGCAAGCACCAAAAGTATTTTAAGGTGCTCAGGTACATCCAACAGATCTCTGAGCAACTTTCTGTTGACTGACCCGAGCATGCATCCGGCAAGTCCCTTTTCTCTGGCCCCCAGCATGATGGTCTGCGCGGCAATCCCATGGTCGCAGCCGACATCCTGGGTAATGCCTGGGTCCCCGAGGACAACGATGTAGGCCGCCGGCCTTTCGCCCTCCGCGGGTCCCGGCCAATCCTTCAAATACCCCGCCCAGGCCAGACAGGAAAAAATGTCGGCATTGGTTTTGGGATCACACGACAGGATGTATTTCAGCGGCTGAAGATTGGCACCGGAGGCGGACATGCGGCCGAGGTTCACCAGTTCTTTCAAGGTCTCAAGCCCTACTTCGTGGTCTTCCTGAAACCGCCGACAGCTGCGGTTAATCTGAACCAATTCGGAAAATTTAGTGTTGTTCATGCTGGCACCCATGCCTTTCTTGGACCGGCATATGCTGCTCGATCCAGGTTAATACTTTGTCAAATTCCTGGCGAAGCTCCTGCAGCGCCTTACCGCGGTGGCTCACCCGGCTTTTTTCTTGCCGGGTTAATTGGCCAAAGGTTTTTTCCAGCGGGGGATAATAAAAAACCGGATCATAGCCGAACCCGCCTTCTCCGGCCGGCGCCTCGGCAATCACCCCCTCACAGGAGGCCTCATAGGTTAAGGCCGGTCCGGGAGGAACCGCTATCGATAATACACATTCAAAGGCTGCTTTGCGATTGGTCTTGCCTTTCATCTCAGTCAGCAGTTTGGTGTAACGCTGCTGGTCGGTGGCATTTTCTCCGGCATAGCGGGCCGAATAAACACCCGGCGCCCCGCCCAGCGCGTCCACCACCAGTCCGGAGTCATCCGCCAGGGCCGGCAGGCCCAATATCTTTGAGACAAAGCTGGCTTTTTTGTAAGCATTATCATCAAAGGTTTCCCCATCTTCCGCGACAGGTGGAATCGGTCCGAAATCCGCCAGGTTTTTGATATTCACCGGAAAATTTTGCAGCATATCTCTGATCTCGGCTGTTTTCCCGGGGTTGGTCGTGGCAATAACCAGCGTCATTAAATTGTTCATGGACACCTCATCATGGACTTGCGTGGGTGGCAATTTAGTGTAAATTTAATCACGCTTTAGGGGTTGTAAAGAATCTAATTTCGATAGATTTCAATAGAAAACCCTTTACAGGCCAAAACCTGCTGGTATATTGTTTTCGTGCGATACGGCAAATTTACCAATGAAAGCGAATCCTATCAAATTGAAAATGAAACAATCATGCGCAGCATAAAGTAATTAAGCCATTGGCGATTAAGTCTCAAAAATTACCCAAGCTTGCATAGAAAGGATTTTAGCATTGGAAATTCCAGTTAACAAGGCGGATTAATTAGGGGGTTCATGATGGCAAATTCCACATTCGATCTTAGCGGTAAGGTTGCACTCGTCACCGGCGGCAACGGGGGTATCGGTCTCGGCATGGCCGAAGAACTGGCCAAATCCGGCGCGGACATCTGCCTATGGGGTCAAAACGAGGAAAAGAATAAAGCGGCTGCTGAAAAACTGAAAGCATACGGTCGGCAGGTCATTGCGTTAAAATGCGATGTTTCCGACGAAAGTCAGGTCGAAGAAAATTTTGCCCGGACCGTCGAAACGCTGGGCAAAGTGGATGCCTGTTTTGCCAATGCGGGGGTCGGGCGGCAGGGAACGCCGTTTCACAAAATGGAGCTCAGCGAGTGGCGCAAAATTTTTGGGGTCAACATGGAGGGTGTATTCCTTACCTTCCGATCAGCAATACGGCACATGCTGGAGCAGGGAAACGGCGGCTCTCTGGTGGTTACCAGCAGCCTCTCGGCCAATTACGGCATGCCGGCCGGAGAGCATTATGCCGCGACTAAAGCCGGCGTCATTGCCGTAGTCAGGGGCCTGTCAGTTGAATATGCCCGCCATGGGATCCGGGCCAATGCAATTTTACCCGGATGGATAGAAACGGATATGACCGCACCCCTTTTTAACATTGAAAAATTTGAGAAAAATGTCATCCCCCGCATCCCGCAAAGACGCTGGGGCATGCCGGCTGATTTTGGTCCGATCGCCGTCTATTTTGCCAGCGACGCCAGCGCCTACCATTCCGGTGATGCGGTCGTCATCGATGGCGGCTACAGCTGCTTCTAGGATGTATATCGATATCATTCTTTGGGCCTTAGCGATTATTTTGGTTAGTGGCGGAATGGTGGGATTGTTGTTTCCGGTCCTGCCGGGTGCCCCTATCTTATATGCCGGACTATTTGCAGCAGCCTGGGCTGAGGATTTTACTCGTGTCGGGGCAAAAACCCTGGTCGTGCTGGGCATCATGACGATTCTCACCTATGTCCTTGACTTTTTGGCTGGTGCGTTCGGTGCCAAACGCTTCGGTGCTTCCCGCCGGGCCGTTATCGGGGCCACGCTGGGTGCGATTGTCGGCATATTTTTCGGGATTCCGGGAATTCTTTTGGGTCCGTTTATTGGTGCCGTCCTCGGCGAACTTTCCAATCGCCCGGATTTAAAAGCTGCCGGGCTGGCCGGCATTGGCGCAACCCTGGGGCTGGCCCTGGGCGTGGCAGCAAAACTGGCGCTGGCCTTCGCCATGCTGGGTATTTTTGTGATGGTACGGGTCCTATAATTTTTCCTGGCCAGGCATTCCGCCCGGTTGGCAGCCATACTTAATGCCGATATTTCAAGAACGCAGACGGCAATGCATCCGGAAAAATTATCTCTTTTATTTTTTTGCTGGCAGGTAATTGATCCGCGGCAGGTGAATTGATGATTCATAAAGCGCTTCGCCCGAAAAACTCCCCACAAGATTTATTTCAAATTGGCTTTGAAAATAACACGCTGATCGGTGATGTCATTGCCCAGGGCAATTCTCCCCGGACGCTGGTTTTGCATGGGGCCGGAAGATCCAACCGGGGACGTTTTCGAACTCTCAGAGAAGAACTTCTCACAAAAGGGATCTCCTCGGTTGCCTTTGACTTCGTGGGCCATGGCGATACCGGCGGCAACCTGAAAAACTCCAGTCTCAGCAGCCGCACCCGGCAGGCATGCCGGGTTGTCGACTCACTGAATTTGCCGCAGCCCTTTGCGGTGATCGGCGCCAGTATGTCGGCCTACACCGCAGTTAAGCTGCTGGAGCATTTTCAGATAAATAGCTTGGTTCTCCTGGTGCCGGCCATGTATGCCTCACAGGCTTATACAACGCCTTTTAACCGGGGATTCAGCGACATAATTCGACAACCGCAAAGCTGGATTCAATCCGATGCGTGGCGCCTATTGGCCGGCTATACGGGCCGGCTGCTGATTGTTGCCGGAGAAAATGATCAGATTATCCCGCGCGATGTCATAAACAGAATCTATGATTCAGCCCTTAATGCTGCCGAACGCAAACTGTATATTGCACCCAATGCATCCCATTTCGTCTTCACAGATCTTCGCCAAAACGATCCGGCTGAATTTAAATCTGTGTTCGATCAAATATGCACTGTGCTTCGGAAATGAACGGTACTATGATCAATAAAAAGGCAATTTTGAGGCTGCAAGCAGTTAATGAATGTCTCGATCTTGGAGTATTGGAGTGCTGGAGTATTGGAGAATTTTAAGGAGACCTCCAACCTTCAGCCATTACTCCAACACTCCATTACTCCAATACTCCGGTATGAATAACAATTTCAAGCACCACGATGGATAACCTTTTTTGGGGTTATAGATCCGAAATTGAATCCCGGCACTCAAACAATAGTTATCCCCATTGGGCTTGAATTATTCGGGGCTGATTCATGATCCGTCCGTTCACCCACCTGCTGCTTCATTTTATCGTGCCGGGCGCCGTTGCGAAAATATCTTTTGGTAAACGATGGAAAAGCGCCTGGTTGATCATGGCCCTGACCATAGCAGTTGATTTGGATCACCTGCTGGCCAATCCGATTTACGATCCCAACCGCTGCAGCATCGGATACCATCCCCTGCATTCATATCCGGCAATATTAATTTACCTGGCAATGACCATGATACCCAAAACCCGGCTGATTGGCCTGGGATTGCTGATTCACATGGTGTTGGATGGTCTTGATTGTATTTGGATGGTAGCGTCGTAATTTTGGTTGCAATGATTTTCTAAACGCACTACACCTGGAGTCGCTGAAAACAGCTTCTTATTCAGCCCCCAAATCCACAAACCCTCAAACAGAGAGCCGATGAATAAATACGATTGGAATGCCAACGATTACGCCAAACCCTCAACAGCTCAGCAGGAATGGGCCCGGGAATTAATTGCCGAGCTTCATTTGCAGGGAAGCGAAAACATTTCAGACATCGGCTGCGGCGACGGCAAGGTGCCGGCCGAAATCGCGACAGCCGTTCCGACCGGATCCGTGCTGGGTGTCGACAATTCTCGCTCAATGGTCGAATTGACACTAAGCAAATACCCCGCCGATCAATCCCCTAACCTTTTCTTCGAGTTGGCAGATGCACGGTGTTTGCCTTTTAACCGACAGTTTGAAATCGTCTTGATTAATTTTAAAATGCAGTTTAATTACACTCCATTTCATTTTCAAAAAAACAAGTGAAAGGATATCAAAAGATGCGGCGTAATCACAGTGAAGTCACTGATCCGAAAGAAATTCAGCGTATTTTGTCTTCGACCAACATCGGACGTCTGGCGACCAACGGGCAGGATGGTTATCCCTACATCGTTGCCGTAAATTTCGTGAGCCTGGAAGGAAACATTTATTTTCACTGCGCTCCCAAAGGTGAAAAACTGGACAACCTGAACCGCGACCCCCGCGTATGCTTTGAAGTCGATGTGCCGCTTTCCTACATTGACATCGGTCTGGATCCGAACCGTCCGATTTGCAATCTGCATCAATTCTACCACTGCGTCATCATCCGCGGAGAAGCCTCCGTGGTCAAAGACAATGCCTTGAAAGTGGATACGCTGAATGCGTTAGTCGCCAAGCACGAAAACAGCGAAGATTTTAAAAAGGTCACCAGCGATATGTCCGGCTGCAAAGCCTGCGAAGTAATCGAAATCAAACCCGATTCCATCTCGGCCAAAAGCGATCTGATCCAGAACAAATCCGAAGAAGACCGCCGGGTGGTGGCAGAATACCTGTATAAACGCAATCAACCCGGAGATCGGGAAACCGCTGCAGCCATGGGGTTCCAATTCAAAGACGATTAAAGTCTTGTCATAGAAAAAGATTTTCTTGAGCGATAACTGTAAACTTATGAAGCCTGAGCAGTAATGTTTGACACGAATAGTCCAGGAGGATAAAACTTGATGACAACATCAGATTTTCATATCAGGTCTGCTGCCGAAAAAGACGTCGGCACGATCTGGTCTCTGATAAAAGAGCTGGCTGACTATGAACGCTTGACCCACGCGGTCGTTGCGACGGAAAACGATATCCGCCGATCTCTTTTCGGTGAACGTCCGTTTGCCGAAGCGTTGATTGGTGAGTATGAAAAAATTCCAATTTGTTTTGCCCTGTTCTTTTACAATTTTTCAACTTTTGTCGGCAAACCGGGAATTTATCTCGAAGACCTCTATGTCAAACCGGAATACCGCAGCAAGGGGTTTGGCCGTAAAATGCTGGCCCACATTGCCCGCCTGGCCATAAAACGAGACTGCGGCCGATTTGAATGGTCGGTTTTGGACTGGAACACGCCCGCCATCCGCACCTATGACAAATTAAACGCCAAACCCATGCAAGACTGGATCTTGTATCGACTTACCGGTGAGGCCCTGGTAAAACTGGCGGATGAAGAGTGACATAAGGGCCGGTTCTGCATCCTGCGACATTTTTGTAATAAACGATATAGTTTCATACGAGCGTCGCCGCTGGCTGCGAGCGTCCAGTCTGATCAGAAAAGAAACTACCTTAAATCATAGCGCTATTATAGATTGTGGGAGCGGTTTTCAACCGCGATTTTCTCGGTCGAACCAAAATTTACAAATGTTTCACACGAGATGTAATTAACTTGCTCCTAATCGACAACCACAACATAACCGATCCCGCCATCAATCTGGCCCTGGAAGAGCACTGCTACCGCAATCTGGATACCCGCCATGAATATGTGCTGTTTTACATCAACCAGCCGTCGATAATTATCGGCAATCATCAATGCCCGTTTCAGGAGATCCATCTGGAACTGGCAGCCCAACGGCAAATCCGGTCGATGCGCCGCATATCCGGCGGCGGTGCGGTTTACCACGATACAGGCAATTTAAATTTCAGCTTCATTACCGAATTCGGTGAAGAAAAACTGGATTATTTCAAACAACTGCTCCAGCCCATATTAGATACTTTAAACCGCCTGGGAGTGCCGGCGCAGCTGGCCGGCAAAAATAACCTCGTCGTCGAGAATAAAAAGATATCCGGCAATTCGCAGCATGCCAATATGAGACGAATGCTCAGCCATGGTACCTTGCTGGTTGAGGCCGATCTGGTCACCTTACAGCAGGTGCTGCAATCGAATCTTGAAATTATCCAATCGCGCGCCATTGCATCCATTCCGAGCAGCGTAACAAACATCTCGGACCATCTACCCCGTCCGATTGAAATGAACGCTTTTATAGCCGAACTGATTGCCGGGGTATCCAAAAGCTTTGGTGAGTTAGCCGAATATCAGCTGACGGTTGCCGAGTGGGATGCCGTCTACCAACTGGCGGAAGAAAAATATCGATCATGGGAGTGGAACATCGGCCGTTCTCCCGAATTTATCGTCACCCACAAGGTCAAATTCGCTGCCACCGATGTTGAGATAAATCTTCGCGTAAAAAATGCGATAATTGAAGAAGTTAAAGTCGCAGGGCATCAGCCGGCTCCTAAAATGATGAACCAAAAACAGGCAAACCTTATCGGTCGGCGCTATGATCCCTCGCACCTGGGTCTGCGCTAGTGACAACTTCTTGTGCCTAGCTTGTCTTTTTGGCTTCCAACAGCCTGTTTTGACAAAACAGGATATAAACAAGATCTTTACAAAAATCCGGTGTTGTGCCATAAATTTTTCTGATACTGCCGATATGCCTTGACATAAATCTATGGTTAAGTGTTTGTAATGCTTAAAGAACTGTCCATCCGAAACTTTGCCATCATTGATGATCTGCAAATTGGCTTCTCAGAGGGCCTCACGATATTAAGCGGAGAGACCGGTGCTGGAAAATCAATTATTCTCAACGCGGTTAACCTGCTGTTAGGAAGCCGTGCATCGGCCGACCTGGTGCGCACAGGTGCTAAAACAGCCGAACTCGAAGCCCTGTTTCAAATTTCCCCCAACAGCAGTGTATCCGAAATCATGTCCGAGTTGGGATACGATCCGGCGCAAGGGCTTTTGATCCGCCGCATCATCGCACGTTCCGACAGCAACCGGGTTTATATCAACGGCCGGCTGGCAACCATCCAAATTTTGAACACGATCACCGAAAATCTGGCCAGCATTTCGGGCCAGCATGCTCATCAGGGCCTGTTAAAGGAGGATGAGCATCTTTTGATCCTGGACCAATTCGGTGGCCTGATGTCGCAGCGGCAAAAAATTTATGATCAATATCATCAAATACTTCCCTTAATCGAGGAGCTTGAAAAATTAAAAAATATTCGCGGCCGCCAGGCGGAGCATATAGAACTGCTTCAATTTCAAAAAAAAGAAATTTCCGATGCCGGTATTGTTCCCGGGGAAGACACCGAACTGGAACAGGAGCGCTTGCGCCTGAAAAACGCCGAAACGCTTTACCAAATCGTACACGGCAGCATCGAAGAACTTTATGGGGCACCGGGTTCGGTCACCGAACGATTGCTGGAAGTAAAGAAAAATCTTGAACGAGCCGGTCAAATTGATTCACAGCTCAATTCCGGGGCCGGCCGTCTGGCGGAATCCACCTACCACATCGAAGACCTGATTGAAGAACTCAGGTCCTATCTGAGATTGATCCAAATAGATGAACAGCGACTTGAGGCCGTCGAAGAGAGACTGGATGAGCTAAACAAGCTCAAACGCAAATTCGGCGGCTCTCTGCCAGCCGTGCAGTCACAGCTGGAGAGCATTGAACAGGAACTTTCAAAGGTTGAGAACATCAGTGAAAAAATAAATAGTGTAAAAGCGCTAATCGCCGGCCGGCGTGAGCGATGTAAAGAATTGGCCCTGAAACTTTCGCAGAACAGAAAAAAGGCAGCCGGTGTATTCGGCCAAAAAATCACCAAAGCACTTTCATCGCTCAAAATGGTTCAAACCATCTTCAAGGTTGACCTTAACACGATTGCCTGGAATCAGAAAACCGATCGGTATTTGAAAATCGATGACCATGCGCTCACCGAAAGCGGCATCGATCGGGTTACCTTTATGATTGCCCCCAATCTCGGCGAAGATTTAAAGCCGCTGGCAGCGATTGCCTCCGGAGGTGAGCTGTCCAGGGTCATTCTGGCACTGAAGGCCATTCTGGCAGAAAACGATTCGGTCGAAACCGTGATTTTTGATGAAGTGGATGCCGGCATCGGCGGCGCAACGGCCGAAGTGGTCGGCCGCAAGTTGGCGGAGCTGGCCAGGCATCACCAGGTTATCTGTATCACGCACCTGCCGCAAATTGCGAAATTCGGCGAGCATCATTTCAGCATCTTCAAGCACGTCATCGATGGACGAACGCAGACGGCCATTCAGCCGCTGAACGATGATGAACGCCACAAGGAAATTGCCAGGATGCTGGGAGGAGAAGCTATTACCTCGACCGCCCTGGAACACGCACGCGAATTGCTGGAAAAGTGAGTATAAATAAGTTGAGCGGTTCAGCCTGCGACGAACTCAGCCGAATCGGGATCACTGAATCTTGCTTAGCCCCTTCAGTATGCACTAACGATGCCGCTGATACCGGCTCGCCATTCGCTGCTGCGGGGCCTTTGGCGCCCGCTTCAACCTCGAATTGCACCCGCTGTCCTTCATCAAGGGATTTAAAACCATCACCCTTAATAGCGGAGTAATGTACAAAGATGTCTTCACCGTCTTCTTTGACTATACCCCCCCAACCGCGCTTGCTATTGAACGACTTGATTGTTGCCTGAGGCCTAGCTCAGAACTTTTAAAAGACTTCTTTAAAAATTCCTTCCGACTTGTTGACGATTCTTATAAAAAGCCAGGTGCTATATCGCGAATAGGCGAAAGGATGTCAAAAAAAAATTACTCAATCAATATCTGAATTATTAATGAATTCTTAGCGGCAGCGATCATGAGGGTATCTTGATGGTCGGCCCCAAGCGCAATTTAAGTTTGCCAATTATTAAAAATTTTCATATGATCAGTTTCGCCGCTAAAACGGGCCCGGTATCAGATGATGGAATTTGCAGCAGATTGACACAGAAGGAAGGATAGAATGGGCAATAAAGGGTGCCGCAGTCGATTATTCGTGTTGTTTTTCCTATTCACAGCCTTATGCCTGTTCACAGGGTGTGCGCCAATCGGCCACAATTCGGCCATGCCCAGTGTGATCCCACCTGACAAAAATGTTTTACGAGTTGGCGTAACCACCGGTTCACCGCCGCTTATTTTTAGGCAGGGCAATAAAATAGTCGGTTTGGAAGCAGACCTTGCAAGGGAGTTGGCAGCCTATTTAGGCAAATCGCTGCGCTTTGTCGAGCTTAACTGGGATGATCAAATACCGGCCTTGCTGGAAAATCGGATTGATATTATCATGTCCGGCATGACGATTACCACGCTCAGAGAAGTCAGAATTACCTTTAGTATTCCTTATTTTGAAAGCGGTCAGATGGCATTGGTTCGCCGACAAGATGCCGCCCGCTACAGCACGGGATTATTCACTTTCGCAACCAGTTCGGCCATTGGTACGATTAAAGATACGACCGGCGAATTTTATGTCGAGACCCAATTCAGCAGCATTAAAAGCAAGCTGTACACCAACACCAACGCTGCCGTGAAGGACCTGATCAACAAGGACATCGATATGTTTATCTATGACGGCCCCATGATTCTCTATTTAGCCTCTGAAAATGAGAACAAAGGGTTGACGGCGTTGTTTACCCCGCTGACGCGGGAATATTTAGCCTGGGGGATTAGAAAAGATAACGTTGCGCTGTTGGATTCGGCCAATAATTTTTTACGATCCTTCAATGAGGCGGGCAAACTGAACAAGGTAATAAAGTTCTGGATACCTTTGGCGCAATGACATACTCAGTTAAGGCTTAACCACCGTAACCAAATTGCCTTTCCGTCGTTTGACGATCCCGCGCCGAATGAAATTTTCGATGACCTCATTATACATCGGTTCATATTTGCTGCTGAAGTAAAGATCGACGGTCTCCGGAAACCAGATGGTGTCCATCAGCAGCGCAAAAAAACCCTCCTCTGGGATCGTCTTGTGCATCAGCAGCGTATAGACGGTTATTTTCTTTAACAGATCCAGCCCGATCCGGTTTGGGTTTTCAATCAGGCGATTGATTTTTTTTCTGCTTTTAGCCAGCGCTTTCTTAAAATCCGTAAACGCCTCGCCATGTCCGGGGTACACGATTTTAACATCCAAGGATTCGATCTTATCATACGATTCCAGCATTCTGAACAGCGCTGTGCTGCCCTCTACCCGAAGGGTCATTGCCGCGGCATCCTTTTCCCAGAGGGTATCCGAAGATATCAGGATCCTGTTTTTCTGATTGTAAAGCACAATTCCGTCAGAGGCGTGTCCGGGTGTATGAATAACTTTAAACTCATGGGGTCCGACTAGTATATCATCGCCGTCATTGAGTTCCCGGGTGCAGGTAAAAAACTCTGCCTGCTGATCGTAATATCGCCACCAGGTGGACCAGTCATCCCGGGTATCCATAAAATATTTGCCGATTTTATGAACCGCAATATCGCAGCCTGATTTATCCTGGATTAACTTATTGCCGCCGATGTGGTCACAATGACAATGCGTGCTGATTATCAGCCGCGTATCAGCGGCATTCACCCCCAGGTCCGCCATTATCTGAAGGGTTTGGTCAACATCGGACAGATAGGCGGTATCGATCAGCACCGGCTTTTCGGATACGTACACAAAATGATTGGCATTTAAATAGCCTCTTTCGATGAAATACAAATCATCTATGATTTCAACCGGTCGCATAGTGCCTTTCCCCCCCCTTGAGCGGCAAAAATCGAGTCCAGCCGTCTTCTGGTTTAAATTATTCAACTTAGCGCTCACCGCATGGCTTGTCAATTTCAATCAAGGGTATGGAACGGACACGTGCCGCAAACCGCCGGGAGAGTTTAAGTGGGCTCGTTAACCGTATACCCTGCCAGATTTTCGTGTTATAATTAAGGGGTCGGACAATTTGATTGTCCGGCCATTTTTTATTGCACACTGAAAAATGAAGAATGAATATTTGAGGATTTGGATCTTTTTATGGGGATTGTCACAAGTATGTTCCGATTGGATGTTATTGTATGATTAGCGGTTAAATTTTAACTATAGGAGCACGATGTCCCTCTACCAAAAAAAATCGTTCTGGATTCCGGGTTCGCTTTTTGTTCTGGGATTCATAACTCTTTTCCTGTTGCGACTGGATTTGATCCAAAGGTATTTTTTCCAGCCCCAAGCCCTGCCAATTTCTGCCATTAAAATGTCCGGTGACAAGGAAACCTGGATGAACATTGTTCAAAGCAGCCGCAAAATCGGGTTTTCACACTCAAAATTCTCAGCGGACCCGGAAGGGTATCGTCTGCAGGAAACCGTGCGCATGCGCATTAATACCATGGGCATGGTCCAGGATATTAACCTGAAAACGATTGGCCGGCTGAATCGCGATTTTAGCCTGGCGGATTTTGATTTTAAAATTACATCCGGACGTTTCAGCTTCAATGTGACCGGGTCTGTCTCCGGGAACGTGTTGACGGTCCGGACGCAAGGTGCCGGTGCCGGCCGCAAAGCGGATATAGCGTTGAATGCAAAACCCTATCTGCTGCCGGCGATCACGGCGGCCATGTCAACGGCACAACTCAATGCCGGCGATAAATACGCCTTTGATATTTTTGATCCGGCCACAATGGGCCAGTCGGCGGTGATGGTAGAAGTCATCGGCAAGGAAGACCTGCCGGTCATGGGCGATATTCAATCCGCCACCAAAGTTGCCTTGAATTTCAAAGGCACGTCCCAGCTGGCCTGGATCGGGGACGGTGGCGAGGTGTTGAAGGAAAAAGGGATGCTAGGAATCCAGCTGGAAAAAACCACCCGGGAAGATGCCCTGCACGGTCTGGCAGCTACAGCCAGCGCCGACCTGACCCAAACCGCTTCGGTGGCGTCCAACGTGCTGTTGGAAGATCTTGCTCATCTTTCAACCCTGCGGGTTGAAATCAGCGGTATCCCCATGCAAATGGTTCAACTAAACGGCGGTCGACAGGCATTCAAAGCCAACATCCTGACCATTGAAAAGGAGACAATCGCAAATCTGCCGGCCGAAATTCATAAACGCAACCTGCAGAATCTTGAAAAAGTCTTCCTAAGGCCGGAACCCTTTATCCAGTCGGATGATCAAAAGATTCAAGCCCTGGCGCAGGAAATTGCGGGCAAGCCTGCCGCACCGCTGGAAAAGGTGCGCATGCTGGTTGCCTGGGTGTATAAAAATATTGATAAACGCCCGGTGCTGTCCTTGCCGGACGCCCTTTCCACTCTGGACAATCGCGTGGGTGACTGCAATGAACACGCGGTATTGCTGGCTGCCCTGGCAAGGGCGGCGGGAATTCCCTGCAGGGTCGAGGCCGGACTGGTGTATTTAAAAGGCCGGTTTTACTACCACGCCTGGAATCTCGTGTATGTCGGACGCTGGATAACCGTCGATGCTGTTTACGACCAGGTACCGGCAGATGTCAGCCACATTCGCCTCGTCACCGGCTCTCCCAGTCAACAGCTTGATTTGATAGGAATTATCGGTAAACTGCAGCTAAAGATAATAGGGCGGTAAGGTGTCAGGTTTCGGGTGTCAGGTGTCAGCCCGCCGCCGGCCCGAAAAGCGGCCAGTCTAATCGAAAAAGAGACCTTAGCTTGCGGAGTTTATAAAAAACGAATATCGAATCTCAAAGTAATGTATTCAGCCCGTCGTGAGCTTTGGGGTCGAACGGCCTTTTTAATAAAAAGGACTGAGCAAAGCGAAACCATAATTTTAGGCATTTTAGCCATTTTGGTGCACTTTAGGCAATTTCCGATTATGGGAAAAATTCGACAAACCCAATAACTATGATACAATGAATTTTAAATTTATCAGGCCGACATCATGATTGAACTTAAAAATATTTCCAAAAAATACGGTGATTTTCGGGCCGTTGACAACTTGAATCTGACGGTTGCCCGGGGCGAAATATTCGGATTTCTGGGGCCCAACGGCGCCGGCAAGACCACGACGATAAAAATGATCGCCGGTGTTCTGGAGCCCTCCGCCGGCACGGTTACCATCGGCGGAATTGACATGGTAAAGCAGCCCGCAGCAGCCAAGCGCAAAATCGGCTTTATTCCGGACCGTCCCTACCTTTATGAAAAGCTGACCGGCCTGGAATTTTTAAAATTCACCGCTGACCTTTATGGCGTGCCGGATGTAATTTACCGCGAGAAGGCCCGCAAAAATCTGGCCATGTTCTCCCTGGCGGATTGGTCCGATGAGCTGATCGAATCCTATTCCCACGGCATGAAACAAAGACTGATCATGTCCGCGGCGCTACTGCATGAACCGGAAATCATCATAGTGGATGAACCGATGGTCGGACTGGATCCGGCGGCGATTATAATGGTCAAGGAACTTTTCCAAAGCCTGGCCCGCGATGGGGTTTCCGTTTTTATGTCGACCCACACATTGGCAGTTGCCGAGGACGTCTGTGATCGGGTCGGAATTATCCACCACGGGCGCCTGGTCGCCAGCGGCACAACCGCCGATCTGCGGCACGAAGCCAATGTGAGCGATGCCGATCTTGAAAAAATTTTTCTGAATCTGACGAATACCGCTAACTGACAGAGGCCAGATGTCAGAAGACAGATGACAGAGAAAATTGAATTCGGAAGTTAGAAAAAAAGGAAGGTGCGAAGATGGGAAAGTGAGAAGGTGGGAGAAGGAATGATTCTATTGCAGATTTCGGGATGCGGATTGATTGGGCATAGCGCATAGCGAACAGAATCAGCCTTAGCCATGCGTATTAAATTCTATACCATAAACCGGATGCCTTTTGCCGTGCGCCGATAATTTCGTAACCAGTGACCCGAAACTCAGAACCCGTAACCCGTAACGCGTAACTCCAAACCCGCAACGCGTAACTCGTAACCCGAAACCCGTAACCCGCAACCCGTAACCCGTATGTATGACATCCTCACACTATTGAAACCCCGCATCTGGCCCATTATCAACCGCAGCCGCCGCAACGGCAACCGCGGCAGCATCGTGAAGTTGAGTTTTTTGGGATTCATCGGCATTTTTTTCTGGGGGGCGATATTTGCGGTTGCAATCCGCGTTCTGACCTACTTTAAAGGCATCGAGGAAATCGGTGATATCCTGGGCTACAAGCTGTTGTCGATGATACTGATTGTAGCATTTGCACTTTTGGTGTTCAGCAGTATCCTGACCTCGCTCTCCAAACTTTACCTGTCGCGGGACCTGCTACTGGTCCATTCTTTGCCGGTTTCAAGCTATAAAATTTTTATTGCGCGCTGGATAGACAGCACCGTTGAAAGTGCCTGGATGGTTGTCATTTTCACGCTGCCGATCTTTTTATCCTACGGAATCGTCTATCGCGCCGGCGCCTTTTATTATGCCAACATCCTGCTGGCCCTGGCACCGCTTGCCATTAATGCTTCGGCAATCAGCACCGTGATGGTCATGCTGGCTGTCATTGCCATTCCGGCCAATCGTTTGAAGAGTATTTTTATTTTTTTGGGAATCCTATTTTTTGTGGTGCTTTACCTGGCGATACGCCTGTCACGACCGGAATTGCTGGTAGATCCGGAAGTTTTTGACAACGTTATGGTTTATATCACCTCGCTGCAGACACCGTTATCCCCGATTTTGCCCAGCACATGGAGCTATGACAGTTTTCGGGCCGCTCTTTCAGGAAGGGTCGGCAGCGCCCTGTTCAACACGGCACTTTCCTGGTGTTTTGCCGGTACGATGGTGTTCATCCTGACAATGGTTGCCGATGCCGTTTACTTTAAAGGATTTTCTAAAACCCAGGCGGCATCCGTCCGTTTATTTAAAAACGGGGACGCCGACTGGCAATTTTTCAATTTTCTACCCAGTCCGGTCAAATCATTTACCATCAAAGAAATTAAAACATTTTTGCGTGACCAAACCCAGTGGTCGCAGCTTTTTCTGATTGCCGCCCTGGTGGTGATATATGTTTACAATTTCAAGGTGCTTCCCATCGATAAATCACCGATCAAAACCGTCTATTTGCAGAATTTATTTTCCTTTCTGAACATGGGGCTGGCGCTGTTTGTCCTGACAGCGATTTCCGCCCGTTTTGCCTATCCGGCCGTCAGTATGGAAAGAGAGGCTTTCTGGCTGGTCAAAACATCGCCCCTGTCTTTGAAGGCCTTTTTATGGATAAAGTTTTTTATCTATTATTTTCCGCTGCTTATACTTACAGAAATTTTAATTGTCGCCACGAACATTTTGCTTAATGTCACCCCTTTCATGATGGCACTGTCGACCATCACCGTTTTTTTGCTGGTTCCCGGAATCGTTGCCATGGGTATCGGGTTGGGTGCGGCCTATCCGGATTTTAAGGCTGAAAATCCAACGCAGACCGTTACCAGTTTCGGTGGTCTAATTTTTATGATTCTGTGCGCCGGCTACATCGGTGCCGTCATTCTGCTTGAAGCCGGTCCGGTTTACAATCTTTTCATGGCGGATATCCGCGAAAAAATTATTCCCCTGGGAACCTGGCTCTGGATTAGCGTTTCCTTTAGCGCCGTTTTGGTTTTCAGTCTCCTGGCCATCATTCTGCCCATGCGATTCGGTGAAAAACGACTGTCAAAGTTGCGGATATAACCGAAAAGGTTCAGAGGTTCAAGGTTCACCGTTCAGGGTTCCCCCCTTCGCCTTCCAGGCTTCGCAGGGCAAGCAGGGATCACAGGGTCGCGGTTCACGCCTTATCGCGCAGTGCCGATGATTGATTAATCGATGCCAATCGGCAGCAATCCGGTTCCGTGATATGGATACAGATCAGCGTATCCTCTCCAACCGGAAGCCCTGAAACCATTGCCGCGATTAACATACCAAACCTTGCTAATTTGCCCCCTCACCCGACATCCGAAACCTAAAACTCAACCCCCTGAACTTCTCATATGAAACTACAATTGTAAGTGTCTGTCCGACCGAGTAAATCGCGGTTGAAAACCGCTCCCACAATCTATAATAGCGCTATATATACTCACCTTTACATATCCTCCACAGACGTAACTTAAAATTTTACATTGACATTGACATTTTGATCGACTATATTAGACCCAGAGAAAACAGATCAGGAATATCGGGGGAATAAAATCGGAGTAGGTATAATTCATGCCGGCGCTGGAATTTGGCTTGTTATTTGGTCAATGCCAGAATATTTCTTTAATAAAATAAAAAGCATAGCGGTTGTATTCTCGGCAGGATGTTTAAATTGTCACAAAGCCTGGAGCTAACTCAAGCAAGCGGAACATATTTATGACAACCGCTATAACTGGAGGTTTTCATGCAGCCCACCCTAACCGAAAAACAACAGCGTGTTTTTGATTATCTGCAGTACGAAATCGCGAACAACGGGCAGGCCCCCAGCCTGCGCCAGGCGGCGGCGGATATCGGGGTCAGTCACGCCGCCATCGCGCAAATCATCAAGGCCCTGGAGGAAAAAAGTTATCTGAAGCGGGAGGGACGCTACAGCCGGACGGTCTACCTTTTAAACCGCGCCCACGAAACGGCGGCCGTACAACGCTGGCGGGAGGTTCCCATCATCGGCCGCGTCATGGCCGGTCTGCCGATGTACGCCCAGCCGGAATGGGACGGCAGCACGGTGCTGGATGCCGTCGTCTTTCGCGGCCAAAATCTCTTTGCATTGCGTGTCAAAGGCGATTCGATGAAGGATGCCGGAATCCTGAACGGCGATTTGGCGATCTGCGAACCCCGTCAGTACGCCCAGAACGGTGAAATTGTGGTGGCCCTCATCAACAGCGAGGAAGCCACCGTCAAGCGTTTTTTCCTGCGCAAAAAATATATCGAACTGCGCCCGGCCAATGCCAAATACAAACCCATGCGCTACGATTTCAGCGAGGTATTGATCCAAGGCAAAGTCATCGGCATCCAGCGCGGACCGGAGGGGATAAAATAGCTCATAGTTCATAGCTCATGGCTCATAGCAAAAAGGCTTTGTTCATCCGGCTGCCAATAGTGCAAGACAGGTTGGCCCGTTAGCCGGTTGGGCCGGTTACCCCGTTTTTCGGTTGCCCGGTTAAAACAAAGTCTATTTCACTCAAATGGCCAAACCGGCTTAACGGAGTAGCAGGCCAACGGGCTCACGGGCTCAACAGACCAACAGACCAACGGGCGCAACCGGCTCAACCACTAATAATCCAGCAACCATTGAGAAAAGCTTCCGAAAGTTAATGTACACCGAGACACCACATATACCCTGTCAACTCCGGGTCGGCACGAGCGGCTATTCGTATGCGGAATGGGCCGATGCCGGGTTTTATCCCCCGGGCACCAAATCAGCCGACATGCTGCCCGTTTACGCCCAAAACTTTCCGATCACCGAATTGAACTTCACCTGGTATCAGATGCCTAAAGCACATGTGCTCGAACGAATGCACCGGCAGGCACCGTCCGGTTTTCGTTTTGCCGCCAAACTGACCCGTACGTTAACCCACGAAATCGATCCCGGCCAATGGCGCGGACAGGCCGCCCAGTACCGGGACGGCATCGCGCCGCTTTTGCAGGCCCGCAAACTGGCGGCCGTTTTGCTGCAATTTCCGCCGTCCTTTGTGCGTGCCCCCAAAACCGCCAATATCTGGCCGCCCTGCTGGACGAACTGGACGGCTTGCCCCTGGCGGTGGAGTTTCGCCACGCATCCTGGGCCACGGACCGGGTCTTCGCCGAACTGGAGCGCCGCCGCACCACCCTGGTGGCGGTGGATGAACCGGATTTGCCCGGACTGTTTCCAACGCTCGATATCGTCACCAATCCCGAGCTTTTCTACATCCGCTTTCACGGCCGCAACGCCAAAGGCTGGCGCTCGGGCAACATGCAACAACAATTTGACTATGACTACGGCGATGCGGAGTTGCGCCAGTGGGCCGATGGCCGGATCGCCAAAATGGCCCGCCACGCCGCGGCCGGGGTCATTTTCTTCAACAACCACGTCCGCGCCCAGGCGCCCAGAAATGCCGTGCGGCTGATCAACCTTGCTGATAGAAAGAGGACTAATGGAAGGTGTCTGAATGAGAAAAGATGAATGGATTCTATTTAATTTTTTTGTTCGACAGGATCTACAGGATTGAGCAGGATTTTTTTCACGGTTTCCTCCGGAAACCGAATGTAAAATAGATCCTGCAATCCTGTAAATCCTGTCGAATAAAAAATTGAAATAGAATCCATTCCTTTTTATTTAGCTTGAGTAATGACCCAGAGAATTGTTCATGGAACGCTCAATTATCCATCTAAATATCGCCGACTTTGCCGTGGCGGTGGAGCGGGCGGTGGATTGCCGGCTCAGGGCGCGGCCGGTGATCATCGCCCCCGAGGGGGCGGCCCGGGCGGCCGTTTACGATATGAGCGAAGAAGCTTATCGAAGCGGCATCCGCAAGGGCATGCCGCTGCGCCGGGCCGTGCGCCTGTGCCGGGACGTCCGGATCCTGCCGCCCCACCCGGACCGCTACGAGCACGCCATGCGGGCCCTGCTCAAGCAGACGCTGCCGTATTCACCGCTCATCGAAACCGGTGAAGTCGACGGGCACCTGTTTCTGGACGTCACCGGCACCGCCCGCCTTTTCGGCCCCCCCATGGATGTCGCCTGGCGGCTGCGCCGGCAGGTTAAAGAAGATCTCGGCCTGGATCCGATCTGGTCGGTGGCCCCCAACAAACTGGCGGCCAAGGTGGCCACCCGCCTGGTAAAGCCCGACGGGGAGTACATCGTCGGTGCCGGCGAAGAAGAAGCGCTGCTGGCGCCGCTGCCGATCGGCCTGGTCCCGGGCATCGAACGCAACGATTTGCTGCGGCTGCAGGAATTTAATCTCAGCCGGGTGTCTCATCTGACCGCCCTGAGTCTGGCGCAGCTGCAGATCCCCTTCGGCACCCGCGCCCGGTTTCTGTACGAAGCCGCCCGCGGCATTGATCCGTCTCCCGTCCTGCCGGCCGGCCAAAAGCCGCCGAAGATAATTGTCGACCATGAATTCGGCAATGACACCAATGACAAGCCCACCCTGGAAAGCGCCCTGTACCGCCTGGTCGAACAGGCCGGCGATAAACTGCGTCGCCGCCGCCGGGCCGCCCGCCGGGTTGCCGTCATTCTGGATTATTCGGACGGCATGCGCTGCGCCCGTCAGTTGGCCGCCAAACCGGCCAGCGCCAACGATCTCACCCTTTTCGAACTGGCCCGGCGCACCCTGGGACTGGCCTGGACCCGGCGCATACGCATCCGGCATGTTCGTCTGATCTGCGACCGGCTGATCTTTCCGCCGGCTCAGCTGCACCTGTTTGCCGCCGAGCAAAAACAAAATGAACAACGCGACAATCTAATCAGCGCCATCGACCGCATCCGCAGCCGCTTCGGCCATGATGCGGTTCAGGCGGGAAGGACCATGGCGGCCTAAAAGAGCACTTCGTTCGAGGAGCGCTTCGCTTGAGGGGCACTACGCGCGGTTCCTGCGCTCCGTTTGATGAGCGCTTCGCTTGAGGGATTAATTTTTTGCGACTACCCTCGAGGCCACAGGCCGTTCCTCAATCCGCCGCAGGCGGAGCTCCTCAAGCGCAGCGCTCCTCGAGTGAAACGCTCCTTTAGCGAAGCGCTCCTTCACCCGCTTTAGCGAAGCGATCTTTTACGGAGTAAAACAACACCATGATTCCATTAACCGTCCGATCCAGCTATTCCCTCATGTGGGGCACCGCTTATGTCAAGCAGGTTTGTCTGGCGGCCAAACGCCTGGGCTATGACCGGCTGGCGCTGACCGATACCGATAACCTTTACGGCCTGTGGCCTTTTTTGCGAACCTGCCGGCAGGAAGGCCTGACGCCGATCGTCGGCGCGGAAGTCACCGATCCCGGTTCGCAAACAGCGGGCCGTGTGCCTGGTGGAAAATGACAACGGCTATCGCAACCTCTGCCGCCTGCTCACCCGCCGCCATATGGATGCAAGCGTTCGACCTGGCCGCGGTTTTGCCGCATTACGCAGCCGGCCTGGTGGTACTGACCCAAAATGCCGATCTGTTGCGCGACCTGGCATGCGGCCGGCGTGACCGTGGCCGCCGCCATGCCGCGCCAGCCCCTGCCCCCCACCCATGCCCTGCGCCGCACGGCCAAACACCTGGCAGTCCCGCTGGCGGCGACCCCGGGCAGTTTCTTTCTGCGCCCGCAGGATGCGGCCATCCACCGCCTGCTGCGGGCCATCGACCGCAACACCTCCTTTCGCGGCTGGCGGCCGACGATGTGGCCCCGGCCGACGCCTGGCTGGCGCCCCCGCCGAGTATGAGCGCCGGTTTGCCATCCTGCCGGAGGCGGTGCGGGCCACCCATGAAATTGCCGAACGTCTGGCGTTCAGCGGTCCGCAGTTCGGCATCGTCATGCCGCCCTTTCAAAACCAAAACGGCGGCGATCCGGCCCGGCGCCTGCGCAGGCCGCCTATGCCGGCGCCCGCCGGCGCTACGGACAGGAGCTGTCCGAAGCGGTGGTCGAACGGCTGGAGCATGAACTGCGCAGCATCACGGACATGGGATTTGCCGCCTATTTTCTGATCGTGCGCGACATTGTCAAGCACAGCCCGCGCACCTGCGGCCGCGGTTCGGGCGCCGCCTCCCTGGTGGCCTATTGCCTGGGCATCACCAATGTCTGTCCCCTCAAACACAATCTGTATTTCGAGCGCTTTTTGAATCCGGGCCGCACGGATCCGCCCGACATCGATGTCGATTTTGCCTGGGACGAACGCGACGATGTGCTGAATTCCGTGCTCGAACAGCACCGGGGGCATGCGGCCATGGTGTCCAACCACGTCCTGTTTCAGCCCCGCATGGCCATCCGGGAGGTGGCCAAGGTCTATGGCTTGACGGACGGCGAAATCGGACGGGTATCCAAACGCCTGCCGCGCTTCTGGCGCGCCAGGGAATCGGAACCCGAGCTGCTGGGCGGCCTGCAAAAACGCCCGGAGTCCAGAGCCCTTGAATTTCCAGCCGCCCTGGCCGGAAATTCTGGCCTTTGCCCAGCGCATCATCGGCACGCCCGCGCTACCTGTCCGTGCATCCCGGCGGCGTGGTGATCACCCCGCGGCCCATTGACGAATACGTGCCGCTGCAACGGGCGCCCAAAGGCGTGCCCATCATCCAGTGGGAAAAAGATGCCACCGAAGATGCCGGCCTGGTCAAAATCGATCTGCTGGGCAACCGCAGTCTGGGCGTCATTCGGGATGCCATCGGCAACCTGCGGGCCAACGGGGTCGCATTCGATGATTTCCACTGGGAACCCGAAGACGATCTGCCCACCCAGCAGTCCCTGGCCCAGGGCCGCACCATGGGCTGCTTTTATATTGAAAGCCCGGCCATGCGGCTGCTGCAGCAAAAATCAAAGGTCGGGCGATTTCGAACACCTGGTGATCCACAGCAGCATCATTCGCCCGGCCGCCAATGAGTTCATCCGCGAGTACATCCGCCGCCTGCACGGCGGGCCGTGGGACCCGATTCATCCGCTGCTGACCGAGGTGCTGGAAGAAACCTTCGGCATTATGGTCTACCAGGAAGATGTGTCCCGGGCGGCCGTGGCTCTGGCCGGCTTTTCCCATGCCGAGGCCGACGACCTGCGCAAGGTCATGTCCAAAAAAGACCGGCAGCACCAGCTGCAGGATTTTCAAAAACCGCTTTTACGCCGGTGCCGGGCCAGCGCGACGTATCGGAAGAGCAGATTGCCGCCATCTGGGACATGATGATGAGTTTCAGCGGCTATTCCTTTTGCAAACCCCACAGCGCCTCCTATGCCCGGGTTTCCTTTCAGGCGGCCTATCTCAAGCTCCACCATCCGGCCGAATTCATGGCCGCGGTCATCAGCAACCAGGGCGGCTTTTACAGCACCTTCGCCTATGTCTCCGAAGCCCGGCGCCTGGGTCTTACAATTTTGCCGCCGGACGTCAACCGCAGCGAGATCCGCTGGACCGGCCGGGAGCATGCCGTCCGCGTGGGTCTGCTCTCCATCAAAGGGCTTGCCGCCGAAACGCAGCAGCGCATTGTCGATCGCCGCCGGCCGGGCCCTTATCACAGCTTGCGCGATGTTTTAGACCGCGTGCGGCCGGCGGAAGACGAGGTCCGGGCGCTGATCCACTGCGGCGCCCTGGATGGATTGAATCCCGGCGGCAACCGGGCGGCGCTGATGTGGCAGCTGGCCGGCTGGCTGAAAGCCCGATCAAGCCGAATCAATTCCCCAAACCCGATCCCTTTTCGGCGACGCCGATCAGAGCCCAAGCCGATCCCCCCCGCCCCTGCCCCCGGAGGACCAACGCGAACGGCTGCGGCGCGAATTTGCCGTACTGGGTTTTCTATGCGACCGGCATCCCATGGAGCTGTATGCCGCCGCCCTGCAAAAACTGCGCACCGTCAAAGCCGTCGACCTGCCGCGTCATCTCGGCCGGCGCGTGCGCCTGGCCGGCTGGCTGATCACCGGCAAGGTGGTCACCACCAAACACGGCGACCCCATGGAATTTTTAACCTTCGAGGATGAAACCGGTATCGTGGAGACCACTTTTTTCCCGCAGACCTACCACCGCTTCTGCCACATGATCGACCGCAACCGGCCCTATCTGCTCACCGGCAAGGTGGAAGAGGACTGGGGGGCGATCACGTTGACGGTGGACAAAGTTGAGAGAGTCGCCCGTCAATGATTAATTTATTCTGATTCAAGCTCGGCGATCATCATCTGAAAGCGAGTTTTTTTCTAACCAATTGCTATCTGAATATGGTGATCATCTGAATTCCAGCTCTCCTTAAAGCTCAGAAATGCCCTTGACATGTATATTATTGCCATATACATTGTTTATTATGAAAAATGAACTGGATCAGATTGTTGGATTTCAATGGGATGAAGGCAACATCAATAAAAACTTATTCAAACATAATGTTGAAAACTGGGAATGCGAACAGATTTTTTTTAACGAACCATTGATTATTTTAGATGACCCCAAACATTCATTGGCGGAGAAACGGTGGGCTGCATTTGGCAAAACGGATGCAAATCGGCTTCTTTCGGTGGTCTTTACTAAACGTGACAAACTAATCAGAATCATTTCTGCAAGAGATATGAATCGCAAAGAAAGGACATTTTATGAAGAAAATCGATAAAAAAATTCCAAAATTCAAAAATGAAGATGAGGAGCGAGAATTTTGGGCTACTCATTCCCCTCTCGATTATTTTGACTCTAATAATTTCAGGATCGCTTCTTTTCCGAAACTGAAGCCTTCTATCAAGTCAATTTCGATTCGTCTGCCCGAGGGAATGCTGGCAGAACTTAAAATTCTCGCAAATAAAAAAGATGTCCCCTATCAGAGTTTAGCAAAGGTATATCTGGCAAGACAAATTGCTTTGGAGCGGGGTTCTTCGAGTATCTCTTATAGAAAGAAAACTAGCCGTTAAACCTGTTATGGCGTCCAATCATCGACGGTGTCCGGGCCCTCGTAACCGCACACTCCCATTCGGGGGGAATTGACCACCTCCAGCACCATTTCCTCACCGCATTTGTGAGACTCCAGGCACTGGTCACAGACAAATTCCTCGCACTCAACGCACGTGCCGGTGGCTGGTTTGCCGCAGTGATCGCACGCAAAGACATACGGATTGTTGCGGGCCAGGATGCGAATCTTATTTTTCCCCAAATTGCCTTCACGCACCCCCAGTATCTGGCCCTGGAGATAGGTCGTGCTGCCGAAGTCATACTCATATGAAAAGGTGTCTTTCACATTCAAAACAGAGTAGAGGCGTTTGTTCATCGATTTACTTGGCATATCCCAAGAAGCAAACTCATCTAAAAGCCTTTCATCGTCATATTTCACGCCGTGGATGGTAAACCCACTCATATGGCCGCAGCACTCCAACCAGATGCCGCGCAAAAAATCATCCAGATCATTAAGCGTGGCATTAGCCGGGATTTCAATGTGCAGCCAATAGTCTTTATAGCCGGAAATTTTAATGTGGTAAATTTTATACTTTTTCCGCCTCGCTTTGAGTTCCAACGCATTGTTGTCTTGGCGTGCTTTGCATGCTGACAGATGCCGGCCCATCCCGGCACTCCAACCAGATGTCGCGCAAAAAATCATCCAGATCATCAAGCGTGGCATTAACCGGGATTTCAATGTGCAGCCAATAGTCTTTATAGCCGGAAATTTTAATGTGGTAAATTTTATACTTTTTCCGCCTCGCTTTGAGTTCCAACGCATTGTTGTCTTGGCGTGCTTTGCATGCTGACAGATGCCGGCCCATCCCGGCACCGGAAAATTTCTTTAAACAAAATCGACAAATGCCTTCGCTTTTTTGCTCCATTTCATGCTCCTTTGCTAATCCTGCAGCCAAACTATAACCACATACTCCCGTGTAAAATAGGTCATTATGTTGTCAGGATATAGTGGATATGCCTGCCTAGTTCAGAATGGATATGTTTCATAAGAAAGCGCAAGTTGTATGGATGTGGGAGCGGCTTTCAGCCGCGATATCAAATGACGCGGCTGCAAGCCGCATCCGTTATTTTTTTCTACGGTTCCCTTTAATCACTCTGAATCAAATTTTTATTCATTGTGCAATGACTAAATTTATTCAGTGGCGATAGGGGCAAGAAGTTTATCCACCATCTCGGCAAATCCGTACCCGCCCTCCTTGCGGGTAATCCAGGCCGGATTGCAGGGCATGCGGCCTTCAAACTGCAATACATTGGCCACGCCGACGGAATTGGGGAAAGTAGGCAAACATCGGCGCATCGTTGGGGGAGTCGCCGATAAAATGACGTCCGCCTTGACGGCTTCTAAATTCTCGTGAAAAACTTCTTCAAACAAAAAACGGGTCATCGTCAGTTTATCATATTCACCAAACCAGCCGTTGACGTGGATGGAGCTGACTTTGGCAACGGCGCCGGCTTGTTCGAACAAGCCGACGATCCGATCGACCGCTTCAGTGGGCAGGGGCGGGATGTCTTCACAAAAGTCTATCGCCAGATCCGCCTCGCGGTAGGGCTGATCTGCTGAAATGCCGGCAGCGGGAATTTTTTCCAGAATTTCCCGTTTGAGCTCCGCTAATTTCCGGCGATCGGCCCGGCGCTCGTTTTCCGGCTTGAAATAGCGCCGCAGCATTTTGCGTGTCGAATCGTCATAGCGGAAATAAAAGGCGCCGTTTTCACCCACCAGACCATCCACCGGCCACATCCGCGCAATGTGATCACACCATCCGGCCGGTCTGCCGGTGATCGGAATGCAGCGGATCTTGGCCTGTCTCAGCCGCTCCATGGCCACAAAAACCACGGCGGGCAGGCGTCCGTTTACGGTGAGGGTATCGTCAATGTCGGTCAGGATATAGCGAATTTGCTCGGCTGAGTTCAGCGGGGAATTGTTCAAAAGGTTTCATTTAGACCGCCTGGCGCTTGAAGGTTAACATTCGAATTCCGCCTGAGTCGGCAACTCGTCCGCATGAAACTGGTCTGACATTGGGAACAGCCGACGCAATTCTTCTTTGGAATTGACCCGCCGTTTGTCCGAACCGCTTTTGAGCCAGATAATCCCGCTACGGTCGAAGTATGGGTTATCAATGCCCTTGGGATTCGTAATCTCAATCTTAACCCATAACCACGCCTCATTAGGTGTCATTTCATACATAAAAGCACAACTTGTCAAATACTTTATTGACGCTTGCATTATCGATCATATCTTGCATTTAGACCCGCAGAGCAGAGAAATTCATGACAGCCGTCATTATTTTCGGCGCACAGCCTAAGGCACCCGGAGGCGACACATCATGCCGACATCGGAAGAACAGCAGATATTAATACTGTTGGCCAAGGAGTGGGACTATAGTGGTCCGCCGGGCATCATGGACGTCAGCGACATCGTCGCGGCCCTGGGTCAGGCGCCCAGTGCCACCATGCAGTCAATCAAATCCCTGTTTCAAGCTGGACTGGTCGATATGAACGTGCTCAAAACCAGCGCCTTTCTCACCCCCAAGGGCCATGAAGCCGCAGATCTAAACGCTAATCAGTAATCTTTTAATCAACCTGGGAATGAACTTAAAAAACATAATGAACAGAAAAAATGCGCAGCATAATATATAATTAATCCGCAGCCCCTGAGTCATGCACCATTATTACGCATCCGAAGGTAAACCGGCAATTTTCACGGGACTGCTTTTCAAGGCGGATTAATTATGGGGATTAATTATGCCGCACCGCACGCACATGGAAGTAGGCGGTAAAATCCTGCCAGGCTACATACCCCAAATCGATGCTGACATACCAGGCGGCGATGAAAGACCGCCGATCGCAGCTCCAGATCCTTTTCTGCCGCTGGTCGAAGATGGGTTCAATGCAGTAATCTTCCCCGCGGGGAAATTCGGTGAGCAGCGTCACCAGTTCATCGATGGTCGGCAGACGCCAGGTGCTGCTGCCGGCAAACTGGGACGCATTGAGCTCTTGAATATAATCTTTGGCCCGGGACCAGGTTAGCGGGAACTCAGAACCCGACTGCTGCCAGACAAGACCGGTGGCGCGGTCGGTGACCGTTTCATCAGAATTGACCTCAAATTCGTTTTGCAGAAATTTCGCGGGGCGCCAAAGGTCGTCCAGGGAAAAGGTTTTTTGGGCGCCGTGGGGGTTGATTTTAATAGGGCGGTTGCGCGGTGTCACTCGGGCTAACGCCGGTAAGGCATTTTCCGTAGTATTTAATTCCGGCAGACGACAGATTTGCTCTTTTTTTGCTTCCCAGGCTGTCTGCAGCAGCATCAGATCCGCCAGCATTTCTGAGGCGTTACGATACCGTCCGGCGGGGTGGGGCGCAATCGTTTTTTGGAGAAAATCATCCCAGGCATCATCCAGATCGGCATTGAAACGACTGACAGGCTGGTAACCACCTTCCGGCAAAACCCCCGTCAGCATGCGGTACAGCGTGATGCCGGCTGCGTACAAATCGGCACTGAAGTCGACACTGTCGGGATTGTCTTCCTGTTCCGGTGGTGCATACCAGGCCGAACCAAACTTCAGCGAAGGCGGGCCTTCAAATTTTTCTCCCCTTAATTTGGACAGGCCGAAGTCACAAATCTTGATGGTATCGTGATCGGTCACCAGAAGGTTATAGGGTTTGATATCGCGGTGAATAATGCCGGCATGGTGCATGCAGTGCAGACCATTGAGGGTCTGGCGGGTGTAGCGAATCGCTTTTTCGATGTTGATGATGCGCGAAGCCTGCTCCGTACGGGAGGGCTCACCGATTACGACGCCGATATTATTGACGTAGTATTCCATCAAATAATACGGCTTGCCTTCTGATTCATCATAATCCATGATTTCGACAATATTGGGGTGTCTCAATCCGGCAATGGTGACGGCTTCGGTCTTAAACATATCCCGGATTTTGTCCCGTCCAATCAAACTGACCAGCAACGGATCAGGGTCCAGCAACTTTAAAGCAAAAATTTTTCCGATCTGCGGATGCTCGACCTTGATTATTTTGCCCATGCCGCCGCGTCCGAGAAGGCCGCGAATAACATATTTACCGATATATTTCATTTGACTTTGCTTGGGATAAATTACCGACCTACATTCATTTTCATTGTGCATTATAATACGTGCAAACTTCAGATATTTTCGATATATTTTTTAACATCATACGGCTGCATTATCAAGACAGCGATCCTGTTTTTGCTTTACTTGAGCAATCATCATTGCTCAAATAGAGCTGCTCTCTCTCGGAAAAATTAAAAAGATCATTTATGATGCTAAATCCATTGTTTGACCAAATAGGTTTCGCTCAGAGCAATATTGATTTTCACCCTTGACAAGGCGTACGCTATGCCGTACCATTTTAAATACAATAATTATCAAATATTTGAGGTCGATGATGCCCACCTTAACAGCAACTGAAGCAAGATCAAAGCTTTATCGGCTTATTGATGAAGCAGCGTCTTCGCATGAACCGATTGTCATAACCGGCAAGCGGGGCAGTGCCGTTCTAATTTCAGAAGATGATTGGCGTGCCATTCAGGAAACTCTCTTTCTACTGAATATCCCTAAAATGCGCGAATCTGCCCAGCAAGGATTAGCCACTCCGCTCGAGGAATGCTCTGAGGAAATCAAGTGGTAATGTGGCGAATCGCTTACACAAAACAAGCTCTAAAAGACGCTAAAAAAATATCTGCTGCCGGATTGCGATCAAAAGCTGAGGCGTTGTTAAACATCCTGCCTGAAAATCCGTATCAGACACCGCCTCCTTTTGAGAAGCTCATTGGCGACTTATCCGGAGCTTATTCGCGTCGTATTAATATACAACACCGCTTGGTATATCAAATTTTAGATGATGAAAGAGCGGTCAAAGTTATTCGGATGTGGATCCACTACGAATAGTTTGCAGGAGGGACCATGAAAATCGTCTGCCTCGGGGGAGGACCTGCCGGTGTCTATTTCGCAGTTTCCATGAAATTGCGCAATCCTGAACACAAAATTACGGTTTACGAGCGCAACAAATCAGAGGATACATTCGGCTGGGGCGTGGTTTTTTCCGATCAGACCATGGACAACCTGCGGCTAAACGATCCGCTCAGCGCCCAGGCGCTTTTCGATGAACTGGTGCACTGGGATTACATCGATGTCCATCTCAGGGGGCAGGTGGAGCGGTCCGGCGGACACGGATTCATGGGGATTGGCCGTCGCCGGATGTTGGAGATTCTTTATGCGCGCGCCCGGCAGCTCGGGGTCGAGATGATGTTCCAGTATGAGTTCGAGGTGGCGAGCATCCGGACCGATTTTGCCGATGCCGACCTGATTGTTGCGGCCGACGGCCTGAATTCCAAAATCCGCAACAGCGATTTAAAGGGCTTCGCCACCGATATCGACCTGCGGCCCAACAAATTTGTCTGGCTCGGGACTCACCAGCGTTTCGACGACGCCTTCGCGTTTTTCTTTGAAAAGACGGAGCATGGCTGGATCTGGGCCCATGCCTATCAGTTCGACCGGGACACCTCAACGTTCATCGTCGAGTGCCAGCCGCAAACATATGATGCTTGGGGTTTTGAACACATGTCCCATGCGCAGAGTGCCGAAACCTGCCGTAAGATCTTTGAGCAACATCTTGGCGGACACCCACTGCTTACCAATTCGCGGCATATGCGCGGCTCGGCCTGGATCAGCTTCCCGCGCGTCCTCTGTCATAACTGGATAAAAGGCAACCTCGTTCTGATCGGTGATGCCGCCCACACCGCCCACTTTTCGATCGGTTCGGGCACCAAGCTGGGATTTGAGGATGCCATCTGCCTGGCGCAAAACATGAATTCCGGCCAACCGGTCCAAGCGGCCTTACTCGCCTACCAGGATGAACGGGAACTCGAAGCATTGAAGCTGCAAAGCGCGGCCCGCAACTCCATGAGCTGGTTTGAAAACGTGCCGCGCTACATTGACAGCTTTGATATGCAGCAGTTTACCTATTCGCTGCTGACCCGCAGCCAGCGCGTCAGCCACGAAAACCTGAGACTGCGCGACAAAGCCTGGCTGGAAGGGATCGAAAAAATCCTGGCCGGCAGGGCCTATGGCAAACCGGTGGCCGAGCCGGTGCCGCCCATGTTCACCCCCTTCAGCCTGCGGGAGATGACCCTGAAAAACCGGGTCGTCGTCTCACCCATGTCCATGTACAGTGCCGTGGAGGGGGTGCCGTCGGACTGGCACCTGGTTCACTACGGTTCGCTGGCCACGGGCGGCGCCGGGCTGGTCTATACCGAAATGACCGATATCAGCCCCGAGGGACGCATTACGCCCGGTTGTGCCGGCATCTGGAATGATGAGCAGGAAGATGCCTGGAAACGCATCGTCGATTTTGTGCACACCCACAGCGAAGCCAAGTTTTGCCTGCAGCTGGGCCACGCCGGCCCCAAAGGCTCGACCCAGGTGGGCTGGGAAGCAATGGATGAACCGCTCGAAGAGGGCAACTGGGAAATCATTGGGCCGTCGGCCGTGCCATACAGCTCAGCCAATCAAATACCCCGGGCAATGACCCGGGTCGATATGGATCAGGTGCTGGCTGACTACATCGATGCCGCAAAACGCGCCGCGCGCGCCGGGTTTGACATGCTGGAACTGCACTGCGCCCACGGTTACCTGTTGTCGGCCTTTATCACCCCCATCATGAACCAGCGTAAAGACAAATACGGCGGTTGCCTGAAAAATCGGCTGCGCTTTCCCCTGGAGGTTTTTGGCGCCGTACGCCAAATCTGGCCCGATCACAAACCGATGTCTGTGCGCATATCGGCCAACGACTGGCGCGGCGCGGCGGGGGTTACCCCGGATGATGCGGTGCTAATCGGCAAAGCCTTTGTTGAGGCTGGCGCTGATATTATCGATGTCTCGGCCGGCCAGACCAGCCCCGATGCCGAACCGGTTTACGGGCGTATGTTCCAGACGCCTTTTGCCGACCAGATCCGCAACGAGGCCGGCATTCCGACGATGGCCGTCGGCAACATCTACGAAATCGATCACGTGAACAGCATCATCGCCGCCGGCCGGGCCGATCTGTGCTGCCTGGCCCGGCCGCACCTGATGGACCGCTACTGGACCCTGCGGGCCGCCGCAGAGCAGCAGTACCATGGCGAAGGGGTTGCCTGTCCCGTCCAGTACTTAAACGGCTTCGAGCAACTGGAACGCAACCTGCAGCGGGCCGCACAGATGGTGATCAACGTCTAAAGATAATTAATCCGCCCTTAAAAGCGGCCAATAGATAATTGCACAATAATTAAATAAGCCATAAACACAGCAGATTTCATGAGCCGGTGGATTAATTATGTTATGCTGCGCATTTATATTTTATATTTATTTCTTGAATTTTAATAGAATCGCGGCCACTGGCTGCCGATTTCCAGTCAGATCGATTCAGAAACTAATCAAATCCGTAAATTGGAAATGGTCATCAAATGGAGAGACTAAAATTAAAGGATAAACACGCTGTAATTACCGGCGGTGGCACCGGCATCGGGGCCGCCATTGCAGCGGCTCTGGCCGCCGATGGCGTCCGCATTACACTGATGGGCCGCCGCTTGGAGCCCCTGGAGGCCACCGCGGCCTCGCTCCCCGCAGCCCGGGGGGCAACCTGTGATGTAACTGATCCTGAAAGCGTTGCAACTGCCTTTGAAAGGGCTCAAGCAGAGCTGGGTCTGATCGATATTCTGATCAATAATGCCGGAGCAGTCCGGACCGCACCGTTTCATAAAATGGATATCGCGCATTGGCGGCGTATGATGGCCGTCAACCTGGATGGCGTTTTCAACTGCAGCCGGGCCGTATATGAGCAGATGCGCTCACGCGGCTGGGGCCGCATCGTCAATGTGGCCAGTACGGCCGCCGTCAAGGGTTATGCATACGTTACGGCCTACTGCGCGGCCAAGCATGGCGTGCTGGGACTCACCCGGGCCCTGGCCCTGGAAGCAGCCAAGAGCGGTGTCACCGTCAATGCCGTCTGTCCCGGCTATACCGACACCGATATCGTGCGGAATGCGGTGAAAAATATAGCCCAAAAAACCGGGCGGTCGGAGGACGAGGCGCTGGTGGAACTCACTTCAGGCAATCCCCAGGGGCGTCTGATAAAACCTTCAGAGGTGGCCGATGCCGTCGTCTGGCTGTGCCGGCCGGAGTCGGCCGCCATAACCGGCCAGGCAATTGCCGTTGCCGGCGGAGAAGCGATGTAGGGAATGACGAACCTTGGGAATGACGAATGAAGGATGTCGAATTAAGGTATTCTGTCTATTTTAAAAAAGATTGAGCGCAGCGATACCAAAATTTTAGGCATTTTAGTGCATTTTAGACAACTTAGGCATTTTTTTACGAGAGGATAACACCATGCACGCGAATAAACTGGCGGATTACAGGGCAAAGCACTTTTTGTGGGAAACGGACGGGACGGTGGCGACGGTCACCATCAATCGGCCCGCGCGCAAAAATCCCCTGACTTTTGACTCCTATGCGGAATTGCGCGATTTGTTTCGCAAACTGGCCTACGCCGATGATATCGAGGCCGTTATTATCCGGGGAGCCGGTGGAAATTTCAGCTCCGGCGGTGATGTCCATGAAATTATCGGTCCCCTGACCCAAATGGACATGAAGGGGCTTCTGGCATTTACCCGCATGACCGGTGATCTGGTCAAGGCCATGCGGGCCTGTCCCCAGCCGGTGATCGGCGCCATTGAAGGCGTGTGTGCCGGCGCCGGCGCGGCCATCGCCATGGCCTGTGACCTGCGCTATGGCTCCCCGGACGCCAAGGTTGCCTATCTTTTCGTGCGGGTGGGCCTGGCCGGCTGCGATATGGGCGCCTGCGCCATATTGCCGCGGCTTATCGGCCAGGGCCGCACGACCGAATTGCTGTTGACCGGCCGCAGTATGAACGCCGCGGAGGGCGAGCGCTGGGGATTCTGGAACCGCATCGCTGACGATCCCTATGCCGAAGCCTTGGCCATGGCCAAACGGCTGGTAGACGGCCCCAACTTTGCCCACGGTATGACCAAGACCATGCTCAATCAGGAATGGAACATGACCATCGATCAGGCCATTGAAGCCGAGGCCCAGACCCAGGCGCTCTGTATGCAGACCGAAGATTTCAAACGGGCATATAATGCGTTTGTGAATAAAGACAAACCTGTTTTTGAAGGCGACTAAAAGACATTGAAGATTGAAGATTGCAAATTGAATATTTAAGGTAATCTGTCTATTTTATTATGCCTTGGGCCTGATGTAGACAAAGAGCTAACATTGGATTTGCCGGAAAATTTTCCCGCCGCAGGTCGCGCCCGGGATTCTTTTTTCGGAGATGATGCGGTTATAGCTTGACACTGAAATTCAGTTTATATATGGAGCCGAACACTTACCACCTCATAAACAGGAGATGGTTTTATTGCAGGAATTCTCGATTGGGCTAACAGAATGATGAACAACCGCATAGGTGCGTTTTTTGATTTTGACGAAACTTTGCTGGATACGGAAAGCAGCCGACTGGGAATTAAATATTTGTGGGAACGGCGCCTGATCTCAGGCGGCTTTATCCTGAAAGCCATTGTGGCCGGAATGTTGTATCGACATCATCTAATCACAGATGAACAGACCGCAAAAATCTTGCTGCGGTTCTACCGCAACCGGCGCCTGGATGAATTTATAGAAGGCTCAGAAGATTTTTACCAGGAAATTCTGAAACCCAGGTTGGCACCAAAAATCCTGGCAAAGGTTAACGAGCACAAAGATCTGGGACATTGCCTGGTGCTCATATCCGGGTCGATCCGATACATGCTCGAGCCCGTGGCCCGGGACCTCGGATTCGAGCATCTGTTGTGCACCGATCTGGCAGAGAGCGCCAAAGGATTGCTCACCGGAAAACCCAAAGGGCCCCTGTGTCTGGATACGACCAAACGGCATCTCGCCACGGAACTGGCCCAACGCAGCGGAATCGATCTCGCGCGCTCTTATGCCTACGGCAATCATCAGGCCGACCTGCCGCTGCTTGAACTGGTTGGGTTTCCCCATGCGGTTGAGCCGAGCGGACCGCTTTTGAAAGTCGCTGCGGCCAGGAATTGGCCGATATTGGCATACAAGTGAAGGTTTCAGGTGTCAGGTTTCAGGTGTCAGACCAAGATTGTGACAACTTTAATATGTTCGAATGGAAATTCGCAAGATGACATCGCTTTGCTCGACCCTATTAAAATAGATAAAATTGTTGATTTCGACATTCATCCATGACGCGGGGTGGTTCTAAATTCGCTTTTTCAGAGTTTCTTTTTGGATTAAACCGGCCACCCTGCGGCCAGCAGTTGGTCTTATTCCTGACACCTGACACCGACACCTGAAACCTTTACTCTCCATAAGCATTTAAACTAAATATATCTGGAAACCTAACCAATATCAAAAGAGCTGCCATACTGGTTAATATAAACCTTCTCGTCCTGCAATTCTTCTCTGGTATGGGGCGCTTTTTGCTCAGCCGGATATCCGATGCCGACCACTGATTCCACTTTCAAATTTGATGGGATGCTCAAAAGCTCCGCGATGTATGCCTCTGCTGATTGGGTATCATCATGCATCCTTTCTCGGATCTGAACCCAGCAGTTTCCCAGTCCCAGTGATTCGGCCGCCAGTTGGATAAATATGGCGGCAATGGATGCATCTTCGATCCAGACGGCCGATTTTGCGGGATCCGCGCATATAACGATCCCCAGCCGGGCATCGGCCAGAAAGCTCGAACCATGCGGCTTGGCCTTTGACAGCTTGGCCAACAATTGCACGTCGGTGACAAAGATAAACTCCCAGGGATTATGCCCCATTGAAGACGGTGGCCGCAGCGCGGCTTCTTTTAACACCTCCAGTTTATCCGCTTCGATTGCTTCCCCCGTAAACTTGCGAATACTTCTTCTTTGCCGAATTAAATCTAGCAGCATCAATGTTCCTCCTTTAGTCTTAGTTTTTTAGTCGGTAGTTTTTTCAATAATGAACTTAAATGACCTGAAGCCTTGACACTTAATCAACCAGTCAACCAATCAACCAGTCAGCGTGCAACAGGATAGTTCTTTTTGCTCCAAGCATAAATCCCCCCGCGCATATTGACGATGTGCTTGAATCCGTTATCGATGAGGATCTTGGAAGCCACCGTGCTGCGATTGCCGGTGGCACAATAGATCAAAATTTCCCGATTTTTATCGGTTCCCAATTCTTTATAACGATTTTGCAGCTCCTGAACCGGAATCAAAACCGAATTGGGCAGGTGTCCGCGTTTATATTCATTCGGCGTGCGGACATCTAAAACGATGGGGTGTTCATTTTGAATGAATTGCGCGGCTTCACTGGATGTAACTTCCCGGTAACTGGTCTGCTGGTAATTTATGACGGTTAAATTACCGGCGACATCTGCCAGGGAAAATGCAAATGTCCCCGGCGTTTTCATTTTGAAATATGGAGCTTGCGCCGGGTTGCTTGAAAGTCTTTTTTTGATGGCAAGGTCCGGAATCGACAGCACCGGATCCTCAAGAGATGGGGCAAATTTGAACTTGATATAATCGCCACGGTAGACCTTCAGATCGACCACGCCCCGGGCCTGTTGAATGTCTAAGATCCGATACCCGTTTACGACCGTGCCCGATACCGGCGGTGCCGTTGTCAAATTGCTTTCGCTTTTCTCTGAACAAATGGCGGAGTAGGCCAAAAAGAAAACAGACAATATAACCAAAAGTGTTTTTTTCATCTCACACCTCGATTCAAATCTTCAGAAATAATTTTAGAATGATAAGCATTTTTGCTTTCATTACAACCACCGCATCAGGTATTGCTATTTTTAAGGTGCGGCAGTGTTAGAAGGTTGACGAAACAAAAATCGACCTTACAAGTATCTTATTAACTGAATATTGCGGGTAGGTTTATTAACCCTGAATATGAATTGACAGTGCCCAAAGCGATTGACTGAAAGATATAAAAAAAATTTTCAACCTTCAATATTTATTTCCGGCTGGGCCGGGTTGGGAGCATAAAATGTCACAGAAAATAAACAGGTACAGTTCGCGGATTACGCAGCCGAAATCCCAGGGCGCCTCCCAGGCAATGCTCTACGGCACCGGGATGCAGGAAGCCGATATGGAAAAAGCCCAGGTGGGTATTGCCAGTGTCTGGTTTGAAGGCAACACCTGCAACATGCACTTGAACCGCCTGGCGGCCAAAGTGAAGGAGGGCGTGGAGACGGCCGCGATGATCGGTATGCGCTTCAATACCATCGGGGTCAGTGACGGCATTTCCATGGGTACCGAAGGCATGAGCTATTCACTGCAGAGCCGGGATCTTATTGCCGACTCGATCGAAACCGTGATGAGCGCCCAATGGTACGACGCCAATATATCCCTGCCGGGCTGCGATAAAAATATGCCGGGCTGTTTGATGGCCATGGGACGGTTAAACCGCCCGGCGCTGATGATCTATGGCGGAACCATCCGGGCCGGTCATCATGGGGATCTGAAACTGGACATCGTATCGGCTTTTCAAAGCTATGGGGAATACATTGCCGGAAAAATCGATGAAGACCTGCGCCATTCAATTGTTCGCCACAGTTGCCCGGGAGCCGGAGCCTGCGGCGGCATGTATACGGCCAATACCATGGCTTCGGCCATTGAGGCGATGGGAATGTCACTGCCCTACAGTTCCAGTACCCCGGCCGATACGACCGAAAAACTGGAAGAGTGTTTTCTATCCGGGGCCGCCATCCGCAATTTATTGGAAAAAGACATCAAGCCGCGCGATATCATGACCCGCCAGGCGTTTGAAAATGCGATGGCAATGGTTGTTGCGCTGGGCGGGTCCACCAACGCCGTGCTGCATTTAATCGCCATGGCCCGCTCAGTAAATGTTCCGTTGTCGCTGGACGACTTCCAGCAGGTAAGCGACCGGGTTCCGTTTCTGGCTGACTTGAAACCGAGCGGCCGCTTTGTCCAGGAAGATCTTCATGCTGCCGGCGGCATTCCGGCCGTCATGAAATACTTGCTGGACGCCGGACTGCTGCACGGTGACTGCCTGACGGTAACCGGCAAGACACTGGCCGAAAACCTGGCAGATGTCGCGGGACTGGCAGAAGGCCAGGAAATTATTCGACCCCTGGAAAATCCGGTAAAATCAACGGGGCATCTGCAAATTATGCGGGGCAACCTGGCGCCAGAAGGGGCGGTTGCCAAGATAACCGGCAAAGAGGGAACCCGGTTTACCGGAACGGCCAATGTGTTTGATTCTGAAGAGCAAATGCTGGCCGCCCTGGAAGCGAAGAAAATCAGCAGCGGGGATGTGATTATTATCCGCTACGAGGGTCCCAAGGGGGGGCCCGGAATGCCTGAAATGCTGACGCCCACATCGGCCATCATGGGCGCGGGCCTGGGCAACGACGTCGCCCTGTTGACCGACGGCCGTTTTTCAGGGGGATCCCACGGCTTTATTGTCGGCCATGTTACCCCCGAAGCCCAGGAAGGCGGCCCCATTGCCCTGGTGGAAAACGGCGATCGAATTACGATCGACTCGGAGAATAACACGATCGATGTCGACATCAGTGAGGCTGAGATGGCGAGACGCCGCAACGCCTGGCAGGCTCCGCCTTTTAAGGCGACTCGCGGCACCCTGTATAAATACATTAAAAACGTAAAATCCGCTTCGCAAGGCTGCGTCACAGATGAATGATTCGGCACCGAAATAAGAAGGAGGCAATATGGAAAACGTCAAGGGATTATTTTTTGATGTGGGGGGCACTGTGTTTGATTGGAAAAATACGGCCTGCGAGAAGATCCAGGAATTGGCCGATGCCAAGGGCCGCACAATCGACAGCGAGGCCTTCGCCTATGATTGGCGCGGAGAGATGTTCAAGGTCCACACCCAGGTCAGGCATGGGAACTTACCCTGGATGAATGCGGACGGCATGCATCTGCAAGCCTTGGAAAATTTGACCGGCAAATATCCGCTCTTATCCACTATCGATCGTTTGTCTCTCGTAAAATCCACCTGGCATCACCTCAAAGCCTTTGCCGGCGCTTCCGCAGCGATCAACCGTTTACGAGCCAAATTTACGGTAGTGGTGCTTACCATCTTGAGTTGGGAAAGCATCGTCAGCAGCTCGAAAGCGGCCCAGGTGCATTGGGACGGTATCCTGTCCTGCGAGTTTTTGGGCTACTATAAACCTTCCTTACAGGCTTACCTGAGAGGTGTCAGCCTCTTGGGCTTGCAGCCGGCAGAAGCCATGATGGTTGCCGCCCATGAAGGTGATCTGACAGCGGCCCGGGCGGCCGGGCTGCATACAGCCCATGTCACCGTTCCGGAAGCAGATGTCATTGATGAAGCCTTTGAACAACCGGACACGGCCAACTTTGATGTTGAGGCCAAAGATTTTGAAGCCTTGTGTCAACAATTAGGGGTGTGATGACTTAACTCCCCCAAAAAGCCTTACCCGGTTATTCTGGAACATTGAGATTGGGAAAACCCATTTTGGCAAAAAAAGTGCGGACAGTCACCATTTGCAGTGGCAGAGGGATTAACGGGATTCGGTACTGGTCCGGCGGATTAGTCATTTTTATTCTTTTAGGGCTGGCGTCTTTAGCCGGAGCCGAACCAAGGGTCATGATAACCTATGACTACTACAACATTGAAGGTCGCACGGCGGCCGAACTCAGAGAACAGATGGATCGCAGCGGCGTGCGGTGGACGAATGGCAATACCTACGATGCATACACCGGCTGGGACGTAAAATGGAATTACCGGTATCGAGTGACAGACCACGAATGTTCTATCCGTTCCGTTGCCACCACGCTCAACGTTGAATTTCGATTACCGCGCTGGGCAGACTATGCACAAGGACCAGCCGCCTTAAAGAAAAAATGGGATGCTTACATGCAAGCGTTAGGACAGCATGAAAAAGGGCATAAAGATATCGGTGTTAAAGCGGCCGTTGAAATAGAAAGATCCATTGCTGAATTGGAACCCGCTCAAACCTGTGAGGCTCTGGCAGAAACAGCCAACGCCCTTGGCCGCCGAATTATTTCAGAATACGCCGCCGCAGAACGGGAATATGACGCCCAAACAAATTTTGGTGAAGCCCAGGGCGCGGTTTTCCCCTGAGGTTATTGTTGAGGGTTCAAGTTATAGGGCTATCTAATCGCTGCCTGTAAATAACTGCAGGAGTAGAATACATGAAGAGAATTAGTTCATTTTTTCTGGCCATACAGTTTAAAACATTTGCCGATGCCTAAACTGGTCGCCACGCGATTCCTGCAGTGGAAACTGGTGTTTGCGGAGCAGCGCAAACATTATTTCGATGTGTGGCCGGAACCGTTCATACAGCTGCGCGCCCCCAAGATCTTCAACTTGCGGAGCGATACCTACGAGCGTGCGGATACCGACTCCAATAATTACCGGACCTGGCAGATGCGCGACGTACTGCGCAATCACGACCCTGACTGACCGCTCGGGCGATATCTATATCGTGTTCGCGCCGCAATCCTTCATTCACGATTTCGACGGTCTGAGCGTTGCCGCAACCCACGGCTCGCCGTGGCGCTACGATACCCACGTCCCGGTGATTTTTGCGGGCCGCGGCCTGGGAGGCGCGCGGATCGCGCGGCCGGTAACCCCCTGCGACATCGCAGCGACACTGTCGGCATACCTCGGTATCAGCCCGCCGTCGGGGGCGGCAGGCAATCCCTTGACAGAAGTGTTGGAATAAACGGGCCAGCAGCCACTTTTTCGATCAAGCCAATACCGAAGGCCTTACCGCCGCCGACCAGGTCATCGGTGAAATCGTGAAATGCGTCTCGTTTGCAGTGATCGGAGGGGCGACTCCGGGGTGGAGCCTAAACCGGCCGCACTTGAACCCGTGAACACTTATCTCAATTTTAGGCCGATTTTGCTTTTTCAATATATTGAACCAACGCGTGGCCCATCAGCTGCACCCCGACATCTAAAACGCTCTCATCCATTTCAAAGTGGGGCGAGTGCAGGGCAAATTGAAAGCCCTTGGCCGGATCATGGCAGCCAAGCCCCACCATGGCGCCGGGCCATTTTTGACAAAAGTAGGCGAAGTCTTCGGCGCCCATCCGGGGCCGGGAGATGCGGGCGGCGGCAGCGCCCAGGAGCTGCTCCACACAGGCTTTCAGGTGATCCACTTTTTCGGAATCGTTGACATGGGGTGGATAGCCCGCAATGTTTTTGAGGGTGGTTGAAACGCCAAAGGCCAGATCCAAACTCTTGACCAATTCTTCAATCCGGCGCACGGCCTGTTCGCGAACCTCCGGCGTCAGGGTGCGCAGCGTCCCTTTCAAATGGGCTTCTTCCGGAATGATATTCAGCGCGGTCCCGGCGTGAAATTCACCGATGGTCAGAACCGCACTGTCTAATGGGCCAAGCGTGCGGCTGACAAATGTCTGCAGCTGGGTCACCAGATGCGCCCCGGCCACAATGGGGTCGATGCAAAGATGGGGGGAGGCTCCGTGACCGCCCTTGCCTTTGATGCGAATGTGGATCTCATTGGTGGCGGCATGAGCCGTTCCGTAAATGAGCTCCACCGCTCCCACCGGTAATTCCGGGTTCATGTGGGAGGCAAAAATCGCTTGGACCGGCTCCTGATCGAACAACCCGCTGTCCAGCATGGCCTTGGCGCCGGCACCGCCCTCCTCGGCCGGTTGAAAGAAAAAAAGGATCTCACCGCAGCCCTTGCGGGGCCAGTCGCGTTCCTTTAACCAGCGGATGATTCCGAGGGCCACCGTGACATGTCCGTCATGACCGCAGGCGTGCATCAGCCCCGGGTGCTGGGATTTGTAGGCGACATCATTGGCTTCCTCCAGCGGCAGGGCGTCCATGTCAGCCCGGTAGGCCACCAGCGGCCCTTCTTGATCCGCCTTAAGTCTGGCCACCACGCCGGTTTTGCCGACCGCGTTTTGGTAGGGAATTTGCAGTTGATCCAGCATTTGACAAATTTTGGCAGCCGTCTTTTCTTCCCGGTAGCCAAGTTCAGGGATTCGGTGAAGGTCGCGACGCAATTCGACCAGCCAGTTGTGAAAGGGAAGTATCAGGGAATCAGGCATAAGGTTCTCCTTTATTTTAAAATGTCCGATACTGGCATAAATTCGTTTCAGATTCAATAGGCAGGATAATATCTTCTGGGAATTATCAATTTATATTCTACACCCGAAGCAGTAGAATGTGCTAGAAGTCAGTAAAATCCCAAATATCAAGCACCAAATTTCAAATAAATCTCAAATCTCAATATTCAATGACCAAAACATTCCTCAAGTTTATATTGTATCTTCTCATAAATCCAACTCGATTGATCATTTTCATTGTTGCGTATAACAGCAGTCGAATCAAGTTTTGGAATTTTGAATTTGGGATATTGGAATTTGTTTGGAATTTGTTTTTTGGTGCTTGGAATTTCTATAATTTTCATTAAGCGGATAATCTTCTTTAAATCAGTCAATTTCCTGCTTAAGTCAAAAATTGCTGCTCACTGCCTGCCGGATGGTTTTCACAAATTCCTGATCGGTGCCGCAGCAGCCGCCGATAAAATTCGCACCGGCCCGGATCAGATCGGGCACGTATTGCACAAATTCCCGGGCGGTGGTGCGAAAAACCACGCCGTCATCGACAACTTCCGGCAACCCGGCATTGGGCTTAATCCAGATCGGCAGATCGGTTGCCTGCCGCAGGCGCCGACAAATCGGCAAAAAAGCTTCGATTCCCTGCCCGCAGTTGGCACCGAAACCGTCGACCCCAATTTTGGAAATTTCAGCCACAACTTCTTCCGGACTGTTGCCCATCATGGTCCGATCTTTATCCTCACCGGAATCATACACCATGCTGACAATTACCGGCAATCCGGTTTGTTTGGCGGCAGTGGCCGCAATCCTGGCCTCTTCGATATCAATCATCGTTTCAATGATAATCCCATCCGCTCCGGCCCGGGCCTGGGCCTGGGCCTGTTCTTCAAATACATTTTGCAGCTCTTCTGCGGTGGTTTCCTGGGTAATCAGCATTCTTCCGGTCGGGCCAATGGAGGCGAAAACGTGCGCCCGGTCGGCAGCGGCTTCCCTGGAAATCCGCACGCCGGCCATATTGATCTCAGCTGTTTTCTCGGCCAGTTCGAAATTGGCCAGCGATAACCGGCTGGCACCAAACGTGTTGGTTAATATAATTTGGCTGCCGGCGTTGACGTATTGTTCGGCGACCTCCCGGACCTGATCCGCATGACTCAGATTCCAGGAATCCGGGCTATGCCCGCGTTTTAAGCCGCGTTTTTGCATCTGGGTGCCCCAGGAGCCGTCCGTCACAACCGGACCGTCTTTAATCAAAGATTCGATTAATGGGTGCATCTCAATCTCCTTCGTCCATTTGCGGTTCAAAGTTCAGAAGAATCGGGGTTCAAGGTTCAAAGGTTCAACGTTCAGAGGTTAAAATTTGCCCTGAGCCGAATAACTACGTAATGCGTCTGTCCAATCGGGTCCGACTTCCGAATTCTAAACTCTGTCGTCCTGCTTTAACAAGTCAGATCCGTACTGCCGCTTAAAATAGGTTGCCGAATACTTTTTCAGCTTCCATTCGGGAACCCGGCAGGTCCCGCAGACGCTCTTGAACCATTTATTTCTGAGCCAGCGCGCCGCCCGGCTGTTTCTGGAGTTGGTAATCAGAAATATTTTATTGCAGTGGGTCGTAATTCGCGCCTGTTCCCCGATGACTTCGATGGTCTTGATGCCGTGCAAAATACCTCTTCGCGAAGGCCAGAGTTTTATTTTGTCTATCAGTCGAAATAGCTCCACCCGCTTGCGGTAATAGCGTTTGACCGGTTGTTTTGTTGGGGATTTTTCTCCCACTGCTTTAATGCCTCCATACAAATCGAGGATAGCTAATTGCCTTCAAACTAAAGCCTTCGAACTATGAGCTTTCAGCTTTGAGCTATTATATATTCAGACGTATCCCATCGAGATACCCCAGGCTACGACCCATTTTTGCCAGGCTCCGACTGTTTTCCGTAATCATGAGCATGCGTTCAAGTCCGAAACCGATCCCCATCCAGGCATCCGTGATTTGCCAGGCCTGATCGAGCACGTGGGGACCCATGGCAGCCGAGCCGATTTCCATCCGGTTTTCACCGGCTAATATGTCAATAGTCTCCCCGTATACGGCGGAGCTTTCCGTTTGAATAATATAGTCATCGATTCCGGCTGCCGCCGTCACCAGGGCCGCCATTTCTGCCAGCCTTGACTGCCGCTGATCCTCTGCCAGCCCCATCTCCACCAGATTGAGCATGGTAAATTCATTCGAATGCTGGGCGCCCTGGGACTCTTTACGGAAGCACGAGCCGATTTCGAATATACGAACCGGTTTCTCCCACAAGCGCAGAAGGTCTTTTAGCACAAAGTATAAATGCGGCGCCAGCATTGGCCGCAGGCATTTGTCGTTGCCGAGCCAGAATACCTGTGAGGCCAGCGGATGGTCGTCATCAATCGACATTTTAGCCAGCAGGCCTTTTGACAGAATGGTCGGGGTGGTCACCTGGACAAAATTGTTTTGAACCAGGATATCCGTCAAGCGGCTCTCCAGCCGGCAAAGCTTGGGCCGGCGGGGGCCATCACGCAATTGCTGTAATTTCTGCCGCTGAACTTGAACCAATTGCTTTTCAAGCTGTTGGTAAGTTTTGTCACGCGCCGCCGCGTTTTCAAATTGCCGGGCGAGCGCGGCGTCATCAGCCGCCAGTTCGATCAGGCGTGCAGACTGGATTTCGGTCCAGGCGATACTCAAAGTTAACCCCCTGATTAAATGTTACTAAAAATAAAATAAATTGGATCCGCTAAACCGAATCAACCAATCAACTATTCAACCATTCAACTATCCGGCGCATATTGTTCTCGCTGGTAAAGTGAATTCTATCCGGTATCTCCGGACGAGCCTCAAATTATGGCAAGCAACAGGCGCTGGCGGGAGGTCACGGTGTCGCACCGAGCTGCGTGAATTTAGAGTCCACGTGATCTGCTATCGATCCACCCCCCGCAATTAAAGTAATCGATGTCAAACTACAGGTTCGAGGGCAATGCTGTCAAGATCAAGTCGTTATTTTATGAATATAATTTTCGCCCCTGGATATCAACTCCCCATGATCTTCCGGTGCATTCAGGCCATCCAACAGGCTGCAGGTATGTTGCTGTAGAACTTCGTCGGCGCCGGGACTTCCCTGGGTCTGCCATTTTTCCAACGTCATCTGGGGCCAGATTGCCGGCGGCAGTGATGGGTGAAGTCGCGCCTGACATGCCGTAATTATTATAGATAAACGGCAGACCATGCTCAATGGCGCTGAACACGTTGTCGGAGGTGGTTTTATTTAACACCAGGGGCGTAATGGGATTGAAATAGGGTAGAACAAACGGTTTAAGCGACAGGTCACCGTGCAAATGCTCCAGTAAATCGAGCGCGGCATCAAAGCATTGTTTTTCAGAAATTAACAATACCAGCGGCTTGGTCATGTTGGCGGTCATCTCCAGGGTCCCATACAAATCGGTGTGTTGAAAATATGGAAATTTGCTGGAAACTAGATGTACAATGTAACCCCAAAAATTTAGTTCTTCTAAAAATCAGACTCACCTTGCCAGAATGTGAAAATGCACTACTGTTAAGAAATGTTATACATATCTCAATAAAATTAGGCCGCTCTCGGCTTTACATAAAAGATGCATGCAATTCAACCTTTCGAAAAAGAATCGGGGATATCATATGATTGATAAAACGCTTATTTCAAGTCGCTATCTTGCGGGAGGTTGTCGAATGAGAAAGATCGGTATCGATATATTTATTGTTCAACTCATTGTGTGTGTTCTGATCCTATTTTCGTTTTCTCCGGAGATTGCAGCAAGCGATTACGTCCTTGGCATGTCTGCCGCATTTACAGGTCCCTCACAGCGGCTCGGCTTAGAGCTTTATCGGGGCTCTATGGCCTATTTCCATCATATCAATGAAAACGGTGGCATCAATGGAAGCAAGATTTTAATCAAAGCCTATGATGATGGGTACAATCCTACCCCTACCATAAAAAACACCATCCGATTGGTTGAACAAGATGCTGTTTTTCTGCTCTTCGACTATGTGGGGACACCGACGGTGACCCGCATCTTGCCTCTTCTGAAGAATTATGATGAGAAACAGATTTATCTCTTCTTTCCGTTCACCGGCGCCCAGCCTCAGCGGGAGCCGCCATACGATCGATTCGTATTCAATCTCAGAGCCTCCTACCGACAAGAAACAAAGGGACTGGTGGACAATTTGGTCAACATCGGCCGGAAGCGAATCGGGATCTTTTATCAGGCGGATGCCTATGGGAGAAGCGGATGGGATGGTGTCCGGCGCGCGCTATCGGCCCATGGGCTAAAGATAGCTGCGGAAGCGACCTACCGTCGGGGAATACCGTTTACCCAGTCTTTGATGGAGCAGGTGAATATTATTAAAATGGCCGACATCGACGGGGTCATTTCCATCGGCTCCTATGCGGCTTGTGCTGCGTTCATCAGGGATGCCCGGGATGCCGGATTGACCCAGCCCATCGCCAATCTCTCTTTTGTGGGAAGTGAGAGTCTGCTGGATCTCTTGAAGGAGATATCCAAGGATAACGGCAAAGATTATACAAAGGAACTGATAAATTCCCAGGTGGTTCCCAGCTATGAGGAAAACTCGCTGCCGGCGGTTAAGGAATACAAAAAACTCCTCCAGCAATACCCTTTCAAATCCCCAATTGATGGATCAGATAATACCTCCCGCCCATTCAAACCCAGTTTTGTCAGTTTTGAAGGGTTTTTGAATGCCAAAGTCCTGGTGGAAATACTGTTTCGGCGAACCGGGTCAATCGACAGGAGGGGGCTCAAAGAAACGGTTGAGTCCATCCGGAATCTGGATATCGGAATCAACGCTCCTGTGAGCTTCAGCCCTGATAAACATCAAGGGCTGGACAAAGTCTATTACACCACTGTCAAAAACAACCGCTTTGTTCCGATTGAAAGTTGGAAAATATGGGAAAAATAAGATTTTCGACATTATTCGGAAAAACCCTTCTGATCATGATCGTGCTTTTCGGTGTTATCGCCACGGCGACATCTATATTGTCCGCTTTGACCATCAACAAATATCTGACCGAGGAATATATCAGCAAGGGAACGGCCATAGCGGAAAGCATTGCAAGATCGGCAGTGGAGATTATCCTCAATCGGGATGCATCCACAACCCAATCCATCATCGATCAATACACGGGCAGTTCGGGCGTATCCTACGTTTATGTGGTTGACAACAAAGGGAGCATCATCTCTCACACCTTCGTTCCGGGGATTCCGGCGGAGGTGTTTCACATGACAAATGAAAGTGAAAAGACAGAGTTCGTCACCCTTAAAATCAAAGACCACCGAGTCATCGACATATCTTCTCCGATCCTTGCGGGCGTGGTAGGATACGTGCATGTGGGAATGGATAAAGATATTATCCTCAATCGCATTATATCCACGGTACTGCGGCAGCAGGAAATAATTTTTATAATATTCCTGTTCAGTGTATTCCTCGCTTATTATCTCATGAACAGGATATCCAAACCCCTTAGCCGATTGACGGAATATGCAAAAGACTTAGTAGCACACGACTTCTCCTCACCTGACGCAATCAGCGCGGAAATTCTTCAACTGAAGAACACATCCAGAGATGAAATCGGAGCGTTGGCGGAAGCCATCCTCTATTTGGAAACGTCGCTGAACGAATATGTGTCCCGCCTTATTAAGACTACGACCGCCAAGGAGCGAATTGAGAGTGAATTGATTGTTGCTCGCCAGATACAAATGGGCATTGTAAAAAAAACGTTTCCGCCTTTTCCCCAACGATCGGAATTTGATATTTATGCTGTCCTGGAGCCGGCCAGAGAAGTGGGTGGTGATTTCTATGACTTTTTCTTTATTGATGATCATAACCTGTTTTTCATCATCGGCGATGTCTCGGGCAAGGGGGTGCCGGCATCTTTATATATGGCGGTTACCCGCACCCTCATTCGAGCCATGGCCAATGACGGATTGAAGCTCGATCAGCTCATATCCAGGGTCAATCAGGAATTGAGCCTAGACAATGAATCACAAATGTTCGTTACGTTATTCTGCGGCGTTATGAACACCCAAACCGGCGAAATCTTCCATGTAAACGCCGGCCACAATCCTCCTTTGGTCATACGCATGGCAAACGAGATCACCTATCTCGAGACGATACCGCAAGTAAGCATCGGAATCATTGAAGATGCTTCGTTTCACCTGAATCGATTGATCCTGAACCCGGGAGAGACCCTCTTTCTGTATACCGATGGCGTCACCGAGGCTATGAACCGGGCGGATGAGCTTTTTTCAAAAGAAAAATTACAGCGCATCGTCCACACGAACAGGGACGCATCCCTTGAAGATCTGATATCAACGGTGATGCTGGAGATAGAAAAATTCTCAAATGATGTTCCCCAGACCGACGACATCGCCATGCTGGCTCTGCGGTTTGATGGCGATAAATCTTAGGCATTAGCCTATCCTAAACACTTTAAAAATAGGTGTCAGATAGCACGATGAAAACGTATGCTGAGAGCATACCAGTGAGCCTCCGCCCAACAAATGATATATGTTTTTTACCAAAGCTCAGATGCGCAAATGAAAAAATAAAGCAAAAACCGAGAAAAAGATACTAATTTTAATTCTCAAGGACAGACGGTAAAATAGATAAAATTCTTTGCCCTCTGCCACTAATTACGTGTAAAAGACCGGAGCGGAAATCGATATTAAAGCATCTAAAGCTCCTAAATTTACCCCGGGCAAGGCATTAAAAGAGGCTGTTAAATAGAGATTTATTCAACGGCCAAACAACTTTTACAAGCTAATCCATACACCTGTATCGGGCAATTCCATATCATCTCCTCTAAAAACCCTTGCGATATCCCTTTGAAACCTTATAATTGGTGGGTGTCTAATTTTTGGTGAATCCCGGTGATCAAATTGAACCAAATTTGATTCTGATTCATTAGATATTACAACCTTACCCTGAACTGACATTATCTCAATCGGTAATTGGCTGATATTTAGTTTGCTGGCAAGATACCCAGAAGGTGGCACAAACACTATCACATAAAACTACTGTAAATCTTCATGGCAAAAGAAATTCTCATAGTGGACGATGAGCCGAATGTTGTTGTGCCCATCCAGTTTTTGATGGAACAGCAGGGGTACAGGGTCATGATAGCAGAAAGGGGCGAAGATGCCTTGGATCTGATTTACCAATACAAACCGGATCTTGTACTGCTGGACATCATGCTTCCCGGAATTGACGGATATGAGGTTTGCGAAATTATCCGTTTGAATCCCAATTTTCGAAAGGTCAAAATAATTTTTTTGACTGCCAAGGGTCGTGAAGAGGAAATCGCCAAAGGTCTGGCACTTGGCGCGGACGCTTATATAACCAAGCCTTTCTCGAATGCTGCGCTTGTCGCCAAGGTCAATGAGCTTTTAGATAAAACCTATGAAGAAGCCGGGGAATAAACTCTGGAAAGTTGTAATACTTAACCATAGCTCCTAAGAAAATCAATTTTACCTTCATTGGCAATTACAAAAATCCGGATAGCAAAAGGAGGCAAGCATGGCATCATTTACAGATCGGATGATACGGGCAGCAAAGCTGGATGTAACCCTTTATGAAGAGGTCGAAGCGGACAAAGGAGCCATGGGGCAGGCCATGGGAGTGGTCATCCTTTCCAGTGTTGCTGCCGGAATAGGAACTATCGGCACGACAGGGATAAAGGGGCTTTTTTTCGGAACCCTAGTTGCCCTGCTGGGATGGTTTATCTGGGCGTTTCTGACATATTTTATTGGAACCAGGCTGTTACCTGAACCACAAACAAAAGCAGACTATGGGGAGTTGCTGCGCACTATCGGATTCTCCAGTTCACCGGGAGTTCTGCGCGTTTTGGCAATCATCCCCATGCTGGGGGCCATCCTCAATTTCATCATTGGCATCTGGATGCTGGTGGCGATGGTCATTGCCGTCAGGCAAGCACTTGACTATAAAAGTACTTGGCGAGCAGTTGGAGTTTGTCTCATCGGTTGGATTGTTCAGATGGCCATTTTCGCTTTGTTTTTTTGGTTGGCAGGGGGATTCGGAGCTTCACAGGCATAATTCATATTCAAAACACAACTATGGAAGACTGAGTATAAAAAGCGGAAAAAGGGTCTATTTTACAGAAAATGTTGGATCTAGATTCTTTGATAATGCCCACCAGTCATATTTTTTCTATTTCGCCCTAAAGGAAGTTCTCGAGGCCTTTTCTGAAAAAGCCCAGGCCGATGCCGAAGATCAACCCTTTGTCACCGACGAAGTTTTAATCAAACACGGAACCCCCGCCGAAGCCATTATTGAAACCGCCCGGGAACAAGATTGTGGTATCATCGTCGTGGGCACCCACGGCCACGGCACCTTCGCTGATGTCTTTGTGGGCAGCACCGCTAAATGGATAACCAAACATTCTCCAATTCCGGTGCTGGTCATTCGGTTGCCCTGAACCCTTTCGGCGGCCCGGGCCGATGCGTGAAGCGAAATTCGAACTGATTCACCCCAAGAGTTTTATATCAAAATTGCCATAAGCTGCCAAAGTGGATGGAAATAATCTCACATTTGAACCCGTCTTTAATCATAGGCCAAACGCGTTTGCTCATCGGCAAACGTTGGTTGAATGATTTCCTGCCAAACAGGATCATCCCATGTTTTTAATTGATTGTGCATATTCAGGTATTTTTGGGGGATCGGATGGGTACCGTAAACGACTTCAAGGCCGTATTTTGTCCGGATATAATCATGAAAATACGTAATATGCGGGCATGGGGGGTACCCAACAACAAGTCCGGTTGCAAGATGGATCACTTCGGCGCCGTTTTTCGACATTTCATCCACCGTATATTCCACATTACCGCCGGGGCAGCCGTCGCAAGAGGTGTACCCCACCAGTTCGGCGTCCATATTTTGGTACCGACTGAAGGCCCCTTCCCGATTTCGTAGTGATCTTAAACATTTACCGCCCGCACACGCACGGTAACGGTCACAAATGATAATTCCGATTTTTATCTTTTCTTTCCACGATGTCTCCTGTTGGAACATAAATGATTTTAGAACTCGCTAAAGCCGCTGCTCGAACGGGATGCAAAACTTGTGCAGCAGCTCGGCCCCTGATTTTCAATTTTAGCCATCACGGCGCCGACAGCAACTCCATGGCGATCCGGCAATAGGTTTCAACACCCAATCGCCAGAACCTCTTCATTGAAATCGAATTTGGAATTGTGCACCGGCGCGCCGCCTTCCCGTCCGACTCCCAGGAAGAAAAAACAGCCCTTGGCCTTTTCCAGGAAAAAGGACATGTCCTCCCCACCCATGGTCGGCTCAGGCTCGACGACCCGGGCGTCGCCCACTGCCTGAAGGGCGCATTGACGAACGATTTCCGCCATTTCGCCATCGTTCTGCAAGGGCGGATATCCTTGCGAATATTTGAGTTCGTATTGGTGCCCCCATGGCATTCGCAAACCCCCCGTACCACCTTCTCGATGCGTTCCGGCCAGGAAGACCAGATTTCGCGGTCAAAGGTCCGGGTGGTGCCGCACATTTCCGCTTCGCGGGGAATGACATTGAAAGTGCTGCCTGCTGTAAATCGGCCGACCGTCACCACCGCCGGGCTCAAGGGGTTCATATGCCGGCTGACGATCCGCTGGAAGGCATTGATCACCTGGGTGCCGACCTCCAGGGCATCGACGCACAGATGCGGCATGGCGCCATGGCCCCCCTTGCCGATGATTTTGAGATCAAACCGATCCATGGCCGCCATGAGGGGACCGTCTTTGACGCCAATGAGGCCCTCGGGGAGGTTGGGCCACAGATGGCAGCCGAAGGCATAGTCAACATGGGGGGATTCCATGACCCCCTCTTCGATCATGGGCTTGGCCCCGCCGGGACCCTCTTCGGCCGGTTGAAAGATGAACTTGATGGTGCCGCTGAAGCCGGTCTTTGAGCTGATTCAAAACCGTGGCGGCCCCCAATACCATGCTCATGTGGCCGTCATGGCCGCAGGCGTGCATGGCCCCTTCGTGGGTGGAGGCAAAGCTTAAGCCCGTTTCTTCTTTGATGGGCAGGGCGTCGATATCGGAGCGAAACATGAGGGTTTTGCCCGGTTTGCCTGTTTCCAGCAGACCGACCACGCCGTATTTGGCAATGCCGGTTTTAATCGGCAGCCCCTCTTTTTTGAGATATTCCGCCACGTAGGCGGATGTTTTCTCTTCGGTGTATGCCGGTTCCGGAATGCGGTGCAGGTCGCGGCGCGTCCGGACATACGCATCTTTATGAGCTGCAACCAGTTTTTTGATATCATCCATAGCATTAACTCCTGGCGCTTAACAGCGCGAAAAATTCATGCGCCGAGCAGCTTGGATGCGGGGAACGATCCACGAACTCCGATGAACTGTGCGCGTTTCAAGATCATAAACGGCGGGATGGGCTGCTGCCGTCCCGCCGTCGGCGATATCAGGTAATAAACCGGAAAACGTGTTTTTTGTCCATGGGTTTTGTAGCCAGCGACACGACGACCAGAACAATGAAGTTCAAAACCAGGCCCTGGATGCCGGCATGAATATCCCACAGCTTGGGGATCACATTCAGAACGATCAGATAATTATAGATCACACCGGTTAAAATGCCGCAGATAGCCCCCGCTCTCGTGGCGCGGGGCCAGAAAAAGGTTGCGGCGGCCAGGGGAAGCAGCTGGACGATGGAGCCGTAAGCCCCCAGCAGAAGAGATACCAGCGTCTGTCCGCCGAAAATGGCCACCAGATAGGAGATCAGGCCGAAACCAACCACGGAGATCCGAATCCACATGGTGGCTTCACGGTCGGTGTGTTTTTCCTTCTTGAGAGATTTCCACCAGATCCTGGGCGAAAATCGATCCGGCGGCATGGGTGATCGTATCCTGCGTGGACATGGCGGCGGCCAGCGCGGCGGCCAGAACCAGGCCGACCAGAATCGGGTGAAAGTGCATGTGGGTAAACATCCAGGGCAGAATGCGGTCCGGTGCGCCCAACACATCCGGGGTTACCTGCTGGATGCCGGCAAAGCCGATAAAAAGTACCGGGATCAGGAAAATGGCGAAGGTCGGATACATCACGATCGTCTGTTTGAGAACCCGCTCGCTTTTCGCCGTGTAGGCCTTCATGAAAAGATGCGGCCACATGGCAAATCCCAAGACCGAGACGAGCAGGGCCGATGCGAAGGCGGCATAGCTCATTTTGGCTCCCGGTCCGACCAGAAGGTGGGTCGGCTTGGCCGCTGCGATCTGGCGAAACATTTCTCCCGGCCCGCCGTAGAGCGCATAGGCAAAATATATTCCGAGAATCCACGCCATGACCACCATGAAGCTGCCCTGGAAGACGTTGGTCCAGGCAACCCCGCGCACGCCGCCGAAGAAGACATAGGCCACCACCACAATATAGGCAATGAGCGCTCCGGCCCAGAAAGGAATACGGCCGCCGGAGGCAATTTCAAACACATAGGCACTGCCCTTCATCTGGAGGGTAATGTACTGAATAAAAGCTAAAATCGAAACCAGGGCGATGATAACGGAAAGCGCCTTGGATTGAAAACGGTCTGCAAACAGCTGGGCCTGGGTCACATACTGGTATTTGATGCCCAATTTGGCTGCCCGCGGCCCCCACAGCCACCAGGGCAGCAGTCCCAGAGCACAGTAGCCCATAATGTAGAAGGACGCAGCGCCTTTGGAATAGGCCCAGCCGGGGCCGCCGAGATAGGCAAAAGCGCTGAAAATGGCACCGCCCATCAAAAAGTACATCACGATGAACCCCAGATTGCGGCTGGCGGCAATATATTCGACAACGGAGCTGTCTCTGCCGCGGCCGGCAACGGATCCGAGGAAAAGTACAAAGAATAGATATAGGAATACGACAGTCAGCGTGGCGATCCAAGACATGTTACCACCTCCTTTCTAATCCTCCAATCCCATTTCACCGACTTCGAGGAAGTAAAGAATAAGAAGAAAAAAATTCGATTGCAATAAACAGGGCAATGAAAAACATGCCGAAGGGCATTCCCAGGATGATGGGGTTGGCGGAGTTGGCAAACAGCCAGTAACATGCCTGAATCAGAATAATCAGGCAGAAAAGAATAAAAAAAACGATTTTACGCGTCTTTACGTTCGGGGGGGTATCCGGACTGAAGACCGTAATACCATAGCCCCTTTTTTCTAAATCATTCTCCATCGGTTTTCCTCCTTTCTGGCCGGTGCTGATTAAAGTTTCAGAAAAAGGTGTAATCCGCCGCCTTCGGCGACAGGATCAGGGCAGCGTCAGACAGGCTGAACACTGCCGGCATGAAATTTATAGAAACCGTCATCGGCTTTCGATCAAGCGTATCATCGCCGTCGAAAGCCCTGTCAGCCGAAGTCAGAATTCCATTTCATAGCTGATACCCACAGTCATGGGCGATTAGAAGTAAAATTCTGGTCCATGGAATGTCGCAAATTGAAATCGCCGCAAACGAGTTTTTTCTAAAGCACCTTCAAAATAAAAAAACCCTGTTCCATTGATTGGATAGGGTTTTGAGCACTACTTAACATTGTTTCTCCGTGAAAAGAAAACGAATGAACCGTTTCAGTTCAAGATAGGGCTTAACTATAATAATAACCTCCTTAGATAACAATGATATATTTTAAATGTCAAGTTTTTTTTGAAAGTTGTTAAGGAGGCATCAAGCCTTTTGAGAATAATCGTATCCCGTGAAGTCATGAACTTTTAATTCATTTTTAAAGATAAAAAGATAAGGCATTGCTTTTTCAAAGCGGATGAATCGAAAATGGTGAATTGTGTATCAGTTTCAGCAGCAGCCCAACATATTGAAGCGTTCATTTATGCAAACAATAATCATGCGATAAACCCAAGCAGGTTTTGCTGTCAAGATTAATTTTTTGCGCTGGAGTTGCAATTTCAGGTCGATTTGAGCATAACTCACCGGTGTGCCTGCAGCTGGATTTTTTTATAGGTAGCTTTCCATCGGATAACCGGCATCGATTAAGTAATCATCGGCGCTGGGCGATGAGGTTTCATCATAGACGATAACGGTTTCAGGCGGCGGGCGGTTGGCGCACGCGAGCGGTTTGCGCCCGACCTCCCACAAGTCCAGGTGTTTGAGAATCTTTTTAACATTGCCGCAATAAACGTTAAAGCCACTGTGGCGCTCTCCGAGGCGTAGGCTCTATACTCTGCGAGCCGGAGGCCAATTCATCATGTTTTCAATCACCACATCAGTGATTTTGCTTTCGGATTAGAGCATTCTGAACACTTCATAACGAAACGGCTTTTCAAGCTCACCGGTATCAGGCGGTAGACAGACCATGAATCCGTCTTTTTTATAGAAACAACCGTCGGTAACGATGACATGCAGATGCGGATTGAAGTTCTGAAAATCGCCAAAGCTCTGCACGGCTATCGCCGCGCCGGCTTTGGCATCATCATAGGCTATCGCCTGGGTTAAATCCAAATTCAGCCCTTTCCAGGCACAGCGGCTCAATTTTGTGATCAACTTGCGATCAAACAAAAAATAGATTCTCAACCGTTTGGGAATACTGAAAACCCATTGCCGATGCGGCACGTGTTTTAGCACCTCTTCACACAGCCATTCACCGAATTCCACCACCCGTTTCTGATGACAAGCCTGCCCTGGCGCGACTAACTCCATTCCAAGGTCAAGATTTAAGCTTATTGCTCAGGAAACGATCCATTGAAGTTGATCGGGTAGCCAGGTCTGGGCCAGGGATGGACAAAAATGGCGACGTTTGCATGAATACGCCAGCAAATATTCATGACCACAATCTTCGCATTTAACGCGTGCAAAACCGAAATGCAAATCCCCGCAATCCAAATAGCGCCGGATGACATCGGTCACATACGGCCGCCAAAAGCCAAAGCAGCGCTGGTAACGGTCATTCCAAACCGTTTCCAGCTGTTCAAAATGATCCTCGACGCAGCGGTAATAGGCGCTTGCCTTAGGATAAACCGGCATCAGGCACTGAACGGCCGAGCGCGTTGCCCGACAAACCGGAGACCTCGTCGTGGCCGTCTCGCGGCGAAGAAACGTGATCACGGCATACTATAAAGAGCATAAGCACGTCATCAATACCATCGGTTACCTGTGACCAAAATCGGACGTGCTCTAAACGTGCTGGAGAAGCACCGCGAAAATTTGGATAAAATGATCAATCAAGTCGATATCGATGAATATAACAAATGCGTAAACCTGGAGGAAATCGCCTTTTTAATCATCAAATTTCTCGGGGTCCAAAGGATTCGAGACGAAATAGAACCTTATATTATTGAGATCGGGATCGAAGGAAAACTGTCCAATATGCAATTGAATGAAATCACGGGAGATTTGAATGAGCAGCTCAAATATTTCATCATGGATTATGCGGCCGCCGACATTGAGGAATCGAAGGCGATCGAAATCAGCGAACTGCTCATAATGATGAAAGGCAATTACCCCGGTTGAGAAGCTGATTGATTCCGGTCAAGCGCTTAGGCTGATATGGATTGCAAGGGCGAAACCCAACTCAGCATTAGGCGCTTAAAAGTAAAGTTTTTGCATTTTGTGATAAAATATTTTCTCGCAAAGCCGCCAAGCCCGCAAAGGGAAAGCATTAGGTTAATCTTGGCGTCTTTGCGAGAGACCTTTTCGGTTCCGGTTTATCCGGGTTAGGGGTGGGTATTCATTCAATCACTTGTTGATTCTCGATCGCCTGGTAAATTAGAGATTTTACCTTAAAACGGTAATATTCGCGCTTGGCCGGCTCACTGACCATAAATACGGCAATCAAGTCCTCTATGGGATCGATCCAGAAGACGGTTCCGGCCGCTCCTCCCTTGTAAAATTCGCCGACGTTGCCGGGGAAGTACGCGTGACCCTGATCGACGCGAACATAAAAGCCGAAGCCCTGGCCGTAACCGCGTCCGGGCACATACGCCGGGTCGTCACGGTTGCCCAAAGGGCCTAAATGGTCGGCGCTCAAAAATTCAACGGTTTTAGGTCCCAACAGAGAGACATCGTCCAACTGGCCACCATTGAGCAGCATCTGGGCAAAGCGCGCATAATCCATGGCCGTCGACACCAGCCCTCCGCCGCCGCTTGAAAACTTCAGGGCGGGATCGGACGGATCAATGTACAACGGCCATTCAGAGGTCAGGAAAACCAGGCGGTCGGTATCTTCCTTGGCCATTTTAAAACCGGTGTCTTTCATTCCGAGAGGTTTGAAAATGCGCTCCTTGAAAAACTGATCCAGCGGCATGCCGGAGGCAACTTCTATCACCCGACCCAGTACATCGTAAGCCCGGCTGTAGGCATAGCGGGTTCCCGGATCAAAGAGCAGCGGCAGACCGGCCAGTTTTTCGCACACTTCGGCGTTGGTCAGGCCAGCCACTTTATTCATGCCGGCCTTCAAATACTCGCCCTGGACCCCCTTGTTCGGATAAAACCAATAGGTCAGACCGGAAGTGTGCCGGACAAGGTCCTGAATCGTCATGACGTTTTTGGGAGCCCGAGTGCTTGTCACGACATCGACGACCTTCTCGACGTCTTTGCCGGAGCTGTCTTTGGCGGTCACCGTTTTTTGCTCGACCTGATCGACGACTCTTATGTCCTTAAATGACGGGATGTACTGTGATACAGGATCGGCAAGTAAAATTTTCCCTTCTTCCAGCAGCTTATTCAAAAAGCTTTGCAGGGTAGCCCTCGGGCTGGAGGTATCTGGTGGCTTTGCTCAGGTTTGTCTTTTTAATTTTCGATTAAAAATTTTCGGTGCACCAGGTATACTTTACGCACCATCGTGTATTCAAAGGGCGAGCCGGTCATAAAATAGCGAAACGAATATTTGTGGCGTTTGTCGATCGCGTAAAGACCCGTGAGGCTGTATTTCAGGATATCTTCATCGCTGTCGTCCATGTCCAGCTGGTTGATAAGTGCGTCCAGCATAATGTCGTAAACAACTGAGTCCACCACCAGGCCGCCGGTGTCCCGCAGGTCGGAAGGCCCCAATATGGGCAGCACCAGATAGGGGCCGGGGCCTAAACCGTAAAACGCCAGCGTCTGGCCGAAATCCTCGTTCTCACGCTTGACGCCTTCACCGGTGGCCACGTCGATGAGCCCCCCCAGACCGACGGTCGTGTTGCATGCGATCCGGCCGAAGGTGTTGAAGACTTTTACGATCTTGCCCTGCAGGAGCGAATTCGTCAGGTTGCTGATCTCCCAGAGGTTATTAAAAAAATTGCTGACCCCGGTCTGGGCGAAGTTCGGCAGGACAAACTCATAGGCCCGCACGACCGGTAAAAAAACGTATTGATCGAAGACAGCGTTGAAGTTGTAGATCCGGCGGTTCATCCCCTCCCAGGGGTCGTAGACGTAGAATGCCTGCTGCTTTTGGGGCACTTCGTTTTCCGGGACGGTGATCCTGGCGGGTATGATGGGTTCCTGTTGCACCGGCGCAGTTGCGCAGCCGGCCATAAAAACCAGCAAAATGAGCAGCGTCAGGTTGATTGCGCGCTTCATAGATATTATCCTTTCAATTCTTGAAGAAATTGAGCATATACGCGACATTTTCCGTATAACTCATGTTGCCGCAGTGACCGCCGTAGGGGTAAATCTTCGCGCGGGAACCGAAGACATATTTCAAAAAGTTAAGGTCCTGCGGTGTCAGGATCAGGTCGTCTTCATTGCCCATCAGGCCGATCTTGGGGCTCTTCTCCAGGTAGTCCTGGATGTTGTGCAGGCTGACGATCTCGATCGCCCTCTGCCGGGTAAGTTCAGGGTGCCTGGCCTTGTAGTACGGAAAAAGAAGCTCGTCGAAATAGTCGACGAACGTGGTTGTGCTGGTGGCCCTGAAGTATTCGTAAAGTGAATCCGCGCTTTTCAGAACGAGGTTTTTGGGGACGATCAGGCCGGCGTTGGTCATCACATCGGAGGTGAAAATCATGTTGTTGGATGAGATCCGGAACGCGAAACCGATCATGGTGGCCAGATTTTCCCGCTTGGGAGTTTGGGTCTTTTTCACGGTCTTGTAGACATTATAGAGAAAGTCGTGGCCCAGGTCGACGTAACCCATCTCTTTGAAGACCTCGCCAAACCGGCCGAGAATGCGGTCGAGCCAAGCGTTGAAGTCTTTCAGACCTCCGGGCAGCGCGGCCAGGATCATCTCATCCAGGATCTTGGCCGAGGTATACAGGCTCACCGCCGGGTTGATCATCAGCACTTTTTTGAAATTGAAAACGCGCTTTTCCTCGTCCAGCTTGGCAACGAATGCCGCTTCGGAAGCCCCCAGGCTATAGCCGGTCAGGTAGAACTCCGAAACCTTGATCCGGCCTTTGACCTGCTCCCAGGCCATGGTCATCACCCGGTACAAATCCACCGCGTCCGCGCCAATGGCGCCGGGCAAACTCGTCACGGAAGCGGTGGTGATAAAATTCATGCTGGTGGGCGAGGGCAGGCAGATCACGTGGAATCCGGCCTGGTAGAAGATCCGTTGAAAAAAGATCATATTGGATGAGTAAAAGCTGCTGCCGGTGCCGGCAATCACGAAAATCAGCGGGGCTTCGCCTTTCTGGTAGGTCAGCGAATAGCGAAACTCCCTTTGATACCAGAAGACATCGGGGACGATGCGCTCGGGAAACACCTCGAAGCTCAGCATCTTATAGTCGATCTTTTCCGGCAGCTTCGGCTGGTACTTTGATGGGGTGCCGATAACCGTCGCCAGGTAAGGGTCCTTAAACGGGTAATCGTAGGCACCGGCTGGACTCCAGGCACCCCCAATTAGAAAGACAAAAAACACAAACCATAAAAAACGTTTCATGGGACCTCCTTTTTTAGCTTTTAGTTGAAATCCTACCACTCTGCCAATTTATGTTCGGTCGGAATATTGAAGAATTCACGATTTCAGTTGCAGAGATAAGCGATGAATTTATAAAAAGTCGTTCAGAAGTCAATATTCAATTCTTCAATTTACCCCCTTTCGCCTTTTGGGGTATTGTCCGACATTTTCCGACTATAGCGGTTGTCATAAATATGTTTGGTTGGCTTGATTTTCCAACAAGCGCCATGGTGCGTGTAACGGTTTGAAATTATTGTAAAAGATGACAACCGCTATCACCAGACGTATTTCCCCACGACTGCCTTGACTTTCGCCGGCAGACCGAGTTTGAATGGTTTGACAACTTCTTCGCTGACAGCAATATCCGCTTCAAGCTGCTCTCGCAGTTCCCTGATAAAGGGGGAAGTCGAAACCCCATGAACGAACAGGGTAATCTCTTTGCTGGTGAGCATGCTTCGCGGGGTGAGGTTGGCCGACCCCAGGGCAACGATCCGGCCGTCTGTCATAATCACCTTGGCGTGGGACATATGCGGATAGAGGAAAACCTTCGGGACCTTGCCTGATTCCGAGTCCAGCAGCCGGTTAATCGTTGCCATGTTGGCATAGAGGTGGGTGTCAGGGACTTTCGGCAATATAATTTCCACCCGGACGCCTTTGGCAGCAGCCTTCTTGACCGCTGCGATAACCTTGTCATCGGAGAAATACGCATGTTCGATGACAACACTCCGGGTGGCATTTTCTATGATCTCTACTGTTGCCGTGCGTATCGCTGTTTCTTTGCTGTTGTTGACGGCCAGCACCAGTGCCGAAGCGGGCGGCCAGGGTAACTGCTTCAAAACCTTATTGGTAAAGGCCTCCGTCCAGACTTTACCTCGCAGCAAGACCATGTAGTCATGCCACTGCAAGTGGTATTCATCGGCAATGTTCATTCCGCCGAAAATCACGCTGCGCTCATCAAATATATAGAACTTACTGTGATCCGTATCTGCGAACAGATCTGTAACCACCTGGATATTTTTATAGCCCTTCAAACCCGCCTTGGTAAATACCGGGCTCGGTTTGCCCGTCATCATATCACCGAGTTCGAAAAATGTTCCCAGCATATCTTTACCGACGGTAACTCGAACACCGCGGTTTGCGGCAGCCTTGAGCTTTGACGCCACTGTCTGCCCGGTACTGTCATCCTTCCAAATATATGTCTGGATGAAGATGGATGATTCAGCCGAATCGATGGCGGCCAAGATCTCGTCGAAAGCCTCCTTGCCGTCTATCAGGAGTTTCAGCTCGTTCAAATTCTGTGCTGGATTTGCGAAGAATTCCGGCGACAACACGGTCGCCGGTTCCGGACCCAGCCCCAGTGGGTTGAAGACGAAAAAAATCAGAGCAACCATCAGTACAAGGGCGGAAATACCCGAAAAATAAAAAATTTTTTTAGGTGCCGTCATAGGTCATTGCGCCCGCCACTGCCTTATGCTCCGTCTCTAGCTTATCCGAACTGCCTAAAAGCGATAGATGAGAACCAGCCCGCCGCTAACCTGGTTTTTGTCCCCTTCATCATCCACCACCGGGCTGTCCGCCGCGTCCCCCAGCAGTCGTTTATAAGATACCGCACCCAGGAAGCTCCAATGCTCCCACGGGCTGTAAGTAACCGGCAGGGTAATCCCCACGTCCTTGATGCCGGCATCGGCGTCATAGGTCTTCAGTCCGCTTTTATTGGAATTGCTTTGATTGATCCCGAAATACGCATCCATGTAATCATCGTCAGCCCAAGTCGTAAAGGCGTTGATCGACGTACTCCACTCCTTGCTGATCGGTATATGATAGCCCCCTCTGAGTCTTACAATCGCGCCGTCGTTGCCGTCGGCAATATCCTGCATGGCTTCGAGGCTGAGGCTGAATTGCTCAAACCGGCCGCCAAAAAAGCCGCCGGCCATCAGAGAGGCGTCGACCGTGTCCAGCTTATCCACTTTATTGTTGTCCACATTGTCTCTTTTCTGAATATATTGCAGGATAGGCCCGCCCATCCAGGTGCGGCTGGGAATCAGATTGGCGCGCAACAGATTGGCAACCCACAGAATGGACATGTCATTGCTGAATTTGACCGACACCAACGGTATCGGCACGGCCTCATAGTCCGAAGATCCTTCGTAATCCGGGGAGATGCCCGGCCCCAGACCGACAGAAACCGACGTCTGGCCCGCGACATGAGCTTCAGCCGGGTTTTCAACCTCCAAATCGAGTTGCTGGGCCCACGCGTGGCCGGATAGTGCTGGTGTTGCCGCCAAAATGCCAATAAAGATAATAGATAGCCAAAAATACCTTTTCATCACGTTCTCCTTTCTGTTTTGCCTAATTGAAAACTAAGTAAATTTAGACTCCTCTGTTAGCTGATATTAAACAAAAAAGCAATCGCAATTCAATTTATGCGTTTAATTTCCCTCCGTAGCTGTTGAATCGATAGCCAATCAAGCCCATTGCATTCCAGGCGAAATCGGAACCAAAGACGACGCCCCCAATATCTCCCGCCAACGCAGCCGTCCACTGCTCGGAAAGATCCCAAATGGTTCGTACCCCAAGCAGCGGTTCCACCCAGCTTTTGTCCTCGCTAACGTTATCTGTGCGGCCCCGGAAAACGCCGTCGAAGTCGAGTTTGAGATCCAAATAGGTGTACCGGACGCCGAAGTAAGTGTCGACCGTCACAGACGGCGTCTTTTTACCCGGCGCATCCGCAAGATCCCAGGTACCGATCCGGAAGGAGCCACCTATCTCCTGCCACAGGGCGGTTGCGGTGGGCGGGATATAGGCCAGATTCAAGCCGTTGCCATCGCGTTCGCACCGGGCATAGATCTGATAGAGGTCCCCCCGATCCCCTGGGTTCTGATCATCGAGTCTATCGAGCGAATCGCAATCGGCAGCACACTGCGACTGAGGCCCTGGCTGTCCGCGTCTATGAAGGAGTTTCTGATCACGTATACTTTGGGCCGACCTTGTACTTTGAGCTTTTTCGTAAGATGCTTCCAATCCACGGCGGCCGGGTAAACGAAAACCTGGGATCCTGGGCCGCCGTCAACGTGCAACTCCTTTCTTCTGTTATTAAGATGCGGTCCCGACGCCAGCAAACGACCACCGCTGCTGGACCAGTGATCCGAAAACCCACTACTTTCCCATGTAAAGCCCCACCGCGCGCGGCCGGGTCCTCCTGGAACTTGCCTTGTCCCAACGCCTCGTTTGCAGCCGTGGGGAAGATGAAGGCCGGTCCCTCCCGATCTCGCTCGCGGGTCTTGTCCGTGTCACGGTTTGAAGTAGACCTGATCCTGGGCAACCAGTGGGGAATTGAGATAAAAAGTACCCAAACAATCTTGAATATGTGGAAAACTCGGGGACATGGTTGACTGGTTTAACTTATTGCGCTTTGTAATCGACAAGAATTATTGGGAGGAGGGATAAAATGCCTCGTCGAGCCCGATTGGATGCGCCGGGGACCCTGCATCATGTAATGGTGCGAGGAATCGAAAGGCGCCGAATTGTCAACGATGTTGCCGACCGTAAAAATTTTTTCATACGTCCCCTACTTATCCTCTAACCTCTTGATTTTACATAAGACGGCGTGCCCGAATGTTTACGTCCGACAAACATTACAACCAACATTAAACTATCATAGGAATCCCGCTAAGTTGAGGTTGCTTTTCATCTGCCCCTTTGTTAGAAGATTTGGCAAATCATTATCAGAAGGAATTATTAAAAATGAGAAATTTTCATCCGGGTAAGCAGCGCAGTCAGGGACTGGGCCTTAATTGCCTGACAGACGACGAATTATTTGATATTCACCTGGCTACGTTGGAGGTGCTCGAAAAAACAGGACTTTTTATTGAAGCCGAAGAAGCCCTGGAGGTTTTCGACGGTGCCGGAGCCGAGGTCGATCCGCAAAAAAAAATCGTCAAACTCCCGCCGTATCTGGTAGAGGATGCCATCCGATCCGCACCTTCAAAAATTCTGCTGGCCGGACGCAATCCGAACCACGACAAAGTGCTGGAGGCCGGCCGGGTTCACTTTACCAACTTCAGCGAAGGCATCGAGGTGGTCGATCCCTTTACCGGAGAACGCCGGCCGCCGGTCAAAGCCGATCTGGCCGATGCCGCCAAGCTGGTCGATTATCTGGATGAAATCGATGTTTGTGAAAAGGCGGTCGGATCCAGTGATGTGCCGCAAGCAACTATCTCACTGCACAACGCGCAAGCCATGCTGACCAATACCACCAAGCATTGCTGTGTCGGCCCCGGCAGTGGCTTTTTATTAAAAAAACTGGTCCAAATGGCCGGCACGATTGTCGGCGGAATCAAAAAATTCAGCCAGCGGCCGATATTGTCTTTCACGACCTGCCCGGTCAGTCCGCTGCAGTTGATCAATGAATGCTGCGAAATTATTATGGAAGCTGCCCGCAGCGGATCGGTAATCAACATTCTGTCCATGGCAATGGCCGGCGGCACCTCGCCGATATCCCTGGCCGGCACCCTGGTGACGCACAACGCCGAAGTCCTCGGGGGAATTACCTTAAACCAGCTCACTCGCAAAGGGGCGCCGGTCATATACGGCAGTTCGACCACGGCCATGGATCTGAAAATCGGTGCCGCCTCGGTGGGAACCCCCGAGTGCGCCATCATCAGCGGCGCGGTGGCAAGGCTGGCGCGCTACTATGCCCTGCCCAGTTACGTCGCCGGCGGGTAGAGCGATTCTAAAATACCGGATTCCCAGATGGGCCACGAGAAGACGCTCACCGGACTCATACCCGCATTGGCAGGTGCCAATCTAATTTACGGACCGGGAATGCTCGAAAGCGGCCTCACATTTGATTTTGCCCAACTGGTTTTAGACAATGAATTTGTCAGGATGATCAAGCATACCATCGGCGGTTTTGTGGTCGATGATGAATCCCTGGCCGTTGAAGTCATCAAAGCGGTGGGGCCGGCCAGAGATTTTCTGACCGAGCCGCACACCCTCAAACATTTGCGGACTCATTCTCAGCCGGAATTTATCGATCGCCGCCGGAGGGAAAAATGGAAAGCCGCCGGTGCCACCGACAGCTATGCGAAAGCGGCGGAAAAAACACGGGACATACTGCAAAATCATCAGCCGCTGCCCTTGCCCGAGACGGTCGCGGCGGATATTCAGTCGATTATTTCAGAGACAGAAGGGGAGTTAGGAGTCTAAAAGTTGGTCCGGTGCCTTATGTGGGTAAGTGTATCAAAAATGGACGTATAAGCGGTTCATAGAAATGCCTAAAATTGCAAAATGCCTAAAGTGCCTAAAATTATTGTATTCTGTCTATTTTAAATTGATGAAAAAACGACGGCGCGCAGCGACTCCACAATTTTGAACATTTTAGGCACTTTAGCGCATTTTAGGCATTTTCAGCTATGTCCAAATCAGGGATCATAAAAAGACGGGAGAATACTGCCCATGAATGCAAAAATACGAATCCGCATGGGGGACGGCGAGCTGGTTTCCATGGCCGCCGAGGCAATTAAAGACGACATTTCAGGCCGGCACCCGGGAAGCCGCCCAAAATGCTGAAATTCCGGAGCTCAGCGCCGATGAAAGGCAAACCCTCTTTGATATTATGGCCGAGCCGTCCCGGGCCGTCAGCGTCATGCCCGGCCAGGAGGTGATCGTCACGGATGACGGCTGCTCGATGAGTTTTTATTCCGGTCAGGCCAGCGGCGGGGTCGGGGTTTCCTTAAGCCGGATGCAGGCAATTTTGACTTACGAGCGCGCCTGTGCGGCGGACACGACCTCCATGGGGCACAGCGATTACTCATTCAAGCCGGTTAAACCGATCATCAATTCCGAGATGAACGAGTACTATTCAACCTCGATGATGACCACTGCCCCGTTTTTATACGGCGCCCAGCCCAACATGGGCCTGTATTTTCAACCGGACGGTCCCCACCAAAATCCGGCCGATCTTTTGCCCCTGGGCAAAATCAAGGAAGCTCAGGATGTACAGGAGGCTGCCGCCGCCCAATTGCGCGAAGACCTGGTTTATGTCGGCAACAAATTAAACCGCGTCGGCTGTGAAGGGCTCAATCTGGATACCGCGGGTTCAGCCGGCGACGCCGATCTGCTGGCGGCTTTGGAAGCGATCGAAGAATTAAGAAAATCGGCACCGGACATGCCGATCATCCTGGGCGGATCGGGCGAATTTGTATTGGGCATGCATGGAGAGATCAGTTTTAAAGGTAAACAGCTGGCCGGAATGTATCCCCACGAACAGGCCCGGATCGCAGAAGCGGCTGGAGCCAGTATCTTCGGGGTGGCCGTCGGCACCAGCACCAATGAATCCCTGGCCTGGAATGTCGCGCGGGCCGTCACATTCGTTAAAGCAGCCGTGGCCGCGGTTGACATCCCGGTGCATGTCAATGTCGGCATGGGTGTCGGCGGGGTTCCGATGATGGAGGCGCCGCCGATTGACAGTGTCACGCGGGCCTCCAAATCACTGGTGCAGATCGGAAAAGCGGACGGATTGTAGATTGGCGTCGGCGACCCCTTCGGGATGCACCTGGCGCATATCTTTGCTTCCGGTATGGGCGGCATCCGAACCACTGGAGATCTGGTGGCCTGGATGCAGCTGATTAAAAAGATGAAACTCGCTGAAGCAAAACAGTATGTGGCAAAAAAGCTGAAAGTAGACCTTCCGGACCTGATCAATGAAGAACTCACTCGTCAACTCCGGGAAGACCTGGGCATCGGTACGATTGTTTCGGTGGCCGGCAGTCCGAAAGGCATGCGAGCCAAGCTAAAAATTGCCGAATTGCTGGGAGTCCGGATCAATTCCGTTGAATTGTTTAAATCCCAGTTATGAAAAAAAATTAACGGAGCACTTTTACGTTAACTGCCTGACGCCCTTGGGGGGTGTCCCTGACATCAAAGCTGACGCGATCGTCGGCTTGTAAACCAAAAAAACCATGGTCAGCAATTTTTGAACCGTGAAAAAAAATATCTTCCTGGCCCTCGGATTCAATAAAACCGAAATTCTTTTTCTTGTTAAACCACTTCACCGTTCCTTCTGACATATTTCATAATTCCTTCGAGCCTTGTTAAATCTAATTTCCAACTAAAAAAAGCAGAGTCACTCCTGGCTCTGCCGCAAAGGTCCGATGTTCATCTGGTTCTATCAGGAAATATTATTTGCCGTTTGGCTTTAATTCCCTGAGAGGATTTATTTGATGAGAATGATAAGAATCACCTAAATCACGAACATTTCATCTTATCGCCCATTAATCGAAAATTGTCAATAAGAAAACTTTTCGATTGCCAAATTGGGAATGTGGATTTCGGATTTAAAACAATGATAAAAATCTGAAATTAATTCCTCCTCCGGACACAAGTGCACCAGAAATCGAACACAGCCATCCAACCTCACGATTCAATCCAACACTTTAAACCTAACCCAAACATTAATCTATACTCCCTTCGGGTTGGAGAAGATCACTGTCGCGTTTGAATAGTTTGCGACTCACTTATCGGAATGGGAACGCAGCCAAGATGCCAGAGCTGGCTGATCAATCTTACCTTGGCCGATTTTTTCAAAGATGATCACCTTTTCGACAGCCGAAGCACTAATATCATAACCATTCAATATGAGAAACAGCCGTGTGACGACATAGGCGGTTCGCTTGTTGCCATCGATAAAGCCATGATTTTGGGCAATGCCGTAACCGTATGCCGCCGCCAGATCAAATATGTCCGGATCATTATACAGTAAGAGGTTTTGAGGGCGTCCCATAGCGCTTTCGATCATCCCCAAATCTCGAATACCAAGTGAGCCGCCATGTTCGGCAATCTGTTGTTCATGAATGGCAAGCACAACGCTTAAATCTACCCACTGAGGATTCATCGCTTCGCCAGTTCACGCAAAACGTCACGGTCATCACGCATAATGCGTTCGGCTTGCTTAAACTGATCTGCAAATTCTTGGTTCAGCGGTGTTATCCTAAACCCGCCGTCCGGGGAATCGGTCAGGTAAATAACATCACCCTGGTCAGCTTTCAAGCTGGCGAGCGCTTCTTTAGGCAACACAACGCCCAAAGAATTGCCGATTTTGCGTAATTTTAAGGCATACATTGTATCCTCCTATGAAATTGTTACTCTGTGTTATAACATTTGTTATTCCAAAATTAAATAGCAATCTAAATATACCGTTTCCGATACCCCCGGATCATTACCGCAGCCTTTCAGGATGACCGCTATCAGCGCCGTACCGATGATGATCAGAATTCCGCCGGCGTAAAAAATCCGGGTCAATCCCAGGCTGTCCATAATCACCCCGGATAAAATCGGCGAAACGATCATCCCCAGACTCCAGCCGGTATCGGTCAGTCCCATCGTAGAACCCATTCCCAGGGATTTCCCCACCCGGCCGGTCAGCACCAGGCCGCCGGGCATCGAGATGCCGTTGCCGATTCCCATCAGGATGTTGCAGGACATAACCGCTGCAAAGCCCTGGCCCAGCGGAATGCCCCAGACGGCAATTCCGGAGATCAGCGACCCGGCAATGATCATATACAGTGGGTTTATGCGATCCGCCATCCCGCCGCAAAGCCGCTGCAATAAGGCGATCAGAAAGATATTGACCCCGAGAATAATTCCGACCTGGGAGCTGGTCAGATTGATTTGCAAGGCGAAAAGCGGCAGAAAGCTGTACACGCTTCCCTGGCCGGCTGCCAGAAAAAAACGCAGCAAAAATAAACCCAGAATGATTCGATTCTTCAAAAGACTTTTAAAGGGTGCCGGCGGTTGCCGACGTCACGCCGCGTTCCCGCCGGCGATCCCCGGGGATAAATGCGGCCACCCCTAAAAATGTCAGCAACGCCAGGCCGCCCATGGCATAAAAAGCCATCTGCATCCCAAAAAAATCGCGAATAATGCCGCCGGCCACCGGTCCCACGCCCAACCCGAGCATGACGGCCATGTTCTGGGTTCCCAGGTAAAGGCCCATTCGATTTTTGGGCGCAATATCCGCTACCAGGGCCATGGCAACCGGGGCCACCAGAACCGATGTCATTCCGTGCAGCAGGCGGACCAGGATAAGGGTTTCAACCCGGGCAGCCATGACATAAAGGACCGACACCAGGGCGTAGAGTAAAAGTCCCAGCGTAATGAAGGGTTTTCTGCCCCAGCGGTCCGACAGGCGCCCTGAGAAGGGGTAAATAAATGTCCGGGCTATGTTGAAGCTGGCGATGATCAGCCCCACCTGCAATCCGCCGGCCCCCAGTCTCCACGGCATATACCGGCACCAGGGGCCAGACAATACCCAGCCCGATCGTGGCCACGCCGACCGAAACCGACAGCCAAAACAACATCCAAGATGGTGATGAAAAACGCTGAGAAATACGAGCCCCCGTTTGGAATGACTAATGACTAATGACTAATGAATAATGGAGGAATACTATCATTTTAAATTGGCCACTTAATCATAAATTAATTTCGGAAATAAAAAGTTTAAATGAATATTCATTGGATTTTGAATGGTTATGGCGGATATAGGTCACATAAAATAAGACAGGATTCCACCAATTGTCATTGGTCATTAGACATTAGACTTTTTACTATAAATTCTGCGATGCGATCGTGCGCTTTGCGGGCCAGCGCAATCGGAAATGCGTCAAAGGCATGGATGCCGCCGGGATAGACTGCCAGCTCGGAAGGATTGCCGGCTGCCAGCCAGCGCAGGTGCATAAACAGAGAATCATCGATCAGCGGATCCAGGGTTCCGACGGTAAACAGGGCCGGCGGCATTGCGCGCAGGTCGGCATACAACGGCGAAATGTCGGGATCGGTATAATTGCCGGAAGGAATATAGTTTTCGTGGAACCACCGCATTAGATTGGTGGTTAAAATCAATCTTCTTTCACCCCAATTCCGGGCGCTGGGCGTCATCGACAGATCATAGGCGCCGTAGGTTAACACCGCCCCGCAAAAGCCGCTGAACCCATGCCGGTCGCGCATTCTCAAAAGGGTAACCGCCGCCAGGTTTGCCCCGGCGGACTCCCCCCCGATAAAAAGCCTGGTGGAGCCGAATTCAGCCAGGCCATGTTCCACCAGCCAGAGGGCCGCGGCTTCACAGTCATCCGGGCCGGCAGGGTAAGGATTTTCCGGGGCCAGCCGGTAATCCACGCTGACCACAGCCATGTGACATCTTTGCGCAGCGGCGTTGAGCAATTCATCGAAATGATCGGCCTGGCCCAGCATAAATCCGCCGCCATGCAGGTGCAGATAGACGGCCTGAACCTCGTCTGGAACAAAAACCCGCAGGCGGATTTCGCCGGCCGGTCCCGCAATCATACGATCCTGAGCTTCAGCAACATGGCGAATGGGACCCCAAATGGAATTGCCGGCGGCTCGCGCAATCCGTAGGTCCTGGGGCTTGAACGTATAAATCGGCGGCAGCGCCGACAGTTCTTTTTCAATTTTTGAATTTAAGTCCTTTGTTTCGGAATCAATGTTTGCCGGATCAAAAACTTGGGGATCGATGAAATCCATACTTTATACATACCCTCCACGATAATTCGGTTATGCAGCAAGAGAAAGTAAAAAAAAGGTGGGAGCGGTTTTCAACCACGAAATCAAATGCTGCGGCTGGAAGCCGCTTCCACCAATATTTACCCAGTGGTAACTTTCACTTTTTAATATAACCAGGTTCGATTATTGACTGGCACGAAGTAGCTCGATAACGCATTTTGCCGGATTTAGCAAGGTAGAAGCGAACTTGGACAGGATCACGTTCGACTAGAAATTACCGCTTGCAAAGGCGCTAAGGTTTCTCGATCTTTGTTTGCCATTTGGCGTAAGAATTTGAGAATGTTGACTCAAGGCAGTCCAACAAGGCCTTTGACATCTGCCGGTTGTTCTTCTATATTACCCCCCAATCTTGAGCCTTTGTTTAAAAAGTGTTTTGAACCACAAACCACATCCAACCAACAACAGACACTGTTAAGGAGACCGCTATGAAGCGCTGGCTAAAGGTCGGCTTAATCGGAATCGGGGTAATTTTGATCGTGGCTATCGGTGCGTTTGTCTGGTTTTTAAGCAACACACTTCCTCTTGGGACTGGTTTTGTCGCCAAGTACCTGTGTTCCAGTACTTTTATTTCCCAACGCAATCCGGAAATTGTGTTTCAGGAGGACGTTGCCCCGATAAATCCGATTTCTAAAGCTGTTGACTATCAGGTGGACCGCAAACAAAAATCAGTCAGCGCAGATTCGTTCGGACTTTACACCACAAAGGCCATATACCGTGAAGGCTGTGGGTGCTCTTTAATTGTTGGAACCACCGAAGAAAAAATGCGTCAACAAACCTTTTATAAAGAGGAAACCGACGTTAACCGGCCCGTTCAGCGGGATGATTTACCCTGGCCGAAGGGCAGCCAGGGACCGGCAGATCCTGCGGCGCTAGGCATCGATACCGCCAAATTGCAAATTGCCCTGGATGCTGCTTTCGCCGAGCCCGGGCCGGATAGGCCCGAAAAAACGCGCGCCGTAATTATAGTTTATGACGGACGGCTCGCAGCCGAGCGATATGCCCGCGGTTTTCATAAAGATATGCCGCTTTTGGGTTGGTCAATGAGCAAAAGTGTGACCAATGCCCTGGTCGGAATTCAGGTAAAAAACGGATGGCTGGACATCAAAGCGCCGGCCCCGGTGGCAGAATGGCAAAAGACAGGCAATCCGCGCCGGGAAATCACCCTCGATCAGCTGCTGCGCATGAGCGCCGGACTTGAATTTGAAGAGTCTTACCTGCCGCCGGATGACACGACCCGAATGTTATATGAAAGCTATGATTTTGCAGCCTACGCCGCCGGCAAGCCCCTGGCGGCAAAACCCGGCACCCAATGGAACTATTCCAGCGGCACGGCCAATATTATCGCCCGCATCGTCCGCCAGACCGCTGAAAAAAACTACCCGCAGTACTATACCTTTATCCGCAGCAAATTATTTTACAAAATAGGCATGTACAGTGCGGTGATGGAGCCGGACGCATCCGGCACCTTTGTGGGATCATCTTACACCTTTGCCACCCCGCGGGACTGGGCCAGATTTGGTCTGCTGTATCTGCAAGACGGCGTCTGGCAGGGCGAGCGGATTCTGCCCGAAGGCTGGGTAAAATATTCCACCACGCCCACGCCCCAGGCCCCCCGGGGGGAATACGGCGCCCTTTTTTGGCTGAATGCCGGGTCCCCCTCGGATCCTGAGGATCGCAGGTGGCCCAGCGCACCGCGGGATGCATTTGCGGCACTGGGATTTCAGGAGCAAAAAGTGATCATCATTCCTTCCAAAAAGCTCGTTTTGGTCCGATTGGGCGCCACCTCTGATCGCAAAGCCTGGAATTCAGATGAGTTTATCGCCAATGTGCTGGCGGCATTGCCGAAATAATTTAATCCGCCCTTAAAAAATGGCTTGGCAAGGATTGTAAGTTTCTCCTCTATAAACAAAAGACGGTTGTTGGTCGAAGATCCGGCGGATTAAATTATAAATGCAAAAATTTTCACTCCAAAAAACCGTCGGACCCGATGACCCCAAAACGGCGGTGGATTTTCTGGCTCATCACGCCGATCTGTCCAAAGGCCGGATCAAAATCGCGCATGAACAAGGGGGCTGTCCGGCTGAAAAAAACCCACGGCAAACAAAATAGAATCCGGCGTGCGACGACGGCCCTCAAGCCGGGCGATCGCCTGTCCTTGTATTACGATGAAAAATTGCTGGATCTAAAGCCTCCCGCGGCCGTATGCATCAGCGATCAAAAGCGCTACAGCGTGTGGTTCAAGCCGGCCGGACTCATGACCCAGGGCACCGACTACGGGGATCATTGCTCGCTGTTGCGCCAGGTAGAGCTATTTTTCAAAAACAAGCGCCAAGTTTTTCTGATCCATCGCCTGGATCGTGAAGCCGCCGGCATCGTGCTGGTGGCCCATGATAAAGGGGCGGCCGGCAAACTGTCGCGCCTGTTTCAGAATCGATCAATCGTCAAGCATTACCAGGCGCAGGTGCTCGGCGACCTGGCTCAGAGAAAACCCAAAGATACCATTCAACTCCCGCTGGACGACAAACCAGCGATAACCGAGTATCAGGTGGTCAGCTATGATCCGCCGTCAAACACCACCCTGGTGGACGTCATCATCCGCACGGGCAGAAAACACCAGATCCGCCGCCATTTTGCGATGATCGGCTTTCCGGTGATGGGTGATCCGCGTTATGGTGAGGGCAACAAAAATGCCGAGGGCATGCAACTTACCGCCACCGCGCTTGAATTTAAATGCCCGATTCGGGGCAAATTTAGAATATTTAACCTAATAAACAGAGCTGCATAAGGCCGAGCATAAGTGGCGGGCGAGTATAGACAATGAGGATTTGAAAGACATTTCAACTGAAAATAACCTAGTTTCAACTAAACCGCGAGATTTAGCCCATCCATTTTCATGCCATTGTTATCTTTTACTTAAATGCCAATTTAAGTTGATCAGCCGAAGATTTTAGCCTTTTGTCTGCTGTCCAAAGTGGTATGCCTGTCAACTGAGCAGATGCTAAAAGGTGGACATCGACAAAACCAATACCCTTTCCCATTAATCGATTTTTATCGATAAAAAATAGGAATTCGTCAAATTCAATCATCCGAACCATTGGAAGGGATTGAAGCAAGGAGATGATTTCGGTCCGGTTTATCAGATTTCCGCAGGCAAGTTCGCCAATGATGAATGGATGGCACATAACCTCAGCATCCATCAACAGATTTTCCAATTGCCGGCTTCCCTGTCGAAGGTGGGTAATCCAAATTGAAGTGTCAACAAGAACCATAATTGTTCTCAGGTAGATCTTCGTCTTGGAATGGAACGCAGATTATCCTCGGTTCCGCCGAGTTTGGCCAATCGTCTACTGCTTTCGCGGGCAATTAAAGCTTCTAATCCAAGTCGGACCAAGGATGTTTTCTCCTTTATGCCTGTTAGCCGCGATGCCTTGTCCAATATTTTGTCATCTATGTTTAGTGTTGTTCTCATATGTATAAATATGCATGAAATATGCATATGTGTCAAGTGAAAATTTCGGTTTTCACGCTGATGGAATTATATTATGGTGCTTATAAATCCGAAAAGCTCTCAAGCAACCTTGCCAAGGTAAGAATAATAGAAAACACATTCGAAATTATTCCAAACAGCAGGGCGTCCGCTGAAAACTTTGGTATGCTTAAAGCGTCATTGGAAAAATCCGGCGCTCGCTTGGATGATTTCGATTTGACGATTGCATCCTGCGCGCTGGCGCACAATTTGACGCTTGTCACCAAAAACGTAAGGCATTTTAGCCGCATTGAGGGCCTGAAAATCACAAATTGGTCTGTTTATCCTGAAAAAAAGCTTAACGAGAAATAATGAATCACTTTGACGTCCTGGTCATCGGCCGCAGCTGTCTTGATATTATCGCCGTGGTCAACAAATTCCCGCTGGAAAATCAAAAGCTGCCGCTGGAGTTCCGCCTGACCGAAGGGGGCGGGCAGGGGGGTACGGCTTCTTGCTGTATATCGCGGTTAGGCGGCAAGGTTGCTTATGTCGGCAAGCTCGGCGACGATGATGAAGGCAGATTATGCTTAAGGCGCCTGGAAGACTTCGGCGTGGCAACGGATTTTGTTGAAATCGTCAAAGGCGGCCGGACACCGGTGGCCTATGTGTTTATTACCGCCGACAGCGGCGCCCGCAGCATTATATACGAACGCAATGCCTTACCGAAACTAAAAATTGACACCGCGCATTGAAGAACTGGTCAGGCAGACCGGTGTGGTACTGCTGGACCCGGAGGTCACCTACCTGGGCGGCCAATTAAAAAAGATTGCGGGAAGTGACGTCAAGGTCATTTACGATTGCGAAAGGTGGCGGGAGGGTATCGAAGATATCATGAAAACGGCCGACTATTTTATCCCGTCATCCGAATTTCTGGCAGCCGAGGAGCTGGGTTTTGAAGATCTTGCTTTTAATCGAAAGAATCATGAAATTAAATCGACATGGTGGCCGGCAGCCTGATCGTGACCCACGGTGAAAACGGCGCTTACTATATCACCGACGACACCCTCTATCATGTGGCCGTCCCGGAGGTGCAGGCGGTGGATACGGTCGGTGCCGGCGATAATTTTCATGCGGCCTTTGCCCTGGCCTTGACCAGAGGCTTGGACCTCCATCAAACCGTAAAATTTTCAGTGGCGGTGGCTTCGTTGTCCTGCCGGGAATACGGGGGCCGGGAGGGGATCCCGACCTGGGAGCAGGCCATTGAAGTTGCTGAAACCTTAAAAGAAAGAATTGTCAGCACAGCAGATTGATAAAAAATGGTAAATGTTCACCGCAGAGCCGCAAAGAACGCAGAGATAATGTTTCTCTTTTCATTTGCCTCTGAGAGGCCCCGCTGTGGCGGGATGCAAGCAAAGGCAAATGAAAAATAATAACTCTCTGCGCCCTTGTAGAGCCAGTCAAGCAACGCTTCGGCCTTGGCGTCCGCTCCTGCCTGCATGCACCGGGTGGCGGCTTCCAGGAGTAGCTTCACCTCGGCGCGTTCGTTTTTGAGGGCCTTCAGGCGGGTAGTCAGAAGCGTCTCGATCTGCTCCTGACCATCGAGGTCGGCCCACTCGTCTTCGGAGTACATCGGAAACAGAGACAACTGCTCCTGCGGCGCCTCGAGCGCCTCCAGCCGGCGTTCGAGTGTGGTGCGGACAGCGGTCGTGCTCGACACCACCAGACGCTGCATCAGGATCATCAGAAACCCGATGTAGCTGCGCTTCTCGCGCATGGCCTGGTTGTATCCCTCCCGGACGTATTCAGTGACCGCCTCGTATAGAAGTTGCTGGTCCCGATGCGTCTCTCCCCAGGAGACAGGCGCAAGCTCCGTCTTTCGCGGTTTGAAAAGCGGCTTTCCCTCCGCGGTGATGGCGTGGCGTTTTTCAGTCCGGATCACGTAGGGTTGAACCCGGTCCCTTGTCACGCTGCCCACGTCGGGAAAGTCCTGGGCGTCGAGCAGGGAGACCAGCCGATGAAAGGCATCGGTTTTCCCCTGGTGCGGGGTCGCTGACAACATGAGGAAATACGGCGCGGCTTCGCACAGTCCCTGGCCCAGTTTGAATCGGGCCACCTGGTCGGTGCTGCCGCCAAGGCGGTGAGCCTCGTCCACGATTACCAGGTCCCATCCCGCGGAAACCAGGTCCTCGAATCGTTCCTGGTTGTAGTCGGCCACCTGCTTTGCCGACCAACCCCGCCGACTCTCCATTGGTTTGACCGAATCCATTGGACAGACCACTTGTGGGTGGCTCTGCCAGATGTTGTCTTCCTTTGCGATGCGCCGGTAAGCCGAAAAGTCGCTGGGGATGAGCAGCCTGAAATCCTCGTTGAAATGGGTGCGCATCTCGGCCACCCATTGGGTTACCAGTCCCTTTGGCGCGATGACCAGCACCCGTTTGACCAGTCCGCGCAGCTTCAGCTCACGAAGAATGAGTCCGGCCTCAATGGTTTTCCCGAGCCCGACCTCGTCTGCCAGCAGGCAACGAACCCGATCCCCGGCAATGGCGCGGGACAGGGCCTTGATTTGGTGCGGAAGCGGAATGACCGACGATTCAATGGGCGCAAGCAGGACATCCTGGGTCAGGGCATCGGCTACCCGTGCGGCGGAGGCGACATAGACAATACCATCAGCGGTCCCAGTTCCTGAATCCTCCAAGGAGGTGAGCCTGGACACAGGGACGCGGACCACCGAATCGCGGCCGGGAAGCCATACCCGGCAGGTCGTCTCGCCCCAAAGCGTCTGGGTCTCGATGACCTGGCAGAGTTGCCCATGGTCCGGGCTGAAATACCAAGAATTTTCATGTTTGGTAAGCTTCATCCTCTGGCATCTATCTCCAACCGGTTGGTTTTAATGCCTGACCTCGACCAATGTTGCCCTATAGATTGAATGAAAGGCGGGACGAACCAATTTAGCCCTTTGCGCAAGCCAATACTCCTTGGTCAACACGCAAATATAAACCTTCCGCAGGTTCTTTACCGAGTTTAGACTGAGAAAGAAAATTTTTTAATTCTGAAAAGGAGAAATATCCGTGCTGTAAAATCGGCACCTGGGAGATGTTCAGTTTACAGAAAAATTGATCTCGATTGGGGTAAGAAAAAAATTTTAGGTGCTTTTTATCAAATATATCATATCCCAGAAACCAGTCCGGTAATCTTATAGTAGCTGACCGAATGCTGAGCGTAGCACCATTCGCCAAAAAGGATGATAGCGATCTGTAAGGTTTTCAAAAAACACCTCGATTCTTTTGGATTGAGCCAATCAGACAGTTTGTTCCATTGACCTGTGGCCGGTAGCTGCAAATATGATCCCCATTTTGGGTGCGAATATTTCCCTCAACATCAAACGAGATTCCAAGGTTGGCTCCGTCTATCTTCTCCTCGACTACAATTTTATTCTGAAGGAACTTATCACGTTCGGCTTCTGGCATGATCTTGTCATCCCTAACTTCGATATCACCGAGTAGCGCCAAATGAGGAGTTGAAGGAAACTTATAGAAATCGTCTTTCATGTTCCCATTTTCTCAGTATATTTCGTCCTCGCATAATCAGGACATAAAAATTTCACGGAGATACCCACTTCCATCAATAAATCCTTCCATCCCCACCATTTGCTATCCGTTGCTTCCAGAATTGGCGGTTTTTGGGGTGTGCATTAGCAACAGCAATAAATTTTTTGTCAGAATGATCAAAGCCGACAGCTTAACTTGATGAGGGAATTCATCATATGAATCATTGTTTTTGGTGATAGGGACACGGTCCTCTTCCGGAAACTTCCACTGGTTGTCATGTACCCATTTCATAAAACGATCACCAATTCCGGGTTGCCCGCTCAGTGATAGATTTTTGCGGTATTCGAGAAATATTTCATTTCCCGAATCGATAACCAAGCCTCCTTTTTCAAGACGTATTCTATAGTTTCCACGCAATTCAGCACGCAATTGGTTAAACTCGCTGGGGATTTCAGCTGGATTAGTGGCCAAGTTTGCGGTTTCGGGAACATTGGTATCCACCACGCATTATTCGGAAAGTTGCCCATTTTAGGCACCCTCCTGGTTGTAGTTCTCGCTGATACGCTTTTTCATGGCCGCTTTGCTTTGTTCGGCGATGTCGCCCATCTCATCACCGAAAAAGTCTTCCGGCCAGTTCCGAATGTTGCCGAAAACGTCGATTTGTAATGGCTCAAGCGAAGCCGGTGTCTTGGTTATGTCGGCAAAATAGGCTGAAACTTTTCCTGAGCCACGACATCCTCTGCAATTCGGCTCTGTAACCGTCTAAGAAAATGTTCCGAGTGGGTTTCAATGATTAACTGGATATTTCGATCTGCGCCATTTTCTTTTGAATTGATAACGTCAATCATCACATCAGCTAAAGCTGATTGAGCGCTGGGATGAAGATGGATCTCCGGCTGTTCCATCAGAATGATTGATCCTGGTGGTGCATAGAAACACTGCACAAGACTGGAAGCACCTGAGAGATGCCAAATCCCACATCCGGAAGATCCACCCAATCCTTTGATCCTTTGGTGCGAACCTTGACTTCGTATTCCTGTCGTTGCTCGGAAATAGGGTTGACTTTGAATTCCTCGATCAAGCCCCATTTCCTTAAGTTTCAGTGCAATAATTTCCTCGAAAGGCTTGGCTGTCTTTCGCTTGTAACCAAGACTGATTTTTCGTCTCTGAGCGGCAAGTATGGCCGCTACAGTGTTTTCACCGGCATATCCGACACTTTCAGGTTCAATTCCTGTCCATGAATATAGCCTGTTCGGCCTTCGTGCGCAAGTGGGCCAAGGTAATGAAGCGACCGAAAAAGTTTTTCATGTTCAAATTCAATGCTTGAACGAAATTCAGCATTTTGATGATAGGCAACCACCTCATCGGGAAACCATAAAATCGAACCGGTGCTCCAGGAACCAGACACGGCCTTTTTTCTGTTTTAATGAGTATTGTTCGGCCTCGACTTTATATTCTGTTTAGCTCCGGACTTACGTTCCATCCCAATAGAAAGTGTTGTTTCGCGATTTTCGATAAGCTGATATTTAAGACTGATTCAAAGCAAAGAATGTTGATCTTTGTCGCCTAATCCAACTTCAGCTTCAAAATGACAATGCATCTCCAGAAAATGACTGACCAGAAACCGGGTCTTTGAACTTCAAGGTATTTGGCAAGGACCACTGGTATTCAAAGCGATCTTGTTTCTCGGGATCCCGATGAAATACCATCTCCTGATAAGAACCAAGCTGAACCGCCGAGTTTTTTCCACCGGGATAAAAGACGGCCTTACGGTCAGGTGACTCGACCGTCTGTTTCAGCATCATCAAGAATTGCCCGATGCTGGATTTGCCGGAACTGTTCGCTCCGAAAAACAAGGTGATCGGAGCCATACGTATTTCCCCGGTGTCTTTCCATACCTTAAAATTCTTTATGCTCAGTTTTCTTAACATTTATTCATCCTCCTGTTCTTGTCAGCGCCTGGTCGTACCACATGAGGAGCTTCGGGTCTTCCTGGAGGACGTTTTCGGGAATCTTGCGGGCCACGGCGATGATCGTGGCGTAGTCGCGCTCCTGCCATGCCTTCTTGAACCCGGCGCGGACCGCCTCGAGGCGGAACACCTTCAGGCGCTTCTGACTGGAGGTCCGGTATTCTTCGAACTCCTTGAGCAGCGACCGTTCGCGCAGCTTCTCCAGGTCGCCGGCCTTGTTCGGGTCGGGCACGTACCAGCGATCTTTGCCCTTGGCGCGCAAGCTCCGTCGTCTTTGGGCAGGTTGCGCAGCTCCTTGAAGTTGGTGGAGAGGTAGCTGTGTATCTGGCTCGGCACCTCGCCCTTGCCGTCGTAGCGGAGGAAGTTCTGCTCCAGCAGCTCGGAGAGCTCCAAGCGGTTTTTCGTGCTTCTGCCAGCCGCCGATCTCTTTCAGGAACTGCGGATGGATTTCCTGAAAGGTCTGAGGCTTCTTGATGAGTTGCTGTTTGAGCCACTGGATGGCCGAGGACTCATCGGTGACAAAAAGCTGAAGTTGCAGAACCTCCCGGACGGTCATGCGTTTCTTGTCGTACTCGGCCACCTGCTCGGGAAGGAAGTACATCCCATCCCGCTCGGAGAACCGCTGGACCAGCCCGGCATAAAACTCTGCAGCGGAAAGGGAACCGTTACTCCGCGCTGGACATGGAAGGCCACCATGCGGTCGAAGAGAAGGTAGTTCTGCCGTTCGGCAATGACCTCGGCCTGGCCGTCTTTTGAAACGAAGACCGGGAGTTGCTTCAGGTGGGTGCGAACAAAGTCCCAGACACCGTCTTCGGTTCCGGCGATCAATCTTGAAGCGTTCCTCAAGGCCGCCGTTCGGCTTGTAGGCGGAGATGACCAGGTCTTGCTTGACGGACCCTACTGCGACGGCTTGATTGAAGGAGCCCTGTTGTTTATCAAGGACCCGCACATCGGCCACAACAAAGCCGGCAATCTGCAAAGACTTCTTGAATGGCAGTCCAGACAGCATTGCGGGAGTTGTGGAACACTACCGTCATCCATCGGCCCGGTTTGAGTACACGGCAATATTCCGAGAAGCACAGGCGCATAAGATGCTGATATTCAGAAAGCCCTTTTTTCTGATATGGACTCACAATGGCTTCCGGCTTGATGTTGGTGAAGCATTTATGAAAGGCTTCCACTACGAAATTCAGCTCCGCGTAGGCCAGATTGTCTCCGAATGGGGGGTCAGTGAAAATGTAGTCGATGCAATCGTTGGGAAGCTCTAGCCGTGTAGCAGTGGCTGTTGTGAGTGCGGCATTCCCTTTCTGGGTGATATGCTTTGAAAAGCTTTACTCAAACGAGAGAGCTTTCCATCGAGGATATACCAAGGGCTGCATTCAGCATGCTGAGCCGCCATATAGTAAACGCCAGTCAGGTATTGATTTACCTGAGAAAAGTGAGTAGGGGCATATCTTGCAAGAACTGACATCCCAATATTGCCTGCTCTACAAAGTACAATAGCATATGCCGAATACGAGCGTCGGGGTGCACGTTGGCCTTGCGCCAGAGCGCGGCTAGCGCATGGGCGGCGCGCGGCAGAAACAAATGATGGACGTGAGAAAATGAGGCTGTACCTGCGCGCCACTTGTCGCCCCAACAGTCTTCGTTTTCCGGCGCATGCATCATCCTGTCGGTAGGTATCTTCTTGGGGGAACGGCAATCGCTGAATTCGTTCAATGGTCTGCAGATCATAGTTATCAGGTGTCTTCTCATACCGTTGTTTTCCGACCTTGTACGAGATCAGGGATGGCCTGCGCTTGGGCATTCGAACGGTTGACTTCAAGTGAGCATCAAAACGAGTATCAAGACAGCGTTCCATTCGGTTCTTTGTCAACTCACTGGTGCAATGTGGACAGGGAAAGCTATCCCGGACACGCTTGGTCTCCTGGTCGAGCGCTTCATCGAGGAAGACCACTTCGCCCGCGCAGTCGGGGCAGGTGAACACCTCGCTCCAGACAGTGTATTCGATGCGACTTTTTGTCTTCCCGTCCGAATGTAGTGTTTCGTACATCCAGCCGAGTTCTCGTTCGACTTCATCGAGAATTTGTCTTCCGGCGCGGGCGAATTCGTGTACATCAAAGGGCAGATTATAATTGGCGGCGATGAAGGTGGCGGCAGGCGACAGGTCGTTAAGCATAGCTCGGCGCGCGCCCCATATCGGTTTCCGGCTCGTCCCTCGTTTTTCAAAACGTGCCTCGACCTTCCGCCGATATTCTTCCGGCGCCGTAGCCGCACCACTGGGCCGCCACGCCCGTCATCCCAGAACCGAAAAACCCATCGAGCACCACATCCCCGGTTCGGTGTAGTGGAGAATGGACGGCACAATAGCCAGATGCGGTACCTTAGTATGGTATGAATGCGCCTTATAGATGGGGTCCGTTTTCCCCTCGCTCACATCCACAGCGAACGGCTCCCGGCTATATGGCTTGGTCGGATCGTAGGGCTTTCCGTAGTGCTTGATGAAATCGGCAATGAGCGGGTTCGGACAGGCGGTGTAATACGGCGGGTCGGACAACGCCAGGATGTCCTCATCCTCGCCAATGGGAAATCCCTCGATTTTGCGGAATTCTGGGTCTTTCAGCTTTTCGCGCAGAATGCCGAGGAAATACTTCGCGCCGCTCCTCGTCGTTCTGGAACGTCATACCCAGACATTCCACCGGCCTATTATCCGTCACAAACACCTCTTCAAAAAGTTTTCCGGAACCCGGTTTGCCAGGGACAAATTTTGTTTTGAAGAATTGCGTTTGCTTGCCGCTGCATATTTCAATTTCCTCATTATCAAGAATCCCTGAAGCCGCGAATGAACGCCAATATAAGATGCCGATAAAAATTCGTATCTATTCGTGTTCATTCATGGTTCTTTTACTTGGTCACTTGTCCACTGACCAAGTTCGCCCTTGGGCATGTCTGACTTGTGCAGTAACTTGGTCACTCGGTATTTCCTTTTGTCCTATCCAGCATTTCCTGGCCGTTTTCTGTCAATCCGATATTTCTGTTTTTTGCTCCTCGGTTTGGTAGGAATGGTCATTTCTAAACGGCCGATCTCCAATAAGTGGCCTGATAGCTCTCTTGAAATTGCCTGTGCGGCTTTTATAGCCCAATGAATTGAGCAATTCAGGCGGTGCTTTTCGGACTCTCCGAGCAAATCTCGAGGATTCTGCGTTCAATATCGCTTATCGGTTCATGGGCCTTATCATGGGCCCCGTCATGGGCCTCTTGGGCCCGACTTGGGCCCGACTTGGGCCCACCCTGTGGTTTATCGGTAGCGCCAAATTCGGGAACCTTCACCACGATTCGAAAGATATCACCTTCAATCAGTTGTGGGTCGGCACCGCCATACGCCTTTCCATACCGCATCATCTTGCGCATGCCTGAGCCGAGTTCATCAGCACGGTGGATTTCACGGAAAAACGCACCGATCACGGGATTCTTGGGAAACGGCGTGAAATTTGCCGGGTCGAGGGCGCCGAATCCGTGCGGTTTGTTGCTGTTTTCGGTACGCACCTGGCCCCGCTCGATGATCAGTTTGGCGGGAAACGCGTTGGTGTATTCCCGGTGGATCAGGATATTGGAGGCAACTTCACGGAAAATGGCATCGCGAAGACTCATCCTCTCCATCCCTTCGAGAAAAAAGGGGTCGGGAAGATGCTTCTGCACAAAGGCGATGATACGTTCGTAGCTTTCAATCAGATTGGTTCTGACCAGATCCCGGTCATCATACCGGTCCAGGTTGACCTTGCGTAAAATCAGGTCCGTCCGATGATGCGGGACGGCTGACAGAATAAGCTGGTCATTTCCAAGCAACAGTATGCCCGCCAGGGTAATTCCGCTTTTGCCGGTTTCCGGATCGGTCTGGTGGAGTTGGGCGCTCTTCAACAGCTCCAGATCATCCATGCCTAGCCAGGGGTGATCATCCCGCCAGACTCCGGCCAGTCTGCGGCATTTGTCTATTAGATCAGACCGCAAATCGTCCAGCTTGGCAAAAGGATAGATTTTGTTCTCTGAATAGGTCGCCTGTTTTCTCTGATAAAGATCAGCAACCTGCCGGGTATGATCGGTAATGTCAAAGTCGCCGTCTTCATTGCGGTCATATATTCGTCCGTTGCACCTGTGGACTTGTGAACTCTCAGGAACATAGATGCGAAGAACCGATTTTCCTTCCACCGCACTTCATCAATTGACATATATGCAGGAGGATGAGATTTTTTGAGGGTTGTTGATGGTGGTAACAAAGTCCTTTTTTATTTGTGACAGGGCATCCTGTTCAATTCCTTGAATATCCCCGGAATCCGTAACGCCCAACAAAATCGTACCGCCATGCCGATTCAAAAAGGCGCAAACCGTCTCATAAACATCCCGATTGAGCTGATTGCGGCAGGCTTTGAATTCAAGATCGATGCCTTCACCCTTGCGAATCATTTCTATCAATTGGCGTTCATTAGCGTCCATTCGCGGTACCTATTCCAATACAATCCGCACTTTGCCTGGCTCTTTCCCGGAGTAGACAAGGCAATTGCAGGGCCCGTTGACGCTCCGTCAATTCCAGCATCTGGCGGGAAAGCTCAAGGTTGACGTTGACCAGGAGCGCACCGGTGCGATCCCGCCACATCGTGAAGCGCAGTGGTCTTGCCTGCGCCCGCCGGTGCGACGACCAACAGCAGCCGGTGATAGAGTTCAGCGGCTTGCTTGACCTTCCGTATGATTTGGTCTGCAAGTGGTTCCGCCATCACTCTTCTCCCTTATTTTTATTTTGATTTGCTCCACCCGATTTCACCCATTCATCAACCTCGTCCTTTTTAAATTTCCAAAGCCGGCCCATCCTGTGGGCTGGCATACGATGCCTATTTATCCATCTGTAAATTGTGTCGTTACTTATGCCAAGGTATTTGGCTATCTCTTCCACTGACAACCACCGGTCTTCTAATTCGACCATCGATTAGGCTCCTACACTATTGTTGAATGAAAACTCTCTTGAATGGAAAATGAAGACATACAGGTATGCCAACTTAATAAAGAAGTTATAATATCCCTTCTTTTACCGATTGTAAACGATTTTTGGCCGCATTAATATGTTTTTGAATGCATGGTTTTATCACAATCAAATTAATACAATTTCGTGATTTCATTGGACACAGATAGCCCAAATTTGTAACTTTGATTGATTGCAGAAACTTCCACAAACCCACAATCAAAAGGAGGGACACAATGAAAATTTCTGAAGCGGCAAGACTTTGGCTGGAGTATCACAAGTGTCATTCAAAGGAAAATTCAATTAGGGCCTACAAACTTGTCCTAACCAAATTCAAAAATGAATTCGGTAATGAAAACATGGAGGAGATCACAACCGAAAAAGTCCTCTCCTTCTTGAATCGAGTTACCGAAGGAAAAAAACCACAGACCAAAAAGACGCGTTACTCTCATCTCTTGGCTTTTTTCAACTTCATCAAAAATCACATAGACCAGGATTTACGCAACCCCTGTGACACTCCTATGTTGAAGAAACTTTTCCGGGCAAAACCGTCCTATAATTGGAATATCATTGAGAAAGAAACAGTTGATGAAATTATTTTTCGAACATCCAAGCCAAGAAACCGGCTGATGCTTGAGCTAATGGCAAGGGGCGGAATGAGGATCAGTGAAGTTCTGAAACTGACACCCTCAGATTTCCAGGAACGGAGACTAACGCTCAAAGAACCGAAAAGCGGCAGAGAGCAGGAATTTATTTTCATCCCTCAGCGCATCGCGGACAGACTAAAAAGCTACATCTGGGAGAAGGACATTCAACCACATGAGCGCATTTTTTCGATTTGTTATGAGACGGCCAGAGAAATGGTAGCCAATTCAGGAGCTATTGTCGGCATTCACCTCAGACCTCATGATTTGAGACGCCATTCTGCCACATATGCATCCCGTTCCGGTGTACCCATTGAGATCGTTTCAAAAGTCATTTTGCGTCATTCAAACCTTTCGACCACAGAAAGATATTTGGGTAAAATCAGTGATGTAGAGGCCATGAAGTGGATTGATACCTTATATGCCTAAATAAAAATATTCAGGGTGAAACAGTTGGCGCTTTCACCCTGATAGATTTCTGAGATAGCCAACCAAAAGGTGAAAGTATCATCCGACTTTAAAAACCTGTGATAAGTCTGACGTATCTGCGAAATTGCAAAACTACAGATATAGATGCTATCACAGTAATGGTAAGGTTTTCAGCATGCTGAAAATAGATTTAAAATTTAGTCGGTGTCTTTTTTAGATAATAAATTCTAAAAAATTTTTCCGATTAAATGGAATGACCATGATCTGCTCGGACAGCTGGCCTGTCTGAAGAGTTGTTAGATTAATCTCCGGCAACTACCGCTATTCGCTCTCTGCAATATGTCAAGCAGCCGCTGACTTGCTCACGCTATGCCCTCTGCTCTTTGCCCTCCGCCCTTTTGCTCTTTGCTCGATAAATCCAACTTCCGCATGCTAAAACACGCCATTTGTATTATTCATGCCAACGGTGCATGGCTATCGAGCAGGCTGTCTTGCCATTCGCCCAGGTTAGCTGAAATCACGACAGTCAAAACAATGCTCAAAGCCACCACAATCAGGATCGCCAGGGACCCAACCAGTATTGCAGTCCGCTTCATAAATTTTGGATAAAGCCATGGTTAGCTCCTTTTTAATTGACAAACCATTAAAAACAACTAAACTTAACATTTTTGCGAGTCCGCCTGAAAAGGAAATTTTCCATGAAGCAACTTCAACCGACACGCCAATGCGTCGACTGCCTGATGTCAATGGCCAAAGATGTGATCGCATATGCAAATGCTGATAGTGCTCCTCTGATCGAAAAAGCGGAGCGTATCAGCCGGGATATCCTCGCCGATGCCCAGGATAAAGAAGCGAATTCGCCCCAGTTAGCCAATCGAATTCTCAGGGAAATGCGGCAGCTGACAGGCATGGCGGATCCCTATGCGGAGTTTAAATCCCGTGAAATGGCCCAGGCCCGCAAAATATTTTCCCAACTGAAAAATAAATTAGCTGATAATCTGCGATCACACGCCAGCCTGGCGGCGCTTGGAAACAGCCTGGATTTTTTTCATAATCCCGCACAGGCCTTAGCCGATATTCCGCATCAATTTAACAACGGCTTCGCGTTTTATCGCGATAATCTGGATCAGCTCGAGACTTTCCTGGCCAAGAAGCCGGCGCGGATTTTATATCTGACCGACAATGCCGGTGAAATATATTTCGATATCCCCTTGTATGATTACCTGAAGCAATATTGCCGGCAATTATATCTGGTGGTCAAAGGCGGTCCGGCTCTCAACGATCTGACCCGGGCCGAATTGCAGTCAGCCAAGTTGCAGGACCGTTTCGATGCTGTGGCCGATACGGGAACGGATGGCGCCGGGATCGATTGGGACCATGTTTCCACGGAATTTTTGGACCTTTTCGCCTCGGCCGATCTGATTATCTCAAAGGGCATGGCAAATTTTGAGACCCTTTATCCCAAAAGCATCCCGGCGGCGTCTTTTTATCTATTCAAGGTAAAGTGCGAGCCCATTCAAAACTATATTCAGGCCCCGGTCAACAGTTTCATGGCTTTATGGAAAGACGGCAGTGACTAATTCTACCTCTTCACATTATCCGAGCAATACATTTTCACTAAATTTCATGAGATTGTAACGCACAATGAAACAATGATCTAAAATTTGAAATGAGCTAAAATGATCTAAAATTGAGGTATTCTATCAATTTTATAAAAAAGAGATAGAGCGTAGCGATTCCATAATTTTAGTCATTTTAGGCAATTTAGATCCCTTTAGGCATTCGTCTATGACTTAATAGCAGTAGATTATAATAAGAGGTTAGGATAAAAGGAAAATATTAAATGGAATCCCTATTTAAGAAACCGGCGACAGAACTTGCAAACTTGATTCGTAGCAAGGACCTTTCCCCTGTGGACCTGATGGACGCAACCCTGCGCAGAATCGAAGCCGTGAATCCATCCATCAATGCGTTTGTCGCTTTGCGGGCGGATGAGGCCCTCGCGGAAGCCGGGGCTTTGGCTGAAAATATCGCCGCCGGAAAATATCCCGGTCCGCTGGCCGGTGTTCCCATTGGCGTTAAAGACATGGAAGACACCTGCGGGATGGTCACCAGTTTTGGATCGATACCATTTAAGAACAATTTAGTTGAACGTGATTCGATTCAGGTGGCGCGGCTCAAGGCGGCCGGCGCCATCGTCGTCGGTAAAACCAACACACCGGAGTTTGGCTTTACGGGCTTTACCAAAAACCGGCTTTTCGGCGTGACCGGGAACCCCTGGAATCCCGAGCGCACCCCGGGCGGCTCCAGCGGCGGGTCTGCGGCCGCAGTCGCCGGCTGCATGGTTCCGTTGGCCACCGGATCGGATGCCGGCGGCTCCGTCCGAATTCCGGCCAGCTATTGCGGGTGTTTCGGTTTGAAGCCCACCTACGGACGAATTCCTTTGGGGCCGTTGCCGGCGCTGCACATGTCACGCACCTGGCATTTGGGTCCATTAAGCCGCACGGTTACCGATGCCGCACTCTATCTGGATTGCGTGGCAGGCTATCACCCGGCGGACCCGGATTCATTGCCGCAATCCGAACCGGTCCTATGTGGATTGCCTGGCAAAGCTGCCCGGCGGTCTGAAAATCGGCTTCAGCCCCGACCTGGGTTATGCCCGGGTGCAAAAAGATGTCGCCGCCATTGTGGAACAGGCCCTGAAGGTCTTCGAAGACCTGGGACATACCGTGGATATCTGGCAGGGAAAAATCCCCCGAGTGGATGATGCCTGGTCCAAGCTGATGGCCTACGAGTTGTATGCCATCGTTCACGACCAATTGGATGATATCCGGGAAGAAATGTCAAGAACGCTGGTCGGTTCACTGGATCAGGCCAAAAAGCTCGGGATGCGGGACTTTATCTCCATCCAGCAAGCGCGCGCGCAACTGAACGACACCCTGGCGGGTATTTTCACCGAGTTCGACCTTTTGATAACACCGACCATGCCGACTGAAGCCTTTGACGCCAAGGGGCCGCCGCCGGCTGAAATCGACGGTTTTCCGGTCAGCCTGCTGGATGCCGTGGCCTTTACCTATCCCTTCAATCTTTCAGGCCATCCGGCGGCCACCGTTCGAGCGGGGATGTCCGCCAATGGGTTGCCGGCCGGCCTGCAAATTATCGGACCGCGATACCGCGATGATCTTGTGCTGCAGGCGGCCTATGCTTATGAGCAAATGCGCCCCTGGAACGATGAGTGGCCGAAGCTGTAAGTTTTTTGAGAACTCCCAATGCCGAACGAAAGCCTTCTCATCATCCATCAGGGCGCCCTGGGGGATTTCATTCTGACCTTTCCGGCCATCAGCCGGCTGCAACAGTACTATCAACCGATTGATGTGCTCTGTCAGAATCAGCAGGGACAGCTGGCCAAATCGCTGGGGCTGGCGCAAAATTGTTATCCGTCGGAGGCTGCCTATTTTGCATCGCTGTTCAGCGATCGGATCGATCCAAAAATAAAAGCTATTTTAGCACAATATGAGAATATCATTTTATTTACCCGATCCGCCGACCTGGAGCAGTCCATAAACCGTGTCACTGCGAATTTAAGCTGCCGGCTTGCCCCCAAACCCTCGGCCCGCCGGCGCATCCATGTAGCTGAGTTCGTACTGGAAAAGGTTTTCAAGTGCGGCCTGATAGCGAAAGCAGATGTAACGCTCGATGATATTCCGTTTCCGGTTAGCGCGGACCATCAGCGAAACCCGGATAAGGTCTTGCTGCACCCCGGAGCCGGCAGCATCCGCAAACGCTGGCCGGTTTCAAGTTTCATTCAAGTCGAAGCAAGGCTGAAAGCTGATGGATTAAAACCGGAATTTGTCCTGGGTCCGGCTGAAGAAAACCTGGCGCATGAACTGCAACGCTCCCAACGACCGGTACACGTACTGAACGATTTGCCGCAACTGGCGGCGTTGCTCAAATCTGCCGGCGGCTATATCGGCAACGACTCCGGTGCCAGCCACCTGGCGGCGTATTTAGGGCTGCCGGCAATCGTCATATTCGGCCCGGCTGATCCCAAACGGTGGGCGCCGCTTGGTCGGGCGGTAAAAATCGTGCGGCCGAGTCTGCAATGCCGCCCATGTTTTGAAACCGAACCGGCCAACTGCGATGATCCGCAGTGCCTGGCGGGTACCAGTGTGCAGCAGGTACTCGAAATGTTCTATAGTATATATACTAAAGCGGTCAAGCCGGAACAACTAAAGTGACCGATATGACTTATACGACTTATATGACTTATGTTGTCATGCAAAATTTAGGTAGGAGATAATAATGGATATAACTTCGAAATTAAAAATACTGGATCAGATTTACGCTATTTATGACAAATTCAGCGCATCGCTGGATCTGGCCTGCAAAAAATACTGTGATCATTGTTGTACCTCAGGGGCAATATTGACCACCCTTGAAGGATACAATATTATTGACCGCTTGTCCTCGGACACCAACACCGACGTCATCCAACGTATCCGTTGGGCTTCGGAAATAAAGCGCCTGCGGCCCCAATTAACAACCAACCGACTGGCTCAGCTTTGCGCCAACGGTGTCGATCCCCCGCAAGAAGCAGACAACATGGATCTGCAGACCTGCCCGCTGTTGCTGGATCATCAATGCCCGATTTATGAGTTGCGGCCGTACGGATGCCGGTGCCTGGTATCCCGTCACAACTGCGCAGAAACGGGCTATGCTGAAATTGATGATTTTGTTTTATCGGTGAACACCGTATTTTTGCAAACGATCGAGCACGTGGATGCCGGCGGATGCAGCGGCAATCTGGTGGATGTTCTGCAGGCATTGTCGAATGAAAATAACCGGAAGGCTTATTGCAGCGGCGCCCTGCATTGCAGTGCCAACAAATTGATTCCCAATCAACCGCTGGAGGTGTTGATGATCCCACCCGAGCACCGCAGCAAAATGGAGCCGATTCTGGAGGAGCTTAGACAAATAAAGATATAGTTGATTGGATGATTAGTTGATTGGTTAAGTGGTTATAAATATGGATTTATCCCATATTTGCAAAATAATTGGAAACCTTCATGTTTCAACAATCGTAACATTATGAAATTATGACTATAATTTACCTAATCAACCCAGTCAACAGTCACCTACTCCACCCGAAAAAACCCTTCGTCAAATTCAGGCCTGTCCTGGTAGCGCCCCATAAAAAAGCCGGGCATCCGGTCGATATTTTCAAACAATCCGGGGTCGGCATCGATGCCGGCTTTGTGCAGGGCCTGGAGCATATCTTCAGGCTTCGGCGGACAGCCTTTGATGGGAATGGCCTCTTTGATGGCTGGATTATTTTTATGGGCCTGGTAAATGCATTTGCCCATTAATATCGTTTTTTTCTTGCCGGGGGTTGGCTGCATGGATTTGCCGGTCAATATTTCCACATCATCAAAAGGCTCCCCTTTCCAGGCAAACCGGATAGCAGAAATCATCAGCCCGTTGACACCGGAACAATAGGTGCACATGGACAGATCGTACTTGTGGTAAAATACGCCTTTAATACCCTGTTTGGCCAGGGGCGTCGGAAGAATGACTTCATCTGTTTCACTATAGGCAAAATCATATTCGTGGGGCTGCTTCACATCCTCGATGCGCTCGCCGACCACTTCGATATCTGAAAAATCCCAGGCACGGCCGCGGTGGTCGGCCGCATGTATCAGATGCGGCACCTGTTCCGGTTGATATCCTAAAATTGCGGCACCGACCAGATCGGCTGACAGGATATCGGCCGATGCCACCAGCAGATTGGTCCGGCGCAATTTGCCGTCCGGTCCGGGACCTCGCTCGTTGGTATAAATACCATCGATCAGTGTAAATATCGGGGGCAATTTGTCTGCCAGTTTGGACACCCAAAAATGCAAATCCTTACCGGGCGTCATATTGTGGCACTTTTTGCGCGAGGGAATATCAATCAACCCCTTTAAATTTTTAATCCCCAGACTGACCACGGTTTGGTTGTGAGCCTTCAATACCGGCAAATCCACCACAAAATCGCTTTCCAGAATGTCGCGATTAAATCCGATCTCAACCCCGTCGCCCAGATCTACTTTTTTAAACTTGTGCTCGAAAACATTGATATAATTCACCCCGTATTTTTTCTTCAAAGTTCCATAACCCAGCATCTCAAACGCATGGGCCGGCGTTTCATAATCTTTGGGATTCATGGTGACGGTCCCTTCAGCGATGGTAATGTCATCGATGCCGTGCTCCTTTAACAGAATAATCATATCCTCCACCACCCGCGACGTGGTGATGACGCCCCACTTGGGAAAAGGAACCGCTTTGGTCCAAAAGACAATATTGGGCTTGATAAAAACTTTGGCATTTGACGGCAGTTGCTGCAGTCCCTGTGATAATTCAACGGCCTTTCGGACAGATTCCAGGGGGTTTTCGTAGGGCACGATTGAAACCAGGTGTTTTTTCATGGATACCTCTTTCAGAAATTATGTCAGAAGTCGTCGGGCATTCTCTCCGCTTATTTTATTCAACTGGATTGTGGTCAAACCGGCATCCGCCATTTCGCTAAAATACCTTGTCGGCGGCAACAACGGATAATCACTGCCGAACAGGATTTTGTCAACCCCAATTATTTTATCTGCGATTTGATAAATTTTCGAATCGTAAAGATAGGGGGAGGCGGCCGTGTCAAAATAAACGTTTTTAAGGCTTTCTTTAACTTCCTTTTTCAAAAGCCCGAAAAAAAACATTCCGCCGCCCCAGTGGGCCAACACGATTTTGTTGCCCGGAAAGCGTCTGATCAGGCGGTAGATTTGAACCATGGTAAGCGGTGTCTTCCCATGATAATCATGGCCGACGGGTTCATTGGTGTGGATTAAGACCGGCAGATTCCGCCCGGCGCACAGTGCCATGATCGGAGCCAGTCGATCCAGGGCAGATTCGTCAATGCCGGTCTGGTAAAATGCCAGTTCACCGATTCCGCAGGCTCCTGCCGCAATACAGCGCTCGGCTTCCGCGACGACGTTTTCGCCCGCCGGCTCAAAACAACCGAAACCGAATAAACGATCGGGGTATTTTTGTACCATTTTCAAGATATAATCGTTGTGCGGCTTAAATACGGCGGATTTTTTCCAGGGAAATCCAAAGACAACCGCTTTGTCCACCCGGTTTTTGTCCATGGCGTCGATTAGATCCGCAGCACCGATCAGACGGGATTTAGCGGATTGATATAATAGTTTGAAAGCGGGTTCGGCAGGAAAGAACTTTTCCCGGTGTTGTCGAATATCTCTCGGAAATATATGAGTATGAAAATCAATGACCATCTTAAGTCCTTTAGTACAAGTCGGGCGAAATTCAAACAAAAAAAAACGACTGATTGGAGGCTAGTCAATCAGTCGTTAAGGAGGAGAACAGATGAAGAAATTATTAGGCTTTGTATTGTTTGGTTAATGCAATACCCTTGCCATTTTTAAAATTAAACCCAAAAAATATTAAAAAAATAATATTTCTTTTAATATCAGTAAGATAAAATTATCCGAGCCACTTAGTGCTTCCGTCACAGATTTAGGTTCAAGGCTCTTTATTGGGTAATTGGGTTCATTATTATTAACCTTGGGGGACAATTTTCAATAAACCTCTTGTTTTTAAAGTAATTTTCGCATATGGCATGAAGTTCAAAATTTTGAACCCTGGCCTTACCTCAAACGGAAAAATTCGTAACTATCTGACAATTAAAGACTTATTTGGGTTCAAAATTTTGAACTGACAGAATATACGACGAAATTATAAGGCAAAAAAGGTTATAGAATGGATTACATGCAAACGGCCAAAAGCGACCCCATGTACCGCTACCTGATCGTGTTTACGATTTGCTCGAGCATGGGAATACAGACCTGGCTTACCTTGTTTAACAATTTTGCCGTCGACATCGCCGGCTTAGACGGGCAGCAAATCGGGGTCATCCAATCGGTTAGAGAAATTCCGGGATTTCTGGCCCTGTTGGCCGTTTTTGTAATCATGTTTATCAAAGAATATCGTCTGTCGGCCCTGTCGATTTTAATTCTGGGAGCGGGAGTGGCGCTGACCGGACTATTGCCTTCCTATGCCGGACTGCTGACAACGACCCTGGTGATGAGTTTTGGTTTCCATTATTTTGAAACCACCAACATGTCCCTGACCCTTCAATACTTTGATAAAGGGACATCGCCCTGGGTATTCGGTAAGCAGCGCAGTTTCGCGGCGGCATCCAACATCGGCGTTGGCATTTTCATTTATGCGTTGGCATTTTTGCTGGATTTTTCCAATATTTACCTGCTCATCGGAGGCTTGATTGTCGCCGCGGCGGTCTGGGGACTGGCGCAGGATCCCACCGGCAAAGAAATTGTCATCCAGCGAAAAAATATGATCGTGCGTAAAAAATACTGGCTATTTTACTTTCTAACGCTTATGGCCGGTGCGAGACGACAGATTTTTATGGCCTTTGCCGTTTTGTTGATGGTGCAAAAATTTGAATATTCCCTTCAGGAAGTCACCATTCTCTACGTGGTCAACAACACCATCAATTATTATCTGAGCCCGTTGATCGGCAAAAGCATCATCCGCTATGGGGAGAGGAAGGTATTATCACTGGAATATTTTAGCCTGATTTTTATATTTATAGCCTATGCCACCGCCACATCCAGGTTGCTGGTTGCCGGGCTTTTCATTCTGGATCACATATTTTTTAATTTCGCCATCGCCATCCGCACTTTTTTTCAAAAGATAGGAGACCCCAGAGACATTGCGCCAAGCATGGCCGTCGGGTTCACCATCAACCACATTGCCGCCGTGTTTTTGCCGGCTATCGGCGGATATCTGTGGATGGTTGATTATCGCATCCCATTTGTCGGCGGTGCTGTGCTATGCCTGATTTCATTGACCGCTGTGCAGATGATCCGGATACCTGTCGTCAAGGTTCACGGCCAATAGGTTCTGGGTTCAAAGGTTCTGGTTTCAAGGTTATTTGATACAAAACCCAGACTTTAAGCAGTCTATTCGTCAACAAGGAGAGAAATCGGGCCTCGGTTCAACCGGGAAATTGCTTAATATTTGGAGATCGCTGAAAGAAAGCCGCCTGAACGTAGAACCACAGAACCTTTGAACTCTGCGCCTAAGAAACCTGAAACTCTTAACCTCTGAACCCGCCGCCGAAGGCGGCTACCCCCAAACCCCATCAATTTTGGCGCTGCATTTTATGCATTGACCGTCTTTAACCCGCAGCTTACCGACCTGAAATCCCCAACGTTCGATCACCGTTGCGCCGCAACGGTAGCAAAGCGTATTCTCGGCGGCATTGCCGGGAACATTGCCGGTGTAAACATATCTTAAGCCGGCTTTTAAGCCGATTTCGCGGGCCATTAGGAGGGTTTTAACCGGGGTGGGAGGGCTGCCGGTCAATTTGTAGGTGGGGTGGAAGCGGCTGATGTGCCAGGGGGTAGCCACCCCCAGATCCTGCGCAATAAATTCAACCAGATCTTTAAGTTCGGCTGGATCGTCATTTAACCCCGGAACGATCAGGGTGGTCACCTCCACAAAAATACCCAGCGATTTCATCAATTTTAAGGTTGCCTGAACATGTTTGAGCCTGGCCCCGCAAAGCTCTTTGTAATACTTATCGCTAAAGGCCTTCAAATCAACATTGGCGGCGTCCAGATAAGGATGAATCATCTCCAGCGCTTCGGCCGTCATATAGCCGTTGGTGACAAATACGTTTCGAAGGCCTTTGTCCGCAGCCAGCTTGGCGGTTTCGTAAGCAAATTCAAAAAACACGGTCGGCTCGGTATAGGTGTAGCTGATGCTTTGGCAGCCGCCACGTGCGGCTGCCGCCACAGCGCTTGAAGGACTGCAGTCATCGCCCATAATCCTTCCGCTGTGATCGGCGGGCATCTGGGCAATATCGGCGTTCTGGCAAAATTGACAGCGAAAATTGCAGCCGACCGTCGCAATGGAGTAAGAAAGGCTACCGGGTAGAAAATGAAACAGGGGTTTTTTTTCGATGGGGTCAATGTGCCGGGCAATCAGTTTGCCGTAAACCAAGGTTTGCAGGCTACCGCCCGTATTTTCCCGCACACTGCAAATTCCGCGGCCACCGTCTTTGATCACGCAGCGATGACTGCAAAGGTTGCATCGCACCTTGTTGTTTTCAAGGGCTTGATAAAGATAGGCTTCCATGGTGGCTTTACTCCAATTAGAATGAGTAGATGAAGAACCGAAAGTCGAATTTAAAGAATAAATGAATAATCAAGGAATTCTTTCTATTTTAAATGGATTGAGCGAAGCGCCATCCACAAATATTCAATCTTCAATTTTCATTATTCAATTTTTTCTTACCCTGTCGCGGCACCGCCGGGGTTTTTAGCCTGATAGCGCATGGTCAGCGGTTTGGTTCTAAACCGGGGCACCAGGGTTACCACAATCCCGGCAAATGCTCCGAAGGGACAACGCTGGATAATGCTGGATTGTTCCAGACTGTTGACAAACTTACCTGAACTCGTCGGCAGCTGGCAGACTGTGCGCCACGAGACGGGCGTGTTGCCGAGGAGTTCGCGAATAATTTGCTTTAACTCCCAGACACTGAAAAACCGGGCATGATTAAAAATGGTCGGTGTAAAAATACCTTTGACCCGCCGCTGAATCCCTTTAATGGCATAACGATTCAAGAATCCGATAAAGACACGATCTTTGGCTACCCGAAAGGCTTCCTCGAGCGATTTTAGCGGGTCATCGACGAATTCCAGAGTGGTAAAAAGACTGGCGTAGCTAAACGAATTGTCGTCAAAGGGCAGATCTTCAGCGTAACCGCGGTATAAATCCGCGCGATCGCCGATTTTTTCCAGTGCAACATCCAGCATGTAGGTGGACGGATCCAGGCCGGTAACCTGCAGTCCCATATCAAGAAATGCTTTCAGGCATGCCCCGACGCCGCAACCAATATCCAGGATGGTTTCACCACGCATCGGCTGCAGCAAATTCCGCATCAATCCGGCTTCCATCTCAAAAGCTTTTTGGGTATGCGGCTTATTGAGCCATTGTTTGTAAGCAATGGCTTCATTGAAATCAAAGACATGTCCCATGCCTGGTAATTTAAGTAATAAATTTAACTTAATCAAGAGGAAACTGTTTGTGGCTGGATATTGGCTGCTGGATGTTCGATCATAACGGTCTTGGGCGCACGGCGCACGTTACCGGATACGCCGGGCTCAGGCAGGTTCTGGTCGCTAGGCGCGCGGCCCTGACATTGCGAAATGCGCAATCGAATCAGCGCCGGGTTCAATGCGGGGGTTTCGACGTCGCTGGATTTGGAGGGGGCGGCTTCCGGGGCCGGGGACTTGGCGGCGGGACGTTTCCTCCTGCGTGGTCCTCTTCTTCTCTTTTCGGCAGACTTCGGTTTCGGTTCGGCGGAATCCGTTTTAGTTTCTTGGGTCTTTGGCTTGGTTTCCTGGGTCTCCGGCTTGGTTTCCGGGGTCTCCGGTTCGGTTTCTACGGGCTGCGGTCCGAATCCAAAAAATGCACCTGGAAAAGACGATGGCTTTCTCTTTGTCTGGGGTTTGCGCTGAACCCGGTCTTTGTTTTCGGCACTGCGGTTACGCCGTTGGGTGGAACTTTTCAGCCGGGTCTTTCTTTTAATCGGAAACGGCTTGGATCGATCTTCAAGATACCAGTCTTCCTCAGGCCATACCACCGGAATTTTGTAGTCCAGCATCTTTTCCAGCGGTTCGAGATGAAAGACGTATTTCTCGCAGGCCAGGGAAATCGCCTTACCGGTTTTTCCAGCCCGCGCAGTTCGCCCAATACGATGGACATAGTTTTCAGAATCCTGCGGCAGATCGTAGTTGATGACATGGCTGATGTCCTCGACATGGATCCCCCTTGAAGCCACATCAGTTGCGACCAGGATTTTTAGTTCACCTTTCTTATATTGCGACATCAGCCGAAACCGCTTGCGCTGAGGCAGATCCCCCGTAATCCCTTCAGCCGGCCAGCCGTTACCCTTCAATTTATAGGTCACATAGTCAACCCCGGATTTGGTATTGACAAAGATGAGCATCCGGTTCCATTCTTCCCGCTTTAAAAGGCCCAAAAGAAGGGGAATCTTTTTGTCAATGCCCACATGAAACAACGACTGCTCGATACCTTCCACAGTCACGCTTTGCGGGGTGACGGAAATAAACTCGGGCAGATTCATGTACTCGTAAGTCAGTTCCATGACCCGATAGGAGAGGGTGGCCGAAAACAGCATGGACTGTCGCTTGTCATAGGGCGGAAGCTTGCGCAAAATATAGCGCATATCTTGGGCGAAGCCCAGATCCAGCAGACGATCAGCTTCATCGATAACCAGGACTTTGATGCTCTCGGTTTTGAAAATTTTTTGTTTATAATAATCGATAATGCGGCCCGGCGTACCAATGACAATATCAACGCCCCCGCGAAGAATGTCAGCCTGTTTGACATAATCGACGCCGCCCACCACCTGAACCAGGGTTAGTCGGGTGTGGCGACACAGAACTTTGGCTTCTTCATAAATTTGTTGGGACAACTCCCGGGTGGGTGCAACAATGAGTGCCAGGGGCAGACCGTCGCTTTTTGCAGGTTCCGACAAAAGTGCATTCAGAAGGGTGACCAGAAAAGCAGCTGTTTTGCCGGTGCCGGTCTGGGCCTGTCCGGCAACGTCGCGACCGGTTAGTGAAACCGGCAGGGTTTGCGCCTGGATCGGGGTGCAGTGCACGAAGCCGGCGTCTTTTAATCCGGCCAGCACTTCGGCAGGTAAATTAAATTCATCAAATCTTGTTTCGGTCAAAAATTCAGGCTTGGGCGCCCGTGGCGGCTGCGACGACGATTGAGATTCTTCCGGCAACGATTGAGATTCTTCCGGCGACGATTGGGGTTCTTCCGGCGACGATTGAGGTTCTTCTGGCATGGATATAGATACCTTTTTTTGTTGGGAGATGTGCTTAGCACCTAAGCGGGAGCACAATTTAATCATCCGTCTAATCATATAATGGGTAGATTATACTATTATTTATAATTATTGCAAGACAGATATGTGAATTTGGAAGTCGGACCCGTCGTCGTCCGATAGGACGGGACTATGCCGCGGCTAAAGATGCGGAAGGGGGAAGAAGGAAGGTGAGAAGATCAGAAGGTACGAAGGTGGGCGAAAAAATGATTCGATTGCGGATATCGGATTGATTAGGCATAGCGCAGAGGGCCAAGCGCATAGCGAACAGAACCAACCTTAGCCCGGCATGTTTTGCCATACACCTTAGACCTTCAACCTTATGCCTTCTATCGTGAGCCGTGCGCCCAATGCCGTTGTATCCATATCCAGCATCCAGTAGCTTCAACGCTTGACAATATCAAAGTGCTGGCTCATATTGAACGAATATATAACCTTGCAGCGGTTGCGTTGGATAATATGATGAAAGAGTTTTTTAAAGTTAAAACAATTGATCAGGCGCTTGAATACAGAGACCATTTTGAGCCCGTGCGGACCGAGGATATCGCACTGAGCGAATCGGTGGGTCGAGTACTGGCCACGGACATCCGGTCGGATATCGATTTGCCGGATTTTGCCCGCTCGATAATGGATGGGTTTGCGGTCAAGGGATCATCCACGTTTGGTGCCAGTGAGGGCAATCCCGCCTACCTTAACCTAAAGGGCACGGTTGCGATGGGCGAATCTTCGGATATTACGGTGGGTCCGGGTGAGGCCGTGCGCATTTCAACCGGCGGTATGTTGCCGACAGGTGCTGACAGCGTGGTTATGGTGGAACATACCGAGGCTATCGATGACACCACCATTGAAGTGTACCGCAGTGTCGCACCCGGCCAAAATATGATCGCGGTCGGCGAAGATATTAAGCGGGGTGAAATTGCCCTGACCGGCGGAAGCCGGATCAGGCCCCAGGAAGCCGGTATGCTGGCAGCTTTGGGCAGTCAGACGGTAACGGTCTTTAAAAAACCAATCATCGGCATCATCTCAACCGGCGATGAAATTGTACCCGTCAAGCAAACACCGGGGCCGGGCCAGATCCGCGATATCAATACGTATACCCTCTTGGGTTTGGTTCAGCAAATGGGCGCCACGGCGCTTGTCTACGGAATTGTGCACGATGATTATAAAGCCCTCCTGGCAAAATGCACTCAGGCCCTGACCGAATGCGATATGATTCTGGTCTCCGGGGGCAGTTCGGTGGGCGCCCGGGATTTTAGCATTGATGTCATCTCGGCCATGCCGGACGCTGAAATTCTTTTTCACGGGATTTCCATCAGTCCTGGAAAACCCACAATTTTGGCCCGGGTTCAAAATAAGGCTTTCTGGGGATTGCCCGGTCACGTGGTGTCGGCCATGGTGGTATTTTCCCGCATAGTCAAACCATTTATTGAACAGATCACCGGATTAGGCGATGGCGCCGGTAAAAACTCACACCTCACGGCACGTCTGAGCCGAAATCTGGCATCGGCCCAGGGCCGGGTGGATTATGTTCGGGTCCGCCTGGTTCAAAAAGCGGGCGGAATTTGGGCCGAGCCCATTTTAGGCAAATCCGGCTTAATCAATACCATGGTAAAAGCAGACGGTTTAATCGAAATTGGTATGAATACGGAAGGACTGGATCAAGGAGCCGAAGTGGCGGTAATTCCGATGTGAGAAAGTGCAGGTGTCAGTGCTCAGGTTTCAGGGTTCAGCAGCTCAACTTCCATGACATCCGAAACCTCCTATGAAACTTCAAATGTTTCGGATCGTAGGGCGGGCCACCGTGCCCGCCATTTCAGGTCGGCACGGTGGCCGACCCTACGATGCACAGGGTCAAAGTTTCTTTTCCGATCAGACCGGCTGCCCTTTAGCCGGAGGCGGTGCTCGTGTGAAACTACTTGGTTTATTACAAAAATGTAGTTTCTTATTCGATCAAACTGGACGCTTGCGACCAGCGGCTGGGCTGACCCCTGAAACCTAATACTATGTACTTAGTGGCTCATTCGCGGTGCCAACCGGTGCTACTCCCTCAAAGCCTGGTCTTGGAAGAAGCCTGGTCCAATTAGCCCGGTTCGTTTACCGAAAATCCTAATTTTAGCTGAGGTCCAAATTTATGAGTAAACCCCGCAACGTATATTTAAAAATGAAAACCCTGCAGGAGGCAACGGAAATTGTGAAAGCGGAATTTTCAGTGGAAAAAACTCTAGCCGCTGAAGAGGTTCCGGTACCGCAAGCTGTCGGACGGGTACTGGCCGAACCGATATATGCCAAAACTTCCGCGCCCCATTTTAATGCGGCCGCCATGGACGGATTGGCCGTCAAGGCGCAAACCACCTTTGGGGCCAGTGAGGCGGAAACAAAAGCGCTGGTGATCGGGCAAGAAGCATTCTATGTGAATACCGGCCATGTGATGCCGCCGGCAACAGATGCGGTGATCATGATCGAACATGTGAACGTTATCGATGAAGATCGCATCGAAATTGATAAACCGGTGTTTCCCTGGCAAAATGTTCGCAAGGTGGGCGAAGATATTGTGGCCACCGAACTTCTCTTCCCGCAAAATCATCTGATCACGCCCTATTGTGTGGGAGCCTTGCTGACGGGCGGCATATTTAAAGTGCCGCTCAAAAAAAAACCACGGGTGTTGATTATCCCGACCGGATCGGAGCTTTTCGACTGGCGCAGCCAACCGCTCGATTCACTCAAACCGGGTCAGGTGCTCGAAACCAACTCCTTTATGCTGGGCAGCCTGGTTGAAAAATTCGGTGGAGCCTATACCCGCCATGAAATGCTGGTGGATGACCCTGAAATAATCAAACAGGTGGTGGACGAGGCCGTCAACCAAGATTATCAAATGATTCTCGTGCTGGGGGGCTCCTCGGCCGGTTCGGAAGACTACGCCAAAGGCGTAATTCTTGAACTCGGCACGGTCCTGGTCCATGGTGTTACCATCATGCCCGGCAAGCCCGTGGTCATCGGTGCCGTCAGAGGCAAGCCGGTTTTCGGCATGCCCGGATATCCGGTTTCGGCCATCATTGCATTTGAGCAGTTTGTTCGCCCCCTACTCAAGCGGATGCTGGGCCAACCCGACCCGCCGGTTCAAACAATTGAGGTAGAGCCCACCCGAAAAATAGCCTCCAAACTTGGGGTCGAAGAATTTTTGCGGGTGAAACTCGGTCAGGTCGGCAACCGGGTTGTGGCAACGCCCCTGCCCCGGGGCGCCGGCTGCATTACCTCGATCACCGAGGCCGACGGCATCATTCGCATACCCAACCATATCGAAGGGATCAAAGATAATGAAACCGTGGTCGCCGAATTGCTGCGTCCGGTTGCTTCCGTCCGGCAGACCATTGTGGTCGTCGGCAGTCATGATAACACGCTGGACGTTCTGGCCAACATGATCAAAGTTAAGCATAGTCACCTGTCCATTTCTTCCAGCCATGTCGGGAGCATGGGCGGTTTGATGGCGGTCAAAAGGGGCGCCTGCCACCTGGCGGGAACACATCTGCTCGATACCGAAGACGGGACTTACAACCGATCCTATATCGCGAAGTATTTACCGCAAAATGAAGTCAAGCTGGTAAATTTAGTCTACCGCGATCAGGGGTTAATTGTCGGACGAAAAAATCCCAAAGGCATAAAAGGCATCGAGGACCTGGCCCGCCAAGATATAGCCTTTATCAACCGCCAGCCGGGTTCGGGCACCCGCATCTTGCTGGACTATCGTCTAAATCAGATCGGCCTCAATTCGGAAAGTATCATCGGCTATCTGCATGAAGAGTTCACTCACATGGCTGTGGCCGTGGCCGTGCTCAGCGGCACAGCGGATGCCGGTTTGGGGATTTATGCCGCCGCCAAAGCGCTGGATCTTGATTTTATTCCGGTGGTCACCGAACAGTACGATTTGATCATCCCCCAGGCCTATTTTGAGTCGGAAAATATCCAATTGATGCTTGAAACCATCAACAGCCGCGAATTTAAGCGTCGGGTCGCCGCGTTGGGCGGATACAGCACGGAAAAAACCGGAGAACTCATTTTGTAATGTTGGTAATGATCATTTGCAGCGGGTTATTTCTAGCGGCCGCAAATGCACCGCGGACAGGAAATGCAGTGCTTCATTAAGATTTGACAACAACCATTCTTGCATTACATTAGTTTCAATATTTAAGGGTTACTCAGGTGTCCTTAGGAAAAACATCAGCCACCGGACAAAGTCTTTGGCCTTAAAAAATCGGAAAAACTTACCAATAACAGCCGGAAAAAAAATTTCAAGACGTCAAATTGAAATGGTAGCATAAATGGGTACCAAACGGGATTATTATGAGATATTAGGCGTCAGCCGCAGCGCAACCGAATCGGATCTAAAAGCATCCTACCGCAAACTCGCCTTAAAATTCCATCCGGATAGAAATCCTGGCGATAAAGAAGCCGAAGATAACTTTAAAGAAGCCGCTGAAGCCTATGAAGTTCTGCACGACGCTGAAAAACGGGCCATCTACGACCAGTATGGTCATGCAGGGCTTGAAGGGTCCGGCTTTTCCGGATTCGGCGGATTTGAAGATATTTTTTCGAGCTTCGGCGATATTTTCGAAGATTTCTTCGGATTCGGTACCCGCAGACGTTCCAGAACCAGAGTCCAACGCGGTGCTGATCTGCGCTATGACTTGACCCTCAGCTTTATGGATGCTGCTTTCGGCACGGAAACCAAGATCAAGGTCGAAAAAAGAGAGGTCTGTCCCGAGTGCGACGGCAGCCGCTGTGAGCCGGGAACCAGCCCGGAAACCTGCCGTCAGTGTGGCGGCGTCGGTCAGATTTCCAGAAACCAGGGTTTTTTCACCGTCCGCACGACCTGCCCGGTCTGTCGGGGTGAAGGCCAGGCGGTTACCCATCCATGTACCCGGTGCGGGGGGGCCGGCCAGGTGATGGTTGCCAAAAAAGTTTCAGTTAAAATTCCGGCGGGAGTCGACAACGGGTCGAGGCTGCGACTGACCAGTGAAGGTGAACCTGGCCAACATGGAGGCCCTGCCGGGGATCTGTACGTATTTATACACGTCGAACCCCATGATTTTTTTCAGCGCCGCGAATCCGATATTATCTGCCAGATCCCGATATCATTTGTGCAGGCGGCTTTGGGTGCTAATATTTCCGTTCCGACCTTAAACGGCAATAAAAAACTCAAAATACCCAAAGGCACCCAGCCCGGCGAAGTGTTGGTATTTCACGGCGAAGGTATTCCATCTTTGAGAACGGGAAAACGCGGTGACGAATTAATTCAGGTCGATATCAAAACGCCGACCCATTTAAATAAGAAACAAGAAGCGCTGCTGAAAGAATTCGCCCAACTCGAGTCCAACAAATTATCCAAGAAATTGAAGAACATCCTCAAAGGTGGGGCGGCTGAAGCCGTTAATTAATCATGTATGAATTAAAAGTTGTCACCAAATTTGCTGCTGCTCATCGACTCACCATGGTGGGAGCAAAGTGCGAAAATTTGCATGGCCATAACTGGAAGGTCGAAGTCTATGTTACCGGAGAACAAACGGACGAGGCGGGGGTTTTGATGGATTTCGGCATCATCAAAAAGCACGTGCGCGAAATCATGGCCTTGCTTGACCACAAATACCTCAATGAGTTGGACTACTTTCAACGCCGCCAGCCGTCTTCCGAGAACATCGCCTATTTTGTGGCCACCCAACTGCAAAAAAGAATTGATAATCAGCCGGCAAGCGTCAGCAAAGTCACCGCCTGGGAGTCGGATGATGCAGGGGCAACGTATATTGTTGATCAACCCCAATAGCACATCCACTTTAGCAATGGGGAGTCTCAAGCTGGCGTATTAAAACACAAATTCCAAGCACCAAATTTCAAATAAGCCACAAATTTCAACTTCCAATGACCAAAACGGTTGACCCGTGGCGAGCCATTAGGTCGCGAGCATGTGGGTCCTTAATCCATTAACAAACTGCTCTGCCTGAATGTTGTTGTTGAGGGTGGTTCAGTGGTATTTTGAATTTTGGTCATTGTTATTCGTTTGGTATTTGTTATTTGGGATTTGCTATTTAATGACCCATCAGAACAGCGCTCTGAACTCCGAATTTCGAAATTCGTTAATCGGTTTCCGCTTCTAATCTTAGCTCTTTCCACCTTTGGATTAACTCATCCCGATTGATGATGCTGCTGACGTCGTCTACGTATTTCCCAATATTTTCTAGCCCCCCTCCTGCCGATCAACCAGAATCACCGACTTGACAACTTCCAGACCTTCCGAGCGTGCCCGTTCGACAGCCTTGATGGTGGATCCGCCGGTCGTGGCAACATCGTCAATAATCACCACCCGCTGCCCCGGCTGAACATCACCTTCGATCCAGCGCACAATACCGTGATCTTTTTTGGTTTTGCGAATTGACAACGCATTGACCGGCTGTCCATTCAATTCGGATGCAAAAGCAGTGGCCATGGCCAAAGGATCAGCCCCAAAGGTAAGCCCGCCCACCCCGGACACAGCGCTGTCCCTGATTTCTTCAAATATCAGGTGGCCCGCCAGATACATGCCCCGCGCGCTCAGTGTTGTCGGCTTACAGTTGACATAAAACCGGCTGAGTTTGCCGGAAACAAGCTTAAAACTCGGCTCTTGGGTGTATTTAAAAGACTTAAGACAGAGGATATCGATCAATTCCTGTTTCATAATCTGTGAAGCCTTTCTTTCGGCGCCATCTCGCCAACTTATGGTTGCACTCGATTTTACGGTTAGGACAATAACGGGCCAATTCCAAGAATCTGTTGATTTAATAAAGATTTTTCGATATAAAAAAGCCTCCACTTAATGGAAGAAGCCTTTTTAATGGGATTCAGTGGAGGCTTTGAGCAAGGAAAACCGGCCACGGCACTCCCTGAACTCATAAATTTCATATCAATTAATATAAAGAGGGTCAATCCATAAAATTATTGAATATTTTCAATTGAATATTGGAGGAATTCTTTCAATTTAAAAAAATTGTCATAAAAATGTCAGGGCGAAGCCACCTTTCGAATTGACAATTGATGATTTTCTATTGACAATAATGAAAAATCCCTCTGATTATAACACCGGCGAAATACCTTCAATACACCATCGCCAGAAGCCAATGGTCAATCTTGTCCACGTTTGGGTCGTTGGGGCGGAATTCAATATGCTACTCATAAAATTACGGTGCCTGCTTTTTATCACTATTCTCGGACTGTCATATCCAGCGCTTAATTTCGCCCAGGAAATTGGCGGCAAGCTCAACCTGAGTCAAACCATCCAAGCCGCCATCAAGGCCAACCTGCGCTTGCAACAATCCCGGGACGAGGTTGAAGCGGCCCAGGCGACCAAAAAGGCACGGACCACCGATTTTTTGCCGACTTTGAATGCACGCTACGGCTACATTCACCGTGACGAGCCAACCTCACAGGCATTAGGCCTGCCGGGCGTCGGGGTCACCGATGTCCTGGTAAACCCTCAAGACGAATATAATTTTGTCACCTCTTTCAACCAGCCTATTTTCACCGGATTTGCGCTGTTAAATCAGTATAAAATTGCCAGCCTGGGATTGGATGTCGCCGAATATTCAGAAAAAATAACGCGTCAGGATGTTATTCTCGATGCCAAGAACGCTTATTTTTCGGTATTAAAGACTCAAAAGCTGGTGGACGTGGCCCGCGATACCGTCCGACAAATTACCGCTCAAAAAGATGTTGCTGAAAACATGTACCAGGTCGGCATGAGCCCGTTAAATGACCTGCTGCAAAGCCAGGTGCAATTGGCCAATGCCAAGCAGCGGCTGATAACCGCTCAAAACGCGCTGGAAATCGCCAAATCCCAGTTCAACACCCTGCTGCGCCGGCCGGTCAATGCCCCGGTCGCCATCATGGATATCCTGAATTATACCCCCTTTGAATTCGGTATTGACTATTGCTTGGCCCAGGCTGATGCCAATCGGTTGGAAATCCAGGTGGCTGACCTGCAAGTCCAAATTGCGAAAAAAAACTATAAATTGTCCCAACGGGATTATTTTCCGTCAGTCAACCTCACCGGCACGCTGACCCAGCGCGGAACCGACTGGGATGTTAATGGCGGCGAGGGAATCGGTGATGATAATTTCTGGGATATCCGGGCTACAGCGACCTGGAATTTCTGGGAATGGGGGCGCACCACCTATGGCGTCAGGGAAAAGCTGAGCCGTCTGTCCCAGGCCAAATCCCGCAAAGCAGAAATATTGGACAATATCGACCTGGAAGTCAAACAGGCCTATCTGAAAACCATAGAATCCGAGCAAAATATCCTTACCATCGAAAAAGCGATTGAACAGGCCAGAGAAAACCTGCGAATCACCCAGGAGCGCTTTAAAGAGCAGGTCTCCACCCAAACCGATGTGCTGGTGGCCCAGACGCTGGAAACCGATACGATGACCAATTACTACAACGCGCTATATGATTTTAAAATCGCAAAAGCCGTCCTATACCGGGCGATCGGGCAGGAAAAACTGGAATGATTGATGCCCCGCAGAAAAGCTCTATCATTCGCATGTTCCATGTTCATCAAAATTACGGTCCCAAAAAAGCCCTGATCGATATTACCCTCGACATTGCCAAAAATGAATTTGTTTTTATCAGCGGCCCCAGCGGGGCCGGTAAAACCACCCTGTTAAAACTTTTATATCTGGGAGAGCCGGTATCCGAGGGACAGATTTTAATTGATGGGATCAACCTTGCCCGCATACCCCGCAAACGCATACCTCTTCTGAGGCGTAAATTCGGTGTCATCTTTCAGGATTATAAACTGATCCCGACTAAGAGCGTATACGACAATGTTGCCCTGGTCCTTGAAGCCGCCGGCGCCAAAAAACGGCTCATCCAAAAAAAAGTTCGCAGTGTCCTGCGTCTGGTCGGCATGGAAGACCGGCTAAAATCCTATCCACCCAGCCTGTCCGGCGGTGAACAGCAGCGGATTGCCGTTGCCAGAGCAATCATCGGCGAGCCGAAAATTATTTTAGCCGACGAACCGACCGGCAGCCTGGATGAGGAATCCGCCGAAATAATCCTCGCTCTGCTCAGAGGGGTGCACATCCGCGGCGCTACGGTAATCATTGCAACCCACGACAAGGCGCTGATGCGCAAAACCGGGGGCCACGTTCTGCACCTTCAGCAGGGGCGGCTTGAAACCTCAGTTTTTTTAGAAAAACAGTATGATAACGCTATTTTTTAAACGCGCGCTAGATGACATTTTCAAAAACAGCTTTTTGAACCTGGTCACGATCGTTACCATCTCACTGTCGATTTTAATTTCCAGTGCGTTTATACTTTTTTTTATCAATACCAGTGAAATCATCAATTCCTGGAAAAGGGGCCTGCGTATCATGGCCTATCTCAAGCCGGATGTCAGCAGCACCGATTTGGCGTATTTAAAGCAGGCTATCCAATCGCTGGACGGCGTTCAAAATTTGCGCTTCATTCCTAAAGCAGAAGCGCTGAGGCAACTCAAAACCCAGATGCAGCACCAGGCTTCCGTGCTGGAAAACCTCACTGAAAACCCGTTGCCCGACAGTATTGAAATCCGTATGACCGCCACCGTCGAAAGCTGGCAACGGATCGCATCACTGGCGGCTCAAATTGAAATGCTGACCCAGGTCCATGAGGTTGAATATGGCCAGCGATGGATCGGAAAATTTATCCACCTGTTCAACTTGTTCAAGCTGGCGGGATATGCCATGGGGGCCCTCTTTTTCATGGCGGCTATATTTATCGTGGCCAACACCATCCGCCTGGTCATCTACTCAAGACGCGAAGAAGTCGAGATTATGCGCTTGGTGGGAGCAACCGATAATTTCATCAAAGTGCCGTTTTATTTCGAGGGACTCATCCAGGGCGCTCTGGGGGCGGTTGTTGGCCTGGGAATACTTTATCTCTCCTTTTTCTTGATCGCCGCCAATGTCGCGCAGGAATTTTTGCCGGGCATATTTCATCTGAAGTTTATCCCCCCGGCAATATTATGCGAAATCCTGCTGGGAAGTATGTTGGTTGGATGGCTGGGGTGCTACATTTCTTTAAAGCAGTTTTTAAAAGTATAAGGAATCCGCCCTTGAAAATGGTAACTTCAGGGCTGCGAATTAACTTTTGAAAATGGTTGACTGATATCATGTTTATCCGCTCCGCTATTGCGTTGCTAAAATTTGCGATCCCTCTCACCGGACTGATTTTTCTGGCCGGCGCTATGCTAGTTTTGTCAACCAAGGCCACGGCTGCCAATGATATCGCGTTGAATCAGCAGCAGGACCATCAAGCCCAAATTGACAAATATAAAGAGCGCCAAAAAAACCTGCAGCTCGAGATTAATAAAGGCCGCCAGGAGGTTAAGGCTTTTAGCCGCCAAGAAAGCGATACCATCGACCGCTTGAATCGGATAGAACAGTCGCTCAATAAAAGCAAAAAACGCGCCGCCGAGTTGGCCCAAGAAATTAAATCCATTGATGAAAAAATATCTGTCGCCTTGACGGCATCCGAAAAATTGAAACAGCGGATTCAAACCAATGAAAAATATGTGGCCCAGCGTCTGGTGGCGGTGTACAAGATGAATCGGCTGGGAAAATTTCATTTGCTGGCATCCGCGGGGTCAATGCATGAATTTATTCAGCGCAAAGCCGCCCTGGAACATATCCTGGCCTATGATGCAAGGATTCGCCGCGAGCTGGTGCAAGATCAGGCCGATCTTAAAGAAGTGCTGGTCAATTTGAAGGCCCATAAAAGCCGCAAAAAGACGCGAGCCGCTGAGTATGAAGCGCAAAATAAATTAATGTCCCGGGAGCGATCAGCCCGCAAACGATTGCTGGCCGACATCCGCAGTCAAAAAGCGCTGGAATTGGCCGCCATTGATGCATTAAGCCAGGCCGCCGATGACCTGGACGGTAAAATCAAATCGCTAAACAGCCATAGGGAAGCGGTCGGAGCCGAAAAAAACATCCCCCAATTAGCCTTTTCCGCTTATAAAGGCTTGCTTATCAGACCGGTAAAAGGTAAAATAATCTCTTTATTCGGACCTTATAAAAATCAGAAATATAATATTACCAATTTCCGCAGCGGCATCGATATCAAAGCGGATAAAGGGGAGCCGATTCGATCCGTCTTCCAGGGCAAAGTTCTTTATTCCAATTGGTTTAAAGGCTACGGCAACATGATTATCATTGATCATGGCAATAATTATTACACCATTTACGCCCACCTGGAAGAAACCTTTAAATCCAAAGGCGATGTCGTTGAAACCCGTGAAGTCATCGCCACTGTTGGAGATACCGGTTCGATGGAGGGTGCCAAATTATATTTCGAAGTGCGCCACCACGGAAAACCGCTAAACCCTCTGGTGTGGCTAAAAAAAGGATAGAAGGAGCAAATCTATGAGGAACAATAAAACACGGCCCGCAAAATTGTGGTTGCTGATGGTAATCGCCGTTGTTTTCTGGACAATCGGCACCGGATTTTACCGTGATCTATCGGCCAAGAGTGAAGATGCATACGAGGAGTTAAAAGTATTTTCCGACGTTATAGAATTAATCGAGCGCGAATATGTCGATGAAGTTGATACCAAAGAATTAATTCAAAAGGCGATTCAGGGAATGGTTCAAAGTTTGGATCCCCATTCATCGTTGCTGCCGTTGGAAGCGTACGAAGACCTTCAGATTGATACCCAAGGAAAATTCACCGGTATCGGTATCCATATCACCATGCAGGACGGCTTCGTTACGGTAATTTCACCAATCGAAGACACCCCCGCGTATAAAGCCGGAATCCAAGCCCGGGACCGGATCATAAAAGTCGATGGCGAATCGGCCAAGGATCTCAGAGAAGCCGTGAAAATGATGCGCGGACCGAAGGGAACCAAGGTCGTGGTCACCATCCTGCGCGATGGAGTTAAAAAACCGCTTGAATTCGAATTGATTCGGGATGAGATTCCGATCCAGAGTGTTAAATCAATCAGCCTGGCACCGGGCTATGGCTATGTCCGGCTATCAAATTTTACCGGAACCACCACCAATGAACTGGAACAGGCTCTGGGCAATTTGGAAAACTCGGATGTCCCCTTAAAGGGACTGATTCTGGATCTGCGCAACAATGGCGGCGGCCTGTTGAATCAATCCATCAAGGTCGCCGACCTGTTTCTGGATGAAGGCAACATTCTATCCATCAAAGGACGCAACAAGAAAAACACCAAAGTTTTCAAGGCATCGGTTTCCAGCATCGCACGAAATTATCCGCTGGTGGTATTAATCAACGGCGGCAGTGCCAGCGCCTCTGAAATTGTTGCCGGCGCTTTGCAGGATCACAAGCGGGCCCTCATTCTGGGTACCACCTCTTTTGGCAAAGGTTCGGTGCAGACGGTCGAAACCCTGCGGGATGGCGCCGGTTTAAAGCTGACCATCGCCCGCTATTATACCCCCAACGATCGTTCAATCCAGGCCAAAGGCATTCAGCCGGATATATATTTAAAATTCCGCCGCCTGGACCCCAAGGAAATCTCCAGAAAAGATGAGGGTCTGCTGAAGGAAAAAGATCTGGAAAACCATCTTGAAGCCGAACCGGGAAAGGAAAAACCGCAGGGCGACAAAGGCGACGATCAGGAAAAAAGCGATCAAAAAGACCGAATGCGGGAGGCCGAATTAAGGGTCGGGCCACTGACAGTTGAATCGCTGCAATTTGACAACCAGGTGGTGCGCGCCCTCGAGATGCTGAAGGGTTACGAAATTTTTAAAAATCTGAAAGGCTAGGTTATTTTCAACTGATTGAATACTGAATATTTAAGGTTCGCATCTCTCCGCGCTGTAGGCTCTACGAGCCGCAAGCCGGCGGATCCATGATATATAAAGGCCCAACCCGGATAAACCGGAAACAATAGCCACCAGGCACCAAGACACAGAGAAAAAATGTTTATTATCATTAAACTTCTTGTCTTAGTGTCTTGGTGGCAAAAATATTTTATATGATAAATCTTTCGCAAACATGATCTGATTTCAATAAGTAGGTACCAATAAAAATATCTTGAAGCGCAGCGACAGCCACCAATATTCAATTTTCAATTTTCGATTTTCACTTGCAGCTTGTCCGGGTTAGGTATATGGCAAAACGAAAAACCAGCCGCAAAAAGAAGGCCCGCAAAAAATCCCGCAAAAACAAACTCGCCACAAGCTCCCTGCTGAAATCTTTGGCCGGCATCGTCGGTGTACTTCTGCTGGTCGTGCTGGCAGGTATGTTGGCTCATTTTTTGATAAGCCCCGAAAAACCGTTACGACCGCGCAGCGCACCTGTAAATTCAATTCCGGCGGCCAAAAAGCCGATTGCGAAAATTCCCAAATTTGAAATTTATCCTAAAAAGGAGGCCCCTCCGGAGCAAAAGCCGGCAACGCCGCTGCCACCGGAAAAGAAACAATTGCCGCTGGTTGCCATAATCATCGATGACCTGGGCTACGACAAAAAAATAGCCGAAAATTTGAGCAAGCTGAATGCCAATATCACCTTTTCCATCCTGCCCCACAGCCCATTTCAGGACAGCATCGCCCGACTATCGAAGCGCCAGGGTCTTGAAACCATGCTTCATTTGCCAATGGAGCCGATCGAATACCCAAATGTTAATCCGGGTCCGGGAACCCTGCTGACCTCCATGACGCCTGACGAGCTGATCCGCCAGCTCAAAGAAAACTTAAACGCCGTGCCCCATGTAAAAGGTGTCAATAACCATATGGGCTCAAAAATGACAGCGCAGTCCAACCAGATGTATCAGATTTTTTCTATTTTAAAGAAAAGGGGTCTTTATTTCGTCGACAGCCGTACCTCTGCCCAAACACTCTGCAAACCATCGGCCCGTCTGCTTCAAATCCCCTTTGCCCAGCGCGATGTTTTTTTAGATCATGTCCAGGAGCCACAGTTTATCCGCGGGCAGATAAAAGAATTGATACGAATTGCCCGGCGCAACGGTTATGCCGTCGGTATCGGGCATCCGCATTCCACAACTTATAAAGTTTTGCGCGAAATGCTGCCCGAATTAAAAAAAGCGGTTCAATTGGTTCCGGCAAGCAAAATTGCACACCGCCTCGGGTAACCCGTTAAACCAGCCGGGCTGGACGACCGCCATCCCCTATCTTGAGAGCTATAAATCACTGGGATAGTCGTGATAGTAGTGCGAGTTTTTCCAGCCTTTCTTCAAGGCCTGGTTAAACTTATAGCTGGCATAGAAATTGGTATTGTTTCGCAGATTGAAAAATGACTTAGTCAGACGGTACTGGAAGGCCGGAAAAGAAAAAATACTTTTTTTAATATAGTTATTGCCGGTATAAATTACTTCAGGTTGTACTTCTTGCGGCCGGTGTACCATGTATGAGAAGCGGTATTTATCCCAATCTTTCGGATAGTCATGGAAAATAATGCGATCTTCTTTCTGCAGGGTTTCCATTAACTCAGTTCCTGGAAGGGGCGTTAGCATGGTAATTTGGATAATGTCGATACCGGAATGAACGAGAAACCGGGCCAATCGCTTATAATACGCACTGGATTCATAATCGTTGCCGATTATAAACGCTCCATATACCGCGATACCGTATTTGTGAAACACGTCCACCACTTTTTTATAGTTTTCAATACCCAACTGAATATTCACGCCTTTTTTCATGGCTCTGAGAGTGTCTTTGCAGATGGTTTCAAACCCGATAAAAGCGAACATACAGCCAGCCTGAGCTGCCAGTCGGATAAGATTTTCATCGCCAGCGGCATTGATAGAAGTTTGCATCCACCACTTTTGATCCAGTCCCTGTTCTATCATACCTTTAAATAATTGGCCGGCCCGAATTTTGCTTTTTGAGCTGTAGCCGATTAAATTATCATCAACAAAGGCGATGTACTTGCCCTTCACCTGGGCCAACTCGTCGAGTACATGATGAATATCTCTCTGTCGAAATTCACTTCCGAGATATCTGGTAACTGAACAGAAATGGCAATTAAACGGACAGCCACGCGACGTTTGAACGGAATGCCAGAAATATTGCGGGTCGAGCAGATCACGACGAGGTAAAAGCTTCGACTGACTAAGATCCACTCTCGAGCCGACATACAAGCTTGATAGACGATTTTGTTCAAAATCAGCAATGACCCCTGGCCAGGTATTCTCGGCCTCACCCACGACAACCGAATCGGCAAACTGCAAAGCTTCGTCAGACAGCATCGAAGCATGGATACCGCCAATAACCACTTTAATTTTTCGTTCTTGATAGATCCTGGCAATTTCATATGCTCTGGTTATGTTGCTCGTAAACGCGGTAATACCCACCAGGTCTGCCTCTTCAAACTCAAATTCATCAATATTTTCATCTAATATTTCAACCTCCCAGTTCGACGGTGTGGCCGCGGCAACATAGGCCAGCCCCAGAGGCGCAAAGGTCGAAAACCTACTCAACAACAAACCGCTCCTGCGATTAACGGGATTTATCAACAATAATTTTTTCATAATACAAATCCGAATCTTGATAAGTGGTTGAGCAACAGGCGATTAAACCTTGGTTGACTCGATTTGAATTGCCCGCAGTCAATCGTCTAAAATGCACGAATATTCCGGCTTACAGGAATAGGGTCTGACCGAATGGCCCTTCAACTTAATATAAGAATTGATTGCTGTCAAATTTTTAGATTGCCATCAGCTAAGGCTGCAATTCGATTTATCAAAGCGGCCTATAATTAATATCTGCTTGCAAATGATTGCCTGCCCTGCTAATTTTATAAGCAGGTATTCGGCAAAACTCACTTATTTTATGCTTGCGGTCGTTCCAATAAACTGCTGTCTGAACGTAATTATTATCTTTAATCAATTGAACCATACAAATAGTTCACGGAAGATATAATATGAGCGATTCATTGCCGTTATATAATAGTCGCTTACCCAAAATTTATATCCAATATGTTCGAAAACACTATCCGGATATTGATGTAGATTCAATTCTTCAAGAATCCGGGATTGCTAATTATGAGTTGGAAGATCCCTCCCACTGGTTCAAGCAGGAAGACATTGATCGCTTTCATGACATTATCGTTGCCAGAACCGGCAATCCCGACATTTCCAGAGAAGCAGGTCGGTATGCTACATCTTCAGAGGGGCTAGGCGCTACCAAACAATATATTCTCGGGTTGATGAGCCCAACCGAAATTTTCCTTTTAGTCGGAAAAGTCGCCCCGCTGCTGAGCCGGGCGGCTGATATCAGATCCAAAAAACTTGGGCCCAACGTTGTTGAAATAATTGCTACAATTAATCCGGGAGTCAATGAAAAGCCCTACCAGTGTGCCAACCGAATGGGTCTCTTCGAGTCGGTCACTACATTTTTTACGGATAGTTTTGCGAATATCGAGCATCCATCCTGCATACACAAGGGAGATGCCTCTTGCCGCTATATCATTACCTGGAACAAAGCCCCCAAAATCCTGTGGATCCGAATTCGAAACTACATCCTATCTCTCAATATGATAGCGCTGATCGCTTTGCTATTTTTCATGCCGTTTAGCAACTGGCTGATCGCCGCTCTTATTGGTGCTTTTATATCACTATCGCTTTCTTATTACACCAAATATCTTGAAAACAAAGCGTTGATCAAAACGATTGATACCCAGAGGGAAGCAGCCCAGGACAGCATCTACGAAAGCGACACCCGTTATAATAACGCCATGCTGGTACAGGAGATGGGCCAGGCAACTGCCAACATTCTGAACATCGATGAACTGCTGGCAGCGGTGATCGGCGTCATGGAGAAGCGGCTGGATTTTGACCGCGGGATGATCATGCTGGTAGATAAAACAAAAGACGTTTTGCGATATTCAGCCGGATATGGGCAAAACCTGCTGGAAGAAGAAATTTTAAAAGATACGGAATTTCACCTGAATAATCCAGAATCCAAGGGGTTGTTCGTTCTGGCCATAAAGGAGCAGCGGCCATTTTTGATCAACAATATCAGAGAGATCCAGGAGTCTTTATCCCAGAAAAGTTTCGAGGTTGCCAAGCAGCTTGGCAGCCAGGCCTTGATCTGTGTTCCAATTATTTACGAAAATAAGCCTTTTGGAATATTGGCTGTTGACAACAGCAAGTCCAGCCGGCCGTTAAGACAAAGTGACATGAGCCTGCTGATTGGCGTGGCATCGCAGTTGGCCATCAGCATGACCAACGCAATGTCCTTTGAGAAACTCCAAGACAGTGAGAAAAAATATCGCGAACTGGTGGAAAATGCCAACAGCATCATCCTGCGGGTGGATATACAAGGAAGAATCAGCTATTTCAACGAATTTGCCCAGCGCTTTTTCGGTTATACTGAAAAAGAACTCATCGGCAAAAATGCCGGACGCATCATTTTGCCCGCTTCCGGTTCGAACCAGCTGAGCTTCAGAAAACTGATCTCTTCTCTGCGAGATAACCCCACCCAACATATGGTCAGTGAAAACGAAACCAAAACCAGCTCCCACCAAGATGTCTGGATTGCATGGACCTACAAACCTATTTTCAACGATGCCGGACAATTTATCGAAATTCTTTGCATCGGCAACGACATCACCGAACTCAAACGGGCCAGCCAGGAAAAAGAGGAGTTGCAGGCCCAATTGCAGCGGGCCCAAAAAATGGAAGCCATTGGAACCTTGGCCGGCGGTGTTGCGCATGATCTCAACAATATTCTTTCCGGCATTGTCAGCTATCCCGAACTGCTGTTGATGGATCTTAAAACTGACAGCCCCTTGCGCAAGCCGATTTTAACCATTCAAAAATCAGGTGAAAAAGCAGCCGCTATCGTCCAAGACCTATTAACCCTCGCTCGCAGAGGGGTGGAAGCAACTGAGGTAATCAATCTAAATTCGATACTCTCAGAATATCTGCTAAGCCCGGAACATGCCAAACTGGAACTGAATCATTCCAATGTGAGCATCGAAAAAAAACTGGATGAAAACCTGCTTAACATACTGGGCTCACCCGTGCATTTATCTAAAACGATAATGAATTTAGTATCCAATGCGGCCGAGGCGATGCTGGACGGGGGAACCATCGTCATAACCACCGAAAACAGGCATATCGACAAAATAGTCTACGGATTCGACGATATCAACAAAGGAGACTACGCCACCATCACCGTGACCGATACCGGTATCGGAATTTCACCGGAGGATATTGAAAGAATTTTCGAGCCTTTCTATACTAAAAAAACCATGGGCAGAAGCGGCACCGGACTGGGAATGGCGGTGGTCTGGGGTACGGTAAAAGACCACCGGGGTTACATCGATATTGCCAGCACGGAAGGGCAGGGAACCGAAATTTCATTATATTTTCCGATCACCCGTAAAGTGTTCCAGCCGGAGGCAGAAATTGCATCTATTCAGGAATTAATGGGCAAGGGAGAATCCATCCTGGTGGTTGATGATATCGAAGCCCAGCGTCAGATTGCGACCGAAATGCTGGAAAAACTGGGTTATCGAGTTGCCACGGCATCCAGCGGTGAAGAAGCCGTCGCCTACATGCACGAGCACATGGCCGACCTGCTGGTACTGGACATGATTATGGAACCCGGCATTGACGGTCTCGAAACCTACCGTGAAATCCTCAAAATTTGCCCGGGTCAAAAATCCATTATCGCAAGCGGTTATTCTGAATCGATACGGGTAAAAGAAGCCCTGGAACTGGGAGCGGGCAGTTATGTCAAAAAGCCTTACCTGCTGGAAAAAATTGGCCGTGCCATTAGAGCGGAACTGGATCGCTAGCAACTGGGGGCTGGTTGTTGGATACTCGATGCTGGATCATGACGTCACTGGGCGCATGGCGCACGGTAGAAGGCAGAAGGTATAAGGTTTAAGGTATAGAACGCATGTCTAATTCAGATTCTTTTCGCTCTGGGCTGCGCTATATCAATCCCAAATCCGCATCCCGAATTCCGAATTCTTTCATCCTTCTTCGGAATCGCTGAGCATGTCGTACAGCGACTCGGGGAAAAGGAATGTAAACTCATAGCGGGCAAAGCCAACAACATCGCCATCCTTCAGATTTACCGGTTTTTTATCCAGGCGTTTTCCGTTGACCATGGTGCCGTTGGTGGATCCACCGTCCATGATGGTGTAGTTTCCCCTTTTAATTTCGAGAATCGCATGCTGCTTGGAAATGGCATAGTCCGGCATTATCATATCATTGCCATCGACCCGACCGACTGATAAAACGCTTACCGGACCGCTGGCATATTCGCCCTTGACCAACGGGTAAATTGCATGCTTGAGCGTTTCTGAAGGCGAGGCGGTTTCTTCGGCCTGATCCAATTCAAACACAACCGTTCGGTTCATCTCCTCTTTGCTGGCGCGTTTGCGTAAGTTCAAAGAACCGGAATGGATGGAAGAACCAACGAGTACCGGTTGTTCCATAAAGATTTTAAATTTGATCTTTGGATACACTTTGACAAGCTTCTGGAGGGTCGGAAGTGCGATTCTGCCCGATGCATTCAGCATTGTGGAAATATCGCCCAGCGGTGATCTTGGTTTAGGCCCGTCGACCGCCGCTTTATCATCAATATCTTTATTTTCCTTTTTCTTCAGGCCGAACATCTATAATCTCCCCGAAAGTCACCAGAATTATTGTTTCAGAACATTCTTATATTATGCCAGAAAATATTTCAAATAGCAAGATCACAAAATATTATTGAACTATTTCAGTTGTTTAAATAAATATTGAGAAGCGACCCCGGTGCTGAATATTTCCCGCAGCGTATTGATTTTTGGGATACCTTGCCGGCAATCTCATATCCGATCAACTTTTGCACAGATTTCATTGACTCCTGTGCCTCACATATATATGATCAGGATTCAGTTTTACGTGCGGACCCAGCGTGTCTGCTATCATCTCGTTTATTACGGAGGATGGATGATGGTGTTTGTTTCCAACAGGCATCCGGCTAGAACTTCGGCCTGGTGAAAAATCATTTATCCTCAATAAAATACAAAATTTTCAAAACGTTAAACCATATGCGACTGTTTCTGAATATCATTTTAATTTCTATAACTATTTTAGCTTGTTATATTGAGGATCTTTATCTCTATTTTTGGCCGCCGCAGCCGGATCAAGCGATATACCTGACCATCAGGTCACGCCGCAGCTTCAGCTTCGATCAGCACACCGCGTTGGATGATAAACGCAAGAAGGCACTGTCTCAATACATACCCGTCTATCGCTACACCCCCCAGAGCGTGGAGACATCCATTAAAAAGTTCGAGGCATTTATTCAGGCTGTTTTCGACTTTCAGAAAAAGAAACCCAACGGGGTGGAGAACCTTCGTAAACAGCTGCAAACGCAATTCGAGGTGCCGCTTTCGTCCGCCGATGTAATCCAGATTGTGAAATACCGTGATCTTAACAATCTGCTGGAGGGAATTGTTACCATTGAAGAATCAATCCTGCAAAATAAAATTATACGGGATCCCCAGAGCCTTGCGGACAAGGAAGCGATTCTGATAAAGAACCCGAATTCCGCCGGCAGCGTGACATATCCGGTAAATGAACTGATTTCCCTCGAAAAGGCCCAGTTGCTGCTGGAAAATAAAATCCGGCAGTTATTCTGGCAGGTTGATAAACGCATACTCAATCCGGTAGTGCAGGTTTGCCTGGCAACCCTTCAGCCTAACCTTAAATATGATCAGGTGGAAAACGAGCGCCGGTTAGATAAAATCAAGCGGGAATTTCCGTCCCGCATGGTTTCCTACAAGCCGGGCGATGTTCTGATACCGTTTCGCAAGGTTTTAAATGAAAAAGACATCTTGCTGCTGGCCGCGTATCAGAACCATAAATTGGGCTGGAAATACCGCGATGCCCCCTGGATCATTTTTACCATTTTATTTATGCTGGGGTTCTATAATTTATTCCTATCAAAAATTCTGGCAAACGGATCCCGCACACCGCCGCCTTACCGTTTTTTGCTGGTGTTGCTGATAACCACGACCGTGGTACTCAAGGGCTACCTGGTAATTACGCCCTTCCCAATTTACGGCTTGCCATTCTGTCTGCTGCCCATGCTGATCATCTTTTTAAACCATGGCAAGATAATCGCTACCGCCACCACACTGGTCGGCGCGATGCTGGTCAGTTTATTTGCCGGGCCGACCTATGAGATCCTGCTTTTTTTTATATTCGGAGGATTAGCGGCGGTACTGGTTTCTTCGGATCTGCAAAGACGCCGGCAAACTTTACTGCCTTCCTTGCTGGTCGGGCTTATCAACGCGCTGACGGTCATCATATTCACAATGGACTGGCCGGCTGTCTTTTCACAATTTTTCCCACTGCTGACCGTTAATGTTGACGCCCTGATACAGATTGTAGATGCGGCTTTGACCTGGGACATCGCCTGGGCCGCCATCGGTGGCCTGGTTGCGGGGCCGTTTGCGCTTTTATTGTTGCCGCTGCTGGAAATCAGTTGGGATACCGCGTCCACCTTTAAGCTCAACCGTTACGTGGACCTCAATCGGGTGCTGATGAAAGAACTTTTGTCCAAAGCCCCGGGCACCTATCAGCACTCGATGACGGTGGCCTATCTGGCTCAAACCGTGGGGCAGGCCATCGGGGCCGACACTCAGTTATTGAGGATCGGTGCGTATTATCACGATATCGGTAAAATGATGAACCCCAAATTTTTCATCGAAAATCAATTCAAGGGCGATAACCCCCACGATGTGCTGGAACCGCGGGAAAGTGCCCGAATTATTATCAAGCACGTCCGTCACGGTGTGCGAATCGGTCAGGAGTCGGGCTTGCCGAAGGTGGTCGTGGACCTGATTTTGCAGCATCACGGCACCCAGTTAATGGAATACTTTTACAATATTGCCGCCAAATCCTATCCCAAGAGCACCATTCGAGAGCAAGATTTTCGCTACCCGGGACCCAAACCCCAGAGTGTCGAGGCCGCAATTTTAATGGTTGCCGATGCGGTGGAGGCGGCCTCCAGATCGGTGGCGGAACCGACGCCTAAGAAATTTAAAAAAATGGTTCGCCTCATTCTGGTCAAGCGGCTGGTTGACGGTCAGTTCAGTGAATGTGACCTGACATCCCGGGACCTGTCAAAAATGGTCCAAACGCTGGTCGATGCGCTGGAAGCGTCATTTCACACCCGGATTCGATACCCGTGGCAGGAAAAAAAGATCCCGCCCCAGAAAATCGATTGGCAGATCGGTTCGGATACCGGAAATGATCAGCAGGACCGGGCCTTTCGACTATAGAAATTAATTAAGGAGCACAGCAATGGCTTTAAGTCTAACAGAAGGCAACGAGGCAGTCGGACGGGCTGCAATTGCCGCCGGCTGTCGATTTTTTGCCGGTTATCCGATCACACCGGCAACTACGATATTAAATACGATGCTGACACTGCTGCCCCCCATAGGCGGCATTTGTCTTCAGGCAGAGGATGAAATCGCATCCATCGGTGCCTGTCTGGGTGCTTCCATGGCCGGTTTTAAAGTGATGACCGCGACCTCCGGGCCGGGGATCAGCCTTTACAGTGAGCAGATATCATTTGCCATCGGCAGTGAAATTCCCATCGTAATTGTAGACGTGCAACGCCTGGGACCGTCCACCGGATCAGCGACCCGCGGGGCTGACGGTGATATTAATTTTCTACGCTGGGGCAACAGCGGCGGACTGCCGGTCGTCGTTCTGGCTCCGGTGGACGTGGCCGATTGCTTTACGTTGACGATGCATGCGTTTAATCTGGCTGAAAGATTTCGCTGTCCGGTTTTCATCGCATCCAACAAGGAAATCGCCATGACCCGGGAAAGCGTCAATCTAGATGCCCTGGAAAAACCTGCTATTATCGATCGCCGGCAGCCACCGGGCGACATACCGTTTCGGCCTTTCCAGGTCAGCGCAAACCAATGCGTGCCGGATTTTCTGCCCATCGGAGCCAAAATCCCGGTGCGCCAAACCTCCTCTACCCATGGTCCCAACGGCTACATCACCACCGATCAAACTCAAATTTCACAGATGCTAAAACGCTTGAAAGCTAAACTGGAATCCGCGGTTGCCGAGTTTTCGTTCTATGAATTGCGGCCGGCCGAAAATTCTGAAACCTTGCTGATCAGCTACGGTGTCACCGCCCGGGCGGCCAAAGCGGTTTATAAGGAGCTGAAAAATAGTGCGCAACCGGTCTCACTGCTGATCCTCAAAACTCTCTGGCCGGTGCCCGTCGAAGTGATCCGCGCTGCCGCAAAAGGATTCAAACGGGTTGTGATGGTCGAAATGAATCTGGGTCAGTATGTCGCAGAGATCAAGCGCATCCTGGCAGATAAACACGTCGAATTTTACGGCCAAATGGATGGCCGTCTGATCACCCCGCATAAAATTAAGGAGACATTCTTCGATGGATAGTTTGCTGAATGATTCCCGACCACCGGTTTTTTGCCCCGGGTGTGCCCACGAACGCATCACCCACACCCTGGACAAAGCCTTTCGAAAAATGGATTTAACCGGTGATCGGATAGTAATGGTAAGCGATATCGGCTGCTCGGGACTATTTGACACCTTTTTCAATACCCATGCCCTGCACGGCTTGCACGGTCGCGCCCTGACCTATGCGGCCGGGTTGAAATTGGCCCGGCCGGAATTAACCGTCGTCGTAACCATGGGTGACGGCGGCCAGGGTATCGGCGGCGCCCATTTGCTGGCTGCCTGCCGGCGCAATCTGGATTTAACCCTGCTGGTGTTAAATAATTTCAACTTTGGCATGACCGGTGGTCAATATTCGGCCACCACCCCGCCCGATGCCCAGGTCGGCTCCGCTTTTTTAAATCAGCTGGAACGTCCCTTGGACATCTGTCAGGTGGCGCAGTCGGCGGGGGCAGCCTATGTCACCCGCTGTTCGGGTTACCGTGAGGATTTGGATGCAGAAATACAACGGGCGATCGAATTCGAGGGGTTTGCCGTATTGGACATCTGGGGCGTTTGTCCGGGCCGCTATACTAAAAAAAACCGGCTGACCCCCAAAGCCATCGAGGCGGCCCTGGCCCAATTGCCCGCGGTCGAAGGCCCTGTCGCTGAAAACGCCCGCCAGGAATACGGCCGGCACTATCGGAATTTGGCCGGCGAGCTGAAGCCGGCCCCCGAACCGCCCAACATTGAGGCTCGGTTTCAACCACCCAATTCGCAACGCCAGGAAGTGATTATACTCGGCAGTGCCGGGCAGCGAATCATCACCGCCGGCGAAATTTTATGTCTTGCGGGACTCACCGCCGGCTTGAATACCACCCAAAAGAATGAATACAATATTACCGTATTGCGCGGACCTTCGATCAGTGAGTTGATTCTATCGCCGGAAGAAATTGATTACACCGGCATCGGGAGCCCCGATGTCATCGTGGCCCTGGATCAGGAAGGTGTGGACCGCCGCCGGGACATGTTTGATTCACTCAACAGCCATACTCTGATCCTGCAGTCCCGCGGCGTCGAGGTGCCGGCCGCTGAAGCCCGCATTCATCAAATTGATCTGAAATCCCAGAAAATTAAAAAAATCGACTGGGCCCTGGCATCTCTGGCTGTATTGGCCAAACTCGGCCGGATCATCAACCCTGAAATGCTGGAAGCGGCCTTGGCAATCAAGTTTAAAGGTAAAACCCTGCAGGAAGCCCTTGAATTGGTCCGGAATGTTGAAATCAGTAAGTGATGGTTTCGGGTGTCAGGTGACCAGAGGGTAGATATATGAATTCGGAAGTTGGAATGCGGTAGGGGGGAAGAGAAGGTGAGAAGATGAGAAGGTACGAAGGTGGGAGAAGGAATGATACGATTGCGGAAGTCGGATTGCGGATTGGCTGGGCATAGGGTTAAGATAGAAGACAGAGATATGAATTGGGAATCCGGAATAATTTGATTACAGATTTGGGATAGCAGGTTGAGCCAATTTTCCTCGCGCCCTATGCCATATGCCGTTATTCCTTTATCTTCAACCGTGGACTGAACGCCGTGAGCCCTGTGCTGACTATAATCCAGTATCGAGCATCCAGTATCCAGCATCCAGTTTACAGTCTTGCCAGAAAATTTTCGGCCTGGGGAACCATCTCATGATTGGGATATTTTTTCAGCAACAGCCCTAGTGCTTTTTTGGCCTGATCTTTGTTCATCAGGCGATCATGAAATATCTGGGCGATTCGAAAATAGGCCTTGGGAACCAGAGAATTATCCGGGTAGGATTTTGCCAGCGCATTGTACACAGCAACAGCCGCTTTGGTTTTGCCGGTTTCATTCAACCAGCCGGCCAGCTTGAATAAAGCCGCCGCCGTTGGCATAAAACCGGCATCGGCCGCGCGGCATTCAGTAAACACCGCAATGGCCTTACTTTTTTGATTTTCAGATGTTAACAGGTCCAGATGCGCAACCCCATGCTCCAGCAAATTCGCCGTCCGTTTTCTCATTTTAAGCAAATTATAATAACGTTCAGACAGCTTTACCCCACTGATTGGCTGTTGCTCGGTCATGGTTTTGATAAGCGCAATGGCATCATCCAACTTGCCTTCTTTGATCAGCGGCTCCACTTTACTTAAAGCAACTGCATCAGGATCAGAAAGCTGGGGCTCGTAATCCCTAACGGTTGGATCTGAAAAATCTTCATAATCAACCTGATAGCCGATTTTTTCATGGTACTGCAGAATCACATACCCCATGAGATGGTAGGAGATGATCGTATAAAAGCTGATGGCGAATCCGTAGAGCATCAGTAAGAGTTCCGGCGGAACGAATTTTACCACATAAACGACCACATAGACTGGTGCGTTTTTCAAGAGAGCCAGAAAGAATACCATTAGAAAATAGGCCCAACCAATTCTAACGGCTAAACCGATAAAGACTATCGGATTGATCGCATGGAAAAGGCGACCGGTGGTAACGATCAGAATTATCATGGATGGCAGAAAGAAGATTGCCAGCAATTCAAAGATTCCTTGGGCCGGTTTACCCAATTTAGCGCTGATCAAGTGAGAACTGATACCGATAAGTAAATAAATGATAAACTGCTTGATTACCGGAAGGAAATCTTCGAAAATTATTTTAGCGCTCAAAGGGGGCGGTTTCAGGTTGCCATTGGAAGTGGCTTTCAGTGATTCAAAGGAATACTTCAGAACAATTAACCCGATTATACCAAGCAGCACGAGACCGATGAGACCCACGCCCAGCAGGAGAAGCACAGCGATCGCCAGCAATAGCGATAAGATTAAAGGTTGCGGGTAAATCGGGTAGGTAAACATTCGCGGCAGTCGACTCCAGAATGGATCGATGAGATTATCAATGCCGACCCATTCAACCGGCAGGTTGCATTTGGGACAAAAGTGAAGGATCTCTTTTTTCCCGTAATTCTCGTTCGCGCGCGCAGAAACACATTCGGGACATAACAGCGCGTCGCATTTTGAACAATGCCAATGCGCTTTGCGGGTGGGATGGCCATTGCAAAATTTTTTCATTTATCGATTATCCATATTGTTAATTTAATCTAGCCGGGAAGCCTGTCACTTAACGCCTAAAAAATACTGAATGGATTTTGGTCATCTGTAAAATCAATATTTTCCCCGTCCGCATTTATCTCAAATTCCTCCAGCTGACCATTTTTATATATATCGGAAAATATAGAAAATACTTTACGAGAAAAATATTTAATTCAGCCGGCCTAATGTCCTTGACGTGAAGTTAGGGTTCGTATAAGAAACAGTAAGGCAAACGGGCCAGTAAACGCGGTATCACGACCCAACGGGCCGGCGTATACCCGGCGCACCCGTTCTCAATGTTAAAAACCGAAATGATGACCAATACAGCGATCAATTTGGCGATTTCGTCGCCAGGATAAGTTTTTCCAATAACTCAGATGTGGAGGATGAACATGAGACCGTATTTTGAAAAGATGAAGGAATTCGGCCAGGAACTCAAACCGGGTCAGCTGAAAAGTACCGAAGCCAACATCGGCAAGCTCAAGGAGGTGGAAGCCCTGGTTGAAGCGGCTGTCGAAAAGGTAAAAAACGCCGGCATGCCGACTGAAAAAATCAATGCCCGCGGTCAGCTCACCGTATGGCAGCGATTGGATTATTTGGTGGATGAGGGGACCTTCAGCCCGTTGCACATCCTGTACAATCCAACCGATAATGTCGAAGGAACCACTAACGTCATCGACGGACTCGGCAAAATTTCAGGTAAATGGGCGGTCATCATCGGCTTTGACAACAAGGTGTTTGCCGGCGCCTGGCTGCCGGGACAGGCAGAAAATATTTTCAGGTGTACCGATCTGGCCAAAAGGCTGAACATCCCCTTAGTCTGGTTGGTCAACTGCAGCGGGGTCAAATTGACCGAACAGGAAAAATTTTATGCCGACCGTCGCGGATCGGGCACCACTTTTTTCAGGCATGCCGAGCTAAATCAGGAAGGAATTCCGGTTCTGGCCGGCATTTACGGTACCAATCCGGCCGGCGGCGGATATCAGGCCATTAGCCCGACCATTCTTTTTGCCCATAAAAACTGCAACATGGCCGTCGGCGGCGGGGGGATTTTAAGCGGCATGTCCCCCAAAGGCCATTTTGACTTGGATGGCGCCGAACAGTTGATTTCGGCCGCGATGCAGTTCAAAGCTGATCCGCCGGGCAGCACAAAAATCCACCACGATGAAACCGGGTTTTTCCGCTATGTTTATGAGACCGAAGAGGAGGTCCTCGATGGTCTGAAAGAATACATGCAGGATATGCCGGCCTATAAGCCTAAATTTTTCCGCGTGGCCGAGCCCCAGGAGCCCCGCTTGTCAGCCGAAGATCTATATCGTCTGGTGCCGTTCAACCAGAAGCAAATGTATAATTTTGACGATGTATTGTCCCGCCTGGTAGACGGCAGCGAACACATGGAGTACCGTCCCGATTACGGCCCTGAAGTTTACACCGGGCTGGTTAAAATGGACGGCTTTCTGGTGGGTGTCATCGGCAACCGGCAGGGGTTTTTCGGTGAGGATTATCCCGAATATGCACCCTACCCGGGCATCGGCGGTAAATTGTACCGTCAGGGTTTGATCAAAATGAACGAATTCGTGACGCACTGCGGTCGCGACCGGGTACCGGTTATCTGGTTTCAGGACACCAGCGGCATCGATGTCGGTGACATTGCCGAGAAAGCCGAATTGCTGGGCCTGGGTCAGTCCCTGATCTATTCCATTCAGCAGACCGATGTTCCCATGATGCTGGTGGTATTGAGAAAAGGCACGGCCGCCGCCCATTATATCATGGGGGGGCCGACGGCCAACCGCCATAATGCCTTTACTTTGGGTACCGCCACGACCGAAATCTACGTCATGCACGGTGAAACAGCCGCCGCGGCAAGCTTTTCCCGCCGCCTGGTAAAAGAAAAAAATGCCGGCAGACCCCTTGAGCCGATCATCGAAGAAATGAACAAACTGGTCAAAGAATACAACGATTATTCCCGACCGGTATATTGCGCTCAACACGGTCTGGTGGACCAGATCGCTAAGATGACTGAGATTCGCAAATATCTGGTGGCCTTTGCCGGAGCCGCCTATCAGAACCCCAAATCCATCTGCCCCCAACACCAGATGATGCTGCCCCGCATTATCAAGGGATAGCAGGCCTGACAATGAAGCCTGACAGGGTATGAGAATAGCCTTTGGCCTGCCCAAGGAGGTGGGCTTAAAAGTGTCGCAACCCGGTACTGCCTGCTGCGCAGTACCGGGTTTGAAAATAATCTAACCGGCCCCTGTTGAATGGTTGCTGAAGTCAGTAAGGTATTATTTTTTGAATTTAGCGGCCCGGTATAGCGCAATAGAATTAGTTTGAGTGACCCCACGGGCAGGGTCAGGGGCCCTTATCTTCACGGGGGTGTCAAGGCAAAAGGAATCGCAGTCAATCCGCTCCAGTTTGTTGAAGTAATGGATGGATGGCTTCAATGGCATGAAAAATGAATATAAAATATCGGACCCCGCATATTATGAATTAAAGGAGTGCGAACGGTGAGTAAAAAAGATGTTATAGGATTTTTTCAGGCAGTTCTTTCGACGGCGTTTTTCATCGGATTGTTCGGTGCGATCGGCTATTTGATCCAGATGACATTGCAGTAAGCGGCCAAGTTCTTTCATTTCCTTTCCATTAAGCACCTAATTTGCCTGTCAGGTTCGACCTGTCAAATCTCCGGCTGGAAGCGTTCATATATTGACATGCGCGCGATTTACAGCGGCTGCCGGCGGGCCACGTATCCGCCGTGGGGCGTTTTTTCAAACCGCAGCATATGCGTCATACAGGTGGGAATTTCAGCGGGATAATGGGTTACATAAATGATATGAGTGCCGCGCTGATGTCCGATCACATCGATTGCATCCAGAATCCGTTGTCGGTTGGTGCGGTCGAGCCCCTGGTAAGGTTCATCCAGAATCAGCAGTTGCGGCATTTTGACCATGGCGCGCGCCAGCAGAACCATGCGCTGCTGCCCGTAGGAAAGTTGATTAAATGTCCTGGCCGATTTATCGGCAATACCCAAAACCGCCATCCACTGGGCGGCAGTTTGTTTCTGGGCAGGGGAAGCGTTGCGAAAAAGCCCCACGCTGTCGAAAAACCCGGATAGAACAACTTCAAATGCCGACAGCGGTTTGCGATAACGTATCTGAAATTCAGCGGACATCATTCCAATGCGTTCTTTGATGTCCCAGATGCTCTCGCCTGAACCGCGACGCTTGCCGAATAAATTAATTTCGTTCGCATAAGCCTGGAGGTTATCCGCCGTAATGAGATTGAGCAGGGTTGTTTTTCCGGAACCGTTGGGGCCCAGAATGACCCAGTTTTGACCGGTACGCATCGTCCAGTTCACCTTATCCAGTGCTGTCGTCCGGCCATATTTAACCGTGACGTTTTTCATGGCAACCAGAATCTCGGACGCCGTATCGGCAGTCGGCTTGGAATTTTTTTCGGATGGCGGCAGGGATAAAGAAGCCGCAAATTCGGCTGCATACAGACGTTCCATTTGCGAGGGGATCAGCACATCTTCCCGGCGTCCCTGAAAAATCACCCGGCCGTCTCTGATTGCCAACACATGGGAGATATTGGGCAGAATTTCCCTCTGGCGATGGGTCACCAGGATCACGGTTCGGGAGTCATCCATCAGGCCATCGATGATTTGAGCCAAGTCCCGGCGCGAGGATTCATCCAGCCCGTCAAAGGGCTCATCCAGAATCATGATTTCCGGCGATTTCAGCAGCAGCCGCGCTATCTGAACCCTTCTCATTTCACCGGTGGACAATGCCCGGATGCCCCTTGCGAGCAGATGATTTATCTTAAGCCTGGCGACAACCCCCTCAACATCAGCGGGCTTGACACCAGCCGGGCCCTCGATTTCAGTCAGGATGTCATGAACTGTGGTGAGACGGTTTAAATTGCCGCTGAAAAACCGAAATTCGTCGCGCTGCTCCTCCCGTGCAATCAGACGCTGATGCTGTTCAAAGGATACATATTCGGCCCGAACCGCATCGGCCTGGTCATGGGAAGGAAATACGACGCCTTTGACCACGGCCACATCACCGGTCAGAGCCCTGACAAGCGAAGTTTTACCGGCACCGTTCGGCCCTAATATCGCCCAGTGCTGTCCCGTATCGATGTGCCAGGTGGTGTTCGCCAGCAAGAAGGTATCTCTGACCCGCAGGGTAACGTTTTCAAACCTGACGCCGTTTATTTTTGTGTTTCTTGACATTGAGTCTAAAATTCTGTTAGCCTTCTATACAACAGAATAAATTTTCTGGGTGGGGTTTGATATAATTTAAGCAGCAATATTGGCCCCAGACAACCGCTGCCGGTCTGGGCCGAAACGATGATGAAGGAGCCGATCAATGGCCAGTGTGAATCCACCGTCCGAACAAAATACAATAAATCTAAAATTAGCTGAAATGATTAAAAATTTGCCGGAAGATCAGCAATTGATCCTCCTCAAACAGCTGCTCAAAGACAACCTTACGCCGACCTTGTATCGATTAATCGGCAAAATGACCGAATATCAACAATCAACGCTTTTAGAACAATTACGGAAGCAACCCCTAAAATCCGTCGGCCTGGAAGAAACCGAGATCGCCCTGCGCGGCCATAACCGAAAGTCTTGCATGCTCAGCATCGATTACAAGGTTGAAGCGCGCAATTTTGAAGGCTTCATGCTCGATATCAGCCCGGCCGGAGCATTTATCGAAACCGACCAACCCTTTGCCGCCGGCCAGCAGATCGATATTTCTTTCTCCCTGCCGAACAATCCCCGACAATTAAAAGTCACCGGCGAAATCTTGTGGAAAGGCATGCTCGGCATGGGAATCAAATTTAACGATATCGCCCCCGACCAGATAGAGCTGATTAACGCGTTTATGGAAGAGGAAGATATCTAGCGCGTTAGTATTTCACTTTATCCAAACCTTTCAATTTAAGGATCGCCCGCGCCTCGTCCGGCGTCGCCGGCTCGATACCGTGTTCCCGGCCGATGCGAACAATTTTTTCCACCTGTTCACTGCTGCTTTCAGCCATTCTGCCCTTTTCCAGATAGAGGTTGTCCTCCAGCCCTACCCGGGCAAAACCTCCCATCAACAGGGCGGCATTGCACATTTTAAATTGATTTTTCCCGGCCGCACAGACCGACCAGACAAAGTCATCGCCGAAGATTTCTTTCGCCGAATTGACCAGAAACACCAGATTGTTGAGGGTGGCCTGCATGCCGCCTAAAATTCCCAATACGAATTGCAGGTACACGGGTTTTTTGATATGGCCCTGTTGAATCAAATATGCCACATTGTTCAGCATCCCGGCATCATATATTTCCAGCTCCGGTTTTGTGTCTTCCGCCGCAAAAAAATCGCTGAACTCGCGCAGGGTTTTGAAGGTGTTGGGGAAGATAAAATCTTCGCTCATGGCCAGATATGGAGATTCCCAGTCGTGTTTAAATTCTTTGATTTTCTCCAGAACCGGATGCAGCGCAAAGTTCAGCGAGCCGGCATTCAGCGATGCCAGCTCCGGGCTGTATGCTTTCACGACCGATACGCGCTGCTCGACCGTCATACCAAACCCGCCGCCGGTGGTGGTACAGATGATCGCATCGCACTTGCTTTTGATCTTGGCTAAGATGTCACCAAACAGATTGCTGTCGGCTGAAGGCTGCCCGGTTTCGGGATCACGGGCATGCACGTGGACCACAGTGGCGCCCGCCTCACTGGCCCGCCGTGCATCTTCGGCAATCTCATCCGGGCTGATCGGCAAACTTGGTGACATCGTCGGGGTATGAATGGCTCCGGTCAATGCGGCCGTAATAATCGCTTTTTCAGACATGATGAACTCCTTTGAAAATTAGTTGATTGGTTGAGCAGTTTAATAGTTAAATAGGGTGTTAAGGATGTTTTCCATATTTTATGTTGCATTGATTATTTTCGATTGATCTGCTGCAGAACTATTAAAGCAGTATGCGATTAAATCGATAGAATTCCTCAAATATTCCTTATTCATTTCCAATGCACCATGGGTAATCCGGCCACCGGGGATCGGAAATAGGGGATCCGTGTTCCCCTGAGACTGCCGATGTAAGCGGTTTTCAGATCCGGGCCGCCAAATGTCACACTGGCAAACCAGGGAGCGATGGTGCCGCCGGCAGCCAGCATGTCCTCCGGGGTAGCGCGATCTTCGACAAAGGCTTTTTCCAGAGCCAACGCGGTTTCCTCATGGGTGTCATCGAGGATGACGTGGAAATCACCCTCAGGGGTGATGGCAAAGACCTGATCCACCATCACCAGGGTCCCCCACAGGTTTCCATAAGAATCAAAAGCGATTCCATCGGGAAATCCGTATTTGCCGAGTTTGGACGGTCCGTAGACTTCCCGGTTGGTCAGGCAACCGTCAGGCCCAACCCGCATGCGCGATATGCACTGGCCGCAGGTTTCCACAATATAAAGATATTCCTCGCGGGCGTCCAGGCGGATTTCGTTGGTAAACTTAAACCCGTCGGCCACGATCCGCAGCCCGTTTTCGTCTGCCAGTGCGATGTAGCCGTCGGCAATGCGATGGCTGACCGCCTGCATCCAGTTTTTAATGCGCGTTGAGATGGTCAGCCAGATACGATTGCGGCTGTCCCGCAGCACAAAGTTCACCTTGCCGATGGGCTGCCCGTCGATCGCATCATAAAGCAGTCGCGTTTGACCGTCGCGGGTCATGACTTCCAGAACGTCCGTGCCGAAATTGGATATTAAGATATCGCCGTTTTCCGCAAATGCAAGCCCGTTGGGCAGGGTACCTTCCGTGAAGCGGCTGGCATCATCCGAAGCGACCTTGAAGGATTTGTCAAACGACTGGGTAATGATCTGTTGGCTGCCGTCGGGAGATATCCTGACAACACCACCGCGGGCATCGGCCGACCACAGGGTACCGTCCGGTTCTGCCAGAATGCACTCAGGGCGCTGCAGGTCCTGCCCGATATATTGAATATCCGCCGGATCCACCTGGAAACCGATAATTGGGTTTTTAGACAATTTCAATTCTCCTTCCGTCCTTTTAGGTTCAAGGTTCAAGGTTCAGGGTTCACCGTTCAGGGTTGAGCCCGCAATGGGCCTGAAAGTTCAATTTTATTAACCGTTGAACCCTGAACCTTGAACCCAGAACCTCTAACGCACCAGCACCAGACTGATCCCGGGGAAAATGACGACCAGTACCAGTACCAGAATCATAATCAAGACGTAGGGGAAGGCACCGGCAAAGACGTCGTTGAGGGTGATACTCTGGTCATCAAGGGTTGATTTGACCACAAAGGCCGCAATCCCCAGCGGCGGGGTGATCAGACCGACCTCGATCGCGATTACGGTTACCAGTCCAAACCAGACAAAATCCACCCCCATGCCGTGCATGATGGGATACATTAACGGCACGATAATCATCATAATGGATGTGGAATCGAGGATCGTTCCCATTAACAGTACAAGCGCCAGGTAAATCGCCAGGATAGCGTATAATCCCAGACCGGATTCACTGAACCAGACCGCAATAAATCCGGTAATGCCGGACAGGGCCAGCATGCGGCCATAAATATTGGCCGCAATGAGCAAAAAAAGAATGGACACCGTAACGTGGCCGGTTTCAGTGAGCACCTGCCATAATTTGGCCCAGGTCAACTGCCGCTTGCCCAGGGTCAGGAGCAAGGCCCCCAGCGCGCCCACGGCCCCGGATTCGGTGGGGGTAAACCAGCCGGCGTAGATGCCTCCCAGCACCAGCGCCACGAGCAGTACGATTGGTGTCAATTTCCAGATCGCCTGGCCCAGGGTCATCTGATCGGTCGAGTTGCCGGCTGATTCATTAGTAAGCTGCCCCACATAATCGGGGAAACGATAGGCCATTAAAAGAATCAGGCCACTGTATGCAGCCGACAGTAAAATACCCGGTAGTATACCGGCTTTAAAAAGATCTCCGATGGATGTTTCGGTCAGCACGCCGAATAAAATCAGCAGCAGACTGGGTGGGATCAGCATGCCCAGGACCGAGGATCCCGTCACAACCCCAACGGCAAACCGCGGTTTGTGGCCCAGTCGGATCATTTCAGGCACCGCCACTTTGGTAAACACAGCAGCCGAGGCGATGGAAATACCGGTCACCGCGGCAAAAATTGCATTGGCTGCGACGGTGGATATCCCCAGCCCGCCCCGGATACCTTTAAACAGCCGGTTGGCCACATCGAAGGTATCCTTGCCGATACCTGATATGGAGATCAGCAGCCCCATTAAGACAAACAGCGGCACGACGCCGAAGATATAGCCGGAGATACTGTCCGATGCCGCTAACGCCAGCAGTTTGCTGGCAATTGTCCAATTGTCTTTGATCAACCAGACACCTAACAGCGACAAAAGGGTTAAGGCAATCGCAACATGCATCCCGGCGTATATCAAAAACAAAATGCCGACGATGGAGAACAATCCTATCTGAAGATCGGTCATCGGGTTCCTCCACCGGAATCATTGGTCTTGTTTGGCCGTGTTTTCAAAAGTTTGAGACTGTCAATGGCCATCAGCAGAAACTGGATGGCCCCGGCGGCACACCCGATCAGGATAATCAGTTTAACCGGCCATACCGGCGCCATGAAATCCCCTTGGGCCCCCACATATTCGTCGATACGCCAGGCATTGGTAAACAACGGGATACTGGCTTTAAATAATATGGCCATCAGACACCCGCCAACTAAATAATACACGGCTTCCAGAATGTGTTTCAAGGCGGGGTGCCTGGATTGCAGCCAGTTTAGCAAAATATCCGAACGCGTCAGGCGACCGGCCTTGAGGGTATGGGCAATCTGCAGAAAAACGCAGGCCACGATGGACAGCGCCACAATTTCAGGCACGCCGCGAACCGGATGGTTGAACAGCGCGCGCCCGCCGATGTCCAGGTTGATGATCACCAGCAGCACGAAAACCCAGGCCGTGCCGATACTGTTCATAACCGAGATAATCAATCCATAGGAAAACCGGCGAGGTCGCTGAGGTCGTTGCTGAGACACGTTGGTATCCGAATTAGGCACTTTAATCCTTCTACGCCAGAATGGAATGGATTCTATAATATATTTTTATATCAGACAGGATTATCAGGATAACTTTTATGCCATCATCAAATTCCTAACGAATCCAAGTTAATAAAAGGAACCTTGCCTCGATCTGAAACATAAAAATGACAGAGCAAAGCGACATCCATAAATCTTCAATCTTCATTCTTCATTTATTTATCCCAGTTGCGGACCAGTTTGACTCCGCGTGTCCGTAATCCGTCCAGGTAACCTTTGAGCATGGCCTTGCCGGGCAGCCCTTTTTTCTCCATGGCTTCGGCCCATTGCATCGGAACATTGGGCAGTTTGTCGGCCCAGCGTTTGCGTTCGGCGTCAGACAGGTAGGTCACTTTGGCGCCGCCTTTTTTCATGATCTCCATGGCTTTGTCCGCCCGCGCCGCCTGGGCTTCGGCCAGTTTCCGACTCCATTCCCGGCCGACATCGAGAAAGATCTTCTGCATCTCGGGCGGAAATGAGTCAAAAACATCCTTGTTGATGCTGAGGCCGCCGGCGAACTGGGCGCCGAAATTCACCATGCAGATATAAGGGGCGACTTCGTAGACCTTGATGGCCATGGCGGCGGTCATAAAGGTCAGGGTACCCTCGAAAACCCCGGTTTTAATCCCATTATAATATTCGTTCAGGTTGGAAGCCACCGGGACCCCGCCGGTTCCCTTCAGCCAGTTGGCGGACGGTCCGGGGGCGGCAATTTTGTGACCGTCCACATCATCGACCGAATTAACCGGGAAATCCGTCAGCGATCCGTATGTATCCAGCGCTGCCCCCCCCAGGTAGATCTGGTTGTGATTGGTCCACTCCTGGGCCAGGGCCGGAATTTTGGATTGAAGTTCGGCCATGATGTCAACCACGTAAAAAATATTCTCAGTTCCGAAAGGCGTCATGTAAGTCACATTATGCAGCGGCATCTTCGGGGCTTCAAATATGGTCCCGACAAAACCCATATCGGCGATGCCTTCTTCGATGGCTTCGAGCGCCCCGCCGATCTTGGCAACCGTACCGCCATAAGCCTGATTCCATACGATTTTGTCTTTACCACCGGCTTCCAGCAACCGTTTGTCGACTTCCGGAATGAAAAAATCACGACACAGGGTTACCCATAAAAAGATGGGCGGGTGACCGGCGACGACAGTCATCTTATAGTCTTTGGCCAGGGCTGATCCCACGGGCAGACTAAAAATCAATGAAGCCATCGCAACAATCAACAGTGTTTTTTTCAGCAATTTCATTTTATGCCTCCTTTTTCTATTCTTCGATGATCGCCACCGGCCGGGTCCATCCGGCGCTGGCGCCCTTGATCTTGACGGGAAAACAGCAGACCTGGAATCCATGCGGCCTGCCGATGGCGGACAAATTCGCCAATTTTTCCATATGGCAATAGCCGATGTCAATACCGGCAAAATGAGCTTCCCAGATAACCTTGGGATCGCCGTGTTCGCTAAATTCCTTGGCTTGAAACGGCAAGGGTCGATCCCAGCTCCAGGCGTCGATTCCCACAACCTTGACCCCCTTTTCAGTTAGAAACAGGGTGCTATCCCGATCCATGCCGGCGCCGGTAACCAGATATTTTTCCGTTCCCCAGGCAGCATCCGCTCCGGTTTGAATCAGGATAATGTCCAGGGGCTTGATTTCATATTCGATCCGATTCAGCTCTCGTTGAACGTCTTCAACAGTGATGTGCTCTCCGTCATCCTTGTGCCTGAAATCCAGCAGCACCCCATCGTTAAAACACCAGTCCAAGGGGATCTCGTCGATTGTCAACGACCGTTGGCCCTTGTCCATGGTCGGGTGATAGTGGTAGGGCGCATCCAGGTGGGTTCCGGAGTGGGTGGTCAGGGTCAGGAACTCAACCGCCCAGCCCATCCCGCCGGGCAGTTGTTCTTTTTTAACCCCCGGATAAAATTCCTGCATTTGAGCAGCACCCATTTCATGATCGATGTAATCGATTTTGGGAATCATCATGGGCGGGTCGCTGGGCAGTTCGGGTTCAATACTGATACTTAAATCAACAAAACGTTTGCGCGTCATTGTTTCTCCTTTCGATTTGGAGGCTTAAATAATCCAAAACGTTATTCATGTAATGGTACAAGTATAAATATTTATAGATCTTCAATATGTTATTTTAATTTGACCTAAATCAAGGATTTTGTGACTCAGTGCCTTTATAGTTTGCCGCAAATACCTACTTGCAGAGATAATATGAAAGATACTTCCACAATTTTAGATAAATTTTCACGTGCCGACATTCAGCTGTACCGCAAGATTGTCCAGTATCTTTTTCTGGCGACAATCGTTTTAATCGGCATCAAATTCTTCATTTTTGTCAGCCAGCTGGAAAACGGCATCAGACCCACGGTTGCCCGCCCGCCGGGAATCGAAGCCTTTTTGCCGATCAGTTCCCTGATCAGCTTCTAAACGAAAAGCGATTTTGAAACCATGGATCTATGCGGCGGCAATCTGCCTGCTTTTTGTCGGAGGTTCGATGGCGGGTAGGCTGACCGGCTACTGGCAGACTGGCATCTCCAACAGTGAATATTTATTCCACGTTCGAAATCTCGCCCTGCCCTTTTACAATCACAACCGCGGCGAGGTCCCGTCATACAATAAAGAGGCCTGGCTGCGCATGATGAAAAAGATACGAGAAAGTCAGGGTGCGATGGGCCAGGCTCATGGAAAAGCAGAACCTTAAATTAACAAAACCGGTTTATCTATAAAACTCAAGTGAGAGAGAATACCTACTTCCGCTTTTCAAATTTTCACAACACACAACTTTCAACCAGCAACCTACAATGAGCCCTTTGGCTCCATACCGGTTGCTTCTCAAAAAAAGCCAAATATGAGAAACAAACATCTTTGAGCATAATTTTTGAAGATCTATTTCGTTTGTCTCCCAAAAAAACAATAATGTTGACGACTAACCTCTTTTGAGCCATTAATGGAGCTTGCTGGAGTCTAGGTATAAATCGTCGATTATGTCATTCAAGCCGACCGCAATGTTGAGAAGTGGTCGAATATTTCCAGGGCTCCTGCTAAAGAATGATCGATTATGGAAAATATCGAAACAGATAGATTGATTCTTCGTTATATAACGACCGGCGATGCGCGATTTATTAAAACGCTTTTTAATGAACCGGCCTTTATTAAAAATATCGGGGATCGCACAATAAGACATATAAGTGACGCGGTTGGTTATATCCAATCTAAATTCATGAAAAGCTATGAGGAATACGGCTATGGTCCTTTTGCAGTAGAACTTAAAGCGAGTCAAACACCCATCGGTTTCTGTGGGCTTTTTAAAAGAGATATTTTTCGGTACCCCGATCTGGGTTACGCATTCCTTTCACGATACTGGTCACAGGGATACGCTCTGGAATCAGCTTATGCTGTAATAGGCTATGCGAAAAAAAATCTGCGAATGCAGAATCTGATCGCCATCACCTCGTCAGAAAATACTGCATCCATAAAGGTGTTAAAAAAGCTGGGGTTTGCCAATATAAATGCTGTGTTTATGGCAGGATATGATGACCCCAGCAACGTTTTTTTCATACGCATTTAACCATACTTTCATTGCGGTATTTGCAGGAATGGGCAGCTGGACGATTTGAAATTTCACGTTTTCGGCGAGTGCCTGATTATTTCCGTGTGCTTCCCGACCGGGTGCGTTCGAGTGCCGCTGCGATGGGTTGCGGATCGATATGCCGCATGAGGGCTCCGATATACTGAATCTGCCTGCGCCGGGCGCTGCGGCTTTTTATCTTATGAGCGAGTTCAATGGCCGTCAGAAGTTCCTCCGGCAGTTCCATGGTCTCAAGCCGGCCGATCGGCAGAGCGACCAACTGCTCGCCCAGGCGCTGCCGGGCGCGGTCTTCATTTTTTTTCTGAGTTCTGCTTTTATACTCCGTGGCCATTTTGCAGGTTTCCCCATTCCGGTTTGTCCGGCCCCAAGTTGAGTGTCTTAATTTATCAAAACTAAAAAAATGTTTCTATTTTTTCCGGCGGCGCGCCCGAGTTCTCCCCAACGAAGGCTGAAATTCTCACAATTCAGTTGATTTTGCAACCGAACTCTTGCATTATTGAACCTGCCGCGGTAACGGCAGGGTATAAAAAGGGATAATTTAAGCATAAACATGTCCGGCTTCCATTATAAAAAAGCAGTGAACAATGGTATCATCCGACAGGGTCAAACGGGTTAGAAAAAAAAGCGGCCGGCAGCGATATACCAGTATCAGAAGGATAGCCGCTATTTTGCCCAGGTAGCCGACAGTTTGAAGGCAGCCGGCGCAAAGGAGTTGGCGGAACTCGGCGCCGAAGATGTCAGGCCGGAGTTCAGCGGCATTCATTTCAGGGCGGACCAATCCACCCTGTATCGCATCAATTATCTGACCCGACTTCTGTCGCGGTGCCTGGCGCCGCTGATGTCATATGCTTGTCCGGATACCGATACGCTGTACCAGAAGGCCAAACAAATCGAGTGGGAAGATTTTTTTTCCCGCGGCAATACCTTTGCCGTATCGGGGAATGTTTCCGACAGCGCAATTTCGCATTCAAAGTACGCAGCCCTGCGCCTTAAAGATGCGATTGCCGATTATTTCAGAGAAAAAACCGGCCGGCGCCCGGATGTGTCGGTCCGAAATCCGGATATCCTGTTCAACCTTCATATCAGAAAAGATCAGGCCGTAATAAGTCTGGACACATCGGGCGGCGCCCTTCACCGTCGAGGATATCGAGAGGAGACCGTGACGGCGCCCATGCAGGAGACCGTCGCCGCCGCGATTATTCGATTCAGCGAATGGGACGGTGCTGTTCCTTTATATGATCCGATGTGCGGTTCGGGTACTCTTTTGTGTGAAGCACTCATGCGGTACAGCAATATTCCCGCCGGTATTTTCAGGAATCGATTCGGTTTTGAATCTCTGCCCGACTTTAGCCGCGCAGTCTGGCAGCAGCTAAAAAAAGAGGCCGATGGACTCATCCGGCCATTGCCGCAAGGGTTGATTGCGGGCAGCGATGTGTCCGCAGCGGCTGTCCGTGCGGCGCGGACAAACCTGATGGGGCTGCATTTCGGAAATAGCGTAAGCCTTGAAAAGGCCGACTTCAGAAAGCTGCCCGCCCTGGAAGGGCATATCATTGTAACCAACCCGCCTTATGGCATTCGGATGGGGGGCGATGAGAATCTTGAGATTTTTTATAAAGGTCTCGGTGATTTTCTAAAGCAAAAATGCAAAGGCTCCGCCGCGTTTGTTTATTTTGGAGAACGCCGGTATATCAAAAAAATCGGACTGAAAACCACCTGGAAAAAGCCGATCAAGGCCGGCGGGCTTGACGGTAGGCTGGTTAAATACGAAATTTACTGAGGATGCTTACCAATGGAAAAATTGGATCTGGACACACCCTGCATCGTCCTGGATTTAGACATACTCGAAGAAAATCTTGGCCGAATTGGTCCTGGCAAGTAAGCATCTGCGACTCAAAGGGATCCAGGCCTACGCCGGACAGGTCCAACACATTCAACGCTATGACGAACGCAAAGCAGCTTCCCTTGAGTGCATGCGCCCGGCTGCCGAAGTGTTCCGGCAGCTGCAGGCCAAAGCGGCTTCCTGCACCATCTTCAGCGGTGCCGGTACGGGAACTTGCGAAATCGATCTGGAGATTGCAGCGCTCACCGAGCTGCAGGTCGGCAGCTATCTCCTGATGGATGCCGAATACCTGGCCATTGAATCCGCGCGGCACCCTGAATTGGCCGGCTTTTTTCCGGCAGCGCTCACCCTGTTGACCACCGTTGTCAGCGCTTCGCAGGACCGCCACGTGACGGTTGACGCCGGCCTAAAAGCATTGTATCGCGACGGCGGACAGCCGCGGGTCGTAACAGCAGCGCATCGTGCACTGCGATACGACTGGTTCGGAGATGAATATGGTAGGCTCAGTGCCCGGGACAACACGGCTGCGGCCTTACCCCGGCTGGGCGAAGTCGTTGAATTGGTGGTGTCGCACTGCGATCCGACAGTTAACCAATTCGATTATTACAACCTTACCCGTGGCGACAAGGTAGTGGATCGATGGACGATCGATATGCGCGGCCGCAGCCAATAAGCGCGGCGTGCCACTGTTATAGTTAAGCTCTCCTATTTTTATTTATGAAACTGTGTACTCAGCTTAAAAAAAGGGCTCCTCTCACAAATGCGTGCATGAAAATTGCCATATAAATTACTGAAAGGATCCGGCTAAAATAGACAAAATTCATTAATTTTAGGCACTTTAGACATTTTAGCACATTTTAGGCATTTATTTAGGTGACAGATAAATTTCGACTCCTATGGTAAAAGGACTGCACTTTTTTATGTGAAAAACCAAAAAATTGGAGACCTTATGTATCCACCTGAATACTATTTGGAACATGATAAAGAAAAAATCTTTCGTGTGGTTGAGACATACAGCTTTGCGACAGTCATTTCGCGCACTGAAGATGACATCGTTGTCACCCACCTGCCGTTGATACTGGATCGTCAGCGGGGCGAGTTCGGTTTCTTGGTCGGGCATATGGATCACAACAATCCTCATACCCGCTACCTGAACAACGAAAAGGTATTTGTTATATTTCACGGACCCAATGCCTATATCTCCCCCAAGATCTACAAATCATCGCAGCTGCCCACCTGGAATTCCATTTCGGTTCACCTAAAGGGGATAACCCGCATAACAGAATCAAAAGAAGCGGTATGTGATTCTTTGATCAGTATGGTCGCGTTTCTGGAAAAGGGTGAAGATCCCTTTGTCCTGGATAAAGAAAATCATAAAATGCAGCGACTTCTGGGATACGTGGTGGGATTCGAGATCGAAATTTTAGAAATGATCGGCCGGTTTAAGCTGTCTCAAAATAAAGATGCAACGGATAAACAGCTGGCAAAAGAGCACCTTGTTTCCAACAGCAAAAAGGGACATGCCCGGCTGATCGACTATGTGATTTGAGTCGATACTTTTTTCGCCACCTTCTTTAACCAGGCCTTGTTTTTAGTTAGAAACCCGACCACTGTCTCTCCTCAATTAAGGAAAAATGCCAGCGCCCACCGGACATTCCTCGGGCCGAGGCTGCCCCTCGGCCTCGGCGGCCAGTACTTGCAGCATACATTGGAATTGAGGTGCGGCCTGCAACAGCTTGGGTCCAATGGCGACGGTCTTGGTCACCTGCTCCTTGCTAAGCTTAAATGAAGTTGGCAGATCCAGATAGTAGCGTGGGTCCTCGTCCGGGATTTGACTGGCCGCCTCGAAATTGATCTCGATCACATACGGATCGATATCGGCTGCAAAAGGAATAGGCTTGGGAGCCTGGGGACAATATCTGGAGAGCAAAGCGACGCAGGCTTGTTCATCCTTTTGGGTTTGCACGCGAGCATAAAGTGCCTCGCGCAGTTCTGTCACGCTGTCATAACTATAATTATCCATAGCCACTGTGGCGGTTTTCTCTGCTACGGTGAACATTCCTGGCGGTTTCTCTTGGCGGCTGAGTTGATCTTCACTTTGGGTGCGGGCATTGACGACAATTAAAACCAGATGCCTGATGGCACCCTGGTTGATGCGGGTACGAATGAAGCCGCGCTCAAAGGCATCCAGAACTGATCGTGCACCGATGTTATCCGACAAGCCACCATCCATCAGATGAATATAGCGATTCTCCTTGTCCAGATAGGTGCTCAGGTTCTTGGCAGCATTGTAACGTTCAGTGATCCAATTCTTGGGGTTCATCGCGTTCTTGTACCACCACGGAGCGGTGTAGCCTTCGCCCACCGGATAATTTTTCAGACTGATTGGGGTCAAAAGATAGGGAAAAGCGGATGAGGCTGCCACTGCCCTGGCGACCTGGTACAAATCCAGCCTGGAGCCGAGAGCGTCGAAATACTCCTGGGTAAAGTCAAAGCGCCGATCAGCGCCTAAATTCGTGGCGTTTAGAATCACAAGGGGCCGCCCGTTACTTTGCAGCCGTTCAAAAGTGGCCGCATCGAAGATTTCGGTATCGTAGAAATCTGCCGCCATATCGATGCGGCTGAAATACGGTGAAGCCAGCCGGACCCAGTTCACCGGGTTGAAAAGTCGGGCGGCCAGCGCCCCTTGAACATCGCGCTCCAAAAAACGGGCCCTGAAATCTTCAAACAGCCGTTCCCGAAACAGTCCATAATAAGCTGCGGTAAAAGAACCTCCCGATACCGAGGAGATACAATCGACTTCATCCAAAAGATGCTTTTCCCGGCCATCGACTCGAATAACCGTGTCACGCAGGGCCTCCATGATACCATACGATAAGGCGGCCGCCCGCGTGCCGCCCCCCGAGAGCATGAGGCAGACAAAAAGTGAATCACTATTATTTGCCCCGGGATCAAGGCTTTCAAATCGATAGCCGGACTGTGCATCAAAGTTTTGGCTTTGTTCGTTGACGATGTAATGGGCACACCCTGTGAAGAGGAGAAAAGCCGAAGTGAGGATGACCATTCGAATGGAATATTTTTTAATCATACGGTCACCTCGAACTCGACGATCATCGGCATGAGGGATGAGGTGTTGCGCAAATCAACGTCATGTACTTCAGGTGTAAAATTTATTGGCGGGCCGAGGGTCACTTCATAGAGACCGCTTTCGAGTTCAAGCTTCTTGTTGGTGGTCCCCATGAACTCACCGTTGACCATCACGCGACGGTTGCGTGGAAATAAGGCCACTAAGTATTCTTTTGCCATGATCGTACCTCCCTATCTCGCTTGCTTGTGAAATTAGTGGTCGACTGAAAGTAAAGGGGCGTAAGCCGTAGTGAGACGATAAGAATACGATAGGGTTTCAGTCCCGTCACGAGCTCTTTCTGGCATGTTAAATTCCATGGCAGTCACATAATTGAACCAACGTATCCCTACATTATTTAGCATGACAAGCCCAATGATACGGCCGATGTCGTCCACATCCCCTCGTCTTTTAGGCCTAAGCCCATGTCCCCGTAGATCCGGGGTGTATACCTGGGCCAAACCTTCTGAGCTTATTTTTTACAACCACCCCTTACTTTTAAAATAGATATAAGGGCTAATTCCAGCTAAAATCATTAACAACAGAGATAGAGGATATCCCCACGGCCAGGAGAGTTCAGGCATGAAATGAAAATTCATCCCGTAGATACTCGCAATTACTGTTGGTGGCATAAGAACCACGGCAGCTATAGAGAATATTTTAATAATTTTATTTTGCTCAATATTAATAAATCCAAGGGCAGCGTTTAAAAGGAAGTCTATTCTTTCTGAAAGAAAAGTGTTGTGTGTTAATAGAGTTTTAATATCCTCTAACATATCATTTGAATTTTTCAAATTATCCCCGGCTAATTGTCTTCTGCGGAGCAAAAAATTTAAATCGCGTTGTCCATCCATTAGACACAAACGAATCTTTCCATTCAAATCGTCTTGCCTGGAAAGATAATCTATTGTTTCCTCTAGATTAGCATTGACCCTTCCGAATATTTGATGGCTAATTTTTTCAATTGATAGATATCCGTTTTCTAAAAGGTCTGCAAGCTCATCAATTTTTGTTTCAAGCAACGCGACGACAATTGATAAGGAATCACTTTTGCACTCTGAACTCTTTTGCCATCGTTTTTGAAGCAAACGGATTGCAGCGATTTCGCGCGCACAAAGGCTTATGAGGCATTTGTCATTGCATAAAAAGGCGACATTTATATTTGAAAAAGTTTCTTCAAGCTTATGCAAAAATGAACAGTTAATTTGAAACCCTGTCGGATATATTTCATAATGGGAACTAGCTTCAAGTTCTTCAGTTTCCTGAATGCGGGGCAAAGAAATTTCACTCAAACTTTCTACAGTTTTTATTTCTTCTGCAGTAGGATTGACCAGATCGATCCAAATTGCATCGTCAAGCCAATTGGAATCTGTTGATAGAGCTATTGGCATTAGAAAATTATTTCTTACGGTGTATGCTTTTAACATGGCTGATCCCTATGATAAATCTAATAATATGCTAGTTGACTTTGTTTCCGCATAACGGCGACTTTCAGCGGGCGCGGCTTTTTGCGATCCGCTGCAAGAGCATTGATATATTTTGTTCGTCACTTTTAGCAATATCTTTTCATATCCTTAAATTCACGATACTTCTTCATATAGAGCAATTTTCTTTACTATTAATCAGTCTCCTTAAATCTGCAATGTGTCTTGCCGGATATACACCCGTCGGGCATACCCGGCTGCAGTTAAGGGCTCTTTCACACAGGTGTTGACCCCGCTTGCTTGCCGCAGCCGCCATAAGATTTTTTGCTCTTGGCGGGGCTTTTTTCAACTCGCAATTTATGGCCGCGAGGGCGGCCGGTCCCATGAAAGTGGTATTTTTATGGCTGACCGGACAGGCTGAGACGCAGGCGCCGCATTCGATGCAGTTCTCGAAGCGGGTAAATTGATCGAGATCTGCCGGGGGGGCGGCAGAGTTTACTTTTTCAGCTTTTTTTAAATAACTCCAGTCTTCGGATATATCATCATAAAAGCGGCTCATATCGACGACCAGATCGCCAATGGGCTTAAAACCCTCAAGGGGGGCCAGCGTGATGGTGGCGCTTTCCAGATCTTCAATTTTGGTAATGCAGGTCAGCCGGTCAATGCCGTTGATTTTGCAGGCACAGGTGCCACAGGATGAATGGTGACAGGAATGGCGGTACATCAAGGTCTTATCCCGCTCGAGACGAATTTTTTCGAGACCGTCCAGGACGCTTGTGACGGGGTCTATTTCGATGGTATATTCCTGAAACCGCGGCGGATCGATGTGCCCTGGTTTGTAGCGTTGGATTTTAAATATTACTTTTTTAATTGACATGCCGGAGTATTTTTTACCACGGATTTACACGGATAAACACGGATTTTTGTTCGGCGTAACCGATGAACGAAAACTGCAGTCGCTTCGCGCTAAAAATTTTTCCATATTTTTTTGTCTGTGCCTGTCCATGTCGTTCCGTGGTTGAATATTATTTTTTATAAAATTGTCGATAGTGAAGTAACTTCTCGGTTTTGGTCTTGCAGGCGATATCCCGGCCGGTTTTTTTACAGATCAGATCGGCGGTTTTTTCGGCCATGGCACGCAGGGTGGTGGCTTTGCCCCCGATCAATGAAATCAATCCTGCCAAATCGTCTTCTTTGCTGTGATCGAAACAGTCAAAGGTTCGGCTGATTCGCCGGGGATCTTGCGCCTGTTCCTTTACAATCAGCGGTCGCGGCGCACACCAGATCGAATGGACGACGGCTTGTTCGACGGACGGGACCATTTCGGCGCACTGCGCTACAATTCTGGCGACATGTTCCGGCGGATATTTTATGGTATCCGGATCGTTTGCCAGCCAGACGGTGGTTCCCAGCACCGAAAGCCCGCGCTGGGGAACGATAATGTCGGCTTCCCCGGCCCGGTTTAGTCGGTTGATGACCATATTGGTTATGCGGCCGTTGACCGCCACCATGACACCGGGGCCGGGCTGCAGCGGCAGGTTGATTCCGGCCATTGCACAGACTCGACCGGCCCAGGCTCCGGCCGCATTGATGAAGAGATCCCCCGATACATCATATTCACGGTGGGATTTATGATCGAAAATGCGGACTCCCGTAATCGTTTTTTGGGATTTATGAAAATCGACAGCTTCGCAGTAGTTGTGAAACCGGGCACCGTTAACCTTGGCGCTGGCCAGAAAGTGCAGCGGCAGGCGCCAGGCATCCATGGTGGCATCCGGTATCCTGACGGCCAGTTTTAAGGCGGGATTCAGCGCGGGTTCGAAGGCCCGGGCCTGATCGGCGCTCAGCTCGGTGGCCGGTATGCCGCAGCTGCGACAGCTATCCAAAAATTTCGGGCGGTATTCCAGATCCGATTCATCGATTGCGACAAACAACCCGTCATTTTGTTCCAGGGCCTGGGGGGCAATCCGGCGCAGGATTCTATTTTCCGCGATACACTCCCGGGCCGCCACCGGATCATGAACCGCATAGCGCGCGCCGCTGTGCAGCAGACCGTGGTGTCGGCCGGTGGTGCCGGAAAAAAATTCCCCCCGTTCGAAAAGAGTGACCGCAAACCCTCTCAGTGTCAGATCATGGGCCAAGGCCGCCCCGGTGCCGCCGCCACCTATAATGATAATATGCTCCAAAAGAAATGCCTAAATTGCCTAAAGTGACTAAAATGCCTAAAATTAACGTGTTGCGTCTATTAAGAGTTGGCACCGCCGGATAAAATTACAAATTCCAAGCACCAAATTCCAAATAAATCACAAATCACAAAATCCAATGACCAAAACAAGGTCGGCCGTCGATAGCATCGGTCGATCTGAGTTTCAAAGGCAACTCTTCTCAATTTTCCCATTCGTGTAGATTCTTCAAAATCATATCCAGTATGGGTTTGGAATTTTGAATTTTGGTCATTGGTATTTGTTTGTTATTTGTATTTTGTTATTTGGAATTTAAAAGTTGCTGTTTATTTAAGTCGTCCCAGCGCATGGCCATTATAATTGCTTCACAATTACTTGCCGCCGTAGGACTCCAGTAGTGCTGCCATAAACCGCCATATCTTTTCAAGAGACGGGATGTAGAGCCTTTCATTGGGCGAGTGGGGGTCCCTGAGGTCCGGGCCGAATGATATCATGTCCATGCCCTCGTATTTATCTCCGATAATGGCGCACTCCAGCCCGGCATGAACCGATTTGACTTCGGCCTCCTGGTCGAAAACCTGGCTATAGACCTTCCTGCAGACCGCAAGCAGGGCGGATTGCATATTCGGTGTCCAAGGGGGGTATTCACTGTCGCATCGGGTGTCGGCGCCGGCAAGGGCCGCTGTGGCACCGACTGTGGTGCTAATTTCATCCAACCTGGAACGGGTCAGACTGCGCTGGCTGGTCAGGATTTGCAGCGTATCGCCTGCCAACTCAACAGTGGCCAGGTTGTTGGAGGTTTCTACCAGATTCGTGAAAGCTGTTGACACTCCCATCACCCCATGGGGCAGGGCCACTAGCAGATCGATAACCGCCCGGGTTTCCGCGACACTCAGGGCCGTCTTATTCTGAACATCGGATTGCGCCGGCGACAGGTTTATGGCTAAATTGTTTTCAATCGTGTCATAATTGGTCAGGACGGTGCGTTCAATTTCGGAAACCGTCCGGGTTAAATCGGCATAATTCCCGGCGGCACAGGCGAAGACGGCATCAGCATCCCGCGCAATCGCATTATGAGCGGTGCCGCCTTTAATCGATACCAGCTGAATATCGCATACGGCGGCTAACCGGTGCAGGGTGCGGGCCATGATTTTATTGGCGCTGGCGCGCTGCTTGATAATGTCGATGCCCGAATGTCCGCCGTGCAATCCGCAGACATTCAAATTGAAAAATTGACTTTCCGGCGCAAGGTCCGCCACCTGCAGCTTACGGGAAATATGTGTGTGTCTTCCGCCGGCACAGCCGACAGTAAACACGCCTTCGGTTTCCGAATCTACGTTGAGCAGCACCCGGCCTTGAATGAATCCGGCTTCGAGTTCTTTGGCACCGTTTAATCCGGTTTCTTCGTCCACCGTAAACAACAGCTCCAACGGCGGATGCGCAATGCTTTTATCGCTGGCCAACGCCATTGCCAGCGCAATGGCGATCCCGTTGTCGGCCCCCAGGGTGGTGTGATCGGCGTGCAGCCAATCACCGTCAATAATATTTTGGATGGGGTCTTTGGAAAAATCATGGATCGAGTCGGGGGATTTTTCGCATACCATGTCCATATGGCCCTGAATAACGATGACCGGTGCATTTTCATATCCCGCTGTCGGCGGCACCTTGACCCGCAGGTTGCCGGCGGCATCCTGGTTGACCGCCAGCTGGTTTGTTTCGGCCCACTGTTTCAGCCACCGACCGATCTGCTTTTCTTTTTTCGAACAGCGCGGGATGGCATTGATCTGCTCGAAGTAATCCAGTACCGCCTTTACATTTGGTTGCATTAAATTTCTCCTCTATTTTTTATAATTTCATTTGAAATCAATACCGGCCACTGCCACCCACAGCACCAGCGCATGCATGCCCATTAAAATCATCATGGGGCATTAGAATATATTCGGGGATGTGGATATATTTGTTGCCATTGGTCTCGAGATTTATGACAAAAATAACAATTATTCCACTGACCGCAAGAACGACGAGACAGCGGGTGGTCATTTTTATATAATGCAGCCTGACTGTCAAGATCTTCTTATGCGGCTTGATTTTTAGCTGGTATCTGATTAGAATCAGTTAACAGTCAAATTTCTACTCTAAATGAACGCTAATATTCTTTTGGGAAGCGTTGAATATCCCCGTTTTAAATGCCATAACGTTTACGATCAATACGGATTTTTTTCCGGGAAGCAGGTCATGAAAGTAGAATGCCCAAACTGCAAAATGGTCAGTGTGATCAAAACAAGCCGGATTGTCACTGATCAACATGCCCTTGAGTTGTCCTGCCCGACCTGTGATTTTGCAATGGCATTGAATTTGAATCCCTGTCCGGATCGGCAAAATTACACGCAACACCCCGCGGAGCGTTCGGGCATTCTACAACCAGCATCCGATTCAGAGCAAATCGATGCCGCAACCCAGCACCGGGTTATGGCTCTTAAAGCCAAAATTTTGCGCAGCCTGGTCAATTTGCCGCCCATGCCCCATATCATCTTAAAAGCCCGGGAAATATTGTCGGATCCCGAATCGAGCTTAAAAGACCTGGCCAAAGTCATCGAGACCGACCAGGCCATGGTGGCCAAAGTTTTGACCCTGGCCAACTCCGCCTACTATGGAGTCAGCGGCATGATATCTTCAATTCCACATGCCTCGGTTTTGCTCGGTCAGAGGACCCTGGGCCAAATGATTACGATCTCAGCCTCGTCAGCGTTGCTCAGTAAAAAGCTGCGAGGCTACGAAACCGAACCGGATGAGATGTGGAAGCATTCCCTGGCCTGTGCCTTTGCTGCCAAAAGAATTGCCGCTCTAAGCAATGCAGAGATGGTCGAGGATGCATTTACCGCCGGCCTGCTGCATGATGCCGGAAAAATTATCCTCGATCCATATGTGTTTAATAACAAGAATGATTTTGAGCAGTTTGACAGTCAAAAAAGACTACCGCTTTTTGAAACCGAAAAGGCAATTATCGGATTTGATCATGCCGAGATCATGTCCCGGGCCTGTCGACTCTGGCGATTTCCGGAGGTCCAGGCTACCGCTATCCGATATCACCATCAGCCTTCCTGCTCGGAGGAAAACAAGCTGGCTTGTATGATCCACCTGGCCGACGTTCTGGCTAAATTGGCCGGTTTTCAAGCCGGGCCGCCGGCAGATCTGGATCAAATTGCGCCGGGCATTCTGGAACTATTGAACATCCAGCAGCAAGATCTGGACGATCTTGTCAGTGCTGTGGCGGATGACGTCCGGAAAATAGAAGCGGAACTGCAGGTGTAACCATGCCCTTATTTGATCTAACCGAATTTTTTAAACTGTCGTCAGCGCTGAACTACAATTTGAGTGCAGCCTCTTTAAACCGCTACAACGTCCTGATGTATATTATTGGCAACAAACGTTTGGTTGCCGATGAAACCAGTGACCGGGAGCAAAAGGCAATCCTGATGGAAGGGCTGGGGTATCTGTTCAGTGCATACAGTGATAAGCGCCGGCGTCTGGGTCCGATGGCCGTGCTGCATCCCCTGCGTGCCGCGGCCATATTTACGCGATTTCTCGATGACCTCAGCCTGGTTAACCTGCTCAGCCTGCTGTTTCATGATATTTTAGAAGATGTCAAACCAGGCCAGTTTGATGTCCAGAAGTGGAAGACCATGGAGGGCCAGCTTTACAGCCTCATGCAGCGGATGGACCCGGCTGATGAAACCAAGCTGATGAGAAACCTATTGTGTCTGACCCGCACACCAAGGGAATCGTACTACCAGTATATCGGAAGGCTGCTGGACAATGCCCGGAGCTCCCCCGAGCTTGTTGCCGTCAAGCTGGCCGATCGACTGGACAATACCCTGGATATGCGCATCGATCTTGAGGATGCCCTTGCCAGAATAAATTTTTTTGAGACCATTTTTCAGATTCTTTTTGTAACCAATTATGCGGGCTACCAACCGATGATGGATCATGCGCCAACCACGGCCATCAACGGTGCGCGCCGGTTGTACCAGCTCTTTAAAAATGCCGTGCTACTGTCATTGATCCGGCAGCACACGCCGCCGTCCGGGCAGCAGGCCGTCAAAATCCTCTTCGATGCCGTTTCAGAGGCAAGCCTCAAGGAAGCCCAACGGACCTTGATCCACCTAGTCAGCTATCATGTCAAAGACTTAAAGGACCAGCGCGGCCTGCTGCTGGAAGCGATGCAATATTGCTACAGCGGACGAAGCGATCTGGTTACCAAACCTGACGGCAGTCAATTGTTGGACGGATTGTTTTCGACCTATTTCAGGCACAAATCCGGCAAGGAACGCAACAAACACCTGGACATCCTGTACCAGAATAAACCCTTGATGCTGCAAGCTTCGGTGGCTTTCCTGGTCATCTTTTTAAGCTTTCTCAACGACGAAAAATATTATATCCAGGGCATCAGTGCCAGCGGTATTCGGGCAAAATAATTGAATGCGGAAGTTGGAATGCGGAAAAGAAGACCGGATTGATGCCAATTGTACCTGAAGGACTCTGTTTCCTGCAAATTTATCCCCATACCTTATACGTTACGCCCCTTCCGTTTTGACCTGCGCCTTCTCCCTGTTTCAATTTTTCATATTCTAAATTTTGCCTTTTCCCCCATTTCCGACTTCCGCATTCCATTCTGCCTTTCCCCCATTTCTGCCTTCAAAAGTTTCCGACTTCCGCATTCCTTACCCCTCCCTTCGCTGATTACGCTTTTTCATCTACCGTTATAACTATTTGAAACTGTGCGGTTTTTGTATATTGTCTTGCAAAATATATGAATTCCGCATAAAATTGTTAGTAATCCCTTGTACATTCGAAATCATCGCTTTTCGGATGTCACCCGATTGGTGTTTCTAAATTATGCAACAACAAGATCTTATCAATTTACTTGAATTTACGGGTAAAGATCCCACGCGCCTGGTCTTTGAGGATGAACTCACCCGCATATACAACCGGCGGTTTCTCTTCCAGTACTTCCAGGCCAAGGTATCCTGGGAGAAGCTTTCCAAAGATCCCCTATCGTTAATTATGATAGATGTCGATAATTTTAAGAGTGTTAACGACACCCAAGGGCATCAGATCGGGGATGCAGCGCTGGTCTGGGTAGCGGACAAACTGCGCGAGGTGACCGGTGACGAGGGATTGCCCATTCGATATGCCGGTGATGAATTCATGATGTTGTTTGCGCATTGCGACAAACAAACGGCCCTTAAAATGGGTAATCGGCTGCTCAATAAAGTTCGTTCGGAACCCTTCCGACCCAACGGGAATGGTCAGATTCTGCCCATAACGCTGAGCCTTGGGATTGCATCGGCGCCCGAAGACGCGAAGACCAGCAAGGGCCTGGTACAACAGGCGGATGTGGCCCTATATTTCGCCAAAAGTATCGGACGGGACTGCCTGGTAAATGCGAGTGAAGTTGTTCAGGAGGCCGTATTTGACAAAACCGCCATCAATCAGCTCGATGATGTCAAATTGGTGGGGCGAGGCCCCCAGCTGCAGGCGGTAGCCGGGGTTTTGAACAAGTTCGGGCAGAAACAAAACCAGATGCTGATTGCTGAAGGCACGGCCGGCATGGGGAAAACCGAGTTTTTAGAGACCATCCGGCGAAGTCTGGCGCGCACCAAAGCCTGGCGTATAAAAGTCAGCGGTGATCCTCAGGAAATGTTTCGACCTTACTACCTGATGACCAAAATCCTGGTCAATCTGCTGAACTACCGCGGAGACCAGGGGGCCGCCATTATTTCCAGCCTCAAGCAAGAGCATCTGGCCTATATTGCCCGGTTTCTGCCGCAACTGGCACCAGGTATAACACCGGCAAAAGATGAAGATGAGTCTAAGAATCGCGAAGGCATCTTTTCAGCACTGGCCCACCTTTTAATTAAGGCAGCCGGCAGCCGTCCGGTTATTTTATTGCTGGATGATCTGCATTTCGCAGACGAAGCCACCCTGCTTCTGTTGCGCCAGTTGATGCGGCTCAACAAATTTTCTTTGTTTGTCTGCGGTACGGCCGACAGCAGCCAGGAATCCGACCGTGATAAACATCAGAATCCTCTGCGAAGGTTCTGCGAGATCTATCAGGAGCCACTCGGTATCCGCAAATTGATCCTTACGCCTCTCAGTTCTGACGATATTACCAAACATATCAAGGCGTTATTTCCAACCATCACGCTGCCGCAGGATTTCGATAAAGAGCTGACCCGCATCAGCCAGGGCAACCCGCTTTTTATCAGTGAATTATTGCGCAAACTGGTTTTTGATCGCAAAATTACCCTGGTGGGCCAGCAATGGACTCTCGAAACCCTTGAAGAAGGATATTTGCCCAAAACGCTGGAAGAGATTGTTTCCCAAAAAATTGCGGCACTGGATGAAGAAAGCCGCCTGATTTTAGACCAGGTTTCGGCCCTTGGCGGGGACGTCTCCCTGAGCATGCTGGTGGGAAGTTCTGAAACAATGGAAGCCAAGGTATTGGAGTTTATTGACCAGGCGAGTGCCCAGGGACTTATCAGTACGAATTTTCAACTCAATGACGAAATTATCAGTATCCTGGGAAAACAGGTCCTATCCATCACGTACGGAGCTATTGAGCAAGACCGCAAGCACGAGCTGCACGAAAAGATCGGGCACTACCAGGAAGGCCTTTACGAGCAGCAATTGTTGCCTTCGGCGGCGACACTGGCATACCATTTCAAGCGCTCCACCAATCAGCAAAAAGCCGGACGCTATGAAAAAATCCAGGCCCAGGCCAACAATCGCACGTTCAACGTCCAGGAGGCCACTGAGTATACGGTTGATGCCTTCGGCGCGGGGGCTGAAGTTGATATTCCTTTGAAGCCGGAAGATTTTAAGCGCATTCCTGAAATTATTCGGGATTTTATGGTGGCCGTGCGCAATATTAAACTCTATCCGCCGGGCAGCAAATCGATTGTCAAAATCAACCGCCAGTTTAAAGCCTCCCTCGAAAGCGTTTTGAAAAACAATGATACCTTGAATATTGTTCAGGTTAAAAATTCCATCCTGATCAATGGACAGAAAATCGATGTTTCCGAGTTTAAGCTGGTGACGGATACTTTTTTGAAACTGCTAAATCGCGTTGAGCTCAAAGGTATCGCATTCCACAGCGGTCTTACCGAAAAAGAAATTGAAGTCCTGCTGCAGGCCCTCGGTAATACCGACAAAAAGACATTTGGTGCCGGTTTCTGGGAAACGTTTTCCATCGAACAACAGTTGAACAATATTGAGTTAAAGCAGGTACAATATTCGGTGAAAGTCAAGGCAGCTGCCGGGGCCGGGCAAGGTATATCCGCCGCCGCTGTCCCGGGTTCTGCGACGGCAGCACCAACCACAGAACCGTCCGCACCGCTCGGTCCGCCTGAGATGAAAATCATTCCGGAGATCCTGCGCGCGTTGGTTGCTGCTGCCCGCGTAATCAAGCTTTATCCGCTAAAAAGCAAGTCAGTGGCCAACACGCTTAAAAATCTGCTGGCGGCAATGCAGCGATTTTTCACCCTGCAACGGGTTCTGGCTTTTTCATTGACCGGGGAGACCCTGCTGGTAAACGGCGAGAACCTGGATACCACGGGTACCACGAAATTTCGCGGACTGATGGATAATTTCAAGAGTTTGCTTGATGAAATCGGTCTGGAAAGCGTCACCTTTCTGGAAACTATATCCTTTCATCAGCTGGAAACATTTATCGGGATGCTGGGTGATCTACCCGAAACCGGCGTGAACTCGGACTTTTGGACGAATCTGGCCGCCGAGCAGGGGTTGTCCGCAATTTTATTTGATCAGCAGCTTTATGAAATTCAGGTTGCGCATAGCCTGTCGGCCGGCAATGTTGAAGTGGTTGCCGGTAACCAGCCCATGGCGATGCTCAAGGGACCCAGAGACGAACCGATTGCACCGGAACGATTTGAAAAATACCTGGAGCAGCTACCCGAACAGGTGCATGACCTGTTTTTAGATGGTAAGCCGGCTCTGATAGAGCAGATCGTATACCGGGTATACCTGGGGCTGCAAGGGCGTGAACCGGTTATGCGCAAGAAGGTCATCGACGTCTGGAGCAAGGTTTTGGATCGGTTGACGCCGGCCTATCAGCATGATATTGGCAAGATTTTGACGGATGCGCTATTAGCTGAATTCGGCATTGAAAAAGATCCCAAGATGATCCTCGAGATGGCTTCGCTGCTTGGCCGGTTGGTAACCGTCTTTATTCAATTTGTTGAATATCCTCTGGCATCCCGGGTACTCGGACATCTAGACAAACAATTTCAAAAGCTTAAAACGGCAAAAGATTCCAACACCCAACTGTTTGCCAGAAGCATGAATCGCAGGTTGGAGCCGGCGGCTCAGGATCTTTTGATAGAGGATCTCAAATCCGCTGATCCGGTGCGGCAGCGCAATGCCGCGCAATTGTTGGCAAGCCTGGGAGCGGCGGTGATGCCGATGCTGATCGAGATTATAAAACGCGAAGATAATTACCGTGCGCGCCAGATCGCAGCCATCTTGCTGCAAAAACTTGGACCCCAAGCGGTTGATCGGCTCAAACATTTTCTGGTGTTGGAAATCAGCGCAAAAGAGCGGACGCGAATTTTGGAGATTATCGACACCCTGACCTCGGATCTGAAAACCGAATTATTCCATGCCCTGGGAGATGAAGATGTTAACGTGCGTCAGGCTGCCTATCGTGTCGTGGAGCGTTTGGAGGACAGCCAGGTGATTGAATGGCTGCAAGAATTTTTACAGAGCCATAAACCCGCTCTGGCGGCCAGTGCCGTCAAATGCCTGGGTAACCTCAGACCGCCAAATATAGAGGCTGAATTGATCGCATTGCTAAACTCCACCGATAATGATCAACTGCGTATCGCCTGCTGCCGGGCGCTGGGCCAGATCGCCAAACCGCTGAGTGTTGATTCACTGCTTCAACTCTTACTGCCCAAGAGGTCATTCATTTTTCGTAAGAATCAAGATTCCCAGGTACGAGCGGCGGCCGCCTTTGCGCTGGGACAAATCTCTCACCCGAAAGCCGCAGCAAGCCTCGTCCGATTTGCTGACGACCGTGATCCCCGGGTCCGTGAGATTGCGCGCAAAGCACAAGAATCCGCGACGTCCAAATCCGCCGCCTGAGGTCGTGAAATGATTAATGACAATTGAATAATGAATATTTAGGCCGCTTTTTTCTCACCGGTGAACAGAGCAACTGTCATCGCCTTTAAATGTTCGGCCATTTCAAAATCTTCAAAATCTCTCCGATCATCAACCTCTTTATCCAGCACCGAATCGCGGCTGCGATACGCAGCTGCCAAGTCGGGATCAATTTCAATGGCATGGTCAAAATCCCGGAAGGCCCGGGCAACTTCCCCGGCTTTTTCATGGGCCAGACCGCGCAGATGAAACGCACGGGCATATGCCGGATCGAGCCGTATGGCACGGGTAAAATCGGATATTGCCCTATTGATCTTATTTGTTTTCAGATACGCCGCACCGCGACTCGAGTAAACCAGCGCAAATTTGCGATCATGTTTCAAGGCCTGGGAGAAATATTTTATACTGTTTTTAAAATCGTTTCTAAGATAGGCCGACACGCCATCATCAAACAATTTGATCGCCACGAGATCTTCAGACATTTAGATTACCTCCTATATTTGCAGCAGTAACATAATAGTATTCATTACTTTTAGCTTTGTCAATAAATACGGGCTGTTGAGAATTGGCGAGGTACGGGGTGCGGGGTGCGGGGTACGGGCTAGTCGAATTGCTGAAGTCGGAATTTTAAGGCAAAGGTATCAGGAATTCGGAAGTCGGAATGCGAAAGTCGGAAAAAAGTTTGAATGCGGAATACGGAAATATTTTAAATTTGTTGGTTGTCAGTTAGGCCTGCTCCGTGGTAAAAAAAATTATGATTTGATTTTTTTCGACAAACGACCCGCAATTGACGACACCCCGGCGCCAAAGTGGCTTTGGCGCGCCGGAGTCAGACAATGGACAGTGGCGACATGTTTAACCAGGCTAAAAGCCCCGCCGGCGATACGAATGTTTGGCGCGAAAACTTCCCAATCCGATCCTATGAAGTCGATTCTCACAATCGGCTTTCGATCCTTTCAATGTTCAGTTTCATGCAGGAAGCAGCCAGCCAGCATGCCGCGGCGTTGGGTGTATCAATTCAGCAGCTGTTGGCTGAAAACTGTACCTGGTTGCTGTCCCGCCTCAAAATCAACATAGCCGCCTATCCCGGTTGGAACGATCGGGTCCAGGTCGATACCTGGCCGTCCGGCACGCAGCAATTGTTTGCGCTGCGGGATTTTAAAATCAGCGGTGCTGATAATCAGATTATCGCCGTTGCAATTTCAGCCTGGCTGGTCTTTGATCTGCAAAAGCGGCGCCCGGTGCGAATTGCCCCATTTATCGAAAGACTAAAGCCAATCGAGGACCGTCACATTTTAGATGACCGGCTGGATAAGCTGCCTGCCCTGAGCCACCCGGTTCACGAAAAGAGTTTTGTCGTCCGCTATTCCGATCTCGATATCAACCAGCACGTGAATAATGTGAAATTTGTGGAGTGGATCGTTGAAAGTGTGCCGTCTGCTGCGCTGAACGCTTTGGTCGTTTCGGAATTAGAAATCAATTTTCTGGCGGAAGCCTTTCATGAAGACCACATCCGCGCTCTCTGTTCCCCACAGGATCCGGACCACATGATATTTCACCACCGCCTTACCCGCCAACAGGACGGCCGGGAGTTGGCGCGGGCCAAAACGAAGTGGAGGGAATTCGGAAGTCGGAATGGGGAAGTCGGAAAATAGTATGCCAAGAATGATGGGCTTCGACGAGTTGCGAGTTGCGGGGCCTATGGGATGTCGATTTTCGAATGACGAATTGAGGAATTCTATCGATTTCTACTAGTTGGATGCGTTATCGGTGTATTTCTTAAGAATTAATGCTGAAGTCGCCGTTTGTGTCCTCTGACCTTCTCACCTTCTTAACTTCCCAACTTCTATCTTCTGATTTCCGACTTCCGCATTCCGACTTCCGAATTCTAATACCTCTGCCATCTATTTGAGATAAATTACCGGCCCTGAGCTATACTGATCCGCTACGGTCAGTTGGGCCTTGCAGCGGGTGAGCGCCTGGACAACTTCGTCAAATGCTTTTTGCGGGGTGTTGTTGATTTCACTCAGGTGGGCCAGGATAACATGCTGCAGGTTGTCATGCTGCAGTTCATGGATCAGCTTTTTTGAATCGCTGTTGGACAGGTGGCCGATCCGGCTCTGAATACGTTGTTTCAGGGGCCAGGGGTAGGGGCCGGTTTCCAGCATCTGCGGATCGTGATTGGCTTCCAGAACCAGCAGGGCGCAGTGCTTTAAGTGCTCTTTGACCATGGCGGTGGCAATGCCCAGATCGGTGGCAATTGCCATGCAGGTTCCGTTCCGGCCAATGGTAAATCCGGATGGATCTTCAGCGTCGTGCGATATCGAAAAAGGATGAATGGTTAGATTGCCGATGTTAAAGGTGGACCCGCAATCAAACGGCCTGATTTCATGCGGACTGCCAAGCCCGGGGGAGGCGGCCGCTGTTTTCTGATTGATGTATACCGGCAATTTAAAGCGGCGTGAAAGAATACCGACTCCTTTGACATGATCGCTGTGTTCATGGGTCACAATGATGGCATCCAGTTGCTCAGGTGCCAGATTTCTTGAAGCTAAGCGGCGCTGAAGTTCGATACCGGAAAGCCCGGCGTCGACCAGGATGGCGGTTTCCCCATCGGAGATGTAGGTCGCATTGCCCTTGCTGCCGCTGGCCAGGTTGCAGACGGCGAGAGAATAATCATGCGTTTTTTGATTTTTTTCGGTATCAGGGTTCATCGCTGCTATATTTCGAATTTTAGAATTTAAAGCTGATAGTAAAATATTATCTGATGTTCTTTAAGCTACGAGCTATGATCTTATTTACCTGTATGGCCGAATCCACCGGTATTGCGGGAGGTTTCGTCAAGTTGCTGTACTGGCTGCAGTTCAGCCTGGTATACTTTCTGGATCACCATTTGGGCGACGCGATCCCCCCGGTGAAAGGTGTAGGGGGCTTTACCTAAATTAATCACGGCGATTTTGACTTCACCGCGGTAGTCGGCGTCGATGGTACCGGGTGAATTCACCAGGCCGATGCCGTGTTTGATCGCCAGGCCGCTGCGCGGGCGGATCTGGGCTTCAAAACCCGGCGGCAGGGCAATGGCAAAGCCGCTGGGCAGCAGGGCAATATCGCCTTTTTGCAGGGTCAGATCGCTTTCGACCGCAGCGCAGATGTCCATGCCGGCACTGTGGGGCGTCATATAGCGGGGCAGGGGAATATCGGAATCTGATTCGGGCCGCAGGCGTAAAATTTTGATAGTCGGGGCTGGTTCCACGGGTACAGTTAGGCTCAAATAAATTTAGAAAATCATCCGTTTTTGATTCCCATTATTCCATTCTTCCACTATTCCATCGGGGACCTAGCTGTTTTACCCAAACAAAATCTCCTCAAACTCTTTCTTGTCCGCATCCAGCGGACCCAGCAACGTCAGCGTCATCTGTCGGCGGTTGAAAAGCTCGTTTGCCAGATCCTGGATTTCGTCTGCGGTAACCCCTTCGACTTTTTCGATGATTGACTGCAGCGCAATATCCTCGCCGAAATGAATTTCGTTTTGGGCACAGCGCACCATTTGATTGTCGGCGTTTTCGGAGGCGAGCAGCAGGCTGCCTTTGGTATACTCGATGGCGCCGCTGAGTTCCGCTGTTTCAACCGGTTCATTTTTTATGCGGTCGATTTCTTCCAAAACCAGCCGCGTTGTTTCCTTGGCCCGTTTCGGGTCAACGCCCATATAAAATCCGAACATTCCGGTGTCGACATGCGAGGAAATAAATGAATACACCGAATAGGCCAGGCTTCTTCGTTCCCGCACTTCCTGAAAAAGTCTTGAGCTCATGTTGCCGCCCAGGATGGTATTCAGCAGGGAACTGGCGTAGCGGCGCGGGTCGGTGATGGACAATCCCATGGTGCTGAGGCATATGTGCAATTGTTCCAAGTTGCGATGATTGAGATCTACTACCGAACAGCCCCGGGGAGTTTTACGCTGCGGGAAGCCGTCCCGGGACTGAATGGTTCCAAATACCGGTTCTACCAACTTCACCAGACGATGGTGATCTATATTACCGGCCGCGGAAATGATGATGCGGTCGGGTTGATACAGGCGCTGGAAAAAATTTTTGATGGTTTGCGCATCGAACCGCGCAAGATTTTCCGGCGAACCGAGGATCGAGCGGCCCAGAGGATTTTCACCCCAAAAATTACGCCCCGAAAGCATATGTACGTATTCGTCCGGGCTGTCTTCGACCATGCCGATTTCCTGCAGGATTACCGGTCGTTCTTTGTCGATTTCGCCCGGATCAAATACCGAGTTGACAAAAATATCGGAAAGTATGTCGACCATGGTTTCGGTATGGCTGTCGATGACTCTGGCATAGTAGCAGGTATTTTCCATGGTCGTGAAGGCATTGGTGTTTCCGCCAATGGCATCAAACTCTTTGGCAATTTGAAAAGCGGAGCGTTTTTGAGTGCCCTTAAAAATCATGTGCTCGATAAAATGAGAGAGTCCGCTTTCAAGCGCAGATTCGTCCCGGGCGCCGACATTAACCCACACGCCCATGGACACCGAACGGGCGTAGGGCATATTTTTAGTGACAATTCGAATTCCGTTTTTCAGGGTGGTTTTAGCGACGAGTGTGTCCATGGCCCTCTTCCGAAACCGCTTTGTGGCTCAGGCGGATTTTGCCGTCCCGATTGATTTCCAGGACCTTGACTTTCAGTTTGTCGCCTTCTTTAACGATGTCGGACACTTTGGTCACCCGATGGTTGGCCAGCTGAGAAATGTGTACCAGGCCGTCGGTACCGGGCATAATCTGCACAAAGGCGCCGAAATCCGTAATTTTGACCACCGTCCCTTCATAGATCGCACCAATTTCCGGTTCGCGGGTCAGATCCTCAATCATCTTGATGGCGGCATCACCTTCCTCTTTTGAGAAAGCGGCTACTTTGACCTGGCCGGAATCCTCAACTGCCACGGTGGTGTTGGTTTCACTCTGAATTCCCCGGATTACCTTGCCGCCGGGGCCGATGACTTCGCGAATCTTATCCGGATTGATCTGGATGGTGATGATCGTCGGGGCAAATGGTGAAATCTCCTGACGGGGTTCTCTTAAGGCCGCTTCCATTTTGTCGAGGATATGCAGGCGTCCGATTTTGGCCTGGGCCAAGGCCTTTTCCATGATGTCTTTTGAAAGCTCAAGGATCTTGATATCCATTTGAAGGGCTGTAATGCCGTCCCGGGTGCCGGCTACTTTAAAGTCCATATCACCGGTGTGATCTTCATCCCCCAGGATATCCGACAGGATAACGATCTGATCGTCTTCTTTGACCAGACCCATGGCAATGCCGGCCACCGGGGCCTTAATGGGTACGCCGCCGTCCATCAGGGCCAAACAGCATGAGCAGACGGTTCCCATGGAAGAAGAACCGTTGGATTCAAAGACTTCCGAAACCAGCCGGATGGTGTATTCAAAATTTTCTTTGTCCGGCAGGATTTTTTCGATGGCCCGCGTGGACAGTCCGCCGTGGCCGATATCCCGCCGACTGGGGCCTCCCATCCGTTTGACCTCGCCGACGGAATAGGGCGGAAAGTTGTAATGCAGCATAAACGGACGGAATTCTTCACCGCTCAGGGTTTCGACGCGCTGCTCATCCTGGCCGGAGCCTAAAGTCAGCACTCCAAGCACCTGGGTTTCGCCCCGGGTAAACAGGGCGCTGCCGTGGGGGCGGGGCAGAATGCCGACCTCACAGGTAATGGGCCGGATTTCGTCAAATTGACGTCCGTCTATCCGGCGCCCTTCTTTTAAGATAAGATCCCGACTGATTTTTTTCTGCAAACTGCTCAAGGCATCGTAGGCCTCCGCCTCCCGGCCTTCATATTCTTCACCCAGGTTTTCAACCAGCTGGGTTTTGAGATTGCGCATGGCCGCGTAGCGTTTGGTTTTTTGCGGGATGACAATGGTTTCGCGCATAGGTGCGGCGGCCGCCGCTTCCAGCTTGCCGACCAGGGCGTCGTCTTGGGCCGGTGGTTCGAACGGTCTTTTTGCGACCCCATGCGTTTGCTGCAGTTTCAGCTGCATATCAATCAGCGGCTGCAGGGAACGGTGACCGAAAAATATGGCTTCCAGCATGTCGGCTTCGCTGACCAGGTTTCCGGCGCCTTCCACCATGACCACCCCGGTTCTGGAACCGGCCACGATAATATTGATATCGCTTTTTTCCCATTCCGGGATGGTCGGGCTAATTCTCAGCTGACCATCGATCCGCGCGACCCGCACCATGGCAATCGGTCCGGCAAAGGGAATATCTGATATCGTCAGGGCCGCGGAGGCTCCCAGCATGGCCAGCGTATCCGGATCGTTTTCCTGATCCATCGACAGCACCGTAGCGATTACCTGGGTTTCATAGCGGTAGTCCTTTGGGAACAGGGGCCGGATCGGCCGGTCTATCAAGCGGGCCGTCAGAGTCTCTTTTTCGCTGGGACGGCCAATTTCGCGTCGAAAATAATTGCCCGGGATGCGGCCGGCGGCATATATTTTTTCCTGATATTCGACGGTCAGAGGCAAAAAATTCGACTGCCGCTCCTCATGGGCCGACACCACGGTAACCAGTACGATGGTGTCGCCATACTGAACCACCACCGATCCGGACGCTTGCTTGGCGACCTTGCCGGCCTGGATGCTCAGCGTTTTTCCATCGATTTCTTCTTTAACTAAAATATCCATGTTTTTCTCCTAACTCCTGGTGACGTCTCATCGAATTTTTTCGGGTATCGAAAGCGTAATCAGCTCAAACGCCGATAACACGCCACGGAATGCCGGAGCGAATCCGGCTTATCAAAATGCCAGCTAAGGCCAATGATCGAATATAGGCCGGGGTGATTCCCGGCAAATGCACGAAAAAACCGGTTGGTATTTCAAGCAGTGCCGGCGTCCTGTTGTCTAAGGCGCAGTTGGTCATAGGTGTTGGTTGCGGTCGACCGCCTACCTTTTTAAACCCAGGGTATCAATAATTGTCCGGTAGCGGTTGACGTCTTTAAATTTTACATAGTTGAGCAGTCGACGGCGTCGGCCGACCAGCATCAACAGCCCTCGGCGGGAATGGTGATCTTTTTTGTGAATCTTTAAATGCTCGGTAAGATAGGAAATGCGATGGGTTAAGAGTCCCACCTGCACTTCGGGAGATCCCGTATCGGACTCGTGCAATTTGAATTTTTCGATCAATTTCTTCTTATCTTCTGTTGTGAAAGCCACTTTCTTCTTCGCCTCCTCTGGTTAATACGTCTATAGGTAATGAGTTTACTGCTTTTCCGGGAATTTAAGGGAAACGCTCTATGTTGCCCTTATGTTTATGTTCTGATTCTGGATACTGGATCCTTGATACTCGATAATAAAACGGATGTCATCCCTATTTTATCCAGCATCCAGTAACCAGAATCCAGTATCTTTCCAGTATGGCGCAACCATTCGTTTTGATGATTTTATCCGTTTGCGGCGCTGCCGATCGATTCAGGTTCTGCGTTTGGGAAACACACAGCAGTATGTCAAACGGTCCCCGGCCGAGTTCTGTTCCACTATCGCAATCAGATCCTGTTGACGGTCAACAATTTTTAGATAGTTGCTTGCGTGGCCGCCAATTCCGGTTCCATTGGAGCCGGCCACATCTTTGGCCGTCAGATTTTGACCATGCCGGATTTTCTCCACTAAATGATCAGCGGCACAAAATTCAGGCATTTGCGGCAATGCATCCTTCATGCTGATCATGTTCGATGACACGCTCCGGCTGAAGGTCGATTCTTGCAATGCGGATAAGGGTATTGCCTGATCCAGGGTAAAGCCACTGCTTTCGATCCGTTTTAACGCGCTGAGGTGGCCGCCGCAACCCAGCCTTTTGGCCGATATCGGCACCCAGCGTCCGAATATAAGTTCCGGCTGAGCAGGACACCTCAAAACGAACGTACGGCAGATCAACGTCATCGACGCAAATATCATAAATTTGCACTTGCCTGGGCGGTTTTTGAACCGGCTGACCGCGGCGGGCAAGTTTGTAAAGTGGAACACCTTTGTGCTTTAAAGCCGAATAAACCGGCGGCAATTGCTCAATGGACCCTTTAAACGATTCGAATACGGATTGAATCGTTTGCGGTGAATAATCCACCGTATTCGCGGTAGCAACGACAGTTCCGGTTAAATCCTGGGTATCCGTTTCCTGGCCCAGTTTTAGTTCGGCAATATATTTTTTGGTGCCGTGCAGTAAGAACCCGGCCAGCCGCGTGGCCTGGTTGATACAGCATATCAGCACGCCCTCGGCAAAAGGGTCCAGGGTGCCCGCATGGCCGGCCTTACCGGCTTTAAGCGCTTTTTTTACAGCGGCCACGACCCTGGCTGACGACAAATTCGCCGGTTTGTCAATAACCAAAATACCGTCTAAATCTGTCTGGTCGCCGGTTTCTGGTCGCTTGTCTCTGATCACAGGTTTTGAGCCAGGGTCTTGATATCCGATTTTAATTTTAGCAGGCTCGTTTCGACCTGGAAGCCGGCGGCACTGGTATGGCCGCCGCCGCCGAAAGCACCGGCTATGGCTGCAACGTCAACCGATCCGTCAGAGCGCAGGCTGACATGAAAGTGGCGCCGGTCGTCTGATTTTGCCTTCCCGTTGCGTTGTTCCTGGATCAGGGCGGCCACTTTGACGTCCTGAATTCGTCTGGCATAATTTATCATGCCGTCGACATCCTCGGGCTGGGTTTTGGTAAAATCAAACATCGCGTTGGTGACGGTCATGACCGACAATTTGCCGTTTTTTGATATTTCAAGGGAGTCCAGCGCCAGATTTAATAGTTTGATACGTTCCAGCGAGTAGGTACCAAATACGCGCTGGGCCACATCGTAAGGCTCAACCCCCAGTTCTGTCATTTCATGGCTGATGGCAAAGGCCGCCGGGTTGGTGTTTGAAAATCGAAACGATCCCGTGTCGGTTAATATGCCTGTATAAATTGGCGTTGCGATCGCTTTGTCCAGCGGGACATTCAGCGCCTTTATCAACCGGTAAACAATCTCCGCCGTGGAGCAGGCATTGGCGTCGACGAGTTGAATATCACCAAAGCCGGTATTGGAGATATGGTGGTCGATGTTGACAACCACCGGTATTTGACTGATCGTTGAACTGGCCGGGCCGACCCGCGGCAGGTCACCGCAATCAAGGACCAGGGCCACATCATAGGCTTCGGCTTTTTCAATATGGCTGACAATACGTTCGACTGAGGGCAGAAAGCGGTAAACCGCCGGAATCGGGCTGGAATTATAAAGCGTTACTTTTTTATCCAACCGGCTGATGGCCAACCCCAGGGCTAACAGCGAACTGACCGCATCCCCGTCCGGATCGCTGTGGGAGGTCAGCAAAACATGGTGTGCATTTCTAATCTGATTGATGATCTGGTCCATTGTCCGTCGATATTTTCTTAAGCAATTGATCGATATGAGCGCCGTATTCAAACGATTCATCATAAAAAAATTTTAAATCCGGCATATAACGCAGGTTGAGCCGGGGGGCAAGACTTCTTTTGATAAATCCGCGGGCGCTTTCAAAACCCTGGGCGGCGGCTTCCGATTTTTGACTGTCGCCGTATATTGTAAAATAAATTCGGGCCAGTTTCAAATCGCGCGACATTTTTACGCCGGTGATGGTCACCATCGCCAGACGGGGATCACGGATATTTTTTTTTAACAATTCCGCCAGGACTTCCTGAATTAAACCACTGACCCTGTCGGCGCGGGAAAAAGGAATCATAAGTGAATTATTTCCATTTCCGTTTCAATAATTTCAGCCAGGCCCAAATCTTCAGCCATATTGAAAAGCTTATCAATTTTCGAGTTGATCAGGGCCGCGTCGTTGCCGATCAGCGAAAATCCGATTTCGGCTTTCTGGTAAATGTCGTTGGATCCCACCTCAGCGATCGATGCATTAAAATTGTTGCGCAACCTGTTGATCATGGATTTGACAATTTTGCGTTTGCCCTTCAAAGAGCGGCAATCGTGCAATCGCAACGTGATGAGTCCGGTACCGACGACCATATTCGTTATTGGTTATTCGTTATTGGTTATTGGTTATTTGTTAATTGCTAATGGGCTTTCGATTCTCGTGAACCTATGCTTTATTGAATCCGAGTGAAAATTACATAGTATATTCGATAGAATTCCTTCAACGAATAACAAATAACGAATAACTAATAACCTCTGCGTTTCTATCTCAATTAGATTTCTGTTATATTTCCGCAGTCCCCAATCCGAAAATCTGCAATCCCTCTAATCAATTTCCGGCCTGATTTCTTCCAGATAATAGCACTCTAATACATCGCCGACTTTAATATCGTTAAAATTTTCAACCCCGATGCCGCATTCGTAGCCGGACTGAACTTCTTTGGCATCGTCTTTAAAGCGCCGCAAAGAAGAATTTTTGCCGTCATATATTTGAACGCCGTCTCTGACAACACGGATTTTCTGTCCCCGTTCAAATTTTCCGTCCGTCACATAGCTGCCGGCGATCGCCCCGACCTTGGGTATATGAAATACCTCGCGAACTTCCGCCGCGCCCATGACATGCTCTTTAAAAGTAGATTTCATCAACCCGACCAGGGCACCCTTGACATCCTTGATGACATCATAAATGACATTGTAAAAGCGCAAATCGACATTTTCTTCATTCGCCAGGGCCTGGACTTTCGGAGTCGGCCGTACATTAAATCCCATGATGATTGCGTTGGATACCGTCGCCAGGGAAATGTCTGATTCGGTGATGGTGCCGGTGGCCGAGTGTACGACATTTACGTTGACTTCTTCGTTGGACAGCTTCGTCAGCGCTTCAACCAGGGCTTCATTGGAACCATGCACATCGGCTTTAATGATAATATTCAGATCCTTGACGATCCCCTGCTGCATCTGTTCGTAGAGTTTGTCGAGGCTGAGCCGGTTGGTCTGGGCCAGTTCCTGGGAACGATATCTCTGGCCACGGTGCAGGCTGACCTGCTTGGCGCTTTTTTCATCTTCTAAAACGAACAATTCATCACCGGCCATGGGCACACCCGACAGGCCCAGGACTTCAACCGGAATCGAAGGGCCGGCCGAATCCACCGGCAGGCCCCGGTCGTTGAGCATGGCCCTGATTTTTCCGTAATGAATTCCACAAACCACCGGATCGCCGTTTTTCAGGGTGCCTTCTCTGATCAGCACCGTGGCCACCGGGCCCCGGCCGGAATCTATTTTGGCTTCGACCACATGGCCGACGGCCGGCTTATCTGCATTGGCCTTGAGTTCCAAAACTTCAGCCTGCAGCGATATCATTTCAAGCAGCTCGTCAATGCCGACTTTCTCCTTGGCGGAAACGTGCAGGAAAATCGTATCACCACCCCAATCTTCCGGTGTCAAGCCGTTTTCGGCCAGCTCTCGCTTCACGCGGTCCGGATCCGCATTGGCTTTATCGATTTTGTTGACCGCGACGATAATCGGAACATTGGCGGCCCGGGCGTGGTTGATGGCTTCCAGGGTCTGGGGCATGACACCGTCGTCGGCGGCGACTACCAAAACGACGATGTCGGTAACTTTGGCACCCCGGGCGCGCATGGCGGTAAACGCCTCATGCCCGGGTGTATCCAGAAAGGCAATGTAGCCTTTGTCCGTGGCCACATGATAGGCGCCGATATGTTGGGTAATCCCGCCGGCCTCCATATCGGTGATTCTGGTTTTGCGAATCACATCGAGCAGAGAAGTTTTGCCGTGATCGACATGTCCCATGATGGTGACCACCGGTGGCCGTTCCTGTAATTTAGCCGGATCGTCGGCTTGCTGTTTTAATATCTCTTCTTCCTCGAAGGCCGCCCCTGCACGTTCGACTTCATAATTAAACTCGGCTGCCACCAGGGCGGCAGTATCATAGTCGATACTCTGGTTGACGGTGGCCATAAAGCCCATGTCCATGAGGGTTCTGATCATTTCTCCGGCCTTGATCCCCATGCGTTTTGCCAGTTCGGACAGCACGATAGCTTCATCGATCTTAATCCGGCGCTTGATGGCTTTGGCCGTGGTGATCTGGGTTTTCTGAGCGGAGGCGGGTACTTTGGCCTTGCCGCCTTTGCGCGGTTTACGCGACCGGTAGCCTTTATCATAAAGATCCTGCCCTTCAACAACCGATTTTTTGCGAAATGAAATTTTCTTTTTTAAGAATTTTCGATCGTGGTCACCCTCTTCGCCTTTTTTCTTCCACTTCTTTTTCTTGGCATCTTTGCCCGCGGCGTCTTCCGGTTTGTCGTCGGGTTTCGGCGCGGCCGGTTTGCCGGTCGGCCGCGGCGCAGCTTTGGCCCTGGATTTTTCTTTTTTAGCGGGTTTTTCTCTGGCCGGCTTTTCAACCGGTTTGAGCGGCAATTGGATGATCTTGGCCGATTCCTCTTTTTTGCCCTTTTTAACGCCTTTTTTAGGTTTCGTTTCGTCGAGCACTTCCGGCGGTTCAACTTGGCTTTCGGCTACGGCCTCAACCTCCGGTTGATCCTGGCCGGTTTCCGCTTCAACCGCTTCCGGTACGTCTTCCGCGGCTGCGCCTTCATCGACGGGTTCTGCTGTTTCAGGGACTTCTTCCAACGGCATTTCGGCGGTAGCCGATGCTTCCGGTTCCGCTGGTGGCTCGGGAGCCGCTGTTGGTTCAGGAGCCGCTTCTACAGCCACTTTTTTCCGGCGCCTGCGGATGACAGTCGGCTTGATGCGCGTCTCTTCTATGGTTTCTTCTTTTTTCCCGAAAAGCTGCTGCCTGACTATGGCTACAGCGTCATCATCCAGAGCACTCATATGGCTCTTGACGGAGATATCCAGATCATTCAGCTTGCTCAGCAGAATTTTATTCTCCAGGTTAAGGTCTCTGGCGAGCTCATAAACCCTAATCTTTGCCATTACTTCCCCCTAAGGCACATTAATTTGTCACTTAGTGCTTCGAATCGTTGTTGCGGCTAATTTTCTTTCGATTCTGGTTTATTTGAAGGCTGGGCAGGCGTCGGCGAATCCTCCGGCTCAGCGGTTTCATCTTCAGTGGCCGGCGCGGCAGCGTCATCTTCAGCGACAATCCCGGCAGCATCGTCATCATCTTCAGCGGCCGACGCGGCAGCGTCATCTTCAGCAACTGTTTCGGCAGCATCGTCATCATCTTCAGCGGCCGACGCGGCAGCGTTATCTTCAGCAACCGTATCGGCAGTATCGTCATCATTCTCAGCGACCGTCTCGGCGGCAGCTTGACCTTCTTCAGTGGCCGGTTCAGCAGCCCTATCGTCACCAGTCTCGGCGCTGTTTTCAGCTGCCGTAACTTGGGCCGCCTCCAGTAGTTTAACTGCCTTTTCTTCCCCGATGCCTCTAATTTGGGTCAAATCTTCGATGGCTGCGCTGGCGATCTCTTCAGCCGAATAGAAGCCACTTTCATATAAAGCATCAGCCAGACCGATACCGACCCCGGGCAGTGCCACCAATGAGTCATAACCGGTCTGCATAGCCTGGTTGTAGCGGGTTTCGCTTTTCACATCCAGGTGCCAGCCGGTAAGCTTGGATGCCAACCGCACATTCTGTCCCTTTTTCCCGATGGCAATGGACAGAAATTCATCCGGTACGATGACTTCCATCGAGTTGTTGGATTCATCAATGATCACCCTGGATATTTCAGCCGGGGCCAGCGCATTGCATACGAATTTAGCCGGATCGACATGCCAGGGAATGATGTCGATTTTTTCTCCCCGCAGTTCCTGCACCACGTTTTGAACGCGGCTGCCTTTCATGCCCACGCAGGCGCCGACGGGATCTATATCGGAATTGTTAGAGGCCACCGCGATTTTGGCGCGTACACCGGGTTCGCGGGAAGCCCCCATGATATTAACGATGCTTTCACTGATTTCCGGTACTTCGGTTCGGAAAAGATCCATCAGAAAGTTCGGATGGGTCCGGGAAAGCACAATTTGCGGACCACGTGTTTCGTGCAGCACATCAAGAATATAAGCGCGGATGCGATCCCCCCGCCGATAAGATTCCCGCGGGACCTGTTCACGAACCGGCAGCACACCATCGGTTTGGCCCAGGTTTACGATGATATCGCCCCGGTCAATGCGCTGAACGATGCCGTTGAGGATTTCTCCTTTGCGGTCAATAAAACTGGCATAGACCGCATCTTTTTCGGCATCTTTCATTTTCTGGATAATGACCTGTTTGGCTGATTGGGCGGCAATGCGTCCGAAAGTGCTGGTATCCATCTTGGTGCCAAGGCTGTCGCCGACCTCGCATTCGGGATCCAGCTTGCGGCCCTCTGCCAGGCTGATTTCGACCTCCGGTTCAGTCACGATTTCGGCAACCTCCATAAACTGAAAGACTTCGATTTCACCGCTTTCTTCATTGTACTGGACTTCGATATCCATCTTGCTGCCGTACTTTTTTCTGGCAGCAGATCGCAAAGCCTCTTCCAGCGCCTTGATAAGGACCTCCCGATCAATGCCCTTATCCCGGCTAACCTGTTCTACGACACGTTTTATGTCTGAGATAAACATCAGATATCTCCATTTCCGACTTTATTCAATAAGGCGTGCTTTTGAAATATCCGCAACCGCCAGGGTGAGTGTTTGCTCATCAACTTGAAGGCTTACCTCATCACCGGTTAGTCCCAATAGAACGCCTGTAAAATTTTTTCGTCCGTTCAGCGGTTGATAGGTCTTAATTTTTACCCGATTGCCTTTAAATTTATCAAAATCCTCTTTTTTAGCCAGGGGACGCTCAGGACCCGGTGAAGTTACCTCCAGGCTATAAGGTCCGACATCTTCCAGATTGACATCCAGAATATCGCTCATCTGGCGGCTGACACCGACACAATCGTCGAGCTTGATTCCGTCGGGCTTATCGACATACAGGCGCAGGATCCTGCCGGCCGACTCCCGCTGGTATTCAACCTGGATCAACTCCAGTCCCTCGGATTCGCACAACGGCTCGGCCAGGGACCAGATCCGGCTAATCACTTTCTGTTCTTTCGCCCGCCCCCGGTGAAGATCCTCTGGCGCGACCTTCCTTTTACTATGGCGTTTATTTTTTTTCACCGTGTACGCGAAATTTCCTCTTTTAAAACACAAAAACGGGCTGTCGCCCGTTTCCTCATGTTGCAGGTAGATCTTCTTGATGTACAGCGAGAAAGATTATCTGTTCATGCCATTAACCATAAGGAAAAATTAAAGTTCATCCCACAATACATACCAAGTACCACCCCAAGCCACGAATTCAAACGGATCAGGCGAACCTAAGCTGGAGCGGGCAACGAGATTCGAACTCGCGACACCAAGCTTGGGAAGCTTGTACTCTACCAACTGAGCTATGCCCGCTAGCCTAAGATTAGATTATTTAAGACAATTTGTTTGAATTGTCAATAACTTTCGGCAAACTAATTGTCTTCGAGCAGGTCCCGGATGCTTTTCAATTCGGTTTTCAGGTCCTCCAGCAAACCTTTTTCAAGCAGCGTCGCAGGCTCGGTTCGGGCATTTAAATATTTGCGGGCCCCTTCAAGGGTGAATTTTTTATCATACAGCAGGTGCTTGATCTCCAGAATCGTTTCGATATCTTTTCTGGTATATGACCGCTGCCCCGATGCCGTTCGCCGGGGTTTGATTTTTTTAAATTCAGATTCCCAGAATCTTAATACATGACTCGGCAGGCCGGATATTTCACTGACCTCGCCAATTTTGAAATAAAGCTTGTCAGGAATTTTTATATGATACGGCTTTTGATTTCGCATTGCCACACCAATCATCAACTGATTGAATATTGTAGATTGAAGATTGAATATTTAAGGTACGCCTGCGGCGGATCAATCTTCATTATACATTTATTAAGGCAGCGTGGCATCAAATAAATTCAGAAGTCGTTCCGTAATCGATTTGTGGAGATCATTGACATCGTCGTCTTCCAGGGTTTTGCCGGGCGAGCGGTAGGTGATCCGAAATGACACGCTCTTTTTGCCGGCTGCAATTGGGTCACCTTCGAAAACGTCAAACAAATGCAAATTTTCGATCAATTCTTCCTGAAAATTATCAACCGCTTCCAGTACGGATTGAGTCTCAATCTCCCGGTCGACAATAATCGTAATATCACGATAGATAGCCGGATATCGCGGAATTGGTTTGAAATTTAGGGTTTGCGGAATCAACCCGGCGATTTTTTCCAAATCCAGTTCGAAGATAAAGGCTGTTTGTTTTAAGTCGTAGGCATCCCTTACCCCGGGGTGAATTTCACCCACCAGGCCGACCGCTAAATCCGATGCCATGATCCGGGCCGTATGGCCGGGTTTGGTATATTCGCAAGCATCATCAGCCAGTGCGGTAAACCGGATCCCATCCAGTTTTATAGCCTGCATCAATGCTTCGACGGCGCCTTTGATGTCGTAAAAATCACAGGGAGTTTCACGGCTGTGCCAGGACGTATCGGTGCGTGCTCCGGTCCACAGCGCCATCAGTATTTCGGGTTCCCGCGGCAGGGTCTGCTGATCATTTTTAAGGAATATTTTACCGATTTCAAAAATTTTTAAGTTTTTTATCTGCCGGGCCATATTATAGCGCATGGTTTCAAGGATTCCCGGCACCAGGCTCGTGCGCATGACCGCCTGATCTTCCGATAGCGGATTTAAAATATGAATCAACGACCGGCGGGGATCCGATTCTTTCACACGCAGACGGTCACAGGATGCTTCAGGAACAAAACTGTAGGCAATCGTTTCGGTAAAACCGAACCCGCGCATCAGCCTTTTTATCCGGTTTCTGAGCTGTATCCTTTGGGCCGGCGGCCGGCCCTCGGCCGGCATGGCCGGAAAAGTCGGCGGTATATTGTTGTAACCCGATAGCCGGGCGACTTCTTCCATCAGGTCTTCGCGTCTTGACACATCGACTCTGAATGTCGGCGGTGTGACCTGCAAAAGGTCTTCATTTTGGTCGCTTGGTTCGACTTTGAATTCGATGGATTCGAGTAGTTCCCGGATCCGGCTGCGATCCAGATCGGTGCCCAGCAGGCGATTGGTTCGCTCAACGCCCAACTCAATGTCTTTTGCAGTTTGCACGCTGGGATATTCATCGATGAGGCCGTCTACCAGCTTGCCGTTGCCGATCTCCACCATGAGCTTGGCCGCGCGGTTAACGGCGCGAACGCAACCCTCCGGATCCACGCCGCGTTCAAAGCGATGGGACGCATCCGTATTGAGGCCTAATTTCTTGGAGGTTCGACGGATGCTGACCGGGTTAAAATAAGCACCTTCGATCAACACGCGTGCGGTGACATCTTCGATTTCCGAATTGAGCCCCCCCATGACGCCCCCCACGCCGACGGCCTTTTCACCGTCGCAGATCATGAGCGTCTCCGAATCAAGGGTGCGCGTTTTCTCATCGAGGGTGGTAAATTTTTCACCTTCGACTGCCAGGCGCACGATGATACGATTTTGTGCCAGATTGTCAAAATCAAAGGCATGCAGCGGTTGACCGGTTTCCAGCATCACAAAATTGGTGATATCGACGATATTGTTAATCGGTCGCAGTCCAACCGATAAAATGCGATCCTGCAGCCAAAATGGCGAGGCGGCCACCTTCACGTCTTCTACCAGCCGGGCTGCATAGCGTGGACAATGGTCCGGTGCCTCAATTTTTACAGAAGTCCGCTGGTGGATGGTATCCGCCTGGTCCTCAATGCTATCGTCGGGGTATTTCAGGGGGCTGTTTTGAATGACTGCAATTTCCCGGGCGATGCCGATCAGGCTGAGACAGTCCGCTCGGTTGGGGGTCAGATCCAGTTCAAACACCGTATCAGACAGGTCCAGAGCCTGGGCCAGTCCCGCGCCCGGTTTCAATGAGGTGTCCAGGGACATGATCCCGCTCGGATCGTCGCCCAGTCCCAGTTCAGCGTCACTGCACAGCATGCCGTCGGACGTTTCGCCCCGGATGACGCTTTTTTCAAGCCGGGTACCATCCGGCAAAACCGTTCCGGGCTGTGCCAGCGGTGCCAGCATGCCTGGTTTGACGTTGGGCGCCCCGCATACCACCGATACCTGATCTTCACCCGTGTTTACCCGGCACAGTGTCAGCTTGTCGGCGTTGGGGTGCGGGGCGACCTCATCGACCCGGCCGACAATGACACCATCAAGATAAGCATAGCGCTCCGAGACCGAATCGACTTCCAGTCCGGCCATGGTCAGGGCATCCGCCAGATCGGCCGGATTCATCGTGGTATCAATATAATCTTTTAGCCAGCTTAAGCTAACTTTCATCTTTAGAATTGCTCCAGAAACCGCATGTCATTATCGAAAAATTTGCGAATGTCGTCGATGCCGTATTTTAGCATGGCGATGCGCTCAACCCCCATGCCGAAGGCAAACCCGGTGTAGCGGTCGGCATCGTAACCCACATTTTCATACAGCGCCGGGTGTACCATCCCGGAGCCAAGGATTTCTATCCATCCCGTCTGGGAACAAACCCGGCATCCCTTGCCCCGGCAGATGACACACAATATATCCACTTCCGCACTGGGCTCGGTAAACGGGAAAAAACTGGGCCGAAACCTGAGGCTCGTTTGGTCATCAAACATCTGATGAACGAAGGTTGTCAGCACCCCTTTGAGATCTCCGAAGGAAATATTTTCATCCACCAGCAGTCCCTCCACCTGGTGAAACATGGGGGTGTGGGTCAGATCCGAATCGCAGCGATATACCTTGCCGGGGCAGACGATTCGCACCGGCGGCGGCTGTTTTTCCATGGTCCTGATCTGCATCGGAGAGGTATGGGTCCTGAGGACCACATCCTGGCTGACAAAAAACGTATCCTGCATATCCCGGGCCGGATGATCCTTGGGAAAGTTGAGCGCCTCGAAATTATAATAATCCGACTCAACTTCCGGCCCTTCGGCTATATCAAAACCCAGACTGGAAAATATGTCACACATCCGGTTGTTGATCTGGGTAATCGGGTGCAAATAGCCGGCAGGCACCGTTCGGCCCGGTAAAGAAACATCGATACCGTCATCTTTGGCCCGGCCCGCGGCGTCGAAATTTTCCGCAGCCTGGTTAAAGGCCTTATCCAGTGCGTTTTTAATTTCGTTGGCTTTTTTGCCTGCCGCCGGTCTTTGCGCGGCCGGCAGTTTGGATATGTTGCGCAAAAACTGCGTCAAAATCCCCTTGCGGCCCAGATAACGTACCGCTAGATCCTGGATATCATTGCTGTTTTCAGCGCCCTCAAGTTCTTTGAGCCCGTTTTGGTGTATTTGATCTAAATTATTTTCCACTACAACCACCCCGGGGGGAATGAATAATGTCTAATGACGAATGAAGGAATTCTGTCTTTTTTTAAATTTTTAAAATCGAAAGGATTCAATAATTAGTCATTTGTCAATATTCATTAGACATTTTCAAAGTTTCTGTACGGCCAGGTTTGCGATTTTGGTAAATCCGGCCGGATCTGAAATTGCCAACTCGGCCAGAACTTTGCGGTCAAGCTCAACCCCGGCAAGCTTCAGGCCATGAATGAATTTACTGTACGTCAGATTATTCATTCGGGTGGCGGCATTAATCCGGGCAATCCAGAGTCTTCGAAAATCGCGTTTGCGTGTCCGGCGGTCGCGATAAGAATACATCAGGGCTTTATCGACGGCGTCGGCAGCGGTACGAAACAGTTTGCTGCGGCCCGCGCGGAATCCTTTGGCCAATTTCAAAACCTTTTTGCGTCGTCTTCTGGCTTTGAATCCTCGTTTTACTCTCATTTTGTTTACCTCACTAAACTAACGTGTATTGGATGATTAAGTTGACTGAGTTGATTGAGTTTTTTTATTCAGCAGCATAAATCGATTGAATTCTTTCAACCGAATCAAGCATTTATCATCGTTAACTATATTTAAAAAATATTCCACATTTCCAAATCAAATATTCAAATTCCTTAATCCCCTGTTTCTGACATCTGAAACCTGACGCCTGAAACCTATTTCTACCCATCATCCATTGGGCAGCAGGCGCCTGATTTCCTTGCGATCGGATTTGGCAATCAGATGCGGTGTCCGCAGCGATCGTTTGCGCTTGGTGGTTTTTTTAGTCAGGATGTGGCTGGCGCATGATTTCCGATATACAATTTTACCGGTTCCGGTTTTTTTAAAGCGCTTGGCTGCTGCACGATTCGTTTTAATTTTCGGCATTTATCTTTCTCCTTTATTTAAAAATAGATGGCGTGAGCTATCAAATACCGGCTCACGCCACTGTCACAGAATCAAATGATGCTTGTCGTTACTTTTGTCGGTGCCTATTCATTATGCGAGATACGTCGTGGGTTGCGTATTCCATGTATTTTCCCATCTATCCTATTCATCCGGCCTATTTATCTGGCCTATTTATTTGGCCAATTTATCGCGGTGCCAGAATCATGACCAGGGAACGACCTTCAAATTTCGGATGCTGCTCGACTATAGCCGTTTCTTCGGTTTCGATAGCGATTTTTTCGAGCAATGACATCCCCAATTTGGACAGCGTGATTTCGCGACCTCTGAAGATCACGGTAACTTTGACTTTGTCTTTGCGGTCGATGAACTTCTTTATATGACCGATCTTGGTCTGCAGATCATGCTCGCCGGTCTTCGGGCGCACCTTTATTTCTTTAACCTGAAACGTGCTTTGTTTCTTTTTTGCTTCCTGTTTTTTTTTGGTCTGTTCATAGCGGTAGCGCCCATAGTCCATAATCTTACAAACCGGTGGACTGGCATTGGGCGAAACTTCTACCAGGTCGAGACCAAATTCAGCCGCTGTTTCAAGCGCCTGTCTGGTAGGGATAATCCCGACTTGATTGCCATCCGGGTCAATGACTCTGACTTCTCTAGCCCTGATATTTTGATTGATGTTAACTCGGTCGGATCGATTCGGTCGCTGGGGTCGTCTTGGTGAAGCTATGTTCTACCTCCTCATTTAATAATTATAATATATCTTTGCGCTCATGCGCGCTGGTTTGCGAGGATCAGCAGTCTGCCAAAAAACTCAGATCGATGGCTTTCTGCGACTTCTCGTCCGGCACCCTAAAAATAGTGATGTTTCCATCCGCTTGAATATATAACCAAAATAAGAAATGCAAGAAAAAAATGCAAGTAAAATTGAATTTTAGATCATTGATAACATTAAAATACCACAGCTACGTAATTATCGACATCAAATTGTTAATACCGCGGGCTAGGCCCCCAAGCTGTATTCGGCCAACAGGGTTTGTTTTAGATAATCGTTGGCCGGATCAGCAAAGAAATCTTTAAATAATTTAAGACTTTCAGCGCGCAGGATTCCAGGCACAACTTTTAGCGAACTGTTCCGGTACAGGGGCGTCAGCCGGGATAACTCGCAGCCCGTGCCGCCGCCCATAACATCTTCATAGGCGTAAACGATCTCGCCGATACCGGCCAATATCAAGGCGCTATAGCACATCAGGCAGGGTTCCAAGTTGCAAAAGGCTGTGATTTGACTGTGATCGATCGCATCACCCAGGTCAGACAGGCGCCGCAGGGCAACGATTTCAGCATGGTCGATTTCATTCCGGTTGCTTCCGATGCTGCTTCGCCGGGCACCGGTTTGCAGGATTTTATCCTGATAGATCAGAACACACCCCACCGGGAATTCGCCGGCCTCCAGCGCCTGCTCGGCCTGTTTGAGGGCCTTTTGCATGAAATAGTCGTAGTCCATATAATTAATCCGCATAATTAATCCCCCCTGAAGAATTGCATATTGCCAGTTTACTATCTTTTTTGAGATTACTGAACAAAATTGTTCATATTCAAGCGCCGCGGATTAATTATTTTATGCTGCGCATATTAAGTTAGCTTTTTCATTTGTAATTCATTCAAACAGCGGATTGTAAACATAGATAGAATTCCACCAATTTTTAAATTCCGCGATTTCCCCGCTCACAACCTACATATATCCTCATCGCAGGGACAGCTGTCGTCGATTTCATAACAATACAGGATTCTGGATTCCATCGCCGCCCGTTCGGCCGGAATTAGATGGAAATCAAACCGTTCGGCCATTTCATTTAACTCTGTTTTCGACGGAATGTTATCCAGACCGCGCGACAATACCTTGGCCGATGAGCCTTCGAGGATTTCAGCATCTTCGCCGTTGGTTACCACCGCAACCGGTATCTGGTAAGATGCCGCAAGCCGCGATGCGGCCAACACGGGCCGCTGGCGTGTGACCAGCGAGCCGGGGCCGTATTTAATAATCATGCATAGTCTGTCGGACAGGTTGATTAAAAAATCAATTTTGACGATGGCCCGCTTATCGCCGGCTTGCACCAGCAGGCTTTTGCGCGGTTCGATATCGTTTTTAATATACCCTTTGCGGTCGACGAGCAGGCGTGCTATTTTCTGCCGGTACCGTTCATCATGGGTGTCCGTGATGATCTCGCCGGTGATCAGATCACAGAGTTCACCAAGTATTAAATGGTGGCCGTCCATCAAATATTCCTTTACAAGAAAACATACTTGAAGGTAATATAACACCTTTTTGGTAATTGTTAAGACCGGATATCATGTCAATAAGAGAAGAATTCGAAAAACGCGAAAAAAACTTCATGTCGCCCTTCGGCTGTCTGAGTGCCGCAACCCGGGGGCGCAACCGGGATGAAAAGCCCTGCCCGGTGCGTACGGCATTCCAGCTTGATCGTGATCGCATTGTTTATTCCAATGCTTTTAGAAGGCTAAAACACAAAACCCAGGTTTTTTTATCACCGCTGGGCGATGATTACCGGACGCGTTTGACCCACACACTCGAAGTGGCCCAAATGGCACGGGCCATCGCACGGGCGCTGTTTTTGAACGAAGATTTGGTTGAAGCGATCGCCCTGGGACACGATCTGGGGCATACCCCTTTTGGCCACAGCGGCGAGACGGTCCTGAAAGAGATATTTTCGGCAGATTTTTCGCACAATGCACAGAGCCTGCGGGTGGTTGAGGTCCTCGAAAACAACGGCCAGGGCCTCAACCTGACCCACGAAGTCCGGGACGGTATCCTAAAGCATTCAAAAGGCTTTGGCAAAATTATGCCGGACGATGCCCTCGAACTGGCCGGCACCTATGAAGGGCAAATTGTCAGGATTGCCGACATAATGGCCTATCTTAATCATGACCTTGAGGATGCGATTCGAAGTGGCGTCATCAAATCCGAGCAGATACCGGCTGTATGCACCAAAATCCTTGGATTCACCCATTCGGAACGGGCGACTACCATGATCAGGGACCTGATTTCCTCCACCGAAGTGTGTGATGATAAACTTTGTCTGCAGATGAACGCCGATGTGAGCGAAGCCATGTCTGTTTTAAGAAAATTTTTATATGACAATGTATATCGATCACCCCGGGTTCAAAATCACTTCGAGAACGCCAAGAAGATTTTGTCAGAGCTGTACACCTTTTTTCTCGAGCATGAACAGACACTGAACATATATCTGGATGAGCTTCAAATGACCGGCTGCAATGACAACAGCCAGCCCCGGGAAAGAATCGTTTGTGATCTAATCGCCAGCATGACCGACCGCTACGCCATGAGCCTCTATAAAAAGCTTTTTTTTCCGATTCCGCTGGTTTGAGCGGGAGCATGGATAAGACTCCGAATTTTGTAAATAATATACATAACATGCTATTCGATGAGAAATTAAGCGCCTATTTCGATCGGCTGCAGCACATCTTTGCCGGCATGGATCGAAAATATGGCGCCGCCGCCCAATTCTATGGATTTCAATGCCGGGGCTGTGAGGATAACTGCTGCCGGACCCGCTTTTATCACCATACCTACCTGGAATACCTGTTTATTCGATGGGGCTTTGATACGCTGGATCCGCCGGATCAGCGTGCGCTACGGGCAAAGGCCGCGGAGGTCGGGCGGCAAACTGAATTGGCGGATAATCAGGGGCTGGCGCTGCGGCTGATGTGCCCCTTAAACAATGATGGCCTGTGTACCCTTTACCACTATCGCCCGATGATCTGCCGGATGCATGGGATTCCCCACGAACTTCAAAAACCCGGGCAGCCGGTTCTGCATGGTCCGGGATGCGGCGCTTTTGATGAACGGTGTTCCGATAAACCCTATTTTAAATTTGATCGCACCCAATTTTATTATGAGATGGCCGGACTCGAAAATGAGTTCAAGCAGGCCGCCGGCCTGACCGGGAAGATCAAGCTGACGATTGCGGAAATGGTAATTGAATTGGAATCGGAATGCGGAAGTCGGAATATGAAACCCATTGAAATTGAAGACATAGACAAACTGCCCGGCATCCGGATCAAGGAAGATGACACCTTTTGTTTTCGCTGTCATCCGGAGATTGAGTGCTTTAACCGGTGTTGCCGCAATTTGAACCTTTTTTTATATCCTTATGATGTGCTGCGTTTAAAACAGTCGCTTGAAATGACCTCGGATGCGTTTTTGGATAAATATGTGGACATCGTCATGCGGCCGTCCAATTATTTTCCGGACGTGCTATTGCGCATGGCAGACAATCATCAGAAAACATGCCCGTTTTTAACCGGGGCCGGTTGCACCGTCTATCATCACCGGCCGGATACCTGCCGCACATTTCCGATCGAGCAGGGGATTATGTATGATGCTTCCCGCAAAAAGGATCGGCCGGTCTTTTTTTACCGTCCGCCCGATTTTTGTCTCGGCCGGCATGAAAAAGAAGAATGGACGATACCTGACTGGATCGAAGATCAGCAGGCCGAACAATACCACGCGCTGACCATTCGATGGGCAGAAATCAAACGCCTGTTTCAACAGGATCCCTGGGGCGTTGAAGGTCCCGGCGGACCCCGGGCCAAAATGGCCTTCATGGCCACCTATAATGTCGATCAATTTCGGGATTTTGTGTTTCAAAGCAGCTTTTTAAAGCGCTACCTGATCAAGTCCACCCTGCGCAGGAAGCTAAAAACGGATGATGTGGCCCTGATGAAATTTGGTTTTGAATGGGTGAAGGTGTTTATTTGGGGCATGAAGAGCAAGGATATTCGGCTAAAGTAGGGGGTTGGGTCGGTATTCTGGAAATCTAAAACATTGCAATAATTATCACGCCCCCTCAGTTGTTTGTTGTGAGTGGTCTGTTGTGGGAATAATCTGTTGCTTATGCGCCTGAACGGCCTGGGTACATATTGCGGGCAATTTATCCAATGATTTCTATTTGGTCAAAAAATCATCCAATAAACAACATACAACTGACAACTTACAGCTCTTTGCAACCACAATCTCACAAATTGCCCTAAACGACTCCCTGAGGCATTTCGTCCACTTTATCACCACCTAGCACATACCCCCCGTCCAGTCGCAGCACACTGCCGGTCATAAATGGTGCATCCTTGATGATAAAAAGGACGGTTTTGACGACATCCTCAATGGTGCCGGTGCGCTGCAGCAGGGTGTGGTCAAGCAGGGCCTGTTTCTGATCTGCGGTCAGCAACCCCCAGCCCCGGGTTTTTTGAGCGTGTCGGGTTTCTATTAAACCGAGCATGATTTCGTTTACCCGCGCCTCGGGTGCCGCCATACGGGCCCAGGTCTCGGTGAGCAGTGAGAGGCCGCGGTTGGCTGCAGCATATCCGTCGTTAAATACCATGCCGGCCGGACCGCTGCGTCCGACCAGTGCGGCAATCGAGGATAGATTGATGACCACTCCGTCCCCGGCGGCTTTGATGTGCGGCAAAGCAGACTCAAGAACCCATTGTTTGGCCCGCAGGGTGGTTTGCATTTCAAGATCCCACTGCTGCGGTACATACGCGCCATGAACCACCGGCCAGCCGCCGCGTTCGATATTGTTGATCAGGATATCAAGGCGGCCGTAATGTTCGATCACCCGGCCGATGAGATCAGGAATTTTTTCAACCTGCAGCAGATTGGTTTGAACGATCAGATGCTCCTGCCCGGTTGCAGCAAATTCCTTTTTCAGCCCGTCTAACTCGTCTTCCCAATCAAAATAATTCAGCGCCACCGTCACACCCTGCTCTGCCAGAGCAAGACCGATGCCTTTGCCGATACCCTTTATTGCGCCTAGAACGAGGGCGACTTTACCGTTCAGATTCATAATTAGCCTTCCAAAGATGATAAATCGGACGAAAAAAATCCCAAATTCCAAGCACCAAATCACAAATAAATCTCAAAATCCAATATCCAATGACCGAAACCAGGCACGCGTCGCCTCTGATTCAATCATACGTTCGATTTTTTAGTTTGGAATTTCGAGTTTTGGTCATTGTAATTTATTTGATATTTGGGATTTGTTATTTGGAATTTCTGATAACCTATTGAATATAGACAGCAGAAATATTGGTATTTTCAACTTTGATCGAAGAGCACCTTCTCAACCCAAGCCATCCCCACTTCCAACAGCGCCACATCATCCTCAAGGGCTTTATCCACCAGCCAAGACTCGAATCGGCCGTCGGCTAAAAGGCCGTTGTCAGTTATCTGACATCGGAATCTATCCAGGTCGTAGAGTGCTGTAAAAAACAGGTGCCTGGCTTTGAGATCCAGCACGCCCGGCATCCGTATGTTTTTCAAACTGATTATCTGCATCAGTTTATCATTGGTTTCATTGTAAATGGCGATTCCCTGATCATCAAGCCAGCGCTGCACAGTTTTGGTTTTACCTGTATCAAAGCCCCGGCAGTGCGGTTCTTTTAACACCATGAACTGCTCGGTCATCCGGCCGGTTTGCCGGGAGCGCGCAATGCCCCGTATCAGCGGATAGATGCGGCATGATGAGGGGCGGCTTTCATATACGCTGCATCCTTTGGGGGTCACAAAAGGGCAGGTAAGGTCTTGCTGATCGCCTGGTTTCAGCGTAATGATCGGCAATCCGGACTCGGGACCGACATGCTGGGAGGTGTATTGTTCCAGAAACTGTCCGGAGGACAGCCCCAGGTGGTTTTTCAAACGCAATATGTCATACGGGGTTAAAAATTGGTTTAAATTCCGGCAGCATTCATTAAAACAGGGCACCGCCGGATGGCATGCAAAGCAAAAGGATTCCTGCCGGGTTATGGGGGTTACATCAGGTTCCACAGGGTTGTCTCCCATTTAAAATAGTGAATGACGAATGTCGAATGAAGAATGAAGGAATTCTGTCTTTTATCACATTTCAATCCGAAATCAATAATTTTTCCCGATCCGAATTGTCAGTTGGCCCACGATTTTCAACTAACGCTTCGGCTTGAACAAGTTCGCGGCCCGAGGCGGCGCTGACATCTGCCACCTGTCACCCGGGATCCCGCCCACCCTCGTATCAGATAAACGATAGGTCCTATAAGTCGTATAGGACTTATAAAATCCCGCCCCCCCGCCCTCAACCCTCAGTCCTCAGTCCTCTGTAACCTGCCCTCTACCACAAGATCAACACTACATGTGGTATCGAATATGGGGGCGTTGACCAGATATTGTAAGGAATTTAGACCTGATCTGAAATCATCATTTTTTGTCATTTTGTTTGCTTAAAAGTACTTGACAAGGCTAATGTCAAATGGTATTCTCCCTCTCTTATAGATAATTTATCCTATTGAAATTATAGGGAATTTTTTCTTCTCTAATTCATACTCGACTGCTTGTATATGCCAACAGTTTAACCGGATGGGTCCGGTTGTTGAAAAAATAAAATACCCATGTAAAAAAAATCGATTGAGCCAAAGCGATCCACTTTGGGTCAAAGGAACGAAGGGAGGTGCAAATCAGCGAGGGATTTTACCTGGAAGATTAACTAAAGCTTAAAAAAACAAATTGTCATTCAACAAAATTCAGGAGGTATAATAAATGCCAAGTTTTGTAATAACTGAAAAATGCGACGGCTGCAAAGGCGGGGACAAAACGGCTTGTATGTATATTTGTCCCAACGACCTGATGGTCCTTGAACCCAACGAGATGAAGGCTTACAACCAGGAGCCGGATCAGTGCTGGGAATGTTTCTCATGTGTTAAGATTTGTCCGACCCAGGCCATCGAGGTCAGAGGATATTCCGACTTCGTGCCGTTGGGAAGTTCCGTTATGCCGATGCTGGGTACCGAAGATGTCATGTGGACCTGCAAGTTCAGAAATGGAACCATCAAACGCTTTAAGTTCCCCATTCGGACCACTCCCGAAGGACAGGCCAATGCTTATCTGGACCTCAAAGGCCAAGACCTTGAAGGCGGGCTCCTGTCGACTGAAGAAGCAGCCGGCAAAGCCCTGAGTGGACCTGCAGCAGACCAACTGGTCTAAGCGCAGATGTAAAAACGAATCATATTTACTATTTACTTTTAATTAGTGATCTAAGGAGGATGCAATATGGCATTACCAAATAAACCTTTGGGTGAACTTAAGGCTGTTAGGGACCCGGAAGTTGAAGAGCGGGAAGTTGATGTTCTCATCGTTGGCGGCGGCATGGCTGCCTGCGGCGCGGCATTTGAAGTCAAAAAATGGATGAGCGACGACCAGAGTGTTCTGATGGTGGACAAAGCAGCCCTGGAAAGAAGCGGCGCGGTTGCGCAGGGCCTGTCGGCTATTAATACGTATATCGGCGACAATGCTCCCGAGGACTACGTGCGCATGGTCCGCAACGACCTGATGGGTATTGTCCGCGAAGACCTGATCTTCGATCTGGGCTTGCACGTGGACGATTCCGTGCATTTGTTCGAGGAATGGGGACTCCCGATCTGGAAAAAATCCGAAGAAGGCAAAACCCTGGACGGCAAAAAAGGCCAGAAGATGGGAACCCTGAAATCAGGCGCCACCCCGGTGCGTACCGGAAAATGGCAGATCATGATCAACGGCGAATCCTACAAGCGAATCGTGGCCGAGGCTGCCAAGCTGGCGATCGGTGAAGAAAATGTGCTGGAAAGAGTTTTCATCGTTGAGCTGCTGCTGGACGCCAACAACGAAAATCAGATCGCCGGTGCGGTCGGTTTTTCCGTGCGTGAAAATAAAGTCTTTATCATCAAATGCAAGAGCATGATGGTCGCCTGCGGCGGCGCGGTCAATATTTACCAGCCGCGCAGCGTGGGTGAAGGAAAAGGTCGCGCCTGGTATCCCGTCTGGAATTCCGGCTCTACCTATACCCTGGCCATGCGAGTCGGCGCCGAATTGTCCATGATGGAAAACCGGTTCACCCCGGCCCGCTTTAAAGACGGTTACGGCCCGGTGGGCGCCTGGTTTTTGCTGTTTAAAGCCAAGACCCTCAACGGTCTGGGTGAAGCTTTTGCCGGCAGTGATGCCGCCAAAGCCGAGCTCGAAAAATATGCGCCTTACGGAACCGCCGCCATCACCCCGACCTGTCTGCGAAATCACCTGATGCTCTTCGAGATGAAAGAAGGCCGCGGACCGATCATGATGGATACGGTCACCGCCCTGGCTACGCTGGGCGAGACCATGGACAAAAAAGAGCTCAAGCACCTCGAGTCCGAAGCCTGGGAAGACTTCCTGGATATGACCTGCGGCCAGGCCAATCTGTGGTGCGCCACCAATACCGAGCCCGAAAAGAAGAATTCCGAAGTTATGCCGACCGAACCGTACCTGCTCGGATCACACTCCGGCTGCTGCGGCCTGTGGACCTCCGGTCCGGATGAGGACTGGGTGCCGGATGCTTACAAGATCAAGGCTGACAACGGCAAGGTTTACAACCGCATGACAACGGTCAACGGTCTGTTCACTGCCGGTGACGGGGTCGGCTGCTCCGGTCATAAGTTCTCCTCCGGCTCTCACGCCGAAGGCAGAATGGCCGCCAAACAGCTGGTGCGTTACGCCAAGGATCACGCCGACTTCCAGCCGGCCATCGCCCAGAGCAGCGAAGAACTGGTCGATCACGTTTACAAACCGGTTCGAACCTACCTGGATCATTGCGACTACACCACGGCCGACGGCGTCAACCCCAACTACATCAAACCTAACGGCATGATGTACCGCATGATGAAGGCCACCCACGAGTATGGTGCCGGAACGGCCACCTTCTACCAGACCACCTCCAAGAATCTGGAGATCGTTATGGAGCTGCTCGAAACCATGCGGGAAGATAACGAAAAACTGGCCGCCGGTGATCTGCACGAATTGATGAGAGCCTGGGAAATTCAGCACCGCATCTGGACCGTGGAATCGCATCTGCGTCACATCCAGTACCGCAAAGAGACCCGCTATCCCGGCTTCTACTATCAGTCCGATTACCCGGGTCAGGATGATGAGAACTGGTTCTGCTTTGTCAATTCCAAGTATGATCCGAAAGCGCAGTCATGGGACATCTTCAAGAAAGACTACGTGAAAATCATCAAGGACTAACCGAATGTCGGCAGTAATATATCGTCGATGAAATAAGGCCTCCAGGTATCTTTGGATACCTGGAGGTTTTTATTAACTATCGCAAGGTGTCAGGTGTCAGGTGTCAGGTTTCAGGAAAGATGCAGCCACAATGTTGTCTCTTATTTCTGAAACCTGAAACCTGAAACCTGAAACCTAATATGATTTAAAATCTAATCTGCACGGAGGGATAGCATGACAGAAGAAAAAGCAGCCCCTGCTAGTGGTAGTATCTTAGTCGTTGGTGGCGGTATCAGCGGCTTGACCACGGCCCTGGAAGCCGCCGAGGTGGGGTACGAAGTTTTCTTGGTGGAAAAAAATCCTTATCTGGGCGGACGGGTAGCGCAACTCAATCAATATTTTCCCAAGCTGTGCCCTCCGACCTGCGGGCTTGAGATTAATTTCAGGCGCATCAAGGACAATCCAAGAGTCAAGGTCTTAACCCTGGCCGAAGTTGAAAAAGTCGCCGGCAGCCCCGGCAACTACGATGTGGCGATTAAGGTCAACCCCCGGTATGTCAACGAAAACTGCACCTGTTGCGGAGATTGTGCCGCGGCCTGCCAAAGCGAGATTGACAGCGACTATGATTTCGGCATGCGCAAGATCAAGGGCGCGTACCTGCCGTTTGAAATGGCGTTTCCGTCGCGTTACGTGATTTCGCCGGAGATTGTCGGCAGCGATGATGCCCAGCGGGCCAAAGACGCCTGCCAGTTATGATGCGGTCGATCTGACAATGGAGGCCAAAACCCTGAACCTGAACGTGGGATCGATTGTCTGGGCCACCGGGTGGCAACCCTATGACGCCGCCAAAATAGACAATCTCGGTTTCGGACAGTATCCGAACATCATCACCAACATGATGATGGAGCGCTTGGCAGCTCCCAACGGCCCGACCAGGGGCAGGATCGTGCGCCCATCGGATGACAAGGAACCCGCCAGCATCGCGTTTGTCCAGTGTGCCGGCTCGCGCGACGAGAACCATTTGCCCTACTGCTCCTACATTTGCTGCATGGCATCTTTAAAGCAGGCCACCTATGTTCGTGAACGATATCCCGCGGCTAAGATTTACGTGTTTTACATTGATCTCCGGACGCCGGGTTATCGCTATGAAAGATTTTACGAGAAAATTAAGGAAGATGAGAACATCTTTTTGATCAAGGGCAAGGTCGCCGAAGTCAGCGAAGATCCAACCAGCAAAAATATTACCGTGGTTGCCGAAAATGCCGTTACCGGCGAAAAGATCCACCAGGAAGTCGAAATGGCGGTTCTGGCTACCGGGATGCAGCCCACAACCGCGACGGACAAACTACCGGCTGATCTAAAATATAACGGGGACGGCTTTATCATCAATGATTATGAAACCGGTGGAATGTTTGGGGCCGGATGTGCCAATAAACCGGCCGACGTGGTTTCGTCCAATCAAAATGCAACCGGTATGGCTTTAAAGGCCATCCAAACTCTGGTGAACAGGTAGGAGGTTATCCATGGATAAAAAATATGGTATATATATCTGCGAGGGATGTGGAATCGGAGAGGCAGTCGATATCGAAAAGCTCTGCGATGTGCCCAAGGAGAAGGGGCTGCCGGTCAAAACCTGTCCGATACTTTGCGGCAAGGAAGGTGTCGAACTCCTGAAGTCCGAGATCGCCGAGGGGGTTAACACGCTGGTGATTGCAGCCTGTTCGCGCCGGGTGCTGTATGATGTTTTCCGGTTCGACGGCTGTATTGTGGATCGGGTCAACCTCCGGGAGCAGGTCGTCTGGACCCATCCCAGGTCGACCTATCCGGCGCCCACCGAAGCGCAAAAAGATGATGAGAATTTTGTCGACCACGTTCAGCTGCTGGCCGAAGATTATCTGAAGATGGGCATGGCCCGGGTGCAAAAAATCGAATTGCCCGAAGCCTATCAGCTCGATACGCTTCACAAAAATATTTTGGTCATCGGCGGTGGCATCAGCGGCATGACCGCCGCCATCGAAGCCGCCAAGACCGGCTACGACGTGACCGTCGTTGAAAAAGAATCCGCCTTGGGGGGCAAGGCCAAAAACTGGCGCAAACAGCTGCCCGGCGCCTATCCCTATGAAGGGCTGATTTCACCGACCATCGAAGATAAAATCAGCGAACTCAAAGGCTATTCCAACATCACGGTCAAAACCGACACGGTGGTGGCGCGCATTGCCGGTGAACCGGGAAATTTTACGGTGACGTTGAAAAAACCCGGCGAGAAAATTGAGTTCGATGTGCCCTATCCGCTGCCGGAAGAGATGACGCTCGATGAGAAGGGCAATGAGCTGAATGCCGAGCAGCTGCATGAAAAATTTATGGAATATAACAAGGGCAAGCTGGACATCTTAACCTTTGATCCGAATGGTGAAAAATTTGGTGCGGTGATCCTGGCAGCCGGTTGGCGGCCCTACAAGCCCAAAGCGGGGGAATTGGCCCATCTGGGCTTCGGCGAGATTGCCGATGTGGTGACCAATCAGCAGTTTGAGGAGATTGCCGCGGGCGGAAAAATCACCCGGCCATCGGACGGCAAAGAAGCCAAGTCCGTGGTTTTTATCCAGAGCCCCGGGCAGGGAGATGACAAGGACTTTGCCTATGCCGGTGCCGTCACCAGCATGGTGGCACTCAAGCAGGCCAAATATGTCCGAGAAGACTATGCCGACGCCAAAGCCTATGTGTTTTATCAGCACATGCGCACCGTGGGTCTGACGGAAAATTTTTATAAAAATATCCAACAGGACCAGGGTATTTTCCTGACCAAGGGCGAGGTGACCCGTGTATCCCAGAACGGCGGCGGTCTGATTGTGGAAGCCGACAATACCCTGCTGGGTGAGAAGGTTCAGGTCAAAGCCGATATGGTGGTGCTGGCCACCGGCATGGTTCCGGTGACCAAAGATGACCCGGTCGTCAACCTGGCCTATCGTCAGGGACCCGGATTTCGCGACAACGAACTCTTTGATGACTATGCCGATTCCAACTACATCTGTTTTCCCTATGAAACCCAGCGCACCGGCATCTATGCCGCCGGCGGAATCCGGCGCAGCATGAGCGTTGAGGAATCCACCGAGGACGCCACCGGTGCCGCCTTAAAGGCCATTCAATGCCTGGAGTCGGTCAATCGAGGGGTTTCCGTTCATCCGCGCTCCGGGGATATGTCCTTTCCGGACTTTTTCTTCCAGCGCTGCACCCAGTGCAAGCGCTGTACGCAGGAATGTCCTTTCGGCGCGATTGACGACGATGCCAAAGGTACGCCCAAACCCAACCCGGCCCGCTGCCGGCGCTGCGGCACCTGCATGGGCTGTTGCCCCGAGCGGATCATTAACTTTTCCGATTACAGCATCGACAGCATCGGATCCATGGTCAAAGCCATCGGCGTGCCTTCGGAAGATGACTATGATGAGCCGCCGCTGCGCATCCTGGGCCTGGTCTGTGAAAATGATGCTTACCCGGCCCTGGATATTGCCGCTTTAAACCGGCTTGAATATTCGGCGGATGTCCGTTTCATACCGGTCCGGTGTCTGGGATCCGTCAACGTGATCTGGATCAAGGATGCCCTGGCCCAGGGCATGGACGGTGTGTTTCTGCTTGGATGCAAATACGGCGATGACTACCAGTGCCATTTTATCAAGGGCAGTGAACTGGCGGATATCAGAATGAAAAAAATCGGCGACGCCCTGTCGAGTCTGGCCCTGGAAGAAGAGCGGGTGGCCCAGTTTGAAGTGGCAATCGACGACTATGATAAGCTGCCCAAAATTATCAATGATTTCGTCGACCAGGTCGAAGAAATGGGCCCCAATCCCTTTAAGGGATTCTAGCAATTGAATATTTTCGATTGAAGATTGAATATTTAAGGTATTCTTTCGATTTTAAAACGACGGAGCGCAGCAACATCAATAAATATTCAATTTACAATCTTCAATTTTCAATTCCGGCTTGTCCGGGTTATGATATTCGATTGAGGATGGATACTTCAATTTTCAAGGGTCTATCTTCAACATAATCGAGGAGGTAAAAGTATGGCGGAAACATACGTAATTGACCCTGATTTAGATTTTATCAATAAAGTCGGTGCGCTGGGTGGCGATGATGTCAAAAAATGCTACCAATGCGCCACCTGTTCGGTGGCCTGCCCGATTTCTCCGGACACCAGACCGTTTCCCCGCAAGGAAATGATTGCCGCGTCCTGGGGACTGAAAGACAAACTGGTGGGCAATGCCGATATCTGGCTGTGTCACAATTGCGGCGACTGCTCCACCCGCTGCCCGCGGGAAGCCAAGCCGGGGGATGTGCTGGCCGCATTGCGTTCCTATACGATTGAGGAATACGCCCGGCCCAAAGTCTTGGCCCGGGCCTTGAAAGATCCCAAGAAACTGCCGATTTTAATGGCGATTCCCGCTATCCTGTTTCTGGTGGTCGGCTCCCTTACCGGGTTGCTGGACTTTACACCGGATCTGAGCGAAGGCATCAAGCATTATAAATTTTTCTCCACCTGGCTGGTCGACATGCATATGCTGCCGGCGGCCATCTTTGCAGTTGCCGTTTTTGCCCTGGGCCTCAAGCGCTTTGTGGCCGATATTCACCAGAATGCGCTGGCCGAAGGCAAGACGACCAAAGAGACGATCGAGGTCGGCGGTTTCATTGTGGCCCTGCTGAAAGTGATTCCCACGATTCTGAAGCACAGTAAATTTTCGGAGTGTACCGAAAACAACGACCGCCAGATTGCCCATTTGCTGACCATGTATGGCTTTATCGGCCTGTTTATCGTCACCAGCATCATATTTGTGGTGCTTTACGGGTCGTATCTGTTCCCCGAAGGACCGATTCACGGTCCCTGGTCCCAGCTAAACCCCGTCAAATGGCTGGCCAACATCGCCGGTGTCGCGCTGATTGTCGGCACGGCCCTGTTGATCAAAAACCGCCGCGCCAAAAAAGACCAGATTTCGACTTATTTTGACTGGTATCTGATCTACCTGGCCTTCTTTCTCGGGGTCACCGGCATGGGCGCCCAGTTAACCCGGCTGGCAGGGTGGGCCTTTATTTCGTTTGCCACCTATTATGTGCATCTGGTCTTGATTTTTTGCCTGTTTGCCTATCTGCCGTTTTCCAAGCTGGCCCATATTGTCTACCGGACCGTGGCCATGGCGTATAACGAGTATGCGGGGCGGAATTTTTAACAAACTTTTCACAGAAGACTATAAATACGGGAGCTTTCGGGCTCCCTTTTTTTTGGAATGACGGAGAATTGGAGTATTGGAGTGCTGGAGTTTTGGAAAAGCGAACCGCGGAATATCGAATAGCGAACCGCAGAATGTCGAAGGACTGGTCTGAGCGAAGCGACTCATCCAAACGCGGGACATCAGTACTCCAACACGCCATTATTCCAATACTCCATCGCGTCCGACTGAAAAATAGCCTGTTATCACTGACCTAGCTCCAAGGGCTGGATTTTCGGTGTCAGAAATAAAAAGGGAGCGCCTTGCGGCAGCTCCCTTTAGGGTTTGGAACTAAATGAGGTATTCAGGTTCTAGTTCTACTTTTCATCTCCGGTAGCAGCTCCGTGCAGCTTAATCTCAACCCTCTCCGTCAGTCCTTCGTAGTATTCGCGCAGTATCGCAACAACCTCATCTCTTCCAAAATGATCCGGTAATTCACCGCCTTCAGAAAGCATTTTGCGCAGCATGGTTCCGCTGAGCAGCACCCGATCGCCTTTTTCGTGCGGGCAGGTTCTCAGGGAAGCCATGCCGTCGCACTTGTAGCAGTAAAAGGTCCAGTCAATCTTCAACGGCGTGCACAACAGCGTCTTGCCGCTCTCATCGGGTGGCGGAATTTTGTCGAAAATGGTCTGGGCCTCAAACATCCCGTAAAAATCACCCACACCGGCGTGGTCGCGGCCGATGATCATGCGGGAGCAGCCATAGTTCTGGCGGAAAGTGGCATGCAGCAGGCCTTCGCGGGGTCCGGCATAGCGCATATCCAGCGGGTAGCCGCCCTGGACGACCTTGTCTTCGACAAAATAATTTTTCACCAGGGCATCGATGCATTTGACCCGCACTGCCGCCGGAATGTCACCCGGTTTCAAATTGCCGACCAGGGAGTGAATGTAAACACCGTCGCAAACTTCGACGGCGATTTTGCAAAGGTATTCATGGGAACGGTGCATGGGGTTTCGCAGCTGCAAGGCAGCGACTTCGCTCCAGCCGCGATCTTCAAAAATCTTGCGGGATTCTTCCGGTCGATGATAAACGCCGGCATATTTAACCGGATAATCTCCTTCGCTGAGTACCTTGACGGGTCCGGCGAGGCTGATGTCTTTTTGTTCCATGACCATCTGGACGCCGGGATGATCATCCTTGGCGATTTTCCAGAACTCCTCGGCCGTCGGCGTGCCTTCGCCCATGTAGACTTTTTCGCACTCGAATTTTTTGTCGGCTTCGGTCATTTCAAATTTTTCGGTGACCTGCATGGTGGCCATGATTTCATCGCCTTCGGGATCGTACAGGGCAATTTCATCGCCTTCGTTGATGCCGTCAGCATCGTCCGTGCCGGCTGAGAGCGTCACCGGAATGGGCCAGAAAGTCCCATCGGCCATCATAAAATTGTCACAAACTCCCTTCCAATCCGCTTTGGTCATAAAACCGGTCAGCGGACTGAAACCGCCGATACCCATCATAATCAGGTCGCCTTTTTCGCGCTGCGAAATCGAAATCTTTTTAAGACCGTCGGCTTTGGCCTTTTCAGCATCCAACTCCGCGCCTTCCAACAGGCAACAGGTTAGACCTTTTCCGCCATGAGGTGGAATCAATTTTGACATTTGTCTTTTTCTCCTTTCCCTATAGTTTTCTATTATAAATCGCTTGGCACGATTTTATCGCCTGGTTGAACAAAAGGGTATAATTAGTAAGGATTAATGTTTTTGTCAAGCGTAATTCAGCGGTTTTCGCGGTAATGTTTCAATTTTTAAACTATCACGGTTAAGTTACGGATGATTTTTCGCAAAGGCGCTGAGCTTTTCATGCTTTAAATTTCCGCCCGATTCTGGCAATAGGTAAATTTTAGCCTTGATTTGACCACGGATGTTGGTCTATTGTAGACCGAAATAAATTAATTTAGGGTTTTCACCAATTGCATCCGCAGTGCTATCGATAAATTGGAGCTTTGTCCTATGAGTACGACCCAGGTGCCCGTCGAACGACGGCAGCAGCCAAGATTCAAGGCGGTCGAAGGGGTTTTTGCTGCCCTTGTCAATCATAGCAGCAAATTGGGCCAAATCAAGGATATCAGCAAGACGGGGCTCGCATTTCACTATATTGACCATGGCGATGCATCCGGCGAGGCCAGTGAACTGAAGATCATAATCGGCAAAGCAGGAGTATATTTAGACAAACTGCCATTTAAAAAAGTCACCGATTTTCAGCTTAAAAACGAACACAGCTTCAGTTCAATTATAATGCGCCAGATCGGGTTGCAGTTTGGGGAGTTGACCGCCCGGCAGTACACCCGGATAGAACATTTTATCCAAAAGCACACGATTGGAGAAGCATAGGGGGTGTCCTACTCAGTAATTTGCAGAATTTGGATTGTTCTGATTGATCCACCCTTCCATGAAAACGCCAATTAAATCCCAAATCCCAAATCCCAAAACTCAAATCCCAAACAAATTCCAATGACCCAAATTCAAAATTCCAAACTAATGATCGATCTGCATTTGGAGGGAATGGCAATATTACCGGCAAAGCAAGCTTGATGAAGCGATATTGACCAATTGCGCTGTAAGTTTCGGTCATTGGATATTGGAATTTGAGATTTATTTGTAATTTGGTGCTTGGGATTTGGAATTTAAACGCTTTGGTGCTGTGAGATAGCTATTACAGTTTTCCCACTCTAATTATGGCCCATAATTTAGGGTCGTGTGCTGTTCAACCCCACAAAAGTTCCGCCGTTTCGATAACACAGGATTCGCATCAGGGTGGCGAAACGCTCCCCGGTGTTCCCCCGGCCGACTTTATCCTGCAACATCACCGGAAATCCCACGGCATGGATGCGGACCCGGCGCTGACCCTTGCCCAAGGCTTTGTTGATTCGGTCAACTTCATCGATGACCGGTTGAATCGCATTACCGCTAAACTCATCGCCGAATACATACAGACTGATTTTTTTATCTCCGGCGAAAAATGTCTTGATGGCCGCCGTAATCCCTTCGACCGGGCTGCTGTTGCTAAAGGAGCGCCAGGTGGTCAGGTTGGAGATAATTGCCCGGCGGCGACCCGGTGTATCCGGTATCCATTTGCCGGCATACTGGGAAAACATGTACACACCCATGTCGTTCATGACCTGGATGCCCTTCACTTTTGGATAGACTCGCAGCGTTTCGGCCAGTTTTTTTTGCACGAGACCCCATGCATTGCGCTGCATACTGCCGGAGGTGTCGATGATAAAAATGATGTATTCACTATCCACCGGAATTCCGCCGACGGAACTGTCAACTTTTTTCGGCTGCTGCTTCAGCAAGCGCTGCATTTCCTCGGTTAATTCCTGCATCGCGCGGGCCAGTTTGCCTTCGATGATGTTTTGGACTTCCGCCTGCTGATCCGATGCCGCAAATTGTCCTTTAATATCCGACAGATCTCCCTGCAGGCGCGCCAGATTTTTCTTTTCCTCCGATAGCTGTATCTTTTGTCCTTGCAACTCCCGGTTAAGCAGCGCAGTTTGGCCGCGAATTTCATGCAGCTCCTGCTCCAGGCGCACGATTTCAGCTTGAAGGTCTTCGCGCACTTCTTCAATGATGACGGGTTCGGCGAATTTGGACAATACAAACAACAAAATAATCGCGCCAAAACCACAACAGATGACGTCCAGAAACGAAAGGCTGAATATTTCTATGTCTCTGCGGCGAGTTTTCATGTTGGTAAAGGTTCTGGGTTCAAGGTTCAGTGTTCAGGGTTTGAGTTTCCGCCGCTGGCTGCGAGCGTCCAGGCTAATCGAATGTGAAACTCTGGAAAAGCGAATATCGAACATCGAATATTGAATGTCGAGGCAATGCATTCTGTCTATTTTAAAAAAGTTTGAGCGAAGCGAAACCACCCTTCCACTTTCCGACTTCCGCATTCCCACTTCCGACTTCCGATCACGGCCAATCCTTCGAAGGGCTGAAAAACGACCCCCGGGTGTCTTTGGCCAGCTTCCAGAAGGCACTGGCGGCAAAGGGGTCGCCTTCCATGGGATACAGGATAATATTGACCGGTGCCGGGGATGGAAGCTGGCGGATGGCGTCGTAAAACAGGCTCAGCCGCTTTTTGCCGGAAACTCTTTTGCCCCACGGTTTTTTGGTGCCCATGGTCGGCAGACTGTCAGTCAGCAGAAAAATGTTATCCGGTGCCGGCTGCATCGCTGCGACCGCTTTGAACGCATTGGCCAGACTGGTGCCTTTTTGGGGGACCACTTTGCGCATGCGGGCCACGCTCTGATTGAGTTTGTCGACATCAGCGGCATTCAGCCAGATGCCGCCAGTGTCGGCGATCAGAGGTTCGGCGCTCTCGTTAAATGTGTAGATCTGAAATTTACTCGCTGCCGGCAGCTGGGTGGTCAACCAATCAATGGTTTTAACGGCCTGCTGCCATTTGGCAGATTTTATTTTTTCTTTGGCCGCCAGATTGCGCCGGCGAATGATCCCGACGACCGTATCGGCCAGCATGCTGGCTGATGAATCCACCAGAATCATGATGTGCCGGCCGCCCATTTTTAAATCGGTAAGGTACTGGCGATCCCCGTGCCCGGGAAACGGCCGCAGTTTGGTGCCGAGTTCATCCTGTGCTTTGGCACCGGCCCGCAGGCGTTTGACATCTTCTTCCAGGGATTTTAGATCCGTTTTCAGCCGGTTGACATGGGTTTTGGTTGCCAGGGTATCTTTATTGCTGTCGGCCAGTTCTATTTTCTTTTCCTGGATCGTTTCGATCAACCGGTGCGCAAGCCCCTGGGTTTTTATCAGCTCAGCCCGGGTTTTCTCCAGGACATTGCGGATCTGGATCAGATTTTTTTTGTCTTCCAGCACCTGGATTTCAATGCGGTTGGTTTCAGCCCGCAGGTCGGAAGTCACGGAATCGCGACGGGCGGCGCTTTTGGCATTTACCAGAACAAATAACAGAATAATGGCACCCAGACCGCAGGTAATGATGTCCAGAAAAGACAGGCTGAAGACATTTAGTTTTTTGCGCATAATTATTCCGCCTGGAGAAAAGCTTCATTCAATCTAAGACAATAATAAATAGAATAACCCAAAATTAATCGATCAACCGCACGGCGGAATAATTATATAATGCTGCGCATATTTTTGGTTTCATTATTCGAAATCTCCATATGTGATCAGACTCAAGTAATATTCGGCACTATTAAATTTTGGTTGGCGGATGCATAGGCATGCAATAAGCTGTAGATGTTCACCGGGTGTTCCCACACGAATGATCTGACCGAGCTTCAACGTTATGCTTCCATTGACTTGCTTTTCATCGACATAAATCTCCTGGGTGCCGGTGTCCGTTAGTATGAGGTCCCTGTCGTGGAGCGCTATGGTGCATTGTTTAGGAGAGACCCCGGTGGTCTCAGCGGATATTATGATATCGTTGCCCTCACTGTCTTTAGCCCAGCCGATCGTCAGCGGTTTTTCGGTGATTGGATAGGCAATGCTGCGATAAAGTAAATGGGTCGGTTCAGTCGGCGGTATCCCGTCTGTTGCAAAATCGGAGACATCAGTCTGCGGCCGAGACTGCCAGGGGCGACTGGTGAAAAACGATATCCCTTCGTTGTTGCCGTGAGCGGTCAGCTGGTTCCAGATCCGGCACACCCCCCTGGCAGCCGCGCCCTGGTCCAGGTCAATAATTTGGACGTCATTTAAAGTGGCCAGCATTTCTTTGCAACCGGGCAGGCGGGCGAGACGATGCGATAATTGGAGGGCGAGCGATGCTTGACCTTTTCCCCGCTTAATCTGCATTCTTTTAATTAGCCGGAGCACTTCGCTGTAAATCGGCTCGGCGTTGTGGATGATGTTGTCCCGTTCCAGCGTGATATTGTAGGATGCGTAGCCTCCGAATATTTCAAATACCATGGATGTATTGTGCTGAAAATGAGCGAGAATCCCGGGTAGGCGATCATACAATTCCTGTTCCGAGGCAGCCTGGTGAAGCGGGTCAAAGCGGGTGGTCCGAACGAACTCCTGTGCCATCATATCCACCAGCTTTTGGTAAAGCAGGAGCAGCCCTTTGTCAGCGCTGACCGCGGAATCTCTTATCGTCAGATGCTCACCCTGCTCAAGGTAGATGACCTCGATTCGGTGCAGATGAATATCCAGATACAACAGCATTTTTTCCGGACAGGCATGGGCGGAAACGGCCAGGGACAGCGGCACAAAACCCTTTACGGGCATACCCAGTTCCTGGGCCATTCCCAGGATCAGACCCAGGTGCCGGCGGTCATAAAAGCTGGGTACGGCCATCACGATTTCGTCACCATGGGATTGAAGCTGCCGCCAGATTAAAGACAGATGGCGAAAGACGATTTCGGCATGATTCAATGGAAAATGCCGGCCGGTTTGCGCCAGAGGCTCTGCATTTAGTTGGTCCCAGAAATGGTTCAGAATTTGGCGGGGGGAAAGGTGGGCTTTGCTTGCGGCGGCTTGGCCCACCAGCAGCCCATTTTTTTGCGGCAGCGCAAAGCCGGGACTTTCCTGAACCTGACCGTCCAGGTCAAGCAAATTTAACGGACTGCCGCCGGCGGCGAGGATGCCGGAGTCGTTCAGCTCTAATCCGATTAAGCTCATACTCGGTTACCTTCGGTATAATGTTTCCAGACCAGGGGTCGTGGCTTAATGAAATAGGTGTCAGGTGTCAGGTTTCAGGTGTCAGGGGGAAGAAATACAGAAACTGAAATCCAGACACGTAATTTGCTATTGCTAGCATCGCTCTCGCTTTGCACCTTGTGCTTTAATGCTTCCAACAATCTATAATTTCTTTGTCATATCGTCCATCTTGACACCTGAACACTGACATCTAAAACCTTTATCCTTTAGCCTTTCACCTTTTTCCTTATTTTTTATTGCGTATGCAGCCGCCGCGTCAATTTCTCTTCACAATACGCTTCCGTGTCCAGGACATAGTGTTCCTGGAGGGACTGTAATTGATGCAGCAGGAACATCAGAACAATGCTGATCAACAGTGCGATCAGGGTTGAGTTAAAGGCTACACCCAGACTGGTGGTCACATCGAATATATCCCCTTCAATCGCTTTGTGGGCCTGGCCAAGGGCTTGCCCGATGCCCCGCACCGTGCCGATGAAACCCACCGATGGAATCGCCCACGCAATATAGCGGATCATGGACAAATCAGATTCCAGACGCTCAGCTTCAGCCGTACAATAGGCATGGGTGGCCTCGGCGGCATCCTGAATGTTGCGGGTGGTGCTGAAGCGGTGCAGCGCAGCCAGCAAGGCCCTGGGCAACAGGGCGCTGCCTTGATGGGGCGGCAGCGCCTGTATTTGCCGCGAAAGCTCACGCGTGTCCTCCGGCAGAATGCGCACCCCTTCGGCCAATGGTATCAAATCTATGTGCAGCAATGACCGCTGCCTGATGGTCACAACGCCTTTGTAGGCCATGATGGCCAGAGCCCAGAACATAAGAATAAAACAGGCCTCCTGCTCGTAATCGCGGATCAAGACAAACACCGAGCGCTCGGTAAGCTGTGATTCGCCCGCTTGCATCATGGCGGCCTGCTCAGCCAGAATCGCGTCGGCTCGCGGGCGAATGACGGCGACATAAGCGGCGTGGACGATGATAATAATCAGGATCAAGGCAAACAGCTGATAGATGAACTCGATCGGTAGCGGGAATTTTTTTTCCATCATAAATTTTTTTCCAATTTCGATCTATTGTTTGTTGCGATTTCTTTATTCGAAAATATTGAATTCGCTTTATCTTTGAGTGTAAAAAAAATTTATATTAAAAAATGCTAAAATAATTAATCCGCCGGACCGTTGATTTAAAAAAAATTTCCTTTTTGCAAAGATGAATATGCAACCTGGATTGTACTTTCATACAGGGCGGATGAATTATATGTCTACCGGAAAATCCACGGCCTGCTCGGCGGCGATTTCTTCCGACGGCTTAAAGGGTTTTATGGGTTGTGTTGCGGCACCATCTGAGTTGTTGCCGCTTTTTTCGCGGTCTGCTGTTTTTGAATCCGGCGCCTGGTCTGTGTCTTCGTTGGCCGGTGGATCGCCACTTTCAGCCGCTCGCGGTTCATCATTTTCCGCCAAGACAATCGATTTTTGACTCAATTCAACCGGGAGAATGCGTTTAGTTCGGTCGGCAGGTATGTTCGAAGAATAAAAAATCCAGGCAAGCGCGGCAGGTGCACTCAAGAGGAATACTAAGCAAGTAATTACGAATATAATTTTCTTAAATTTCATATATCTTTAATAGAAAAAAACCGGATCAGTCGTATCATTGTAATCTTTCACCGGATGGATAGCAAGGGTATTCAGATGAACGACATAAAGCCGGAGGGTTTTACTTAATTTCGTTTTTCCAATACTCCAACACTCCAATACTCCAGTACTCCTGAGGTCTAATTCTACTGCCACCTAAGCGAGCAAAAAAAGATGCCTTATGACTCCGGATGTTTTACTTAACATACCGGCTAATGCGAAACCCCAAATCAGGACGCTTGCTGTCGCTGTAGTCACGATACGAAAGTCGCAGTTCACTGATGCCGGCCTGCATCCAGGAGGATCCTTTTATCACATGGTGCCGGCCCGCTTCGGGGCCCATGGGATCGATGGTCACTTTTTGAGCATCGTATGGATAAATCGTATAGTAGTCATGGCACCATTCGGCAACATTGCCCCCCATATCGTAAAGGCCCAGGGCATTTTTCTTAAATTTTGAAGGCGGCGCGCTGACCGCGTAGCCATCGTTATATGTCGCCAAAAAGTTTGTCATGATATCTTTGGCCGATGCGTCTGCAAAATTTCCCGCAGCCGGCGGCGGCGGATAGCCGTTTCCCCAGGGGTATTTCAAATCGGCCCGGTTCCGCCGGTTGAAGCGGGCGCAATACTCCCATTCGGCTTCGGAGGGAAGGCGATAGCCGTTGCCCACCGGCTCGGCGGCGACCAGCTTTCCGTCCTTTGGCACATAAACCGGCTGCAGAGATTCTCTGGCACTGAGCCAGTTGCAAAAAAGGGCGGCCTGCTCCCAGCTGATTCCGACTGCGGGCAATTGATCCAGATTCAGGCTTTGCTGTTTAAATGCGCCGGAATTGTGGTCAGCCAGAAATTGTCTGACTTCCTTGTTGGTCACTTCCCTGACGCCTATATAAAAAGGGCGCTGCAGTTTAATTTTGCGCAGCGTTTCATTAGAGCGCCGACCCTGCTCCCGGCGTGAGGACCCCATGCTGAATATCCCGGGATCAACCAGTTTCAGCTCATAGCCATTTGGGGCCTTGATAATTCCGGCCGGAGTCCCGGGGCTGGATGACAACTTTGACAACGCAATCTTAATTTCCTGGGGAAATCCAGGGCGCGGGGTCAGGCGGGTTTGGTAGGGCCGATAGCCCTGCTTTCTTATCTCCAATTGATGTTCAACGGCTGTCAGACGCAAATTTGGCGGAACCCTGCCCAGTGGTTTACCGTCAATAATGAGATTGGCATCGGCCGGAATTATCTCAAAGTTGATGAGGCCCAGTTTTGGCTTGAGGGTGATACTGAGGGTTTTTGACTCCTCACTGAGCAGTTTTACGGTGCGTTCGGCTTTTTCGTATCCGGCCTTGGATAGGTTCAGCAGATGAGTTTTGTTGGCCCTCAGCGACAATTCAAGTGGAGTTTGACCGGCAAAAGTTTTGCCGACCATCACACTGGCGCCGGCCGGCTGGGTCCGAACTGCCAGCTTACCGTCGGCCGGCTGCAGACGAATCGTCTCTAACGTTTGAGGCTGATTGGCAGCCACCGCCAGGCGGGTGTGCCACGGCTTGAATCGATCGGCCTGGATTGCGAGGTCATGGTCACCTTCCGGCAGCTTGAGGGTTAACGGGGTTCTTCCGAAAGATTTTCCATCCACGAATACAGCGGCGCCCGCCGGTTCGGATTGAAGGGCGATCTCGGCCCAGCCGGGGATCAGGGCCAGATCAAATTGTTGAATTTCAGCGCAGCCCGCAACTTCGATTGCGGTGTGTAAGGTCTGATAGTTTTCGGCTTGAACCGTAATGCTTCGGCGACCCGGTTTAACTTCCAATCCGGCCAGAGGTGTCCGACCCCGTTGCCGGCCGTCAATTACAATAATGGCGCCCGCCAGCGCTACTGCCGGTGAATCTGTCTGATGCGCTTGAAATGAGAGCTGTCCCGGCTGTCTGGCCATTGAAAATTCAAAAGTCTGGGTTTTGTCCTGCGCCACCACCAGTTTTTCCTGCAACGGCTGAAAACATTCTTTCTCGGCTGCCAGAAAATAGTCACCGGGTCGCATTAAATAGTCGTCACCGATTTTGGGCGCTACCATCCCGCCGCTGATTGACAAATGGTCCGGTGTTGGATCAATCCGGATGATCACCTGGCGGGCGGTGAACACAAACCAGAGCGAAGCACACAGCAAAACCAGAAAAATCCCAAGTGCCAGACTGAGCGACCATTTCAATACCCGGGAGGACTTTGAATGTTTTTTATTGCCTGCGGGGCGAAAGGAGATCGGCTTTATTTCAACCGATTTCATGTCGCGTTCTTTGATATCGTTTTTGGATTTCAAACTTTAACCCTGCATTTAACCGTTATCCGCAAGGCCTGCTGGCCGGCCTTGACAGTGATTTTCTGCCGCACATCCTGGTATCCGTCCCGGGCTCCCACCACGGTGTAGGTGCCCGGTCGCAGTGTGAGTTTGCGCTGGGAAAATCGGCCGAGTTTGCCGACCTTGTATACGGCAATCTCCGTCAGATTATCCGATTCGATGGTGATAACCACCGGTGTTTGGGCAATGGCAACGAGTCCTTCCAACTCTCTAATCCGGCGGGTGAGCTTTTGACCGCGCGGGCTTGTCTCCTTGGCTTCATTTAGCAAAAGCAGCGCGTTTTTAAGTTGTTTGGCCGACTCCAGCACCCGCGGATCGGAAAGAAAAAAATCAAGGCGCTTGGTGAGGCGAATTTGTTCGGCGGCCCGTTCTTGGCCGCGGGTGGCAAACTGAAGGTTTTGGTCGATCTCAAGCACTGCCAGATATGATTTAAGGGCAGTTTGCCAATCCTCTGATTGTTCCGCTTTTTGCGCTGCGTCGCGCAGCCGATCAATGCGGGCCAGACGAAGGGCCTGGTCCACCTGCAAAAGAGCCTCCGACACCTCACGGGATCCGGGCTTGATGGATTTTGCTTCCAGCAGCCGGGTTCGGGCCAGGGTATAATCATTATTGTGAAATGCCGCCAGCCCGGCCGACATCAATTGACTGAATTGTTGTTCTTTGATCAGATCTGTCACCCGGGTTAAGGCCCGGCGTGCCCCATCAGCCTCGGGATCGAGCCGAAGGGCCTTTTGGTATTCGGACCGGGCCAGGGCAAGCGAGCTGTTTTTTTCATGCTGTTTGCCCGCTTCAATTAGTTGAAGCACTGTTTCGATGGTTTGTGAGCGTTTGAGTCCTTTTTGAGCTGGCTGATTGGCAGGATCAATCATCAACGCCGCCTTAAATTTGCTTTGGGCCACAATCCCGTTGCCCTCAGTCAAAGCAATTCGGCCTTCATCCAGCATGCGCTGCAGGGCTGCATCAGCCTGCTCGGCGAGTTGCCGGCCGATGACCGTGGCCCGTGCATATTCAGCGGAAGCCGCTGGGTATGCTTTTTTGAGCAATAGTGCATCTGCCCGGCCACTGATTGCGGTCATTTCGCTGTAGGATTTGCCTGCCCATTGGGCGGCACCGATAGTATCCAGCTCATTTTTGGTTGCTAAAAATTCTGCCAGCTTTTGTTCGGCAGCCTGTCTCTCTCTGGCCAGTTTTTCAGGATCCCCGGCAGGCGAAAGCGGCGTTTCGGGCGGGGCAACCGCTGCGGGTGCCGGTTTGTCGGGTTGTTCGGCTGATTGTTTGTCTGGGACCGGTTGCGGCTGAAGTGGATTTTTCGAGAGATAATGCAAAAACCAGCCACCAACAGCAACCAGAATGATAACCGAGCATATCAGGATGATGATGCCAAACTGATGTCGAGGTCGAAGCCCGCCCGGACCGGTTCCTCTAGTTTCGATGGGAACCCTGAGCGGGGTGATGGTCTCCGTCCGTGATGGATTGGATGCGTCCTTTATTTGACATAATATCGGCTAAAGCTGTTCATTCAAAACGATCTCTAATGGTCTCAGACAGCATCCGATTTCGGTGGCGATCATCCACTGCGCTTCTTTTTGGGCTCTGCGGGGGATACTTTCCATCACCTCATTGAGGCGTTTTGGATGATAAAGAAAAAAAACGAAAGAATGCGCAGCATTAAAATAATTAATCCAGCGGCTCCGAATTTACGCCAACTATCATTCATTATATACGAATAGTCTATAAAACCTTCTTACTTTTTTCCCGGTGGATTAATTATCCGGCTCAAAACCGGTTTCGGCATAGTATATTTTGCGCAACAGCTCCCGCCACTGTTTAAATTGTTCCTCGGCCGAGCCGGTAAGCTTATACTGTTGGCCCTCAAATTCCATGACGACGGGTTTCATCTCGCCACTAAACGATTCGCTGAGTTCCTCGATAGCCGCTTCATGGATTTCGGCCTCCTTGGAGATGTTGAAACCGTCCAGGATCACTTGACCGCCGATGATCACCATGCCGGTTTGAAGTGCGATCACATTGCCTGAATTACTGGAGCCGGCAGCGATTGCCCCGGCGATCAGCAAGGCCCCGAGAAGCTGTCGGGTTAAGGCTTTCTTTTTTATTTCCTTGATGGCCTTGCGTTCGGTCATGTTGAGCTGACGCCAATTTTCATAGGAAGGCCACATTTCATGGTAATATGCGTTGTACTGTTCATTGAGTGTATCGACATACATGTATTCCCGCTCTCGTATTTTAAGCAGGCGATCCATCATGGGGTCATCATCGGCCGGCAGTCTTTTGATGACAATTTCTTTGTTTTTGTCTTCGGCCAGATATCCTTTGTAGGCATCCGGCGCCAATTCTTGGGCATATTTTAATTTGGCTGTCGTGCGTATGGTGCCGATCTGCTCGGCGGTCAGCTTCATCTTATATTCAGCCATGTCGTTGGCAATCGCATTGTAGATATCCTGAAACGCATCTTTTTCACCCGGTCGATTGCCACCGTAGGCGGTTTGGGTTGCCTCCGCTTTGTAGTTTTTGTTGAACCAGCGTTTGCCGGTGGCATCGACTACCCCGATTTTCAATCCCAGGTGCTGGCCGTTGGATTCGAGAATTTCTCCATTCACCATTAAATCGACGCTGGCGGTTGTAGCCGGGATGACTTCAACTGCCCCCCACTGGCTGCTTTGCTGTAAGGTGTTTTTCAGATGATAGGGTATGAAATGACTCTCAGCTTTGCGAATTTCGTTATTGGTGCCCTCGTCTTCGGCCTTTTCCTCGCTTAACTCCCCGCTTTTAAAAACGAGAATGCCCACGTCCAATAACTGGTCCTCGGGGATTTCCTGTTCGGCCCGCATAATCGGCGTCGGGCCGACATTTTGGGCATAATAGCTGGCGCAGCCGGAACTTATGACCAGTACAACTGCAACTATTGAAAGAATGTGAAATTTTAATCTCATGACAGCCCTGGAAATTCCAAGCACCAATACTCAAATCTCAAATAAATCCCAATGTTCCAAATTCAAAATTCCAAACAAATAATAGAACCCTCTATAGTTGTGTCCACCGATATCATCATTGCCAGACCAGGGTTTGCACATCGATTGCGGTGAATGTTTTGGTCATTGAATATTGGACATTGAGATTTATTTGTAATTTGGTGCTTGAGATTTGGAATTTTTTCTCGTTGCTTCGGATATGACAACAATCCCTTGCCCCTTTCGATAATGTTTTTTTTAATTAATTGCTCTTCTTGTACTCATCATATTCTTTCCAGAGCTTTTCTTTGAGCTCGGGATCCGTTTCATTTTCGGCGGCTTCGCGCAGCTGGCGGGCTACGATATCGTCATCTTCGTAATCTGTCCGGCGTTGATTTGTGCTGGACGGGCCCTCACCGCCCCTGCCTGATCCATCCCTTGACGCCGTCTGGCTGCCTTTGCGGCCGCCAGTGGCATCCTTTTCGCGGTCGGTGGCCTGGCCACCTTCCCGTTCCTCCTGATTCCCATCGGATGATTTCGATCCGGAGGTGTCCACGTCCAGGCCCTGTTCGCGCAGTCTTTTGGCAGCTTCAGCCGCTTCGGCGGCTAGATTCTGCAACTTTTTGGACGATCCGGCGCGGATTTCATTCATCTCCTCGAGCAGCATGCCGTCAAATTTTGCCAATGATGCATTTAACTGGCGGTCCAGCGCGGCGACTTCATCGATAGTTTGTTCTTCCGGAATATCCGGATCGGCCATCTTATTCAGCTCATTGGAGCCGGTTTTTGCGGCATAGGCCGCCGCCATCTGTTCCACTATTTTTTGGTTTTCAACCGACATGGCCGCGACGCTTTTCAGGTATGTTTCATAATCCCTGACGGATTGCTCAGACGCGCTGCCGGATTCCTTGAGCTGCTCAAGCTCGGCTGCAATGCGCTTTTCAGTCTCCCGGCTGATGCGCAGGTTTTCCCGTGCCTGCGCCAATTTAGCCTCGGCCGAAACCTCCTCCGGCACCTGCCCGGTGCTTGATGGTTGCTCTGATTTTTGCGATTCGGATTCGGTCGCGGCCGTTGGACGCGCTTTCTTCTCCCGGCTTGCCGCTTCTTCGGTTGATGTTTCTTCACCGATTTTTGACGTTTTGCGGGATTCCTGCTGCTCGATTTTGTGCGTTTCCAAAGAAGGCTTACTGCCGGTTGGTGACGTTGGCCGGGATTCCTCCGGTGGAGGATTTTTGGGTTTAGTGGCCGTTGTCTGGGCACAGGCCGCGAGCATCAGTATCACAAAGATGGCTGAAATTCTTTTAATGGGTTTCATTTCGATGTTTGAAGCCTCTGGGATTTTGGCTGCACCGGGAAAATCTGCGATTAAACAGAGACATTAATTGTGGCCGGCAGCACCAACTTATTATCGTGTTTAACATAAGATTTTGCGATTTGAGTGTCAAGAAACATTACTGGCGCGGCAAGATAGGGTCAACGTCATTAGCATATGATTGGTTTATCACAGGATCACGCAAAGGCGCTAAGAATTCCATATCTTCGCGGTTTCAGGCGAAATATGACAGAAGGCCTTAGTTTTGACAGGATAATGGCTTGCGGGAAAATTTAATTTCAAAAGAAAAGGCGCGTGATACCTGCATCAAGTGTTTTGCAGTTGGAATCGCGCGCCTTTATCAATTTTTGTGGCGGAGAGAATGGGATTCGAACCCATGATGGAGTATAACCCCCATACTCGCTTAGCAGGCGAGCGCCTTCAGCCAACTCGGCCATCTCTCCATAAACTGTTATTGGTTATTAGTTATAAGTTATTCGCTCAGGATTTTCTTAGATGCAATTTCTGCCACTAACATCACCAATAACCATTTGCTATTAACGAATAACGAATCTGGCGGAGGGAGTAGGATTCGAACCCACGGAGGCGTGAACCTCAACGGTTTTCAAGACCGCCGCTTTCGACCACTCAGCCATCCCTCCCTGTTGGATCAAATTTAAGCGATTTTTTATTCAATCCGAATTATACTGGTCAAGACGAACATAGATATTTAGCATTTCGCGCTAAGTTGGTCAATATTTTTTCTAAATTTTTAACATGCTTTCTTTTAGCATGTTGAAATACTATGACTTTTATTCCGGTTTTTGGGCGGGACAATACTTCACGGTTGACAGGTCTGTATTTTTGTGATTTCAAAAAAAAACACTTTACAGCTCTGAAAGTGCTCAAATTCAGGGCAAATTAATTAAGGATTATCGCCATGAAACAAAAATATTTAATACTCAACGACAAAGAAAATAAACAAATCAAAATTCAGGAATTTGCCGAGTTGAACAAACAGATGCTGTCGCTGCTCTGTGAAGAAGCTTATGACTACAAAACCATTAAATCAGCCATTTCAGCCGGAAAAGATGAACTGATGGCGGCATTGCGAACCAACAATATGTATCCGCCGGGCATCTATGCCGAGCAGATTGCGGCGGCGGTCAATAACTTATTTAAGTCAAGGAAACAAGACTCGGTTGAGCTTTTTTTCGATGATATTAATTTATTAGCCAAAAAGCGTGGAAATGTTAAAATTGTCGAGCCGATTGAGGATGAACCGGTTGAACTTGATGATGTGCTGGAAGACGATTTCGATGATCCATATGATGAAAAAGATCAAATAAAGAAAATTGATTCGTCACTGAAAATCGCCGATGACAGCTATGTCGACGATGATGACGGCAGTTAAAAAGTCTCAAAAAATTTATAGCTTATTCCATCATTCCAGTTACACTGCTTTTGTGTGGCAGCTTGACCGACCGGAGGTGGTGCCGTTCCTTCAATTTTTAAGGTTGACATATCAAAATTGATAGCATAATAGAATGAATTGCATTTAGATATTTTATAAAATTATAATTGCTGTGGCCCTACAGCAATTATTCTACCCGCCGCTTAGCCTTAAATATTAGCTGAAAATTCAAGCTCTTGCGTATTATATGATTTGATGGTCAATCCTTTTCAAAATTGTATATTAGCGCTTATTGTGATATAGTCACGTAATTTTTTGATTTTATAAATAGTTGTATATTTAGCAAGCGTCGTATTGATATGAACATTAAACGCATTGAAGGAGGTGCAAATGGAAAACGAAAAGGCTTTTTACGAGAAACTGGAGCGCAGAGGCGTTTCCAGGAGGGACTTCATGAAGTATTGTACGTTCCTCACGGCAGCCATGGGACTTTCATCCTCATTTGTCCCGAAAGTGGCGGAGGTATTTGCCGCTCCGGCGCAGAGACCGCCGGTCATCTGGCTGCATTTTGCGGAATGCACCGGTTGTTCTGAGGCGGCTTTGAGAAGCCAGTATCCTTATGCGGACGATCTGGTTCTGGAGATCCTTTCGCTGGAATACCATGAAACCATCATGGCGGCGGCCGGGACAACAGGCGGAAGATCAACTTGCATGCGTCAGCAAAAAAATACGAGGGAAAATTTATCTGCGTGGTTGAGGGCGCGATTGCCACCAAATATGACGGCGGCTATGGCAAAATCGGTGGTCGTACATTTCTGGAAATCGGCAAAGAAATCTGCACCAAAGCTGCCGGTGTCATTTGCATCGGTTCCTGCTCATCATTTGGCAACATTCAGGCAGCGGCACCCAATCCCGGCGGTTATAAGGGCGTCGGAGAGGCTCTGGGCATCAAGACGGTAAATATTGCCGGATGCCCGCCGAATCCGGTCAATTTTGTGGGTACCGTTGTCAATTATCTCCTTCTGGGCAAACTTCCGGCATTGGATGATCTGGGCCGGCCCCTGTTTGCCTATGGCAAAACCATCCATGATCAGTGTCCGCGCAGGGCCCATTTCGAAAACGACGAATTTGTGGAAGAATTCGGCTCCGAAGAAGCGGCGGCCGGCTATTGCCTTTACAAAATGGGTTGCCGCGGTCCGGAAACCTACAACAACTGTCCGATTGCCAAATTTAACGACGGCACCAGTTTTCCGATCGAAGCCGGAGCCCCCTGTATCGGCTGCAGCGAACCGGATTTTGGGATAAATTCACCCCGTTTTATGAGGAATTGTAACCGACCTTTCCACGAATGCAAATAACAGCCTTTTTGAATTAGAAAGGGAGGAGATCATATGGCAGAAAGAATTACGATAGATCCGATTACCAGAATAGAAGGCCACCTCAGAATCGAAGTGGAGGTGGCCGGCGGCAAAGTGGTCAATGCCTGGAGCTCAGGCCAGATGTTCCGAGGTATCGAACTGATCCTGCAGGGACGCGATCCCCGGGATGCCCATCATTTTGTGCAGCGCTCATGCGGGGTCTGAACGTACACCCATGCTCTGTCCTCGGTGAGGGCAGTCGACGATGCCGTGGGCGTTAAAATTCCCAAAAATGCGCGAATTATCCGCAACCTGCTCATGGGAGCCCAGTTCCAGCACGACCATATCGTTCATTTTTATCATCTGCATGCCCTGGACTGGGTGGATATTGTCAGCGCCCTGAAGGCGGATCCTAAAAAGACCGCGGCCTTGTCGGACAATGTCAGCAATGCGCCCGATGGGGGGAATGCCATATTTTAAAAGTGTTCAGCAGCGGCTTCAGACCTTTGTCGACAGCGGCCAGCTGGGTCCGTTTTGCCAATGCCTATTGGGGGCATTCCGCCTACAAACTGCCGCCCGAAGCCAACCTGATGGCCGCCGCGCATTACATCGAAGCCTTGCGTCTGCAGGCCAGGGCGGCCCGGATGCACGCCATTTTCGGCGGCAAAAATCCGCATCCTCAATCCCTGGTGGTCGGCGGTGTGACCTGCGTCAGGGATCTGACCGCCGGATCGGATTGCCGAATTTCTCTACATAGCCAAAGAAACCCAGGAATTTATCAAGAACGTCTACATTCCCGATCTGCTGGCGGTTGCTTCCTTTTACAAGGATTGGGGCGCCATCGGCGGAACCAGCAACTTTTTGGCCTGGGGTGAATTTCCGCAAACCGATCAGGAGCCCGACAGCCTCTATATGCCCCGGGGTGTCGATCATGAAGCGGAATCTGGCCGGTGCGAAAATGGCGCATCAGGACAAGGTGACCGAAGATGTCACCCGCGCCTGGTACGAGGACGGCAACGCCCTGCATCCTTATGAAGGGGAAACCAAACCGTTGCAGGAAAATCCGAAATACATCCCGGGTGATGGCAAGTACTCCTGGTTCAAAGCGCCGCGTTATGAAGGTGAGCCTTGTGAGGTCGGTCCGCTGGCCCGGGTGCTGGTGGCCTATGCCAAAGGGCACAAGGATATCAAGCCGATCGTTGATAATGTTCTGAAAACCCTGAACGTTCCGGCTGCCGCCCTGTTTTCGACCCTCGGGCGAACGGCTGCCAGAGGCATTGAAACGCTGGCGATCGGTGAACAAATGCAGGGCTGGGTCATGGAACTGGTCGGCAATATCAAAAGCGGCGATACCGAGACCTACCAGCCCTATGAGATGCCGGATAGCGCCATGGGGGTGGGGCTCAATGATGTGCCCCGAGGATCGCTGGGCCACTGGATTCAAATTGATGACAAGAAAATCAAAAACTACCAGTACGTGGTACCCTCTACCTGGAACCTGGGTCCGCGAGATGCTGCCGGTAAATTGGGCCCCGTTGAGGAGGCCCTGATCGGCACCCCGGTGGCTGATCCCAAAAAACCGCTGGAAGTTTTGCGAACGGTTCATTCCTTTGATCCGTGTATTGCCTGCGGTGTTCATGTCATCGATCCGGACTCCAACGAGGTTTATAAGATCAAGGCCCTGTAACCATCCTTCCAAAACCAGCAGCCTCCCGAATTTCGGGAGGCTGTTTTTATTACCATTAGTCCGCTCGTGAATTCGACCTGTCTTGTGGCGGTTCTTGGCTCTTCATATATTGTGTGGATCAAGGATAGACTATCTCATTTCCGCACACAGTCATGGCAAATATTTAAAATCAGCAAAATTACAAGCACCAAAAATCAAATCCCAAACAAATCCCAATGACCCAAATTCAAAATTCTAAACAAACTATGAGCCTGTATCAGTGCCCAGCTGCATTATTTTGAGCCTCAGATATGGGTTTGCGAAGCGATGGGTTTCAATCTGATGAATGTTTTGGTCATTGATTATTGAAATTTATTTGTAATTTGGTGCTTGGAAATTGGGATTTCAGTGCCTCATTACGTTATTGACTAAGCATCCCGAATTGGTGTAGTCTATCGGCTTACGTCTGTTTCCAGAAACACAAATTCAGGGGATACTCTTTGATATATGAATCCAGATGATAATAATCCGTTTGATGAACTTTATGCCGCCGAGGTGATGGTCTTGGGCATCGGGTGCATCCTGTATTCCGATGAGGGGTTTGGGGTGCGGGTGGTTGAAAAAATGGAGAAGCAATACGAGTTTTCGGACAATGTCCTGCTCGTCGACGGTGGTGTGCTGGGCATTAATTTGCTGGGGGTGATTTCAAAACCGGACCATCTGATCGTGGTGGATGCGATCCGCAACAAAGGCAATCCCGGCGATCTTTACCGGTTGGAAGACGATGAAATTCCGGCTCGCATCCGGGCCAAAAATTCTTTGCATCAGGTCGACTTTCTTGAAGCCTTAACCCTGTGTCAGGCGCTGGACAGAGTACCGCAAACGGTAATTATCGGAGTCGAGCCCCAAGATATCGATACTCAAAGCCTTGAATTAACCCCTGCCATCCAGGCCCAGGTCGATCCGGTAATCGGCATGGTCCTGGCCGAGCTTGATCGTCTGGGCGTATCTTACAAGAAAGGAACATCGGATAATGTGTCTTGCAATCCCCTCCAAAATAACCCACATTGAAGATAACATGGCAACCATTGACGTGGACGGTGTTCAGCGCAAAGCCAGCATGCTGCTGCTCGAAGATGCCGCAGTCGGTGATTATGTCATCGTTCATGCCGGCTTTGCCATTCATAAAATAGATGAAGCAGCGGCAATGGAAACATTGAAATTTTTGAAGGAAGCGGCCGAATTTGTTGAGGGAGGGGGAGATTCAACTCGCTGATTTATCAATATTTTATGAAAAGATGTATTTATCACGAAAACACGAAAGTTGGAAAACACGAAAAATTTCCTGGTGTGCTTTCGACATTTCGTGCTTTCGTGATTGATCTATTTTTATCATGACAGATAATTGTGTTGCCAAACGGTTGAAAGTTAACGGAATTGTTCAAGGTGTCGGCTTTCGGCCTTTTGTTTTTCAGCTCGCCCAAAAATATGGTCTGAAAGGCGAGGTGGCCAATACCTCGGCGGGTGTTTCCATCCACGTTGAGGGCCCGGCCGGACAAATTACTTCCTTTGAATCCGATTTAGCCGCCCACGCCCCGCCCCTGGCCTACATTGTCGATATTGCCGGCCAAGCGGCAACCGTTAAACAATCCCCTGATTTTGCCATTGTAAAAAGCCAGGGCGATTGCCGAATGTCCACCCTGATTTCGCCGGATGTCTCGGTGTGTGACGATTGCCTGGCTGAAATGCTGGATCCCGGCGACCGCCGCTATCACTATCCGTTTATCAACTGCACCAACTGCGGACCCCGTTACACCATTATTGACGATATTCCCTATGATCGGCCCAAAACGTCCATGCGGCATTTTAGCATGTGCCCCGCATGCCAGGCCGAGTATGATGATCCCACCAACCGGCGCTTTCATGCCCAGCCCAATGCCTGTGATGACTGCGGGCCCCATGTCGGTCTTTTCGACAACCACAAAAACGTAATCGGCAGCCACAATCCGCTCGGCAAAGCCGTCAAGCTCCTGAAACAGGGTTATATTCTGGCGATCAAGGGGCTTGGCGGATATCATCTGGCGGCCGATGCCGTCAATGCCGATGCGGTTAGGCGCTTGCGCCGCCGGAAAATTCGCGAAGAAAAGCCCTTGGCCGTCATGTCTGCCGATCTTGCGACCATTCGCGGCTATGCTGCCGTCGAACCGGAAGAGGAGCACCTGCTGACCTCGATCCGGCGGCCGATTGTGCTGTTGAGAAAAAAGACGCCGAACCCGATTTCCGATCAGGTGGCCCCGCGCAATAATTACTTTGGTGTCATGCTGCCTTACACCCCGCTGCATTACCTGTTGTTGAAACACGATTTTACGGCCCTGGTAATGACCAGCGGCAACTTGAGCGAGGAGCCGATTGCGATTGATAACGAGGACGCATTTAGCAGGCTGGCTGGGATTGCCGACTATTTTTTAATTCACGATCGCGATATTTATCTGCGCAGTGATGATTCGATCGTCAGGCAGATTGCCGGGGCCGAGCGGTTTATTCGACGTTCAAGGGGGTTTGTGCCGATCCCGATATTTTTGAAAAAAGAGGTGCCGCCGATTCTGGCCTGCGGTGCCGAGCTCAAAAATACGATTTGTGTCACCCGGCAGGATAAAGCATTTTTAAGCCAGCATATCGGGGACCTTGAAAATATCGCCACCTATGACTTTTTTAAGTTGACAGTCGACCATTTGAAACGGATCCTCGATATTAATCCGGAAGTCATTGCCTGCGATATGCACCCGGATTATTTGAGCACCCAATTCGCACTAGAACAAACGCCAATTCCGAATATTCAGGTTCAGCATCACCATGCCCACGTGGTCAGCTGCATGGCCGAGCACAAACTCGAGGGAGATGTGATCGGCCTGGGCTTTGACGGTACCGGGTATGGTACGGATGGAACCCTCTGGGGTGGAGAATTCCTGATTGCCAGCAGCCATGAATTTAAACGGATCGGACATCTGGCCACCGTCGCCATGCCGGGCAGCGCAGCGGCCATCAAAGAGCCCTGGCGTATGGCAATCAGCTATCTGCAGCATACCTTCGGCGATGATTTTCAGAACCTGGACCTGCCCGTGCTGGGGGAAATCGAGACCGAGAAGGTCGATATCCTCAGGGAAATGATTGCAAAAAAAGTCAATTCTCCGCTAACTTCGAGCCTGGGACGTCTCTTTGACGGGGTGGCGGCAATTTGCGGGATTCGCCGGCAGGTTAATTTTGAAGGCCAGGCCGCCATGGAATTTGAAATGCTGGCCGCAGATTCGACTCATCAGATTTACGATTATCAATGGGAGACCGGCGAGATCTGTCGTTTACTGACGACACCCATCATAGAAGGGGTGGTCGCGGATATTCAACGCCGGTTGCCCATCGCCAATATCAGCGCCAAATTTCATCGCACGTTGATCCGCCTGTTTGCTGAATTCTGTGATTTTATGCGTCGGGAAAGCGACCTAAACCGCGTCGTGCTAAGCGGCGGCTGTTTTCAAAACGCCATCCTGTTGAGTGGGTTGATTCAAGCTTTGCATGATAAAAAATTTGAGGTATTCACCCAGCAGCAGGTGCCGGCCAATGACGGCGGTATCAGCCTGGGACAGGCGGTGGTGGCGGCGGCCAAAGCTCAGGGGGCATAACGCATGGGGCAAAGCGCATGGGGCAGAGGGCAGGAGGCAGAGGGATTAGGGTACAGGGACCAAAGCATAGGGCTCAAAGCTGAAAGCTCAAAGGGATATTATATACGATAAGCAGGCTAAAGTTTTTTCAAGACTACGCTTCGATAAATCCGCCCCTTCGGCGCGGCAGTTGCGCAGTTTATCGGTTTCAGGTGGCGAAGTTCCATACGAGGAAACCGAGGTTCGAAATCCTGACACCTGAAACCTGAAATAGCAACGCGTGCGCAAATATCGGCAACAAATTGTCCAGTGATGTCGCTAATCGCCGAAAAATTGCGAAGGATACAACCATGACCCTGAAACACATCGAAGAATACCGGGATGCGCAAATTTCAAAAAACCTCATTGAAAAGATTAAACATATTAGTCGCCGTCCCATTAGATTGATGGAAGTCTGCGGGACCCACACGGTGTCGATTTTTCGCAGTGGAATACGCTCGGTGTTACCCGAAACGATTGCGCTGCTATCCGGTCCGGGGTGTCCGGTTTGTGTGACCGACCAAAAAGAAATCGATGCCTTTATTGAATTATCCCGCATCGATGATGTCATCGTGACCACCTTCGGTGACCTGATACGGGTTCCGGGAACCATCTCCTCCCTTGAAAAAGAGCGGGCGGAGGGACGGGATATCCGGGTGGTTTACTCGACTTTTGACGCCCTGGCGGTTGCCCAAAAACACCCGGACAAGCAGGTGGTATTTTTAGGGGTCGGATTTGAAACCACCGCACCGACCATTGCGGCTTCCATCCTGCAGGCAGCCCGGTTAAAGGTGGAAAATTACGCGGTGATATCGGCCCACAAACTGGTCCCACCGGCCCTGGAAACGCTGATGAGTCTGGAGGATGTAAAAATAGACGGGTTCATTTTGCCCGGCCACGTGTCGGTTATCATCGGACTGGATGCTTATCGGCCGTTTTTCGAAAAATACAAAACACCCAGTGTGGTAGCCGGGTTTGAACCGGCGGATATCCTGCAGGCCATCAGCATGCTGACCGCGATGATCGAGACCGGAAGCCCGGGGCTTGAAAATGCCTATCCCCGCGCCGTTACCGACGAAGGCAATTCCAAAGCGCGGCAGATTTTGAGCGAGGTTTTTGAACCGGCCGATGCCTGCTGGCGGGCCATCGGCACGATTGCGCTCAGTGGCTTGAAAATAAGAGATGAATTTGCCGCGCATGATGCGCTAAAGCAGTTTGAAATCCAGGTCCCGGATTCCAAAATTCCATCCGGCTGTGCCTGCGGTGAGATTTTGATCGGAAAAAAAAATCCGCCGGAATGCAAGCTGTTTCGTAAGGTGTGCACGCCCATGGATCCGGTGGGACCCTGCATGGTGTCCACGGAGGGGACGTGTGCGGCGTATTATAAATATCACGTTTGAAGTCGGAAGGCGGAATGCGGCCTTCGACAAGCTCAGGCGAGACAAAGTCGGAAAATGGAAGTGGGAAGTGGGAAGTCGGAAAAAATAGAAGTCAGAAGGCAGAGAGCAGAGGGCAAGGGGCAGAGGGTAGAAGGCATAGGACTCAGATCTTCACGGATAAACCTGGATTTTTTCTGCCTCAGCAGAATAAATTAATAAAAATAAAATTGTCCGTACATATCCATGCTCGTCGGTGTTCTCAAATATTTGTAAAGACATTTAAGTTTAAATCCATTAGATAAACGGACAATTTTATGAAATCTGAAAAAATACTTTTGGATCATGGCAGCGGGGGCAGGATCTCGCATCGTCTGACCACCGACATGCTGCTGCCGGTGTTTGATAATCCCATTCTTGCAGAGCTCAACGATGGGGCCATCTTTGAGCTCAATGGCCTGCGCCTGGCATTTTCGACCGACTCCTACACGGTGGATCCCATTTTTTTTCCGGGGGGAAATATCGGTGATCTGGCGATCAATGGAACCGTTAACGACGTTGCCATGTGCGGGGCGAATCCGTTGTATTTGAGTGTCGGACTGATTATCGAAGAGGGGTTTACGGCGGCCGATCTTGAGAAGATCGTCAAAGAAATGGGGGCTGCCGCCCGCGCGGCCGGCGTCACGGTGGTTACCGGTGATACCAAGGTGGTGCCCAAGGGTGCGGTCGACCGGATATTCATCAACACTTCGGGCATCGGCGTGATACCGCAACATATCAATGTCGCCAGCCACAATGCTGTGGCCGGCGACCGGATTATTTTAAGCGGCACTATCGCCGATCACGGCATCACCATTTTAACCCAGCGGGAGGGGCTGTCCTTTAAGACCGCGCTGAAAAGCGATACGGCGCCGCTTAATCACATGGTTAAAGAGATGTTTGCCGTCAGCGGCAACGTCCATGTGCTGCGGGACCCGACCCGCGGCGGGGTGGGTACGGCTTTAAATGAAATTGCGGAGAAGTCCGGGATCGGGATCAAAATTTATGAAGACAAGATCCCTTTGAAAAAAGAAGTCGGCGGGGCCTGCGAGCTTTTGGGTTTTGATCCGCTGTATCTGGCCAACGAGGGTAAACTGCTGGCCTTTGTGTCCGATGCGGATACCGCTGCGGTTTTAGCGGCAATCGCTGCGAATCCGTCCGGCCGGGATGCTGCCGTGATTGGCGAGGTGGTCGCTGATCGCGCCGGTAAAGTATTTATGCAGACCCGGATCGGGGGCGAACGAATCGTGGATATGCTGGCCGGGGAGCAATTGCCTCGCATTTGTTAATTAATTATTTATTGCTGCGCAATGGTTTTTTTTATTATTCTTTTTAAGAGGTTGTAAAATTCGCGGAGAATTATGTAGACAAAATGTGGATTCTATTAAATTGAAAGTACAATGCAGAATGCACAGCAAAAGAGGCATAGCTTGCGGAGCAATGGGCTTGGTGCGGAGAGAAATAGTAAAGTTGATAAACATTGCTCGAATTTTAGCTATAAGTATCGCGTTGTTATTGACATCTGCCTGCGGCGAGGAGAAGCGCGAACAAATAATCGCGGGCCGCACGATGGGCACGACCTACCACGTCAAGGTGGTGACCGGCAGTTTTCAGAGTATTGCGGGATTAAAAGAAAAGATCGATGCGCGTCTGGTGCAAATCAACGGCAGCATGTCCACCTATCAACCAGACAGCGAAATCAGTCGCTTCAACGACCTGAAACAGGCCGGCCGGGCATTTGAGGTATCCGCTGACTTTTTGCGGGTGATGATGACGGCCAAGACCATCTTTGAGCTTTCCGGCGGAGCCTGGGACGCAACGGTCAATCCGCTGGTTGAGCTATGGGGATTTGGGCCTGCCGAACGGCAGCGCGCTGCGCCCCCCAAAAAAAAGATTGCCGCCCTGCTGCCGAAAATCGGATTCGAAAATATTCAAATTTTACCAAACGGCACCCTGGTGAAAAAAAACAAATTTGTTACACTTGATCTTTCCTCGATTGCCAAGGGATATGGGGTTGATCAGGTCGCGCAGATCATTCAAAAATCCGGATTTAATAACTACCTGGTAGAAATCGGGGGCGAAATATTTGCATCCGGGCACCGCGAAGACGGCAAATTATGGCGCATCGGGATTAATCGCCCGCGCAAAGATGCTGCGTTTGACGACGTGTATAAGATTGTCGATCTGAACAACAAGGGGTTTGCCACCAGCGGTGATTATCGCAACTTTTTTGAAGTCGATGGAATCCGCTACTCCCACATTATCGATCCCCGAACCGGATATCCGGTTTCCAACGGGGTCGTGAGTGTTTCGATCCTTGCCGGCAACTGCACCCTGGCCGATGGCCTGGCGACTGCGGTTATGGTAATGGGCACCAAGAAGGGACTCGATCTGATCAATCGCCTCGACGGGATCGAAGGTCTGATTATCATGCAAAACCCCAATGGCAGCCTTGATGCGCACTACTCAAAAAAGTTTGAAATTGTGCCGTAAGGACGCTTCTTGGTTGACATAAAACTACCCACCCAATAAAAAAATCCGGTATTAAGGAATTTAGGAATTGAAGGAATTCTATCGCTTTTAATTAAAGAGGGAATTTCCATGGGGCTCTCTATCAGGGATATGTTCGAATGGATACTTCAGCGTCCTTTAGTTGTCATTCTCACGACAGTCGCCATCACCGGTCTATTTGGCTGGCAGCTGCCGAATCTATCCTTTGAAACATCTGTCTATGATCTTCAAATTGAAGACCTGCCCGAAACCGCACGCTACAATGACTTCAAGAAGCTTTTTGGCTCCGATGAGATAATCCGGGTCGTCATCAAAAGCAGCAATGTATTCGATCCGATTACCTTCCGCAAAATTGAGCTGCTGGCTGAAGCCGCAGCCAAAATCGAAGGCGTCCGGCGCGTGATCAGCCTGCCCGGCATTAAAAAGGCGGTTGATATTTCCGGCAACTGGAGCATGGAAAAATTTTATACGGTGGTGTCCAAGGCGGCACTATTCCGCAAAAACCTGATTTCAAACGACGGCAAAACCACGGCCCTGACCCTTGCCCTTGATTACGGGGCCGACTCCCAACGCGTGATCCAGCATGTCAGGCAGATGCTGAAAGACGCTCCTGCTGATCTTAAGCTCTATCAGACCGGTATGCCGCTGGTTTCGGAAGCCCTGGCCCGGTTCACCGAGAAGGATTTTTTTCGACTGCCCCCGATTACATTTTTGATCATCGCCGTTATCCTATTTTTTCTGTTTCGCAAACTGCAGTATATCCTCATACCGCTTGTCTGTGTGGGGCTGGCCCTGGTTTGGACCTTCGGCCTGATGGCCTGGCTCAACATACCACTTTCAATGCTGACGATGATTGTGCCGGTTTTTCTGGTGGCTGTTGGGACGGCCTATTGTCTGCATATCGTGTCCGAGTACCTGGCCAGTATCAAAGCGGCGGATTCACCTGTTGACGCAACCCGCAAGACCTTTACCAGCATGTCCCTGCCAACCCTGCTGGCGGTTTTGACCACGGTTATCGGCCTCGGATCGCTGCTGGCCAATCGCATCACAGCGATCCAGGAGTTTGCGATATTTTCATGCTTCGGCATGGTCAGCATCCTGATCATTGTCCTGACGTTTCTGCCGGCGGTCCTGTCATTTATGCCGCTGCCTGCCAAACCGGCCGGCCGGTCCATCGACCCCAATCCCTTATTTAGCCGGTTTATCGATAAAATAGTCGATCTGAACTTAAAGCATCAGAAAATCGTTTTGCCGATTATCGGGGCGGTGGTGCTGCTGTGTATGATCGGAATTTTTCGGATTCAGGTTGAGACCAATCCGGTTGGATATTTGAAAGAGGGGGCCGAGGTCAAACGCAATTTTAGCGACATTTATCAGGATTTATCCGGCAGCTTTCCCGTCAATATCACGATGGGAGGCCCGCAAGCCGACTTCTTCGAAAATCCCAATAATTTGAATGATATCGCCCGCCTTCAGGAGTTTTTCGCTACCCTGGAGGGCGTCGACAAAACGTTGTCCTTTGCGGACTACCTGAAGTTGGTCAATTATGTTCTGAACCGATTCGAACCGGCCTACTACCGGCTGCCGCAAGAGGGTTTTGAAGTCCGAATGCTGTTAAACAATTTCAAGACGATCCTGGGTGAAGACGTATTCAGCCGGTTTATGAGTGCCGATCTGGCAAAAACCAATATTATCTTGCTCACCCACCTGTCTAGTTCGCAGAAGTTCCTACAACTGCGCGAAAAAACACTGGCGTTCGTTAAACAAAACTTTTCCAAAGACCTGCAATGGGAGGTCACCGGGCTGGGAATCGTAATCGCCGCCAGCAGCCATCAACTTACCGTCGGGCAAATCAAGAGCCTGGGCATCACCATGATTCTGGTTTTCGGGATGATGTTCATTCTCTTTATGTCCAGCTAAGGTGGGCTTAATTGCCATTTTGCCCAACCTATTGCCCATTGTCATTAACTTCGGAATTATGGGATGGCTCGGTATCGAGCTTTCCATGGTAACCAGCCTGATTGCCAGTATCGCCATCGGCCTGGCCGTCGACGACACAATCCACTATCTGGTCAGGTACAACCGGGAATTTAAAAAGGATTTGGACGAAAAACGGGCCATTCGGGATACCTTGCATCAGGTTGGAAAGCCAATTATCTTCACAACCATTACCCTTTGTGCGGCTTTTTCGATTTTGTTGTTTTCAAGCTTCAAGCCAACGGCCATTTTTGGGTTGATGATGGTGATCACATCTCTGGCAGCGTTGATCGGCGATTTGATTCTTCTGCCTTCTCTGATTCAGCACATCGAGCTAGTCACTTTGTGGGATCTGATACGGTTGAAGCTTGGCAAGGAGCCCCGCATGGGGATTCCGCTTTTCAGCGGTTTGTCACGCACCCAGGTTCATTATATCATCATGGCCGGATCGCTTAAAAAAATCGATTCCGGGGACATTTTATTCCATAAAGGTGATGTTAGTGATACCATGTACACCATTATATCCGGGACCATGGACGTGTATGATCCGGTCAGCCAAGATGATTCAGAGCCGGTGTCCCCAAGCCGGGTGCTGGTCAATCAGTTGAAAACCGGTGATACGCTGGGTGAGATGGGTTTTTTACGTTCCGTGCCGCGATCGGCGACCGTTGTGGCCACCAGCCCGGTCGAGCTGTTTCAGATTAATTGGAAAATGATTAAACGTCTGCAGTGGTTATATCCGCCGACGGCCTCAAAATTTTTTTTAAACCTGATGGGCATCACATGCGACCGCCTCGAAAACTTAACGGAATGCTTTAGTGAAATAAAAATGCAGGGAGATTCCAATAAGTTATATAGCCGATTGAAATTTTTAGAAATTTTAGATACTGAAATTCAACGCGCACGGCACTATCGCACCAGCTTATCTTTTTGCCTGCTGAAAATCGAGTTTGAGGAACTGCAATCCGGATTGGATAATACGCTAAAGGATCGTGTTATTCGTTCTATCGGAAATATTTTTAGCGAAAAGATTCGGGACTGGGATACCTTGCATCGATACGACGGGCAATCCTACGCGCTGCTCATGCCGCAAACTTCAATCGATGAGGCTCAGAGTATGGGGGATCAATTGAAACGGATTTCAGCGGAAAGTATTTTAAAAACCGCTGGTCTCCGCGCAAAATTTGAATTCGGGTGGGCGGAATTGTCGCATGAAAACGGCGATAGCGGCGCGGATCTGCTTTCCAGGGCATTAGTGGGTCTGCATAATATATAGCCTAGCCCGGGTAAACCGGAAAGAATAGCCACCAAGGCACCAAGACACAAAGAAAAAATGTTTATAATAATTAAACTTCGTGTCTTGGTGGCGAAAATTTTTTATTAGATAACTCCTTGTTCAGGGTTGAACAATTTCCCAACAGCTCATCACTGGATACGTTGGATTATATTCGTTATGTGCTGATCAAATCGGGGTCCTTTTGCAGTAAACTCCACCCCAATCCCCCAGCGCGTTGCATGAGCAATCTCGCCCTTTAGTTTTACGGCCTTCGAATCGCGGTCCACCTTAAAGACCATTAGAACCGCCTCACCAATTATTATCGGTGCCTGGGACGCAATGAAGACCCCCTTTTTGCTGATATTTTTGATATAGCCTTTGTGGGTGCGGTCCGTGGTTGCGAACCGGACTTGCAGGTCACATGATTTGCGGTCAGAAAACCTTCGGTCGCCCCTGACCAGATCTTCGGCATGCTGCAATATCGTTTCCTGCTGTTCTTCACTCATGTTCAGGATGACATCCAAGAGTTTTGCAATTCGGATATTATACTTTTTTAACTTTACCTGCTTTTGCATAGTGGATTCCTAAATGGTTGGATTCGTTCTGACATTGTTATCGGAAATTACGATAATAACATTAATTTGCTCCAAAAAAAATATGAGAATTTTCTTCCTGCGTGTTTTCGTCGGTCCAGTTAACTCCCAGTGCACATTGACAATAATATATGCATACCTATTTTCCAACCTGATAACTTAGTAAACTTTTATGTATTCGGGGTTCACCCATCTACGGTTGGAATCCGGCGGTTAACCCTGAGCTTTTGAACCCTGCCTGGGGGGTCGAAACCAACGGCAGAGACTCAAACCTACAAACCTTTTCAATACGGAACCCTAAATGAAAAAGTTGTACCTGGAAAGTCTGGGTTGCGCCCGGAATCAGGTTGACAGCGAAATTATGAACGGCCGGCTGAAAAAGGCCGGCTGGTCGTTGACCGATGATCCCGCAGAGGCTGCGACCATTGTCGTCAATACCTGCAGTTTTATCGAATTCGCGGCGCAAGAGTCCGTTGACACAATTTTGGAGTTAGCGGAATATAAAAAAGAGGGAACCTGCTCGCGTTTGGTGGTCACCGGGTGCCTGCCGGAACGTTATCGTGAGGATATTGTAACGTCATTGCCGGAAGTAGACGTTTTTTTAGGCACCGGAGCCTATGATCAAATCATCAGTGCGGTTCAGGATCCCCTATTCACCAACCAGTGTGTGTTGCCGGACCCGGATCTCGTATCTTTGCAGGATAAAGATTCGCCGCGGGCTTTAAGCCAGCCGCATCTGGCCTATCTGAAAATCGCGGAAGGCTGCAGCAAGGCATGCACCTACTGCATTATTCCAAAATTGCGCGGCAGCCAGCACAGCCGGCCGCCGGAAGATATCGTATCAGAAGCCAGGCAGCTGGTTGCCGGCGGTGCCAAGGAATTGGTGCTGGTTGCTCAGGACACCACTGCCTACGGCAGAGATCTGGCCCAGCCGGTCAACCTCGGTCAACTCATGGAAAGCCTTGCCAGCACCAAATTCGATGGTGTGCAGAACATTGACGGCCCGTGGTTCAGGGTACTTTACGGACACCCGGAAAGCATCGAAGACTCTTTTATCAAAACGGTTGCCGCATTTCACAATATCTGTTCCTATTTCGATATCCCCGTTCAACATGCCAGCACCAGCGTTTTAAAGCGCATGGGACGTCAGTATACCCGCAGCAACCTTGCCCGTTTATTTGATCGAATCCGCACCCATGTTCCTGATGCCGTGCTCAGGACCACCATTATAGTCGGCTTTCCCGGTGAAACCGATAAGGATTTTGAGCAGCTCATGGACTTCGCCGAGGAGGTGCGATTCGATCATTTAGGTGTATTTATTTATTCCGATTCCGACGATCTCTCGTCTCACCATTTAGCGAGCCATGTTCCCAAGAATGTGGCCCGGGAGCGGTACCATCAAATCATGTCCGCCCAATGCGGTATATCATCTGAAAATAACCAGAAATACATCGGTAAAATCGTAAAAGTCCTGGTGGAAGAATCATTGGAGAATAATCTATTTGCAGGCCGCACCAACTTTCAGGCACCGGAGGTGGATGGAATTTCCTACATAAATACCAGCCCGCTGCCTTTTGATTTGAAAATCGGAGGCTTTACTGATATGCGTGTGACGGATGCCATGGAATATGATCTGATGGGAGAGGCGGTATGAATGACCTGAAGCAGAAGATTCTGACAGCCGTAGAAGATGATTTGAGCGACATCGAAAAAGCCCTGCGCGATAACTTAAACCCATACCTGGACCTGGTTTCAGAGGTGGCCGGACATCTTCTGTTTAGCGGCGGCAAACGACTGCGGCCGCTTTTGATGGTCCTTTCAGCCCGGCTCTGTGGATATACCGGTGACTATGAAAAAACGTTTTCAACCGCACTGGAATATCTGCATACCGCCACCCTGCTGCATGATGATCTGGTGGATGAAGCGACCCTGCGACGCGGCCAAAAAGTTGCGCATTTAAATTGGGGTTCTTCGATTGCCGTTCTGGTGGGAGATTATTTGCTGGCGCGGGCCCTGTCCATTTCGGCTGGTACCGGTCGACTTAGAGTTGTCCAAACTCTGGCGGAACTCACTGAAAACATGTCCCAGGGGGAAGTTCACCAGCTGATGCGAAAAGGCGATATCGACCTGAATGAAGATGAGTATCTGGAAGTCATCCGGCGTAAAACCGCCATGCTGTTTGAAGCCGCCTGCCGGGTCAGTGCGATTATCGCAGATGCGCCGCCGGAAAATGAAAAAGCCCTGGCGGATTATGGTTACAATCTGGGGATCGCCTTTCAAATGGCCGATGATCTATTTGATTACACCCTGACGACGACTGATTTCGGCAAAGCGGTCGGAGCCGACCTCAGGGAAGGCAAAGTGACGCTGCCCGTCATCGCTGCGCTGAGAAACGCGAGCTCCGCCGACAAAGCAATGATGATTAAAATTATCCAGGACCAAAATTTTTCGGTCGAGGATTTTGAGGCGTTGATCGGATTGCTGGATAAACATGGCGGACTTGCCTATACTCAAAAGGTGGCCGCCGCTTATATTGACAACGCCAAGCAAGCGCTAGCCATATTTGAACCCTCTCAAACCAAAGATATCATGCTGGATATTGCGGACTACGCTCTCGCGAGACGGGTTTGAATTCGGAAGTGGGAGTTCGGAAGTCGGAAGTGGGAATGCGGAAGTCGGAAAGAAGGACTGAAAGCAGATTGATTATAGAAACTGATTCGTTTATTAAATATTTTCAGGCTTAAGGTTAAAAATTTTTATGCGATTCACTATGATCCGTACCCTACACCCTATATCTTATACCCTGTACCGCCATTTTATTTTTCTTAGTTCTTGATTCTCAGACGGTTTTCCTTTAATAAATAAGGTTACGCCGAAATATTAATCCGACACGGAAGCGAGCTGATATGAGGAAAATCTTTGCCAATTTTACTGTCTTGATCCTGTTGGCTGCAATGACAGCCGGGGGGGTGTTGATCCCTGATGCGGCAGCGGCCCAGGAAACTGCTGAATCCAAAACGTTGGTGGTGGTTGGAACCGCGAGCGTGAGAGGCGACAATGTATCCGGCGCCAGAGAGCAAGCCATCGCCGACGGTCTTGTGACGGCGGTGGCCTTGATGACCGAAGAACTCTTGGGGCGAGAGGCATTTGTTGAGCATTTTCCCCAACTCGATCAGTTGCTGTTTGATCAGACGAATGCCTATGTCAGCGGTTATAAAGTATTGACCGAGGCCGCCCGGGAAAAATCATATCATGTCATTGTCCAGGCAACCGTATCCGGGCGCAAAATATCCAAGTATTTAACCGAGGCCGGAATTTTAAGAGTTGAGACAGCACTGCCCAGCGTTTTGTTTTTGATTGCCGAACAAAAATTGGCGGAACCGTATCCCGGTTTCTGGTGGGGTACAGAAGGTGCATACTTCGAATCTTTGTCGGAAGCAATTATGGTTGACCGCTTTAAAGAAGCCGGATTTACCATTATTGACCATAAGCAGGCCCGCAGCGGTCAACAAATAAATTGGAATGCTTTTGACAAGCCGGATTTGTCGGATCAGGAAGCCGCTGAACTCGGCAAGCTGCTAAAAGCCGATGTGGTCATCATCGGGCAATCAACAGTTACCCAATCTACCAATATAATGGGGTCGGCGATGAGATCTTTTAACGGGACGGCTGCCGTCCGTGTGATTCGGACGAATTCAGCCGAACCGATATTGGATCTGGCCCGCACCGCAGTAGCGGTCAGCGATGATGATGCCAGCGGCAGCAGAGCCGCCCTGGAGGATGTCGGAAACCTGGTGGGACAGGCCCTGGCAGAGGAGCTGACCACCGCCTGGCAGAAACAGGCCGGCGAACCTTCAGAGGTTTCGATGGTCATCCGCGGCACGGGGCATCTGGCTTCCTATGTTAAGTTTCGCAAAGCGCTGAACACCATCTCAGGTGTTGAGGAAATCCGGGTCAAGGGAATCAAACCCAATGAAGCAACCTTGCTGGTCCAATACAAGGGAAAGACCAAGGATCTGGCTGCGGCCTTAATGCAGCAAAATTTTGATTCTTTCGGGATTAATATATTTGAGGTTACCGCGGATATGATAAGGGTTGAGTTGATTCCGCAGTAATAATGCACAACGCTATATTTTGTAAGGTTGTATTGCTTGTGAATATTTTAATCCAAAAACACCGCACTTGGTCCAAGCGGCATGGCGCTGTGCATGTATTTTTACTTGACAGTTGAACTTGCCGGTGGTACTTGAAAACAAAATTTGAAGGCACGTAGCTCAGGGGGAGAGCGCTACCCTGACACGGTAGAAGTCGGGAGTTCAAATCTCCCCGTGCCTACCAGATAAAATCAAAGGGTTAGAGAAGTGTTGAAATTTCTCTGACCCTTTCTTCTTTTGTATATAGTTGTCAAAATTATAAAACGACAGAATTCCTTAATTCTTCAATCTTCATTCGTCGTTCCCTTGACCGTCGTCATTTCTAGCCCTATATTCTCAGGCTATTATGGATACGCCTGAATCCATTGAACCGATTGAGAATGATCTGGATACCCCGGATGGCAAGATCCATTTTCTGGATTGGGGCGGCGCCGGGCGCGAAGGTCCACTTGCTGCATGCCAATGGGTTTTGTGCCGGAACCTATTCTCCATTTGTCAAACATTTAATAGACGACATGCATGTCGTTGCCAGCGATCTTCGGGGTCACGGCGATTCTGACCAGCCCAACCTGAAGCGGATTTCCAACTGGCATATATTTGCCGACGACCTTAAAATATTGATCGAACAAACGATGTCGCCGCCGATTATCGGTATGGGACACTCCCTGGGGGCGGTGACCACCTATATTGCCGCCGCCAAATATCCGCATCTTTTTTCCGCAATTATTTTAATCGATCCTTCGATTTTACCACGGCGCAGGCTTTTGTGGTTTGCGGCCTTGAGAATGGTCGGGCTGGCCGGTAACCGGCAGCTGGCCCAGTTGGCTCGGCGGCGCCGCAAAATTTTTCAGGGCAAAAGCGAGGCCCTGAAACGCTTTACATCCGGCCGCGGTATTTTCAGCAGCTGGTCCAAAGAATTTGTCGAGGCCTACCTGGAATGCGGGCTGTTGGAAAAAGATTCCGAAACGGCTGTCCTTAAATGCGATCCGGAGCTTGAAGCCCAAATCTTCGAATCCGTGCCGCATGATGTCTGGCGCTATGCAAAGCAGATTTCCTGCCCGGTGCTGGCCATTCGAGGGGCGCACTCGGATGTCTTTACGGCCGAATCGGCGGCGCGCTTGAAACAGCTCATGCCCGATTGCGAGTTGGTGACGATCCCGGATGCGGGTCATTTCGTTCCGATGGGAAAACCGCAGCAATGTGCGCGGGTTATCAAGGATTTCGTCCATCGAAAAAATGTAATTTCTCCGCACTGAAAATGAGTTGATTCAGTGCTGTAAATTCTTCTTTGCAAACTATAAAATTGTGATAGATCGACGGGCCGGCGGGTAAATTGTTTTATGCTGCGCATTATTCTACATTGATACATAGCGCTACTATAGATTGTGGGAGCGGTTTGCAACCGCGATTTGCTCGGTCGGACAAACACTTAGTGCAGTTTCATATGAGCGCCGCCGCTGGCCGCAAGCCTCCAGTCTAATCGGAAAAGAAACTTTGATCTAATGCTATCGTAGGGTCGGCCACCGTGCCGACCAATATCGGCGGGCACGGTGGCCCGCCCTACGGGTCCAAACATTTGTAGTTTCACACGAGCCTCGCCTCAATCCTGCCAGGGTACCTCGGGCAGGATCTCGGATGGCTTTTGCGAAGCCTTGTCATCACGGCTCCACCGGGCGCGGTAGTTTTTGATGAAGTTTTCCGGTATCGGCATGTGACCTTCTTTCAAGCCAAGACGATATGTTTCCTGCAGCGCCTGATCGTTGGGCCAGCGGTCATATTCAATCCGAAAAACGGCCGACAGCACGCCCGAGCGTTCCTTGCCCCGTGAGCAGTGCACCAGGATGGGCCAGTTGGATTTGTCGTCCACAATCGCCAGAAAGCGCGCAACAGTTTGTTCGATATCCGCCTGGCTGGAGCCAATGGAAAAATTATGGAAGTTCAGCCCGTTTTCGGCCGCAAAGGCTTTTTCTTCAGGGGTTCCGTCACTGTGTGGCTTCCTGAGATTGATCAAGGTTCGAATACCGGAATGTTTAATCCAAGCCAGCCCCAAGCCGCGAGGCTGGCCGCTTCGGTAAAGTATCCCTTCCCGGACGGTACCAAAGTGGGGCAGTGCGATTTGGATAAAGTACCAGTAGCCTCCGCCGGCCATTAAGATCAAAACGGTCAGCGCCGCGATTATTTTTGTGCGTCGTTTCATGGTTATATATAAACTGAACCGCTAAACCCGGGCTATAATAGGCGGTTTCGATAAACTAAATGATAGGCAATGAAAAACCCGCCTGTCAAGGGGTAAGAAACATTTATCAGAGATCCGTCAACCATAACCCCAGTTAACTTTATTCGTGCCCTTTCACCAATTGCTGGTATTCCGGCGACTTTCTGATATTGGCCAGATCGTTGTCGGTTTTAATCAGGTCCCAATTTTGATACCCGTTGTCGATTGCCTGTTTCAGCCAGGCGATGGAATCCGGCACCTTGTTTTGCAGGGCATACAGGACGGCGATGTTATAGTAGCTACCGGCATTGTCAGGATCCAGTTCGATCAATTTTTTAAAGGCTGCCAGCGCCTGATCATATTGGCGGTTGGCGGCATAGGCCATGGCCAGATTGTTCCGGGCCGCCAAAAACTTTGGCCGCAGTGCCAGGGCGCCTTCAAATTCAGCAATTGCCATGGTTAACTTCCCTTTACCAAGATAAAAATTGCCCAATTGATAATGTAATTGCGGATCATCAGGCTTTTTTTTCAAGGAATTTTGAATATTTTCAGCTTGCATGCCCTTTTTATTGCGGATGGCCAGTGCTCTTTGGAGATTGCTTTGGGCCAGTTGGAAATCCGGCTTTATGCGCACCGCATCTTGAAAATGGGTGATTGCCGCGTCGAGATTTCCTTGCTGTATCATGATGATGCCGACGTTGTTGTGGGCTTCGGCCAAATCCGGGTTGATCTTGAGGGCGTGGGTCAAATGCTCGAGCGCTTCATCTAGCTGGCCCTGGTTGAGTAACTGGCCTCCTAAATTATTATGGGCTCCAGCGTTGTCCGAATCCAATTGCAACGCTTTTTGAAAATGAATGATGGCCTGTTCGGTCTTGCCTTGCTTTAAAAGGGCGTCCCCGAGATTCAATTGCGCTTCGGCTAATTTTGGATTCAGCTGCAGGGCTTTAAAATAGGCCGCTACAGCTTCATCTAGCTTGCCCTGTTTTACGCGTGCGAGTCCCAAATTGTTGTACGGCCGGGCAAAATCGGGCTTCATTTGCAGGGCTTGAAGGAAATGTTCGACGGCTTCGTCTGTTTTACCCTGCTTTAGTAAAGCAACACCTAAATTATTGTGCGCTTTTACAAATTTTGGATTTATTTCAATGGCTCGGCGAAAATGCTCGATCGCCTCGTCTGTCTTCCCCTGATCATCCAATACGATCCCCAGATTATCATGGGCCGAGGCAAAATCCGGGTCGAGCTGCAACGCTTTGCGAAAATTCAAAACCGCTTCATCTGTCTTATTTTGTAATTTTTGAGCAACGCCCAGGTTGGAGTAAGGCCGGGCTTTGTTCGGGGATTTCTTGACACAATCAGCCCACAGCGTTGCATTATCGCGCCAGACTTTGTTTCTTTCAAAGGTCCAGTAGGCACACAGCAGTATTAAGAAGCAGCTGATAACCGCAGGCAACCACTGGGGTTTAAGGTAACGATAGAACAGGATGACAGGCACCACGCCCACCAGCATTGAAGGCAAATAAAGGCGGTGCTCAAAAATAATTGCGATCGGAATGACGGATGATTCGATCACCAGGTTTCCTAAAAACCAGAAAATACAAAATGATATCAAACGCTGCTTTTTGGCCAGACAGACCGCCAGTATGATCAGCGCGACAATACCCAATAAGGACAGCAGCGTTGTGAATGGATTAATCAATGAAACTGAAAGCGGGAAATCATAATCCAGATTCAGCCGGGATGGATGCGGGAAAAAAATGAGACTGAGGTAATAGATAACGACCCGAAACTGAGTCATTACCCGTTCAGCGAGGGTAAACTCCTGATTGGCAAAATCTGAAATAGAAGTCAATCTATCGATGGGCTTGGATCCCAGAAAAAGGAGCGCCACACCGATAAACACCGCCAATACGATGATAAAGTACTTAAGATTTCGTTTGAGCCAAGCGACCTTCAGATCCTGAAAGAAATACCATTCATAGAGCAAAATAAAAAACGGCAGGATTGCTGTATTCTGCTTGCAACCCAGCGCCAGCAACCATCCCAAAGCTGCACCCAGCAACCAGGCCCAACGCATTTTTTTTTTCGTTGTCAGTCGACCATTTAGATATGACAGCAAAGAAAGCAGGTAGAACATGGCTGCCATGCTATTGAGCCGTTGCACAATATAGGTAACGGATTGAGTCTGTACCGGATTTGCCAACCAGAGAAAGGCCGCGAATAGAGCGACCCATTCACCGCGGATAATTTTAGACCGGACAGATTTGAGACTGAACGTCTTTGTCAAGAAGAGCCATAGCAAGATACCGTTGATAATATGGATGACAATATTGACGACGTGATAGCCGGCAAGCTCGTATTGGTGAAAGTAATAATTCAAGGCAAAGCTGATGTTGCCGACGGGTCTGGATTTGGGTGACTGTTTGCCAAAGGCGGCGTTCCAAAGATTGTTGATGGTAAGTTCATCGATACGGATATCAGGGTTATCCAATATTCGCACCTTATCGTCAAAAACGAAGGGGCTTTGGAAGGTGTTGGAATAAATTAAAAAGCCTAAAATAAAAAAGGCCAGGATAACTAGGGTAACTTTAAAACAGGATGAATTGCTAAAATATTTCTCAATCCGCGGCGGCGCTGTTTGTTCGGCGGCGTGCGTATCTGGATTTGTTTTTTTCATAATATCAAAATTTGTTGGAACGATTCCTGAATTTAAACCAATTAATTTAATCAGCCGGTTCGCTTATTGCAAGTTAGCGCTTCATTCCTGCGAAAGCCGGAAACCAGAAAACCCGGTACCCAAAAGGCTGGATGCCCGCCTTGGCCGGCAAGATAAAATAACAGTCTGCCGCCTCGCTTAGCGGTCCAACAGTTCCAAGACCCCGCCCACGAATGCCATTATCAGCATCTGCGAGAAGAATAGAATCCCGATCAGAACTCCTTTTTCAGGCGGCAAGTCATAGAGGGTAAACAAATAGGCATAGGCTCCCTCCCGCAGGCCGATGCCGGCAAATGAAAGCGGGAGGGTTTGCAGCGTCAGCACCAGCGAACCCATCCAGAGAATGTCAATCAGGTTCAACGGCAGCGCGGCCGCCTTTACCAGTGCGAACAGCCGGCTGATATAAAATATCTGCCATAACAGGCTCAGACCGATAATACCGGCATAATAAGCCGTCTTCATTTTATTCAGCGAAATACTTTCGATAAACGATCCGATATTAAATTTGTCGGAGAATCGGTGGAAGATGCCGCCGGCTATTGATTTAGCCAGGGATCTAACTGACTCAGATACATAAAAAGAGAGCAACACGGCCAGGATGACCAGCGCCAGAATTATCCAGGGCTGCAATAGCAACCTTAAGGCGACAATTTCAGGTATCGATCCAACCATGACCAAGGCGAACCAACCGCATAGAAGCAGAACGAGCAAAAATGTCAGACGTTCAAAGATAATTGAAGCCACAAATGAAGTTCGGCCTTGCTGATTGCGGGTAACCTTCAGCCAGCGGACTAATTCGCGCCCCACGGCGGAAGGCAAAAACAGCGCATAGAACCTGGATATAAAATTGATCTTAACCAGAGAAAGCAGGGAGTGATTGATGGGGCTTTCTTTGATCAGGATGTAGTATTTACCGGCAATGAAAATATTGGTAAACACGGCAATCAGCGTCGACAGCACATAATAAGACAGATCGACATCTTTCACAGCGGCTGCAATTGCTGATAGGTCAACTTTAAAAGACAGATATCCAACAAACAAACAGGATACCCCAATTTTCAGGCTGGTTTTCAGTTTTGGTTTAACCATTTTTCGGATGCGGTATAATCCAGTTCCAAGAGATGCGGTGTTAAAATTGAATAAATTTCCTTTGGCTGATCGATTACATCTGATGATCTGAAGTTTCCATCACCAAAACACGAAAGTTAGTCTGAAATTTAAATTAATTCGTGTTTTCGTCATTTTACAGTATTGTGATTGATCATGCATGCATCACCGCCACCAGGTTTTGACGATGATTCTGGCAAAACGGAATCCATAGGCCAGATCTTTTCCTTTTTTACTTTTGCCGAATTTTCTTTTCAATATGGTTATCGGTACCTCGCCGATGCGCAAACCTTTTTTCACGGCTTCAATAATCAATTCGCTGGTATGATATTGATCCTCCTGCAATTGGATGGAAGCCATGGCCTCCATCCGAAAGGCGCGAAATCCGCTGGATGGATCCGTGATTTTTTTGCCAAGCAACGCGGACACAATTCTGCCAAAAAAGTATACGCCGGCTATTCTGAGCCAGTTCGCTTTTTCGCGATCCCCCAGAATGCGTGATCCGATCACGCAGTCGCAGCGATTTTCAATAACGGGCAGCAGCACATTTTTAATGTCATCGGGGCGATGTTGTCCATCCGCGTCCATGGTCACGCAATAGTTCACCCCTGCTTTTTGCAGGACATCATATCCGAGTCTCAGGGCCGCGCCGCCGCCGCGGTTGATTAAGTTTTTTACCACACAAATATCCGGCGTGGCGGCGGCGACCGCATAGGTTTCGTCGTCACTGCCATCGTCAACCACCAAAACACCAATCTCAACGCCTTCTACCTGTTTGGGAATCATCGGCAGCAGGATCTTCAAGTTATCTGATTCGTTATAGGCGGGAATCAGGATCATGGCCGGCTTAATGCATTGAATCAGTTCGACGTTCTGGTCCAATTCCTGGCTGCCCAGTGAACGCACCAGCCGGTCGAATTGCAGATGAATATTATCTATTTTTAATTTGGTGAAAAAGATATAAAACAACAAAAAGATGTTCGAAACAATCAGCAGGGCAATGATTCGGCCCCGGTAAGCAGTTTGCAGCGATAAGGCGTCCCGCAGGACATTCAGGATGTTCGGGTTGATGGTTATGGTGATCAGACCGAAGTTAAGCAACACCAGAAAAATAAAATTGGACTTGTTCCAGCGGGCGCCACGGTAAACGAAAAACGTTGCCGCCAAACCGATTATGCCGATCAGGCAGCCGAATATTCTTAAGGTTGACATTTTTTTATTCCAAATCGAGTAATTAATTTTTGGAGAAATATCACATAACTCTTTTTTATTAAACAAAAAATTTTCCTTCAAAATTTAATGGGTTGTGCTATCAGGCTAAGTTTCTTGACTTGGCTTCGAAAAGATTTTATGGAGGGGGAGCAGTGGTTCAAGGTTCAGGGCCGCCGCCGGCCAAAAAAACGGCCGGTCAAATCGAAAAAGAAACTAATCGTTCACCGCAGAGTTCGCCGAGAACGCTGAGAAAGAAAATTTTAAATAATCTCTGCGCTCTCAGCGGGCTCTGCGGTGAGATACTTCTTGGAAATGGCATCGGATTTCATGAAGTTTCATAGGAGGGGTTCAAGGTTTAGAGGTTCAGCGGTTTGAGTCTTCGACTTTGGCTTCGCCCCCACGCGCAGGGTTGAGATGAAAGCTGGACCGTTGATTATGTGAGTTTTGAGAGACAACCGCATGCCAAAAAAAAACAAAAAAGTGTCCCCTGGCAAAAAACCCGTTTTGGTGCTGAGTCGCAGAGCTATTGCGGGCTGGCTGGTGGCCATTTTTTTTGTTTGTGCCTGGATGTTCGGCATTGGGGTTCTGGTGGGGCGGGGGACATCGCCACTCAAAATCGATATCAGCGAACTGCAGAAAAAATTGCAAATTGCCAGGGATGAATTATTGCAGCGCGAGCGGCAGCAGGTCCCGGAAAAAGCAGAGCCTGCTAGCGATAAACCCGAGCTGGATTTTTATGAATCCCTGAAAAAAAATGGTGATGACGACCAAATTCCCGCGGTGCCGTCGCCACCGATAATCGAAAAACAGATAGAGCCGGCAGTGCCCCAAACTCCTGCTAAACCCAAAAAGCAAAGCAAGAAGAGACTGACCAAAACTGAAAAAAAGGTATTGGAACCAGTTGCTGGCCCCGCAAAGCCAGCGGCCGAAAAATCTCAGCTCCAGCCGACGGCACCCCAAAGCAGGATTCAGCCGGACGGCAAAGCCTATACGATTCAGGTGGCGGCCTTCAAAGCCGCCCGCGACGCAGACAAACTGGTGGCCGAGCTCAAGCAAAAAGGATTTTCAGCCTACCGCGCGATCGGCAAGGTGCCGGGCAAAGGCATCTGGTACCGAGTCAGGGTCGGGGCGTTCAATGATAAAGCTGAGGCCGGCCGCACGATCGCAAAGTTAAAAAAGGGCGGTAAAAAGCCGATGTTGGTGGAGAAATAGGACGAAGGATATAAGGATAAAGGACAAAGGTGAAAGGTAAAAGGATAAAAGCGCGGGGGCAGAGCGCCTTGGGCAAAGAGCAAAGAGTATGTGAATTCCCAACGAACAACACACGACACACAATAGTATAGAGAAAGCCCACTTTGGAAATTAAAAGAGTCGTTCATTAGTTTTCGTAATTTTATTTTGCTGAACCTTAAATTAATTTATAACAAGCTATATTTATTGTACTTTGTTTAAGATAATCATCACGAAAGAACGAAATTTGGAAAGCAGGAAACTATTCTAGTTTTTTTTCGTGTTTTCATACTTTCGTGCTTTCGTGATTGATCATTTATATCTCCGGCTTGTCCGGGAGAGGAGAATCGATTGAAAATTACCAAAGACGAAGTATTGTATGTGGCGGACCTGGCGCGCTTGAATCTGGCTGAGGCCGCCATTGAAAAGTTTGCCGGACAGATCGGGGACATATTGGATTATGTCGACAAGCTCAATGAAGTGAATACCGACGGAATCAAACCAACCTCCCACGCGATTTCATTAACCAATGCGTTTCGCGAAGACGAACAACAGGAGCACCTTGAGCGTGATCAGGTTCTGGCCAATGCACCGCAAAAAGAAGATGGAAATTTTGTGGTGCCGAAGGTGGTGGGATGAATCCTTCAAAATCCCAAATTGCAAATCACAAATAACAAACAAATCCCAATGACCGAAATTCAAAAATCCAAACCCGTATACGATATTGGAGACAGAACAACCCAATGTTTTGGCCATTTGGTATTGGAATTTGAGATTTATTTGTAATTCGGTGCATGATATTTGGAATTTTTTTTAAAATGATGATCATTTAAGATCTTAGTATTACAGGAGATTTTTTCTGTGGAATTATATGAATTAACCATCCATGAAGCTCATCAGCTGTTAAAAAACAAAGACATATCGTCTACAGAGCTAACCCGGGCGGTTTTGGACCGAATCGCCGCGGTTGATGATAAAATTGATGCTTTTATCACGGTCTCCCGGGAGCTTGCCCTGCAGCAGGCCGAAAAGGCCGACGCCGTAATTGCCGGCGGGAATTGTACCCCGCTGACAGGGATTCCGCTGGGAATCAAAGACCTCATGTGCACCCGAAATCTTACGACAACCTGCGGCTCGAAAATTCTGCAGAATTTCGTGCCGCCTTATGATGCGACCGTTATCCAAAAATTAAATGACGCTGGGGCGGTGACTGTCGGCAAACTCAACATGGACGAGTTCGCCATGGGATCGTCAACCGAAAACTCCGGTTTTAAAATCACCCGCAATCCCTGGGACCCGAGCCGGATTCCGGGCGGCTCCAGCGGTGGGTCTGCGGCGGCTGTGGCGGCCGACATGTGCCTGGCGGCCCTGGGATCGGATACGGGCGGCTCCATCCGGCAGCCGGCCTCCCATTGCGGCGTGGTGGGGCTGAAACCGACCTACGGCCGGGTGTCGCGTTTCGGACTGGTAGCCTTTGCATCCTCGCTGGATCAGATCGGTCCGCTGACCAAAAATGTCACCGATTGTGCCCATATGCTGAATGTGATCGCCGGATATGACTCATCCGACTCCACGTCGGTTCCCAGGGCGGTGCCGGATTATACCGCCGCGCCTCGACGGTGATCTGCAAGGCGTTACTATCGGCATCCCCGAGGAGTTAAGCTGCCACCGAGGGACTGGATCCAGCGGTGCTGTCGTCGGTAAACCATGCCGTTGAAGTGCTCGAAAAACTGGGGGCCAACCGGGTGAGTGTCACCCTGCCCCATACCGAATATGCGGTGGCCGTCTATTACGTCATCGCGCCTTCGGAGGCCAGCTCCAACCTGGCCCGCTACGACGGCGTCAAATACGGTTTTCGCAACAAAGACAATACCGACCTGATGAATATGTACCGCAGCACCCGGTCCCGCGGATTCGGGCCGGAGGTTCAGCGCCGGATTATCATCGGGACCTACTGTCTTTCAGCCGGCTACTATGATGCTTACTACGGCAAGGCCTCTCAGGTTCGCACCCTGATCAGGCAGGATTTTAATAAGGCCTTTGAAGCTTGTGATGTCATCCTGTGTCCGGTGGCACCCACAGCGGCATTTAAAATCGGTGAAATTGTCGATGACCCCCTGACCATGTATTTATCGGACATTTTCACCCTCTCAGCCAATCTGGCCGGCATCCCCGGCCTCTCGGTGCCCTGTGGATTTTCATCCGAAGGTCTGCCGGTCGGATTGCAGGTCATGGGGAAGCCATTTCAATGAAGAAATGATTTTAAAAGTGGCCTACGGATTCGAGCAGGCGACGGAGTTTCATCAGAAAAAGCCGGATATATAAGGCGAAAGGATCGAGGTTAAAGGAAAAAGGCTGAAGGCCAAAAAAAAGGAGCGTATCGCTGCAAGCGCGTTAATCACTATACAAAAAAACTGTGCAATTTTCGGGGATATGCTTATACATAAGGTTGGAAATTTCCGAAGTTTTGAACACTATAAGAGGTGCACAATGGAAAGTAAATTTACCGCAATTATTGAAAAAGACGGAGCGTGGTATATTGCATATTGCCCTGAAATTCCGGGTGCCAATGGTCAAGGCAAAACTGCTGAAGAAGCAAAAGAAAGCTTAGCAGCAGCTATAACATTGATTCTAGAGGACAGGCTGCAGGATGCCTTGCGCGGGTTGCCTGAAGATGCGATCCGTGATGAGGTGTTGATTTCATGAAACGGCACGCTTTTCTCCGCCATCTCCGAAAAAATGGTTGCTATTTAAAACGGGAAGGAAGTGCTCATTCGTTGTGGTCGAACCCATTGAACGGGGTGACAGAGGCTGTTCCAAGGCACTCAGAAATCCCTGACAAACTTGTCCGTAAGATTTGTAAACGCTTGGATGTTCAGAATATCAAGGAATAATGCAATTTTCTCGCAAGTACTTGAACGAGAAGCCCGGTTTTATTGGAGCCAGATTCGAGCCCAATTTGCAGCGTTGGGATTCTCCGTATGTGGACCAACTTATAAAAATCGAGTATTAAATTTGATCAGTTTGCAGGGCGCAAAAGCCACTCACCTGCCTGACTGTCATCAGGATGAAGCTATTAGCCACGAACTATTTTTTTTTAAAAAGGAATTTGCCATGAGTACTATTCAACCGGAAGGTGAAAATTTGAGAAAGGCTGTTCAATGGATTTCGGATGAGCGAAAATACGGCCCGGATAAGAAGTCTTCAAAACTGATTGACGAGGCCTGTTTAAAATTCAATTTGTCGCCGGCGGACGCAGAGTATCTGGCGAATTTTGTCCGGCAAGAGCCTGATTGATCGCGGTTGCAAACTGCTCCTACGCTTATTCTAATTGCTCTGTCTATAAAACCAGATTAAATTTTATATTCTGGATAATCTGATTGCAAAAAATAATCTAAATTTTGCACGATCGTATTCTATGGTCCGTGGGAGCGGTTTGCAACCGCGAGTAAAATTGTCCCGATCCTTAAAATTTTTATAATATTAAAAGAGTCAACAGCATGACCAAAATAAAAATTTTACCTGAGCTCCTTTCCAATAAAATCGCCGCCGGTGAAGTGGTCGAACGGCCGGCTTCGGTGGTCAAGGAATTGGTGGAAAACGCCCTGGATGCCGGCAGCAAACGGATTATCGTTGACATTGCCCAGGGCGGACGATCCTTGATCCGGGTTTCCGACAACGGCAGCGGAATGAACCGTGACGACGGCCTGCTGGCGCTTGAGCGTTATGCCACCAGCAAAATTTATAAGGACCAGGACCTGTTTTCCATCAATACGCTCGGCTTCCGGGGCGAAGCACTGCCCAGCATCGCGTCGGTTTCGCGGTTTAGCCTGGTAACGCGGGATGAATCCGCTGATGCCGGTACCGAGATTGTCGTGGACGGCGGTAAAATTAAGAATGTGGCCGAGGTCGGCGCACCCCGGGGTACGATGGTATCGGTTAAGCAGCTCTTTTTCAACACGCCGGCCAGGCGCAAATTTTTAAAGACCGTCGGCACGGAAATGGGGCACATCGCGGACCGGATCGCCAGCATAGCTCTGGGGCATCCCGGGGTTCACTTCCGGCTGAGCCACAATGAGAAAATCGTCAAAAACTGGTTGATGGCCGCCGAACCCTTTGATCGGGTGGTTGACGTTCTGGGCAACGATCTCAAAAATGACCTGCTGGCCATCAATTCTCAAACCGACCGCATATCCGTTTCCGGCTGGATCGCCTCCCCCCGGGCGAATCGCCGTACTTCGCGGGCGATATATTTGTACGTTAACGGTCGATTCGTGCACGACAGAATTGTGCAGCACGCGTTGTTTGAAGGCTACGCCCAGCGCCTGGTCAAGGGTCAGTACCCGGTGGCGGTCATTTTTATCAGCGTGCCGTTTGACGAAGTGGATGTCAATGTGCATCCCACCAAAAACGAAGTTCGCTTTGCCCGCCAAAAAGACGTTCACGAGGCCGTCCGGCAAACGGTGGCCCAAACCCTGTCTGAGATGGACCGACCCGGTTGGGGACCGGCCGCTATTGAGAGTGATCCGGAGGGGCCCGTAACGCAGCGGGTTGCGGAAAAAATGGAATTCGGAAGGGGGACGGCTGAATTCGGCCTCCGGCCCGGAGGGGCCTCCGCCCCGGAGGGAAGTCGGACTCGTCGTCGTCCGATAGGGCGGGACTATGCCGCGGCTAAAGATGCGAAAGTCGGAAAAAAGGAATCAGAAACAGAGGGTTCTGAATGGAAACTAGTATCTGATTATCAGGATCAAACATCAAACATCGAACATCCAGAATCTGCTGCTCACTCCGCACCCCGCAACGCGCACCCCGCAACGCGGCCGCCCCAGGCCTCAATCTGGCAGAAAAAGCGGTTTGGCGACATGCGCGTGATCGGGCAGCTGCGCAAGACGTATGTCGTCTGTGAGGCTGAGGAGGGCTTGATATTAATTGACCAGCATGCCGCCCATGAACGGATCCTTTTTGAAATGTTCAGCGCCCGGTCGGCCGACCGGAAACCCACTGTCCAAAGCCTGCTGGTACCGGAAACCATCGAGCTGGGCTTTCGGGAGGCCGGTGTTCTGACGAAGATTTTGCCGGATTTAAAGGAGCTCGGCCTGGAGATCGAGCCCTTCGGGGGCAACACCTTTGTAGCAAAGGCCGTACCGGCACTGCTGGCCGCGCGCGCGGTGAAGCCGTTGATTATCGAAATCGTTGAAACAATTGTGGAGATTGGCGCGGCTCCCGGCCTGGCGCAAGCGCTGGATAAATGCCGCATGATCATGGCCTGCCACGCTGCCATCCGGGCCAACCAGGCCCTGACCGAGAGCCAAATCAAGGGTCTGCTGGTTCAGATGGATGACTGCCAAAATCCCTCCCACTGTCCCCACGGACGACCCACCTGGCTGCGCTGGGAATTGAGAACCCTTGAAAAGTCGTTTAAAAGAATTGTTTAATTTTCTCGCCATCCCTGCAACTTTCGCGAAGATCCGGATCTCGCCCAACCCAATTCACGGCGACTGAATTTAACCGATAAAGTGGCGAGAAAATTAAAAAAAATCTTGACTTTACGTCTTATCCATTTTATGATGCATTAAATTACTGGAATCAGCAATAAAAAGATGACTAATATTAGGCTATTAGACGGGGCGGGCGCCCCAAATTGCTGATGCCGGTATCATTTCGCCTGGAAAGGAGGTGCAAACCCAAGCCGTACAAGGCAAAACAAAATTTAAATTATTAGGCCAATTTAAATTTCTCGCAGTTCAATCATTTTAAGTAAACTTTTAATTAAATTTCCGTTAAGGAGGAAAATTTAGATGAAGAAATTTACGATACTTATCGCAGCACTCGCGCTGGTATGCTTTGCCGTACCGGCCATGGCAGTGGATTGGAATTTTTACGGCAACGCCCGTATGGCAACCTTTTACACTTCCCAAGATAAGGCCGACACCAAAGTCACCGATCTGCAGTGGGATCTCCAGGGCAACAGCCGGATTGGCGCCAACATCAAGGCTGAAAACATCAAGGCCCAATTTGAGTTCGGCGTCAATGAGTCCAGCGTGTCCTCACGCCGCATTTACGGCGTCTGGAACTTCGGCTCCGGCACGATGAAAGTCGGTAAAGACTACACCCCGGTCTCCCAGTTCATCTCCGGTCAGGTATTTGACGAAGACCTCGGTCTGCTCGGCGTCGGCACCCAGTACGGTTCCCGCCACGGCCAGATCGCTTTCGGGTTCGGCGGATTCGAAATTGCGCTGGTCAATCCCAGCGACCCGCTTTTGGCCGGCTTGGCCACTACAACCACCGTCGGTGTAGCAGACTCCGCCGGAAACATCACCAGTCTCACCGTGAGCTCGTCTGCAAACGGCACTTCCAAGGATATCATCCCCAAAATCGAAGCCAAATGGGGTATGAGCTATGACGCCTGGAACTTCAACCTGATGGGCGGATACAACTACTACTCGATTCAAGACGTTGAAGGCTCTGGCGGCACCACTGACCTCAGTATCACCTCCTATACCGTCGGCGGCGACGTCGGCTTCAACTTCGGTCCCGGCTACGTCAAAGCGGCTGTGAGTTACGGTCAAAACATCGGCAATGCCGGCTGGGGTATTCCTTCATTTGCCGGAACCACTTCCGGCCAGGGCGGCTTGGCGATGTGGGATGGCGACGATGATACGAATGATGTTGACACCTTCCATGGGCGCCCTGGTGGGCGGTCTGAAAGTCAGCGACATGCTGAGCTTTGAGGGTGGCTTCGGTTACCGCTATGACAATACCGACGGCGGCAATGTCAGAAACACCGCTCCCTGGGCGGCCTATGTGCAGTCTGTGATTGCCCTGGCCCCGGGCGTCTATGTCATTCCTGAAGTCGGCTACTATGACTACGACAACAATGCCGCCGGCGATAATCAGGGCAGCCTGTTTTACATCGGTGGTAAATGGCAGATCAACTTCTAAGCAGTTCGTAAACGCTTAGTTGCAACAAAATTACAAAAACCGGGGCCTGGCGGCCCCGGTTTTTTTATGTCAAAATGATGAATTGATGAATTCTGGAATCCGGAATTCATATTTTTTTACCGCCATTCAAATATAATGACTTCAATATGCCTTAAACGATAAGCAATATTCCTAGCCTGACAGTTATTGGATAAACCGCACCCCTACCCAACGAACGTTTACCCGGCACGGGTAGGGGCCGAGATTTATCTTCGCCCGCGAATGGCTTGGCGTTCGAACATTCCAAGGTTTTCAGATATTATTGCTGGACTCTCCCGCATAACTCACTGACAAAGACACAGGCTACCTACCCATGAGCAAACCCAATGAAAAACCGGCTCAGTCTGCGCTGGTTGAGGTGTCGATATTTGCCGAGTCAGGGGTTAAGTTTTTAGCGACTTACCGCGTTTGGATCGTGGCGGCAGTCTGGCTGGCGGCGCGGGCCTATGTAATCTGGGGCTTGACCCCGGATCAGGTTGTCGCGAGCTATTTTCAAATGGCCGGCGATTGGCTGGATGGATTCACCCCTTATACAGCCTTTAAAGTTCACTACCCCCCCGGTGCGCTGGTATTGTTTGTTCTGCCGCGCATTTTTACCGAAGACCTTCTGGTATACGGCTATATTTGGGGGACCGTGATGCTCCTGGCCGACCTGGGTATCATGCTGCTGTTGGGGCGAATCGCGGTACGGACCTTCAGCCGTGATGTCCATCGTGATACAGCGCGGCGTAGTCAGTCCACCTGGCTTTGCCTGATATATCTTTTATTTACCGCTTTATTCGGGACCCTGCTCTTTCAGCGCGACGATTTGATCCTCGCGCTGCTGCTGACGGCGGTAATCCACGCGGCCCTGCGCCAAAAAGGCGTTCTGGTTGACGTCCTGCTGGCGCTGGGTATCTGGTTCAACCTCACGGCGCTGGCCTGGATACCATTATTGTGGTGGTATGGTCTGCTCAGCCGGGATGAAACGCCACCACCAAAAAGGGTTTTGAAAATCAGCGAAATTTTGCGGGCCCTGCGGCCGCGGTTCGCAGTTTTAGCCGGCAGTCTGGCCGGGTTGTATTTGCCCTTTGTTCTGATGTCCGGCCGGTCGTTAGGCTATATTGTGCAATTTCACCTCGAACGCGGCATCCAGTTGGAAAGCACAGCGGCCAGTATCCTTATGGTGGGAGCGAAAATATTCGGTTTTGGGCTTTCCCCCGAGCTGATGCAGCGGACGATATACCTGAGCGGGGCGGCCGGCAGCCTGGGGGCGGTCGGTTGCGGCATCCTGACGATTGTCGTTTTCGTGATCATCACCACGGTTGCAGCGCGAAGGATGCATGGCCCAAACGATGACGCCGCCGCCGGCCGGTTGCTGATCAGAGGGTTACTGGCCACGGTCCTGGGGCTGCTGGCAACTTCCAGGATTTTTATGCCGCAATACCTGCTGTGGACCGCGCCCCTGGCCGCTCTTTTGGCTCATGATGACCGTCTGCGATTCAGCGCTGTCGGCTGGCGCCTGTTCACCGTTAACCTGCTGACTCTGGTCCTGTTTTATTTCTACACCCCCGAACTTGGAAAATTACAACTGCTGCCGGTCATCCTATTGCTGGTGCGCACCGTGGCTGTCTGCTGGATCGTAATATCCCTTTTGGCAACTGAAACACCGGCCGCTGATCTGTCAAAGCCGGCGTACCCTGTATCTTCGCGCATTCGAAACTATCTCATCCCCGTCCCCCTGATCTTGCTGTTCGCCTGGGGGACCATCGCCGCCTTTTGCCCGGTGAGTTCCAACGACCTGTGGCTGCTGCTGCGCGAAGCCGCCGACATTGTTGCCAGCGGCAAGGTGCCGCAGGTCGAACAGTATTCGGCGGTTGCATTCGGACGGCCATACTTAGCCCACGAGTGGCTCAGCGGCCTGGTATTTCTGGGCATCTTCAAACTCGGCGGCGGCGAGGCGCTGACGGTTTTGCGGGCAGCGGTCATGCTGGCCATGCTGCTCTTGCTCTGGTACAGCCTGGCGCAAAAGGACCGCAGTTTTATGCTGGCCGCGCCCCTGCTGGCGCTGGCGGCCTACACCATTTTGATCCGCGTGTTTGTGCGACCGCATCTTTTTACCCATCTTTTTCTATGTGTCTGGGTTTTTGCCCTTGAGCACTGGCGGCGCGAACGCCGGTCGGGTTACCTGATCATGCTCGTTCCGCTGCAGGTCCTTTGGGCCAACCTGCATGGCGGATACATTTTTGCACCGGTGTTGGGCGCGCTGATGACCGGGACCACGGCCATTCTCGTCCTGCGCCCCGCCTGGTCAAAGGACGAACACTATGCCTGGTCTGATGTGGGGACCTTTGCCGGCTTGACGGTTGCCTGCCTGGCCGTCAGCCTGATCAATCCCAATGGCTCCCGGCTGCTGGAATTTTCGCTGAACATCGGTCTGGCCAGCGATTATATCAAGCAGGTTGTTTTTGAGTGGGCCAGCCCGCTGGGCGCGAAATATGCGAATTCTTACGGCCGCGAGGCGGCGCTTGGCATGTTCCTGTTGATTTGGGTGGGGTTGGGTTTAACCGTCAAGCGGCGACCGTTTTTGGATGCCATGATCGCCTTGCTGGCCACGGTGATGGCGCTGCAGGCCGTTCGTTTCCTTTCGTTTATCGGGATGTTAGGCTTTCCCGTCGCGGTCCGTGCCTGGCGGACTATGGCCGACAGGCAATTTACCCGGTTTTCCGTCAAACGCCGTCCGCTGATCGAGGCGGCGCTATTCGGACTTCTGCTGGCGTCTACCTTAATTTACGGCTTCCCATACGGAGAAACCAAACATCGCCAGGTCGGTTGGGGGTTGGGCGGGCACATGCCATACCAGGAAACCGAGTTTATTTCAGCGCAGGGTTTCGAAGGCACCATTTTCAATGACTATGGGGACGGCGCATTTCTCATCTATCATTTATACCCTAAGGTGCGCCCGGTAATGGATTCCCGGATTGATGTCTATGGCCGGCAGCTATACCTGGAGTATTCATCCAGTCGGGAAAATCCGCTAAAATTTTTCCAATACCTCAACAAATACAAGGTTTCATTAATTCTTTTGAGAAAAACGCAGCAAAATCTCCAGATTAATCAATATCTTAACTATATTCCCGCAACGAATTTGCTTCTGGAAACCGATAGACGCTACTTGTTCTCCTACAACCCCAAATTGCTGCCCCCGGAACTCAAGCAGCAGATTTCACCATGAGCCGGTCGTTGCAGGTCTCAGGCATTTAACTCATTTAAGGAAGACAAGGCCTGTTATCCCGATGGCGAAACACAAAGAGGGGCGGGATTTTGCTATTTGGAAGCTGCGGAAATTCCTTGGGCGGTTCGTAACATTTGATCATGTAATTTTTAAAATAGATATCGGTTGCATTATGCCAATTTCCGATAATTGCATAAGTCACAAAATCTTTTTCAATTTTTTTCACGATGTCTTCCCGCGAGAGAATTCCGAGTTGAAACCAAACGGGATCTATATCTGCCAGATTAGCGGCCAGCCGGCGACCGGTTTTCAAGCCAACTAAACTCGCAATGATGGCATCGCCAAAAATTGTCTCCCGAGTATTGCGATCGGTTTTTGGCCCGATATCCTCGGATATTTGGGACGCCACGAGAGGCCTCATATATTGTCTCTGTGTCAATAGGCGAAAATGGGGCCAAAAAGAATACCGGATAAAGGATCCTTGGCCATAAAGCATACTGGCACTTTTGAATCCGATTAGAGAAAATATTATAATGCAGCCCCACATCAATCCCACGCCCAGAGGCAGTGTGTTTTTTGTTTTAACCGGCTTTTGGCGGCTGCGTTTGTTTACTTTTTTTTTGTTTTTTTCGGTTTCTACAGAAGGCCGCCATTGGCTCAAGTGAACGGCCCCCCGACCTGCGACTAAAGCTAACAACGGTATCACCGGATAGACATAAAACGTAACTGCGCCCTTCATCGTAAAAACCACCAAAAGATGCCCCAGGGCCAAAATTAAAATCACCCAGGCCGGATCACGGAGATAGTTCAGCAGGGGCCACTTCACAACATAATCGAGAAATTCGCGTGTTCCGCTAAAGCGTCTTCCCCATATTTCCCGCCCCAATGAAAAAAGGATTAAAAGCAAAAGATAAAGATTCTCGCGAAGCCAGATCTTCATTCCCCAGCTTAAATTTCCTTTAGCAACCTCAATAGAATCAGACACATGATAAAGATGCCGCTTCACCAGATACTGGAAGAAGTCATGGCCGCCGATTAAATAAACGAAAATGAATATGAAAGCTGAGACCCCCAAAAACGGAAAAACAAACCGATAGAATCGTTTGCCCAAAAGCAAAATCGATAAAACAAAGGCCGCCCCCACCAATATGGCACTGTGTTGTCCTGTCGCGATTGCCATGGCTGCAAAAAGGCCCGACCACCAGGGCTTTCTCAGCAAAATAAACCCTACCGTGAGCAAACACCACAAAGAAACGAGTTCAATCCCCGTAAACGTGGTTCGATAGGCTACGGCCGGCCCTAGAATAAACAGCAGCGACGCGGTCAGTCCGGCCCATTCTCCCCAGATCTTTTTTCCCAGAAACCACAACACGATGCCGGTGACGACAATAGCCAGAAAAACTATGGTCCTGCCGGCCGCTAGCGGGCTGAGCCCCATTTTGATAAGAATCGCCACTGGGAAAATAGCCATCGGGGGGCGCGCACTGGGAATATCGCCGTAAAGCGTTAACCCATCCGCGACTGCACGGGCCACATAGAGGTTAATATTTTCATCAGCCCAGGCATCGAAAAACAATTGTTGATGATAAAGAAAAAGTAAGACCGTGGCGAATGTATACAAGACATAAAACAAATAGGTCACGGGAATGCTGCGGCCCTTGCCAATTCTAAAAATGTTCGGGGTGAACGCGTGTCTTCGTTGCATAATGTCAAAAAGATAAACTTGATTCCTATGATCCTAAACTATTGGTCCCGGAAATGCTGCAGCCAACTGCAGATTGAGCCGGCCGGAAACAAGAGTCCGTCATTTTTTCAACTAATCAGGGTTCCGGTTGCTGCGGGCTGGTCAGCTCATACGCGATAATGCTGCTTTTGGCTTCACCGATAAAGGCCACCCGTCCCTCTTTAATGACCAAAGCGGCAATCAGTTCGTCCTGCCCGTCATTGTCAAAATCCCCTACGTTAAAGTCCTGGATGTATCCGGAGAGTTGGCGGGTGGTCCAGCTGGGTCCCAGCCCGACACCGTCCCAGGTAAAGCCGGCGATATGGGTCTTGGTAAAATATCTGAATTGCTGCAAGGTATTGCTGGTCACATCGTGATTTTGAACGGCAATGACTTCACTTTCTTTTTTGGCCGTGTTGTGCCACACCACCAGGCGCAGGGGATAATACCACTTGTTTTGAACCTGGCCGCGATAGTCCAACGGGAGAGAGGCATACAGCATACTGCCGCCAAAGCTTTCGCTGTCGTCATAGAGGCTTTTGCCGGATGAATCCAATACCTGGATGTGATCGCCTTCTTTGTAGGCCAGCGCTGTTTCCTGGCCGTTGTTTAAGACATCGCCGACGGTTAAGCCGATCAGATTTGTATTGCGCGGCGTGCTGATGGGATCGGCGGGGACGTATTCATGATTTTGCCAGCGCAGTTCATAAATTGCACCCGCCGATGGTTTACCGGTCCTGGGCTGTTGACCCAGCAAAATTTTGCCGCGGCTGGGCGTATCGGCCACCCGGTAATAGTAGCGGCTGTTGTCGAAAATTTTGTTATACTTATTGCCGTCATATTCAATGATAAATGAATTCACCACGTCCAGGTTGGCATTCAAGCTGGTGACAAAGATTTCAGCATAGCCGTTGGCGTTGATGTCAGCCGCATCGACGCCAAGCAGGTTTTTGTTGTTGCTTTCTTTAATCTCGGCTATCTTGCGAAATGCGCCTCCTTCAGAGCGATAAATAAGCAAATCATGGGGCGTGATCGTCAGGGTTTCAATCTTACCGTCGCCGTCTACATCCCCTAAAGCAACGCCGTTTATCAGGTGCCTGAAACTGGCACTTCTCCAGAATCGCGCCTGGGTTTCCTGGGTTGCGCCCCGCATGATACCCTGGGTTGCGCCCCCTCCGGTTTGGCTTTCGCTGATAAACCCATCCTCCTGCAGCAGCTTTTCCGGATGGGCGTGCACGTCGGATTTCTCGGCCGGCGGCGGTTTGACCGCCGGAGCAGCTGCGGCGACGGCCGGTGTTTTCGCGGCGGCAGAGACCTGGGACCGGCCGAACATTTTGTCGTTGATATCGGCTGCAATCAAATTGATCTTGGTAATGACGGCACCCAGATCCTGGCTCTGATCGAAAAAGGTCATGGTCGGTTTGCTGCCGGAAATATCCACCATCTTGGCATCGATGCTGACATTTTCTCCCAGGACCGTTACACTGCCAAAGAGAACGAAATCGGCCTTCAGGCGACTGCCGATCCGGCGAGCCGTGGCTTCATTTATCTTACCGGATGGCGCCTCGGATTGAACCGCCCCCGCAACCTGCTCCCGGCTGAAGACCTCCACCTGGCCCTCTTTTGACAGACGCGAGGTCAGCATGTCAAAGATGCCATCTTTTAGAAAAGATAGATCCTGGGCGGAATTGATTTTAAACGGCAGCAGGGCGATGCGTTTAGGAGTGGCGGCAAAGGCCGCAAAAAAATTGAAGGAAATGATGACGATAATGATCAGACTTTGAATAAGCAGCCTGGTTGGATGAGTTGGTTTTCTCACAAAATGGTATCCTTCAATTTTTTTGTCTCCTATCTGGTTTCTGTTTACTGTTGCTGAATATCTGCAACTTTTTTTTATTTTCGCTATGTTAATCATTAAATCCATTAAACTTTTCCTTAATTGGCTTTTCCTTTTTTTGGGTCGATATGCCGAGAGCGCCTCGTTTGTTGGGTTTCGGCCCTGTTATATGATCCGTGATAAGTCTAACGCCTGCTTTCAATGCAGTTCCAGCGATGATTCGATCATGTAATTCGGGAATATCATTAATTTCAAAGGCTTTTTCAATCGGGTTCAATTGACGTCTCCTTTTTTCAAATTCATTTTCTATTGGGAAAATAAACCGTTACCGCAGTATTCTGAGGTGGGTTTCGTCCCTCAATTTTGCCTATCCTGTTCTGGTTTAATTTACAGATAAAGAAGCCTTTTATCAAGCATCCAGTTTGTTTTTCAACATCTCATTGACCAGCTTCGGGTTGGCTTTACCTCCGGTTTCTTTCATCACCTGGCCGACGAAAAATGCCAGCAATTTGGTTTTGCCGTTTTTGTAGGCTTCAACTTCTTTGGGATTGTTTGAAATTATGTCGGCAACCACATCATCAATGGCAGCCATATCGGTTATTTGAACCAGGCCTTTTTCTTCAACGATTTGTTCAGCCGGTTTGCCCGTTTGGGCCATGTCGTCGAACACGGTCTTGGCAATCTTGCCGCTGATCACACCCTTGTCGATCAGCGCCAGAAGCCGGGCAAGATTTTCCGGTGATACCGGCGATTCGGCAATGGATTGGTCCCGGGCCTTTAACAGCCCCAGCAAAGACCCCATCATCCAGTTGCTGACCGGTTTCGGTTGCGGGAACCGGTCAACGCAAGCCTCAAAGTAATCCGCCAAATCGCGGTCGGATGTTAATAATCCGGCATCGTAAGAAGGCAGGTCGAATTGCGCCATGAACCGTTTTTTCTTCTGGTCGGGAAGCTCCGGCAGGCTTTCTTCGATGCGTTGGACCCAATCGCTGTCAATTACCAGGGGCAGCAAATCCGGATCGGGAAAATAGCGATAGTCATGCGCTTCCTCTTTGCCGCGCATGGAGGTTGTTTTATTGTTAGCCGGATCCCAGAGCCGGGTTTCCTGGAAAATTTGTCCGCCGTCCAGCAGGGTTTCTTTCTGGCGGCTGATTTCATACAACAGCGCTTTTTCCACATGTTTAAATGAATTTAAATTTTTAAGCTCGGTGCGGGTGCCTAACTTTTTTTCGCTCTTAGGCCGGATCGAGACATTGGCATCGCATCTGAAACTGCCCTCTTCCAGGTTGCCGTCGCAGATCCCCAGATAGCGTACGACCGATCTGAGCTGCCTGAGGTAGGCCCCGGCTGCTTCAGCCGAGCGAATATCCGGTTCGCTGACGATTTCCATCAGCGGAACGCCGGTGCGGTTAAAATCCACCATGCTGACCGGTCGGTCGGGATCATGACTCAGTTTGCCGGCATCTTCCTCCATGTGGATGCGCGTAATTCCGATGCGCTGCAGGCCGCCGTTAATCTCGATATCGATGAATCCATGCTCGGCGATGGGCAATTCGTACTGGGAAATCTGATATCCTTTGGGCAGGTCGGGATAGAAATAGTTTTTGCGTGCAAAACGGCTTTCCCGGGCAACGGTGCAATTCGTGGCCAGCGCCATGCGCAGGGTATAATCCACCACCTTTTTATTGAGCACCGGCAGCACCCCCGGCATCCCCAGGCAGACCGGGCAGGTGTGGGTGTTGGGCGGCGCGCCGAAAGACGTTGAACAGGCGCAGAAAATTTTGGTTTTGGTTTTTAGCTGGGCGTGTACCTCAAGCCCGATGACCGGTTCGAATTGCATATGAAAGCCTCTTGAAAATTGGGTTAATCCTGACCCGGTTCTGTCGCCGCCGGATTTATCGGAAATAATGTATGATTGACGCGGTTTAGTCAAGACTATTTCAATAGCCCGTTTAATCTTTGAAACTTCGAATAATTTTAGCCCATTATCACCATTGTCATGGTGTTGAAGCTTAAACTAAAAATTATCCTTGTTTAAAGTTTGTGAATTGCATAATATGGTCTTAATTTATCCAGCAGATCAGATTATCGTCGCTTCAGCGCGGCAGAGCAATATGACACTCCTGACCACAGATCGACTCATTATTGCATATCAACATGTAAAAACCCATAATTAGTCCGACCTGCAAAAAAAGCATATTGAAAAAGCAAAATTTGATATTCATTCCCATTGTTGTACTGTCAATTAGCGTGCTCTTTTTTTTCGACAGCCGGATCTGGCTTGCCGCCAGCAATCTCGTATCCCGGGAGCCGTACTATAGCATTACCGATTTCATTACCAACTACGGGCTGTTTATATTTTATGCGGCCTTTATTTTTATTTTTGCTTATGCGCTGATAAAAAAAAACAGGAAGCTGATCCGGCTGGTTGTCGCATATATCCAAACTCAACTCATATTTGCATTTGCACTGGTTCGAATTATAAAGATAATTGTGGGGCGTGCCCGACCTGGACACGATCCTGAATTCACTTTTTTTTCCTTCGCGTTTCGCCACAACTCGTTTCCCTCGGGCCACTCGGCCGACGCCTTTGTCTCCGGTGTATTTCTGTTTTACCTGCTCAAAAATTCAAAATATTCCGCCGGCCGCTATTTGCCGCTGATATATGCCTTCCTGATTGCCATCTCCAGGGTGTTTATCAGTTCGCACTATCCATCGGATGTGGCGGCCGGTATGGCAATCGGTATCTTGGGCGCATGGGTTTTTATTGCGCGGTTAGAGCGTTTAGCGAGATAACGTTCCGATAAATTGAATCCCAATGCATCTGCCGCAATTTAAGGTGCCGTCCGGGCGGGGATGATTCTCAACACCGCTGGTATTATCGCTTTACCCGAATCCCTTTTCCTGTTAAATTTATCAAGACCATTTCTCAATAGCCACGGTGCAAGACATATTGATGTGAAATTGAAAGCCAGCAAGAATCAGAAAAAATCAAGGGAAAAGGCCGGTCCCCCGCAAGCACCAGCTAGCGAAACGACTGCGACTGCAACGCGCCATTTGCTTCCGGTGGCTTTGCTGGCGCTTCTTTGTCTGATTGTTTATTATAATTCTTTGTCCAATGGGTTTGTATATGATGATTATGGCGCAATCGTCGAAAATAAATATATCAGCCAGCCGGGCCGGCTATTAGCCTCCCTGTTCAACCCGTCTTATTATAAATTCGCCGGCCTCGAGGCGAGCTACCGGCCGGTTGCCACCTTGTCCTATTTTTTAGTCTATGCCATCGCGGAATTAAATCCATTTTATTATCATCTGGCAAGCCTTATCTTACATACGCTCAATGCGATTCTGGTTTACTGGCTGGCGAATTTAATCCTGCACCAGCGGTTGAGGGCCTTGATTGCCGCCATGCTGTTTGCCTGTCATCCGGTGCTTTCCGAAGCGGTGAATTGTATCGATTTTAATGATGATCTGCTGGCGGCCTTTTTTTTCATGCTGGCCTTGATATTTTATATCCGAATAAAATCCGGGGAATTCATCGCCAATATCAGGGGCTATTCTCTAACTTTGTTTTTTTACATTCTCGGATTGTTGTCCAAGGAAATGGCCATTACGCTGCCGGCCATCGTTCTGCTGTACGATCTGGTGCTGAGAGATGTCGACCGGCCGGCCCCGAAGATCAAACACCGGCTGAACATTGTTCGGGAAAGAAAATATTTTTATGTCGGCTTTATGATGGTGAGCCTGATTTATTTGGGTATCCGGTTTTTCGTTTTATATAATCCGCGGGAGTCTCTGAAAGCTTCTGCCGGCAACCTGTTTGAGCGGATCATTTACCTGCCGGACCATATATTCAGTTTCATCAAACTGACCCTGTACCCCGGCAATTTAAACGCGGATTACGTCTATTCGCATCCGGCCGGCTTTTTTGAAATATGGAACCTAGTCGGCGTGGCGGCCGTTCTGGTGCTGGCTGGCGGCGCTTTTGTAATTTATCGTTATTCGAAAGCGATCTCTTTCGGCATCTGGTGGTTTTTGATAACCCTGGCACCGGTCTATAATCTGGTCGAAATATATCATCCCTTGGCCGAACGCTACCTTTATCTGCCGATCATCGGGTTTTGTCTGGTGCTTGCTGTCGCCGTCCATGCGGCAGCCAAAAGATGCTTTGACAAACCCTTGGCGGTGAATGCGGCAACCCTGATACCGATCATCGTCATTGTCAGTCTATATTCGGCCGCAACAATCACCCGCAATTCCGTTTGGCAGAACAATTATGCGCTGTGGTCAAAAACCGTTCAACGTTCACCAAGCAGTCTGGTTGCGCGCGGCGGGCTGGGAATGGCTTATCTGAACCGGGGGATGTTGGCGGAAGCGGCCGAGCAATTTGAAATAGCGATTCAGCTTAATCCCCGTGACCATAAGGGCTATTACAACCTGGGGCTCGTTTATTACAAAAAAGGCGATTTGACCAAAGCCCTGGATTATTTTAAGCGATCCGTCACGCTAAATCCCAAATCCGTAAAGGCCCATTACAATCTCGCCACCATTTATCTCCGGCAGCGTTTGTGGGATCTGGCGATTGAACACTATGTTAAAGTAATTGAGCTGGACCCTGAAACTTCGATGGCCCATTATAATCTTGGGATGGCCTACGCCATGCAGGGAAATTTGAATTCTGCCGTTTCAGAGTGGCAAAAAGTCCTGCAACTCGATCCCCACAACGCGATGGCCAAAAACAATCTGGCAAAGGCCGAAAAGATGATGAACCGGAGCGGGGTTAAGGATTCAGGAAAAAGCCAATAGCGAATACCGAGTCTCATACGGCCACAGGTTCATTTTTTGGCAGCCTGCGGAGCCGCATCGTCGGAGCCGGACATAAAAATCATAAATCCATTGTACTTATTGCGGAGTAACAATAACAGGGCATATACCAGAATTATCAATCCCACCATTTCCAATGATTCTTCCAATGTTACCATCAATATCCACACAATATCTTTATTCTCATTCATCATTACCAGGTACTTGCCACTGATCATTTCCAGCCCGATTACGGCAGAAAGATAGATGGCGGCCGATAGGCCAAAGTAAAATCGGATTCTTTTTGGCATCCGCCAGAAGACGGGAATCGCAACTATCGCCAACAACACGACACCGATGCCGTAGGGAATAATCCAGGCATAATAGAAGGCCCCGGTCGCGTTCAGCGCCAGTCGCAGGGGATCGATCAACCGCTCGTGGATCGAAATGGATTCGTCAAGGGCCAGAAATCCGAATACTATTGAAAGAACCAGCCAAATCTTGCGGGATTCACCGGCCAGACCGGCGGCCTGCCACACTATCAGAAAAAGCATGGCGTTTATCAGAATCAGCCAGGTTGAAAATATCGCCGGCAGATTGCCTTCACCGTCAAGAAAAAAAAGATTAAAAAGTACACGTACGAGTGCGTGTTCAAATCCGCCCATGAGATACGGCATTCCGATTGTGATTAAATGCGCGACGACCAAAAAAATGGTGATCGCGCTCAGCCAGGTAACCGTGTTGCGGGGGGACAACCTTATTCTTGTTTGTTTCTCCATTGCCGTCTATCTCCCTAACGTTTTTCGAAAAACCATCAACAACCCTGGGTGTGCTATTTTTCAGGGCGGGCTAATTACTCATCATATTTACCCTTAAATCCGAAATATCTGTAAACCTCTATTACCCGAGCCAAGCGGCTGTTGCGAAGAATCCTGATTTCGACCGGATGCGGGTCCATATTGCTGAAAAGCGGGCGGTAGCGCTCGGCCCGCTCTTGATGACGGTCTTGGTCGACAATAAACAAGGCGTCCCAGCCGACGTGTTTCTCAGCTGCAAACCAAAGCCGGTACTGGTTATCGGTGTGGTACAGCACCGCGGTGGTGGTGGTGGGTTGCAGATAGACGGAAAGTTGACTGGTTGAATAGAAGCGATGGCCGAAAACAAAGGTGGTTGCCGGATGCGGCATCTGCGACCGAATGGTTTCCACCTGCCGCGCAATTTCAGGCCAACCGAAAAGCTCATTGCTGATGTCAAACCCGGTTTCGAAAGGGTCAAGCGGTTTTACGGCTGGAAACTTTTGATTCAGGCTCAGGGAAACATCGCGGGCCCAGTTGTAGACCGGGCGGACGACCGGCAGAAAAAGCACTACATAAAGCAAAAAAGTCATCACAAATCCGGTTACCGCGGCCGCTGCGGACCAGCGACGCCAGCGTTTTGCGGCCGGCTTCAACGGTGGGATTTTTAGTAAAATTACCTTCGTAACCGCGATGGATCCGGTCCACCATCCCACCGAGGTCCAGTGCGGCAATATCTTGCTCGTCAGGCCCGTTAAGCAGAAAAAAACGAAAATCGGGATGCTGGTCCAGACCGCAAAGCGATCGGCTTCGCTGATTTTCGGTTGACGGATAATGACGATAAAAACAGCGAACAGAAGCCCAAAAATTATCGGTGACCAGGCCCCGAGCTGTCCGCCGACGGCTGTCAGAAATTTGCCGGGGTCAAGGCCGTCACCGGACCCCTGGCCCAATTGATACGAATAGGAAATCCAGCCATGCCGGGCATTCCAGAGAATATTGGGCAAAAATACGATCAGGCCGATCAGTACCGCGACATAGGGCTGGGCCTTTTTCAGCCAGAAACGATGAGGGGTTGAAGTGATCAAATAGCCCAGCAGGCATAAAGCCAGCAATACCGCGTGGTATTTGCTCAGCAGCGCGCCGCCGAATAAAACCCCTGTCAGGATCCACATCGGCCATTTTTCGGATTTCAGGGCGTGCCACAGCGCCAGCAGGGTCCCACACCAGAATATATTCAAGGTGGCATCCGGCAGCAAACCCACCAGCAAAAGATGCTGGTAGGGCATCAATTGCAATAGTACGGTCGCCCAGAACCCCACCCGCTCATCCCGGTAAAGCGCCAGCGCAAGGTATCGCAGCAGGATCAGGCTGATAACTGAACAAATAATTGGCCCCAGCCGCACCAGAAACACGCTGTCTCCCAAAAGGGATGTCAACGCCGCCAGAAACGCGACCATGGGGGGGTGATCGAAATATCCCCAGGCCAGATGGCGGGAATATAATAAATAGTGGGATTCATCCACTCCCAGTCCGAATTTACCGGCCAGAAGCAGGCGAAAGGCCGTGATAAGGGTTAGAAAGATCCAGAAGAACGTTCTATATGTTGTCTGCAAGTTTTTTTTGGTGTTTGATTGCATTTTTCCTGTATAAGACAACAAGCAACTCACAATTCACAACAAACGCCGGACCTCATCCACTCAGCAAAATTTATCTAGCCTTCCAAGATCTCTAAAGCTTTGGTGATTACCTCATCCGGACTTATTTTTTTCAAACACAGATTATCCCCGTCACAGGGGGAATTGCGGTGATTGTAGGCCGTGACGCAGGGCGAGCATGAAAAATCCAGGAAAATATTGCGGGCATTTTCACCCAGGGGGCCATACAGTACCGGTGTCTCCGGACCGTAAAAAATAATTGCCGGAATGGGGGTCAGGGCGGCGAAATGTCCCGGCCCGCCGTCATTGGTGATCAACAGGGAGGAAAAATGAAATATCACCATCAACTCCCGGATGGTTTTGGTATAGCCGGTTAAATCCACACAACTCCGGCTGCGGGTGTGAGACAAGATCACGCGCGCGATTTCCTTGTCCTGGGCCAGGCCGATGATCCCCACGGCATATCCCCGGATCAGCAACTCTTCAGTCAGGATGCAGTAATTTTCGAGGGGCCAGGCGCGGATGGGCAGCAGTCCACCGCCGGGATAGATGAGTACGATCTTTTTGCCTTCAAATTCCGGCGCCTTTGCCGCCAGTGTCTGCCTGGCATCTTCAATTTCCTGCGATCCAACCGTGATCGCGGGAATCTCCAATTTTTGATCCGGCACCTTATGTTTGGCCCGGGGATGGGTGACCGAATCGATGGCTTCGACCAGGGTCAGAAATTGCCGGGAAATATGGTGGTAGGGATTATAGGGGACGGGGCGAGTCATAAAATTACCGCGGTACAGACCCTCCTGGGTGTGGGGATGAAATCCGACCCGCACTGCGGCGCCGCTGAGAAAGGCCAGAATACTGCTGATCCTTGAAAATAGCTCGCAGTCGATGACCGTGTCAAATTTTAGTTTTCGCATTCTGGACAGCCCGCCCAGGGTGTCTTTGATAAAAGTCAGCATGGAGCTGTCTTTAATCGGTATTATGTTTTCCGGGGGAACGACGCCTAATAATTCCACAACCTCCCGATTTTTTTCAAATAGCATCACATACAGCCCGGCTCGGGGATATTTTTCCTGCAACCGTTGAAACATGGGATGGGCCAGGACCAGGGCCCCCATTTCGGATAACAGAATGATGAGTATCTTTTGGGTTTCAGCGGCGGCGGGATCTTTTTTAAATAGCCGATAATACATAGAAAATATTCTGCAAAGCAATGTTCCGGCATAGTGATCGATGAAACGCTGGGTTTCAATTTTCATTTATGGTATTCCTAACCCCGATCTACGATATTCCAACATTCCAGCCCTGTCTTTCAAAAACAACCCTCTTATATAACAAAAATCTTCCTTAAAGCAAAGAATTTGAGGATAATTTTGCAGGAATGTTTGATGCGAATCGATTGTTGTGATATAGGAGATGCGGTAGAAATTCGCCGCAGAGCTCACAGGACGCTGAGAACACCACAATACCAAAAAATAACGATGTCTGCTTCTATTGCCAGGATCGATCGGTAAAGAGAATGGCCCGCAACTCGATCTATAACATATTGATGTATTCGCACGACACTTATGGCCTGGGGCACATTCGCAGGACCATGGCGATCGCTTCCCATTTACTGGGACCGCGCATCAATATATTGATTCTGACGGGCTCGCCCATCGCCGGTCGATTTTCCTTTCCGGAACAAATAGACTTTGTCCGGATTCCGGGGATGATCAAAAAAACCAACGATGAATACCTGCCGCTTTCCATTAAAATTAATGCGCGGCATGCCCTGGATATTCGAAAAAACATCATCACCGCCACCGCCAAAACCTTTCAGCCCCACCTGTTTATCGTGGACAAAGAACCCCTGGGATTGAAAAAAGAAGTGCTGCCGACCTTGCAGTGGCTGCGGCGCTGCCGGCCCGACACGCGGTCTATTCTCGGGCTGCGGGATATTATGGATGATGCCGAGTCCGTGAAAAGAGACTGGCAGGAAAAACGTGTCTACCAGCACCTCGAACAGCTCTACAGTGAAATCTGGATTTATGGAATTCAGGATTTTTATGACCCGATCAAGGAGTATGAAATTTCAGAAGCCATTAGCCGGAAAATGCATTTTACGGGGTACATTCCCCGCAAAATCCCCGGCAAAGATGCCGTGCGCCACATAAAAAAAGAAATTGGTCTAAAAAAAGGCGAACGACTGGTGGTGGTTACCACCGGCGGCGGCGGGGACGGCTACCGGGTCATGGATACTTATCTGACGGCCCTTGAAACTTATCGCAGCAGCCTGCCGTTTAAGAGTGTCCTGATCACCGGTCCATTTATGCCCAAGCAGGAAAGGCGGGATGTTTTTAAGCGCGCCCGCAAGTTGGGTCTGCGGACCTACCATTTTTATCGTCAAATGGAGAAAATCTTTGCGGCAGCCGATATCGTCGTCAGCATGGGGGGCTACAACACCCTGTGTGAAATCCTGGGCCAGGGAACCCTCAGTCTCGTCATCCCGCGGGAAACACCCCGTCAGGAGCAAATTATTCGGGCCCGGGCTTTTAAGCGACAAAATCTGGTCGATTACATCCCCTGGGATGATTTTTCTCCGGTGCTTTTATACGAAAAGCTGATCGCTCTGCTGCAAAATTCAGAACCCTACCACAGCGCCATTTCCCGGTTCCGCTTGACCGGCATCGAAACCATGCAACAGCGCCTGCGTGAATTCAGGTCCAACAAGTTATGAGCCCAGCCGAACGCCCGGTTCTGGGGATGATCCTGAAAGGTTACCCCCGTATTTCCGAAACCTTCATCTCCAATGAAATTCGCCTGCTCGAAAAACGCGGCTTTGCGATTCACCTGTTTTCCATGCGCCAGCCGCGGGAAAAATTCAGCCACGCCAGCGTCAAAAAAATCCGGGCGGCGGTCGACTATCTGCCTGAAACCTTAGTTAAACCGCTGCCGCGGCTGCTGTATCATAATCTGCGTCTGGCTGCCAAAAACCCCGGTATTTATGGCGCCGCGCTGAAGACTGCCTATCGCAGGTTTTTAAGAACCCGAAAATCTGCCACCCTCAAGCATCTGCTGCAAGCCGGTTATCTGGTGCAGCGCCTGTTGCCTGAACACCGGGTAACCCATCTGCATGCTCATTTTGCCCACTCCCCGACCTCGGTTGCCATGTTCACCAGTCGCTTGAGCGGTATACCGTTTAGTTTTACGGCCCACGCCAAAGATATCTATACCTCGGATCCCAGGCAAATTCGCGAAAAAATCGGGCTGGCCCGGTTTGTGGTCACCTGCACCGAGTACAATAAAAAGTATCTTCGAGAACTTTGCGATGGGCTCACAACCCCGATTCATCGCAATTATCATGGAATCGATATCCGGCTTTTCGCCGCGAAAAATGTAACACCCCCAATGCCGGTCCCGCCCTATCGGATCCTGACCATTGCCCGTCTAACCGCCAAAAAAGGTTTGCCCACGATTTATAAAGCGCTGCGAATTCTATTGGACCAGGGAATTTCCTTGCGCCACACGCATATCGGTGGGGGTGAAGACCGTGAAAAAATTATTTCTCTTATCAAGGACCTGAACCTAAAATCCGTGACCGAACTGCTGGGAACCCAGCCCCACCAGGTGGTTTTAGAGCACTATAAACATGCCGATCTTTTTGTGCTGGGTTGTGAAGTGGCTCCCGATGGTGACCGGGACGGCATCCCGAACGTGTTGATGGAAAGCATGGCCATGGGACTGCCGGTGATTGCGACCAACCTTTCGGGCATACCGGAGCTGGTGGATAATGAAAGCACCGGCCTGCTGGTGCCTCCCGGCCGGCCGGATAAACTGGCACAGAGCATGCTGCGCCTGCTGACCGATGAAGCGTTGAGAAAGCGGGTCATTGCGGCCGGCCAACAACGCGTGGTGCGGAAATTTGACAACCGGCGGCTGATCCGGGAACTGGCTGCGATTTACCATGATGAAGGGTTATAGCCTCCGGTATCCGCAGCGCCGCATTTCAGATACTATAATGAGCCAGAAATTCCAAATCTCAAGCACCAAATTACAAACAAATCTCAAATTCCAAAATCCAATGACCCAAACATTCTACCATAGAATCTCATTGCTTTGAAAGCACCAGCCGGTCAGCAGCGTCCTATTCCTGCTCGACAGCAGCGATATTGCTTGTTTGGAAATTTGTATTTGGTCATTGGAATTTATTTGAAATTTGGTATTTGGTGCTTGTGATTTTCACATTTAATTTACATTGAATGCCAGGATGAGAATTTGCTTTTACACGCCTTTTAAGCCTTTGAATCATGCGAATCCTTCCGGTGACCTGGTGACGGCCACCGGGATATTCGATTTTTTGGTGCAGCGGGGTCATACGGTTTATCCGGCCAGTAATTTGCGCTGCCGCTGGATTTACTGGAAACCCTGGTTGTGGCATAAATTGTTTTGGGAGAGACAGCGGGTAGTCCGGTCGTTCATCGACACACCGGTTGATCTATGGTTTACCTATCACAGCTATTATAAAGCACCCGATTTGCTGGGACCAACGGTCGCCGGAAAATTGAATATTCCGTATGTTATATTTCAGGGCATTTACTCCACCAAACGCCGACGCCAGTGGACAGCCAAACCGGGGTTTTACCTCAACAAACATAGCCTTTGCCGAGCCGACCACGTTTTCACCAACAAATCCGTAGATTTGCTAAATCTCAAGCGCCTTTTGCCTGCCAACCGGGTTACCTATGTGGCGCCGGGCATCGTCCCGGGAGAATTTGATTTTGATGCGCGTGCCCGGGAAAAACTGCGCGATCAATGGAAGGTCGGCCATGAGCCGGTGATTTTCTCAGCTGCCATGTTCAGACCGGACGTTAAAACCGAAGGGCTCACCTGGCTGATTCGGGCCTGCGGCGAGCTTTATCGGCAGGGGCAGATTTTTCGACTGGTCATCGCCGGGGATGGCCGAGAAAAAGGCAAACTTCAACGAAGGGCCCAGGAGCATGTACCTGACCGGGTGATATTTTTGGGGAAAATAGCGCGTCAGGATATGTATCGCTTTTACAGTGCCGCCGATGTATTTGTTTTTCCGGGGATCAGAGAATCATTGGGTATGGTTTTTCTGGAAGCTCAATCCTGCGGGTTGCCGGTGGTGGCCTTTAACAATGCCGGGGTGCCGGAAGCGGTTGCCGATGGCAAAACCGGACTGCTGGTGCCGATGTATGCCCTGGAGCCGTTTGTGGATGCCATCAGGCGCCTGCTGGTCGATAAAATTTGCGAGAGCAGATGGGGTCTGCCGCCAAATCCTATGTGCGTCAATATCATGATTTAAATAAAAATTACCAGGAGCTTGAACGATCGCTAAGCACAATTGTAAAAAGTCGATGTTAGTTTTTGCTTGACTGCTTTACCAATTCGGAATAAACTCCGAATTAGTTTAGCTTTTTCGGAGGTATATCCCAAAATGAAGATTCAATCCAGAATTCTGAATATTGATCTACCCCTTCGCCAATCGGCATTTTTGTGGGGTCCGAGAAAGACCGGAAAATCGACCTATTTAAATTCCAAATTTCCCGACAGCCTTGTATATGATTTTCTTAAAACTGATTTATTTCTAGAATTTTCCAAGAAGCCATCTTTATTGCGGGAACAGCTACTCGCAAAAGATGAAAACGAAATAATTTCTCCGATTATATTAGATGAAATTCAAAAAGTCCCCCAACTCCTGGACGAGGTGCACTGGCTGATAGAGAATAAGGGGTTGCGCTTTATAATGTGCGGCTCCAGCGCTCGTAAGTTAAAAAGAGGTAAAGCGAATTTGCTGGGCGGTCGGGCATGGCGTTACGAATTATTTCCTTTTGTTACGGCAGAGTTAGGCCAGCTGGATTTATTGAAGGCTTTGAATCGGGGATTGATACCAGTCCACTATTTTCAAGATACGTATAAGAAATCGCTAAGGGCTTATACGCAAGACTACCTGAAGGAAGAAGTCTTTGATGAAGGTTTGACACGGAATATCCCCGCTTTTTCCAGATTTTTTGATGCCATGGGGTTCTCGCACGGTGAACTTACAAATTTTTCCAATATTGCCCGTGAGTGCGGGGTTGATTCAAAAACCGTTAAAGAATATTACCAAATCCTAAAGGACACATTGCTGGGCAATTTTATCGAGCCATTTAAACGGCGGCAAAACCGACAGGTTATCAGCAGATCAGCGAAGTTCTACTTATTCGATGTGGGCGTGGCCGGTGCCATAACGAAGCGACAGGTTGGACAGGAACGGGGTGTAGATTTCGGAAAAGCTTTCGAGCATTTCATCCTCATGGAGTTATCAGCCCACAATTCCTACAATGAGATCGACTATGAAATTAATTTTTGGAGGACAAAATCCGGCCTTGAAGTTGATTTTATACTGGGAGGGGGGGAGATTGCTATTGAAGTTAAAGGCTCTGGCGGCATCGAAAACAAGGACTTACGACCGCTCAACACCTTTATAGAAACTTATGCCCCCCGCAAGGCCCTCGTCGTTTGCAATGAGAAAAAAGAACGTCTAGTCGGAAAAGTCCGCATCATGCCATGGCGAAAATTTTTGTATGATTTGTGGAATGGGAAGATTATTTCGTGATCCGGATCCTCCGTAGCGTTGAGTTCCCAATATGCATGATCAATATCACAAAACCCGCTTCGGTCTGATTCGCCACGCGCAGACGGTCTGGAATCAGGAAAAGAAAATCCAGGGGCACAGCGACTCTCCCTTGACCGTTGACGGGAAAAAACAAGCCTCAATCTGGGGGCGGATTTTATCACAGTTTGCGTGGGACCGAATGCTGGCCAGCGATGCCGGCCGGGCGCTGGCAACCGCTGAGATCGTCAATGCCGCTTTGAAAATTCCACTGACCATCGACCCCCGGCTCAAAGAGCAGGATTGGGGCCAATGGGAGGCACAGACGGTCCGCCAGATCACTGCCGAAGCGCGGCAGGTGCTTGACCAACAACTAAATGCCGGTTGGGATTTTTGTCCGCCCGGCGGTGAATCGCGCCTCAGCGTATTGAAGCGAAGCCAAGCAGCCTTGCAGGAAGCTGCCGAACACTATCCCGGCCAAGATATACTGGTGGTAACCCACGAAGGAATCGTTAAGAGTCTGGTCTACCATCTAGCTGGCCGCAAGTTTTTGCCTGGAGAGCCCGCGATCCTTAAATCCTATCAGCTTCACCGGATAGTTTACGACCCCAGCGGGCTGCAGATAGAGGAAATAAATGCGCTGAAACTTGGTTCATAGGTTGAAAGGTTCCTGGTTCAAGGTTAGGGGTTGAAAAATAAATTAAATGCACCTATCAAAAGTTCGGGACTCTGAACACTTATATGAATTCATTAAAAGCGATCCGCAGAATATCGAATATCGAATGTCGAAGGGAGGAATCGCTGCGCTCAGTCATTTTTATAAAGTAGAATGAGTGGGCAGAATTCATTCCTTCGATATTCGGTATTCTCTTTTTAAAAAATTTCTATTCGATTAAACTGGACACTCGCGGCCAGATGCCGCGCTGAACCTTGAACCTTGAACCCAGAACCTGGAACCCCTATGCAATACCTGATGATTCACGACATACGCAAAGAATACTTTGATTTGAATCTGGATCAATACCGGCTGACATTTGATGACGGGCTTTTTTCCCAGTACTATTATTATCCGCTGTTTAATGATCACCCTGAGAAGTTAACTTACTTTATTGCCACTTCCTTTATCCGGCCCGGTCAGGCGCGAAGCATGTTCACCGGTGAATATCTTCCTTATTTGAAACCGAAAAAATATATGTACCGCAGCTTTATCGAACAGCAGTTCGATCACTGCATGACAACCGAAGAGATTCAGGTACTTTCTGCTAAAGCTAACGTGCAGATCGGGGTCCACAGCCATTGGCATGACGTCATATTGACCCGCAGCCATCCGCGCAGGCGAAAACCCCTCAGCAAATGGAAACTGGAGCGGCTTCAAAATTCCGCCGAGATTGGCAGGCGGGACTTGAGCATCCGGTCTAAAGTCGCTTTTCAGGGGTTTCATTTTCAGAATGGTTCGCTAAATCGCAGATCCTCTGCGGAATGGGAAGATTATATCAAATATGACACCGAACTCTGTTTAAAATGGGTGGCGCATAACCTGGGGTTGACACCTGAATTGTATTGCTTCCCCTTTAACGAGCACAATGAAAAATTAATTTCGATTCTCAAATCTTTCGGGTTCAATAAATTTTTCGCTGCCAGGTCGGGAGACAATAAAGATGTTTGCAGCCGGGTGGATATTGACAGTTTACTTGATCCGCAATGACCTTTTGATGAAATTTTCGAAAGCAGAAAACGCCCATGAGTGAAAATCAGAAAGCGGAATTACAGCCTGCGCATTCGACAAATTCGCTGTTTAGCGAATCGGCGGTTAAATTTTTTGCCGCCTATCGGGTTTGGATTGTGGCGGCGGTCTGGTTGGCGGTAAGAGGTTACGCAATTTGGGGCTTGAGCCCAAATTACTCGATCGAGAACTATTTGAAATTGGCCGGTGACTGGCTGGACGGCTACCTCCCCTATGCGGACTTTAGCGTTGAATATCCCCCCGGCGCACTGCTGCTGTTTGTCCTGCCGCGGATTTTTAGTGCAGCACCGATCGTATACGGCTATATTTTTGCCGCTGTTATGCTCCTGGTGGACCTGGGTATCCTGCTGGTCCTCTGGCGGTTTCCGGCGCTGGTCCGGGGCGGTGCTGTTAAACCCGATATGGCGCGGCGCTCTGAATCCACCCTGCTTTGTCTCACGTATATCCTGTTTACGGCGGTTTTCGGGCGTCTGCTGGTTCAACACTACGATTTGGTCAGCGGTCTGTTGCTGGCGGCCCTGATCTATTTTGCCTTGCGCAAAAAAAAACTTGTGGTTGACATACTGCTGGCGGCCGGCCTCTGGCTCAACCTGGCCGTTGTCATCTGGATCCCGCTGCTGTGGTGGTATGGGGTTCGTCAGTCGCGATGAAACCGCCGGTGACAAACGGGTGTCGAAAATCAGCGATTTTGTGCGGGCCCTGTCGACGCGTGCAGCGGTTTTAGCCGGCAGTCTGGGCGTGCTGTACCTGCCCTTTGTGATCCTATGCGGCCGGCCCTTGGGGTATATTGTGCAATACCATTTCGAGCGCGGCACCCAGCTCGACAGCACGGCGGCCAGTCTGCTTATGGCGGGCGCGAAAATATTCGGGTTCGAGATCTCCACCGAGTTTACGCACCGGGCCATTCACCTGGGCGGGGCGCTCGGCAGCCAGGCGGCCGCTGTCTGCGGGATCCTTTCGATAATTGTGTTTATGATCCTGACCATTTACCTGGCCCGAATGATACAGCGTCAATGCGACGGGCCGACACGCAGCGCCTGGTTGATCCAGGGGCTGCTGGCCACGAGTCTGGCGCTGCTGGTGACTTCAAAGATTTTCTTGCCCCAATACCTCTTGTGGGTGTGCCCGCTGGCGGCTCTTTTAGCCCATGATCGCAGACCGCAAATCAGCCGCATCGGCTGGCATCTGTTTCTCGTTAATCTGATCAGTGTCGTGATGTTTTTTTTCTTTTATCCGAATCTCATAGAATTGCAGCTGTTGCCCGGGGTACTGCTGCTGATTCGCAACTTATTCGTGGCCTGGCTGGTGATTCTCCTGCTGCTGCCCGCTCGGTTTGCCGCCGATCAGCGGCCGCCGCAAAACCGGCTTGCACCTGGCGCCGGAAAATATCTGATGTATCTGCCGGTGCTGTTATTATTCGTCTGGGGGACTATTGCGGCTTTCCGACCGGTTCAGAATGCCGATGTTTGGATGCATCTGCGGGTAGCCGATGACATCGTCGCCAGCGGTGAGATTCCGCGGGTTGACCAGTATTCGGCCGTTGCCGCCGGCCGGCCGCACTTAGCCCATGAATGGCTCAGTGCGCTTATTTTCCGATCTATCTACCGGCTCGGCGGCGGCCAGGCGCTTTCCGTGTTTCGTGCCTCGATGATGCTGGCCATGCTGCTCTTGCTCTGGTTCAGTCTGCAAAAGCGGGCGCGCCGCTTTATTCTGACAGCGCCCCTGCTGGCACTCGCGGCCTACATTATTCTCGAACGGGTGTTTGTGCGGCCGCATGTTTTTACCCTGCTGTTTTTATGCATTTGGATCTTTTGCCTGGAGCGCTGGCGCCGGGAGCGCCGGCTGATTTACCTGATCATCCTCGTCCCGCTGCAGGTGCTGTGGGCCAACCTGCATGGCGGGTACATGATTGCGCTGGTATTGGACGCGATGATGACCGGGACCGCGGCCCTGCTCGCCTTGTTTCCCGCCTGGTCAAACGGCGAAAGCTATGCCTGGTCCGATGTGGCAAAGCTTGCGGCCCTGACGGCCGCCTGCCTGGCCGCCAGCCTCATCAATCCGCATGGTGCGCGTTTGCTGGAATTTTCGCTGACCATGAGCCTGGCCAGCGACTATATGAAACAGTTTGTCTATGAATGGGGCAGCCCGTTAGCGGCTAAGTATATGTACCGCGCCTATGGCTTCGATGTGATGCTTGCCATTTTCATGTTGATGTGGTTGGGGCTGATCCTGAATATCAAGCGGCGGCCGCTGCTGGATGCGGTCTTGGCCCTGCTGGCCACGGTGACAACCATCCAGGCCATTCGTTTCGTTTCGTTCATCGGCATTATCGGCTTTCCCCTCACGGTCCGCGCCTGGCTGGCGGTGGCCGACGTCCAGGCCAAGCCGCTGCTGTTGAAACGGCATCCCTTGATCGAGGCGGCGCTGATTTTACTTATCCTGGCGTCGACCATCATCTACGGCTTTCCCTATGACAAAACCACCCATCGCAGGCTCGGCTGGGGGTTTGGCGGACGTCTTCCCTATAAAACCGTTAATTTTTTAGTAGACCAGGATTACGAGGGCATAATTTTCAACGATTATGCTGATGGCGCCTATCTGCTCCACCATTTAAGCCCCAAGATTCGGCCGGTAATGGATTCCCGTATCGATATTTATGGCAGCGAGTTGGCCCAGGAATATTTTGCCAGTCGCGACGATCCGCTGAAATTTTTCCGATACCTCAACAAATATAATGTTTCATTGATTCTATTGATGCAGACCGAAAAAAATATTCCGGTGATTCAATTGCTTTCGCAACTGCCGGCAGCGAAGCTGCTTTTGAGGGCTGATGATCGTTTCCTGTTCTCTTACAATCGGGACCTGCTGCCGGCGCAAATTTCGCAGCAACTGAAGCCTTAGCAGAACTAAGGAACGAGAACCGCGTGGCGAGCACAGCGGACTGGATTACTTAAATTTTCGGCGCTGGAAAACGCGACAAGCACCGCCCTCAGCAACCATTTTTAATAGACTGAGCGAAGCGAAATCCAAAAATCTTCAATCTTCAATCTTAATTTTTCAGTACCGGCTTGTCCGGCTCAGGTAAAGGCCGTATCACTATCGCAATAGTCAAGCTGTATTTTGTCCGCCAGCCCTGCCAGAGGACTGCTGTTGCTCCGGGGGTAGTAAAGATACCGGCGCTTCTTTGTCTTGACCCGCTGGGTTAAGCCGGTTTGGCTTGGCCAAAAATTTTCCAGGCCAGCGGGAAATTCCAATCGATCGGCTCGATATTCTTTGGCATATTTTAGCGCTAAATAGGCGGCAATCAACAGATCGTTTGAATCGTGAAAATAGTAATCCAGCATCTTGATTGTTGTTCGGTTCTTATTGCGGGAGATGGATAAGACCAGGTACCCTTTGCGGGCGATTCCATCCGCGGCGAATATCTCCAGGGCGACAAATTCAAACCGGTCGCGAACCCGTGAGAAATAATACTGATTAACGTCGGGCCGGGCGGCCTGCCTGGATATTACCCATGGGTTGCCGATCATCCAATTGATCGTTTGGAGGTCACGTTGAAATGCGATAATTGACTCCCGCCGGGCCGCGGGTATTGCTGATTTTTGGGCCAACTGATTTACCGGTTTCGCGGTAAACTGTTTGGCGATGGATTGTAAATTTTGAAGTGCGCTGGTTAACACCGCGCTGTTTTCCGGGCGCAGCTGATAATAGGGTAATTCGCCGAGCTGCCGGAAACCCTCGCTGCGGTAGACCCCGGCCGCTGCCGCGGTAATTCCGGTCGTAACCAGATCGACCTTTGTATTTTGAATTTCAGTGACCAGTCGCTTGCCATAGCCTTGGCCCCTGAACGCGGCCGCCAGATAAAACGTCACCAGCCAATAGATTTTTGAAACGCTGTCTTCGTTTTTGATCAATCCCGGCAGCAGACCATGATAGCCGACACAGCGGTCCGCATGCAGTGCCACCAGCAAGGCCAAGTCATCCGGTTCAGCCTGCGGATTTTTGGACTGGGATTTTGCCCGCAGAATTGAAATGGGGGCAACCTCCGCAAAAGCAGGATCGCGCAGGCAGCTGCGGGCAAATTCGGCAAGCTGTTTAAGTTTTATTTTTTTTATTTTGATCCGAGCGCTGTTCAATTCATGATATCCCGCGAGTGGTCAAAAGAACGATAATCATAAAATTAACGGATGACACAGACACAGACAAATATCAACAAAAGGTTGACAATAAATTCGATCGAAAATAAAAAATGAAAAATTCTGCGGTTCGATTCGCCGCTCGGCTGAATCTTTCAGGCCTGAGCTCACGGCCGGCAAACTTTTCGCAGGCTGAACCCTGGACCGAATAACATGAAGATAATCCAATACTGCCAGCATGTCCTGGGAATCGGCCATCTATTTCGCAGCCGCGAAATATGCCGGGCGCTTTCCGATCACGAAGTCATCCTGGTCACCGGCGGTCCGCAAGTCGATACCGGTTTGCCGGCGCATGTGCGGGAAGTCCGCCTGCCCGACTTGCAGATGAATCAGGAATTCAAGGGGCTTTTCAGTTCCCGGCAAAATAGCACGCTGGAGCATGTTAAAGCGGATCGGCAAAAGCGCCTGTTCGCACTTTTTGAAAGAGAAAAACCGGATATTTTTTTAGCCGAACTCTATCCGTTCGGCCGCAAGGCCTTTCGTTTTGAGCTCGATCCGGTTCTGCATGCGCTGGACGATCAAAGGCTGCCGGCCTGCGGTGTTGTTTGCAGTGTACGGGACATTCTCGTCGAAAAGGAAGATCAGTTCAAACACGAATCGCGGGTGGTCAAAACCCTCAACGGCTATTTTGATGCCGTGCTGGTCCATGCTGATCCGATCCTGGCCCAACTGGATGAAACTTTTGACCAATTCGATAAAATTAAAATTCCCGTGGTCTACACCGGCTACATCGCCCCCAAACCGCAGCCGGATGCTGCCCAAAAGATTCGACGGCAATTGCAAATCGGAGCCGATGAGTTATTGATCATTGCCAGCGCGGGGGGCGGCAATGTGGGCGCACCGCTTTTGAAAGCCGTGATTCAGGCATTTAAGCAATTGGCAGCCAAAAAACCATGCCATTTAAAGCTGTTTAGCGGGCCTTTTATGGAACGCGGCGAATTTTCCGTCTTAAAAAAAATGGGCGGCCAGAATGTCCAAATCGAGCAGTTTACCCCTGATTTTTTATCCCATCTGGCAGCGGCCGATCTTTCCGTCAGCATGGGAGGCTACAATACGACCATGAACATTCTGGCCACCGGGGTGCCGGCCCTCGTGTGGCCCTTTCCCCAGAATCGTGAGCAGCGGCTGCGGGCCGGACGCCTGGCTAAAGCAGGAATTTTGAAGGTGATCGAAGATGAGGATCTTCGGCCCGAGCGCCTGGCCGGCCTGATGGACCGGATGTTGGCATCAGGCCACTGCTTGCCCGGCAACTATGATTTGAACGGGGCTGTCAATACGGCGCGCTGGATTGGACAATGGCAAGCAGGTGTCAGTGGTGAGAGCGCGAGTGCAGGCCTGAAAACTGACATCTGACACCCATGATCGGAGACGGTTTCACCACGCCCGATAATGTTCAGAAAAAAATGAACAATTTTCATAGCATTTTTTCTTTGCACCTTGGGCCAATTCATAAATGGCAATGGCTTGGGATCTGGGGGGTATTAATATTTCTTCTTAATTACGCTTATAATAAATAAATGCAAAATGACCTGGCTACAATTTGGTGTCGCCTCCCTTCAGATATAGTCAAAAGAACCGAACGCTGTGTGGCAGCCGGCTGCGAGCGACAATCAGACAGCGGCAATGCAACCATTTTTTTTCGGGCCGATGATATTGCTGTTCCCGGAAGCAACTTGACACGCCTTTTGGGAATATTTTCGCAGTATCGCGTGCCGCTATGTCTGGCGGTTGTGCCTGCCTGGTTGACGCGGCTGCGCTGGCTGGCACTCAGGCGGGTTGCCAAAAATACGGCTTCCTCCTGGTGCTGGCATCAGCACGGCTGGCGGCATGTCAACCACGCGGTCCAAGGCAAAAAGCTGGAATTCGGCCCCCGGCGCGCGCGGGACGATCTTGCGCATGATATTAAATTGGGCCGGCATCGTCTGGAGAATCTGTTGGACAACGATTTTTATCCGGTGTTTACCCCGCCTTGGAATCGTTGCGATCAGAAAACGCTGGAAGTGCTAAAAAACTTAGGATATGCTGCGGTCTCACGCAGCCGGGACAGCCGTCCGCCGGCTCCAAAAGGATTAGCGAGTTTCGATGTCAATGTCGACTTGCACACCCGCAAGGAGAAGACACCGGCGGCCGGATGGAATAATCTATTTGATGAACTGCAGCAGGCCATTGCATCCGGACGGTGCGGCGTTATGATCCATCATCAGAGAATGAATCAAGCCGCCTTTGATTTTCTGAATATACTGCTTGGGATTTTGGTCAGGCACAAAAAAATTAACCTGGTTCATTTTAAAGACCTCTACCGATACGCCGCGATGCAATGAGTTGCGAGTTTACCCCGTGCGTTTCAGGGTTCATTCGAACCCGGCGGGCCAAACCTGCGAAACGCTGGGTATGTTTAAAAGATGTAAATTTTCGGTTATATACAGTGCCGTAGTAACGATTTTTGACCAGCTCTCGGCTATCTGAAATGAATAAAAAAAAACAGAAAAAATATGCGCAGCCTAAAATAATTAAGCCGCCTGATTTTGGTCCTATCTATATCGTTGAGTTATTTAAAATCAGTTTGCAATTCTGAAACGGCTATTTTTCGGGGCGGATTAATTTGAATATCATAATTTATTGTCAATACGTCTGGGGTATGGGACACCTGATTCGCAGCCTGGAGTTCGCCCGGGCGCTGTCGGACCATGATGTGACGCTGGTGGCCGGCGGACAGGAAGTGGCGCTGAATTTGCCGGACCATGTTGATTTTGTCCGTCTGCCCGCGCTGTATATGGATGAGATGTTTACCACGCTGATACCCGGTGACCCCGCTATATCGGTTGCGCAGATCAAGCGGGAGCGCCAAGCGGTTCTATATGATCTGTTCGAACAAAAACAACCGGATCTATTGATCGTTGAGCTATATCCTTTTGGGCGGTCCATATTTGGTTTTGAACTCGAGCCCTTGCTCGGGGATATCCGGCGCGGTAAATTCGGACCCGTTAAAATCGTCTGTAGCCTGCGCGATATTCTGGTGGAAAAAAAAGATCCGGTTGCCTACGAGGATCGGGTACTGCAAAAATTAAACCGGGACTTCGATGCCCTGCTGATTCACTCCGATGAGAACCTGCTCAGATTGGATGAAACGTTTAGCCGAGTTGACGATATTAACATTCCGATTGTGTATACGGGCTTTATCACCCAGCAGGCCGATCCCGCCGGCGGTAGAATCCTGCGGCAGGATTTAAACATTTCTGCCGAACAAAAGCTGATTGTCGCCAGTGCCGGGGGGGGCGTTCCGGTTACCCGCTTTTAACCGGCGTCCTGGATGTTTGTGAAAAGCTTCGTGATCGCCTGAATTTTAGGCTCGAAGTTTTTAGCGGTCCTTTCATGGCGCAAAATGAGTTTGATAAATTGGCCGCGCGCGCGGCACCCGGCATTCGGATTCAACGCTACACCCGGCGCTTTTTGGATTATCTGTATGCGGCCGACCTTTCGATAAGCCTGGCCGGATACAATACCTGCATGAATTTGCTCGCTACCCGGGTTCCGGCCCTGGTTTGCCCCTACTCACGCCAGCGGGAGCAACCCCTGCGGGTCGCCAAAATCAAAAATTTACTGCCAATGCAGATATTCAATGAGGAGGATGTTCGCACCGGCCGCTTGCGCGATTATATTATCCAAATGCTCGATTCTAAAAAAATTACCAAAACACCGCCGATCGATACGAATGGTGCGGCAAATTCCGCCGACTTCCTGAGTCGATGGGCAAAAAAAGGTTAATCGATTATGACTGAAGACTTCCGGCAGACGAGGAATTCCGCTCAGACACCCGCCCAGCGCGGCGCCGGGTGGGGGAGGAAAATTCTGCCCATCATACCCCTGGTTTTAATTACGCTGGCTGTTTTCTGGCCCGTGGTCGGCCACCAGTTTCTGGCATATGACGACTCGGTCGATGTCTATCAAAATCCGTATCTTCAGGCGCGATCATGGGACAACCTGATGCATTTCTGGCGTTATCCCTATGAGGGGCTGTATACGCCGCTGACATACACGCTCTATGCCTTGGCAGCCTGGGCGCCGTCCCTGCTGACAGCGAATCCCAGCGAGGCGGTGGTGCCCGACCCCCGGCTCTTTCACAGCCTGAACCTGTTGTTGCACCTGCTGAGCGTTCTGATGGTCTGGCGTATCTTAGTCCTGATCCTGCGCCGCAGAAGATTGAGGGTGGGCGCGACGGATCTTAACGCCAATTCATTGCCGTTGGAATGGGCGGCCTGCGGCGGCGCCCTGCTGTTTGCCATCCACCCCGTTCAGGTTGAGCCCGTGGCCTGGGTCGCAGGCTTTAAGGATGTGCTGTTCGGGCTGTTGTCGCTGGTGGCCATTTGGCATTATCTGCGGCATGTCGATGAAAAAATGCAGCCGGCCGGCCGGCCGTCGCACACCCGGCTGCATTACGGGGTGGCTACCGCGGTATTCGTCCTGGCGCTTTTAGCCAAGCCGACCGCCGTGGTTCTGCCGCTGATCGTCTGGCTGCTGGCCGCATGGGGCTGGCGCTGCTCCTGGCGTGATCAAATAGCCGGTTTGTCGCTATGGGTCATCATTGCGTTGGCTTGGGGCCTTCTGACGCGCTGGGTGCAGCCCGGTACCGTTCTTGTTTTTGAGCCGCCGCTGTGGGCGCGTCCGCTAATTGCCGGTGATGCGGTCTTATTTTACCTCGCCAAGCTGGTTTTTCCGCTGCGACTCGGCCCGGATTACGGCCGGTCGCCCCAAATTGTGCTTGAACACGGCTGGTTGTTTCTGACCGGTTTGGTGCCGTATGCGCTGGCCGGATGGCTGTGGTTCAAACGTCAGAATCTGGCCTGGCTTGTGACGGCGGCCGGGGTGTTCGTGATCGGCCTGCTGCCGGTATTGGGGCTGATCTCCTTTGGCTTTCAGCGCTATTCAACGGTTGCCGATCGTTATCTTTACCTGGCGCTGCTGGGCCCGGCGCTGGCCCTGGCCTGGGGATTGACCCGGCCTGGAAAAAAGCTGGCCGCCATCTGCGGCGCCATCGTATTGGGACTTTTCCTGCTGCGCAGTGCCGTTCAGATTCCGCACTGGCGTGATACGGTCACATTTTTTGAACACGCGCTGCAGGTCAACGCCCATAGCTTTCTGGCCCACAATAACCTGGGTTTTGCTCTGGCTGAACAGGGGCAGGATGTTGAAGCAATCAATCATTTCAACGCGGCCCTGCGCCTTGAACCCGAGTCGGCCATAACACATCTGAACCTCGGCAATGCGCTGGAGCGTCAAGGCAAGTCCGAAGAGGCGATCCAGCACTATCATGAAGCCCTGCGGATCGTGCCCACCTATGCGCGCGCGCATACCAACCTGGGAGTCGCCCTGGCCAAGCAGGGGCGGTTTGATGAGGCCATCGAACACCATCGGCAAGCGCTGCGCATCGAACCCGGATTTGCCGAGGCGCACAACAACTTAGCCAATGTGTTGGCCCGCCGGGGTGAATTTGATGAGGCCATGCAGCATTATAGCGAAGCCTTGCGCCTGAACCCCGGCTATGCCCAGGCCCATACTAACTTAGGCGTTGCCTATGCGATTCAGAAACAATTCGACAAAGCGCAGCATCATTTTTCCGAAGCGCTGCGCCTGGATCCGAACTCAGCCAAAGCGCATGCCAACCTGGCCGGCGTATTGTTGCAGCAAATGAAATTAAAAGAGGCGGAACTGCACTATACCGAGGCATTGCGGTTAAATCCGCGCTATACGAATGCGCATTTGCGATTGAGTACTATTCTGGCAGCGCAAGGCGAGTTCGACCGGGCCAGGCATCATGTGAACGAGGTATTGCGCCTGGATCCCCATAATAATGCGGCGCGCCAGATCCTCGAGCGTATCGAATACCTCGATCGATCTTCCAAAACACAGTAAACGCCTCGGAATTTCTATAATATATTGAAGTCATGCAGCTTTTAACGGCCCTGGTTTTATGCCGGCTATATCGAATGCTGGAATGTTGGAATCATGGAATAATGGACAAAAAGGCATAACTTCAGTGTTTGAATCCAGGTAATTGGGATCGATTCACTGTTGGTCCATAAATGGTCGATATGATGTCGCTAAGCGCCTAACAAAATAGCCTCGCAAAGAAAGGGGTTGGGTAAGTCATATGTTCAAACCACTCGCTTGCGCAAATTTTTTGAACAAATCCTGCTTTTGAAGATCCCTTTAATCATAACCGTTTCAAGGGTGGCAGTGTTGTAATACCCTGTATTTACTTGCTTGAACTACTAATGAAGCGATAAAATGAGTATATTGGCGATTTTCCGTTCACCCGATTTATTCAAACTGCAATATTCCCCCTGATATCAGTCTGTTTTAATTTGGACCGGCGACCGTGATTTTCAACCATCCGGGATATTCCGAAGTCTTCCCGTTTGACTCGGCGCTTGCTTTATCTCTATATGTTCTGGATATTGTCCTGCCCCCCCCCCTTTACTTTTTACACTCGATTAAATTTGAAAATATTAAGCGTTTCTTATTTCTTTTGAACGAGACCTGCCTGGCTGCGATTGATGGAGGGGGCTTATGCGTGAGATTTCTTTGAAAACCAACAAACCGATGCGCAAGGATGCCAGTTGCATTAACATTCTAACCTGCGAACACTATATTCAATGCGTTTTATCCGGGGTGCCTTACCCAAGGCTTTTTGACGATATTTGCGGGAATAAACAATTTCTGGCTACCGATGAGGAAACCGGCAAGCTCATCCCGGTTACCCGGGAATACCTGCTCAACGCCGGCAACTGGGTATCAAATGACCTGCTTAGCAAAGTATATCGGAATACGATTGCCATAACCAAAGACCCGGACGCCATATACAAAGCCGGCCGCAATATATTCAAGACCGCTGTTGGATCCCAGGTATTTTTAATGCGCATGGCCGGCGTTCGTACCATTATCAATCGACTCCCCCAAGAGAATGCCAAATTCAACCGCAACCGTTCCATTGAGGTCGTGGAAAATAAAACCGGTTTGGCGGTGGTAAGAATTTACTGGGATGAAGCACCCGGTATAGACAAGCATTTTTGCGACATGAACAAAGGCGTTTATGAAGGTCTCGGGAAACTGACCGGCAATCCGGCTACCGTTGAAGAAAAAATTTGTCAATTTGAAGGCGGTGATTTTTGTGAATGCCATATCAAGTGGAAAGCCAAGCCCTTTTACTCCCGCTACATCGATTTGATACGCTTGCGCATCGCACGCGAAATTATTGAAGAACTTGAATACCGGATTGCAGAAGTCAACAACTATCGCCTGGGACAGGAAAGGACAATCGAACTCAGGACCCAAGATTTGCAGAAGCAAAAAAAAATCATCGAGAAGGCCCACCAATTTCTATCAAGATATGTGCCGTCTCAACTGGCAAGCAAGATCCTGGCCGGGGAGGTCGAGCCGGTTCAGGATCACCGGCGCCAAAAGTTGACCATGCTTTTTTCCGACATTAAAGATTTTACCCGCACGACGGATGCCATGGAGCCCGAAGATATGGGCCGTCTTTTAAACGAATATTTCGCCTGCATGAATGACATTATCCACGCTTACGAAGGTACCCTGGCCAACATCACCGGTGATGCGCTGTTTATTTTTTTCGGTGCGCCCGACCGGACCAATACCAGGGATCACGCCCTGCGCTGTGTGCGCATGGCGATCGAGATGCAGCAAAAAATGGGTCAACTTCAGCAAAAATGGTTTAATGAGGGGATTGAACAGCCATTGCAGATACGATGCGGCATCAATACCGGCATGGCCACGGTCGGCAGCTTCGGTTCCCGGCAAAGAAGTGAATACAGCGCCATGGGCATGCAGGTCAACCTGGCCTCCCGCCTGGAAACAGCCTGCAAGCCGGGAGGAATTCTGATCAGCCATTCTACCTGGGCCCTGGTAAACCACCAGATCCAAACATTGCCCCATGCAACCATTGAGGTGAAAGGATTTTCACGACCGATCAGGGTCTATGAGGTTTATCTGGGCGAGGGGAATGTTCATGACCCGGATGTTTTGGCCGAAACCCTGACCGCACAATAGCCGTGAAAACAAAGGCGTTATTGGTTATTTGTTATTTGGTTCTGTGGCGGGAATATTTTGCCGGAAAGGTGGATCCGGGCTATGGTATCGATAACATCAAAAGCTAATAAGCCGTGAATCTTCAATACACTATTAACCAATAACTAATAACAGATAACTATTAACTTTTCCCACTCTGCTTGCGGCAGCAGGCACAAATCAGCCCTTTGACGTCACCGGCGGCGAATCGGCGCCGGTAATCGGAATAGCGCGCACCCAGCCAGATGTTCGCCAGACTTTCGAGGGTTAAATCCCCCATCACGCTGCGTTGCTCCCAGTCGGCACAGCATTGCAGCATACGTCCGTCATATAAAATGTAGATTTGTTCGATCAGGCGCCGGCACCAGGAAAAGGCCTTCAGCGTTCGGGCGCCGACGGCCGAGTCCCGGATGTTTTGCTGGTCAGCTCGATTTTCAACAGGCTCTATATAAAGCTTAATGTCCCGCTGCTGCCAGTAACGCTTCATCGCAGGGATTTCATTATGAGTCTGAATCGAATCGACCATGACGATTTCTAAACGGGGCAACTTGTACCCCCCCTGTTGTTTGAGCGCCAACAAGCGGTCGATGTTGCTCAGGGTCTTTGACAGTTCCAGTCCCATGATAGCGTGGTAGGTTTTCGGATTTAAACTTTGAACTGATATTTTAAGTTTATTAAGACCGGAATCGAGCAGACCCCGTGCCATACGTTCCGTCAGCAAACCGCCGTGGCTGGTCACTTTAACGTACTGCGGCTTTGTAATCCGGGCGCTGACATACGCAACCCGTTCGGGAAGTTCGCGGTCCAGCATGGGTTCGTTCATCAGATAAACCGAATAGCGCCGGATGCCAAGCGCGATAGCCTGATCTACAATCGAGCGATATAGATCCCAATCCATGCGGCGTCCCCTGGGGATATTGCGTTTCGTCTTGCCGTTGGGGCAAAAAATGCAACCGGCATTGCAGCCTGTGATGGTCTGGATCTGAATATGATCGGGAACAGCAGCAGCTGGATTGAAGTCCTCTGTCTGTTGAATATCGTTTTTTGGCATAATTTTTTTAGTATTGAATCTCTAAACTCCTTGTTCGAATTTCACCATTGTGTTGGTAAGGAATTTTTTAGGCCTGCTCATTTAGTGCCCCGCCGGAATGTAATTACGGATCTAGCCGGTTGTCAAACCTTTTCAAAAAATAGATTTAGTGTCAAGAACGGGATAACCTCTTTATTGCGCTTGACACAAATCCTTCTGTTGCCTACATTAATTCTACCCCCTCCAAATAGGCAAGTAGCATTAGATTTCCGGTTTAATATTTTCAGGAACGGATCATGGAAGCTGACAAAGCGAATAATATTCAGGACTATGTGGATGCCCACACGGACGATGTTTCGTTTCTGCTGGAAGAACTTATGGCGGAAACTGAAGAAATTACCGGGCGCGCTTTCTGGAGTATCGGCAAGGTCGAGGGCAAACTGCTGCAGCTGCTGATTAAAGCCTCCAAAACCAAACACGCCCTGGAAGTAGGTACCTTTACCGGTTATTCCGCCCTGGTCATCGCAGAAGCGCTGCCGGAAGATGGTATTCTGACAACCTGCGAAAACAGCCGGGAGTATGCGGATATCGCCCAGCGGTACTTCAATAAAAGCCCTTACGGCCGCAAAATTAATTTAAAATTGGGACCCGCGCTGCAAACCCTCAAAAATATTCCGGCAGACAGTGAAGACTTTGTATTTATCGATGCGGATAAGCCGTCTTACGGTGATTATTTTGATCAAGCCCTGCGAATTTTAGGTCCTGGTGGACTCATTTTCGTGGATAATGTATTCTGGCGCAACAAAATCTTTAAAAATAAAATTACAAACGAAAATGCCAAGGCAATCGCCGCGTTTAATGAAAAAGTAAGGCAGGAAATGCGGGTGGAAAAGGTCATGCTGAGCATTCGGGACGGGGTCTATTTGATGCGCAAGAAATAACCATTCTCATTTACACGGTAATTCAAATATGCTAATGGATTATATTCGTCACCTGTCCGGCAACATGTTACAGATAGACGATTGCTAAGCGTTCATTGCCGAATAGGATTATTGCCAGTGTCGTCAATTCAAGTCACGCCCGCCGGTTTGGGTGCAGGGATTCAGCAAATTTAGCGTTCGCTTTATTAATCGCACGGGCGGGAACTGTTTTACGTTCCTTGAATTTTCAGCGGATTTCAGGATTGTGAGAGTGAGGATCTGATCATGGGCGCCAAAACAATTCTAGCAGGATCGAAAACTGAATCCGAGCGAGTGCAGCGCCTGGTCAAACTGCCTTTTCTAAAATCTCTGGAAATCTCTTTAAAAAGCATTAAAGTCCGCTTTTTCCGTTCCCTGATCACCACCTTGAGCCTGGTCCTGGCTGTTTCATTTCTGAGTTTCATTGGCGTCAGCACCGACGTCGCCAATGGCATGCTGGATACACAGGAACCCGAGTTGCGCAGCGCGCTGATGCGGTCCGGCTATGACCTTGAACCCGGGGACACTTCTGTCGGCAGCAGTCCCAAACAACGCTGGCTTGTCATACTCTCCCTGCTAGTATGTGTCGTTGGTATCGTCAACGCACAGCTGATGGCGGTCACGGAGCGTTTTCGGGAAATTGGCACCATGAAGTGTCTGGGCGCCCTGGATCGTTTTATCCTGCGCCTTTTTTTTCTCGAAGCCGGGATGCAGGGACTGGCCGGTGCCGGTATCGGAGCTATATTGGGCGCCGCCTTTTCGCTGCTCAGCGGTTGGGTGCGGTTCGGCACCATCGCGATTACGGCGATATCCTGGAACAGTGTGATTATTTCAATTGCTATTGCCACCGGAGTGGGGTGTTTGCTGAGTTTGCTGGGTGTATTTTATCCGGCGCTGGTGGCTGCCCGAATGCAGCCCGTGGAGGCGATGCGGGTGGAGCAGTAATGGAATTCGGAAGTCGGAATGCGGAAGTCGGAAAAAGGGAAACGGACAGGGACTGGAATTCGGAAGCCGGAAAAGGAAAGCGGACAGCTAAAATCGACAAACGCCAGGCGCTATGCGCCATGCGCTGTGCGGAGCGACAAGGATTAAACCATGGCAGATACTGCTAATGTTGTTCGAGTTACGGGTGTCACCAAAGTATTCAAGCTGGGTAAAATCGATGTTCAGGCCCTGAAGGGCGTCGATCTGACGATTGCCAAAGGGGATTATATTTCCATTATGGGGCCGTCAGGGTCCGGTAAAAGTACCTTGTTTAACATGATCGGCGGCCTGGATAAACCGACTACCGGCAAGGTCTTCATTGATGAGGTTGATATCGCTCAGCTGGATGCCTACGAACTGGCCTGGCTGCGCTGCCGCAAAATCGGCTATATATTTCAAACATTTAACATCATCCAGGTTATGACCGCCCTGGAAAATGTCACCCTCCCGATGATATTTGCCGGCATGCATAACGATGCCGCGATTGAAAAGGGCATGCAGCTGCTGGACCTGGTCGGCCTGGGAGACCGATTCAGCCACAAACCATTTGAACTTTCCGGCGGTCAGCAACAGCGGGTTGCAGTTGCCCGAGCGCTGGCCAATGACCCGGCCATCATCCTGGCCGATGAACCCACCGGTAATCTTGACCTGACCACCGGCGAGGAAATCATTGCGCTATTAAAACGCTTGAGCCAGGAGCGCGGTGTGACGGTTATTTCTGCGACCCACGATTTCAAGATGCTCAATGTTTCCGATCAGGTAGTTTGGATTCGGGATGGGCGTGTGGACAAGATCGAAGATCGCGAAGAATTGTCCATCTCGATCGGACAAATTGGCGCACGGGTATAGGTGCGGGTGCTCGATACGGATGCTCGATACTGGATTCTGGATGCCTGATGCTGGATGTTCGATCCTCGATCCTTGAGCTGGACATTGGATGCTGTGCTGGATGTCTGATGCTGAATACTGGATTATAAATCCAACCTAAATATATCAATATAAGAAATTTGTTGGATATATGAAAAATAGAAAAACACCCCGACATCATCAATTTGGTGATATCAAATATGATGCTCTAAGCGTTCATCAAGCCTATGGGATATGCTATCGTTTATCGACTGGCTATTATATCCCAGCTTCCAGCAGCAACGTGCCCGAAAACAATTACCAGGACTTAATGACTGGTAAACCGCAACACGGTTCAAGAATCCAGAGTCAAGCACCCAGCCACCAGTATCCAGGATCCAGTATTGAGCATCGAGTATCCAGTATCGAGCATCAAGTATCCAGTATCGAGCATCGAGTATCCAGCACCTATCATCCAGCATCGCGCATCGCGCATCGCGCATTCAGTATCCCGCATCGCAAATCCAGAGCACAACTTGTGGTCAACGTTCTGGTTTTCATATTAGCATGTTTTCTGGCCGTTGACGCCCTGGCATCAAACTCCGCAAAAGCAGCCGATCTTTTTGCGGCGGATATTCGAAAATTATCCGCTTTAGGTGACCGCAGCACCGGGAGCCGCGCCAATGCTGCTGCCGCCGTCTACATCAGAGACCGATTGGAGGCCCTTGGCATCGAAACTGTCGGTTCGCACCAATTTGATGTCGCGGCCATCAAGCAGAAAAACAGTACCTTAACGATACCGGACCGGGGCCTATCAATTCCCATTCGACCGATTCGAGGAAATGCCGTTACCCCCCAGACCATTGCTGCGCCCGGGATTAAAGCCCCGCTGATTTATGTCGGCCATGGTGATTTTCATGAGTTAGACGGCAAGGCTATTGAGGGATCCGTCATTCTGATGGAACTCGATTCCGGCAAAAACTGGCTATACGCCGCCGATCTGGGAGCCAAAGCCCTGATTTACGTGGATCGCGGAAATTCGACCAAAGCGCTTTTTGAGGAAAAATTTGAGCTGTCTCCGATTCAGTTTCCGCGCTTTTGGATGCCGCTCGATCGAGTTCAGGAGCTGTTCCATGACTTTGAAACAAAGCCGGCCGGGCGTCTTGCTGAAACGGTGCATCTCTTATCGGACAGCAGCTGGGCCAAGGTTCTATCCGAGAACGTCTTCGCGATCATTCCCGGCACCGATCCTGAACTTAAGGAACAATCGGTGATGGTTGAGGCTTTTTATGACAGCACCGCCTGGGTTGCCGGGCTGTCGCCCGGGGCGGATGAAGCCTGCGGTGTGGCAACGCTTCTTTTTCTGGCTCAGTACCTGAAGGATCATCCGCCACAACGCACGGTTATTCTGATAGCCACCAGCGGCCATGCCCAGTCACTGGCCGGAATGCGGGACCTGGTGTGGAGCTTTACCACGCGATCGTTAATTCAACGCCGAATGAAACGGGAGCTAAAAGCGCTGATAAAAAAAACCCGCAAAACGATCAAAGCCTTGGAAAATGTTAGCTTTGAAAGTTCAAGCGCTGACAATCCGGCCGAGCAAGAAAGTCGCGTGCTGGCTAAGGAAGCCCTCGAAGAGCAGGTCAAAACCGTATCCGACATTATATCGCGTCGCTTGATGGGACTGCGACTGCTGGAAAAATCCGCTGCCAACCAGACCGAAATTAAAAAATTGGTTGATGACAGTTCACTGCTGCGGCGGTTGGTTTGGAAGCCGACGCTACACGGATTTGTTGCCCAAAGAGCAGCAGGCTCTTTCCCGTCTAATCCCGCAGGCCATTGCCGGGCAGCGGGCCATTCTGGCCGATGCTGAAAATCAGCAGAATCTGTTGGATAGCGCCAGGGCATTTCGCGGTCAAGTTAAGGTTTTCGATCTGGCTGCTTCCGTTTCGCTGCATCTTTCAAGCCATGGCGACGGCTTCGGCGCATTCAACTATGGTTGGCAGTATCCATTTCGTCCCAGGATTAAACGCACCGCAGCCTATTCCCTAATCGATGAGGTCTTGCACCAGGGTGCTTTGAATGTTGAGAAGTCCCTCGGAATCAAAGGGATGTATAAGGACACCTTGCGGCCCAGCCGCCGCCGTTCCTGGCAAAGCTATTTCCTGGATCGTCCCCCGTTAGGCGGTGAGGTGACTGCCCTGGCCGGATATCTTGGGTTAACCTTTGTTACCGTCAACGATGCCCGCGCGGCCTGGGGCACCCCCGACGACACTTTTGAAAACGTCGACCTTCAATTTGCCCACCAGCAAAGCGCTGTGGTGGCGGGGCTAATTCAACATCTGACGCAAGCCCCCAGGCTTGATGAAGGGATTCTGCCCCGCAATGGAATCGCTGAAATCAACGGCAATGTCAAATTTTTGCGGCACGGTGAGCTGTTTGCCGACCAGCCGGCCCCGGGAACCGTATTGCTTTGCTATCAAGGCCCGGCCAGGTATTATGAGATTGTCGATCAAATGGGTAATTTTCACCTGCGGGGGCTGGCCGATAAAAAACACAGTTACCACAAAGTGATTTTCGAAGGCTACAAATTTGATGAGACCACCGGCGCCGTCGTCTGGACCATTGATAAAAAACAGACCGGCAAAAATTCCTATCGCGTGAAAATGTACCGGCGCCACATGGAAACCGATTTGATTATGTTTGCCTGCAGCGGGATCACCCTGTTCAATCTCATGGAGCCCCGTACCTTCCGTTATCTGCACCGAGCACAAATCATCGACGGCCGGCGTGAAGCCGAGCCGCTGCGCTATTTCTACAGCCGACTCGACACCTGGATTTCATATTATCGGAATGCCTCCAGCATCGCGACCATATTTTTGGAACCCGGCACACCGCTGAAGATAACGCTTTCCGATAGCGTGCTGCGTATAAAGATGATTTTGCTCAATGCCACCAAAGATAATCCCCTCGGTGATGGGTATTTGGTCGATAAATGGCCGATATTATATCACACCGAGTTTAAAGTTGCGCAGGATATGTGGCGGCTGCTGACGCCGCGCATTGCCAATTTAGAGAAACGGGGAATTTTCAACGCCCGCATCCGCAATCTGCAGCAGGAGGGACAGAAGTCATTGGACCTTGCGCAAGCCTCGCTGCGCAATAAGCAGTATGACCAGTATTTCGAAGCCGCGGCCCGCTCATGGGCACTGGCCAGCCGGGTTTACGATGACGTGGAAAAAACCCAAAAAGATGTGCTCTATGGGGTGCTGTTTTATATTGCGCTGTTTGTCCCCTTTGCCTTCTGCCTGGAGCGCCTGCTGTTTTCCTATTCCAATATTTACAAGCGGATCGTTGCTTTCAGCGGCATTTTGCTGTTGTTGATCCTGATCATTTATAATGTGCATCCGGCCTTCCGGCTGGCCTACAGTCCCATGGTTGTTATCCTGGCATTTTTTATTATGGGCCTTTCCTTAATTGTTACCTTGATCATCTTCTTTCGCTTCGAAGAGGAAATGGCGCGGCTGCAAACCCGGGCGCAACTGGTGCAATCCGGTGAAATCGGGCGCTGGAAGGCATTTGTGGCCGCTTTTCTATTGGGCGTCAGCAACCTGCGACGCCGGCGTCTGAGGACAGCCTTGACTTGTGCCACGCTGATTATTTTAACATTTACGATAATGAGTTTTACTTCCGCCAAATCCATGCGACGGCATGCCCGTGTGCTATATGATGCCAAGGCACCCTACCAGGGATTTATGTTAAAAAACGTCAACTGGCGCAGTCTGCCGCCGGACGCCTTTGGCCGAATCGCCAATTCTTTTGGGGGTAAAGCCATTGTCGTACCCCGGGTGTGGTTGGAAGATGAAGACCGCACGCGCTCGATCCCGATTCCCCTTTATTCTAAGGGCCGTAGCTTTGAAGCACAGGGAATGGTGGGGCTTTCCGCCGATGAGCCACAGGTATCAGGACTCGATCAAATTCTTACGGCCGGCCGCTGGTTGCTGCCCAACGAACGACATGCCGTGCTGTTGCCCGATCGGATGGCCGAGCAATTAAACATCGATCCGTCCCGGCTGCCAAACCGAACCTTGACGATCTGGGGCATGCCGTTTAAGGTGGTCGGCATTTTTTCCGGCAAAAAATTTAATGAACGGATCGATTTGGACGGGGAACCACTAACACCGGTAACCTTTCCGCGGGAAATGTCGTCCGAACTGACCGAAGTCGAAGAAGAAGCCTTGGAATCCGGCGATGAGGTGCGCGAATTTCAGAGCCGCTATCAGCATATTCCCGGGGATTTGACCGTTATCGTACCCTATCAGTTCCTGTTGGCGGCCGGGGGGCATTTAAAGGGAGTCGCCATTCGTCCCCTTTATCAGGAATCGACCCAGGAAACGGCGCGGGATTTGATCGATCGATTTGGGCTGTCACTGTTCAGCGGGGAGCCTGAGGGCACTTTTCTTTACAATGCCAGTGATACCATGAGCTACAGCGGCGTCCCCAATATCATTATTCCGCTGATTATATCGATTTTCATTGTCTTAAACACCATGATCGGCAGTGTCTATGAGCGCAAGCGTGAAATCGGCATCTATACGTCCGTGGGACTGGCCCCGTCCCACGTGTCATTTCTTTTCATTGCCGAAGCCCTGGCCTTTGGCGTATTAAGCGTGGTATTCGGATACCTGATGGCTCAGACGACCGCCAAGCTATTTGCCGAGACCTCACTTTGGGCCGGCATTACGGTGAATTATTCATCCCTGTCCGGTGTCGCCGCCATGGTGCTGGTGATTGTCGTGGTTTTGATATCGGTAATTTATCCTTCCAAAGTGGCCGGTGAAATTGCGATGCCCGATGTGAACAGATCCTGGACGCTGCCCCCGGCCAGAGGCAGTTTGCTTGAATTAACGCTGCCGTTTTTGATGACCTATAAGGAGCATCGCAGTATCGGGGGCTTTTTATATGAATATTTTGAGGGACACCAGGACGTCTCCCACGGCATGTTTTCCACCGCCGATATTGAGTTTCGTTATGTCTGTGAAAATTCCCCCGGCCAGACCCGGGATTCTGATGACGGTGCCGCAAAAAAATGTGAGTATGACCAGCTCCTTCAGGTTGAAGCACGGGTCTGGCTGGCGCCTTTTGACTTCGGGATTATGCAGCTGGTGGCGCTGCAATTCAGACCGGCGGCAACTGAGGCCGGATTTTTCGAAATACACGTTCGGCTCAATCGTGAGTCCGGTGAAGCCAATGCCTGGTATCGCATCAACAAGGCATTTTTGCATGATATCCGCAAGCAACTGCTGATATGGCGCTCCTTTGATGACGCGACGAAATCGGAATATGAAGCGCTGCTGCTCACTGCGGAAAAGCAATTGGGAGTCAGTCGCTGATCGTCATGCTTGGTTCGTATCTGTTTTCAGCTATGCTTTACTTAGACGCTGACACCTGACACCCGACACCTGAAACCGCAAACCACTATATGGATACTGAAGACCAACTGAATTCCATGGACGACGACACGAAGCCAAAAATTGACGATTCCGCTGCCGGCGACAAGATCCGCTTGCGCGCCTTACTGCTCGGTTCAGTGCTTGCAATTGCCATATGCCTGATTACGCCGTTTAACAATGCTTACCGGCAGGGCACCCCCCTGGGGGGGGGTATTTCCCGTTGGCGCCGTTTTATTTCTTTATGTGGCTGATGATTTTCACCGCCGTCATCCGTACTATATTCAAGGGTCGCAATCTGCTGACCGGCAAAGAGCTGCTGGTTTCATGGTCCCTGATGGTATTGTTGTCCGGCATCGCCTGGACCGGCCTGGCGCGCACATTTTTCATCAATTTTACGGCGCCCTATCATTTCGCTTCGGTCGAAAACCGCTGGGAAGAATTGCTGCAGCCGCTTCTGCCTAAAAGCTGGTATCCGCAAAGTCAGGAAGCCATTACTCAATTATATAACGGCTTGACCGGCGGCAGACAGATGGGGTGGCTGGAGGTCCTGGACAGTATCCCCTGGGCTGCCTGGCTGGGACCGCTTGCTCGGCTGGACGGGATTTGTGCTGCTGTGCTATATCGTGATGGTTTGCATTGTCAGCCTCTTGAGCAAACAGGGGCTTTACAATGAGCGGATGAATTTTCCACTGCTCCAGGTTCCGTTGATGATGCAGGAGGCCCTTGACAATCATCAACTGGGGCGCTTTTTCACCAATCGATTTATGCTGGCCGGTATGCTGGTTCCGGTATGTCTGCACCTGCTCAACGGGCTTAATTTTTACAATCCCTCGATTCCGTCGATTCCCACCTTGATTCTGGCCGGCAATTATTTTCCGAAACAGGGGCTATTTTCCGGATTTTATAAACTTAAAATTTATATCTATCCGGCTTTTATTGGATTTGCCTTTTTAACATCCAAACAGGTATCCTTTTCCTTCTGGTTTTTCTATATTGCCGGAGCGCTGTTCATCGGCGTGCTTTACATCTTCGGGTTAAATATACCCGCCGCGGCCCTGGGGGTAACCTTCGGTCCGACCATTGCACGACCCGAAGAGACTCAGATGGTCGGGGCCTATCTGGTCTTTTTCGTGTTTCTGGCCTGGCTGGCCCGGTTCCATTTTTTAGAAGTTTTGCAAAAAGGCTTCGGCTTTAAGAAAGATAAAAACTTGGAGCAGGAGTGGATTTCGACTCGACTGGGCATTTTGGGGCGCCGTCGGCGGCGGGTTGGCCATTGTGATTTGGTGCCACTATTTCGGTATCCCGTTTCTGTTCTCTTTTATGGTGGTCGGCGCTTTTTTTATTTTTACCCTGGTGGCCACCCGGGTGATCTGCCAGGGCGGTATCGCTTATTTTACCTTAACCGCCGCACCCCTTGACGGCATCATCGCCTTTTTCGGCACCAGGTTTTTTACCGGTGCCGGGCTGGTTGTGGCTGGTGTCGTACAAAAAATGCTGTTTGTTGATTTGCGGGAGTCTCTCATGCCGTCGTTGCTGCATGCCCGCAAGGTGACGGACAAGACGACCAACAATCACCGGATATTTTTCTTTATCATGCTGGTATTGATTGCCGGGATCGTTGTTTCGTTTCTGGCCATGCTGGCGCTGTGCTACAAATTCGGTGTGCGCGAGCTCGAGCTTGATTGGGCCACCCGAACAACTGTGGCGGTTTACGACAACATCTACAGCCTGATCGAATCTCCGATGGAAACCAGCAAGTGGGTGACCATATTCACCCTGGCCGGTGCCTGCGTGATGCTGGTTTTGGTGATCTGCTATCACCGGTTTTACTGGTGGCCGATACATCCCATCGGCTATTTGACTGCCTACAGCTCGGCCATGCGAATCCTGTGGTTCAGCTTTTTCATCGGATGGCTTTGCAATGCACTGTGCATGCGTTACGGCGGGGTGGGGTTGTTTAAAAAACTGCGCAATTTTTTTGTCGGCTTGATCATCGGCGATTTTCTGATGGCCGGTTCCTGGGCCATCTATGGGTTGTTCAGTTATTCGAGTTATCTGGTGCTGCCGAACTGATACTGGTTATAGGTTATTCGTTATCGGTTATTAGGTAAATGAATTTTAGACTCATTTCAATTACTAATAACGATTAACAAATAACGATTAACGACAGGTATTTTTATGTACGAAGACAAGGAACTGCAAGAATATAGAGATCTCCTGAAGGCTCCGGATCATTTTGAGGAGGGGTTCGACTGGAAGACGGTTGTGGGGGCGATTTTTATCGGTTTTCTCATGATGCCCGGCAGCATGTATCTGCAGCTGGTTATTGGAACCGGAATCGGACCGGCGGCCCGTTGGGTGACCATTATCCTGTTTGCCGAGCTTGCCAAGCGCTCGTACAGTCAGCTGAAACAGCAGGAAATTTTTCTGCTGTATTATATGGCCGGTGCCGCCCTGGCAACGCCGTTTCAGGGCCTGTTGTGGAGCCAATATCTGGTGCAGTCCGATGCTGCCCGAATGTTGGGGTTGACTGAACTTATTCCCACCTGGGTGGCCCCTGCCCCGGATTCGACCTCTTTGGTGGAGCGGACATTTCTTCATCGGGACTGGCTGGTTCCGATCCTCTTGCTGATCGGAACCCAGATTATTCAACGCATCGATCAGTTTGGGCTGGGATATGCGTTTTATCGCATTACCTCCGATGTTGAAAAACTCCCCTTTCCGATGGCGCCGGTGGCGGCCCTGGGGACCATGGCCTTAGCTGAATCTACCGAAGATAAGGCCAAAAGCTGGAAGTGGCGCATATTTTCCATCGGCGGGGTTATCGGCATCGCTTTCGGTGCGATATATGTTTTGCTGCCGACGGTTTCCGGCCTGTTTCTGATGGAGCCGATCCGGTTAATTCCCATTCCTTGGGTGGAGCTGACGGGCCATACCGAAGAAATGCTGCCGGCTGTGGCGACCGGCATTCAGCTTGATCTGGGACTTGTTTTTATCGGAATGGTGCTGCCCTTTTGGGCGGTAATGGGAGGATTGATCGGTCTCATTATGACGATAATCGCCAATCCAATGCTGTACCGACACGGCATTCTGAATCGATGGCATCCGGGGATGGGAACCGTCGATACCGTGTTTGCCAACAATTTCGATTTTTATCTGAGTTTCGGCATCGGTTTGGGCCTGGCGATTGCATTGATCGGTGTCTGGCATGTCATTCGATCCTTCGGCAAAAGCGGCGCCGGCCAGCGCGGTACCATGAAAGACCTCTTCCGGCCGCCGCCGGGAAGGGGAGACTTTAATTTCTGGATAGCCGTTGGTATCTATGTTTTCTCAACGCTCAGCTATGTTTCGCTTTGTATCTGGCTGGTGCCCAACTTTCCGGTAATGTTTTTTTTGGCATACGGGTTTATTTACACACCGGTGGTATCGTACATCACGGCCCGTATGGAGGGCATTGCCGGCCAGTTTGTCAGCCTGCCGATGGTACGGGAAGCCAGTTTCATTGCCGGGGCCAAGTATTTTGGATATCAGGGTATCGAAATCTGGTATGCGCCAATTCCGATCCATAATTACGGGGAAGCGACGGTCAAGTTTCGTGAAATCGAGTTGACCGGCACCAGCATCCGCGGAATCATTAAATCTGAGATCGTCGTATTCCCGGTGGTGATGGTGGCCAGCCTGCTGTTTTCTCAATTTATCTGGCGTCTGGCGCCCATACCTTCCAGCGCCTATCCGTATGCCCAGGAGTTATGGCACCTCCAGGCCCTAAACTCCCTGCTGATGCAGACTTCTACCCTGGAGGGCAATTCTTTGTTCTATCAGGCGCTGGACTGGATTTATGTGCTGGCGGGCATGGGGCTGGGCGTTATTTCCTATGCCATATTGATGGTGCTGGGCCTGCCGATTCTATTGATTTACGGAATGGTGCGCGGGTTGGGGCAAAGCACCCCCCATGGGCTGATATTGGAGGTTGTCGGGGCCTTGCTGGGCCGTTTCTTTTTCATGAAACGCTATGGTGCCATGTGGCGGCAGTATGCCCCGGTATTGCTGGCCGGTTTTTCGTGCGGTATGGGTCTGACCGGCATGTTTGCCATGGGCATTACCCTGATTCTCAAATCCTTGGGACGGCTGGCGTATTGATGAAGGTTCAGGGTTCAACGGTTGAAACAGATAACTACTGCTCATCATATTCAATATTCAGTCTTCAATCTTCAATTTTAAAATTAGGGGGGTGAATGAAAAAAATATTGTTCATAATTACGGTTCTGGTTTCGCTAGGGATCACCGGTACCGGTTTTGCCGGCGATGCTCCGCATCAGGTTTCGGTTTTCAAATTAAACCGCAATATCGCCGATTTTAAAGACTATGTCATCATGGAAACCGCGCTGCCGATCCGGTACATGGAAAACATCGAAGAGGTGGAGATAAAGCCGATTGAAGGCCTGAAAAGCGGTTTGATTGCGTATTCCACCTGTTCGGCACCGGGTCATATCGCCAGGATTAAACTCAAATATAAGGATGCGAGCAAAAAGTTTTATGAGCAGCTCTTGCAACGGATAAAAAAAGAATACGGCGAACCCGACGAGTACCGAGGGGATCCGTTTCATATTCTGATCAGTTGGAAATGGTCCCTGGTCGACCAGAACGGCAACCGAATCAGTATGACCCTGCAGCACAACTCCATGGACACTGAGGAAAAAATGGGCAATGCCATCAAACTGACCATGACCAGTTTAATCGAAGAAGATGAGCGCTGTTATGAATTAAAAGACCTCGATCAACGCCAAAAGCTCCGTCAGCAAGCATGGAAGCTCATGACCCCCGGATTGACCGGCTGGGATCTTTATGTGCCGCGGTAGAATACGGTTAAATAGTTGATTCGTTGATTGGTTGATTCGTTGAAGTCTCAATTCGGGTGAATACGCAGACGATAGATAAGCGGTTTCAGGTGTCAGGTTTCAGGTGTCAGCGAGGCGGCCGGCCAAAAAAGACGGCCAGTCTGATCAAATAAGAAACTGATGAACATCGAACATCGAACGTCCAACACCCGCCTGCCATGCAAGGCGAGTTGGATTAACATTATCATTGAGTTTCAGGTCTAATGCCAACAAAAACCTGGCAGCCGTTTCAGGGCATTGCGGGCAGGTCGAACATCGAATAATGTATTCTATCAATTTTAAACGACTAGGCGAAGCGATTCCATCATTCGACATTCGTCAATCGTCATTCGTCATTCCAGGTAGTTTCACACGAGGACTTAGCACCTCTGTTTCCTGACACCTGACACCTGAAACCTAAGAACCATCAGCGCACGCGGAAACATCGACAATAAAATATCAATATGAAGCCGATAGTCGCCTTTAAGAAGTTAGCAACTTGACCAACAACTGGAAACAAGTCGCCTGGAACGGAATCCGGTTTAAAGCCCCTGCCGAATGGGAGGTGAGCCGGATCGACTCGCGCCATCTAATCCTTGAAAGGGAGGCGCAGCCGGTTATGGAGGTGAAATGGGGCTCCGTGAAAGGGGCTTTCTCCCACAAGGCCCACCTGAAACGACTCGTCGCCTCGCAATCCAGAAAGCTTAAAGGCCGAATCGCTGAATGGTTTTTGCCGCCACCCTGGGAAAAGGCCCTGGCGGGCTTTGAGGCCAGTGGATTTTTGTGGCAGGCAGATAGTGCCAGCGGCCGCGGAGCTATTCTGTTTTGTCAAGCCTGCCGCAATGCGACCCTGATCCAATTCTTTGAGGAGAGTTCGGCCAAATACGAGAAGGTTTTGTTAGCGGTCCTCAGATCTTTTCAAGACCACGGTCAGGACGGCCGGATTCTCTGGTCAGTATTTGACATAAAGGCTAAAACGCCTGAAGGGTTAAGGCTGGTGCGGCATCGATTTGAAGTCGGCAAATATGAACTCGTATTTAACGATGGCATGCAAAACATCCATCTTCAGCGTTGGGCGCCGGCAGCGGCAATCTTAGGCGGACGCGATCTGCTCTGGTTCAGCGCAACAATTCCTGAATTTGCCGCAGGGCAACCGCCTCTATTGGCGGTTGATGATTCGAAAGCGGTTGAATGGAGCATCACTCCGGCCGGCCAATGGCGTCGGATGCTATGCCGTTTGAAAGTGAAACCTTCGTATTTCTGGTTTCGCCTGTGGCATTTGGAAGACAAAAACCGTATATTGGGAGTCCGGGCCGAGAGCAAACACCCGCTTGATTTCCAACTGTTGAAACGGATCTGTGCCGGCTATGATAGTCTTTAAGAAAAAATCCCGTCAAAGTCATATGTCCCGCGCGGCTGCGCTTAACTGCCGGCCGAAAAAAAGCCTTCATATTACCGAATCACGTTTGGAAACCGGAGATGTTTTCCTGGAATATCCACTCACCGTGCGGCCGTGGCTCGCTGCAGTGGCCAAGCGTCTGGGGAAATCGCACGACGTTGTTCAAATCAAGAAACTTCAATTGGATGCAATGGGAACTGCTGTCTGGGACCTGGTGGATGGTCATCGATCAGTACGCCGGATCGTTCAAATATTTGCCGAAACCCATCGGCTGGACAACAAGGAGGCCGAAGTCTCCGTGACCAGTTTCATTCGGGAACTGGGGCAACGCGGTCTCCTCGGCCTGCAATGAACTGGGCAGCAAAATACTTAACTCGCAGGCGCCGAAGTCAATTCAAACCAGCACTATCGCCGTATCGATGGGCAACTCTCAAGCAATCTGTCGGAGTGCTGAAATACTGGAATATTGGGCCTGAAATCGGAACCGGTCTATTTTAATTTAAGATTGAGCTTCATACGGATTATATTTTTTCCAATTATCCAGCATTCCACTATTCCATTATTCCAGTTTTATGGGTATGGCATCTAGAATGATTTGAGTGCATCATCCATGCTGGCGACAATCGGCAGGAAGGAGTCAAAGCCGGCAATTTCAAAAACTTCCTTGACATAATCCTGCATGGCACACAGCATGATCCGGCCATCTTCGCGTTTAATGGCTTTCGTGGCCTTTAAGATGACGCGTAATCCGGCACTTGAGATGTAGTCCAGATCTTTAAAATCGACAACCATGTGTTTAGAACCGTCTGTAATCGCCTGAAATATCTTTTGCTCGAATCCCTGTGATGTATTTGAATCCAGGCGGCCATTGAGTCTAAAGATGTTGATGTCGCTTTGTTTTTCCTCAATAATTTCCATTTACCATCCTCCCAGTTGGTGTGTATTTCCCGTCATCAGAAAGTGTAATTTCTAATTTGGTTAAACTTTGATTCGCTTTTGAGAATATTAAGACTCATCATTTGAGAAACTTTTTTTTAACGTCAGAATATTTTTACCGTCACATCTTTGATAGCCTATCTCATCCATCAGTTTTCGAATGATGTGAATACCCAATCCGCCGATTTTACAATTTTCAACGGATTGGGCGACATCCGATGTTTGGAAGTCGATTGGATTAAAAGGGGTACCGTCATCCTCGATACACAGGCAGAGTTCTTCCTGTTGGGGTATAAGGGTCACCTTGATGATATGCTCCTCGTCGTCCCCAAATCCATAGGAGATAATGTTGGTGAACAATTCGTCCAAGGCCAGGTTGATCTCAAATATTAATTTTTTGGACAGCCCGATTTTTTGGCCGAAATTTTCCAGTTTCTCACATAAATTATCTAATTCGGAGAGGCTGCTTTTGAGTTCAAATGAAAACTCTTTTTTTGCCATAAAACGACCACCTTTCGAGGATTCCGGGTATGCAACCTGGGTCGTATCCTACCGGTACACCTGGCTGTAATGCGGCCTGGTTGTTCGGACTCATACCTAGCCCGGAACCGGGTTTGAAAATTGAATCGTGAAAACTGAACATTTAGAATTGAACCGCCGGTGGCGGACCGTATCCATTCAATATTCAATGCCGGCTTGTCCGGGTTGGTTAGATCAGCGTGACACCTAATCGCCCCATGCATTCACCGCATTGATCCCCCTGATCAGTCAGAAACCGTTTTTCCCAGGTATCGATGCTTTGCGCTACGGCTTTGCATATCTTCATCATCAAATCTGGAAACTGCGCCATTGTTTTAGCGAACTTTTCCCGGTTCAATACAAGGCAGGTCGTATCCGCAACAGATTTCAATGAAAATAACCGGCCGGTTGCGCCCAGCAATGTCAACCCCCCCAAAAACTCCCCGCTCTCACAGTCACGCATTATCGTTGTGTCGCCGTTGTCTTCGCGCTCCAGGCGGGCTTTGCCTTCGACAATGTAGAACGCCTGACCGTCATTTTCATTCTGGCGAAAAATGTGCTCTCCTTGTTTGAAATTTTCCCTCGTACAAAGATAAGCGAAAATCTTAAGGGTTTCAAGAGGAAGTCCCGAGAAAAAATAGATTTGCCGCAATATCTCCAGGTTTTCCTGAAACTCGCTGGAGGGGTGTCGATTTATTTTTTTCCGACAAGCTCATACAACATTCCTTTCCGGGCCATCAATTCATCATAGGTGCCCATTTCAAGAATTTTGCCGGCTTTCATGACCGCGACCTTATCATAGTTTTTGATGGTATCCAGCCGGTGAACAACTGAAACCACGGTGCTTTTTTTCTTCCAGCGGGTTTCCAGCAGGTTCTGGATCCGCGTTTGGGATTTGTTGTCAAGCGCCGATGTCGCTTCGTCCATTAGCAGAATCCTGGGAGCCTTGAGAAATATGCGCGCGATGGCCAGTTTTTGCTGCTGCCCGCCGGATAGCTTATCGCCTTTGGTGCCGACCTGATAATGCATACCGATTTCAATGATCGCTTCCAGGAGATCTTCCTCAATTAACAGCTGAATGATGCTCTGGTTGATAATTTCCTGGGCCTTGGGATTGGATGTTTTCGTTTTACCGAAGAAGATATTGTTTAGGATGGTTTGGGAATATATGTATTCCGACATTTGATAAAAGGTAAAGGCCCCCGGATCATCTTCGGCAATTTTTTGGCGCAACAGGGCCCGACCTTCCAGGATCAACATTTCCAGGATCTCCGGCAACGCGGCCATTTTATGGGTGCCCGGGGTAAACCGCAGGGCTAATTCCAGCAGTTTATGGCGATCTTCATCATCCAGCTCATGCAGCCTTTTTTTTCTCAAATGCTCTTCCAGAACCTTGTATTCTTCCAATTCTTGGGCCTCAATGGGGCTTTGGCTAAAAAATACGGCATCCGGCGGCAGGTTGCCCAAAATATCCACTGTTTGCCGGCAGAGATTAGCGCCCAGGCTAAGCAGCGGCCGGGTTAAATCAGCTTTGTCCAGAAAATTTAGAAAATATTTGTTTTTGGTCAAATTCTGGTTGGTAAATTCAATTTTATTGGGGGCGCCGAAAATTAAGTTTTCCGAGACACTGGAGTGGTAAAGATATTTGTTCTCATCAAAAAATTCCACATAATCCGCCAGTTCTGCGCCGTAATCCTGCTGGAAGTTCCCGCGGATGCGGACAATCACGTCTACCAACTCGGCGTGTTTGTCGGGGGTTAAAATTGCATTAAGTCCAAAACGCAGCACGTCCACGAAAATACCGGTTTGATGCAGGACGGCAATCGTGTCATCGAGGGTGGGCATGCGCTTCGTTGGCCTCGGCCTGGCCATTGTCGCCGGTTTTGGCCCGACAGGAATAGAGAATGTTTTCCTCAATCGTGCCGTCGAATATGAAGGGATTCTGGGCCACAAAACCGATGTTGTTGATCATGTCTTTTTTGGTGAGCCCGGAAACTTCTTGGTCGCCGATCATGACGCTGCCGCCAGTGTATTTATACAGCTGACCGATACACATGGCCAGGGTGCTTTTGCCGCTGCCTGAAAACCCCACCAGCGCCATATGTTCGCCCGGTTTGAGCGACATGTTGATGCCGTCCAACAGATGAATGCCGGTATCGGTGACAAAAGACAGATCTTTGACTTCAACGCTGCCTTCCAGCTCCAGGGCATCCCGGCCCCGGGGTTCGATTTCATGCTCCGGCTTCGACGTCAAAATATTCCATGGTGCGCTGATAGTTGACACTGCCGTCCTGGAAGACCTGATAAAATTCGATGAGTTCTTTCCAGGGATCGAATAAGCGTTCCTGGGCCGACAGAAATGCCACCAGGGCCCCCAGTTCCAGCCGGCCCTTGATGGTCAGACAGCCGCCCAGGATAAATACCAGGAAAGGGCCCAGGCTCGGTGAAGAAGCCGTTGGCGGTTTTGACGGCGAATCGATACAGGCTCCAGACGATCCTGATTTTTAACAGGCGGTCCACCAGCTTGTTGTATTTACGGCCTTCGATTCGATAGGCGCCGTTGCCGTGGATTTCGTGAATACCGGAAATCGATTCGGCGATGCGGGCCGAAAATGTTCGGGCAGCATCCACCCGCTTTTTGTTGGCCTTATTGGCGCCCCTTTGAAGCAGTGGTATCAAAAACATGACAATCGGATAAATGCTCAAGGATACGGCCGCTAAAAGCGGATTCAGCCAGAACAGGTAGCCGGCAAAACGCCAGCAGCTTCAGCACATTGGAGACGGGAGAAGCTACCGCCATGCCCGACAAAATTACCGGGCAGGGTTAACTCCGTGGTGAGGGCATTGACCACGGTGCCGGGCTGGGTTTTTCTGAAGAAATTCAGCGGCAGGGTCAGGATATGCCGGTACAGCGTCTTTACGCATGTGGGCGGTGGTCCGCTGGGTGATAAGGGTCTGAAAAACGTTGGTCAGGTATTTCAAGGCGCTGGATAAGACCACCGCCGCCAGAAAAATGCCGCAATACAGAAACAGCAGATCGATGTTTCTCAGCTTAATGGCTTCGTTGACAATGCGCCTTTGCATCTCCAGCGGTAAAACATTGGCAAACACCATTACAGAAATGATCAACAGCAGCAGCAGCTGGAGTTTAAGGTTGCCGGCGGCGAATATCCAGGAGAACAGCGAGCGCTTGACAATGGAGGGCTCAGGTTTTGCCATAGCTAGTTCCTTCACCATATTGGGAGGTTGTTGTAAAATGTCAGCGGAAGATTTAAGAATTCGGGCTTTCTATTATTTCGTAATTATTACTATTAATGAGTACTCCTGACAAGATCAATTTTATGAGCTCTAACTTAACCACTGATTAAACATTTGCAATGTTGATCCGTATGAGTGAACTGTCATTGCTCATTTTGCTTTGACAAATCTTCCAACATAAGATTATATTCATGCGTTGCCGGCTGGGACCAATAATTCCGTGACGAACAAAGGTAGACAGCAATTTTTTCAAACTAGATGACGAGGTCTGAAAAAGAGTTTGCGGGTCTGAAAAGAATGAAATTTTTTCTATGCGTAGTTGGAATGGTTATGATAATTGAAGGCTTGCCTTATTTTGCCTTTCCGGAAAAAATGAAATTCTGGATCCAAAAAATTGCTGAAACGCCTGACGGTTCGTTGCGAAAATTTGGAGTTGTGCTGATGGTTCTGGGGTTGGTGCTGGTCTATTTCGGCCGGAACTGAAGGTTTAATTTTATTCAATTTAGGCATTTTCGTGCTATGTACAGTTTAAACGACTATCACTATGATCTGCCGGCAGAATTGATTGCCCAGCAGCCGGTCGAGCAGCGGGACCGTTCCAGGCTTTTGTATCTTGATCGGCAGTCCGGCAGGATGACGCATGCTATTTTTAGCGCCATTGGTGATAATCTCAAAGCCGGTGATGTTCTGGTCGTCAACAACACCGCGGTTATACCCGGACGTCTGGCGGGCAAAAAAGAAACCGGTGGCAAGGTCGAGGTGCTCATCTCTGATTTTGTCGGCGGTCAAAAATCAACCGAGGAAAACGGCAATTTTATCTGCCGCTGTCTGGTAAAGGCTTCCAAACGTTGCCCACCGGGCACCTGGTTTCACTTTGCGGAAGGGTTGAAAGCCGAAGTGCTCGCGGCCGGCAACGGAGACTACCACCTTAAATTTTATTCCGACGGAGATTTTGAAACTTTGCTTTACCGGATTGGACAAGTTCCCCTTCCGCCTTATATTAAGAGAAATTTCGGGGGGGCGTCTCGATTGTGACGACCAAACGTCTTATCAGACGGTTTATGCCAGCCACAAGGGCGCCATCGCAGCTCCCACTGCAGGGTTGCATTTTACCAGGAATCTTCTGGCTGACCTGCGAGCTGCCGGCGTTCAGATTGCAGAGCTGACGCTGCATGTGGGCTACGGTACATTTTTGCCGGTCCGTGTCACCGACATCCGGCGACATCAAATGCATGCGGAACAGTTTACAATTTCTGCCAGGGCCGCCAAGACGATAAATACAGCTCGCGCAGACGGAAACCGCGTGGTTACTGTCGGCACTACCTGTGTCAGAACGCTTGAATATGCTTCCAATTCAAACGGTGAGGTTCAGGCCGGCAGTGGCAGTTGCGATCTGTTTATCTATCCCGGATATCGGTTTAAAACTGTCGATGCCATGATCACCAATTTTCATCTGCCCCAATCGACGCTCCTGATGCTGGTATCGGCTTTTGCGGGCCGGCAGCATGTGCTGAATGCATACCGGGAGGCGATTCGGCGATGTTACCGATTTTACAGTTACGGCGATGCGATGTTAATTTATTAATTGCAATGGTCCTCAGGGCCAGGTCAGTTGTGACAAAATGAAGTTAGAGAGCTTGCAAGTGTCGGCCGATAAACCAGAATATGCCCCTTTCGGAGCATAAGGATATATTCTCACGAAAGCCAAGGAAAAAGAGTGTTCTTTCTCACTCTAATATCCAGTATCCAGTCGCTTTGTGTAAGCTAAATTCTAACAAAGACAACAGACCGGACCACGGACAACCGAGACGGCACTAATATGTTTTCATTTGAAGTCATTGCAGAATCAAGCCAGTCCCGCGCCAGGGCCGGGTGCTCCAAACCTCCCACGGTGTTGTCGAAACCCCGATATTCATGCCGGTGGGAACTCTGGGTTCCGTCAAGTCAATATCTCCTGAAGAACTGGTTGAAGCCGGTGCCCAGATTATCCTCGGCAATACGTACCATTTATATCTCAGGCCCGGGTGCGATATTATCAGCCGCTTTGCAGGGTTGCATCGTTTTATGAACTGGGGTAAACCCATATTGACGGATAGTGGCGGATTCCAGGTATTCTCCCTGGCAAAGCTGGCTAAGTTATCGGATGACGGCGTTACATTTCAGTCTCACATTGACGGCTCAAAACACCTTTTGAGTCCGGAAAAAGTGATGGACATTCAAGACTGTCTGGGCAGTGACATTCGGATGTGTCTGGATCAATGTATTCAATATCCGGCTACCAGAGAACAATGCCGGGCCGCACTCAAAACTACCACCCTTTGGGCCCGGAAGTGCAAGACTGCCTGGCAGAATTCGCAAAATGGCCGCAACGCGCTCTTCGGCATTGTCCAGGGAGGAATGTTTACCGATTTACGTCGCCAGTCTGCTGAAGAATTAATGGACATCGATTTCAGTGGTTATGCGATTGGTGGGTTGAGCGTCGGCGAACCGGTTGATATTATGTTGGAAGTGGCTGATTTTACCCTCCCGCTATTACCGCAAATCAGGCCCCGGTATATTATGGGGGTCGGCACTCCTGAAAATTTAATTGAACTCGCCGCCCTGGGGGCCGATATGTTCGACTGTGTTTTGCCGACCCGCAATGCCAGGAACGGTCAGCTGTTCACCCAGCGCGGTACCATCAATATCAGCAATTCCCGTTATAAGGACGATACCGGCCCACTGGAATCTGAATGCCGATGTTATACCTGCCGCAATTATTCCAGGGCTTATTTGCGCCATCTCTATCTGGCCCGGGAATTGCTGGCTTATCGCTTAAACACGATTCATAATATTCATTACTATATAAATTTCATCAAACGGATGCGGGCGGCCATAATAGCCGATGAATTCGAAACCTTTCGACGGGATTTCTATCATAAAAGGAGAAAATATCATGAAAGAAAAAGTTGAAGCAGCATTGCAAAAAGTCAGACCCATGCTACAGGCAGACGGGGGCGACGTGGAGCTTGTCGACGTACAGGACGGAATTGTGACCGTGCGTCTGCAGGGAGCCTGCGGCGGATGCCCCATGTCCCAGATGACCCTCAAAAACGGAATTGAAAGAATATTAAAGCAGGAAGTTCCCGAGGTCGTAGCGGTTGAATCTGCTCCCTAATGGCGCATAACGCATCGGGCTAGACGCCTGGCACACGGGACCTGGAAGAGCAGAGCACAGACCAGCGTATAATCGAATTAAGGCTAAAAAAAGCTCAAAGCTGAATGCTGAAAGCTCAAAGGCAAAGAGCAACAGCGATCTCACGCATCATTTAAACGATACCAAAATTTAGCTGTGTGAGGAGGGTATAGCCGCATTCTAAAGATGCCGATCAGATGAACTGTAGCCAAAGGAGGTGCCATGAAGGTCTTGAAAATCGACCATCTTGGAGTTGCCGTAAATAGCATTGATCAAGGAAAGAATTTTTGGACGGATATATTGGGCCTGGAATTTGAAGGTTCTGAGACGGTGGCCGAACAAAAAGTGACCACTGCGTTTTTCCCGGTGGGAGAGAGCGAGGTGGAATTGCTGGAATCTACGGCACCGGATGGCCCGATTGCAAAGTATTTGGAGAAAAAAGGTGAAGGGATTCAACATGTTGCCTTCAGGGTCGCGAATGTTGAGGCAGCGTTGCAGGAACTGAAGGAAAAAGGGATCCGATTAATCGATGAGAAACCAAGAATCGGTGCCGGTGGTGCGAAAATAGCATTTCTACATCCGAAATCAACCAACGGCGTGTTGGTGGAACTCTGTGAAAGAAACTAATTTTTTATTACTATTTTTCGACAAAAGGAGTTTACCGTTATGGCAGAGCATCCTGAAATTCAGAAATGGATCGATCTTGCAACCAAGGAATTGAGAGGAAAACCCTTGGATACGCTGAACTGGCAGACCCCGGAAGGGATTCCAGTCAAGCCCATGTATACGGCCGAAGACCTGACAGGGATGGCGCATGTGAACACGCTACCGGGATTTGCGCCCTACGTAAGGGGACCCAAGGCCACCATGTATGCCGGCCGACCCTGGACCATCCGTCAGTATGCCGGCTTTTCGACTGCCAAAGAATCCAACGCCTTTTATCGAAGGTGCCTGGCGGCCGGTCAGAAGGGGTTGTCGGTAGCCTTTGACCTGGCTACCCACCGGGGATATGATTCCGATCATCCCAGGGTCGTCGGAGATATCGGCAAAGCCGGGGTTGCGGTGGATTCCGTCGAGGATATGAAGATTCTTTTCGATCAGATCCCGCTGGATCAGATGACGGTTTCCATGACCATGAACGGTGCCGTCTTGCCGATTCTGGCAGGCTATATCGTGGCGGCCGAGGAACAGGGCGTCAGCCAGGAAAAATTGAGCGGAACCATCCAGAATGACATCTTAAAGGAATTTTTGACCCGCAATACTTACATTTATCCGCCCAAGCCCTCCATGCGTATTGTTTCGGACATTATTGGCTACTGCTCGAAAAATATGCCCAAGTATAACACGATCAGTATCAGCGGTTATCATATGATGGAAGCCGGAGCCGATTCCGTGCTGCAAACCGCCTTTACCATGGCTGACGGGCTGGAATATGTGCGCGCCGCGCTGGATGCCGGTCTGGATATCGATGCGTTTGCACCACGGCTTTCGTTCTTTTTCGGGATCGGGATGAACTTTTTTATGGACATTGCCATGCTGAGAGCCGCACGATTCCTGTGGCACAAGCTCATCAGCCGGTTCAACCCCCAAAATCCGCGCTCAACCATGTTGCGCACCCATTGCCAGACTTCCGGCTGGAGCCTGACAGCTCAGGATCCTTACAATAATATTATTCGAACCACGCTGGAGTGTCTGACTTCCGCTCTGGGCGGCACCCAGTCCCTGCACACCAATTCATTCGACGAGGCCGTGGGGTTGCCGACGGACTTTTCCGCTCGAATTGCCCGCAATACCCAGCTGATCGTTCAGGAGGAATCAGAAATCTGCAAGGTCATCGATCCGCTGGCAGGTTCGTATTATCTTGAGTCCCTGACGGATGGGATTATTCGCGAAGCCACCAGAATTATTGATGAAGTTGAAGAACTGGGCGGTATGGCCAAGGCCATTGAAAGCGGCATGCCCAAGCTGCGCATCGAGGAATCGGCTGCCCGCCGCCAGGCGCGGATCGACCAGGGCAAAGATGTCATCGTGGGCGTCAACAAGTACCAAATCGAGGAAGATGTCGATTTGGAAATACTTGAAGTCCCGGCCGGTGTGCGCGATGAACAGATCGCCAGACTCACAGAGATGAAGGCCAATCGCGACAATGAGGCTGTCCAAAAGGCATTGGGTGACCTGACCCGGGCGGCGGCGTCCGACGGCAACCTGCTGGAATTAAGTATCGCCGCTGTTAGACTGAGAGCGACGGTTGGCGAAATATCCGATGCACTTGAACAGGAATTCGGACGCTATGTTGCCACCACCCATTGTATTTCCGGTGTTTATGCCGCCGAGTATGGCGATGATGAAATTATACAGTCCCTGCTCAAACGGACCGAACAGTTTCAGGAGAAAACGGGCCGGCGACCGAGAATACTGGTAACCAAAATGGGACAGGATGGCCATGATCGCGGAATCAAGGTGATTGCCACCGGTTTTGCGGATCTTGGATTCGACGTGGATATCAGCCCGCTGTTTCAGACACCGGAAGAAGTCGCCAGAATGGCGGTGGAAAATGATGTGCATGTGGTGGGAGTTTCCAGCCAGGTAGCCGCCCACAAAACCCTGGTGCCCAAACTGGTCGAGGCGTTGAAAAGCGAGGACGGTGAAGATATCCTGGTGGTTGTCGGCGGCATTATTCCGCCGGCTGATTATGATTTTCTTTATGATGCCGGAGCGGCCGGGGTATTTGGTCCCGGGACCCCGGTCACTGAATCGGCCAATCAGGTGTTGAATGCGTTGGAAAAGACCTAGTTTTTTCTTGACAATTAACGACTTGTATAGGAAATTGACAGTTTAATTTTTCTACCATCAGGGCGCTTTACCGCTGGCTGATTGGCGCTTTCCATCAGCCCATGGCAGCGGGATAATCGAAGCATAATAATATTTTGAAAAATAAATACCTGAATTTTAGTGCAACCATCATCGCCTCAAGTCAATGGCGGTAACTTGACCTCGAACTTTTCCAACGGTTAATTGCGTGCAAAATTCAGGCAATAAGAAAGGAATTGGATAATGGGAATCGTGGAAGATAAAATCCGTGATCTGAAAGCCCGGGAAGCAAAGGTGCTTGAAATGGGGGGCGAGAAAGCCCTTGCCACCCAACGTGAAAAGGGGAAACTGACAGCCCGCGGGCGACTGGATCTGTTGTTTGATAAAGGGACTTTCCGCGAAATCGACATGTTCGTCAAGCACCGCTGTGTTAATTTCGAAATGGAAAAAATGGACATCCCGGCCGACGGTGTCATCACGGGCCACGGTCTGGTGGATGGGCGGCCGGTATTCGCCTTCGCCCAGGATTTTACCGCCCGAGCCGGCAGTCTGGGCGAGATGCATGCCAAAAAGATCTGCAAGGTAATGGACCTGGCTATGAAGGCCGGCGTGCCGTTTGTGGGCATCAACGATTCCGGCGGCGCCAGAATTCAGGAAGGTGTGGATGCGCTTTCCGGGTACGGTCAGATATTTTTCCGCAATTCGGCGGCTTCCGGCGTGATTCCGCAGATTTCAGCCATCATGGGGCCCACCGCCGGCGGCGCCGTGTACTCTCCGGCCATGACGGATTGGATATTTATGGTCAAGAAGAGCAGTTATATGTTCATCACCGGGCCTGAAGTCATTAAATCCGTTACCGGTGAGGAAATTTCGTTTGAAGAACTGGGCGGCGCGAAAACCCACAACCAAAAAAGCGGTGTGGCCCATTTTGCCTGCGAAAGCGATGAAGATGCCATCAATCAAATAAAAACCCTGCTAACCTATTTGCCGTCCAATAACATGGAAGACCCGCCCTATGTCGATACCGGTGATGACCCGAACCGCACCGATGCGGCACTGGACTCAATTATACCAGACAGCCCCAACAAAATTTACGACATGAAAGTGGTCATTCAGTCCATCGTTGATAACGGTGATTTTTTTGAACCGCATCAATATTTCGCCCAGAACATGATCATCGGGTTTGCCAGATTAAACGGCCGGGTCATCGGTATTATTGCCAATCAACCCAAACAGCTGGCCGGTTGTCTTGATATCAATGCTTCGGACAAAGCCACCCGCTTTATTCGCTTTTGTGATGCATTTAATATTCCGCTGTTAACGATTGCCGATGTTCCCGGCTATTTGCCCGGCAGCCAGCAGGAATGGGGCGGAATTATTCGGCATGGTGCCAAACTCTTGTGGTGTTATTCTGAAGCGACCGTTCCCAAACTGCTGCTGGTCACCCGCAAAGATTATGGCGGTTCTTACCTGGCGATGTGCTCCAAAGACCTGGGCGCGGACATGGCCTTTGCCTGGCCCACGGCCGAGATCGCGGTCATGGGGGCGGGCGGTGCCGCCAATATCATTCATCGCAAAGAGATCCAAGGGGCAGAAGACCAGGAGGCCAAACGCCAGCAGAAAATTACCGAATACGAGGCGTTGTTTTCCAATCCTTATCAGGCCGCTCAAAGGGGGTATATCGATGCCGTCATCATACCCAGCGAGACCCGGCCGCGTCTGGTCGATGCCCTTGAAGTCATGTGCTCCAAACGTGAAACCAGGCCGCCCAAAAAGCATGGGAATATACCGATGTAATAAAATGTCTAAAATTCAAAATGCCTAAATTGCCTAAAGTTAAGCGATATATTTAATATTATTAAAATCGATAGAGTACATTCATTCTTCAATATTTCAATCTTCAATATCATCGGGGAGAACCAATGGACAATCAGAAGAAAATCAGCGCGGCCATCGCGGCGGTGATGCATTATATTCAAGAGGAAGAAGCCATCCTGATGCAGCAGGCGGCCATGGGCGGCATGCTGCAGGCGCCTTCTGTTTCTGCTCCGGCCGCGGCCATCTCGCCCTGGAGCATGAATGGTAGACAAACACAAATGCAGATGCGCAATCTGATGCAGCTGCGGACTTTTCAGCGCGGGTCTCGTTTTTAGTGTTTAAACGCATCAAACAAAAATAAATTTTTACAGGAGAACCTTAAAATGAGTGAAGATCTTGCAGTTAAAATGACAACCATGAATTATGACAAAGATCGACCGGCTGCGGAAAATCCCGTCAAAATAGAGGATTTATCCCTGCGTGACGGTCACCAATCTCTGTTTGCCACCCGGGGCCGCACCGAAGATATGATTCCGGTGGCCGAAATGATGGATGATGTCGGCTTCTGGGCCATGGAAGTTTGGGGTGGTGCGACTTTCGATACCATGCATCGGTTTTTAAATGAGGACCCTTGGGAACGAATCCGGACCCTGAAACGGTATATTAAAAAGACGCCTTTTTCCATGCTTCTGAGAGCCCAAAACCTGGTGGGCTACCGAAACTATGCCGATGATGTGGCCCGGGCGTTCGTCGATCGGGCGGTTGCCAATGGCATGGACATTTTCAGAACGTTTGATGCGTTGAATGATTATCGTAACTTTGAAACCGTGGTCCCGGTGATCAAGGAAAACGGCAAGCACTTTCAGGGATGCATCTGCTATTCCATGACCGAGCCGCGCATGGGCGGCGAGGTTTACAACATTGACTATTATGTCAAAAAAGCCAAAGACCTCGAGGCCATGGGCGCGGACAGCATCTGCCTTAAAGACATGGCCGGATTGATCGCCCCCTATGACGCCTATGCCATCGTCAAGGCCTTGAAAGAACAGGTCAAACCGCCGATTCATCTGCACAGCCATTTTACCTCAGGGATGTCGCCCATGTCCCATCTCAAGGCGATTGAAGCCGGGGTCGATATCATTGATACGGTCATGTCGCCCTACGCCTATCGCACCTCCCATGCGGCCATTGAACCCCTGGTGATGACCCTGCTCGGCACCAACCGGGACACCGGGTTCGATATCAAGCATCTGGCGGCGATCAATGAGATTTTCGAAAAAGAAATTATGCCGAAATACCGCTATTTGCTGGATGACTCCAAGATGTCGATCATTGACATTAACGTGCTGCTGCACCAGACGCCGGGCGGCATGCTCTCCAACCTGGTCAATCAGCTAAGGGAAATGGATGCTTTGGATAGAATTGACGAAGTCTACGCCGAGCTTCCCCGGGTCAGAAAAGATCTGGGTCAAGTTCCCCTGGTGACGCCCACCAGCCAGATTGTCGGTATTCAGACCGTCAACAATGTTCTGTTTGATGAGGGCGGTGAACGCTACAAGATGATTACGGCCCAGGTCAAAGATTTGTGCTACGGGCTGTACGGCAAAACCGCGGTGCCCATTAACCCGGAAGTTCAGAAAAAAGCCCTGAAAGGCTATGACCGGGGTGAGGAGCCGATTACCTGCCGACCGGCCGAAGTTTTAGAGCCGGAGCTGGACAAAGCCAAAGAAGATACCAAAGGCCTGGCGGTCGACCTGGATGATGTGCTGATTTACGCGCTATACCCGGTGACCGGCAAAAAGTTTTTGAAATGGAAATACGGCAAGGAACAACCACCGGAGGCGGTTAAGCCCAGAACCCTTGAGGAAGCCAAGGCCGAGCTGGAGTTTCTTAAAAAAGCCAAAGCCGGGCAGCTGGTTGAAAAATCTACAAAAGCGGCGCCGGCCAAAAGTGAAAATTTACGAACCTTCAATGTGTTCGTCGACGATGAATATTTTGAAGTCGGCGTCGACGCGCCTGACGGTGCACCGGTTATTAACTATGTACAGCCCATGCCGGGTATGGCACCACCGGCATATGCACCGCCGGCTGCTCCAGCGGCCGCCAAACCGGCGGCGCCGGCTGCTGAAGCACCCGCTGCGGCACCGGCCGCCGCGGCTGCAACCGGCCGCCGCCGTTGAGGGGACTCCGGTCCTGGCCCCGATGCCCGGCATGATCATCAGCTATGCGAAAAAAGTCGGCGATGCGATCGAAACGGGTGAAACGGTCCTGATCCTGGAAGCCATGAAAATGGAAAATGCACTAACGGCTCCGGCCAGCGGCACCATCCAAGCCATAAACTTTGCCAGTGGCGACTCAGTGGCCAAAGGGGATGTGCTGGCGGTGATCGGATAAGCGCATGGCGCAGAGGACGAAGGGCAAGGGGCATAGCGCAGAGGGAAATAAGCGCTCGGTTTTTAGTTGACCCGATTTGGTCACTGGACTTTGGGCGCTGCTCTCTTGGTTTAAGGTCAGAAGATGAGAAACTAAGCAGTTGAGAAGATAAGATTGCCTCATTATCCGTTTTTTCTTGCCTTCCGATCTTCCTATCTTCTGACCTTCTTGGAGGCCGGCTCATCAAACAATCAACCCATCAACTATTCAACCATTAACCAAATAAACCAGCAAAACTACCTAAAGGGATCCCATGAAAATCCACGAATACCAGGCCAAGGAACTCTTCCGAAAATACGGCGTGCCCACGCCGGAAGGTCGGGCGGCAATTAGCCCCGCTGAAGCGGTCGAGGTCGCCAAAACCCTGGGAGGATACCCGGTTGTGATTAAGGCTCAGATTCATGCCGGGGGCCGGGGCAAGGGCGGGGGGGTCAAACTGGCCCAATCCGAACAAGAGGTTTACCGCATCGCCGGGCAGATTATCGGGATGAATCTGGTCACCCATCAGACCGGACCCCAGGGGCAGGAAGTTAAAAAAGTTCTGGTGGAGCAGGGTTTGAACATTGCCAAAGAGTTGTATCTGAGCATTATTCCCGATCGGGCGATCGCCAAGATCGTCATCATGGCCAGCGAGGCCGGGGGAATGGATATCGAGGAAGTGGCGGCCAAAACCCCGGAGAAAATTATCAAGGTTGCCATCAATCCCCTGCAGGGCATTCAGGCCTATCACTGCCGCCAGATTGCTTTTGGCCTGAACTTGCCGGCGGCTGTCATGAAACCCTTTGTGGCCCTGCTGAAAAACCTCTACCGGCTGTTCGTCGATTACGACGGTTCACTGGTAGAGATCAATCCTCTGGTGATCACCGCCGACGAATCCGTTATCGCGCTGGATGCCAAAATCAACTTCGATGACAATGCCCTGTTTCGCCATAAGGACATACTGGAATACCGGGACTTGGATGAAGAAGATCCGCTGGACGTGGAAGCTTCCAAGTATCAATCTCAACTACATCAATCTGGACGGCAACATCGGCAATATGGTCAACGGCGCCGGCCTGGCCATGGCCACCATGGATTTGATCAAACTTGCCGGTGCTGAACCGGCCAATTTTCTGGATGTGGGCGGGGGCGCCAGCGCCGAGATGGTGGAAAACGGTTTCAGGATCATTTTAAGCGATCCGAGCGTCAAAGGCATTCTGATTAACATTTTTGGCGGAATCCTGCGTTGCGACGTGCTGGCCGAAGGCGTTGTCCAGGCAGCCAAAAAAACCGGTATCAATGTTCCGGTGGTCATTCGTATGGAAGGAACCAATATCGAGGAAGGCCGTCGGATCCTGGCCGAATCGGGCCTGGATTTGATTACCGCAACCGATTTGAAAGATGCCGCCGGGAAGGTGGCGGAAATCGCGAAGTTTGAGGCAAATATATGAGTATCTTCGTAGATAAAAACTCACGGGTTGTCGTTCAGGGTATCACCGGTAAAGAGGGGCAGTTTCACACCCGTCACTGTGTGCAATACGGGACTCAGGTCGTTGCCGGGGTGACGCCGGGCAAAGCCGGCCAGAAAATGGATGAGGTCCCCGTCTTTAATACGGTGAAAGACGCAGTGGATGAAACCGGTGCCAACTGCAGCCTGATTTTTGTTCCACCGGCCTTTGCGGCCGATGCAATTATGGAAGCAGCCGATGCCGGCATCGGTGTCATTGTCGCGATTACCGAGGGTATTCCGGTGCTGGATATGATGAAGGTGATAAATTATCTGGCCGGCAAGCCCTCGCGTCTGATCGGGCCCAATTGCCCGGGAATTATCACGCCCGGGGAGGCTAAAATTGGAATTATGCCGGCTCCGATTCATAAACCCGGCGGTCCGATCGGGGTGATCTCGCGTTCCGGTACCCTGACTTATGAGGTAGTCAATCAGCTGTCTTTGAAAGGAATCGGGCAGACAACCTGTATCGGTATCGGCGGTGATCCGATTATCGGTTCAAATTTTATCGATTGCCTTGACGCTTTCGAAAATGACCCGGATACCCAAGGGGTTGTGATGGTCGGTGAAATCGGCGGCACCGCCGAAGAAGAAGCCGCAGAATTTGTTGCCGCCAATATGAGCAAGCCGGTTGTCGGATTTATTTCCGGATTAACAGCGCCGCCCGGACGGCGCATGGGGCATGCCGGTGCGATCATCAGCGGCGGCAGCGGAACGGCCGCCGCCAAAATCGAGGCCATGAAGGCCGCCGGTATCCATGTCTGTGAGAACCTGGGGGAACTCGGGGAACTATGCGTGGAAGTTTTTAAATGATCCTCATTGCTGCGCATCTGCAAGTAATTTTCTGAGAACATAAAGCAAGAAATACAAGATTTTTTTGACATAAATTCCCAATGACCGGAGGGAATTTATTTGGGAATTTATTTATGCACGAAATGGGCATTGCGCTGCAGATCATTGAAATCGCCACGGCCTCCATTCCGCCGAACCTGGAAGATGTGCGGATCGAGACGGTAAATTTAAAAATCGGCAAACTGGCCGCTGTGGTGCCGGACAGTCTGCGATTTTGTTTCGAGGTGGCCATCAAAGATACGCCGCTGGACGGTGCCAAACTTGCCATCGAGGAGTTGCCGGTGGTGGCCAAATGCAAGGATTGCGATACGCAGTGGACCATCAGCGGTCCGGCGTTTAACTGCGAGAATTGCGGCAGCGGATCCCTGGAGATCATTTCCGGGCGGGAACTCGACATCGAATCTATTGAAATAGCAGAAGAGGACTAGCATGTATCTTGACAAGCTTTATAAAACCCTGAGATATTATCACCGTTCGGATACCCATCACCATCATCCGCATTCGCACCCTGAAGGCGGCAATCGCGGAATTAGCACCCAAAAAAGCGGTACCCGTGAAATCAAGGTCGTGCGGCGCGTTCTGGACGTTAACGAGAAAATGGCCGATGAGAATCGGAAAGTGTTTGCCGAAAAAAACATATTTGTCGTCAATGTCATGAGTTCGCCGGGTTCCGGCAAGACCACGACCTTGCAAAAAACACTGGCTCGCATCATGCCGGAAATTAAATCGGCCGTGATAGTCGGCGATATCTGCACCACCAATGATGCCGATCGACTGGCTGTCAGTGGTGCGCCGGTCGTGCAAATCAATACCGATGAATTCGGCGGTGATTGTCATCTGGCCGCCCACGTAATTGAAAAGGCGGTCGGGGGGTTGGATCTGGATGACATCGATCTTCTGATCGTTGAAAATGTCGGCAACCTGGTCTGTCCGGCAGAATTCGACATCGGTGAAGATGCCCGCGTGGTGGTTTTAAGTGTTACGGAGGGCGAAGATAAGCCGGTAAAATATCCCTTGATGTTCCGGCAATGCGAAGTGGCGCTGCTGAATAAAATTGATCTGCTGCCTTATCTGGACTACGACAAACAAGAAGCCATCGACTGTATTCACCAGGTTCATCCCAATATGCCGATTTTTGAGATATCCGCTAAAACCGAGGAGGGTTTTGAGCCCTGGCTGGCGTGGCTGAAAAATAAAGTGAAACAGAAGACAGAGCATTGAATTCGGAAGTCGGAAAAAACTAATGAGTGCTCCTATTTTCCTATCCGCTCAATAATTCCTTTAGAACATCATCAGACAACGGTGCATCGAAATCGTCAGAAATGATTAATTTTCCCTTTGCGGACCCGGCTTTGCGATTCTGAGTTGGTTTTTCAAAGGGGACGAGTTTGGCTACCGGCTTTCCTGACTTAGAAATGACGACTTCTTCTCCGACAATTGCCTGATCGATCAATTTGGATAATTTCGATTTCGCCTCACGCATGTTTACTTGGATAGCCACATTGAAGTCCCCATTAGTAATCCTTTTTGATACTAAAAAGCCCCGCCAATTATTTTGGTGGGGCTCTACGCAATCCCAGTTCCGCAATCTTTAACAGCTTGTCATCGCTTTTTTCCAAAACGGCGACATTCCCCGCAGACGCTCGATGATGGGAGGCATTTTTTCGATGACCACCTCGATTTCTTCTTCAGTGGTATAGCGGCTCAGGCTGAAACGGATGGAGCCGTGGGCTGCGGTAAACGGCACGCCCATGGCGCGCAGCACATGGGATGGCTCCAGGGATCCCGAGGTACAGGCCGAACCCGATGAGGCACAGATTCCATGCTCATTCATCATCAGCAAAATCGCCTCGCCTTCCACATATTCAAAAGCAATGCTGGTCGTATTTAACAGACGATGCTCACGATCACCGTTAACCATTGATTGGGGGATCTGCGCCAGCAAGGTGGTTTCCAGTTTGTCGCGCAGTCGGCCGACACGCTCATAACCATTGTCATCGAGGTGTTTTATGGCCATTTCGGCGGCTTTGCCCAGGGCGATAATGGAAGCGACATTTTCGGTTCCGCCACGGCGGCCATGCTCCTGATGCCCCCCGATCATGTAGGGCGAAAACTTGGTGCCTTTGCGGATATACAGCACCCCGATCCCTTTGGGGGCGTGGAATTTATGGCCGGAAAGCGACAACATGTCGACCCCGGTGGTTTTGACATCGATCGGAAATTTTCCTGCAGCTTGAACCGCATCGGTATGAAAGACAATCCCTCTGTCTTTGACTTCATGCGAAAGCTCTTCCACCGGAAAGATTACTCCGGTCTCGTTGTTGGCCCACATCAAACTGACGATGGCGGTTTCGTCACTTAGACTTTCATAGAAATAGTCAAGATCGAGCCGGCCTTGATTGTCGACCGGTACGAACGTCACCCGGTAGCCTTTTTTAGAAAGGGTTTCATAAAGGTTTTTAATGGCCGGATGCTCGACTCTGGATGTGATAATATGCTTTTTGGCGGGATATGATTCGATGGCGGCCCGGATGGCGGTACCGTCACTTTCCGTACCGCAGCTGGTGAATATGATCTCATCCGGTGATTGCGCACCGATCAGATTGGCGATATTTTCACGCGCCTGCTTGATTTTAGCGGCAACATCGCCGCCAAATGAATGCATGCTTGACGGGTTGCCGTAATATTCGGATAAATAAGGCAGCATGGCCTCCACTACCTCGGGGGCGACTTTGGTGGTGGCATTGTTATCGAGATAAATGACGTTCATCACTGTACCTCCTCGACGATCAGATCCGGGGATACCAGTTCCCGCAGCTTGGATTCAACATAGTGTTTGAGCGTGATCGGGGATTTGACACAGGATGCGCAATTGCCGCCCATTCTTACCAGTACGCGATTGCCGTCCACATCGACCAGTTCCATCCTGCCGGAATCCTTTTTGAGATTCGGATTTATTTCACGCTCGATACTTTCTTCGATCAGTTTGATCTTTTGGAGATTCGTCAGCACCGCTGCCTTTTTCCTGACCGGGCGCTCGGTTCCCAGCACGGAGTCGATGATTTCCTGGATGCGGTCATGGCAGTTGCCGCAGCCGCCACCGGCTTTGACGTAGTCCGTAACATCCTCGATGGTGGAAAGATGGTTTTCCCTTACCACCCGGTCGATCTCGACGTCGGTCACGCCGAAACATTCACATACGATTTCTCCTTCGATCTGTTTTTCAGGCTCACCGAGGTAGCAGGTGATGGCCTTTTCAAGGGCATCGCGGCCCATGACCGAACAGTGCATTTTTTCCTTGGGCAGGCCGCCGAGATACTCGGCGATGTCGTCATTGGTAATTTTTTTTGCTTCTTCGAGCGTGAGTCCTTTTACCATTTCAGTCAGCGCAGAGGACGAGGCAATCGCACTGGCACAGCCAAATGTCTGGAACGTGGCGTCCTTTATTTTGCCGTTTTCATCCAGTTTGAAATAAAAAGTCAAGGCATCGCCGCAGGCGATGGATCCCACCTCTCCGACGCCGTCCGCATCTTCCAGGATACCGACATTGCGCGGATTTAAAAAATGATCTTTAACTTTATCCGTATACTCCCACATAAAAGCCTCCTCGCTTGAACAATTGGTTCCATCCAACTTTTGTTAAAATAATCATCTATTTTTAAAAGAAAAGTTGAAATTAACAATAATGATCAATGTTCAGCTGTCAAGACAGGCAGGGTGTTGTTTTATAGCCTTCAGCCTGGCTGAATTTGCAGTCAAAATTCGGCATGGACAAGCCGCTATCGTTCGTTTATACTGGGTCAACTTTAATAATTGAAAATGTTACGATAATTGTGCCAAACCCGGGGGTGAATCATGAAAACCTCAACCGTCAGAAAAGCCATGTTTGCCGGCAGTTGGTATCCCTCCAGTTCCTCTGAATGTGAAAAAGAAATCAACCGTTTTTTGGAAGAAGGCAAAACCATCAAATCACCTGACCGCAGACTCGTGGGCGGTATTGTACCGCATGCCGGATGGTATTTTTCGGGCCATATCGCCTGCAACGTCATCAGTCGTTTAAAAAGCAAAGATACGCCGGATGTCATCGTGGTCTTTGGCATGCACCTGCACCCCAATTCCCCATGTTATCTAATGGCTGAAGGTGCCTGGGAAACGCCCTTTGGAGAAATCCCGGTGGAAGAAAGGCTGGCGGCAGCGCTGGTTGAAAAATATTCATTTTCCCTGGAAACACCGGATCGCTTTAGCCAGGATAACACCGTTGAACTGCAGCTGCCTTTTATCAAGTACTTTTTTGAAGACACTAAGATCGTCGCCATGGGTGTGCCTCCCCGGCGCAGTTCGCTGGAAATCGGCAAGTCGGTGATTGGCCTGGCAAAAGAAATGGACCTGACCGCCAAAGTCATCGGATCGACGGATTTAACCCATTACGGATCCAATTACGGTTTTACTTCCAAGGGCAGGGGCCAAAAGGCGGTGGACTGGGTGCGCAGCGAAAACGACCGCCGGGTAATCGATGCCATGCTGGCGCTGGAGCCGCAAAAAGTCATCAGTGAAGCGTTGGCCAGTCAGAATGCCTGCTGTGCCGGGGCGGCGGCGACTGCGATCGAGGCCGCAAAAAATCTGGGCGCCAATCAGGCGGATGAGATCGCCTATGCCACCAGTTATGACAAATCGCCGGGAGACAGTTTTGTGGGGTATGTGGGGATTGTGATGTAAATAAAAAGCCCTGGAACAGCCGGGAGTATCTCTCATCCAGTAACAAGTTGGCAGATGTTAGGATTTGGAAGGCAGTGGCCATGTTCCAGGGCATATTCTGGATTTGTTAGAAAGCTGTCTCTATCCTTATCAGGGAATCGCTAATAGTCAAGTAAAAATGCAAGATATTGGATAAAAAATAGATTGTTTTTACAGTATTTTACAGCATTTTACAGCATTTTACACTTGCTGACTCACTATATCCTGGAAAGTCCGGTGCGTTGGTCTCAATTTTTCTCAGACCCCCATATCGGCATAACTAAAATTGATTTTAATTTTCTGTCATAATAAAAAAATAAGGGATCAGCTGCATGATGATTGATTCGAATCTCGGACTACAAATTGAAAGGATTCGCATTAGATGAACGATAATTTATACCTGATAACATCAATTAAGGCTGCTATTAGCGCTGGCGCCGCGATTCTCGATGTTTACCGGTCGGCTGAATTCGAGATAGAAGAAAAAGCTGATAAATCCCCCCTGACCTTAGCAGACAGACGTTCCCACGAAGTTATCGTTAGTTATCTGACAGCATTCGATCTTCCGATTTTGAGTGAGGAAGGCCGCGATATATCCTATCAGGAACGGAATCAGTGGGATACCTACTGGCTGATTGACCCCTTGGACGGAACCAAGGAATTTATCAAGAAAAACGGCGAATTTACCGTCAATATCGCAATGATTCGCCAGAACAAACCGGTAGCCGGTGTCATCTATGTGCCTGACAGGGACACGCTTTATTTTGCATCGACTGCAATCGGCGCATACAAAGCTGATGCCCATCGAATAACCGGAGTGTTATTTGAACAAGACGGAAGGCCGGATCAATCAGCCGGATTGTCAGATAGTGACCCCGATCAAAGGCTAAAGGATTGTATTGGACTATCCACAATCCTGCCAATCGACTCATCCGCCAATCGACCATACACCATAGCCGGGAGCCGCTCCCATGCAACGAAGGAGCTCGAAGCGGTTGTAGAAAAAAAACGACGGGAGCATGGCGACGTTGAATTAATCTCGGCCGGCAGTTCTCTAAAACTTTGTCTGGTAGCCGAGGGCCGGGCCGACATCTACCCGCGAACGGGCCCCACCATGGAGTGGGATACTGCGGCCGGCCAGGCTGTCGTCGAATGTTCCGGCGCTAAAGTATATAAATACGATACTGACGAACCGCTCGGCTATAACAAAGAAAATTTACTGAATCCGTGGTTCGTGGTCGTTCGTTAGTCAGGGGAAAAAAGCCAGAGGGCAGATGACAGAGAACAGAAGGCAGAGCAGGGGAGGCTTCAGGAGTCAGAAAAGTAAAATATAAGTCAGAGGCTGGATAGCCAATGGAAAAGTCAGCAAAAATTTATGTGGCCGGGCATCGGGGGATGGTAGGGTCGGCGATCGTGCGCAAATTGGAAGCGCAAGGTTATACCCATATCATTGCCCGAACCCATGCCGAATTGGACCTGAGCAGGCAGGATCAGGTAGAGGCATTTTTTAAGTCAGAAAAGCCGGAATATGTAATCCTGGCAGCTGCCAAAGTCGGCGGCATCTGGGGTAACCATGCGTATCCGGCCCAGTTTATTTATGACAACATTGCCATTCAAACCCACGTCGTTCACGCATCCTATTTAAACAAAGTCAAAAAGCTTCTTTTTTTAGGCAGTTCCTGCATTTACCCTAAGATATGCCCGCAGCCCATCAAAGAAGAATACCTGCTGTCTGATTACCTGGAACCCACCAACGAACCGTATGCCATTGCCAAAATCGCAGGGTTAAAAATGTGTCAATCCTACAACCGCGAGTATGGCACCCGCTATATCAGCGTGATGCCCAACAACCTATATGGACCGAACGATAATTTTGATTTGGAAACCTCGCATGTGCTCCCGGCCCTGATCCGCAAATTTCATCTGGCCAAATTGGCAGCCGCCGCCGATTGGGAAGGAATCAAAAGAGAAGAAAACGTTTACGGTCCCATTCCCGACGAAATAAAAAGCGCAATCGGCATCAATCCTGCCACCAATCAACCAATCAACTCGTCAACCCATCAACCGGTAGTCGTTCTTTGGGGGACGGGCGCGCCGCGGCGCGAATTTTTGCATGTCGATGATTTGGCCGCAGCCTGCGTATTCTTGATGAATAATTATAATGAATCAGAGATTATGAATATCGGATGGGGTAAGGATCAATCCATCCTGGAGTTGGCCGAACTGATCTCCAAAGTAGTTGGCTATAAGGGCGATATCAAGTGGGACAACAGCAAACCGGATGGTACGCCGCAAAAATTGCTGGATGTATCAAGGTTAACCCGACTGGGCTGGCAGGCCGGGATAGAATTAGCGGATGGAATCCGCCGGGTATATCAGTGGTACCTGGGGAAAACCGGTTAGCTTATTTCTTCTGGGCCTTTAGAATCTTGGCCCAGGTATCGCGCAGGGTTACCGTGCGGTTAAATATCAGTGCATCAGGCTTTGATTCTTTTGCATCCACACAAAAATACCCCAGGCGCTCAAACTGGCAACGGTCACCCGGCTTCGTATCCGCCAGGCTGGGCTCCACGCGGCAATCCGTCAAGATCTCTAAAGATTTGGGATTGATATAATCCGTAAAGTCTTTACCCTCCGCCACTTCATTGGGATTTTCCTTCACAAATAAATGGTCGTACAGGCGGACTTCCGCCGGCAGCGAATGTTCGGCCGATACCCAGTGCAAAGTGCCCTTGACTTTACGGCCGTCCGGGGCGTCTCCACCGCGGGTGGCGGGATCGTAGGTACAGCGAAGCTCGACGATTTCGCCGCTGACAGGGTCCTTAACCACGTCTTCACATTTGATAAAATAGGCGTAGCGCAGCCGAACTTCCCGGCCGGGTGCCAGGCGGAAAAACTTTTTGGGCGGGTCTTCCATGAAGTCATCCCGCTCAATATACAGTTCGCGCGAAAACGGCACCCGGCGGGTGCCCATGCGTTGATCTTCCGGATTGTTGATCGCCGCCAGTTCTTCAACCTGTCCGGCGGGATAATTGTCGATGACGACCTTGAGCGGCCGCAGGACGCCCATCACCCGCGGGGCTGTTTGGTTTAAATCTTCGCGGATGCAGAACTCCAGCAAGGCCATGTCCACCATGCTTTCAGCCTTGGCCACACCGATGCGGTCGCAAAAGCTTCGAATGGCCTCGGGCGTATACCCCCGGCGACGCAGCCCGGAGATGGTCGGCATGCGGGGATCATCCCAGCCGGAAACCCGGCCCTCCTCCACCAAGCGGATCAGCTTTCGTTTGCTTAAGACGGCAAAAGTCAGATTCAGGCGTGCAAACTCGATCTGCCGGGGGTGGTAAACTTCAAGCTGGTCCAGCACCCAGTCATAGAGGGCACGATTGGTTTCGAATTCAAGGGTGCAGTTCGAGTGCGTGATCCCTTCGATGGAGTCCGACAGGCAGTGGGTAAAGTCATACATGGGATAAATACACCACCTGTTGCCGGTGCGATAGTGCGACACCTGTTTGATGCGGTAAAGGGTGGGATCACGCATGATGATTTTGGGTGAAGCCATGTCTATCTTGGCCCGCAGCACATGGTCACCATCCTGAAATTCACCGGCCCGCATGCGCTCAAACAAATCCAGATTTTCCGCCACCGAGCGCTCCCGATAGGGGCTGTTCTTGCCCGGTTCGGTTAAGGTGCCGCGATACTGCCGGATTTGATCGGCACTTAAGCTGTCCACGTAAGCCTTGCCGGCCTTGATCAGCTGAACGGCATATTCAAAAAGCTGCTCGAAATAATTGGATGCATAATACTCCCGCTCTTCCCAGTCATACCCCAACCAGCGCACATCCCCTTTAATGGCATCGACATACTCAATTGCTTCTTTACTCGGATCGGTGTCATCAAAGCGCAAGTTGCATTGACCGTTGTATTGTTCGGCCAGGCCAAAGTTGAGGCAGATGGACTTGGCGTGACCGATGTGCAGATAACCGTTGGGCTCCGGAGGAAACCGGGTATGGACTCGGCCGTCGTTTTTGCCGGCCTTTAAGTCTTCATCAATGATGTGCTTTATGAAATTTGTAGCCGAATCAGAAGCGGCTGAATTTTTATTTTGATTTTCATTTGCGGTCGGTTTCATGGTCTTTTCCTCTACCTGAATTTTGCGTGCAAATAATCTTTAGCAATGTTTGAAGTCAACATACCGCAATTAACCTAGCGTGATCATTTTAGCCCTAAAATGCAGGTTCTTATTTTCTAAATAAATTACGATTGAACTATACGTTTAGCAGATATTTCCGTATCCTGGCAAGATTTAAAATAATTGCGTCATTAATATGAACCCTCCCGCTTTCAGGACGGATTGATTATTGAAGAAGTAACGGCTTCAATGACTAATTTTGCTAGTATTTCGCCAAAGATAACATGTTTGCCGCAGTATTTGACGTTTATTGAGCCATGGCCGCCAGCGATGGCGATAGCATCGGTGCCCGTGCCGGTGGCCGGAGTCTGTGAAGCAGGGCTTTTAATGCCCAGATTTTGCAAAGCGGCGGTTTTGGCTTCGGTAGCCGTTATGACGGCCTCTATCATGGCCGCTGGTGTCAGAACGGCCGTGGTCAAGCAAATAATGTTTATTGTTCCGGCATTGTATTGCGGGGTGCCGATCTCACGATATTCTGCATAATCGCCGGCACGCCTGGCATTGGATAAGCCGGCCGTTGCCAGGCCAATAATTTCGACACCCTGCTCTGTGGCCTGAACCATGCGAAAAGAGTCCATTGAAGCCGCTGTCATCAGGCCCACCGTGGTGCCCGACCAGCCGCAATTCCTGCAATATTGCGCCAGGGTGAAATTCGGGGACTGCTGGATATTCAGTCCATTGTTTAACTGATTGCTGATATTCAGATTTAGGATATGATTGGCATTAACCGCTCCGCCATTCAGCACGGCCGAACTCACGATTGGGGTTGGACGATCAAATGCGATGTGGAGGTGATTGTCCGTGACCTCGAGAAGCACACCTTTTGTCAAATTCTTCGGAAACTTTTTCATAGGCGGTAGTTATCAAATTTTTTTGGACCGCGGCAACCCATAATCACCGTTATTAAATTTGACCAATTGATTAAAGTCTATTAGAATTAATCATAAAGTTAATCATTGACGGCATTTATCTATGAAAAAAAACGACACACCCGATCCCAACCAAACTATCTTCGAGGATACCTGGTCCTTTATAAAAGACAGCAGCCTGCACCCCTATCTGGTGATTTTTATCGGCCAGGACAGCGGTAAGCGCCACAAACTCAGACTCGGCAGCATGACCATCGGCCGATCTCCCGAGGCGGATATCAGCATCGAAGATGACTGGGCATCGCGTATCCATTGCGTTATTCACTGGCTGGATGAGGTCTTTGAAATCGAAGACCGGGATTCGACGAATGGAACCTATGTCAATACCCATAAAATTAAACGGATTCAGGTGCCAGCAGGCGTTCCCATTCAGGTCGGCCACTCGCTGCTGAAAATTGAGTTCAAGGATAAAGCTGAACTCGAGTTGGAGCAAAATCTTCATCGCAGTGCCTCCATTGACGGTTTAACCGGAATTTTCAACCGTCAGCATTTCATGAAACGGGCCGCCGAAGAAGTGGCTTTCGCCCGTCGACATCGGTGTTTACTGGGTGTCATTATGATTGATATTGATCATTTCAAATACATTAATGATACCTATGGCCATCAAATGGGAGATTTCGTGCTAAACCAATTTGCGAGCATTATTAATGCCAACAAACGGCCCGAGGATGTCTTTGCTCGATATGGCGGCGAGGAATTCATTATCCTGCCGCGCGGGGCGTTAAGCCGGGAAGGGATGCACCTGCACTGCGAACGGCTGCGGCAAATAATTGAGGCCGCTGAATTCGCATTCGGTGAAACCCGCGTGCGAATAACAATTTCCCTTGGTTTCCACCTGGCAATGGTGGCCACTGGTGATCGTCAGGCTTCATTTGACGTTTGGATCGCCAAAGCCGACGAGGCGCTTTATCGCGCCAAAGATCTGGGCCGCAACCGGACGGAGAATTTGGATTGATCTTATAAACCTGTTTAATACGCTGGCATAAAACCGAAAATGGCGAAGATGCACAATCTTCGCCATTTTTTATTGGCGGGTCAAGCTTTATTCTTATTGCAAATTAAAACTAGTTATATTAGCTTGTTGCATAATTTGTGAAGGAGTAATCCGTTATGTCACCAGAAACCGCCGGCAGTGCTCGTATCAGCCCCATTACAACACAGTTGCCGTGATCGATGCCGACGGTCGTGTTCTCGGTCAGCCGAATCTGTCCTAACAGCGGAGCTGGATCTGGAAAAAATCAAAGTGGCTAGGAGCGCCTGGGGGTTTTTCCGGGACCGACGCCCTGAGATGTATCAGGCAATCATGACCCTGGACGGGGAAAGCGAGGTAGAGAAATGAACACATTTAACGAAAAGGCCTACGATCTTTTACGGCAAGTACCTGCCGGCCGGGTGACAACCTATAAAGAAATCGCCCATGCCCTGGGAACCAAAGCCTACCGGGGCGTCGGTCAAGCCATGAAAAAAAATCCCTATGCGCCTGAGGTTCCCTGACACCGGGTGGTTGCCGCATCCGGTCGGATGGGAGGATTTGAAGGGTATACGTCGGGGAGACTCTATTCGGAGAAAAATCGACATGCTCAGGGCGGAAGGGGTCGAAATCAAGGGCGGTAAAATCAAGAATTTTGAAAAGATTCTCTTCCGGTTCTGAGTACAGTTGAAAGTATAATTTGGGTGGTTTTATTTCCTGTCCAAACCGGTGCGCATAAGATTCAAGATCGTGATCATTTTGATACAGATTTCAATATCAAGCGCCTTCTGTACCGCGATCTTTGCGCCGCGAAGAGTTGGCTTGCCTCATTTCCAGATCGAAGGCAAAGGGGGAGACTCGATATGAATCTGGCTCGCATCTTCATCAGCTACACCAGCCGCGACGAAATATCAAAACAGATGAGTGAATTGCTGTTCAATGAATTGAATAATGCCGGGTTTGCGGCCTGGCGTGATCAGGAACGGCTTGAACACGGCGAAAAGTGGCATGATAAACTGACCCTCAATCTCGTCGGGTCCCACGCCGGTGTCGTGCGGCTGTCTCCTGAAGCATTGAACTCGTAATGGGTGCTCAAGGAGGCCACCTACCTGAAAGTCAGATCAGACGGCAGCCGGGACTTTAAAGTCGTTGCCGTGCTTTTGGAAGGCCTGCCCCCCGACATGATCAATTCCGACGATAATTTCAAAACACTCCGTTTTTCAGATGACCAGATGATCTTTCTGTCGACGACCAATTCCTGCCGGACCTCGAGCCGCCGGTTTACACGATAATGAGGATGGGAGAAATTGCGGATTACGTTATTTCCAGAATAAACGAAGCCTACCCTGATTTAATTGTCCTGCTATACGGCCCAACAGAATATTTAAATCCGGAAATTTTTTCGCAAGACCGGGTGGCGATAATTGACGCCCGACTTGATGAAAAGGAGGAGAAGGTATTTGTTAGCCAGTTCAGAGGAATGCTTGAACTTGCCGGAAGGTCCAAGGAAGTCTATCAATCTGACCCGGTCAAAAGATAAGAAGTTGTTTTTACGGCGCGGATAATTCAAAAACGTTAGTCGTGTATCGGCATCGGCTTTGGCACCATATATTGAGGCGTCAATTAATCGGATTACTGAAATGAGAGGTTTGGAAAAGAGGCTAACTTGGCTGGGGGACCAGGATTCGAACCTGGGTTAACGGGGCCAGAACCCGTCGTCCTGCCGCTAGACGATCCCCCAGTTTTTTTGCGAATCTGTTTATTACCGAATTTTTTTTTTGAGTCAAGAAAATTTAGGTCATTATTTTGTTGAGTGGTTGGGATTAGTTAAATAGAAAAATAGAAAATTCGTCAAATAGTTTTACCCTCTGATATTGGAAATTTTTATTATACATATCTGAATTTAGCTTTTGCTATTTTTCTGTTTGGCGCGTTCCTTCTGATTTTGGAGGTATCTGATATACCCATTTAAAGTGCGGATTGCATTCTGAATTTTATCAATCAATTTATTAGAATATTGTTCATTTATATAGCCACAATCAAGGGACGTATCTACTTGATTCATCAATTCAAATAGAGATCCCCTTGCATGCCGGCAAAATTGAATGTTCTCTTGATAATGAAACCGTCCGTATCCCTCGGCGATGCAATCTGTCGCCGACCTTGATGATCTTATCATCTGATCGGACAATCGGAATTTTTCTGTATTTGGAAATGTTTTTGTTAATTGCCAAATTTCCCGCCTGATTTCTCTGCACTGTTGCCAAACATCTAAATCTCTAAAATCACCGTATTTTCTGCCAGGCATTTGGATCTGCCTTTCAACTATTTAACTATTCGACTAGTTACCTATTTTTCTATTTAACTTAATTCAGCCGCCCGCTCTTCAATAAACCGGATCGCATTTTCAAGTCGCGGGATCACGCGGTCCGGCCCTAAAATGGTGATGATTTCAAAAATGCTCGGGCTGGCGGTTTTGCCCGTCAGGGCCACGCGCACCGGCTGGGCGATTTTGCCCAGCTTCAGGCCGGTTTGATCCATCACGGCCTTAAAGATGTCCTCCAGGTTTTTTTGGCTGTAATCGGCTGATGATTTCAGTTTGTCAACCAGCAGTTGCAGGGGTTCCTGGGCCGCTGCTTTCAGAAATTTGCGGGCGGCTTTTTCCTCAAAAATGATGTCATCGAGGTAATAAAACAGGGCGGCATCCGCCATATCGGCCAGGGTTTTGCTGCGGGGTTGCAGGGTTGCGATAACGCTCGTCGCATAGTCGCCGGTTTCGATCTCGATCCCGCGCTCTTTTAAAAACGGTTTCAGGGGATCGATCAGGTCTGAAGCGGCCGCTGCCTGGATATGATCGGCATTGATGGCCTGCAGTTTCTCGATATCGAATATGCCGGCCGAGCGGCCGATATGTTCGATGTCAAATAGCTCGATCAACTCATCTCTGGTAAAAAATTCCTGGTTGCCATGCGACCAGCCCAGTCGTACCAGGTAGTTGAGCAGGGCCTGGGGCAAATAACCCATATCGCGGTAGGCGGTGACCGACATGGCACCATGGCGTTTGCTCAAGCGGGCACGGTCGTGGCCCAGTACCATGGGGACATGGCCGAAGGTCGGCAAGGGGCTTTCCAGGGCGCGGTAGAGCAGGATCTGCTTGGGGGTGTTCATGACATGGTCATCCCCCCGAATAATCGTGTTGATGTTCATGGTAATATCATCGACCACCACCACGAAATTATAGGTGGGGGTCCCGTCGCTGCGGCAGATGACAAAATCGTCCAGTTCATCGTTTTGAAATACGATGTTGCCCTTGATCACATCTTCGACAACCGTGGTCCCGCTAAGCGGTGCCTTGAAGCGCACCACGGCGTTGTCCGTTATAGGCAACTCTTTTTCACGGCAGGTGCCGTCATAGCGCGGTTTGTCGCCGCTTGCCATGGCTGCCTGCCGCATGGCATCGATCTGTTGCGGGGAACAGGTGCAATAATAGGCATGACCGGCGTCGACTAATTTTTGAATATATTCCCGGTAAATGTCAAAGCGCTGGGTTTGAAAATACGGCCCTTCGTCCCAATCGATCCCGAGCCACTGGAGGGCCTCAAAAATGGCATCCACCGAAGCCTGGGTCGAGCGTTTGATATCCGTGTCTTCAATGCGCAGGACGAATTTACCGTGCATGTGCCGGGCATACAACCAATTGAATATTGCCGTGCGAGCACCACCGACATGCAGATATCCGGTCGGACTCGGTGGAAACCGGGTGATGATTTTTTCCATATTTTTACCTGCCCATTCGTTATTAATATTGTAGCAATAATCCGTAAATATTAGATAACTACTTGAAATAAAGAATATTATTTATATAATTTATTTGCTGCATATAGCTTATTTAAGTAAAAAGTTAGTAAAGCTGAGTTGCCGGGTGACCACGCCGGGTGTTGCGGGTACCTTCAAATTATTCCATAAAATCTTGCACTTATTCGATATATCCGAAACCCCTGAAGCGTTGTATTAATTAAATTTGACAAATGATATTAATCGGTTATATTATAGAATTTAGCAGTCATCGGGACCTTTCCATAACATGAAAGGCTGTCCAGTACAAGCAAACAATTTCAATGGACCGTACAAAAAGGCTTGACATTCAGCTGAAATTAAATTACTAGAACGCCACCTGTAATTCCGAGTACTTAATTTTTGAATTTATTATAAATATTAAACAGTTAGGAGATTACTTATGGCTGTACCGAAACGAAAAACCTCAAAATCAAAACGCGCCAAACGAAGAACACACCAAAAAACATCAGCGCCGAATCTATCAACATGCCCGGATTGCGGTGAAGCCACACTGCCGCATCATGCCTGTCCCAGTTGCGGTTCTTACAAAGGACGCACCGTCATTTCAACAGATGAGGATTAATTTACCCGCTCAGATGCTGCGAGTTAAAGCGTTGAGTCGTTAATCATGTAAACAAGCTCCAATCGAATTCGGATTTCGTTAAATGGCTTATTTGTTAAACCGGCAAATAGTTGTAGGCTCTCATCGCTCCATACTATCGCGCCGTTTAACGATTCCGCAAATCTGCGAATCAACCGTGGCACGAATTGGCTAATTTCCGAATTACCTGATTACTCCGCCCGCAATAATCGCAATAACCGGTTTCGATAAAACATCTTGATCCATTTGAAAAGGAATTAAATCGATGGCTGCAGATGACACCTCGCAAGCAAAACAGCTGACCGGATTGGATCTTGAATCCAGACAGATGGTACTGGATACCATTGGACAGCTCAAAAAAAGGCTTTTGACCAAAGAAAAAATATTTGAATATGATCAGAAAGAAATTTTTCCGGAGGATACCATTCGGGAGATGCTGGGACCCGAAATCGGGCTGCAGCTTTTGATGATTCCGGAAATATATGGCGGCATGGGCGGGGGCGCGCGTGACAGTTGTGCTGTGACCCGGGAAATGGCTAAAATTTGCCTGGGAATTACGACTGCCTTTTTTGCGATTCAGCTCGGTGCGGATCCGCTAATTGTCGGAGGCACTGAACGGAACAGAAAGAGAAATGGCTCGGCCAGATTGCAGCAGGCAATGCGCTGGTGGCTTACGCGGTGACGGAACCGGATGCCGGCAGCAATGTTGTGGCCATCAAAACCAAGGCCGATCCGGTGACCAATGAAGCCGGTGAGATCATCGGCTATAATATCAACGGCAACAAACAGTTTATTTCCACCGGGCTGCATGCCGATTTTATCACGGTGCTGGCCAATACGCCCGAGGGGGCAACTTTTTTCGTAATGGAAAAAGGCACCGCGGGGTTCATCGCCGGAAAAGGCGAAGAAAAACATGGCATCCGGGCCTCCAACACATCCCCGCTAACCTTTACCGATGCCTTCGTGCCGCTGGAAAATCTTATCGGGGGCGTCCCCGGGCACGGCATTAAACAGGCCAGCAAAGTTTTCGGTTATACGCGGCTGATGGTTGCGGCAATGGCACTCGGCGGCGGGGAAGCGGCGCTTGAGATTGCCATTCCCTATGCCAAGGAACGTATCCAGTTTAAAACCCCATTGTCGGAAAAGCAGGGATACACCCACAAACTGATTATCCCGAATGTCGTGCGGCTGGCTGCCGCCGATGCATTTATTGCAGAGGTCGCGGAAAGACTGGATGCCGGTGGGCACGACCTCGAGGTCGAAGGCTCCATTGCCAAACTATATGCTTCCGAGGCTGCCAACAAAGCCGCCGAAGATGCTATCCAGGCCCTGGGTGGTTATGGCTACATCACCGAGTACGGGGTCGAAAAGATTAAAAGAGATGTCCGCATCACCTGCATTTATGAAGGCACCAGTGAGATCCAGCAAACCCTTATCAGCACCATGCGCTGGAAAATAACCCGCAAATCAAAAGGTCAGTTTTACCAAGCCATCAGCAATGAGATGCAGCAGCTGCACAACAGCTCAGCCGATTTGGGCTGCCGGACTTACGCGCTTGCAGCCAGTGCCTTGAACCAGGCCATCACCCTGGCCAACGATCAGCGGTTGACCAGACAGCAGTATGTCATGTTTGCGCTGGCGGATATGGCCGCGCATGTTGAGATTGGCGCCAGTCTGGCGCGCAAGGCCGCCGGGTGTGCCCAACGTGGTGATTCCGAGACCGCCAAGATGAAAATTATTGCCAGGCTGTTTGCGGCCGAAGTTTCCCGGATTGTCGGTCAGAATATCCTGCAGATTGTAAGGGGCTGTGGTCAGTTCGACGAAAAGGCCACGGCCGGATTCATGGCGCAGGTGGCCTATAATGAGCTTACGGCCGGCGTGCACAACATGATTGCGGATATGGATCAGCTTGCCGATATTGTATTTGAGAGGTAATCATGGCCGATGAAGTCAAGCGTACTATTTTGATTACAGGTGGTTCCAGAGGAATCGGCCGGGGGATCTGCCGGGCGTTTGCGCGGGCGGACCACCGTATATTTTTTAACTACTCATCCGCGACTGAAGCAGCGGCGGAAACCGAGAAGCTGGTGGCCGATGCCGGCGGCCGGGCAACGGGTGTTCAGGTGAATGTTGCCGACGAAAAGCAGGTTGTCGAATTCGTCCGCCGGGTGCTGGATGAAACCGGTCGCATCGATGTTCTGGTCAACAATGCCGGCATCACCCGCGACGGTCTGATTGTCCGCATGAAGGGAACCGATTGGGATGATGTGCTCAATATTAATTTAAAGGGAGCATTTAACTGCATCAAAGCGGTAACCAAAACCATGATGAAACAGCGCTGGGGCCGGATCATCAGCGTGTCCTCGGTGGTGGGGGTCAGCGGTAATCCGGGCCAGGCTAACTATGTCGCTTCCAAAGCCGGTATCATCGGTCTAACCAAGGGCGTTGCCAAGGAACTGGCCTCACGCGGCATTACGGCCAATGTCGTCGCACCGGGCTATGTTGACACGGATATGACCACATCGCTTTCTGACAAAGCCAAGGAGATGATGATCAGCCAAATCCCGCTGGGACGGGTCGGTACCGCGCAAGATATTGCCGCTGCCGTCGTTTTTTTGGCTTCCGATCAGGCCGCTTATATTACCGGTCAGGTATTACATGTCAATGGCGGCATGTACATGTAAAACTGGCTTCAGAACTAACATCTTTTAGCCGAATGCTGCGTTGCGAGTCGTCGAAAATCGCTCACGTACGGTCGTACGCTGCGCGTTTTTCTCCTCCTCGCGCCTTGCCTTCAACTAAAATCTGTCAGTTCTGAAGCCAGTTTGCAGATATGTAAACCATGCAACGCGTGCTAAGAATCTTATATGTCATTTGTAGGTTGTCAGTTAGAATTTTATTTTTGTAAAAAGTTACTTTGAACCATGAACCATAAGTATTATTTCCGGTGATACCGGAGGAGGAGGCCAGCCAAATGTCGGTAGAAGATAAAGTCAAAAAAATTATTGCAGAAAAATTAAGCGTTGATTTGGAGGAAGTCGTTCCTGAGGCTTCTTTTGTAGATGACCTGGGTGCGGACTCGCTAGATCTGGTTGAGTTAATTATGTCGATGGAAGAAGAATTTGACGTTGAAATATCCGACGAAGACGCCGAAAAAATCGCAACGGTCAAAGATGCCATCGCTTACGTTCATACCCAATAGACAGATAGTAATCCGAGACAATTTGGGTGAGATGATTAGGATGCCGTATTGATCGTCGTCCTTGCTGATCACTGTCCATTTGAATGCCGGCTGCCGGCCGCGGGTTACTGATCTGTCGTTAATCAGCAGGCCGTGGCCGGTTGCACGATTAACCGATTCATCCGGCATTGGTTTTTACCAGTTAACCCGTGCTGAAAACTATCATATTGAGGGAGAACATTTGAAAAAGCGGGTAGTCATAACAGGTTTGGGGCTTGTTACCCCCGTGGGTATCGGTGTTGAACAAACGTGGAAATCGCTGTGTGCCGGCAAATCCGGGGTCGGCGAAATTACCCGCTTTGATACTTCCGGCTATCAAACAAAGATTGCCGCGGAGGTCAAGGATTTCAACCCGCAAGATTTCATGCCCAAAAAGGATGCCAATCGTGTTGAACTTTTTATTGCGTTTGCTCTGGCGGCAACCCGCATGGCCATCGAAGATTCCGGGCTTGTAATTGACAGCGCCAATGAATCCAGGGTTGGCGTTATTACCGGATGTGGACTGGGTGGTTTAAGGTTCATGGAAGATACCGTTCAGCGCATTTCCAATTTGGGGCCCAAACGAGTCAGCCCGTTTTTTATTCCCATGATGATCGGCAACATGGCGCCCGGGATGATATCCATTCATTTTGGAGCCAAAGGACCGAATTCTTCACTCGCGACGGCCTGTGCGGCCGGTACCCATGCGGTGGGCAATTCCTTTAGACTCATTCAACACGGAGCCGCGGATGCCATGATCACCGGCGGCACCGAAGCGGTTATAAGTCCTTCCTGCATCGCCGGTTTCAACTCCATGAAAGCGCTTTCAACCCGCAACGACGAGCCCACCAAAGCATCCCGTCCGTTTGACCGTGACCGGGACGGTTTTGTGGTTGGCGAGGGCGGTGGTATCGTAATTCTCGAGGCCCTGGATCATGCGCTTGCCCGGGGTGCCCGCATCTATGCCGAAATTACCGGTTATGGCATGACCGGCGATGGATATCACATGACATCCCCGCCGCCGGATGGAAACGGTGCCGTGCGCTGCATGCAAGCCGCCATTAAGGACGCCCAACTCGACCCTAACCAAATTGACTACATCAATGCCCATGGGACCTCCACGGAGCTCAACGACTTATATGAAAGCCGCGCGATCAAAACGGTTTTCAATGAGCATGCCGGCTCGTTGGCGGTGAGTTCCACCAAATCAATGACCGGTCATTTGCTGGGGGGCGCCGGCGGGGTCGAGACCGTGTTTACCGCACTCACTGTGGCCAATGACCTGATTCCCCCCACCATCAATTATGATAATCAGGCCGAGGGGTGTGATCTGGATTATGTGCCCAACACGGCCCGTCAGGCCACCGTTGAAAATGCCATGACCAATTCCTTTGGCTTCGGTGGTACGAACGGCACGCTGATTCTGTCTAAATACAAAGCTTGATGAAATCAGAAGAAGTGCCCGCCTTTATTCCAACATTGAAAACCTGGTCCTCAGGGCCAGGTCAGAGATCAATGGCTCTGCCCGTATAAATCAACCGGAGTAATGGAGTACTGGAGTTTTGGAGTGTTGGTTTAAAAAAAGAGCCTTAAACTTTCAGATTTTCTCCAGGCGTCTGTTTTCTGAGAGCGATGGAAAAAGGGGGTTCTTCCATCACTCCAATACTCCAGTACTCCGTAAATCGTCAAATGCCGGTAAACTAAATCCCCTCCGGGGATAATCAAAGCCGGGCCCTCTGGACCCGGATCTTTACTTTGTCGCAGAAAACCCGGTTCTCCCTCCGGGCTATAGGTCCTGCGGGCTGGAGGCTAGGTCCGAATCTTTGCCAACGACGAATTATATCCCTGCTGATACCCCCCCTTTCCCGATTCCCACTTTTTTAGATACGTGATTTTTTACTTGCGGTAATGCAAATTGGTATATATTATTGATAGTTATAATTTTCTGCGATTAAAGTCGATCGACACCCGGCATGTATCAATCAGTTTGCGGTTTTGAAACAATTAGACGGCCCTTGGGCCAACCCTTTGATTTAAAACAATTAGTGTCCGATAAGCGGGAGAACCTTCATGAAATGTCCATTTTGTGGCGAAATTGACAACAAAGTTATCGATTCCAGGTTGAGCAAAGATGCAAGCGTGATTCGGCGACGCAGGGAATGCCTGGACTGCAGTCGACGCTTCACCACCTATGAGCACATTGAAGAGATTCCCATTATGATAATCAAAAAGGATGGGCGCCGCGAAGTTTTTAACCGGGAAAAAGTGCGCAGCGGCATCCAAAAAGCGTGCGAGAAACGCAACATCAGCATGAATGCCATCGAGGAGTTCATCGATGACCTGGAACGTGATCTGCGCGAGATGGGCGAGAAAGAATTGCCGGCCTCCGTTGTCGGGGAAAAGACCATGTTAAAGCTCCACGAATTGGATGACGTCGCTTATGTGCGCTTTGCATCGGTTTATCGGGAATTCAAAGATGTAAATGATTTTGTTTCCGAACTGAAAAGCTTATTGAGCAGCAATGAAAAGTAATTAGTCGAATAGTTAAATAGGCGAATAGTCAAAAAGTTGATTGGATGTCCGCTACCCCTGTCGCTTCCCCTAATTAACGAATCAACAAATCAACCATTCAACCAACCATGGACGATCAATATTTCATGCAAATGGCTTTGGACCTGGCGATTAAAGGTGAAGGATTTACTTCGCCGAATCCCATGGTGGGAGCCGTGGTGGTAAAAGACGGCCGCGTGGTGGGAAGCGGATACCACCAGATGGTGGGCGGACCCCACGCCGAGGTCAACGCAATCGATGCGGCCGGTAAGCTGGCAGACGGGGCCACCCTGTACGTTACCCTTGAGCCCTGTAACCATACCGGCCGCACGCCCCCCTGTACCCGCAAGATAGTTGAGGCCGGCATTAAGCGGGTTGTGGTTGCCATGATCGATCCGAATAAGGATGTGGCCGGCGGCGGGGCTGATTATTTAGAGCAGCAGGGCATTCGGGTCACAACCGGGGTTTGCCGGGAGCAAGCCCGGAAACTGATTGAGGGCTTTGTTAAGTTCGTTCGCACCCGGCGGCCCTTTGTGATTGCCAAATGTGCGGCTACTTTAGATGGCCGGATTGCTACCCGCAGCGGAGATTCCAAGTGGGTCACCGGTGAAAAATCACGGCAGTTCGTTCATCGTCTGCGACATGCCGTGGATGGCATACTGGTTGGTATCAATACCGTTCGCGCTGACGATCCAAGTCTAACAACCCGCCTGCCTGACGGCCGGGGCAAAGACCCAGTGCGGATTATACTCGATACCCATCTTACCATATCACCGGCAGCCCGATTATTGCGGCAAGCGTCCGCCGCAGAGACGATTCTGGTCGTCGGCCAGGGTCGAGTGGCGCAGGAGAAGCAGAGGGCTTTTGAAAAAGATGGCATCCGCGTGATTGAATCGAAGCTTAAAAATGACCTGATCGATATGGACGCCTTAATGGATCGGCTGGGCGCCATGGGGCTTACCAGCCTTCTAATTGAAGGCGGCAGCCGGGTCCTGACCTCGGCCTTTAGCGCCGGTATTGTTGATAAGCTGTTTTTTTTCTACGCACCTAAAATTCTGGGCGGCGATGACGGTATCCCTATTTGCAGCGGACCGGGCCCGGATTTGATGAGCCAAAGCATCCCGGTCAACAAAATCAATATTCGGCGCTTTGGAGACGATATCATGATCGAAGGATATATCGGTTAACCATCCGTTGTCCGTTGCTTTTTGCCAGTTGTAAATTCCAGATTAATTGTTATCTTTAGCTGATTTTAGATTGGACTAAATAAAAACGGACAGATCCATGTTTACAGGAATCATCGAGGGGCTGGGCAACATTGCCGCCATCCGTACCTCAGGTCAGGGGAGCCGGGTGGCCATTGAAGCGGATTTTTCGCTGGATCAGACCAAAATCGGCGACAGTATATCAGTCAGTGGGGCCTGTCTGACGGCTGTAAAAATCGAGGATCGACGTTTTGAAGTCGACGTATCGCCTGAAACGCTTAAAACGACAATATTCGATCAGGCCAAAATCGGAGATCGCGTCAATCTGGAACGGGCCATGCGGTTCTCGGATCGTATTGACGGGCATCTGGTCTCCGGGCACATTGACGGAACGGGCATCGTCAAACAGCGGGAAATGCTGGGAAATGCCATCATCGTTACGATCGAGGTCGGCGAGTCGCTGACCCGCTATATGATTGCCAAGGGATCGGTTGCCGTGGACGGCATCAGTTTGACGATCAACCGCTGTGATGCCGGGGGGTTTTCGATCAGCATCATTCCGCATACGTCCCGATTAACGACCATCGGGTTTAAAAAGCGGGGCGATCGGGTTAACATCGAAACCGACATGATCGGCAAATATGTCGAACGATTTTTAAGCGGTGTTTCGCAGACAGGCAGAGATCAAAGCGCTAAACGATCAACTGTTGACCAGGCGTATCTCATCAAAACCGGTTTTATTGATTGATTACGGTACCCTGAAATATGCGAATTCAGATAGGGATCAGCCGTATTTGGCTTTTGATATCTGATGCAAATATGTTTATGATATCCCGGGCGGATTAATTATTTGATGTGCGAGATATTTTTATGCACCGCGCAATCGCCTAAAGTTATCGATCGCGCAAATAACACGTGGAGTTAAAAAGGAAAAATGGCACAAATTTCTATTGATGAGGCCCTTATAGAAATAAAAGAAGGGCGGATGGTCATTCTGGTGGATGATGAAGATCGGGAAAATGAGGGTGACCTTTGTATGGCAGCGGAGAAGGTGACCCCCGAGGCAATTAATTTCATGGCCAAATACGGTCGGGGTCTGATCTGTCTGCCCATGACCGCGGAGAAAATCGATGCGCTGGATATTCCGCTGATGGTTGACCATAACACATCTCCTTTTGGAACCGGTTTTACCGTATCGATTGAATCCAGGTGCGGTGTGACCACCGGCATTTCGGCTGCCGATCGGGCCACCACGATTTTGACTGCGGTCGCGGATGACGCCAAACCCCGTGATCTGGTGCGACCCGGGCACATCTTTCCGCTCAGAGCCCGAAAAGGGGGGGTGATGGTCAGAGCCGGGCAGACGGAAGGCTCCGTCGACATGGCCCGCCTGGCCGGTATGAAACCGGCCGGGGTTATATGCGAGATTATGGATGATGACGGCACCATGGCACGCATGCCATCCCTTGAAAAATTCAGTGAAAAACACGGCATCGGCATTTGTACCATTGCAGATTTAATTGAATATCGGATGCGGACGGAATCTTTTGTGCGCCGGTCTGCCGAAACCATCATCCCGACCACGGTGGCTGGTGACTTCAATGCCATGGTCTACGAAAACGATGTGGATAATTTGTTGCACATTGCGATGGTCAAAGGCGAAATCGATCCAGCTAAACCCGTTCTGGTGCGGGTCCATTCCGAGTGCCTGACCGGTGATATTTTTGGTTCCATGCGGTGTGATTGCGGCCCCCAGTTGCACAAGGCGATGCTCAAAATGCAAGAGGAAGGGTGTGGTGTTCTGCTGTATATCCGACAGGAAGGCCGCGGTATTGGTCTGGTAAATAAAATCAAAGCCTATGCATTGCAGGACGAAGGATATGATACGGTTGAAGCCAACGAAAAATTGGGTTTTAAGCCGGATATGCGCAATTATGGTATCGGCGCCCAAATTCTGGTCGATCTCGGTGTCCGGGAAATGAGGCTCATGACCAACAACCCCAAAAAAATGGTTGGTCTGGATGGATACGGTCTCAAGATTGTTGAACAGGTGCCCATTGAGATAACCCCCAATCAGTACAACAAGTGTTATCTGGAATGTAAGAAATTGAAAATGGGGCATTTGCTCCATGTCGATGCCAACCCATGATTTGGTTAAATAGTTGAAGAAAGGAAAGCTCATGCCGAAATTCCATGAGGCGAAACTCATTGCCGAGGGTAAGAAGTTCGCACTGGTTGTCAGCCGCTTTAACGATTTTATTACTGAAAAGTTATTGAGCGGGGCGATCGATGCCCTGATTCGCAGCGGCACTTCTGAGGAAGATATCGAAGTCGTTAAGGTGCCGGGGGCATTTGAAATTCCGCTGCTGGCCAAGAAAATGGCAAAAACAAAGCGTTTCGATGCCGTGATTTGCCTGGGTGCCGTCATCCGAGGATCCACGCCGCATTTTGATTATGTCAGTGCCGAGGTGTCGAAAGGGGTTGCGGCGGTCGGCATGGAATCTGAAATCCCGGTAATTTTCGGTGTCATTACCATTGATACCATCGAGCAGGCAATCGAACGTGCGGGTACCAAGGCCGGCAATAAAGGCTGGAGTGCGGCCATTGCGGCCGTGGAGATGGCTAACTTATTTGAAATTATTGATTAGATTCGATCATGGGTACTCGTCGCCAGGCGCGGGAGCTCGCCATGCAGGCGCTCTTTTACATGGATATGCAGAATAATGCATCGCTGCAGATGCTCGGCACTTCTGTGATAATCTTTCGTCCTCCAAAAAAGGTACGACCCCTTTTTTTTAAAGCTGGTAAACGGGGTGCTAGACAATCAGAAGTGAGATCGATGCCTTGATTGAGCGATTTTCTAAAAATTGGAAAATCCAGCGCATGTCCTGCGTGGATCGCAACGTGATGCGGATTGCGGTTTACGAATTGCTGCACTGTGAGGATATACCGCCGAAAGTATCCATCAATGAAGCCGTTGATATCGGGAAAAAATTCGGCACTGAAGAGTCCGGAGCCTTTATTAACGGCATCATGGACAGTATCCGGGATACACTGGTCAAGGAGGGTAAACTAAAAAAGATTGCGACCCAGATGGATGATGAGCATTAGACATAGGTACTGGACGTACTGGATACTGGATGCTGGATACTGGATGTTTGATAAAGGAGGCTGATGTGATTATAAAGACACTGGCGGTTGGGCCGATTATGGCAAATTGTTTTATTGTGGGATGTGAAGCGACGTTAGAGGCCGCGGTCATCGACCCGGGTGACGAACCGGATCGGATTTTACAGGCTCTGGCTGAATCCAACCTGACCGCAAAACTTATTATTAATACCCATGGGCATTTTGACCACGTCGGCGCCAATAAACGACTTAAAGAAGTCACGGGTGCACCGATATTAATCCATCCTCTCGATGCGCCGATGCTCTATCAACTCGCCGACAGTGCTGCAGCCTGGGGCATGGCAGCGGATAATTCACCGCCACCGGACCGGGAACTCCGGGACGGCGATGAAGTTGCCTTCGGAAAGGTTATTTTAAAGGTGCTTCACACTCCCGGACACACACCGGGCGGGATTTCGCTGTATACCGCGCAGGAGGTTTTTGTCGGTGACACATTATTTGCGGGATCGATCGGCCGCACTGATTTTCCGGGCGGCAGTTTCGAAACGCTCAAAGAGAGTATCCAGCAAAAACTGTTTACATTAAATGATGAAGTTAAAGTTTATCCGGGCCATAATCAGCCGACGACCATTGGGGTGGAAAAGCGAACCAATCCGTTCGTGGGCGAACAAGCCTCGTATTTTGCTTGAAAGGGTCGCTGGGGTGCTCGGCTGTCTTGAGGGTTTAACGGCTTTTATCTGACAACCTGATTTAAATAACTGATGGCGTCAGGTGTCAGTGTTCAGCACCGCCGCCGGCCAAAAAAAACGGCCGGTCAAATCGAAAAAGAAACTAATAGTTCACCGCAGAGTTCGCAGAACGCTGAGAAAGAAAATATTAAATAATCTCTGCGCTCTCCGCGGCTCTGCGGTGAGATACTTCTTGGAAATGGCATCGGATTTCATGAAGTTTCATACGAGCGTTGCCTCTGGCCGCGAGCGTCCAGTCAAATCTTAGAGGAAACTTAATGCCCTATGAGTTTTCCGTTATCTGCGGTTTGACGCGCTATATCCTGACACCTGGCACCAAAAAATTCGTCATCCGACAGTGATCTCTATGACAACTGCGCCTGCACCTCGCCGTATTCAATCCCCTGCCGTTTTAAGATGTCGTAATATATCATAATTTGCTTTATATAGCGCACCGGTTCGGTGCCGCGGCAATAGCCGTACTTGGCATCTTTATAGTATTCTCGATATCGCAACAACGGCAGCGTTTGGGCCAATGTTTCCCATAAATCGGGGTCGAGATTTTTTTTAACTGCCAGGTTGCGGGCATCCTGAACATGCCCCTGGCCGACATTGTAGGCGGCCAGGGCGATCAGCAGCCGATTATTATCGTCTGCTTGGTCGAAACGGTCATAAAGCTTTTTTAAATACTCCACGCCACCATTAATATTTTCCACCGGATTGTAAATGTCGTTGACATCCAGGCTGCCGGCTGTGCTGGGGAGCAGCTGCATCAAGCCTCTCGCGCCGGCATGGCTTCTGGCCCGCGGATTCAGATGGGATTCCTGGTAGATCTGGGCTGCTATTAGGCGCCAGTCGAAACCGTATTTTTTAGCAGCTGCTTTAATAAAAGGGCTATAGCGGGAGAGCTTGTCTTTAATATTGCGATGAAAGGCTTTCAGATCGACGTAATCAAAGCTGGTTATATCGCCATAATATTTATTGTAAATTTCATCGAACCGGCCGTTTTCTTTGATGACTTTGAAAAACGAATTGATCTTGGCTCTAAGCTGGCGGGCTTCCGGATGCACCGCCCAGCCAAGGTGCTGCAGATCACTGAGCGGATGGGCCATGATCGCGCTGGGATAATGGCGTCGACTGAGCAGTGCGATATTGCTGTCGGCAACGGTGAGCTCGATATCACCCTGGGAGACCTGCTGGATCAACTCTTCCGTGGGAATATCATCATGCAATTCGATGGTTAAACCGACTCCCTGCTGTTGGAGTTCCTCGAGCCGCTCCTGGTAGGCAGTCGCCTCGCGAACATGGATTTTTTTACCGGAAAGTTCTGCCAGATTCTTTATTTTCGGGCTGTTGCGGTGAGCGATGAGCTGCTGTTGGATATCCATATAGCCATCTGAAAATGAGACTTGATGTTGCCGTCTGGGGGTAATGGTCATGCCCGCGGCGATTAAGGCTCCGGCACCATCGTTTAACAGCGGGATCATTCCCTCCCAGCTTTCAGCAATATGTACTTTGAGCTCAACCCCCAGATAATCGGCAAATTCCCGGGCCAGTTCATACTCAAAGCCCATGGGCTCATCGCGATAAAGATAGTAACAGTGCGGTGTATTGCGGGTTATGACCGTAATCTGGCCGGCCTTTTTAATTTTATGAAGGGTTACAAATTTGTAGTCTTCAACAATCGGTCTAAACACGTAAACAATCGCGATAACCCACAACACGACAATTGCAAATTGTATGGTACGCCGTTCACGAAAAATTTTATAGATTGCTGATGACTCCATTAATTAATCCGCTAATTAATCCACCTTCAAAAATTGCAGATCCAGGCGGCTATCAAATGCTTTTAATGATAGAATAAACTTGCTGGACTATGGCGTTGGCGGATTAATTATTATATGCTTCGCATAATTTTTTTATTTCAATTCTTTAAACCGGCGGCAGATCTAATTCCGAGAACATTCTCCAGGGCGAAAACACGTTAAACTCTTTGATGTTCTTTCGTGAACTTCGGCATTTCGGGCTTTCATAATTAGCAATTTTTGGATACGTTTTCGGCAATCTGATTTTGAAAGAAGGAATCCGTCCGCTTTTAAATCCGAATTTTACAATCCGCAATCAGCGATCTCAAAACGCCCCCAACTGGCAGGGCTTGATTTTAATGCCGAGCGATTCGCAGGCGCCGCTGACAGCCATTTTCGGTACCTTGAAGCGGCCGGCAATATCCCACGCATCGCGGCAGGCAAGTTTGCCGTCAACCAGCGCATTTCGGATAGCGCCTTCCATTTGCCGGTTTTCAGGCGCCCGGGCTTTAACCACTTTTTTGTCGGGCTGATAGCCGAATAATCCCAACTGGCATTTACTTATTCGTAGATCCAACAGATCCGCGGTTTTGCCGATTTCGGCCGGTGACACCCCAAGCTCTGCTGCAATTTTGAATGCGACCGCACAGGCCAGATCGCCTTTTGCGGCATTTTTTATTACTTTATCTTTGACGATCGGGTCCGCCTGGGCGTCCGGCCCGTGCTTTGCTGAAAATTTTTGTTCTTTTTCAAGCGCCATGGGTTAGATCTCCTTATTTTATATTGACAAAAACCAATTGAATCAAAATATAATTGTATCCGGTCTTGAATTAAAATTGCTTGTTTGGTAATTTTAAAATTTTTGATAAGTATAGCATAGTTTCGCTTTTATTTGCAATTGGGTGCGCCCGGACTGCGGGCAGAGACAGCCTAAACTCTGCATCGGGCGTTTGAACTAATTTTGAAAAGCCATATTCTGATATGCCCTTAATCGTTAGCCGAAAAAAAACTCGTCAAATCATGGTCGGCAATGTCCCCGTGGGGAATATGGCCCCGATATCTGTCCAATCGATGACCAATACGCCAACCCCTGACGTTCAGGCCACAGTTTCCCAAATTGAGCGGCTGCAAAATGCCGGTTGTGAAATCATCCGCCTGGCCGTACCGGATGCCGCAGCAGCCCAGGCTATTGCCCGCATCAAACCCAAGATTTCCATTCCCCTTATCGCTGATATTCATTTTGACTTCCGATTGGCGATTGCCGCTGCTCGGGCCGGTGCCGATGCCCTCAGAATCAATCCCGGCAATATCGGCAGTGCCGCGAAAGTCAAGGCCGTGGTGGACTGTGCCAAAGATGTCGGAATTTCGATTCGCATCGGCGTCAATGCCGGTTCGCTTGAAAAAGATATCCTTAAAAAATATAATGGCGTCACGGCCCGGGCCATGGTCGATAGTGCCCTGCGCAACATCGAATTGCTGAAATCACTTGACTTTCACCAGATAAAAGTTTCTTTAAAAGCATCGGATGTGCCACGGACGGTCGAAGCCTACCGATTGTTGTCTGCCAAAACCGATTTGCCCCTGCATGTCGGGGTGACCGAAGCCGGTTCCCTGTATTCCGGGATCGTCAAGTCCGCCTTGGGTATCGGAACGATACTGGCCGAAGGCATCGGGGATACGATTCGGGTCTCGTTGACCCGGGACCCGGTGGAAGAAGTGCGGGTCGGCTATGAAATTCTCAAAGCTTTGGGCCTCCGGCAGCGGGGACCGGAAATCATTTCCTGTCCCACCTGTGGACGCTGCAACATCGAACTTTTCAAGATTGTCGAACAGGTCGAAAAAGCCCTGCTGTCGACCGTCGTGCCGATTAAAATTGCGATTATGGGGTGTGTGGTAAACGGGCCCGGCGAGGCCCGTGAAGCCGACATCGGCATTGCGGGAGCTGATGGAACCGGCATTTTATTCCGCAAGGGTAAGGTGGTTAAAAAATTTCCCCAGGAAAAACTGGTGGACGTGTTGATGGCCGAAGTGGCGCAATACGAACGAAACCATCGCGGATTAACGGATTAGGGTGATAAAACGGGTCTATAACCAATAAAAAGGTAAATCTAAGTTCTCAATAGCTTATGAAATGTCTCGAACTTGGAGTATTGGAGTACTGGAGTGTTGGGGGCATCAAAAAAAGACATCCAACCTCCAGCCAGTACTCCAATACTCCAATACTCCGAAATTAATAAAAATTATCTATTCAATGGAAAGGAACCCAATGGGGAGCAACGTAAAGACTGCCATAACACCGACAAGAGTAGAGGATTATCCGGAATGGTATCAACAGGTGATTAAGGCATCCGACCTGGCGGAAAGATCACCGGTCAGAGGATGCATGGTCATCAAGCCCTGGGGATATGCGCTTTGGGAAAATATCGTTCGCGTAATGGATGATATGTTCAAAGCGACCGGTGTCAAAAATGCCTATTTCCCACTATTTATTCCCTTGAGCTTTCTGGAAAAAGAAGCCGAGCATGTGGAGGGTTTTGCCAAAGAGTGCGCGGTGGTCACCCATCACCGGCTGGAAAAGGGTGCGGACGGCGCCTGAGTGCCGGCCGGAGCCTTGACGGAACCGCTGGTGGTTCGGCCGACTTCGGAAACCATCATCGGGGATTCTTTTTCCAAATGGGTCAGCAGTTATCGTGACCTGCCCATTTTGATCAACCAGTGGGCCAACGTGGTTCGCTGGGAAATGCGAACCCGGATTTTTTTAAGAACCAGCGAATTTTTATGGCAAGAGGGCCACACCGCCCATGCCACCAAGGATGAGGCCATTGAACGCACCAAACTGATGCTGGAGATCTATGCCCGGATGGCCGAAGATTATTTGGCGATGCCCGTTATCAGAGGTGCCAAAAGTTCAGCCGAGCGTTTTCCCGGGGCCGTTGACACGCTCTGTATAGAAGCCCTGATGCAGGATTGCAAGGCCCTGCAAGCCGGCACATCGCATTTCCTGGGTCAAAATTTTGCCAAGGCTTCCGGTATTAAATTTCAAACCGCCGACGAAACCGAAGATCATGTGTGGACCACTTCCTGGGGCGCTTCCACGCGGCTGATCGGGGGGGTGATCATGACCCATGGTGATGATGATGGTATTATTTTGCCGCCCAAGGTGGCGTCGGCGCATCTTGTGCTATTGCCGATAATCAGAAAAGCCGGCGACCGGGAGCAGGTGATGAGCTACATTGAAAAACTGGCCAATCAGCTGCGGGATACATATTATCATCATCGAAAATTGGTGGTTGAAATCGACGACCGCGATATCGGAGGCGCCCGCGGCTGGGATTGGATTAAGAAAGGCATCCCGCTGCGGGTTGAAATCGGCCCCCGTGATATCGCGCAAAATTCAGTCTATGTTGCTCGGCGCGACAAGGCTCATAATGATAAAACCGCCATTCAAGCAGCGCAATTCGTGGCGCAGATTACGAGTCTGTTGGATGATATTCAGGATAATCTTTATCAGCGGGCTGATACCTTTCGGAAAGATCACACCGTGACCATTGAGGACAAGCATTCGTTTTACGAATATTTTACACCGCAAAATCTGGAGAAACCTGAAATCCATGGCGGTTTCGCCGTGTCTTCCTGGTGCGGTGAGCCGGCCTGCGAACTGAAAATAAAAGAGGATCTGGCGGTGACCATCCGCTGTATCCCCTTCGAGCAGGAAAGCAATCCCGGCCCATGTATCGGCTGCGGCAAACCCGGCAACAGCCGGGCGATTTTTGCAAAAGCGTATTAAGGTATCGAGCATCCAGTATCCAGTATCGAGCATCAAGTATAGAGCAGCGGGTGACCCGATTTGATCCGAGTTAATGATGTCATAGACAAAATCAGTGAATACAATCCGGAAGCGGATCTGGGTATGCTTGAACGGGCTTATATTTATTCGGCCAGGGTGCATGAGGGGCAGGTTCGCCTGTCCGGGGAGCCCTATCTTACCCATCCGCTGGAGGTCGCCGGAATACTGACCGATATGAAGCTGGATGTCATCAGTGTTGTGGCCGGTTTGCTGCATGATGTGATCGAAGACACCCATGCCCTTCCGGAAGACATTGAAAAGTTGTTCGGCCCTGAAGTGCGTCATATTGTTTCCGGTGTCACCAAACTTAGCAGCCTGTCTTTTCACAGCTCCCGGGCGCGCCAGGCAGAGAGTCTGCGCAAGATGTTTTTGGCAATGGCGGATGACATCCGGGTCATTCTGATCAAGCTGGCCGACAGGCTCCACAATATGCGCACCCTGCAGTTTCACAAGGCCAACAAAAGAAAAGAGATTGCCAAAGAAACCCTTGACATTTATGCGCCTATCGCCGCCCGTCTTGGAATATACTGGATTAAAAATGAGCTTGAAGAATCCTCCTTTAAATATCTCCAACCCGATGAATATAGCCAGATTCAATCACTGGTGGCCAAATCCAGGACGGAGCGCGAAAAGTATATGCAAACCGTCAAAGACTACATCCAGAACAAAATGGATGCGGCCAATTTGGAGTGCGAGGTTCTCGGGCGTAACAAGAATTATTTCAGCATATTCAATAAGATGATATCGCAAAACCTGCCGTTTGAAGAAATCTACGATATCATTGCCTTCCGAATTGTTCTGGATTCCATCTCCCAGTGTTATGAAGCCCTGGGGTTAATCCACTCCATGTGGAAACCGATCGATCATAAATTTAAGGATTATGTGGCACGACCCAAGCCCAATATGTATCAGTCTTTGCACACGACGGTAGTCGGACCTTTTGGTGAGCGTATCGAAATCCAAATTCGAACCCGGGAAATGGATCGCGTCGCCAAATCAGGCATTGCCGCGCATTGGAGTTATAAAGAAGGCAAACGAATTGATGAAAATGTCAGTGAAAAATTTGCCTGGATCCAGAATCTGGTGGAAAATCAGGAAAACTTTCTGGATCCAGGTGAGTTTCTCGAAAATGTCCGCATCGATCTCTTTCAGGATGAGGTCTACGTGTTTACGCCGCGCGGTGAAATTAAAACGTTGCCGTTTGGGGCGACGACGGTTGATTTTGCTTACATGATCCATACCGAAGTCGGCAATCAATGTACCGGTGCCAAAGTCAATGGCCAACTGGTCCCCCTGGCCTATGAATTGAAGACCGGGGATATCATTGAAATAATCACCGCCAACAACCACCATCCCAGCAAAGATTGGCTCAAATATGTCAGGACCGTCAAAGCGCGTTCAAAGATCCGGCACTGGATCAAGACCCAGGAAAAAGAACGCAGTCTGAGCCTGGGGCGCGAAATGCTGGAAAAGGCTTTTCGCAAGGAAAAACTCAATTTTAATACCCTGGCAAAAACCGAGGAAATGGCCCAAGTCGGGGCCCATTTTGGATTTAAAGCAGTCGATGATTTAGTGGCCAACGTGGGGTATGGCAAAATTACCCCCCTGCAGGTCGTCCGTAAAATTGCCCCCAAACAGGAGCCGGAAGCAGATCACGAGTCGATTTTTAACAAACTCGTCGGTCGCGTGGTGCGCAAAAAAAGACTGAAACACGGGGTGCTCGTCAAGGGAGTGGATGATATCCTGATCCGGTTTGGTAAGTGCTGCCAGCCGGTTCCCGGTGATCCGATCCTCGGCTATATCACGCGGGGATATGGTGTGACCGTGCATCGCACCAATTGTGTCAACGCCTTGCGCATGACGCCTGAGCGTCAAATCGAGGTCGAATGGAATCAGGAGACCAGTGAAACCTATCCGGTAAAAATTCAAATTGTTTCGCATGATCGGGTCGGATTGTTGGCTGATGTAGTCGGCAATATCAGCAAATTCGGCGCCAATATTCTCAACGCCAGTTCAGAAACCCGTGAGAACAAGATGGTCGACAGCTATTTTACGATTGGCGTTGAGGATACCAGCCATTTGGAAAGGATTTTGTCGGCGATCAGAAAGGTTAAACTCGTGCAGGATGTCAAAAGGATCGGCTAGGGGCAGAAAATGAATAATGAAAATTGAAGATTGAATAATTGTGGTATTCTATCGATTAAAATTAAAGTATTTGCTTCTTGTGGCCCGTGCGGGTGATTATTTCGGTAAATTTTATAGAGCCATTTTAAAAATAGACCATTACCTTAAATATTCAATCTTCAATATCTACTCAGGGCGCTTTAACCACAGACCCCGATTTGATGCAGTTGGTGCAGACAACCAATTTTTTAACCCTGCCATTTGATATTGTCCGCACCCGCTGTAGATTCGGATTAAACCGGCGCTTGGTTAGGTTGTGAGCGTGGCTGACGTTATTGCCCACCATCGGTTTTTTGCCACATATTTCACACATTCTGGACATGTTTATTCTCCTTGTTGCGACCTTGATTCTGAGTATTTCATTAATATAAAAGCAGTCCGTTAAAAACCTGAACTTGTATACTAATACCGGACAAGTGTAAAGTGTTTTTTTAGTTTTCCATGGTTTCGTCGGCTAGCGAGGCTTCGCATTTAGCGATAAATTGCAGCGCTTTCTGATGGTATCCGACGTCAGGGTAATTGGAAAGCACCGCCATAAATCGTTGCAGGGCGGCCTGGTAGTGTTTGGATTTAAAATAAAAAACACCGATATAGTATTCATTTCCGGCTAAGCTTTTCAAACATTTAGGAATGTGCTCATTACCGCTGCGGGCATATTGATCGTCGGGAAACTGTTTGTGCAGCTGCTGAAATGTCTCAAGCGCTTTGCGGGCAGGTGTCTGGTCCCGATCGATTGTGTCAATTTGATCGTAATAGCAAAGTCCGACTTGATAGATTATATAGGGGATCGCCTCGTTGCGTGGATGCAGCTTTTCGAATTCTTCGTAGGCGAAGATCGCTTCATCATACTGCTTCAAACGGTAGTGGGAATCTGCGATTTTCAGCTCAGCCAAAATTGCGTATTTGGAAAACGGGTACCAGTCTTTTAGCTTCTGAAAGTATTCAATGGCATCCTTATATTCGCCATCTTCGTAGGCATCCATGCCATCCCATGCCAGTTCCTGGGCCGTTCCGGTTTCATCCTTGCCGATAAGGGCATTCCACGACTTTTTGATCGCGGTGCAACCGGAACCGAAAAGCAAAATAATCACTCCAATAACAATGAGGCGTTTCATTCCTTTGCCTTAGATGATCCTAATCCGGATCCGCCCGAAGCGGAGAATTGACTGTTGATTAATTTTAATTGAATTTTTTACGGAGTAATTACAGCAATTTGTTGATGGCTTCTTCCAGTTTTGATTTGGCTACCATACCGGTGATTTGTTCGACAACATCACCTTCCTTAAAAAAGATGAGTGTCGGTATGGCTTTGATGCCGAATTTTCCGGGGGTTACGGGACTATTGTCAACATTGCACTTGGTAAATTTAATTTGATCACCAAATGTATTGGCGAGATCTTGTACGACCGGTCCAATGGCTTTGCAGGGACCGCACCAGGGTGCCCAGAAATCGACCAGCACCGGTTTATCGGACTGTAAAACTTCAGATTCAAAATTACCGTCATCTATCTCCATGATTCCTTCTGCCATAGCATTGCGTCCTTTCCTTGGGAAAATGATATGAAAGGCTCATTATAGTTATGGCAGTGTCTGTTGTCAACCATAGTCGAATCGATTCGGTGCGTGGGTATGCTGACTTACAGCAAATTGGTAAAGTGTTAATTGTGGTATCATACGAGCGTCGTTTCTGGCCGCGAGCGTCCAGTCAAATCTTAGAAGAAACTTAAGGTCATATGAGTTTTCCGATATCGGGGAGTTAAGGTGCTGTATCCTGACATCTGAACACTGAAACCTTCAGTGTAGTTTCATATAAATTTTTCGGCTGTTCTCTAAAGTGCACAGGTGAGGGCATTTCACTTTGCCTATTGATTTGTCATGTAATTTCTGGCATTTTTTTATTGCTTTATTTTAAAGAAGCAGTCCTCTGGGCTGAGCAGAGAGGAATTCAATTGACTAAAAAAATCCGCATAGGCGCTCTGATTTCGGGGGGCGGCACAAATCTGCAGGCGATCGTCGATGCATGCCGCGAGGGCAGGATCGATGGCCGAATGGTTTTTGTCGGTTCGGATAATCCGGCTGCCGCTGGGCTTGCAAGAGCCCGCCGGAACAATATTCCGACTCTTGTCGTCGACTATAATTCAATTATTCGTGCAACAACAGCCGAACTTGATAAGGTGAAACTGCCGGATGACTTTGATTATATGGATATACGAGGCAAACAAAATTTTTTTGGAGACAGCGATGATCCCGCCCGAATAAAAGCATTTCTGATAAGCCGTGCCATCGCCGAAGCCGGACTGCTGGAGGTCATGGCGCCATACCCTTTCGATCTTTTAGTGCTGGCCGGTTTTATGCGTAATTTAACTCCTTATTTTATCGACCGGGTCAATACGGAGCGCTGCCGACCGCGAATTATGAATATTCATCCAGCGCTGCTCCCGGCCTTTGCCGGAATCGACGGCTATGGTGATACCTTTCGCTATGGATGCAAAGTTGGCGGCTGTACGGTCCACTTCATCGACTACGGCGAAGATACCGGGCCGATTATCGGTCAGCGCGCATTTCAAATCGAGCCGGAAGATACCCTCGATACTATTCGTAAAAAAGGCTTGAAACTTGAGTGGGAGCTTTACCCGGCCTGCATTCAGCTGTTTGCTCTGGGCCGCATGCGGGTAGTCTGCAAGGATTTCGATCTGGGCAAGGGCAGAAGGTGATGCGAAGGGTCGTGATGATCGAGGGCTCATGAAATAGAAGGTAAGAAATTGAGAAGAGCAGCAGGTGAGAGGGTAAGGGTAAAAATAGTTAAATAGTTGATTGGCTGATTAGTTGAATCGGGAAAAAGGATTATGTTTACATTTAAAACCTCAGTTTGCGCGATCAAGGTATCTTGAACCAGTATTAAGAGATGTATCCGTATACCCAATCAACGGTTCCAATCATCAAATCCCAATTAACCAATCAACCAGTCAACTATTCAACCAAATCAAAGGTACGACCTGGCCCCCAGGTAGCGAGATTTGTAATATGTGTTTGATAGGGACGATCGGCGTATCTTACGACCGCTGCCGGGCGCATGCAGAAAATTGCCGTTTCCGGCATAAATTCCGACGTGTGATACCCTGCTGCCGCCGGAAGTCGCGAAAAAAACCAGATCGCCCTTGGCCAGCTGACTGCGCTTGATCGGTGTTCCGGCCTGCCACTGCTCAGCTGACGCTCGCGGAAGATCAAGGCCGTTCAATCGGTAAACCACCATCGTCAGCCCGCTGCAATCAAAACCGGTCCGTGGCGATTCTCCGCCCCAACGATAAGGGACCCCGATATACTGTTGCGCGGTTCTAACGATTTCGTTTCTGAGATGTTTATTATCACCCGCTTGCCAGGAGCGCCCAGCGAAATCATTGGGGCCGACAATGTAATATTCCTCGATCAATCCTATGGATTTTAATTTCTCAGCCTGGTTGTGGGCATCCTTGCGAGAGGCGTAATTACCGAAACGTACTTTATACAACCCCGTTTCATGGCGAAAATGGTAGGCATTGATTCCTTTTGCCTGGAGCTTTTCGGTGAACCGCACGGCGTTGTTCAGATTAGAAAAGGCACCGACTTGAATGGTGTGGCGCATGGCAGGAAGACGTTTTTGCGGTGCCGGTTCCAATTCATTCTGCCATTGAGTTGATCGTCCCCCGCAACTCCAGCAGGTGAACATCAACATCAAAACAACTGGAATCAGCCTAAACGGCCGACAGAATTTCAGCGGGGGATATGAGATCATTTTGTGACTAAGGCGATACACCGATCAACAATTTCAAAATCACCGGAAAGGCAACAAAGGTGCCGATCATACTGCCGAGGTTGGTAAATACCACTACCAGAAGAATTCTGGTCACCTTGTTGCGCCAGAACCCGCGCACTGACAGGATATCATCGGGAAGCGTTTCCAGATCTTTTACTTTGGGCTTGCGCGAAAAGGCCTCCACCAGCCCTGAGACCCAGCCGGCTGCGATCATCGGATTCAAAGAGGTCAGCGGTGCCGCCAGCATGGCAGAAATAATGGTGGCTGGATGAGCCAGGGCGATGATGGCCCCTAAACCGGCCAGGATCCCGTTGGCGGCGACCCACCAAATCAGCATATCCTGGCCGGCCTTTGCTCCGCCGTAAAAAAAACCGGCAATAAACATGGCCATGATGGCACCCGGAATGAGCCACTTCAAAATGCCGGTCGCCTTTTTTTTCGGTGGCAGCTGTTCGAGGGCCTGAATATCGATATCTTGGTTCCAGTATTTTTTAATGCCGGGGACATGGCCGGCGCCCACGACTGCCACGATTTTATTTCCGGGAGCATTTCTAATTTTGGCTGCCAGGTATTGGTCGCGCTCATCGATCAGAATATCTTTTAAAACCGGTAATGATTTTCCCACCTCGGCCAAAAGGGATTCCAGCACATCTTGCTGCTTCATCTTTTCGATATCTTCTTCATTGATGTCTTCAACTTCCCCTAGAGACAGGATCAGCTGGAACATGAGCTTGATTTTGCCCCATAATCCCATCGCCCGCCAGGTGCGGGCGAGCGTGATGCGAATGTCCCGATCCGCCAGATGAATTTCAGCGCCCACCGCTTCAGCGGTTTCTATGGCTTTGATCATTTCGGCGCCGGGAATGATATCAAATTTTTTAGCAATCCGTTTCTGAAACGATGCCAGCAGAAGATTGGAAAGCAGAAGAAACGATTTTTTTTCTTTGATGACTTTAACAATATCCGTTTGCTGCCAGCGCTCTTTCTGGCAAATTGCCTGATATCTTGATGGACACAATTCAACACAGACAGTATCGGGTTTTTCTTCCTGGATGCAATCTTGGACCTCCTGGGCACTTTCCCTGGAGACATGGGCGGTGCCGACCAGAATGACCTTTTTGTCGGCATGTTCGAGATAATGCTTGGTGTCGGGTTTTTCTGTCATGGACATGAAGTAATATTTTTCCTTTATTTTTTGAATACTAAACTATATTACATCAGGTGTCGTTAGGCAAGATGAATCCGGGAGGCTTCTTATGCTAATTTATGATGAAATTTATTCCTGGGAAGGCTTTGGCGGTGTATTGCGCCTGGCCAGCGGCAAGTGCCGGCTGCGGATCTTTGACCTTAAAAAGGGTGATCGGCAGGGACTGGCCCATTTAAGGCCGATTATCATTATTGCCTCGGATGTTGCCGGCAGCCGGATGTCCGTACGCAGCTGCTGCGGTCACATTGCCACCGGTGTTGCCAGAGAATTCAATATCAAACCGGATCGGATGATGTTTATCGAGTATTATCCCCGCACGATATACGGTGAGCAGCAAGATCGTGTGATTGAAGAAAAATACGACCTGGTGGATTTCAAATGGCACGAGGACAAAGCGATTCAACCCAAATGGCGGTCGTTAAAGCCGCCAATTTTGGCGGTCGTCAAGGAACTGATGGCCAGCAGCTCATAGCTCATAGTTCATAGCAATTAGAATTCATATCCGTTTGACTATCTGCTGTGAGCTATGAGCTGTGAGCTCTAATGCATCGGAAACACGGCGAAAATTACCATACTCCAGACTGAATGCGATATGATTACGGGAGCCAGATTTTTATAGTATAAATACATGGCACCCCAGAACGCTCCCGCGACAAAAGCGGCTCCAATCAGCATAAAATTGAACGACCAGATGTGAACTGCGGCATAGATAACCGTTGCCAGAAGCCATCCCCGCCAGCGACCAAAACGGACCATCAGATTTTTTTGCAGATAGCCGCGCCAATAAATTTCCTCCGCTGGACCGGTTATAAAAAAAAGCAGCAGCGCAATGACCCACATCGATGTTCCGGTCCCTTTATTATATATTCCTCCGATTTGCTGACCGGCAAATGGCAGTATCACGGCTGAAACGGCTTTTCCGGTCCAAAAAATCAAATACAGTGCTGCGGCTGATAATAGGCCCAATATAATGGCGCGGCGGTTGAAATTAAGATGTTCTTTGGGGGTGGGCTGCAGCCAGAATGACAATAAAGCCAGACTGGCTGCTGAAAAGGATATCTTTATCCAGAATATGGACCAGGTCAGATGAAATGTAATGAACCATAGCACCGCTGCCAGCAACACCGTTCCTATCAGTGGGATTGGTCGGAACTCGATGCGATTCAAAATAAGCCCTCCAGAATCAGCGATATGACCAGCAATACCCCAAATGCGGTGTCCAACTGCGCGGTGCGTGCATCAGCATCTGCCGGTATCTGCTTCATCATTAGGCGCAGCAGTTTTAGCGCCAGCGGCAATGACAGTAAGACAATTAAAGACCACAGATAGAGCGGTCCGAAAATTGACATCAAGATGATTGCCAGATAAGCCAGAACCACCAGCAAAAAGTAAAGCATAAGGCCATGGCGTTGCCCCAAAACAATGGCCAGGGTTAGGATGCCTTTATCTTGGTCATGCTTGATGTCGCGAATATTATTGGCCAGCAACACCAGGGCCACCAGCGCGCCAAAGGGAAGGGAAATCCAAAAGGCATTTAGGCTGAATGTCTGACGCTGCACAAAATAGGCGCCCGCCACCATCAGCGGCCCCCACATTAAAAATACTGAAATTTCTCCCAAGGCACTGTATTTATATTTTAGGGGCGGCGCTGTGTAGGTTAAGCTGGCAAATGCTCCGGCCACTCCGATCCACATCAGCGCCCAGCCCCGGGTGGCCGCCAGATAAATTCCGATCAGAACCGACAGGCAATAGAGAATATACGCGGCGACTTTGACATGGCCGGCGGCCAGTTTGCCCTCGACCAACGGGTGCGGACGATACTGCGCGGTGGATACTTCCTGGGTGTCGACGCCGCTTTTCACATCATAGTAATCGTTGATCAAATTCGTGGCAGCATGCAATAAAACGGTTGCCAGCAGGGTCATCAAGTATAAGGTCCAGGAAAAGCTGCCATCGATAGCTCCCAGGGCGCTGCCGACACTGACAGATATAGCCGTCATGCTAAAGGACCAGGGGCGGCTGGCAAGAAACCAGTTGCGATAAATGCTCATCGGTTGATAATTGACTCCATGGTATTTAATTTAATTAATCCGCCTTGGAAAATAGATTTTGCCGGATACGATGTCAAGGAGAAAGGTTCGGAAGTGGGAAGTCGGAATGTTTTGAAGTGGGAAGTCGGAATGCGGAAGTCGGAAAAATTAGGAAGTCGGAAATTTCATTTGACGTTGTGGGTTGATTTTTCCATTTCGATCGAACAGATATCTTCAGCAGTCAGACGAAGCGCTGCCGCCTGAAAACCTGGCAAGGAACCCTGACCCAGAGGACCAGGAATTGATTCTACCCCAGATGGGTTGAATTAACCGCTTAGCGTCGAATGGAATGGTGGAAAAAGGAAATATTGGGTGCGGTATTCGACTGACGGCCCGATCTTAATTTTCCGACTTCCGAATTCTTGCTTACTGCGATTTTGGGATAGCGGCAGCGGCTGCTCTTGCTTTTTTGGCAGCGTCTTCAGCCCGCCGAACCTCGGCCTCGGCAGCGGCTTGGGTTGCCTCGGTTTCATTTTTTATTCGTTCAATCCGTTTTTTGAACTGTCTCCTTTTCCAGCTTCTGTTACTAAGTCTTCTAACATATTCCTGATTTTTCTGCGTTTCCTGCCGGGCATTCGCCACAGCCTCTTTGGCCCGTTTCTCAGCCTCCCTGGCCGCCACTTCTGCGCGCTGAGCGGCATCAATTTTAGTTTGCCGTTCATTGCTTTGGCGCAGCTTTTCTAATTCACGTTCTATTGCCTCCCGTTCCTGCGGGGTTTTTTCTTTATATTTGATGACGTCTTCCACTCTGGCTTGTTTCGGTGGCGGCTGGTCGGTTATATGCGTCACCCCCTTTTCATCGGTCCAGGTATAGATTTGTTGGGCATAAAGGGGGGCGGCAGCGGATATGGCCATCAGACAAACGATGGTTAAAATTGTAAATTTCACTTTGGCACCCTTGAGTTAATTGCTTAACGGCCGGATTGGCAATACACAGTTAATTATATTGATATATCATAATACTGTCAAATCGCGGGTTACAGGGTGCGGGGTGCGAGGTGCGAGTTGCGGGTTGCGGATAATGGGTTGCGGGTTATGAGATTTGGTATTTCCAATTCCGGTTTCGCCTCTAATCCTTTGTTACTCTTTTAAATACGAGTTTGTTCCACCTTCAAGCCGTTGTTTTTTTCCGACTTCCCACCGGGGCGTAGGCGCAGGCCCCTATGGGCCGGAGGCCGCATTCCCACTTCCGACTTCCGTATCCGCTGCATTCCAAAATTTTTTCAATTTTTCCGCAACCTGCCGCTGATCCCGTAATCTGGTGATTTCCCATTGTTTGAGTAAAAGAGATCGATAGCGGTAGGTGGCATAGCGCTGGTCGATTAAAAGAACAACCCCCCGGTCAGTTTCACTGCGAATCACCCGCCCGGCCGCCTGAAGGACCCGGTTGATGCCCGGATACTGGTAGGCAAACTCGAAGCCCGCCTTAAGTGTGTCGGCAAAATATTGCCGAATCAATTCCCTTTCCAGGCAAATCCCGGGCAGTCCGACGCCCACCACAACGGCTCCTGACAGCCGCTCACCCACCAGATCGATGCCCTCACCGAATATGCCGCCCATCACGGCAAATCCCACCAGGGGTTTGGAATTATCCTGTTTAAAATGCTGCAGAAACGCGTCTCTTTCACTTTCGCTCATTGCGGGGGTTTGCAATAGATGATCGTATTCAGCGCAGTCGACTTTGAAAATATCATAAACCATCTGCAGGTATTCATAGGACGGGAAAAAGACCAGATAGTTGCCTTTTTTCTGATTGATGAAAGTGCTGATCGCATGTGAGATCTGATTTTTGGTACGTTCCCGTTGCCGATATAAAGTGGAGACCCGGTCGGATATTAAAAGCCGAAAATTTTCAGCCGGAAACGGTGAACGCAATATTAACTGGTCGGCGCGTTCATTACAGCCTAAAATTTGCTGGAAATAGGCCATGGGGGTCATGGTGGCCGAAAAAAAGATCGCTGCTTTGCAGCGAGTCAAAGCGTCTTTTAGCTGGATAGACGGATCAACACAAAATAGCTTCAATTTTAAATCTTTTTTAATTTTTTCAAAACAGGTCACATAACTTTCGTCGAATTGTTCAGCCACCCTCATAAAGCCGGATATTTGGAAATACAGCTCGAGCAATTCTTCGCGATACCCGGCTTTGATGTTGCGGCCCAGCCAACGTTCGGTAATCAAAAGAAATTTGCGCAAAGATGGGAAAAGGCTGTCCGGCGGCTCTTTTTCGTGGCGGGTGGGACCGGATGCTTCACATAGTTTGCGGGCCTTGATCATCCAGGAGTTGATTTTGCCAAGGCTTTTGTAAACTTGAGGCAGGTCGCGGCGAACGGCGCGACGGACATCCAGCAGGGGTTGTTTGAAGATTTCAGCTGAAAACATCTCCCGCGACCGGTCCACCAGATTGTGAGCTTCATCAATCAGGAAGGTGAAATCGCCGCTGTCTTCCAGGAAAAAGCGCCGCAAAAAGACTCGCGGGTCAAAGGCATAATTATAATCGCAGATAATGCAATCCGCCCAGAGCGATAGTTCTAAGGAAAACTCAAACGGACAGATGCGGTGAAAATGGGCGACCTGTTCGACCGCCTCCCGGGTAAACGCATCGCGCTGAAATATATCCTTTAAGGCAACATTGACCCGGTCAAAGTGTCCGCGGGCAAATTCACATTCTTCCGGATTACAGGCTGAATCCGGATTGAAACAGATTTTATCCTTGGCCGTGATGGTCAGAGATTTTAGCTTAAGCCCCCTTTGGTGCAGTTCCGCGAGTGCTTTTTCGGCAGCAATCCGTCCGGTGGTGCGCGCCGTCAAGTAAAATATTTTGGTGCTGAGGCCTTCAGCAATGGCTTTTACCGCCGGAAACACGGCCGCCATGGTTTTGCCGATACCGGTGGCAGCCTGGACCAACAGCTGTTTTTCATTTTTGATGGTGCGGTACACACTGACTGCCATCTCACGTTGGCCCCGGCGATAGGCCGCAAATGGAAAATCCAGCTTGTGAATAGAATCATCGCGCGCAATTTTCCAGCGGAAAATGGTTTCGGCCCATTGCAGATAATTGGCTACCAGGTCCTGAAAAAAAGACGCCAACGCATCCGTGCTGAAGTGTTTTTGGAAATTACGAATTTCGCCGGTATCCATCTGATAATAAGTCAGCCGCGCGTCAATCTCGCTCAGACCATGATCCTTGGCGAAGATATAGGCATAGCTTTTTACCTGGCCCCAGTGAATGGGGTTTTCACGCTGTTCATATAGATCGAGGCTGTGGGCGGTTGTTTTAATTTCTTCGATCAATAGCGGGTCGGAATCCTGGTAGATCCCATCTATTCGGCCGCCAATGGTTAGCGTAAACAGCTCCGTCTCAATGTGGTGAGAAACGGCAACTTCCGCCTGATAATCTTCCGGACGGGATTGCTGGATTTTTTGATGGATTCGGATCGCATCCACCGGGCGGGCAGAAGATAAGAATTCAAAAGCCAAATCTCCGGAGCGCAGCGCATAGGCAACCAGATCACGAACGGCTATTTTCAGGACCTTTTTCAATAGTCAATCACGACTCAATGCAGCGAAAATGTTAAACGGGGATTCGATCTTATAGACATCAGGCATAATATTTAACCACCCAAAATTCCGCCGGATCAATCCATTTAGAGGCTGTGAGGCAATACCTGAATTTTAAGCCGAAATTCAGGCAGGCAGTAACACAGTGAAAAAAATAACAGAAAAAAGCTCAATCGTAAAGGATCTAACGCTAACCTATCCAATGCAAAATTAATCAATGCGAATATTAAAGTATTGAAAAATTATGAAATTTTAGTATTCTTGTCTTGACTTTAGCCCCATTTAGCTACACTAATATGGGAATTTATGTCTGCCAAAATTAAACCGCGCTGTCATCTATCCGGGGAAACATATTATGACTGATCCAAATCTTCAGCTAACAAATAAGGTTATCCCGATCAAAATACAGTCCCAGGTAATATTTAAGGACATCATCGGTCGCGGGCCGGCCATGCAAAAAATATTCAGGATTGTCGAGAAAGTGGCCATCAGCGATACGACCATCATGCTAAACGGAGAGACGGGAACCGGCAAAGGATTAATTGCCCGGGCCATTCACCTGGCATCGGGCCGCAAGGAAAAACCTTTTGTCCAGATTAACTGCGGTGCCACGCCTGAAGGTCTGTTGGAGAGCGAATTTTTTGGATACCGGCGTGGCGCGTTCACCGGGGCGACCGCCGACAAAGCCGGCAAATTCGAAATGGCCAAAGGCGGCACGATATTTCTGGATGAAATCGGCGACATGAGCGCCGACCTTCAGGTGAAGGTATTAAGAGTGCTGGAGGAGGGTGAATTCGAACGTGTCGGGGGCAACGAAACCATCAAGACCGATGCCCGTATTATTGCCGCAACCCATCGCGACCTGGAAGAGGAGGTTCAAAAGGGAAATTTTCGCGAAGATCTTTTCTATCGGCTCTATGTGATTCCGATCATGCTGCCGACCTTAAAAGAACGCCAAGGCGATATCCCATTTCTCGTCTCCTATTTTCTGGAGGAATTTCGCCCAAAAAAGGAGGATTTGCCGACCAAGATATCGGATAAGGCCATGAAAATCATGGTGAATTATTCCTGGCCGGGTAATGTCAGAGAACTTAGAAATTTAATCGAAAGGCTCGTTGTACTAAACGAAGGCGAGGAAATATTACCCGAAGACCTGCCCGAAAAACTGCGAATAGAATGCGGCCGGCCGGCACCGCGCAACTTGGAAGTCGACGGGGAAGGGATCTCCTTTAACACGGCTGTCAGTGAGTTTGAAAAGGCGCTCATTATCAGTGCCCTGGAGAAAACCAACTGGGTGAAAAACAAGGCCGCCAAGCTTCTAAAGATAAAAAGAACAACGTTGGTTGAAAAAATAAAACGATACCAATTGGGAAAGGATCCCGGGTCCGAAAACTGATGCGTGCCCTTTTTTATTTTCGGATGGTCAACAAATTAGAAACGCCGGCGAGTTGAGGTGGAGGTAGCCATGAAGGATTTTGAAATCCTGTTTGTGGATGATGACAGAGCGATTCTATCGCTGGTCGAAGAGTATCTTACGGCCTTCGATTACAGAATCAATGTAGTCGATAGCGGTCTCAAGGCACTCGAGCTCATTAAGGAAAAAAATTTTGATGTGGTCTTTACCGATTTTAAAATGCCCGATATCGACGGGCTTGAACTGCTTTCCGTGATCAAAAAATACCGTCCGGCTACCGAGGTGATTATGGTCACCGGCCATGGTACGATGGAATCCGCCATACAGGCCATGAAATTCGGCAGTTATGATTACATCCAGAAACCGTTCAAATTGGATATATTAAGGATCCTGATCGATAAAATCCTTGAAGCCAAAAAGTTGAAGCAGGAAAATATTGTTCTGAAAACCCGCCTAAAAGAACGGCACAGATACGATGAACTGGTTGGGATCAGCCTGAAGATGCGCGGAATTTATGAACAAATCGATCGCATGCGTCAAAGCAGTCCGAATGTATTTATACAGGGGGAAAGCGGAACGGGTAAGGCCCTGACGGCCCATGTCATTCACCGCCGCAGCCATCGGAGTGATAAACCCTTTAAGTCCGTGAACTGTAAAAGCTTTGGAAAAGGTATCGCCGGCGATCAGCTGCATGATTACGCCATAAGCCACTTTGAATCCGCGGCCGGCGGGGCGGTTTTTTTTGATGAAATTGCCGAAATAAGCCCGAGCGTGCAGGCTCTAATCAGCCGGGCATTCAAGGCGTATAGCCTCAACCAGGCGGCAACCGATGGCAATCCGGGCACCGGCACCAGGATATTGGCCGCCACCAACAGAGACCCAGTCGAAGCTGCCCGCAAGGAAATTTTTAATGACAATTTCATTAGCTGTATCAATGATGTTAAAATTGAGATTCCTCCGCTCAAAGACCGCAAGGAAGATATTTGTCTGCTGATCAACCATTTTTTGAATAAATTTAGTCTGAAAAACGAGGATAAGGTGTTAAACGTATCACCGGATGCGCTGGATGTGCTGCTGCGATATAACTGGCCGGGCAATGTCATTCAACTGGAAAATGTGATCGAAAGAGCCTTTGCGCTGCGGGTGGATTTGACCATCGGTCTGGAAGATTTACCCTCTGAGATAAAAACTTTTGGGGAGATTACGAAATCAGCAAAGGTTTGATCGCGGTCTTAAGCTATTCTTCAACGACAAAATGTACCCGCCGGTTCTTTGCCCGGGCGGTTTCCATGCTGCCGGTGTCGATGGGTTGCTCATTGCCATAGCTGACGGCGATTAAGCGCCCTGACTGGACACCCTGGCCGATTAAAAATGATTTTACCGCACCCGCCCGCCGATCGCCTAAAGCAAGATTGTACTCCTTTGAACCCGCCTCATCGGCATGACCTTCAACGATTACTTTGATATCCGATTTTTTTTTCAGCCAGCGGGCCTTGCTCTTGAGCAATTCCCGGGCTTCAGGCGTCAGTTTATAGCTGCCTTTTTCAAAATAGATATCTTGATACATGAATTTGATTTTTTCCGCCCGTAATTCACGCTCGTTAGCTTCACGTTCCCGGCGTTCCTGCTCCAATTGTTCTCTGACTTTTTGGGCCTCCAGGTCCTCTTCCTGCATGGTAACGTCGGACGCCTCGGTTTCTGTCGTTTTTTTTGAACAGGCCGGCAAAAGTATCAGAACCGGAAGTATCATGAAAAGAATGATCGTGACGAACTGCTTTTTTTGCATATTTTCCTCCTTAACCGGGGCTGGAAGATCCTCTATGATATTTGAATTATTTATGGTTAATTATAATATAATAACCTGACAATGTAAAATATATAAAAAAAATCTTGACATTTGAACCTCTACTGATATAGTTCTCACTATGAACGAATTTGGGTCCGCTTTAAAATCAGATATTTCAGAACATCAATTGGAGCAATTTCAGAAACTTATTACAAAACTGTTCCAGTGCTGCCAGGAACGTATGCAGTATCAATGCGAACGCTTCCAGCTGCCGGATGCCGAGCTCAGATGCCTGGGGCTGTTTGGCGAAGAGCGTTATCTGACAGCCAAAGGCATTGCCCTTAAAATGAATGTGGTCAAAAGCCGGGTTTCCAAAATCATTGATGGTCTGATAAAGAAAAAATTAATTCAAAGCATTAAAGATCCCGAAGATTCCCGGGTCAGCCTGCTCAGCCTGACGCCAAACGGACAAAAAAAGTTAAATGAAATCAATCAATTTTTAAAAACGATTCATGGTCAGGTACTGTCCCAGATGGCGCAGGATCAGCGCCAGGCCATGCTGACCAATCTGGATATTTTGAAGGCCTCAATGGAGACAGTCAAAGAATTGATGGTGTAACCAATTTAGGGCATATTTTTTTGGTATAAAGGTTCATGGAGTAAACTAAATTGCGGATAATATATTTTTAACCTGTTTAAATAATTATAAAAAAAATTGTTAATACTATAACCAAAAGGAGGCACACGACGATGGATATGCAAAATATCGAAACCCAGCTGGAAGCGCTTAAGGCTCAAGTTGAGGCCCTTAGTAAAAAAACTGCGGAAAACAAACTGGCTATGGTCGTCTTCAGTGGTGATTTGGACAAAGTGCTGGCCGCTTTTGTTATCGCTACCGGGGCGGTTGCGATGGGAATGGAGGTTGTGATGTTTTTTACATTCTGGGGAACTTCGGTCCTCAGAGACAAGAAAAAGAAAGTCGGCGGCAAAGATATGATGGGCAAAATGTTCGGCGCAATGCTGCCGAATGGAACCGGCGATGTGAAACTGTCCAATATGAATATGGGCGGAATGGGAACCGCCATGATGAAATCCCTGATGAAAAAGAAAAACGTGGCCTCACTGGAAGAGATGTTGGCCCTGGCTGAGGAGCTCGGTGTCAAAATTTATGTCTGTGAGATGTCCATGGATCTGATGGGTTTCAGCCGCGATGAATTTATTGATTATAAAGGCCTGGGTTTTGCCGGCGTCGCAACATTTCTGGCCGAGGCCCAAAACGCGAAAGTACAATTTTTATCTAACAAAGGAGGAATAAAATGAGTGATGATATGCAAGTTGCAAAAGTATTGGATTTAAAAGGGTTGGCATGTCCCATGCCGGTTGTCAAAGTCAGCAAAGGAATCAAAGAAGTCGAGCTCGGCGAAATCATCGAAGCTCAGACAACCGATCCCGGTTCATTGACCGATTTTCCGGCCTGGGCCAAAACCAGCGGTAATGAAATCGTGAAAACCGACCAGGAAGACAAGCTGATCAAGTTTTTTATTAAACGATTGGTATAGGCGCAAAGCAGAGGGCATAAGGCGCAGAGCAAGTGCATAGAGCACGGGCATAGGAGCCAGAGCTGGGAGGATAGATCGTATTCCTGCATCAGCTCTTACTACCCTATGCACTCTGCGCTCTGCTCTATGCTCTCTGCTTTAAATTTGGAGGCGACTGTGCAAACACTGATTTATTTCATTCTGGTGCCGATGGTCTATATTGCTTTTGCAACTTTTTTCATCGGCACCGCCGTAAGGTTGATCAAGATATTCCGGGAACCTAAAAATCCCACCACCTTGCAAATTTATCCTGAGAAAAAACCCCAATGGCTGTGGGCCCTGCACGACACTTTTTTATTTCCCAGCGTGCAGACGGCACAAACCCGTGCTGTGGGTTTTTCTGATGCTTTTTCACATCTGTCTTTTGCTTTTGATAATCGGGCATCTGGAGTTGTTCGGCGAATTTGCGATTTTTCAGATCGTTCCCCATGAAGTCTTTCTGGGACAGGGGTATGTCGGACTTATTGTCGCCATTGCCCTGCTTTATTTTCTGTTTCGACGATTTCTATCTCCGGTCAGGGAGCTGTCGGTACCGGAAGACTATTATCTTTTGATTTTGTTATTTCTGATCGTCATTTTCGGCAGTGAGATGGATTGGGCCAGAAGATGGTATTGGTACGAAGGGATGACGGTGGATGATTATCGCGAATACCTGATGAGTCTGCTGGTGCTGCAGCCCTACCTGCCGGATGCGGTGACAGCATCCGGGCATTCCTTCATGCTGGTGCTGCACATATTTTTTGCCAATTTGTTTTTAATATTTTTTCCGTTCAGCCAGAGCATGCATTCGTTTCTCTCGTTGCCGATGAATAAGCTGAGGAGAGGGTAGTAATAGGTTTCAAGTATCCTCCGTTTTCTGAACTTTTTCCCTGACACCTGACACCTGAAAACCTAATCTACAGACGCTGGTTAGTAATTATAGATGCTTTTCAATTATCACCTTTGTATAAAATTTATAAGGAATCGTCGATGGATCAAAAAACAAGGGATGATTTGCTCGAATCTTTTTCAGAGCAAATTGAATGAAGCCATGCGGTTTTACCTGGAAACCTGCACCCGCTGCGGGGTCTGCACCGAGGCCTGCCACGTATACGCTTCCATGGGGCAGGTCAAATACATCGCTGCCTATCGGGCCGAGATCGTCCGCCGGCTATATAAAAAATATTTCAAGGGCCGGGGGAAATTCTGGCCCTCGGTGGGCGAAGCCAAAGAGTTGACCGAGATGGCCGTTGAAGAGCTTTTCGAGGCGGCCTATTCGTGCACCGGTTGCCGCCGCTGCATGGTTTATTGCCCTTTCGGGATCGACACCCAGATGATTATGTCGATTGCCAAGCTGCTGCTGATCGGTGCCAGTGCCGAACCGGAGATCCTGACCTTACTGGCGGACACTTCCGTTGAAAAAGGCAAATCGATAGAGCTTTTCAAAGAAGGGTTTCTGGACGGGAGTCAAGCGACTCGAAGCCGAAGTGGTTGAAAAATGGCAGACGCAAGCCGGGCAGTCCGCCATACCGGTGGATGTTGCCGGCGCGGACCTGCTCTATGTCGCGCTGGCCGGCGCCCACTCAATAATTCCGGCGGCTGCCATTTTCAACGCGGCCGGTGAAAATTGGACCTTGAGCTTTTTTGAAGCCGTCAATTTCGGTGCGTTTGTGGGCGATCCGACTAAAACCAAATTGATTTTAGAGCGAATCGTCAATGAGGCCAAACGGTTGAAGGTTAAAGAAGTTTGTATGTGCGAATGCGGTACGGCCTATCGGGTCATGAAACAGATGTCCGGCAAGCAGTCTTTCAAGGTGACATCCATTACCGAAGTGCATGCCCGTTATCTGCGTGAAGGCCGGATCAAGCTGGACAAGTCGAAGGTCAGCGGCCCTGTCACCTACCACGACCCTTGTCAGATCGCTCGAAATGCCGGTGTGATTAATGAACCGCGCTTTATTTTGCAGCAGCTAACCGACGACTTTCGCGAAATGAGCCGGGAGCCCAAGTACAACTGGTGTTGCGGCGGCGGCGGCGGTCTGGTGGCCCTGGGGGAAGAAACCCTGGATTTCCGGATGAAGTCCGCCCGTGTCAAAGTGGATCAGGTCAAAGCCACCGGGGCCGAAACCCTGGCAACCGCCTGTGAGAACTGCCATACCCAGCTCAGCAATTTAAATGATCATTACAAAATGGGCGTCGAGGTAAAATTTTTGAGCTCCATGGTGGCGGATGCCCTGGTGGCGTAGCGTTTACTCACAATTGAACTGCTAGCCCCTTCAGAAAAAGCGTAGGCCCTCAGCGGACGAGATCATAATTTACGACCTGCCTGCCCCCCGGTAGAGGACAGGCAGGTCGTTCCCGGGAAAATTTCCACCTTTCCCAATTCTTATTTGCAAATTCCGTTTTTCATGGCCCATTTTATGCCATCACAATCTCCCTGATCGCAGGAGCTTTGAAAATCCTGGCAGGCCTGGGCATTTTTGTCCATTTGGTAGAAAACCAAACCGCGGTTTAAATGGGCCTTTGCATTTCTGGGGCTGGAGCTTCAGACTTTGGTTAAAATCATTGAGCGCCAATTGATATTCGGTCAATTCATAATAGGAATTCCCTCGATTGTTATAGGCTGCCGCATAGCCGGGATCCCTCTTGATGGCCGCGCTGTAATCTTTGACGGCCTTTTGGTACTGCTTTAATTCATGATAGGCAAGTCCCCGGTTGCTAAAGGCAACCACCGTATTTTGTTGGTTGAGGATGGCACGGTTCCAGTAATCAACGGCCTCATTGGGGTCTTTATATTTGTCATCCTGCCACAGCCCAAGCGCTTTCTGGCCCCAGTCTACATTTTGCTGGGGCAACTTCCGGGTTGGTTTCAGATTTTTATTTTTCCGGGCCAAATTCATTTTAGGTGTTTTTTTCGATGATTTCAGATTAGAAAATTTGATATCCCCACTGCCGTCATTTGTTGCAGGTATTGCGGAATCATCAAGGCACTGCTGACTCCCATCACCGGGACCATGATCATACCCACCACGGTCAGGATACTCCAGGTCGCCATGATTTTGGTCATCCCCAGCTGTTTGTGCTTCATCCAGCCCCAGATAAACGTGTAAATGCTGCAGAAAAATCCGAGGATTCCTTTTAGTGCCCCTTCGTTTTTAAACAATTTGACCAGGACAACGAAAAAGAAAACAAGGCACAAAATATTGATGATAACTAACGCGATACCCATTGCTATTGGCATTATCATGATTTTTCCCCTCTCAAATATAGTCAAAAATTCTCAGCAACCAGTAAGCCACCATACTCAGCAGCAAGATCGCTGTGATACCCGATTTTCGTTCCAGCCGTTCCACGCTAGCCGAAAACTTTCTCAGGTAAGCGCTCCCTAGCCCCATAGCGACCAGCAGCATCATTAAAACGATCAGGATAGCCGGTGCAAACGCATGGGTTTGAACGGCCAGCTGCCAGTGACCTTGGAGCAACAAGGTCATGGCGGTCGTCATACCGCAACCCGGGCAAATTACGCCCAACGTTTCATAGATCGGACATTGCCAGCCTGTTAATCCAAAGAATACCAGCGATAGCTGGGCAACGCCAAAGGCCACGAAAATGAAGACCAGCCACCTGTTTTGGAGCAAGGGCGCCAGTACCGGTGTAAAAAACCCCTTGATTAACCGATTATAGATTGGATCGCCGGGTGTTTGGGTCTTTCTGTTCTGCCCGTAAGCAGGGTTATACGATTCCGCGATTTTGGTGATTAGTAACTGCAATAAAATGCTCCGGTCGGCCTTATTCTAATTTAATGTATCGGCACTTAGGCCAAAAGCTTTACATTTTTCAGGCAATATACGAGTTGCGGGGCGTGGGGTACGAGTTGCGGGGTGCGGGTTGCGATGCGCGGGGTTGCGGGATACGAGTTGCGGGTTGCGGGGTACGGGTTGCGATGTGCGGGTTGCAGGTTGCGAGGTAGGTGGCGCGGGTTGCCGGTCACGGTTTGCCCGCGTTAAGAACGACGCGGAAGTGTAGCAAAGGCCTGCCCCTACCTTCTCACCTTCCCAACTTCCCATCTTCTGTCGCTCTGACCTCTGACTTCTGGCTTTAGATCGTTGACGGCCACAGAACCAGATCGGGTGCCGTCTTTTTCAAAACCGGTTTCCAGCAGATGATTGGCCCAAGGACTTTTGGCCGCCGGAAGATTATTGATTTGACGAATTTCGATGCGGTTTAGCGGTTTGATGGGGTAGGGCATTTTTAAATATTCTCGCAGCCGGTGTACGATCAGTTGCCAGGTTTGGGGGGACAGATCTTTTAAAACCGAAAGCCGCTGGAAAAATTTTTCACCCAGCAGGACGATCTCGCCGTCCACAAGGGCCAGATGATTGGAGGCCGAACGAACCAATTTCAGCGGATTGCCGTGGATATCAAGTTGGCCCCAATCGATTCCGCCGCCAAAAGGCAGCACCGGGTCCAGACTGCTGAGCACGATTGGATTGCCGGCGGCAGCGCTTGGCGTTCGGCTTAATTTTTCCAGTAATTCCACCGCTTCGGGCAGCGCAAACTGCACGCCGGACAGTCCGGCCACAAAATATCCGCGGCGGATTTGTCCTTGCCACTCCAGACGTTTTAGCACCTGAAAAATATGATGCCAGGCCAAAAGGCCCTGTTCGCGGCGGTACCATTCCTTGACGAGGATCCCATAGCGCTGAAGCAACAGGCGCGCCTGGGCTTCAGTCCGCTGGTTTTCATCAATGGGTTTTCCAAGGATGGCAAATGAGGTTGTCAAAAACCAGCGACCGTCCTGCAGCCGGCTTTTTTGCTGCAGCATTTTTCGCAGTCCGGCCCGCGTCGAGCCTCGCGGCCGATAGCCAGGCGATCGTGAACTCCTCGATCGTAAACTTTTGGATCGTGGGCCCAGAATCGATCGGCCCGGAGATGACCGGCTCAGCGTTGATTGAAGCGTGACCAAAAAAGATTGATAATTTTCACAGCTGACCAGCCCCTTTTCTGCCAGTTCCTGCAGGGCATGCTGCAATGCGGCAGATGTTAAACCGGTTCCCGTTGCCAAATCCCGGCCATAGCTGGCCCCGTTTTCATGTAAAAAATCAAAGGTGATTTTGGCCGATGGGTGTAAATTTTTGGCCGCACCCAGCAGACCCTGCTCGTCGTCAAACAAATTGCCTTCGCCCCGCAGGCGAAACTCGATATATCTTCGGCCCGTTTCCCCGTTGCGGCCGGTGTGCACGATGATATTGCCGTTTGATATCTGGGCTTCAAATTCCGCCAAACGATTCGGCCGGGTCGATCCACCGGCCTTTGAATAGCGGGAAGTTAATATTTCGCGCTCAAAAAAATACGGCGGGAATCGATACCCTCGATAGCGCTGGACAACTTCCCGCCAATGCTGTCCCGGAAGTTCAATGCGATGCCATTGCAAAAGAAACCGGTTGAACAGGGTGCGATCAGCCGGGTGTTGCACGGTCCGTCGGCGGGCGACCGCCGTTCGATAGAGCCGGCTAAAATTATGCCGGTCACACCATAGCGCTTCCGGCCGCCCTTCGATCAGCCGGCCATGCACCACCTGCTTTTCGGTCAGCATGCGGTTGAGGGTTGCCGATATTAAAGTTGGCGGCAATGTCAAGTCGCTTTCAATGCCGTCGCTGGATACCGGTCCGCGAACCCGTAGATAGCGTCGAACCCTTTCGGATACATCAGCCTGGCCCTCATCATCGGCAACCGCCGGTTCGATCTGATTGATGCGCCACACGCGCTTAAATTGTTTTCCGGCAGCCCGTGCTGATAAGGTGATTCGATTGGCTGCTTTTAATTCGGCCAACCAGCCGGCCGGATTAACTTTACAGCGGCGCACCAGGCTGTCTTCGGCCAGCGGGCCGAGCTTTTCAATGATGTTAAACAGTTCCTCGGCGGTGCCGGCCTGGAAATAGGGGTCTAAGTGCTGCCAGCGTTTTTCGGCTTGCCGGATAAGCTCAGGGGTGAGAATCCCCGGCACCTGATTCTCCTGCAGCATCTCCTCCAATATTTCAGGGCCGACGTTAAGACCCTCCCGGGGCTGCCGGTGATGGTCCGCTTCGTAAAGATAGACGGACACAAATTTAAATAAAATGCCGGCCGCCATCGGCGACGGGATTGAGGTGTTGACGAATTGATAGCCGATCCGGCCGTTTTCAATATCACCGACAATCTTTTTCAGCGCTGCAAGGTCGAATACGTCCTGGAGGCATTCACGGTAAGTTTCGATAATGACGGGAAAGTCTTGGTTCTTGCCCGTGGCCTGCAGCAGGTCTGAAGCGCGCAGCCGCTGCAGCCACAGCGGAATTCGCCGGCCGGGATGTGAGCGCGGCAGCATCAGAGAACGCGCCGCATTATATCGAAAATGGGCCAGAAAGATCGGGGACTGGGGCAATGAGCTAATCAGGTAGGCTTCAATCTGCGATGCGGAAAGGGTAAAAAGAGTTTCCAGCGGCGGCGGCTGGGTGGTGTCCGGCAGCCGGATTAAAATACCGTCATCATCAAACGAGTATTGAAACTGGGTCAGATAATGCTGCTCCAGGGCGGCCGACATGGCGATGGCCCAGGCGCCATTGACGCGGGCGCCAAACGGCGCATGCAGCATCAGCAAAGGATTGCCGCCGCCGTCAATGGTGATCTCGGCGATCACCTGCCTGTCGGTTGCGATGCTGCGGCCGCGTTTGCGCTGGCGCTCAAAGTAATCAACCAGATTATAAGCCGTGTTTTCATCAGCCGAACATGTTTGCATCAACCAGCTTGCAGCCTGCCCCCGGTCCATTTGATCCAGTAATGACCGGCGAAATCGTCCGATTTTACGGCTGGTTGAATAGTCGCGAAACAGGATGCCGCCTTTCCAGAAAGGCGCCCGCGGATTAATGGCCGCCACGGGGCTGACGATGATACGATCCTGCATTATTTGTTTAATCAGCCACTCGCTGTTGCCCAGATAAAATACTTCCCCCACCCGCGATTCAAACGCAAATTCCTCTTCGACCTCGCCGAGCTTCACGTTGGCATTTTCCAGAAACACCCCATAAAACCCCCGGTCAGGGATCGTACCGCCGTTCATGACGGCCGCCAGGCGGCTGCCGCGGCGGGCGATCAAGCGGTTGTTGACCTGATCCCAGTTGAGCCGGGCGTTTAGGGCCTGCAATGGAATGTCTGAAAACTTGCCGCAAAGCATTTGCACAACCGATCTAAAGGCCGCCGGCGCTAAATTCCGGTAGCAGTAGCTGCCCCGCACCAGGCGATACAGGTCATCAAAATTCCACCTTTTAACCGCGACTTCCGCCACTATTTGCTGGGCCAGAACATCCAGCGCATTTTCAGGGATGCGGGTTTCCTCGATGTCGGTTTGAACCATGCAGCGGGCGATTGCCACCGCATCGTCGAGATCCGCCGGATACAGCACCATGATCCGTCCTTTGCTGGTGGCTGATAGCAGGTGTCCGCTTCGGCCTACCCGTTGCAGGGCACCGGCAACGCTGCGGGGTGCCTCCAGGTGCACGACCAGATCGATGCTGCCGATATCAATTCCCAGCTCCAGGGATGCCGTGGCGATGACGGCCGGGATATTGCCGGCTTTCAGGCGCGCTTCAATGCTGTATCTGGCTTCACGCGAAATGCTGCCGTGGTGGGCCAAGGCCAGTTCGGCTGCCGGATCGCCCGTGATCTGGCGGTGCAATTGATTCAGCGCCCTGGCAATTTTTTCAGTTTGGGCCCGCATTCCGGCAAAAACAAGGGTGGTTTGATGCGCGCCGATCAGCTCATACAGATTCTGGTATACCGGTTGCCAGACACTGGATTCGGGCAGTTCCCTGAAGGTCTTGACCGGGGTAATGACCTTGAGATCCATTTTTTTGCGCTGGCCGCAATCAATAATGCGCACCGGCCGGGGGGCGCCAACGCTTTTTGCATCAGCGTAAGATTGGCCACCGAGATAAGCGGCAATTCGATCGAGGGGTTTCTGGGTGGCCGAAAGGCCGATTCGAATCGGTTCCTTGCGGCACAGGGGCATCAGCCGCTCCAGCGACAGGCTCAGATGAACCCCGCGCTTGTTGCCGCTGATCGCGTGAATTTCATCAACAATTACATACTGCAATTCCCGAAACAGATCGCGACCCCGTTCAGCGCTCAGCAACAGATAAAGTGATTCCGGGGTCGTAATCAAAATATGGGGCGGTTGACGCAGCATGGATTGACGCACATGGGCCGGCGTATCGCCGGTGCGCACGGCGACCCGTATGGGGGGGATTTCGGTATGTTTAGCGCGGGCCAGCAAATGAATTTCTTCAAGGGGTGCTGTCAGGTTGCGTTGGATGTCGTTGTTGAGGGCCTTTAACGGGGATATGTACAGGGTGTGAATTCCGGCTGGGTTCTCGGAGAACTGACGGGGCGGTAATCTCAACGCCCGGCGCAATAATTGATCAATGCTCCACAAAAAAGCGGCCAGGGTTTTCCCCGAACCCGTTGGTGCCAGAATCAGGGTGTGTTCGGCATCCGCGATGGAGGGCCAACCCAGTTGCTGGGGCGGGCTGGGATTTGCGAACCGTTGCGTGAACCAGCGTTTTATCATCGGGTGAAACCCGACGCTGTCAAAGATATTTTGGGCCATAATAAGGCCTGCTTATTGTCACCAGGTAATCAGTTGCATTAAAAGTTAGCTGGTTACAGTGCATTATGAAAGTTTCAAGCACCAAATAACAAATTTCAAATAAATACCAATGACCGAAATTCAAAATTCAAAACTGACACAATGACTGCACAAAATCAATGGCATGATCGGGATGTTTCGGTAATTGGAATTTCGGATTTGGATATTATTTGGAATTTGTTGCTTGGGATTTGGAATTTTAGTGTTTGATAAAACCTTTTGATCCATCTGATATAGGTGTTTACTTTGACGCTACCATTGGGTGCTATTGATTTGGTTGCGGGTCCAATCTAAGTTTTTGGCCCGGATAGATGGCGCTATCGGGAGATAGGTCATTGTAGCTGCGCAGCTGGTCAACCGAAAGGCCATAGCGACGGCTGATGCGATACAGCGTTTCGCCTGGTTGAACCTGATGGAATTTTGCGGTTGATTTCGCTTTCCTGGATGCAACCGGCTGTTTCTTAGCGGGTGTCTTGGGTTGTGGCGTTGCGGCTGCTTTCAATTTGAGAGGTCTTTTGCTGCAAGGCACCCAATTCTTTTATGATCTGGTCAATTTGAGTCGTAACGGTAGCTTCAAATCGATCCGTTTTTCTATCGATCCGATCCAAATCCTGTTCTTGCTTGTCAAGCCGCTCGATGATTTGATCGATTACACCAATGGTTGCCAGTTTTTTTTCCAGTTGCTGGAGCCTCGTTTCGAGTGATTGCAAGTACTCTTGATCGACAATATTTTTAGGCCGCGAAAAAATAAGGACAAATATCACGACCAGAACGACCAGCCCCAGGCCGCTGATGACAAACGGTATGATGGATTTTTTCTGGAATGCTTCGGAAGGCCTTTCATAATATTCTTCCCGGCGTAAGTCTACTTCTTCGGTGGCATAGTTTTCATTGATGATGAAATCTTCGCGGTTGCCGTCTCTTTGGTCGACCATGACTTTTTACCTTTCCAATAATTAATCCGCTAATTAATCCGCCTTGAAACATCGCATATCCAGGTTGCCGATAAATAATTGAAGGCTGAAGATCCTAAGAGTTCCAGGCGTCGGCGGATTAATTATATAATGCTTTGCATATATTATTTTATCTATTTCAACCGTGATAATCTTATTTTTGGATTAAGGCAATCATATTTTCCCGTTCAAGCTCTTTGTTCGCAATCGAAGAACTCATGGCCGCTGGGACCGTCGTCTGTCAACCGTTTGGATCATTGGATATTGATATTTGAAATTTATTTGAGATTTGGTGCTTGTTATTTGGAATTTAATATTTGAGAGCCGCATGCATCGATATTTATCCTCAAAAATAGTATGTCCGTGTGACCATTCCAATTATCCTGCCCTTTTGTATACATCAGAATTCTTCAGCTGCCGGCGGGAAACCACCAGCAAAACGGCCAAGGTCAGGACAAAATACCAGGGAAACCACCCCATGGATTCGATAAATACAGCATTTTCAAGACCCAGGCGGCTTAGGCCCGGATCGGATGCGGCAAGCTGCGGACGTAAAAAGGCCAGCAAAATTGAATACAGCACCCCGATCAGGCCATAGGCCAGATTAAACGACAATCCTTTAAAGCTCAATACGGTGGCCCGTTGATGGGAGGCCGTGATGCGGTTTAGATAATGGCTCCCAAAAAAACGGCCCAGATACATCACGGCCATAAGCAGGGCTACCGGGAGCAGTCCGATGACGGGCAGAAAAAATGTCATACCGATTAGACCGAGCCCGGTCAAAACGGCCATGGTACTCAGATTATAGACCGGTGAGTGTCGGTTTACCATTTGGTAGGCCAGTCGGGGTATGACCAGGCCCAGTACCGCAAACCCTGAGCCAATCAGTCCAAATGATGCCTCCGGCAGGCTGATGAGCCGGTAGTATTGACTACTCAGCGTAATGACCATACGAATACAGTTATCAAATATTAGACCGGCGAAGATGATGACCAGGGCAAATGGTGTTTTCAGGATCCAGCCGCCGGCCTGCAGGGTCAATTTAAACGCCTGCAGCGTAGATGTCGCGCAGTGTTCGGACTGCTCACATTCGGATTTGGCAAGGGGTTGCTCTTGCATTCGCAGCGTGGTAATCAGGGTCATGACGGCAAAGACCAGGGTAAGGTATAAGGGGAACCGCAGGGTAATCTGCTGGGTCAACTGGATATTCAGCCCCACGGCATTCAATACCCGTTGCATCAGTGTCGGATCATAAACAGCTGCGCCCACACTCATGGCCACGATGTAGGCTATGGACTGCATCCGCATCTGCTTTTCGAGCACCTGCGGCCAATCACCGGCATTGCCTTCTTTTTTTAATGTATCGTATGCAAGGGCTTCATCGGCACCACTGGCGGCGGCTTCAGCCGCCCCGCTCAACACCCGATTAATCAGAAACACCGCAAACAGCAACCCGGCATTGCCCAGGGGAACGAAACACAATAGAGAAATTTCAACCACCATCAATACCCCCGTCACCACCAATAGATTTCGCCGTCCGAAAGTGTCGGCCAGGGCGCCCGAAGGCACTTCCAGCACAACGATGGCAGCCGCCCAGGCGGCATTCAGCAGCGCAAATTGTTCGAGGGTCAAACCAAAATCTAAAAACAGGATGGTGAAAATCGGATAATAAAACCGGGCATTAAAAAAAACACGAAATGCGATGAACAATCGAACATTTCGAATGGTAAACGGTGATTTGTGGCGGCTGGCCTCCGATTTTACGTTTGTGCTCATATGATTGCGATCCCAGACTGTTGACGAAATTTAATTTCCATACAATAGAAACAAATTAATTACAAATCGGATTTTAGCAAATGATAAGTAAGATCTACGCGTCGTTTATCATCGATAGGGGGAATCTTGTCTCAAACGGAATGCACTTATGACAAGCGCTGTAATTGAGAGGTTGGGGGGGCAGGGTAAGCCTATTTTAGCGGAGTGGATGATCGCCCGGAAGGCCAGTGTGGCCAGTTTTTTTATACCATTATTCCAATGGATGCCCAAGCCGGCTAACACACCCCTTCCGGGTGAAATAAAAGACTGACACTTCTGGCCAGGATCCTTTACTCCTCTTGATCCTTATAATCCAATTTGCTGCTGATATTATCCGGCACTTGTTCCGAGACGGCTCCTTTTTCATAGCGCGGGTCCGGGGGGGCCGGGTTGCTGCCGGCCCTGGGACCCGCAATCACGCCTTCCAGCCATATGCTCGGGAAAATAATCAAATCATACAGGTTGACGATCAATCGACCGATATAATATCCGATGTTTCCGATCAACCGGAGGACAAATGCCAAAATCCTGAGAACTCCGGCCGCCACGATGCCCAGCACGGTGCGGGAAGCCGCAATAAAGGACTCCAATGCGATGGGCACAAACGCCAGCGCAAAAGGCAGGATAAATCCGATAATCATCTGTCCGACGGTCGGAATCATGCTGGTCATGATTTCTTTCTGATCGAGTCCCGGGGACAGGCTCAGACGGAGTGCTTCCATATTCTGGGCAATTTGATCACTCAAAAAGGCTAAAGCGGACTCAACGCCCGCCAGGGCGGCTAACAGGGCGAAGGTTATCCAACCCATCATATGCCGCATTTTATCATCCATGCTGCCGATGACCGGAAACAGTCGTGTAATTCTCAGGGATTCCATCAAAAACAGCCCGATTGTCAATTGGATCAGGATAATAAACAGGGCCGCAACATCCGATGTCTTGTAAGGCCCGATGTGGCTGGTAACGCCAACCATTGAAGACATGGGCAAGGCAATCAGATTGAAGTTGATCAGAGCCGCACCAAATGCGATGGCCAGAAACACACCGGCAATAAAAAAGTGCGTCAGCGATGAGGAGGAGAGCATTCGCACCGCCTGGTCGGTTTGCCGCCGTATTTGTTCATACTCATCCATACAGCGGTCGATTCGTTTTGCGCGTTGTTTTAAATTTCCGATGGATTTGTCGACCGTATTGAGACCCTTTTGCACTTTGCGCCAAACCGGCAGCATTTTATTCAAAATTGAATGGCGTTGGGCATTGGAGTTGCGGTAGTTATCGATGGCGGATTTGTGCTGTTCTTTCAGGGTGCGATTGATTTCCCCCAGCATGTTGGCAACCATCGAATCGCCGCTGTGTTCGATATTTGCGATGGATTCGATGACCGGCAGCCAGTTCGGCAGGGATGGCGGCAGATCGGCGCTGCTGCGATAGTCTTCATCCAAACGCGTGGTCAGTTCCGTCAGCTGGCGCTGAAGATGTGGAAAGCTTTCCAGATCTCGGATGACCGCCGCATTGATTCGACCGAATTCCCTTTCTACCAATCGTTCGGCTTTTTCAAGTCCGGCGGACATCAGCACTTCACGATTGTGCCGAACCAGCCTTTTTTCGGCCGAAAGGACGGATGCCGCCGTCAGCCGCATGGCGTTATGGATAATTTTGCAGAGAGCGCCGACGGCACGATGAAATGGTTTGCGTGCGAAATACAGCGCCGCCAGCAGCAACACAATCCATATCAGCATGGACAGGAAAGGGTTTGAAGTTATGCTTAACATGTTGGCAATGGGCATAAAACCTCCGATTAACCTTAATCGCGGTGACGGTCAGACCCGCCCATATGAGCGAAGGAGGAGAATATAACGATTCGGTTTTCAGGGCGTGATTTCAAATGCTACATCTTCCAGTAAATTGCCGGATTCATCAAGAATTTTCACATGCCATTTGCCAATTTCATGGGCTTGAATAATCTTTGAGCTGTAGGTTCGCCAGCTGGGTGGATTGACGCCCAACGATATGCGCGCGCGTTCAGTATCCCCGAAGTACCAGACATGTTCGATTTTTGTCGAATTCTGAATATCGGCAATTTTGCTGTAACAATAGAGTCTGCCGACGGAAGCCGAAAAACTTGTGCCGGGTTCCACCGGTTGGCGATCAGTGACATTTTTGCAAATAACAGCAGTTGCGACATTCAATTTACCGGTTTGCTGGGCATGGATCGAATATGGCACTAAAAGGCATAACGCTACGAAAACAATGCATATGCCGGAGCATGATAAAAATCGTTTCATAAATTTCCTCCCGGATAGGTAAGATTCCATATATGTTTAAATACCGCTTCTCCTCCCCCGTCCATATGAGCGGGTCGGCACAATAAATATTGGAGTACCGGCGTGATGGCGTAATGATGAAAAGATCGATGTCCTGTCTTTTATCCCTTACGCCAAAATGCCATCACGCCAGCACTGCGTGGCAGAAAATCTCAATAACGTCGGCCAACATATTATTATAGCACATTCACGGGTCATCAGACCAAAAAATATCAATGTCCGGCAGCGCCTGAGGCATTGCCCGAATCACTGCCTGGTGGGTATTTGACATTGCCCTCGAATGATGCGGGGTGCTTGAAATATTTGTCCGGATCCTTTATCAAATCCTCTAACTGGTAGCGGAAGTATCCGAGGCGGATGATCTTATTTCTTTGGGATCCGAAATACTCCAGAGGCTGCTGCTCTAAAAAAACGATTTTCTTCTCCAACCGCGCCTTTTCAGCGGCGATGAGCTCTTGGCGGGTGGGTTTTTTATTCTGTTGTGCTGCCTGCGCTCTTTTTCTTGCCGCGGCCTGCGCCTCGGCATCTTCGTTCTCGATTTCCTTGATCAGCGATTTTAACTGTTGCTGATCCTGCCGGCTCCGGTTTTTATCTGCCGCTTCATCATATTGATATTCCGGAAACATTACCTTGGCGTCTTGCGCATCCTCGGGCGGGGAATCGCCATAATGCCTGATCCCCTTTTCATCGACCCAGGTATAAACATCGGCCTTCACAACCGAAATTCCAACTATGGTAAAAATCAAAATAATCAATATGCTTAACGGTTTCATTTGTCCTCCGGCTTTATTCATTTTGCGCAATAAAAGATTTTAATATGTCACGTTGAAGAGCGCTGACATTTTCAAATTTTAAGCCAAACCCTTTGGCACTATTCCAGACAATTTTTCCCCTGAATACGAACGGCTGGGGATGGTCGGGTAAAGAAAATTTTAGCAGCAGCTCTTTTCCAAGGGGAAATTTTGCATCGGATTCAATAAAGACCCCCCCGATACTGATGTCTAAAATATAGCTTTTAAATTTTCGATCCTGCACACTGTAATTTGCATTGATCAGACAGGGTCTACGCGGTTTTTGCCGCATCGAGGCTTCGGATTCTTCAATTTTCACCGTTTTGACGGGCAATTCCAGCGGGGCAGATTCACCCATTTGTTCCAACAGGATGCTCTGCTGTTCGGCCGTCATATCCACGATCAATTTATACAGCTGGGCGGTCACCTTCTCGCCTGCCAACTGCTTTAACAGGATCAGCTGCTGATCTTTTGGCATATTGCTGACCAGATTAAATAAACGTGCCGTAACGCCGAATTGGCCCAGGGCCAGGTCCGAAGCTATCATAGCCAAGTTCCTATAATGATACCGTCGCGCTTAGGGCTGAAGGTATTTTGTGTATTTGGTGCATCGGCGGTCGGCATGAATTGGGAATTCACAACAAAATGCGACCGGCCGTGAATTTCCGTGTCCGGGGAGCTGTTCAGCCGCTGCCGTTGATAATGACCGGTATTTAAAAAAATTTTAATAGTTTACCCTGATTGTGTCAATTAAATTATTAGGGGCTTGACAAAAAAATGATCATATTCAGCATGTTACTCCTTGAATTTTCTAGGCTGCTATTTTAATGACCACCAGCGTAATGTCGTCAGCCGGTGTTTAAGAACAATTTTTGTATAGTGCCAAGGATTCTTTTTGATGGCGGCCTGGTCTTTCATGACGCCTCCCATGCGAGATCGCTGAAATTAAATTCCACTATTTCTATTTAGCCCGCGGCTGATTCAATTCATCGCCGGAGGGCATTGAGTTCGAATTCGCTGTTTAATGCAAGGCCGACTATGAAGGAAAGCAAAAGTCGTGTCAATACGATAACCAATTGACAGTCCCTCCGTTTTTATTTATCTAGTATGGGATTCAAGGCCTAAATCATCTGGATTTTCTAAACGCAAAAAGGGGATTATACCAATGGAACAGCTGCGCAAAACCATTTTTTATGAAAAGCATATCAGTCTCGGCGCCAAAATGGTGGAATTCGGCGGCTGGGATATGCCGGTGCAATATGAAACCGGCATCGTGCAGGAGCACTTGAATACCCGCAAACAGGCCGGATTGTTCGATGTCTCCCACATGGGCCGTTTCATTGTCGGCGGCCCCGCTGCACTTGATTTTCTGCAGCATGTTTTGACCAACAATGCGGCGGCCCTCGAAATCGAAGAAGGCCAGTACACCATGATCCCGGATAAAGCGGAGGGGCGATTGACGATGCCTATTTGTACCGCTTTGCGGAGGAAGAATATTTGCTGGTGGTCAATGCCGCCAATCGCGAAAAAGACTGGCAGCACCTGCTGGGCGTTCAAAGAGAAATTCGGCCGGGTCCGGATCGAAGATCGCACCACGGCAGATGTGCCATGCTGAGTCTGCAGGGGCCGCAAATGCCAAAGAGATTCTGTCCGCAATCATTGACGCCGGCCGACTGCCGGAGCCGCTCAGAAACTGCGCTGAGTACCGTTCAGATCAGCGGCCGCCGGGTTTTTGTTGCCCGTACCGGTTACACCGGTGAGCCGATTTGTTTTGAGCTGTTTGTGGATCGCCGGGAGGCCTTGATGATATGGGATTTGCTGGTGCAAAAGGGTGCCACGCCGGTGGGGCTGGGCGCGCGCGATACCCTGCGGCTGGAGGCCGGCTTGCCGCTTTACGGCCACGAGCTGGGGCTGGATCCGGCCGGCAACCCCATCCCGATTTTTGCCTGCAGTCTGGCGCGGTTTGCCGTAAGTTTTTCACCGCTCAAGGGAGAATTTGTCGGTAAACAGGCGCTATCCCGGCAATTTGAAGCTTATCAAAAAAATTGTGGATCGGGATTATGACCTGATAGCGGACCTGCCGCGCCTGATTCAGCCCATCGAACTGCAGGACAAAGGCATTGCGCGGGCCGGAGCCGCGGTATATCGCGGCGGCCGAGCCGGTGGGGTTCGTTACCAGCGGCACCATGGTTCCTTACTGGCAAAGCGAGGGGCGCGGGCTTGCAACCGTTCAGAGCGACGATCGGAAAATGAGGGCCATCGGGCTGGCGCTGGTGGACAGCCGAGCTGGTTGAAGGCGATCGAGATCGAAATCGAGATCAGGGGCAAAAACACCCGGGCCGTCGATGGTACCCTATCTTCTGCAGAAACGAAGCGCCGCCTTATAGCTGGTCGATTCGATACGAACAACTGCGCCAAGAAAAGGAAACCATGCCAGGCCAGACGATCAGACCGCCCATAAGGTCCGGACCCTGATCGAAAAAGCGGCGTCCAATACGGTCTGGCGCCAAACAGAATGCATCAACTTGATTCCCTCCGAGCAGTCCTATTCGGCCATGACCCGCCTGCTTTCCATCTTGGACCCGGTGGGCCGGTATGCCGAGCACAAACAGGTCAAGGCCTTTAAGGAAGCGGACATCTTTTATTATCAGGGCACGGATTTCATTTCGGAAGTCGAATGTCTGCTGCAGGCTGAACTGCAAAAGTATCTGGACTTGCACGGAAGTAGAGACCCGGGTAATTTCAGGTCAAATGGCCAATGTCGCCGTTTTCAGCGCCCTGGTGGATTATTTAAACCGTGCCGATCGCAAAAGCGAACAGCGCCGCATTCGAAAGATTATGAATAATCATATTATCAAAGGCGGTCATTTAAGTGCCCAGCCCATGGGGGCGCTGCGGGATTATGTGATGCGCGATCCCAAATGGGAAAAGCCGGCCGCAATTAACTTTCCGGTTTTGGCAGACAATCCCTATAAAATCGATATGGCGGTCTGTCGCGAGTTGATTTGCGAGCATCGACCCGAGTTAATCATTCTGGGCAAAAGTATGATTATCCATCGGGAACCCGTGGCTGAGATTCGTGCCGCCATCGATGACCTCGAGCTGGATTGCATATTAATGTACGACATGGCCCACGTTCTGGGATTGATCGGACCCTATTTTCAGCAGCCTTTCAAGGAAGGTGCCGATATTGTCACCGGATCGACGCACAAGACTTTTTTCGGTACCCAGCGCGGCATTGTCGCGGCCAATTACACGGAAGACGACCGGCATTATGATTTCTGGGAAGCTATTCAACGCCGCTCTTTTCCCGGCAGCCTCAGCAATCACCACCTGGGCACGCTGCTGGGGCTGCTGCTGGCCGCCTATGAAATGAATTATTTTAAAGACGATTATCAGAAAGCCGTATTGAACAATGCCAAGTCGTTTGCCGTGGCTCTGAAAGATTGTGGATTGGATGTGGCCGGCGATCCCGCGGTATCCTACACGGAGACCCATCAGGTCATCTTAAATGTAGGCTATGCCAAAGGGGCGGAAATAGCCGGGCGTTTAGAAGACAACAACATCATACTTAACTATCAGGCCGCACCGGATGAAGAAGGGTTTACCGCTTCAGGCTCGTTGCGAACCGGTGTCCAGGAGATGACCCGCTTTGGCATGGTTGAAAAGGATTTTGGCGAACTCGCCCAACTCATGGCCGATGTCATCCGCAAAGGAAAAGATGTCAAGGAAGCCGTCCGCGGTTTTCGCCGGCGCTTTCTGGATATGCAGTACTGCTTTTCCGGCCAAGAGTTTGAAGCGCAGATCGAGGAATTGCACCGGCTGGTATAGTTGCGATCTTGTTTTTTTCCAGACGGCTTTTCTATAGAAGAACTCAACCTCACGCCGTTAGAGGATTGGTTCAAGGTTTCAGGTGTCAGGTTTTGGGTGTCAGGGTGTTTAGGTGCTAAACACTCCTATGAAACTTCACCAAAAGCGAACCGCAGAACCGCAGAATATCGAATGTCGAAGGGTGGATTCGCTGCGCTCAGTCATTTTTTTTATAAAATGGACCGTTCGACACAAAAGCTCACGACAGGCAGAATACATTACTTCGATGTTCGATGTTGGACGTTCGATGTTCATTAGTTTCCTTCTCGATTTGACCGGCAGCTTCGGCTGCAAGATACTTGCCTGACACCTGAAACCGAAAACCTACTACTCACACTCCACCAGGCATCCCAGCGCAGCGCCGATCACATCGACGGCTTTTTCGGCCATCAGGCGGTGACCCTGCCCATTGGGGTGGAGTCCATCCTCCAGGTAATATGTTGCGAGAGGATCTGCGTTTTTATCTAAAAAAAGGTGATAGAAGTCAAGGCAGACAATGTCGCTTTGCCTGGCGGATGTCTCCAATGCCGCCACCAGATCGGATAATTTTTGCACGCATTTTTGCCACCCCGCAAGCGGCGCCATCATTTCCTGACGCTGGATGTTTTTCATCAGCAGGGGTATCGGAAGCCCCACGATCGGTATGATATTATGAAACCGGGCCTGGCAGGCCATGGCAAATACATTGGCCTGAATCAGGTTGACCTCCAGATCCCACCAAAGGTCGTTGGTGCCGCCTAATATAACCACCAGATCCGGCTGATGCCGCACAACATCATCATAAAAGCGGCCCAGCAATCCGCCACTGGTGTCTCCGCCGATGCCGCTGTTTATGGTCTTGAGGTTGAGCCTGCCTTCAACCAGAATCGGCCAGGTATCATTTTGCGCCAGATCAGCGGCCTCGGTCAGGCTGTCGCCATGGCATACCATGGTTTTCATGACCCTGCCTTTCTGCCCTTAATAAAAAAATCCTTGATCGATTTTAGCAATGGTTTGCGGATGTGAACTTTTAAAAAGAGGTCGCCGGGCTTGCCGCCGGCTTTGCCTGGTTCCCCCATACCTTCGAGCCGAATGCGTTGACCGTCGCGGATGCCGGCCGGAATTTTGACGACCAATTTTTTGGACTGGCGGCGCAGATAATAGGCATATGGCTCTCCCTGCAGTGCCTGCTGCGGCGCCAGGTAAATATGCTCATCAATATCGGCACCATCTACGGGAAACTGAACCCCGCTGACTTTCTGCAAGACAAAGCGCAGTACTTTCCCTAAATTTCCGCCCAAAGGGAATTGGACCTGCTGCTGATGACCTGTTGGCGGTGGTCCCCTGAAAACAAACCGTCGCGCACGCCCACCCGGTTTTTTAAACTCAAACTGCTGATATCCGCGGCCGTAAAATTCCTTAAAAATTTCGTTGGAACCTCTGAATCCGAAAGACCGGGCCATTTCCTCAAAAATGTGATTGATATCCGATCCGCTGAAAATGTCCTGTTCCGAATAATTATTTCTAAAATGGGTATAGGCTGAAGATCCGAATTGTGTTTTCAATTCATCATATTCAGTTTTTTTGGCCGGATTGGAAAGAACGGCATAAGCTTCATTGATTTTTTTCATGCTTGTCGGCGGCCGGGGTGTCTTCCGATTGCGGTCCGGATGGTATTTAAATGCCAACTGCCGGTAGGCTTCTTTAATTTTGGTTTGCGA
>CAVQBT010000019.1:0-85629 GCA_963710795.1 uncultured delta proteobacterium
CACGGTAAATTTGTTCTAGTTTCGAAAGGCAGAAGCAGCAAGAGTTTTCAGTCATCCGCAGGTAGTCGAAGACCAAGCGTACATTGAGCATGAGCTGTCGCATTTTCTGTGCGACGCTGCGCACACCTTTGGATTTGATGATGCTAACGGCAAAGCGGCGCAGGCGGGTGATATTTTCCGGGCCATGGCCGGTTCGTATTCGGCTGCGGTCTTCGTCGATAGTTCCAGTCGATGATGTAATGGCAGCTGTTTTCGATGCTCCAGTGGCCGCGGTTGGTGGCAAGCACGCGTTGAGGGTCGGCTTGTTCAGGAGTTCGGCTGGTAATGCCGTAGGCGATGTCACAGGAGTATTTACCGGTTTTTTTATCAGTGGACTCCCGTTGGATGACAAAAGCTTGTCCGACATGGGGGAAGTTCAGATAGTCGTTGAGTTCGGTTGTGGTCCAGATTTTGCGGGTTTCGATCCGGCCGTGATCAGGTGGGTCGCAATGGACAAAGTCGGGGTCCTGTCGGTCTTGGAAATATAATGCAATATCTTGAAAAAGGCCGGGCTGGTTGTTTTTGACAGTGAAGTGGTAATGGGCTTGACGCTGCCGGACCAAATAGTCGGCGATCTTGCGCTGGGTCAACAGGGCATCGGCGGTAATATCTTTGCCTTGAATATCGATGGCATCCAGCAGCGGGATGGCGGTTTTGATTTCGTTGGTGCGCTTGACCTCTTCGTCGGCTACGGGCAGGGTACCTACTTTTTTTGGGTGTAGCAGGTTTTGCTCTGATGACCGACTGACGCTCATGATGTGAGTTTGATAGCCTTGATCGTCGATGGCATTGCACATGGTTTTTCCATCAATGGCCAGAGATTCATCTTGCTGAGCCATAGGCTTGGTTCCAGCGCTGAAGTGCGCGGTCCAGATGCACGGGATCTACGCGGATCAGGACATCACGGATGATGGACAGGCTCGGTACGATGTAGCGCTTGTTTTGGTATCGGCAGCCGAAACGCTGCCGGGCCTTTTGTCCAAGGCTTTTGGCCCAATCCGAGATGGCCAGGTAGCCGCGCATCCCACACAGGGTTGCCCCGGCGGCAATGGCTAAGACCGTGGAGAGTCGATGGCGCCGTCCTTGGGCACGGCGCGGATCGGGGATTTGTTTAAAAAAGTCGGGCAAGGATTGCATCTGTTGTGCGCTGAGCATGATTTTGGGACCTCCTGTACGATAAGCGGGTTTGAGGATAGGCCGGGATAACAGCGCTTGCGCATTGGAGGTTAAGGGTTTGACAAAAACCATCTTCGGCGACTGTGCCGTGGCGCTGTAGCCCTGGCGGGTCCGATGAAAGCCCTTGGTGTCGCCCACATATATCCAGTTGGCCGCTTTGTAGATGGTTCCCTGGAACCGTTGCGGGTCCACAAAGGTTTCAAGCAGCACAAGCGGATGGCCGAAAATCGCCTGCCAATCAGCCGGCAGTCTCTTTATGGCACAATGATAAAATGCGGGAGGCCAAATTGGGAAAATGCCAGTCGGGCAGGATCAGAAAACGGCTGTTATTGGTCACCAGTTTTAGCCGATCATACTGATGGCGAAAGTCCCATCCGATCCAGCGGTCCCGTGCCGAACACTTCAAGGCGGCAGCGGAAAAAGTCAAAAGGGCGACCCATTGATCAGCAAAGGTGGCAACATACCATAGGGTTTCGCTGATCTTGGGCAGAGCACCCAGGTAATGATGCGTCTGCATCAGTTCCTGAAAACGCTGTTCTTCAAGCGCGACGGACGGGCCGGACAAGGACTTCTAACAGGTTCAAACACAGTTACCTCCGGGATGAAGTGTCATTATGCGTTGCTGATATACCTCATCCGGAGGTATTTGTCCATGATATTTTTTAAGCAACTGAAATTATTTATTAGATAGGGCAGAACAAAAACACCCTGTGACGGAGGCGAAGGGTAGCCGAAGGCAAGGGTGTTGCAGCAATGCGCGCCTGAAGGAAGCCGGAGGCAAAAGCGCGGGTCGACGTACAGGTATGCCCCGTACCGAAAGGTAGAGGGCAGGCAGATTTGAGGCGGGGTATGGTCGGGACGAGTCCGCAACACAGGACAAAGTCCTCTATCCGTCGTTGACGTACTCCGTATATCTGACGATCGTGCGCTGAAAGTAGCCGGTGCTTACCCCGGGAGACCCGTTGCGTCTCGAAAGTTGGTACTGCTGAAAATATAACCGGACTATCAGGGAGAACCGGTCGACCAAAACCCCGGCGCCGGTGGGTCATCGCGTCCTGACCACCGTCGAGCCCAACTCCGCAAGGAGCAGGGAACACAAAGATAGGCATGCAACAGCAGACTGACTATCGAGTGAGCAGACCGCAAGGCGAGCCCATCACGTAACGGGAGTCAGCAGAGGGCATATTAAGCCAGAGGAAACGAGCCGCGGTGGAATAGACGCGGAGGCCTCACCCTGGTCAAGGCCCGAACGGTGCCGCCTGCCGAATGGCAGGGGTAAATGAGAGTGGGAATAGGAGGTGTGTCTAATGGGTTCATGGCATCAGACGTATGAAGAGTTCATTGCGCCGCATCGATTCGAAACCCCGACAAGTCAGCTTCGGCTCATGGAGGCGATCTGTGAGCGGAACAACATCGAAAAGCGCGATTAAGCGCGTGATCAAGAATAAGGGTGCCCCTGGGTGTGGACGGTATGACCGTGCGCAAGATTAAGAGGTACCTCAATCGTCATTGGACGAAGATTGAAAAGGCATTGCTGGATGGAACCTACACGCCCATGCCGGTGCGAAGGAAAGAAATTCCCAAGCCCGGCGGAGTTCGCTTATTAGGAATTCCAACCGTGTTAGACCGGGTGATCCAGCAAGCAGTGGCCCGGATCTTTAACAGAATCTGGGATCATACCTTCAGTGAGTTTAGCTTCGGGTTCCGCCCCAAGCGCTCAGCACATGATGCGATGCGCAAATACCGTGAATATGTGCAATCCGGACTGCGATATGTGGTGGACATCGATTTGTCCAAATTTTTCGACCGCGTCAACCATGACCGCCTTATGGCACGTCTGGCCACGCGAGTTAAGGACAAACGCGTATTGAAACTCATCCGCAGTTTCTTAAATTCCGGCGTCATGATCGGCGGCCTTGAGCAGCCGACAAAAGAAGGTACTCCCCAGGGCGGGCCGCTTTCGCCAATCTTATCCAATATCGTTCTGGACGAACTTGATAAAGAGCTTGAAAAGCGTGGACTGTGCTTTGTCCGTTATGCCGACGACTGTGTCATCTTTGTCAGAAGCAAACGGGCAGGGGACCGAGTAATGGAAAGTGTCAGCCGCTTTATCGAAAAGAAATTACGGCTGAAGGTAAACCGGGAAAAGAGCGCCGTAGGTCGCCCGTGGGAACGTAAGTACCTGGGATTTTGCCTGACGAATTCACGCAAGAACCCCAAGATCCGTATCCACTGGAAAACGATCAAGCGGTTTAAACAGCGGGTGCGTGAAATTACCGCCCGCCGCCGTGGGCGCAGCCTCTCCCAGGTGATCGATGAACTGAATCAGTTCATGCAGCGGATGGTGGAACTATTACGGATTGACCGAATCGTTCAACCGCTTACGTCCATTGCCTCATTGGATCAGACGTCGACTTCGGGCGTTAGTCTGGAAGCATTGGAAGAACCGCAAAACCCGTGTGCGGGAACTCCTGAAACGGGGTGTCTCCCGCAACTTTGCGCTTACCACCGGCTGTGCTCGTAAAGGCCCCTGGCGGATGAGCAAAGTCAAAGTGGGTTAATATCGCCTTACCTGACAAACACTTTAAATCACTTGGGCTTTCGTTCCCCTGGAGCTGAACTTGCCTGATCAGCCGAACCGCGCAGTACGGACCCGTATGCTGCGTGGTGTGGGAGGGGGGAGCTGTGAGGCTCCTCCCTATCCCGATATCCTGACTCTCCGTTCGGTTTGTTCTTAAACTCATCAATGGTCGGAATGAAGTTCTCCTCACCATGCTTTTTCCAGCCGGGCCACTCATACATAACATCAAGTACGTATTGGTATAGAAACACCCTTGCAAATCCGGATTCCTGAAGCTTCTTATTCAAGGTTCCAAAGGAATTGAGTTTATCGAGCATAAAAGGGGGTATCGTCTGAGACAGTCGATGTTCACCGACGGCCAAAAGCCACAATTCGTCAGGCTTGTCTCTCTTAAGATAATTGTCGGTTCTGACGGCCTTGGGGGTCACCATGTCGATCAATTCCTCTTCACTACAGCCTACAAATGCGGCAGTGTGGTCCCATTCCCAAGTAAGGTAGCACCCGACCCTCTCCTACGTCAGTTTTTCCACGTAACGATTGAGAAGGGGGTAACCGTTCTCGTCGGGCGTGGTTTCCAGTGATTCGGCGGCTATCATTCGTAGTGACAAGCTTAATAGTTCTTGAACAAATTGTTCATGTTGGCGTCTTATTGGTACCACAAGGCCTCGGAACTCAAGAGAGCCAAAGATGCCTTTCAGTTCAGGGGATTTACGGACAGCTTTCATTATCTGGCTCTGGAGATGATTCCATTCTTCTTCAACGGCTCTTCGCGGTCTGCCATCAGCTCCTTTAGCTGATGAATGAAAGTAGGTGACCTCTACGCCGATTCTCTTGCCGTCAAATCCAATGCTGAAATCCGGTGACTCTCCGCATGCAAACAGATCCGGCTGAACCGACAATAGGGCAAAAGCCTTGTGGAGATAGAAGCATTCAACGTATTTCTTGCGATCACAAACAAGTGATCCGTTAATCGGATAAAGCAAATACTCGCCTCACTTGGAGAGGATAACGGGGCGCGGGTGAGCAGCTTTTTTTTGTCTGCTCGAACCGCGTGGATAGGCCGCGCTTCGCGGTGCCCTGCTGTTCACCCGCGCCCCGATAGGCCTGGAGCGAAGCGACAGGCCTATCCAGTGATTGAGTAGTTACTGCATAATTATGCAAAAATAAAAATCATTGATAAGAAAAATCGATTATTATAGTGATAATTCTAACTGCATAACTCCGTATATTGTGCTTATATAGATGGCTGGATAATTCTCATGAATCAGATTCCACTAAACTCCTCCTACAAAACGCAATCGTTGCATCCTTAACACCATCTGTATCAGCCAGTTGAAAAACCCGCTGCCGCAGAAGCCCATTGATTAATGCAAGCAGCATATGAGTCGTCTCGGAGATGGACAATTTGTTAAACTCACCTTTCTTTACCCCTCTTGTCAGACACCCATTTATGTAATTCGACAAACGTTTCCGGGCTTCAGCGTATTTTTTCCTGCAAATATTATTGGGATCATACAGCTTTGCCGGACACGTGGTAATAATCAAACGCGTTTGTTCCGGCAGATCATCGACGATCTGAAAATGAAGATCGATAATGGCGGTAATTTTTTGAAACTCTGTGGAGGTGTGATTCGGCAGTTGTTCGAGGCGTTTGAAATATTCGTTAAAGGCTAATTCGAGGCTGTGGGTGAAAAGATCGTCTTTGCCCTTGAAATGATAGTAAATCAGGGGCTCTGTAACGGAGGCTTCATCAGCGATCGCAAGCGTGGTGGGTACCATCGAATCCTATGGAGCCGAATAGGGCTGTCGCCGCTTGAATGATTGCCTGCCGTTTTTCCACAAGATCCTCGTGCTGATCTGATTTGATTTTCTCTGAGAAATTCTAAATTTTAATCCACAGATTTCGCAGATTACACAGATTACAAGGAATTTGGGGTGACAATTGCGAAATATACCGGATTTAATTCCCCACAGATTGCTGCGCTGCGACAGAAATTATCATATCATCGATCCCCCGCTGTTAGCCGCGGGCGGTTCATTCTATTCGGAAAAGGCTTTTAGTGATTCTTAAAACATGTACAATGGATTATGAGATATGTCAAATGACAGTCCAAAGAGGAATGGAATCGATTATATCTTTTAGCCACAGACGCACGCCGAATTACGCAGACAATAAACCCCTTTTCACCGCAAAGGCACAGAGGACGCAAAGATGACCTTTCTCTTCATTTGCCTTTGAACCTTATTGTTGATGCCCCTCATTGTTTCTCCTCAGGTACGCAACTCGTATATAGTTCGAAGCAATTCAGCGATTTCGTCGAATTTGGTGCTACCAAGCCCAAACGGCTTTAAGGTTGGAGGCGGGTCAGCCTTCACCGCCTCCATAAAGCGTTGCATATCACCTTTGATTATTCCGGCAGTGAAATGCGTTTGTCTGGATCAATAACTTGGAAAAGCCGGAAGACATCGTTTTTATGTTTCTTGATGTCATTTCCAAGGCAAGAAAACAGACGGCTCCGCCAATCAGGACATACCGATCATTGAAGATCCTCGAAATGGGCCTTCAAACTGATCGATTCCTTTTACCCTTCAACTTGCTCCATCATACCTTCCAGCGCAGATTGGACCCGTTCGTCGTCATCCTCCCTCATGCTCAAAAAAAGGGAGAATCGATCCACCACCCCTTTTGTTCCCAAACAGCTTCGGGGAATAGCTCCAAATTTCCAATTCGCTGGCATTGGGTTCGGCAATATCCAGGATCATTACGTCATCGTTGGTTTTAACAGCTTTCCACTGTTTCCCATCCAAGGCTAACACCGGGTTTACCGGCTCCGCCAAATTTGAATAGTGCGCCAAAGCGGACAAACCTGCTTTCACTCCAAAGGTCTTGTTGGAAAAAGCCTTCACCCAGAATCTTTTTTTAACTGGGTCGCGCAGTCGTTCGAGCGCGGTTTCCCAAACCTTTTTCTTGTCCCGATTAAAACGAAGAACCCGTTCACGACCTTCCATGGCAATTGTGCCCAGACCAGCGCCATCCAATTCATCCAATGCGCGAGTCATCGTCATGATGCTATAGCCAAGCTCATTGGCCAAAGTCTTGGGTGTCAAACGAAGGTGCCCGTTTTGGGATAAGTAATATAATACAATCACTTGTGTAGATGGGCTGAAGCTTGCCTGTGGCTTCCGGATGTTTTTAAAATGCTCGCGCAGATCGATGCCAAGAAATGGAAGGTACATTTGATTTAGAGGAACAACGAAAGGTATCTTATGCTGTATCAACCGTTTGCGATTGTATGCGGTCACTTTCTGCTGTACATAGATCACCTCGTCCTGCCATTTTTTACGAACCTGGAGCATGTGTTTCTGGATGGCAGCAGGGGTTTGCTCTGTCTCGTCCTTCGTTGCCATGACCAGGCAAGGCATTCCTAAAATACGGACTTCAAAAAAAACATACATATTGCGAAGGAATATCGGCAGATTCCCCGTCCCCAGCCATTGTTTAGGGCGTGCATCGATATCAAGTGTTTCTTTCAGGTAACGCTTAAAGTTGGTTGTTAGGTGATTCATGGCCATACCAGAATAACGTTTTTTATGCACATTAACATTTAAAATGTTATCGTGCAATAAAAATGTTAACAACATTGTTTTCTGGCCGTTGCCTCTCCTCAATTGTCAAATGGTGATCATTGATCCTGTCGCCTTTAAACCCGTATCATACAAAAAGAAAATCCATTGAGATGGAAAATCTATTATATCAGGGTTAACCCTAACTACATAACTCCGTATATTATGCTTATATAGAAAACTGGATAATTATAATGAACCAGATTTCACTAAACTCCTCCTACAAAATTCAACCGTTTTTTAGTTTTTGCAGCTATTGGCTCATTCTTAAGTTTTCCAGAAAAATTGCCCACGGCTTTACGCATATTTTCGGGTAAATTATATTGCAAAACTTTTGATACACCGTGCCGGTGTGTTTGGATAAGTCAACAAGATGGGAAATGAGATAAAAGATTAGCGGCTTCGTTCCATCGTCTTCGTTCGAAATATCAAGCTTATAGGTTACATCAAATTGAATCGGGCCTAAATGCCTGATAGCAGATCCAATGATATTGATTTATTATGTATCTTAATTACGAATCAAGACACGACAGCCGTTTCAATTTTATTTTCTTAATTCCAATCACATAATTCGCTCTTCGTTTTACAATTGCTATTTCGTGCGCATTTTTTAAACAGACTGAATTTTACATATCCGCATTCATAGATATAGGAAATTGAGCAATCCGACATTCAGATTTGGGTTCCGCCCACCGGTCTAATATTTTTTCTGGGACACGGATTTAACGGATTTGCACGGATTAAAAAAACGTTTTTCTATTAGCGAAGCTAAATCATTTCATGAATCTGTGTTTATCCGTGTTCATCCGTGTCCTAATTTAAAATAAGAGCCTAATGTGTAAGTGCTTAACCGCATTAACTGAACTGATACCGCAATATTTTTTAAACAGGAGCCACGGATTGGATCTAACCGAGCATATAGATAAAGGATTTTCACAGCTTGCGTCTCTTTCCGATGACCGGATCAATTTGGCCCACGGCGCTCTTTTAATTGCCAAAGCGGCCTATCCGGAATTGGATGAGTCTGTATATCTGGCACGTTTGGACCGGCTGGCCGCCGATGTAAAGCGCGATCTGACAGCCGATCCGGATGCTGTAGACATCATTGCGAGGATGAATGACCTCCTTTTTGATAAAGAGCGGTTTCGCGGCAATCGCGAACAGTACTACGACCCTGACAACAGCTACTTAAATCGGGTCCTTGACCGCAAAACCGGCATTCCAATTTCGCTGTGCCTTATCTATATCGAAGTCGCTGGACGGTTGGGATTGGATGTGCGCGGGATTGGATTGCCGGGACACTTCATTGCTGCGCTTTACCATACAGGCGGGAAAATTTACATTGATCCGTTTAACCAGGGGGAAATCCTTTCGAAGGATGCTTGCCTGGAGATCGTTCGAACTTATTCGGACGAAACCGCTCAACCTGACCTTGGATGGCTGCAGCCGATCGGCCGCAAAGAGCTTTTGGCGCGGATGCTGAGAAATCTCAAACTGATCTATGCCCGGCAGGAAAATGATGTCATGCTTTTCAAAATGGTTCACTGGATCCTGAAACTTCAACCTGATTCACCGCTCGAACTCAGCGAACGGGCATTGCTATATGAGGAAATGGGAAATCCCACCCTGGCAGCAATAGACTGGGAACGATGCCTGGCCAATATCAACGATCACCAGGGGGTGAAAAAGATTCGCGCAAGGATCGATGTCCTCAAAAAAATGAAGTCGCGGATTCATTAGAGCCCTGACCCGGCAAGCCGGAATTGAAGATTGAAGATTGAAAATTGAATATTTATGGTTCGCCTTCGGCGAATCTATTTTATTGGTCAGCAATTGTCACAAATCCTGTGCAAACATGATGTGATTTTAATATACTGGCACTAATTGAGCCCCAAAAAATGAGCAGAATGGACAAATTTTATGGAAGATAAAACCATACTGATAACCGGATCGACGGATGGAATTGGGAAACAAACCGCCTTGGAGCTTGCCTATTTGGGCGCCAGGGTCATCCTGCATGGCCGAGAAGCGGCAAAGGTCAAGCCGGTGATGAAGGAGATAGCGCAGAAAACCGGAAATGACAAATTGGATTTTTTTATTGCGGACCTGTCGTCATTGGATCAGATCCGCACCATGGGTGCGGAAATCCGGCGCAAATACAGCCGGCTGGACGTGCTCATCAACAATGCCGGCGTGGCCATGAATCGATTTGAAATTTCCGATGACGGATATGAGATGACCTTTGCCGTCAATCACCTGGCCGTATTTACCCTCAGCCTTCAATTGTTGGATTTGCTGACCCAAAGCGCGCCCAGCCGTATCATCAATGTCGCTTCCATGGTCCACAGCTCATCCCTTGAATATGACAATCTCGCCAATCCCCCCAATTTTGATGGTTGGGAGGCCTACTGCCAATCCAAGCTTTGCAGCATATTGTTTACCTATGAGCTGGCTGAAAAACTCCAGGACCAGAACGTGACTGTAAACTGCCTGCACCCCGGCGTGATCGACACCAAGCTGCTCAGGGCCAATTTTAGCGGCGGCAGCCCGGTCACCGTGGGCTCGCAGAAGCTGGTTTATCTGGCCACCGCACCCGAGCTGGCGATGGTGACCGGAAAATATTTCAGCGACAACCGGCAAACCCGATCGGCCGAAATAACATACGATCCTGAAACCCGAAAAAAACTGTGGGATTTAAGTGTGAGGTTATGCGGATAGCTTTTCGTAGGAAATACGGTTAAAGTGAAAAAAATATTTATCTTTGCGTCCTTTGCGGCTTTGCGGTGAAATCAAATAATTATTGGAACATCGATAAATAATACGTCACTGTATTTGTGAAACTATGTACTCAGGAAATGAGCTGGCAATGACGAACGGGCAATGTCGAATGAAAAGGTTAATGGATGTCCAGGACCGGCTCGCCCAAAACATCCATGCGCGGCTGGATGCCCAACCCGGGATCCTGAGAAGCCGCCATTCGGCCGCCCTGGCGTTGGGGTGCGCCCGAGGCGATGCTGACGGTCACATAACTGTTGAAGTCGGTTGACGTAAACAGCAATTCTGTCGGCGTGCTGTGGGCCAGATGGGCGATCGCAGCCGTGACGATATCGCCGCCCCAGCTGTCTTCGATTGTCATGGCGACTCCCAATGAGACGCACAGATCCCGGGCCTGCGCCGCTTTGGTCAACCCGCCGAATTTGCTGATCTTGATGTTCACCACGTCCATTGCATCGTCCTTGTGGCCGCGCAGCAGCATGTCAATCCCGTCAATGGATTCGTCCAGAACGAAGGGGTGATTCGTGCGACGGCGAATGGATAAACATTCCTCGTAGGACCGGCACGGCTGCTCGATATACACATCGGCATCGTGCACCTGCCGTACGACTTTGGCGGCGTCGTGCATCAACCAGCCGGTATTGGCATCCGCCACCAGGATATCGCCGGGCTGCATGACGGCCGCAACCGCTTTGATCCGCTGCACATCCGTGGACGGGTCACTTCCCACTTTGAGCTGGAATCGTCGATATCCCTCGGCGCGATAGCCGGCGACATTCTCCGCCATTTGATCGGGCGATTGCTGCGAAATGGCCCGGTAGAGAACAAAATCATCACCATAGCGGCCGCCCAGCAGGTTGCAGACCGGTTGTCCGGCGACCTGCCCCGCAATATCCCAGCAGGCCATGTCGAGGGCCGACTTGACGTACGGGTGCCCCTTCAACACGCGATCCATGAGCCAGTTGAACTTGCCCGGTTGGCAGGGATCCGCGCCGATTAAACTGGGTGCCAGTTTGGCCAGGCCCGTACGCACGCCCTCGGCATACGCCGGCAGGTACACGGGACCCAGGGGGCAGACCTCGCCATGGCCGGCGATGTCCCGGTCGGTTTCGATGCGCACCACCGTGCTGTCAAAGACCTCGACGGATTTACCCCCCGACCACTTGTAGCTGCCCTCGTGCAATGGCAAGTCGACCTGGTAAGCTGATATACGCCGGATTTTCATGGGACCACCTCCAAAGTGTCTTATTTTAAATTAGGACACGGATGAACACGGATAAACACAGATTCATGAAATGGTTTAGCTTCGCTAATAGAAAAACGTTTTTTCTAATCCGTGCAAATCCTTTAAATCCGTGTCCCAGAAAAAATACGATAAATGAACCTGACAAAGAGTCCTAAGTAGTACAGGAGAACCGAGGCTCATGATTTGAACCCTATGTGGAATATCAAATGGGCATTATACAAATTTATCTACAGAAATATAAAAAAGTTATGCTGAAGCATTCGACTCTTGATAAGTTGGTCTTCATGTGCATGCTGGACAGAAGCGGTTCTCTGTGTAGCTTGATTAGCAGAATTAGAGCTTTGAATTTGTGAGTCTTTGCAACAAGATATCCTCAATATTTCGGCGTGAATCCAAAACTGATAGTACGAGGACACTTTTTTCGGAAATTCTATATAGAATCCTCCATGGGGAAATGATTATTTCCCGATATTGAAGTATTCCATGATCCCGTAATTCCGGGACGATTCGTCCTCTTTCAGGAAGTGTATAGAGGCTTGAAGCTTTTTGCTTTATGCGTTTAAATAGTTTTAAGGCGTTATGCGGACTATCGTCGGCAATGTACTCAACAATATTTCTTAAATCATTCTCAGCAACATCTGACCACACAATATCATATTTTTTGTTCATTTCAATTTGTCTTTCAGAAAATTTTCGATGTTCTCAAAGACTTCATTCTGAGACTTTGATTTTCCGCTCCTTATATCATCCTCGCCTTGTGAAATCAGTTTTAATATCCCGATTGCATTACGCATATTTTCATAACTTTTTGGATCTTGTAAAATGCCTCTCGGCTCTCCATTCTGGGTAATGACCACCGGGCGATGGGTCTCATTAATTTGTTTCAACAAATCAGCCGCTCTTGATTTAAGATATGTTACTGGTTTTATATCCTGCGAAATAATCATTTTGTCACCTCCGGTCTTTTTATAGTACTAAATTAAGACCGATGTCAAGCTCATAATCATAATATTGTTCACTCCTTTCTAACTGGGCGTACCGAAACAAATTTTGAGGTAAATAGCCATATAGCGAGGCATTTATTTTAACAACGAAAACCTGGTTCTCCCTCCGGGCTATAGACCTCCGGGCCGGAAGCTGGGCCCGGATCTTTACTTTTGTCCAAAAACCGCAGTTAGGAAGTTCCGCTGAAGTTTAATACAATCGTCGTCAAATAGAACGACGGACAGGAAGGAGGGCAAATAAAAAATACTTGCACTAGCGCGCCCCCGGCGACTCTGCGGTGATTCGATCTGTTCAAAGGTCCGTGTCCGTCAGTGTGGGTCGAGCGAACAAAGTGAGCGGGTGGCAAAGAAGACACACACAGGTAAGCTTTACCCCTTAGTTGCATAAACAACCTGGCAAAGATTAGATAAAAGTCTGTAATTATTGCCAATATCATAGTAAAATGACAAATTTTTGGATACCTCCATTGGTGAATTCGAAGGAGGGGTCGATTTTGCCTTGTTGTTTACCCTTCGGGAAAGCCGGAGGACTTCAGATCCTGCGTTGTCAATGGATTGCGGTAGGCTACTACAGCTTCATCCTTGACGCCTGGTCTCTGAAGCCCTCCGACTTTTGTAACGTTGGGGTTTACGCAATAATGCGCAACATATAAAAACAAATTGTTGCGCATTATTGCGCATTAATGTACACTTTTTATAAACAAGTAGCTGGAATGGGTTGAAAAGAAAAATTTGGAGACGAAGATGTTATCATTTTTACCAAACCAAAAGTTAGAAAACGAACTTAAGATTCTGCAGGGTGAAATTGTTGAAACATATAAAGATATTGAAAGCTTATCAGTTGATGAAGCTAAATATCTGCATCGATATGCTTTAATCAGCAATATCGGAGCATCCACCCGAATCGAAAATGCCGTTTTAACGGACCAGGAGGTCGAGTGGGTTGATACGGTTTTGCAAAAAAGCAGCAGGACAACAGCATTTGATGAAAACAGAATCGCGATTTTGGACAAACTTAAAAAGGATCGCGAACGCAGTGTCGAAGAGGTGGTTGGATGCCGTCAGATACTTTCAACTGTTTATCTTCAAGCGACAGAGCTATATCCTTTAACCGAAGCTATCATTCGGGGCCTGCATCATGATTTGCTCCGGTATTATCCCCAGGCTGCGGATTTCGCCGGCGGTTATAAAAAAACACCCAACCGGGTTTTATATATAAATCACCAAACCGGTGAACAACGGGTGGTATTGGAACCCTCTCCACCGGGGATAATGACCAGCATCGCCATGACAGATCTTGTTGACTGGTATAATTTAAATCTTCGCGAGAATCCCTGGCCATTATTAGTTGCCACGGAGTATGTATTTCGGTTTTTGGCTATTCACCCCTTCCAGGATGGCAATGGCCGGTTGGGACGGTCATTGTTTATTCTGGCGCTGCTCCAATCTGATGATAAATACATCAGGGAAATAACGCCATATATTGCGATTGATAGGCATATTGAACAAAACCGATCGCTTTACTACACGACACTGCACCAGTGCTCGGCAGGCAAATTTCACGATGATCCCCGAAAATATAAATTCGAGCCCCTCGCGTGGTTCTTCATTAAGATACTACGCTCGTCTTTATCCGATATCGAGGTCTATCGCAACCGCTATGCCATGCTGCAAAAGCTTTCCGAATCAGCTCTGGCTGTTTTGAATTGCTTTAAATCCAATCCCGCGAGACGATTGAAGGTTTCTGATATTGAAAGGGAGATAAACTTGCCGCGTCGAACGATTCAGTACGCGCTTCAAACTCTGACAAAAAAAGCGTTTATCCAAAAATTAGGTCAAAAGGCCGGAACCCGTTATCAACTGGTTTTCTGATTACCGATTTAATACTTGTTTTCACCGCAGAGATTGCCGAGTACACAGCGCGGCAAAGCCGCAACCAAACAAGCTTTTAATCCACAGATTTCGCAGATCACACAAATTCTTCAAATAATTAAAAAGACAATTCGAAATCTATAGGTTTCCGTGATTTGCCTAGTAAAAATTAAAGATTTTACGGGATGAATTTTTAACTGTGCAGCCAGGTCATACACCTTTTGGACCGCCACTTTCCCCTTAATCGGGTTCTTCTGCCATACTTTCTTGGGGATTAGGGAACCATATCCTTTTGTCTCAGCCCCAGTTGATCCATGCGAAACTTAATAGCCTCAATAGGATCAGGAGGACTGATAGGATAATTCTGTTCTTCGTACATCTCCACAAGAGCGGTCAGCAGTTCCAACTCATCTATCTCGGACGTGCCAGGCTTTGCATCCATAAGACCTTCAATGCGGGATAAGGTCTTTTCGTAGTCTTTGTCGGTTTTTATCAGGCGGCTTATCATTTAGATTACCTCCGCATCGATTTTATTTTTTTTAGACCCCGATGGAATAGGATAAGAAGATACCATTGGGCAGTCAGGATTTACAGGATTGACGGGATATTTTTCGCCTTCGGCGAGGGACCTTTCCGGCCGAAGGCCGCATTATCCTGACGATCCTGTTGATCCTGTCCAATTGTTTATTTAAGATAAGAATCCATTCCTTTTTGAGATGAGTATGCGGTGGAGATTGGGAGACTTGACGGGTTCAATTTTCAATCCTTTAAAACAGCTAAAAACCGATCCACTTCTTCTTTGGTGTTGTAGTGGGCCAGGCCGACCCGCACCATGCCGCCGGAGCCTTCCACCCCCAGGCGTTCGGTGACCGCCAGGGCGTAGTAATTTCCATGCCAGGCAAAAATGCCGTTTTCTCCTAATTTTGAGGCAATGGCTGCCGGAGTGTGACCCTCTCTGGTAAATGCCGCGGTGGGGCAGCGCTCATCGAACTCGTCCTCATTTAATATGCCGTAAACCGTTATGCCGGAAATCTTGTTTAACTCGGACAGCATATAGGCAAACAGGGGACGTTCATAGGCTGCAATAATTCCCATAGCCTGTTTTAAATCTCGGCGGCGCCCTTCATAATGACTAAGCTCTGATGACAGCCGGCTGCCGTAATCGCGTCCAACTTGCGTCAGATAATCGACGGCCGCCACCACGCCGGCCAGGCCTTCGTGATTCAATGTTCCGGTTTCAAACTTGTTGGGGATGTCGGGGGTTGCGGGTCTGACCTTATACGCGTCTAATTGTTCGAGCAACTCCTGCCGACCCCAGACGACGCCGACATGCGGCCCAAAAAATTTGTAAGCGGAACAAACCAAAAAATCACAGTCAAGGGCTTGAACATCGATCGGCCCGTGGGGCGCATAGTGGACGGCATCGACCCAGACCCGGGCGCCAACCGCATGGGCCATCTTTGCGATGGTTTTAATGGGGTTGATGGTGCCCACAGCGTTGGAAGCATACCCCACGGCAATCAGTTTGGTTTTGCTGGAAAACAGGGAGGCGAGATGATCCAGGTCCAACCGACAGTCTTTGACATTAAAGTCAGTCCATTTAATGATGACCCCTTTTTCTTCCAATGCCAGCCAGGGAGATATATTGGCATCGTGGTCCAGGCGGGTGACGATGATTTCGTCGCCCGCTTGCAGGCTGCGACCCATCGCCCGGCTGAAATTAAACGTCAGGGTGGTCATGTTGGCGCCAAATACAATTTCTCTTTCAGAAGCGGCATTTAAAAAATCAGCCATGGCGATGCGGGCCTGATTAATCAGATCGACGCTGCGGTAGCTGGTGATAAAGGGCCCCCCGCAATTGGCATTGGCATTGGTGAAATAATTGGCCATAGCATCGATGACGTCCCGTGGCACCTGGGTGCCGCCCGGGCCGTCAAAATAAACATACGGCCGGCCGTTTTCATCGAGTTGCTGCAAGGCCGGAAATTGGGTTCTTAACGGTGATAGATCGATTGTTTGGTCAAGCATCTGTAAATCTCCTTTTTATCATATGTTTATTATAGCCAGTCGGTCATCAGGTCAGCGATGGTATCGGCCTGTTTGACATAGTCTTCATATCTTTCTTTCATTTCTATGACAACATCCGGGCTGGACGGATCCGTTAGATGGTGCGGAAAATTAAGGGGCAGTTTATCGAAAGGCAGCCCAAAGATAAATCTGTGCTGAACCAGTATCGATGAAATACGCACGACACCGGTTTGAGCAGAATATTGCTGTGAATCCTCCGGTACATGGTGATTGGCAACTATTTCAACAATAGCCGGCGGAATCTTCCACTTCTTTAAAAACAGGGCTCCGGCCTCGGCATGGTCCATACCGATATATTCTTTTTCCAATTCCAGTGACCACCTGTCGGCATTTTCTTTTGCCTTGATCGCAGTTAGGACTTTTTGGGGCACAATCTTGTCAAAAACGATCCATCCGATATCATGCAGTAGACCGGCCAAAAAGATATCAGGACCGTCAGGTTTATTCAGCACTTTTCTTAATTCCAGTGATTTTGCCAGAAAGGCGGTTGCAAGAGAATGACGCCACAATTGACGACGATCCATCTTTGCGCCGCCCCATTTGCTAAAAACATCCAGAATACCGACACTGGTGCAAATGGTTACCAGGTTGTTCAACCCAATCGTAAAAATAGCTTCTTCTAATGTTTTAGCTTTGTTTCGACGATGGAAAAATGCGGAATTCGCCATCATCATAACTTTGGCGGCAAGCGGGGGGTCCGGCAGTATGACGGTTTTGAGATCACGATAGCTGGTTTTCGGATCTTGCGAAAGCGCCACAACTTTCTGGCCAACCTGCGGCAATGTGGGTAGATCTTGGAGGTTTTCAATTGCAGCGGTAATCTGTTCACGTTGATTGCTGGTATTTTGCATAGTCTAACCCCAAACGATAGGCGAGCGGAGCCCCATTTATGTCGGCGCTCATGCTGAAAACAGGATGAAGCGTTCAACGTGTATTTATATCAGATTTCAGTATTGGTTTAAATGCAAAAAGAGCTTTCTTTTTATGAACGCCTGGCCGGTCTTTAATCCACAGATTTCGCAGATTACACAGATTACAATGAATGTGCGGTGGAGATTTCGAAATCTGCCGGACTTAATTCCCCGCAGCTTGCCGCGGGGAAGTTCATTAAATCCCCTATTAACGAATATTAATACTTGAATTTTTTCACAAATTGAATATTTTAACGAGTATGGATATCACCGCACGAGTCAACGAGATGATCCAAAAAGGAAAAACCATTTGCCTGGCGACAGTCATCTCCTCTGATAGTTCGGACATCGCAGCGGGTCAAAAAGCGATTGTCCTTGATAATGGGCTGTTGGAGGGTGAATTGGGTGGCGGGCAGCTGGGTTTGACGGTTAAGTCTCTGGCCCTGGAGGCGATCAACAAAAAAAAGCGTGGCTTGGTTGAAATTAAGCCCGGGGTCCAGGTCTTTTTTGATATTATCTCCCCGGAATTAAAGCTCATCGTTTGTGGCGCAGGCCACATTGCCATTCCCCTGTCGCGCTTTGCCCGTGATATCGGATTTCGGGTAACCGTGCTCGATGACCGGGACGACTTCGCACACCCCACTCGTTTTCCGGGCTGTGATGTCATTGCAGCGGACTTTGCCGTTACCCTGCGGGATTTAAACTTGAATCATTCAAGCTTTGTGGTTGTGATCACCCGGGGTCACGAACACGATGCGGAATGTTTGATGGAGATATTAAAAAAAGAGACGGCCTACATTGGATTGATCGGCAGTCGCCGCCGGGTGCGGTTTGTTCTCGAAATGCTTGAAAAGCAGGGCATCGCCAAAGAGCGTCTGCAGCGAGTTTTCACGCCCATCGGGATACCCATCGGGGCTGAATCTCCCGCAGAAATTGCCCTGTCCATTATTGCCGAGCTGGTGTGTGTCCGCCGCAAAGGCGCTCAACAAGCCCGTGCTTTAAGGGCTGCTGTAGGAATCGACCCATGACTGATCAGGAAATATTTCAAAAAATTGCTGAACTAAAATCCCGCGATATAGCGCTTTGCCTGGCGACCATCATCAAAACGTCCGGTTCCACCCCGCGCGGGAGCGGTGCTAAAATGATCGTGTGTGCCGATGGAACAATTTATGGTTCCGTGGGCGGGGGATGCGGCGAGAGCCAGGTAAAAAGTGCCGCCCTGCGCTGTCTGCTGACCACCCAAAAACCGGAAATCCTGGAAGTCAGCCTGCTGGACGAGCTGGGTACCAAAGGCGGGGATGTGTGCGGCGGCAAGATGCTCATGTTCGTTGAACCATATAATTAATCTGCTTTGAAATGATGCGAATCCGTGGCGTGATACGATGTTTAAAGGTTTAAGTCAGTTATAGAATAAAATGGCCGGCGGATTAATTATATATTATGCTTCGCATATTTTTTATTTTGTTAAAAGAAAAATACATATTTTGGCCTCCGGCCAAAATATAAAAAAACAAGGTGGTTCAGAATGAACCACCCGGGGAAGGAGAGGTTGAGAGGTCGATTTTTTGTTGCCCCCCTCATTATTTTTCCTTTTAAACAGATTAATAAACAAATTCAATGGGGTAAACACTGTATTTTTATCATATAAATCATGTAGTTTTTCCTTGATTTCTACCCTTAGACCCGGGTGCCCGGCACCCGGGTCTAAGATCACCGCGAAAAGTACCGTCAATTTCCTTCCATTATGGTTCAGTTATCTGGACGCCCGTTCAATCTCTGGATGATACTTTAATCGACCAGCCATGGTGAGATGTCGAAGTCATGATCGACACCTTACCGTGTGGGTTGCTGTAAATCGGGCGCTGAATATAATGGCGCGGTTTATAATAACGGCCGAAATTATCGTGGTGTTTGTAATACGGCTTATACCGATAATTGCGGTTGTGGCTGAGCGGATGGTGGTATTTGCTCCGCTGGTGAAACCGCTTCTGATACCGTTGTTTTTGATCCTGGTATCGACTTGCTTGCTGCCACTGGTTTTGCTGATGGACCGCCGGTTTGAGGTGTTTGGAAACGGTGTAGAGCTTTTGTTTGGGGTTTTTCTGGTGCCGATCTTTTTTGCCGTCCGCCCATGCTGCACCGGAAAATACAAAAATACATGCTGCCGTCAAAACACTCATAATCATTAATTTCGTTTTCATTGGTTTGCCTCCTTTGTGCTGGATTTTGACTGATTAGACGGACGGCAGATAAAATCAGTCTACAAATATTTTTTATCGAAACGATAAAAAATTATTCTTCGTATTTATCTCTGAGCTTTAAAATGGTCTGCTGCTCCCAGGTGGCCGTATAGTTTAAAAAATATGACATCCCCCCATAGAACGGATAATTAACCCAGATCGAAACGCCGAAAAAATCGAAGTAAGCCACTTGGGTGACCCGGGTCCTGGAACCCAGCGGTTCCAATTGAATATAGCCGTAATGATATTTTTGACCGCATTCTTCCGGGTTCAGGAGGATAAATTTGAGAAGATGCTGATCGGGCAACAGGGTGGTTTGCCATTTAAAGATCGTCTTTGGTTTGTCGGTATATTCACTTTCCGTAATCACCTCATCTCGAGTGCGGCGGATAAGCCGGTGGGCGGTAATAAACTTGTTGCTCAGCAAAAACTGATTGTCAAAATCGGTTTTAAATTTCCAGAATACATCCAGCGGAGCATCTACTAAATAAATTAGTTTATAGCCCCGGCCATCTTTGCGTTCCGGCTTCAACTTAAAAATGATCGGCTTGCTGTTTAAATATTGTTGTTCGAAGGGTTCCGGGACAGGGGGCTCCGATGAAAACCCGCTGGAAGCAAAAAAAAATGCAGCTAGGATGCCGCTAAGCCCATACCGGAATATTCCTTTAAGCATGTCGATCCTCGTTAAAGTTTTGTCCAGACAGACGAACGAAGATTTGAACTTAACAGGGGTGCATTTGAATTGAAAATAAAAATGCGCAGCATAAAATAATTTATCCGCTGCATTACCTTCATGGCAACATCCTTCAGTTATCAATGAATAAATTGCTATCCGGCAATGGGTTTTTTAAGGGCGGATAAATTAACTATTTGTAGGTCAGGGTGATTTCCGGCGTCGGCGGGTGAATGATTTTTACCTTGCCCAATGCGAGCTGGTGCCGCCCGATAATATCATCGATTACCTGTTCAACCGATGTCAGATGCGGCTTGCCGTATATGGATCGGTAATGTTCAATTTGTTTTTCCACCAGGGGCACCAGTTGATCGTGGGCGGCCAGCGCCTCTTTGCTGAAGCCCTGTTCAACCCCGGCCGTGACCAGCTCAACCACATCATAGTCGTATCCCAGATCCTTGAAATCGCTTTGTCCCGGTTCAAGGCCGGCGGTGGGGATGCGATGGATAATCGTGTCATCCACGCCTAAAAATGCGGCCATCTCCCGCACCAGCCTTTTTGACAATCCGGCGATAGGGCTGATATGCACCGCGCCGTCACCAAACAGGGTATAGTAGCCGATTCCGAAATCCTCATCCCGGTTGCCGGTACCGGCAAGTATTTTATGCTCGGTGGCGGCTTTGGTGGACAGGACATTGGCCCTGACCCGGGAGATCAGGTTGCCCCGGTGGTAGTTTTCTTCAAAGGCCTCCGGATTCGTCGTTTGAAAGATTTCAACCAGCTTTTCGATGGCGTGAACCTCATAGCGGAGGCCCAGGGTCCGGGCTAAGGTTTCGGCATCTTCGATGTCCGCCACTTTATTAATGCTCGAAGGAAGAATATAGCCGACCAGTTCGAAGTTTGCATCATCGTTATTATTATGACGCGCAAAGGCTGTTTTTATTAAAGCTGCCGTGGTGCTTGAATCAACCCCACCGGAGAGGCCGACAATACAGCCGCTGGATCGATTTTGAACAACGGTGTCAATGACAAAATCACCGATTTCCCGGCAGACGGTTTCACAGTTCATCGCTGGCAGCTTTATTCGCTTCATGAGATCCTCCCGACAAATTTGCGTCTCGAAATTTCTACAAATTACTGATGATATAAACCATTTTATTTTTATCGTCAATCCGGTCTTTTTATTCGCCCCGTACAAATCGATCGAGCTCGTCCTTGAATACCCTCCAGCCACGGCCGATTTTCTGAGCCCTGATTTTACCGGTGGTTATATATTTGAGAAAAGTCGGGCGGGAAATCTTGAGATAAAGGCAGGCCTCCTGCGTGTTAAAAAATACGCCGTTGTCACCGACGTCCTGGTCGCCATTGGTCCGTCGATCAAAACCGTTGCGGCGACGATCCGGCGTTTTGCGGCGCTCATCGCGCCTGCGACCCTTCAATTTACGTTTATTCCTCATAAATGCAACCTTTAAATATCGGAAAAAAATAGCGGAACGGAATCTTTTTTTATATTATCGGCATTAAAATAAATATCTTTATCAGTCTGAAGACGGTTAACGTTCCTGCCTTCTTCCACCAGCATGAATTTTACCCCAATCATGTTCTTTTAAGATATTTTTTCGAATTTAATCAATTAAAATATTTCCGATAAGCGCATTTTACAGCAAAGTATTGTAAAACACTGTAAAGTACTGTAAATTATTGTAACATACTGTAAAAATTGTGTTTTTTTACTTGAATTCTTCCGTAAAGTCGGTTAAAGTCGGCGCATCGCATTACGGATATTGTTCAGATTTTATTTTCGTTAAATTTCATTTGCTGAAGTCTTTCACTGTAATGTGTTGTCAAAACCGGACCCGTTCGTGGTCATGTACCAGATTGACGGTTTACCGGCGGCCCGCCGAAATGGCGGTTATACATGTCCGAAAAGCGCCGCTTCAAGGCGTGGGATTATCAATACCTGGGGGGGAGTTTTGCGGGTTCGGCCGCCAGACGTTCGCCGATCTGCAAAAAATGATACTGATGCAATACCCGGGTGACTGCGTTGGCCAACGTCTGCCCCGAGCATCAGAACACAATCCCATGGGCATGTATAACCGCTTATTTTTGGTCTGATTTTTCAATGTGATATCCCATGAAATAGGCACTTGTTTATAGCGGACAAACCACTTCAATAACAGGGAGTTCCCAAGTTTCCGCCCTGATCATCTTGCGAAAATTCTCATCAGGATCATCCCGCTTGCGTCGCAGGATGGCCACGACTCTGACTTCCAATATATGATCCAATCGTTGCCGCCATCTATCGGCCCCTTCGTTTGACAACCTGGCCAAACAGTTGCCGCCGTGATCGTGTACATCTATTTTTGAGTTGCTCTGACAGAAACAAACGCAATGCCCCGGTCTCAGTTCGGCTAGATGACCATGAATCGGATGCGCTTGGGGAAACCTGCCCGCATAGTCCAAATAGATTTCGCTTAAACCCAGCAGTTCATATGTTTTTTCAGTGCTATCGCTCAACGCAGCCATTTCGCGATACGTTAACGGTATCACGAAGTCACCTCTGATTTCTTTTAGAAACGGATTGGCCGCCCCCTGGATCTTCAACAGGTGCAGCGTCTCTTCGGCTCTGGTCATGCCGACGTACATCACCCGCCGTTCTTCCTCCCAGCGGGCCTCACCCACAGGTTGCCGCCAATCGCCGTCCAAGACGAACACATGGGGAAATTCCGTACCTTTGGCCGAGTGGATCGTGCTCATGAAAATGCCCTGGCCCACCACCTTTTCTCGGCGCTGTTCAGCCATAAATTCATACAGGCGGTCGATCATCCTGCTAACCGGCAGGATGCTGTCGGCGGTTTCATCCCGGTAGGATTCTAAAAACAGATCGATCAGCTGCCACCAGACATTCGCTTCTCTTTCCCCTCGAATTTGGTTCAGTCCTGTCTGCAAATCGCTTGCACGAGCATTTTTATTTTCTTTTAGGATCAGCCACGCCAAAGCTGTCTGGATCTCGCGCACGCGGTGCAGCGGCAGCCCTTCGTCTAAAGTTGACTTTAGCGGGTACCCGGCATTTTCCAACACCGATCGGACAGCCGCCAACGGGGCTTTCGTTCGTGACAGTATGGCAAAGTCAGGCCACTTTGCATTCCCATCGAGACTCATTATGCGATCAATTTCACTCTTTATATAGACGGCCTGATGCAGCCGGTCTTTGACCGCAACGATTTGAACGCGTCCTTTGCTCACCGGATCGAGCTGCTCCCACCGGCCGCCGGGCAGATTGGGTTCCCGCTCGCGGTTGATGCAAATGGGATGGGCCCCTTTCATTCTGTCACGGTTTTTACTGATCAACGCATTCGAGGCGGCAATGATGTGCTTGCTGGAACGGTAGTTTTCAACGAGATAAATGATTTTTGTGCGATAGTCTTCCTGAAACCGGCGAATGAAGCCAACGTTGGCGCCGCGGAAGGTATAGATATTTTGATCGTCGTCCCCCACCGCCAATATCGTCAAGCGGCCATCCTCTTCTGCCAGCGACCGTCCGGCAATGGCCGATACCAGGTCGTACTGATCCTGGTCGATGTCCTGGTATTCGTCCACCAGAATGTGGCTGTAGCCGGCCAGCAGTCGATCCCGCACCTCGTCCGGTTCGATCCCGGATATGTGCTTTTCGCCCCTCAACAGTTTTACCGCCTCTTTGATGATGCGGTCGAAATCGATGCCGTCTTGATGGCGGGAATCGGCCATGTCCCGAATCGAAATGCCGGCCAGGCGCATGGCAGCGCCGTGATAGGTCGCAACCGTTACCCCTCTGGCCGCCCTTCCGACCAGTTGGCTGAGCCTCTTTTTGAGCACCATGGCTGAACTGTGATTGAAGCAAAGCACCAGAATCTGACGCGCCGGTATTCGTTCGACCTCCAATAAATTGGCACATCGATGAACGATTACCGTCGTTTTGCCCGATCCGGGGCCGGCGAGGATCAGCATGTTGTCCTCGACCGGTTTGCCGACGGCGGAGATCTGCACGGGATTGCGCAGATTTTCCACAATCATACGATAGGATTCGGCGGTGGTGGCCTTTTCCAGCAGATCTTTGTCATCCTCGAAATATTTGTTGATGAATTTGATCCGGCCCAGGGCAAAATAGTCCAGCACCAGCCTGAGGGCCTGGGCCAGCGTATCAAGTGCCAGCGCCGCGTAGCGCATCATCACGTGAACCTGGAGGCGTCTTTCCCGGTAGTGAACCGCCAGGGGTTTAAAATCGCCTTGGTTGTAATGGCGTCCCCGGGCCGTCCGGGCCAGGCGCAGGGTCATGGCTTGCCTGAGGATGGCCAGCCCGCCCTGCAACGTGATCACCTTCTGTTCGTGCAGGAACATGAGCGCCCGATCGATGGCCGGCAAGACCTTTTTTACTTCCGCGCTCAGGGTGATGTCCGATTTGATGGCGGCGGACAGATCGTCACTTGTAAAGGACAGCTGCACGTCACCGCTCATTTCCGCGCCGGTTTCTTTTGCCTGCTTTTTCGCCATCTCGACCAGGGTCCGCAAAATGACATGGGCGACATTTTGTCTCAAAAAAATGGTTTTTTTGATATTTTCCCAGCTGCGCTGGAGCTTTACCTGGTAACGGTTGCGGTCGATATAGCTGAGCTCGAAGCTGCCCTGGGATGCGGCAAAGCCTTTGCCGTCATAGGAGATGCCTTTGATCAACTGGCGCAGCACATCCGGGTTGGTTTCATATCCTTCGTTGTTAAGCTTCTGGCTCAGACGACGGATGTTGAGCTCCACCCAGTTTCCCTCGTCGGCATCGGGATCCTCGACCCGCAGCAGGCTGACCAGCTTGCTTTCCAGATCACAGGCCGCCTCGAAAACCGTCAACGCCTGATTTTTTCCTTGCGGCCGAAAAATAGCCGACAGCATAATCCCTTGATCGATCAAGCCGGCGTCGGCCATGTCATGCAGGGCCGTTATCACGATTTGGGCGGCCGTCAGCCCGCTGATCTTTTCCATTTTTTGCAGCAGTTCCCTTTGTGGAAACAGCGCTTCGGCAAGCGTGTCCGCCCGGATTCCGCGGCCTTCCGTGCTGTTGATGATGTACTGCAGAATATTGAGCCACAGCCTTTTAGTCGGCAGACCCAAACTGAGCCGGTCGATTACTTTTTCGGCTTCTGCGAGTGATTCAACCAGCGGTTTACCCTGGAAGACTTCGGTCAGGTTTTGGTTGCGCTGCAAGAAACCGGCCCGCTCCAGCCAGGCGATGGCTGTTTTGACCTTCGTGTCCCTGAAATCAGGCTTGAGGCTGTGCATATCGGCCAGATCATCATCGCGCAGCAACTCATCGCTGGTGACGACGATTTCGCCATGTTGGTTGCGTTTTTTACGCCGCAATGCGCGCAAAATGCGGGCAATCTCTTCTCGTTTGACTTCCGAGAGCGCACCCATGCCGAACTGTTTGTTGGCATCCTGCGGATCATACAAAAGGATGCAGCGCGCCGGTTTCAAATCCCGGCCGGCACGTCCGGCCTCCTGAATGTAGTTTTCCAAAGAACCGGGCATCTCGTAGTGCAGCACCAGCCGAATGTTTTCTTTGTCGATCCCCATACCAAAGGCATTGGTGGCGCAAATCACCGGAATCTGCCCGTCCACGAAAGCCTCGATAATCTCCCGCTTCGCCTTGGCGTCCAGTCCGGCGTGAAAGGCCTCGGCCAGCAGGCCTTGATGATGCAGAAAATCCCTTATTTCCTCGGTCGCCCTGCGCGTGGCGGCATAGACGATGATGCCCGCCGGATCATCCGTCGTATTGAGCTGCTCATCGATAATTGCGTGGGTTTTTTCGAGTTTTTCGGCCACAGACACCGGAACGACTTCGAAGGACAGGTTTTCCCGTTCCACCCCCCCGGCATATAGGCGCAGGTCCTGGTCGAGTTCTTCGCGAAAGTGGCTGCCGATTTCCTCGATCACGCTCGTTTTGGCGGTGGCCGTGAAACAGCAGATCGGTGGTACCGACTGATTCTGTTCCCTGGCGAACTCCCGAATGAAGCGCGCTGCGTAAAGATAGTCCGGCCTGAAATCGTGCCCCCACTTGGACAAACAGTGGGCTTCATCGAACACCCAGCAGCCGATCTCGCGTTGCCGCAAAACATTTCTGACAGCGTTGCTGCGCAGTTGTTCGGGGGACATGTACAAAATGGCGGTATCGCCCAGCCTGATCCTGTCGAAAACCTCCCCGCGCTCCGGTGGGGTCTGGAGCCCGTTGACGGCCTCGGCAAACAGGGTTCCGGTCTTTTTGACGAGGTTGTCCACCTGATCCTTCATCAGGGCCTGGAGCGGGGAAATAACGATGGTCAGCGTCCCCCGCCGCCAGTAGCGCACCAGGGCCGGCAACTGGTAGCAGAGCGATTTGCCGCCGCCGGTCGGCAATATCCCCATTACCGGACTGTCGGCCATACAGTCGAGCACAATTGCCCGTTGCAGGCTTTCATTTTGCTCGGTTTGGGGGCGGGCACGAAACGATGAATAACCGAAAAAGCGGGTCAGTTGCCGTTCCGGGTCGTGGGCTTCGGTGCAGTAGTCACAGGCTGAACTGCCGCAAGGCTCCTCCCGCAGGGTTTTGATGATGGCAGGTATTTCGGGAAATCGATGTCTGACCCAGGGCGGCAGGACCGAATTGCCGCCGGCCACCTGCAGCCATGCCAGACAGTATGCGGCCGCCGGCTGCCTTGCGGCTTTGGCCAGCACGCCGGGAATCGTTTCTTTGGCCGCCTTAGCGCATACGATACCGGCGGTCTGCTCCGTAAAGTACCCCGATGCTTCGTCGCGGGTTTGGATCACCTGCGGGGTCAGCATGGCAAAAACGGCCGCAATCCCCCCACCGGAAAAGGTGTTAAAAAGGCTGTCTTGAAAACACCAACGATAAAAATCGATCAGGGTCGCGTTTTCCTTTGCCAGCGCGAGGAAACTTGCCCATTGGTCTGCAAATACGGAAGCCGCCAGCTTGGCATCCTCAACGGGGCTGTTAATGGTTGATCTGACCAGTTTATAGTTTTTGACCAGGCGATGATAAGGATTTTGAGGAAAGGCCAGCGGCGACAGGTAAAGGGTGTCGATCACCGGCTTTTTGAGGATCTTAAGCCAGGGCGATGCGGCTTTTAGGATTGGAAAATCGTGGCCCAGCAAATTGTGGCCCAAAACAAAATCAGCTTTTTGGGCCAGTTCGTCGAGCTGATCCAACACAGCTTTCGAGCCGGCCCTTGCGGTTTCTTCGAAGATGTGATCCTTAAAAACAGCGCCGGCATGCCTGATTTTTCCCGACCGGGTCGTTTCCAGATCAAGCAGCAGGGTGCTATCCATCAAATCGGAAAGATTCATCTTCAGCAGTATCCAGATCGAGTTGAAATCATAACAACACAGCGCGGCAAAGCCGCAACCAAACAAGCTTTTTATCCACAGATTTCGCAGATTACACAGATTCTTCAAATAATTAATAATATCAATTCGAAATCTCTATGTTTCCATGATTTGATTTCAATAAATAGACACTAAGCTTTTTCCTATATTTCGCTCGAAAAAGTGGCCCCGGCGGGGCAGCAGTAGCGCAGTTCATTGATTTTAGGTTTCAGGTTTCAGGTGTCAGGGAACCGAGGTGCTAAGTCCTGACACCTGAACACTGACACCTGACACCTCCAGTTTCTTACAACATGTTGTCAGAAAAAACCCGATAAGAGCCTAATATTATGCAATTATGGGGTCTATTGTCCGGCCCGTTTGATTATCTTCGATACGGCCGCGGTGGATACCCCCACGCGCCGGGCGACTTCGGCTAACGCGACCCCATGATTTTTTACCAGCCCAATGGCAATCGACGCCCGAACACCGGAGACCGCTTTGCGCCGGCTGCCGGACACTAATTCTTCGATTGATACCTTTTCCTTTTTACATAATCTGGTGATAAGTTTATCTATTTTTTGATTCTGCGCCTTCACCGGCAGTTGACGCTTAGTTTTAGCATCCGCTTCTTTGATGATCCGCGCCACAAATTCACCGCTGCCAAGTATCCGGTCATCACACAACTCCCGATCCCCTGAACGACGCATGGCTTTGACGGCCGACCAACCGCCTAAGGAGCGTATCAGCCCGCCGCCGACAAGCTCAGGCCGCCGCCCCTGAGCGATGCCCTGGTTGACATAGCTGCGATAAGCTTTCGTAGCTGCGCCTTGCTGGGAGCCAAACCATTTCAATACGAAGTCGCGATCCTGCCATTCGTTTTTGATTTTACCCATCAAAACGCCATGACCGCACCATCGGTAGCGGTCCAATTGGGTTAAGCTTTTAACCAAATTCGCCCGCACCGGGTTTAAGTGGATATAGCGCACCAGTTCTTTAAAATAGACTTCTTCCTCACAGATAATCGACTTATAACGGTTTTGAAACAAATGCCCCCGTCGTTGATGGCGCCGGTTGTAAGCGATTGCATAGCCGGTCAGCAGCTTGCGCATAATACCGGACAGGCCTGTTTGGGGGCTGCGCAACAGGATATGCGCATGATCGGTCATCAAAGCCCAGGCATAAATGGTGGTTTGGGTGCCGGCTGCAAGCTCTGCCAATCGTCCCACAAAATTTTTGCGGTCGGCAACATCGTTGACAATCCGGTGCTTTTCGATTCCCCGCACCATCACATGATGCAAGGTTCCAGGTGCATCCAACCGGGCGCGACGCGGCATCATATCCCTCCTAACTGTAATTTTATACCAATCAGATAGCACAGATAAGTTGAATCAGTCAACAGCGTCCCTGAGTCTCCTTTTGATTTCACCGGAAAGACGCAGAGGACGCAAAGATCACTTATCTTTTCATTTGCCTTTAATAGGCTCAGCTGAAGCGGGATGCAAGAAAAGCCAAATAAAAAATTCGTGGAAATAGGTGACGTTGTTGACTGAGTTGACTTATTTGAGTCAAATAACTGGTATTTAATACTGATGTGAAAATTCTTTTTGAAACCACTTTTGCTATCGCAAGGAGCTTAAGGTCTGCGACAAGGGGACATCGTGTGCGTTATGTTTAGCTGAGTGAGGGGAGGTTTTTGGCGTGATGCTCCCGCGAACCGGTTTGCTCAATATAATAGATACCGACTCCGCAGTTGCCGCCACTGTCTCTCGTCAGCTTTCCAGCTTTGCATGACGTCGACCGGATCCTCGCCCGCCAATATCTGGCTTAGCGCTGTTTCAGACCCCAGCAGGTTGGATTTTTTTGCCAGGCCGTATTCAGCCGGATACAGGCGCTGCAGCATCGAGGCAACTTCTAACCCCAGCCGCACGGGCTGAAGTGCCTGCCGATCGGTCACCAGGATGAAAACGCCCCGGCACTTGCTGCCGGTAAATATACTCGATTGGGGGGTAAATGACACCGGATAAAAACGAACGCCGGCAAGGTCTCTTGCGTTGAGCTGCGCCGCCAGTTGAACCCCGTCGATCCAGGGGGCACCGACCTGCTCAAAGGGGGTGTCGGTTCCGCGTCCCACTGAAATATTGGTCCCCTCGATGGCTCCGGTTCCCGGATACAATGTGGCCTGAATCAAGTTGCGCATATTGGGTGACGGATTCATCCAGGGCAGGCCGGTCTCATCAAACCAGTATTGGCGCCGCCAGCCTTTCATCTTTACGACGGTTATTTCCGCCCCGATATCATTTTCACCGTTGAACAGCTGCGCCAGCTCCCCCATGGTCAGGCCGTGCCGGATGGGCATTGGGAAATAGCCCGTAAATCCGATAAATTTTTGATCCAGAATGGGACCTTCAATCTGAAGGCCGTTGATGGGGTTGGGACGATCCAATACCATGACCCTGACTTTTTGCCTGGCCGCAGCCTCCAACATGTAGGCCATCGACGTCATGTATGTGTAAAAACGGGTGCCGATATCCTGCAAATCGACGACGATCGTGTCAATACCGGCCAGCATTTTAGCCGTGGGTCGCACGCGCCTGCCGTACAGCGAATAGATCCTTAGCCCGGTTTTTTTATCGCGCGCAGAGGGTACGCGATCCTCGTGGATGCCCTGCACGCCGTGCTCCGGGCTGAATAGGGCAATTAGCTGCAGATTACCGGCCCGGTATAATAAATCGATCGTCCTGACACCGTCGCGCGTCTGGCCGGTCTGGTTGGTAAGCAGGCCGATTCTTTTCCCCCGCAGCCGATCAAAATCCTCCGCTCGCAGCACGTCGATACCGCTGCGAACCTGGCCGCGAAGCTGGGTTTTTTGCGGCAATAAATTTAACTGCTCAAGGCTTGCGGCGTTAGCCCCCTCGGTAAACGCGGCTGATTTTGTCTGGCCGGCTACAGCACTGACGGCAACCGTGATAATATGCTCGCGCAGATCGAATACGTCTCCTTCTCCGTCCGGATGAAGCCGGTTGGAAAGAAACACGATATACAGGCCAGACCCGGTATCGAGCCAGAGTTTGGTGCCCGTAAAACCGGAGTGGTCGATCGGAATTGTTAAACTCGTTTCTTGACGGTTATCATAAGTAGTGTCCAGACTCCAGCCGAGGCCGCGAAGATAGCCGTCATTCAGCGGCGTCGACGGTGAAATCATGGCGGCGATGGTTGCCGGTGACAATATCTGCGTTTGACCGATTGTGCCGCCTCCCAGCAACATGCGGCAAAAAATGGCAAGATCATCCGCCGTGCTAAACAGGCCGGCGTGCCCCGGCCCGTCTCCCATCCGACGAGCAGCAGGATCATGAACCAGCCCGTGCAGCATCGTACCATCCGGGCCTCCGCAGGGTCCAGAGTTTTTCCAGCAACGCTCGGTCGGTGCAATCCGAGGCTTCATGTTTGCCGCCGGATTATACATTGTGTCGCGCATCCCCAGCGGCTTGAAAAGATGCTCATTCGCAAACCGATCGAGGGACATGCCGCTCACCCGGCGAACGATCTCACCCAGCAATATAAAGTTCAAGTCGCTGTAAACGATGCGCTCACCGGGCGTTGTCACCGGCACATCATTAACAATCTGTTCAATTGCCGCGCTATATCCTTTCCAACGCCATGCCGGATTGAACCCGGGTCTCAAACCCGCCGTGTGCGTCAGCAGATGGCGCACCGTAATTTTTGACTTGCCGTGGCGCTTGAATCGGGGAAAATACTTGGCTACCGGGTCTTCCAAAGAGATCCGGCCGGCTTCGACAAGCTGCATAATGCTGGTTGTGGTCGCAACAACTTTGGTCAGAGATGCCAGGTCGAATAGCGTATCGACTGTCATCGGCTCAATATCGGGGACCAGCGCTCGATGGCCGAAAGCCTTGCGATAAAGAATCTGTTCGTTTTGACCGACGAGGATCACGGCGCCCGGCAGTTGGCCTTGGCGGATGGCTTCCTCGACGAGATCGTCAATCCAGCAAAGCTCTGCACCACCGGAGAAATCGGCGGAATCGGTCACCGGTTCCGCAATCTCAGGGGTCTGATAAGGTACCGGCGCAGTCGCCAAAGTTGCGCATGCGACGATTAGCAATAAAGCCGGCAGGACCATATATCTAAGCCTTCCGGCAAATTTGCAACACTTGCCGAACCACCTGATGATTTTGAATTTTATAAAAAATTTCAGTCTGGGATTTGTGAGAAATATTTTTTTATTCATCTTTCACATTGTATCATCCCATTCGAAATCCAGTTTTTACGAATAATTTAGGGCTTGAAACCCTCAACCAGGGAAAACATGCCCTTGGTCTGAATCAAATTGATTCGGCTGAACCCTGCCGCCGTCAGGCCTTCTTTGATTTCATCAAAGGTGTATGTGCGGCCCCCTTCCGTGCCGGCCAGCATGTTCATGGCAAACAGGGCGCCTTCCAGCGGATGGGTGCGATCCGCCGACATGACATGGTCGCGGACCACTATCCGGCCTCCCGATTCCAGGGCGCGATGGATTTTTCCGTATAAAACCTCGTTTTGCTCATAACTGCTTTGATGGATGATGGCCGATAAAAGGGCAAGGTCGTGTCCGGGAGGCAGTTCGTCTTGGTAGAAATCGCCGGCAACCAGCTCGACACGGTCGAGCATATTAGCGGCTTGAAAGCGATCGCGCGCCATTTCGATGACCGGCGGCAGATCGAACAGGGTCGCTTTCATTTCAGGTATCGCGTTGAGCATAGCCAAGGTGTAGGTTCCGGAGCCGCCGCCCACGTCCAGCAGCCGGCGGGCTCGTCCCGGATTGCTGGCGGCCACAACCTGCGGCGCGGCTTTGGAAGCGACCACGTGCATGGCACCGATAAAGGCGTTGCGGTTATCTTTGGCCAAGGCACCTTGCGCTGTAAGACCCGGCGTGGTCTTGCCAAGCACAATGTCGGTAATTTGAGACCAGTTCTGCCAGACCGTTGCCATGTGAAGAACCATGGGCAGAATGGAATCGGGCGCGCTGGCCGACAGCAATGGGGCGACCGACGGCTCGGTACGATACTGTCCGTCTTTTTTCACCAAAAAGCCAAGGGCGCTCAACGCGTCGAGAAGTATCACGATTCCGCGAAGCTTGGCCTTGGCTGCCGTCGCGATTTCCTCCGCCGTCAAGGGTTCTTCGGCGAGCAAGGTGAAAATGTCCAGTTCCGCGCCGCTAAGAAGCACACGACTGGCCATAAAACTGCGGGACATTTCCAGGATTGATTCTTCTGTCATTTTTGCGCCCATATTATTCCTCCATTGCCGTGGTGTTTAAACAGGATATGAGATCGGTCCAACCAACTGAAACGTTCGGCTGGTATCTTTGGCTTGCTTTCATACTGCTAACCATGTTTTGACGTATATCAAGGGGTCGCCAACGTTTCCCCCATAGAAAAATGGATTCTGAAATATCCACATGATCGCCCTCAAAACATGCCATGGCCCACTGATATGTATGTTCATCCAATTCAAAATCCTGCCATCCAAGGTAATCCAATCGTTTATTAATCAACAACAAATTCGTATTAGATACCCCTTAAGGGAATTGGCCAATATCCTTAAGTTTTCTAGCTGGGAATCCGATAATCGGTTATGGATTGCTATCGTATTAAGGTCAACTTTGCATGATGCTTTTGTTTTGTATTATTAGGTGCGTCAATGAAAATACACTGTGATGACTGTCATACCACATTTCAAATAGACAGCAAGGTTATTAAATCAGACGGAGCCCTGGTCAGGTGCTCAAAATGCCAATCCGTTTTCAGGGCCTATCCACCACCGAATATGGCTGACCGTAGACAATTCGCGCGAGCGAAGACTCGCAACCTGATCGCCCACGTCTCGGTCGATCGAAACGGAAAAAAGGTCTCGCAAGGGATGGGCAAAGCGTTAGACATCAGCAAAGGCGGCATGTTGCTCGAAACTGTATATCCGATAGAAGCCGGTCAAATTTCCTTAATGGCTGTGGATAAAGACAATAATTTATTAGAAATAAAGGCCGAATTAGTTTATTGCAAAAAAATGGCTTTAGGGAAGTATCAAGCCGGTATCAAATTTAGCGGCACCGAGTCGCAAGTGCTGAACTTTGTCAAAAGATTGATCAAAGAATATAATCACAGGAAGCATACGATGCAGATTGAACTGCCGACATAAACAGTCTCTTCTGTCCAGATCTCGTAACTTATATTTAAATTTAGTCAACTTTTTGGGACACTATCTATGCTGTTTGCGCCAAATTTAGGGATTGAGGAATTAAAGGGTTGAAAGCTTTTTTTTGCAGTTAAAGACGTGAACCGCTAATCACAGAATTGCACGCCGCATTCGTCCGCCTTTCTCCAAACAATTTTGGCTTTACGGTGGTTAGTCTTGTATTTGGAAGGCGGTAAGGACACGGTAAGCATTTCGCCCACACGAAAGAACCTTTTTGTTTTCATGCACAGGCCGGAGCGACTCCAATTTTCCAATTCGCCCTCATTGAGATTTCTTTTATATACAAATAAGACGCGGCCGCAATAGGGGTGCCGGGGTTCCCGTCTTTTATTTAAAAAAGGCTTCTTTGAATCGCTGGTCATATGACCCACCGTAATTAATCATCTTATAATCGTCAGCTCCGGAGTCCGCGACGCTTTTTAAACAATTCCACGCCAAAACGCCCCTTATCAATCCCTATGATTTGACCCGATTACGCGATATATTTCGCGGTTCTTTAGGCTTCCATATATGAGATGATTAAGCAAAAATAATGCCATAATTCGACAGATTCGAAATATTATTGTAATAACAGATAGATATATCGGAATCCGGCTGAAATAAAGAGTTGTGACTGTGAAATGTTTTGGCCGATTTAGGGTAAATAAATTCACAAAAATGGACCCGCGCACTTGTGATCGGCTGCGCGATCCGAAGCGTTCGAGATTGCTTAAACATTCATACCCGTACTTTCTTGTAATAATATTGAGTAGCTAGGTAAATACGATTTATCCATTTCACTTCTTAATCGGCGGGAGCATATATTTTGTTGCCTGCCTGCTTGCAAATTCGGCCAAATTGCTTTGGGTATTTCGCAAAAACTGTTTTAGCCTGAAATTACCTTTTAATACCATTGAAATTTATAACTATTTTAATGTAGGTTAGATCAAAAAAAATGTCCCGCAGTCGCTCGCCCGCCGCCGGTGCCGCTGGATAATTTAAATAAACGCTGGAAAAAGTTATTACCCAAATATCTTTGCATGGATTTTGCACTTGCCAATGTAGCTTATTGGCACCCGTCAACCTGCATATATCATCGGGGGGTGGAAGTTGCAGTGATACGTGATGGGCAGATCGGTTCGGAGGTGGGATAATCCCAATGCTGGAAAAGATAATATCAAGGGTTCGTCGTATTGTATTAGACGCTCAGCCAAGGCTTTCAGCAGAATCTGCGACTGCCCTCGAGCAGGTGTATAACGATATCGTAGCCCTTACAGATTTTGTCGCTAAAGCGTTATCCGCCGTGGAAGCCGATTCCAGTCTGAATGCCCTAAGCAAGAAAGCGGCCCGACGGGGTGTCTTCGAACAGGCTGCTAGAAAGCTTGAAGTTATAAAAGCCAAAAGCCGAGACACCGAGCTGAACGTCAAGTTTTCAGATACGCCGGCCATAACGGCTCCTGAAGATGATTTGCTGCAATTTATGCGGGAAAAAGAAGTTCGTGACCGACTTTGCGGTATGAGCGAGGCGCAGATCCTAGCGCTTTTTGAAGAATCACTGTTTAATGGGACCAACCCGCTTTTGTTAAATGCGATTTTAAATTCGCCGGAAGGATTTGAGCCGGTTTCAAAAGAAATCGTCAAAAAAATCCAGCAGAGCCGAGCCGTAAAAATAAACCCGCAGGCTGCAGCCGAACCGGGGGCGCTGCCCAATTTAGCGTCTATGCTTGAGGAATTGTTCAGCCGGTTGAAAGTGGAACTTGACAGCCTCAGGCGCAATGAACTTCCGACTCGATTGAGGCATAAAAAAGATTCGAATGAGCCGCCGTTTAAATTTTAAATTCAGGGGAAAGAATGATGGCCGATTTTGAAATTAGACGCTGACCGCCGGGGACACAAGCGCTTTAACTATGAAGCGCTCATATCCCATGATGTCTCCATTAGCGGCAATCTATATCCCGGCCAAATGTTTAATTTCAGCAAAGGCGGTTTGTACTTTGAATCTGATCAAACCATCTATCCCGGCGAGGATATATTTGTTGCTCTTGCAATCCATGCCGGTTCTGCCGGCGAGGAAACCCAACTTCTTTTTGAGGTGAAAGTTTTATGGCATATCGCGCTGGAAAATTCTTCCCGCGCTTATGGCTACGGCGGAAAATTTCTCAGCACCTATGACGCACGCACAGAAACAGGTCAGATTCAAGAAGAAGCAATTGACAAGAAGGCCGCACCACCGAGTTATGATTTTCGGGGTGAAAATGATTCCAGAAAAAATAATAGAAAGCCCTACAATAAATCTTTGGTTTTCGCTTATGATAACCGTGAATATCAGGGTATTGTAGCCAATATCGGCCGCGGCGGGGCTTTTATCTTAACCAACGAAAATTTTGTTTTGGGAGGCCGATTAAAGCTTGTCATACCACAATTGAAAACCCGCAAAGCCGTTAAGCTGATCGGCTGGATTGTCCGGATATCCCTGGAAGGAATCGGCGTTAGCTTTGAAAGAAGAGCCGGCCGGGAGCGCAGAAGCGATTTGGATCGCAGAACCGGTTTGGAACGAAGAGGACGCAAAAGAAGAAAACCGAGATCATAGAAACCATTTTGAAAAATGCGAACCGAGCCGCAAATATCAAATTTTAAAGGGGGTGTGCGATATCGATAACTTATTGTTGCTTATTGGCGGGCTTGCTGCCGCGTCTTGTTTTTGGGGTGCGGCCGTATACCTGATGTCAATGATTAATCAAACCCAATATTCCAATTCTAAAAACAACGCGGCCGCAGAAGATTTGGATCCAATCGAATAACAACTGATCGGGCCCAGACGGAAAATCAATTGGAAGCACTTAAAGGACAAGTAAAGAAAAAGCCCGGCCAAAGCCCCATGATCCGCCAGGTTCTAAATTTTAGCCGGCCTTTTTTTGAGCGCTTTTTTTTGTTTATTGATTTTGTCCACCTGTTGGCGAAGTTTTTCTCTAAATCCCCAGCCGTCAAAAAACATATTAAATACATCTCTTAATTTTGTTTCTATGGTGTTGAGAAAAGCGTCAGGCTCTGAATTGCTGGCGGATAAAGCCGGTATAATAGAATTGGCAACTCTTTTTCTGATTTTCATTTTTTCAATTCTGGTCAAACGATTTAAGGTCGCCAGTTCCTTTTCGAAGAGCTTTAAAATAGCTTCAATTTCGCTGGGCTGGTATCGTTTCATGATAACACCTTCCAATCATGCCGCCGGGCATATCGACAGCGGGGGGATATGATCTCTTATCAATTCTGATAGCGTAATGTTTTTTTAATGTCAACAAAGACTTGCGAGGTCTGCGGCACCGCGGATGGGCTGGGTGGTAAAGTATTAAGCGGTTTTCTCTATTTTACGGCGGACCAGGCTGTCTTTGATCAATTTACCGAGTACCCGGATGGCGATTTCCATGTCCTCATTGCCGGCCTGGGCGTAAGACAGCCGGAAGGTATTGTGGCCGCTGCCGTCAACGAAAAAGGGCTGGCCGGTCACAAAGGCCACCTTGCGTTCGACAGCGCGGCGAAATAGGTCAGCGGCATCCATAGCCGGGGGAAGATAAACAAAAATAAAAAATCCGCCCCGAGGCCGATTCCAGGACACAGCCGCCGGAAAATGGCGTTCCATTTGTTGCAGCATAAAATCGCGCTTGGCCCGGTAAAATGAAATGTTATCCTGAATTTGTCGGTCTAAAAGCCCTTGGCGGATGAACTCCAGCAGAATGTGCTGGGCCGGTGTATTGGTTGCCGCATCGGCAAACTGCTTGGCCACCGCCATCTGGCGGATAGCCCCTTTTTCGCCATAGACCCAGCCCAGTCGCATGCCGGGCACAAACGTTTTTGATAATGAGCGCAGGTGAATCACCCGGCCATTTTCGTCCAACGACTTCAGTGAGGGCAGGCGCCGGCCCTCAAACCGCAATTCGCCGTAGGGATCATCTTCAAAAATGATCAAATCGTATACGTCAGCCAGCCGAATCAGCCGGCGTCGTCGCTTGAGGCTGAGGGTAGCCCCGCTGGGATTCTGAAAGTTAGGAATAACATAGACGCCTTTGACACTTTCGCCGGCTGCTTTCAGACGCTTAACGGCCTGCTTCAGGGCGGTGGTATCCAGTCCAAACCGGTCTACCGGTACACCGACGACCTTGCCGCCCCGTGATCGCACCGCGCCGGGACCGCCAAAGTAAGTGGGCAGCCCGACCAGCACCACATCGTCTCTGTCGACAAACACCTGGGCCGCAAGATGCATGCCCTGGGCAGAGCCATGGGTAATGATCAGGTTGTCGGCTTTGGCATTGTTGACACCCTCGTCTCTCATCCGTTTGGCAAGCTTCAATCTCAGGCTCCGCAAGCCTTCAGTCGAACCGTACTGGAGCATCTGGGCACCGTGTTCGACCATCAATTGGTCAAAGATCCGGCGAATTTCCGCAAGCGGAAAGCGCGCCGCATCGGGCCAGCCACCGGCCAGCGACCGCACCTCCGGTCGGGCCACGAGGGCACAAATGTCACGGATGGCCGACGGTTGTGCGCTCAAGGCTTCACGACTATACAGATGAGACAGACGATTTCGACTCATCACCAACCTCCTCGGTCTTTACTTGTGCAGATTCGAGGCGCAAACAACCCCAATACCGGCTTTTAGCAGCGCTTCGGCGGTGCGATTTACCGCATCGTGTTTGTCCAGGTAGTTAAGCTGCATGGCATCCATTAAACCCTGGGCGATAACCTCTTCTTTGGGCATGAAGTAATCTAAAATATCACTGGGGTGTTTTCGGCCGCTGTCAATCTCCGGATCGCCGCCTTCATGCTTGGCGGCAATGTTGGCGACATCCCGGGCGACTTCGATCAGCTCATCGCGCCGATTATAAGGCTGACATACAATTGATTTCTGGGTTTCGGTGATGTGGTGCTCAAAGCGCACGACCTTTTCAAGGCCCAGCGACTGGCGTATTTGAGCGGCCTGTCGCAGGGTCCAGTTGTCGGCCGAATTGGACAGATTGAAACCGATCAAAGACGTGGTGCCGTCATCGCGGGCAAACAGGCGGGCTGTCATCAGCGTCCAAAAAATGGCCAGGGGATTGTCGTTGCCCATGAAAACCGAAATCTTAAACTCGTTATCCACACCCAGTTTATGGAGCAGGTAGGCGGCCAGGACGGTGCCGGAATTGATGTTTAACACCTGGCGCACGCCATAGTTGGTGTAATAATAAAGATACTCCTCCACCCACTTGTAGGGATACTGATTGGGCTGTCCGATGCCGCCGAAATAGCCGGTAATGCATTCCGGTCCCCCGAGATGGACGTTGGAACCATCGGTGCCCTTGGTGTCCAGCGTTTCGACATAGGTAGCGCCGACGATCTGCATCGCGGCAGCCGTGGCCAGAATGTCGCCGTTGTCCTCGGTCTGCTCTTTCATGTTGCGCACCCGGATGTAGCGGCCGGGCATCAACTCCTTGTTTTCAATGGCCTTGCGGGCTTCGGCCATCAGCCATGGAAAATACTGCAAGGCGCTGATCTCCAGGGTCACCGCGTTTTCCTGGTTGATTTTTGCCCCCGCATCACGGTCACCTAAAACCCGATCGTAATAATCGGCCATGGAAACAAAAGCGCCCTGGGCACGCTGTTGCGTCAGCCAATCGAGCTCGGCTACGTAAGGGGAGTTGATTTGTTTTAAGCGGGCCAACAGGTTTTCGAATTTGCCGGCCTCGGCGGCCTTGCGATTAATTTCCTGGGGGCCGCCGTATTTTTCAACAATTTCGAGAATCCGGCTGATGGTTTCATTGTTGGGATCGGTTAACAGTGCATTGACTTCGTTCAGACGATCTTCAGATATCTTCAATTGCTGTCTTAAGTCGTTCATGGGCATACTCCTTGTGAAAGGGCAAAAACGCCGATTCAGCGTCTTGCTCTATCTTATTGTTTTTTGATTACGATCGCCATTGCAATTGTCAAGCTTCCTCACCTTCATCCAGCGGGTAGCCGTTATCGTTTTTTATCTCGGAAAAAACCAGAAACGTTTCCGTTTTACCGACGCCGGGCAAAGATGCAATCTGTTCTTTGACAAGGATGCCGAGCTCTTTGAGGTTTCGGGCAACAACCTGAAGAATGTAGTCGAAGCGACCGGTGACATGATAGCAGGTCATGATATTGGGAATCGATTGGACCGCTTGTTCGAAAGGTCGGATGGTTTGGGTGGAATGTTGTCCTAACGAAACGGAGATCAGGGCCTGGATGCCCAATCCCAGCTTTTCCGGATTGACGATGGCCTTAAACCCGTTGAAGTAGCCCCGTTCTTCCAGCCGGCGAACTCGCTCCAGCATGGTGGACGGAGCAACCCCCAGTTGCCGGGCCAGGTCGGCGTTTTTCACCCTGGCGTCCTGCTGAAGGGCGCGCAATATTTGGCGATCTAAGGTATCCATGGGGATCGAATAAAGTACGATAATAAATATTTATAAACGAATTTAATTCGTTTGTCAAGATACTAAGCAAAATAAAATTTTGATATTGGCCTAATAATGGAATAATGGTTTTAGAAGGATGAAATCTTTTTTTCGCTACCTATGGTAAGTCAAGGATTATAATCAAGATAATTTCCGTTATTATACCCAATATTCCATGCTTCCACCATTCCATCGTTCCATCATTCTACGGCGGATGAGCGAAGCAAACTAACTTGGGCCTATCCACCTGGAATTAAAACCGGTATAGCGGGTTAGCGGGATTACCTAGTTGACATGTAAAAATATAATATTTACAATTCGCCTCCGGCTGACGATTGAACCCGGGCATTTGGATTACCGAATCGATTTCATCATCGACCCGGGGTTGCTTTTATTTTGACGAAATACTATTCCGGTAGGAAGATTTGTGATGAAGCAATCAAAAAAATCTACCAAACAGTTGCTGAAAGAGGCCTTAAAAAACCGCCCGCATTCACCTTTGTATAATGGTAAAGCGCTGGATGAACTCGGCCAACACCATCACCGCTGGCAGCAGGAAAGCGTGCGGCCGGAGGATCTGGAAAATTGGCAGACGGTTCCCCGGATGGTCCTGGGCTCCCAAACGCCGCGGGATCTGCTTTATACCCCGCTGAACAATCCCGAATTTGACTACGCTGCCGATCTGGGAAATTCCGGTGAGCAGCCCTTCACCCGCGGTATTCATGCCAACATGTACCGGGGACGGGCGTTCACCCGGCGCCAGCTGGCCGGTTACGGCGGACCCGAGGACACCAACCAGCGCATTAAATTCCTGCTGGATCATGGGGCGACCGGTATTTCCATTATATTTGATTTACCGACCATCCAGATGTACGACTCTGATGATCCGATTTCCACCGGCCAGGTGGGCATGTCCGGTGTCGCCATTGATTCGGTTGAAGATATGGACCTCTTATTTAAGGACATCGCCCTGGATGAAGTTACTGTGTCGCTGGTTTCGCACTATCCGTCTAATTCGGCCATTTTATTTCCCATGTACCTGGCCCTGGCTAAACGGCGCGGCATCCCCTGGGACCGTCTGAAGGGCAGCATCCAAAATGACATTACGCTGGAAGAGGTGGTCCGCAGCGGGCCGGAATATATCCCGCCCCAGGACTGTTTTCGGATCCAGTGCGACAACATCGAGTTTATTCGCCAGCAGGTGCCGCTCTGGAATTATATGACCGTCAATGGCTACAATTTACGCGAGTTTGGAACCTCGGCCGTCACCGAGATGGCTGTAGCGCTGGTCAATGCCGCCGAAACGTTGGCGGCGCTCAAGGATCGCGGCCACGATCCCGCCTGGCTGGGTCAGCGAATGTCTTTTTTCTGGTCCATCGGCAACGATTTTTTTGAGGAGGTCGCCCGCATTCGGGCCGTGCGCCGGCTCTGGCACCGCATCATGACGTATCGTTTCGCTGCCAATGATCCCCGGGCAACCTGGATGCGCTGCCACGTGCAGACTTCGGGTGTTTCCCTGACCCGTCAGGAGCCGCTGAACAATGTGGTGCGCGCCGCCTACCATGCCCTGGCCGCGGTACTGGGGGGAGTTCAATCCCTGCACGTGGACTCTTTTGATGAGGCCTATTCGGTGCCCACCGAGGAAGCCGCCCTGCTGTCTTTGCGGACCCAGCAAATTCTTCAGGAAGAAACCGCGGTGACCCAGGTGGCGGATCCGCTGGGTGGCTCATTTTATGTGGAGTCCCTCACCAACCAGATGGAAGGGCGCATTCTTGACGAAATGGAAGAAATCGAAAGTCGGGGCGGGTATGTGGCGGCCATAAAAACCGGCTGGATCCATCGCAAAATATCAGATTATTTTCGCCGGGAACGCGAGCTTGTGGAAAGCGGGCAGACCCGGGTGGTGGCTGAAAATACTTACTTATCCAAAGACCAGTTGCCTTCGATTAATGTGTTCCGCTATCCTAAAGGGGCCGCCGAAAGACAACAGCAGCGCTTGGACAAGCTGCGGCAGACCCGTGACAGCCGCAAGGTCAGCGAAGCGCTGCGTCACCTGGAAACAGCCTGCCGCGAGGGAAGCAACATTTTGCCGATGGCCGTGCAATGTGCCGACACCGGCTGCAGCGAAGGGGAAATGTTTGCCGTCTTTAAAAACGCGTTTGGGCTATGGAAGCCGCCGGCTCTGTGGTAAGTTTTTAAGCCGGCCTTAAGGCCTTAAAAGGCCGGCTTAAAAACTGTATTCTATCTCGGATAAATTACCCAATAGAAGGTAATCCATCGTATGAGCTTTCAATTTCCATTAATTTCGGAGTATTGGAGTACTCGAGTGTTGGAGCAATGGGTAAAGGATTGACGTCTTTTTCTTCAACACCGTCAATAAACATTTTGAAACGGAGAAAAAATGAACCGCAAGGTTAAAGTGCTCTTGGCCAAGCTGGGATTGGATGTGCATAATCGGGGCGTGATCACGGTGGCCATGGAACTGCGCGACAACGGCATGGAGGTGATCTACCTGGGCAATTCCCTGCCCGATGAGATCATTGCCACCGCCGTGCAGGAGCAAGTGGATGTGATTGGCGTCAGCTCGCTGGGCGGGGCCCATTTGAGTTTAGGGACGTTGCTGTTGCACAAGGCCGAGCAAAAGGATCTGAAAGATGAATTTGTGTTTTTTATCGGTGGCGTTTTCTCGCCGGAAGATGCTGAGGAACTTTTAAAAATCGGCTTTGACGGGGTCTACCCGCCGGGCTCCACCCGCGATGCTATCGTTACCGGGCTGTATGACGCGCTGGCAGCTAAACAGGGGATGAAAAAATTGAAGATTGAAGATTGAAGATTTCGTGGATGTCAGCAATGTTCGTCTCCAGATTCTTTTTGCTGACACCTGAACACTGACACCTGAAATTCGAGCTTAAAAGGCATTCAATTACCTGGCGACTTAATCCAATAAGGCGTCATCAGGATCCAGAAGGAGGAATATCATGCAACAATGGCCGCCGGTCTATGACGCCGCCTATCATCCGGATGGCGACCAGGATTACTGGTTTCCGGAAATTGAAACCATGGACCCGGAGCAGCGGGAGCAGACGATTATTTTGCCCAAGCTCCAGCAGCAACTGAAGTATGCCTATCAGCATTCCGGGCTTTATCAAAAAAAATGGGATGCGGCCGGGGTAAAGCCGGATGATATCCGCACCCTTGATGACTTTGAGGCCATCCCCATTCTCACTAAAGATGAGCTGCGGGCCGATCAGGCCGAGCACCCTCCTTTTGGCAGCAACCTGTGCGTTTCATACCGGCAGATGGCCCGGGTGCATGGCACCTCGGGCACCACCGGCAAACCGACCGCCTTCGGCATCAGCAAAAGCGACATCCAGCGCATTGCTGAAACCCACGCCCGCGTTCAGTGGGCCATGGGGGTGCGCCCGGATGATATCGTCTTTATCGGTTCCTTTTTCAGCCTTTACTGGGGCAGCTGGGGCGCCATGCTGGGTGCCGAGCGTCTGGGCGCAACCGCGTTTCCCTTTGGCGCCGGTGTTCCCGGCCAAACCGACCGGGCGATAGAATGGATGGCCACCGTCAAACCCACCGTATTTTACGGAACCCCATCTTACAGTCTGTATCTGGCCGAGAGGGCCAAGGAAAGAGGTTTTGATCCGGCCCGGGACTTTAATTTCCGCATCCTGTTTTTTTCCGGTGAGCCCGGTGCCGGTGTGCCCTCAACCAGAAAGCGCATTGAAGAAACCTATGGCGCCATATGCCTGGATTCCGGCTCGACCGGCGAAATGGCGCCCTGGATGACCGATGGGGAATGCGCCCGGCGCCAGGGAATGCACCTGTGGCAGGACGTGGTATATGCGGAGCTGGTCGAGCCGCAAACCCACAAGCGGGTGCCGTACGGTGAGGAAGGTGTAACGGTTTACACCCATTTGGAACGCAACTCCCAGCCCATGATCCGATTCTGGGCCGGTGATTTGAGCCGCTGGGTGAATGAGCCCTGTGCCTGCGGCCGCACCTATCCCCGGTTTCCCCGTGGAATTTACGGGCGGGCCGATGATATGTTCATCGTGCGGGGTGAAAATGTCTATCCCAGTGCCATCGAAGACGTGATCCGGGGCATTGAAGGCTTTTCAGACGAGTATCGTATCATTATTACCCGGGAAAAAACCATGGATGAGCTCATTGTGCAGGCCGAAGCCCTGCCCGAAGTGCCTTCGGAACAGATCGCTGCCCTGCAAAATGAACTGGCCACCCAGCTCAAGGCCAAGGGCCTGCGCACCATCGTGCAAATGATGGCGCCCGGCTCGCTGGAGCGCACCGAATTCAAGGCCAAGCGCATCATCGACAAGCGCGACCTTTACGACCGGATCACGGATAAAAGTTAGAATTCTATGCTGCTGGGTGTTCTGGGAAAGGGAATGACATCGCGGATATTGCTGATGCCGGTGACCAGCATCAGCAGGCGCTCGAAGCCCAGCCCAAAACCGCTGTGCGGCACGCTGCCGAATTTACGCGATTCTAGATACCACCAGTACGGCTCTTTTTCCATTCCGGCTTCTGCCATGCGCGCCTCCAGCACCGTTAGGCGTTCTTCACGCTGGCTGCCGCCGATGATTTCTCCGATATTGGGCACCAGAACATCCATGGCGGCCACCGTTTCATTGTCGTCGTTTAAGCGCATGTAAAACGGCTTGATCGTCTTGGGATAATCGTAGACGATGACCGGTTTTTTAAAATGTTTTTCAGTTAAAAACCGTTCGTGCTCGGTCTGAAGGTCTTTGCCGAAGGCGACATCATACTCAAACTTGCGGCCGGATTTTTGTAATATTGCCACCGCTTCGCGGTAGGGCAGGCGGACATAATCCGAGGTGGCGGTATTTTCCAGGGTCCGCATCAAATTTTTATCCACCCATTTGGCGAAAAGCGCCAGATCATCGGCACATTCTTCCATGACATAGGATGTCAGGTATTTGATCAGCGTTTCTCCCAGATCCATATTGCCCTGCAGATCACAAAAAGCCATCTCCGGTTCGATCATCCAGAACTCGGCGGCGTGCCGGCGGGTGTTGGAGTTTTCAGCTCTAAACGTCGGACCGAAGGTATAGACATCGCCCAGGGCCAGGCAAAACATCTCCGCGCTGAGCTGTCCGGAGACCGTCAGATTGGCCTCTTTGGCGAAAAAATCCTGCAAATAATCCGTTTTGCCTTCTTTTTGCGGTAGGTTTTCCAGATCCAGTGCCGTCACTTTGAACAATTCGCCGGCGCCTTCACAATCCGAGCCGGTCAAAATCGGGGTGTGGACATAGCGAAACCCGTTATCGCGGAAAAACTTATGAATCGCATACGCCATTTCAGATCGCATGCGAAAGGCCGCTCCGTATTTGTTGGTCCTGGGCCTCAAGTGGGCGATGCTTCTCAAAAACTCATCGGTATGACGCTTTTTTTGCAGGGGAAAGTCTTCCGGAGCCAGGCTGATGATGTCGACCCGAGCGGCTGCGACTTCCCATTTTTGGCCGCCACCCTGGGATTCAATCAACTCGCCCGCCACGGCCACGGCCGAGCCGGTGGTCAATTTTTTTATCTCGTCATAGTTGGACAAGGTGTCCGCGGCAATCACCTGAATATTTTTCAGGCACGACCCATCGTTAATTTCAAGAAATGAAAATGATTTTGAATCCCGGCGGGTTCTAATCCAACCTTTAATCAACACTTCTGCGGCAGGCGATTCTGAGTTTAGCAGTTTGAATATTTTCGTTCGTTCCATGGGGGCTGATCTAAGGCGTGACTTCCATCAGCATGATGCCGACCGTTAATGCGATCATTACTCCAATGACCATGGCCTTTGATGCGATATGTGTCGATCTTATCACCGCCGAAATTATGGAAATCGCCGCTGTCGCTGCGATTACTGCCACCGAGGCCATCACCCACGGAATTTCCTGAGTCAACCATGCCAGAGTCTGCATTTTTACCCCCCTTTCATCTCTCCGGCGGAGAGATGCTGCCGAATAATCCCCCGATGATCGACCGGATTTCACATCAAGCCCCGCTGCCGACGACTTGACGGTCTTTTTCGAATTCGGTCAATCCAAACGATTTTTTAAGAACGTTTTTATATATCTTTTAATAATTCTTTTTGTCAAGTCAATATGTGCGCTATAAGGACATCTCGCCAAACAAAGACCCCTTGCGCGTGAGCTCCCGAATTTTTATGTCTCCTTTGAAGATCGCCACCTGCCCGGAGACCAGGATGTAAAGTTCCTGGGAATCATCGCCTTCGAGGAAAATAATTTGCTCTGATTTGAACCGGGTGAGGTATTCGGCCAGCCCCGGATCATTAAGCATTTCATTCAGCATCAGAATTATGGGGTTATCGCGGTTGTCATAATTATTTTCTGTTTTAAGTTCTATCTTTATCCAAGGAGATATAAAAATAAGACGGTTGTGTCAAACACATTAGATTCTAGAAGGAGTTTAGCATGACGAACAAGTCTGGAGCCGGCCGGGGTTCGTTTTCTGAAAAGATGATCAGGATTTTAAACGATGGTGCCCTGAATCTGGCCCTGGCCATCGGCTATCGAACCGGTCTGCTGGATGCCATGGATTGTTTAGAAGTTCCTCAAACAGCCGACCGCCTGGCGCAAAAGACCGGTTTAAATCTGCGCTATATCAAGGAATGGCTGGCAGTGATGGTCAGCGGTGAAATTGTAGAATTATCGCGCACGCCGGAGGGTGAAAATTTATATTACCTGCCGCAACACTGCGGGGATTTCATCACGCGGCGGGCCGGCAATGCGAACCTGGGCGTGTATACCCAGGAAATGCCCCTTTTGACGGTGTCTGCCCTGGAATCCGTGATCCGGGGCTTTGAGACCGGAGCCGGGGTTTCTTACGACAACTATCCGAAATTTCAAGAATTTATGTCGCAGTTGGCCGATGCTAAACACGCTCAGGTCCTGGTTGACCGGTTTTTGCCGGCCGTTGATGATGGGCGGCTTGTTGGACGCTTGCAGGCTGGAATTCGGGTTTGTGACCTGGGGTGTGCCCAAGGGGTCGCCTTGATGCTGATGGCCAAAGCCTTTCCCCGCAGTCGCTTTGTGGGGATCGATATCTCTGATGACGCCATCGCTGAAGCCCAACGGGAGACGCAGCGGCAAGAGCTGGATAATCTGGATTTTATGGTGGCCGATGCCGCGCTTTTGTCGGATAACCCCGCCTTAAAGGAATCCTTTGACTATGTGACCGCCTTTGACGCCATCCACGATCAAACCCGGCCCCGGGAGGTGCTGCGCGGAATTTATCATATACTGGCTGCCGACGGTCTGTTTTCGATGGTGGATATTGCGGCTGAATCGAACCTGGCCGACAATTTGGATCATCCCATGGGGCCGTTTTTATACACCGTCAGCTTAATGCATTGCCTGCCGGTGGGTCTGGTGGATGGGGGGGCCGGTCTGGGAATGATGTGGGGCCGCGAAAAGGCCGTCGATTTGCTCAAAGAAGCCGGGTTCCAAAAAGTACAGGTGCTGAAAATGCCGGATGACCCGTTCAATTTTCATTTTTTTTGCCAAAAATAGTTGCGGTGTCGAGGAGTTTTCGATATTCGCTTTTTCACTGTTCTTTTTTTCGCTTGGGTGATTGTCCGCTGGATTGAACCATTAGCCGGTCATCTCAGGAAAGATTCACCGTGATGTAATACCCCTGATCCCCGCGCTGAAGCAGCAATACCATTGAGTTTTTAAGACGAAATTTGACAATGGCCTTTTTGAAATCCTCAGAGTTTTGAATGGTAAAATCATCTATCTGACGGACCAAATCGCCGGGTTCGGCGCCGATGCGCGCTAAGTAGGAATTTTTCTTTATCTTGGAAATCATCACGCCTTCCCGGGTTGCCAGGCGATATTTTCGTCTGATGCCTGTCGTTATATCATCGACTTTGATCCCAAGCAGCTTAAAAGCAAGCGCTTCGGCCAGCTCCAGGGGAAACACCTTGGTTTCGACGGCAATGGTTTTCTCTTTGCCGTTGCGCCATAGCCTGGTCTGCATGGTCTCGCCGGCAGCCAGACTCTTGGCGATCGATCGATAATCAGCGACAGAGGTCACGTTTTTGTTTTCGATTGAAAAAATAATATCACTTTCCTTTACGCCGGCTTTTTCAGCCGGGCTTTGGGATTCCACCGATTTAACAATGACGCCCGTTTTGCCGGAAGCCGCCAGATAACTGGCCAGGGTTTCATCCATGTCCTGAACCGTGATTCCGATCCAGGCTTGTTTAACTTCCCCATACTGAATCAGATCAGAAATGATTTTGCGGGCTTTGCCGATGGGGATTGCAAACCCGATTCCCTGGGCTTTGGCATAAATGGCCGTATTGATCCCGATCAGATCCCCGTTGATGTTCAACAGCGGCCCGCCGCTGTTGCCGGGATTAATGGAGGCATCGATCTGGATGAAGTCATGGTACACCCGATCTTCGGCCCTGATGCTGCGGTTTACGGCACTGATGACCCCGGTCGTTACGGTGTGGGAAAATCCAAATGGATTTCCAATGGCAATCACGGTTTCGCCAATCATCAAATCATCGCTGCGGCCCATATTAATGGCCGGCAGCTGGGTTTCAGAGTCGATTTTGAGTACGGCCAAATCAGAATCAGGATCGGTTCCAACGATTCTGGCTTCGAGTTCCATCTCGTTTTTCAGGGTCACCTTGATCGTGCCGGTTTTCTGGATGACGTGGGCATTGGTTAAAATAAGACCTTTAACGCCATCGATAATGACGCCGGACCCCAGGCTGGTCTGCCGTTGGCGACGCTCAAAGCGCGGGTCGTAAAAATCCCTGAAAAATTCTTCGAAAAATGGATTCAAGCCGAATCCGGAAAAAGGACTGGACTGCTTGCGAACTTCGTAAGCTGAACTTATGTTTACCACTGCCGGACTGACCTTGCGCACGGCCTTGACGACGGCCGTCTCGCGATTCAGGGCCTGCGCCAAACTCAGGCCGGGAACAATCAGGCCTGCGACGCAGATTGACAACACTATAGCCATTAGCTGGAATCGGATTGTAAGATTGGGTTGCGGATACATTGGCTGCCTCTGTGATGAATGAATCCGCCCTGAAATACTAATTTTCGGGGCGGAGTAACTGGGAATAACCCGTTGATTGCCGGAATTTTTATGATTGGCTAAATGATAATCATCATATTAGAAATTTCAGCCACTAAAATTTCACTATTTTTTTATAAGCAATTAGCCGAATTGAATCATTAAGAAAAAATCAATAAAAATGCGAAGCATTAAGCAATTAATTCGGCAAGGCTTTAATTTACCAACAAATTTTATTATCCCCAGAAAAGTTAAGCAACCTCAATCAGCTATTTTTCAGGGAGAATTAATTAGAGGATTAATTAGATGATTGACGACCTGCTGCCTTTGGTTGAGAAACCCAGCCGTTATCTGGGTTCTGAAATTAACACCATTAAAAAAGATCTTGGCCGGGTAAAGCTGCGTTTTGCCCTGGCCTTTCCGGATCTATATGAAATCGGCACTTCCCACTTCGGGATGCAGATTCTTTATCATATTCTAAATGCGGATCCGGACATCGCCGCTGAAAGAGTGTTTGCGCCCGGGGTGGATATGGAAGCCCTTCTCAGAAACACCGGACAACCGCTTTTTTCGCTGGAGTCCCGCGCACCCCTTAGCCGATTCGATATTGTCGGCTTCAGTCTTTTATATGAATTAAATTATACCAATGTCCTGACCATCCTCGATCTGGCGAACATTCCATTTCTGGCTGCCGAGCGGGATCATTCTCATCCCCTGGTTATCGCCGGCGGTCCCTGCACCTGCAATCCGGAGCCCATGGCCGACTTTTTTGACGCCATGGTGGTGGGAGACGGCGAAAATGTCATCCGGCAAATGGCCTTTGAGTGGCTGCAATGGAAAAATGAGGGCCCGGGCGACAAAGGGGCTCTGCTGCAAAGGTGGTCCCAGATCGACGGCGTCTACATCCCGTCTTTCTTTGAACCCCAATTTGATGATTGTGGGTTTCAATCCCTGGTGCCCCGGTTTTCCAACTACCCCCGGGTCAAACGCGCCATTGTCGCTGACCTGGATCGGATGCCGTTTCCGCAAAAACCCGTCATACCGTTCGGTAAGCCGATTCATGACCGGTTGCGTGTGGAAGTCGCCCGGGGCTGCACCCGGGGCTGCCGGTTTTGTCAGGCCGGAATGATCTATCGACCGGTGCGTGAACGCTCACCGGAGAGTCTGCTGTCAATTGCAGCCGATTCCATTGCGGCGACCGGTTATGAGGACATTTCGCTGCTGTCTTTGAGTACCGGTGATTATGGGTGTCTGGCGCCGCTGATGCAGCGCCTGATGGCCCGCTTTGGTTCCGAAAACGTCGCTGTTTCCCTGCCTTCCCTGCGGGCGGGCACCCTGACCCCGGAACTGATGCAGCTGATTCAGCAGGTGCGCAAAACCGGCTTCACAATTGCCCCGGAAGCCGGCAGCCAACGCCTGCGTGACGTGATTAATAAAAATATCACTGAAAAGGAAATCAGCGACACGGTGCAGGATGCGTTTTACCTGGGCTGGCAGGTAATCAAGCTCTATTTCATGATCGGTCTTCCCACCGAAACCGATGATGATCTGAAAGCACTGGTGGCGCTGGTGAAAAACCTGCGAAAAATCAAAGGCGCGAAAGGGCGTCGGGGCAAGATCAATGTTAGTGTCGCCACCTTTATCCCCAAGTCACACACCCCGTTTCAATGGGCGCCTCAGATTCCGTTGGCTGAATCGAGATCAAAGATCCAATGGCTCCACAATCAGCTAAAGATCTCCGGGGTTCGATTTAAATGGCAGGATCCCCATGTCAGTCAACTGGAGGGGCTCTGGGCCCGGGGGGATCGACGGTTGAGTCGTCTGCTGATGGCGGCCTATATGAAAGGGTGCAAATTCGATGGCTGGAGCGATCAGTTCAATTATGATTTGTGGCAGGAGGCTATTGTGGAAACGGGCATTGACGCCCAATTTTTTACGGCCCGTGCGCGGGATGTGGCTGAGCCATTGCCATGGGATTATGTCGATAACCGGGTCAGCCGATCTTTTCTAAAACAGGAGTGGGCCAATGCGCTTGAGCAAAATTTAATCGAAGACTGTCGCTGGGGGGTATGTCATCAATGCGGGACCTGCGATTTTGCGAAAATCGAACCGCGGACTTACGGGGCCTTTGATGAAAAATCTGACCCGGCTTGCGGCCCGCCACCTGCCACAACCGCTGATTTTCAAAGGCTGTGCGTTTTTTACGCCAAGCAGGATCAGGCAAAATACTTCGGTCATCTCGAAATGGTCAACATCTTTTTACGAGCGCTCAAGCGCGCCGGGATACCGGTTCAATTTTCCCAGGGATTTCATCCCAAGCCTAAAATATCGTTTGATGATCCGTTGCCCATTGGCATCGAAAGCGAGCAGGAGCGATTTATTCTGGGTGTACCGGACTCTGTTAACCCGGCGACCGTTACCCGAGTGCTGAATTCACACCTGCCCGAGGGCCTTGTGATCACTGCCAGTCAATTTGTGCCGGCCGGATTTAAACGTCAGGCAGCCGGAGCGAATGTCTACCAGGTCACGCTGCGCGATGGCAGGTTTAATGAAGCAAACCTGAGATCCTTTAATAACAGCGCTGAAGTAATTATTTCTCCCTCGAATCGAAAAGGGAAGTTGAAAAAGATAAATTTAAAGGATATGGTGATTCGACTAGAATTGCTGGATTCAAAGCAGCTGCAGGTGACGCTTGCGGCTGAAACCGGGAAAACGCTGCGCCCCGCCCAAATTTTGGGTCCTATTTTCGATATTAATGAAAACCAGATTAAACAGGCCAGAGTCGTTAAGCTAAAGGCAGCAGGGCAGCGCATCTAAAGCAAAGGGCCGAGGGCATCGGGCGTAGAGCCTGGGGCCGAGGGCGTAGAGCAAAGCGCAGAGGGTTTAGTGCCAATGGATGACGGCAGAGGACATTATCTCTGCCACCGGAGTTTAGTCCCAAGTTTCGAAGATCTCAATGGCCGTGGTTATATTCGATTTATCCTTCACGCTAGGCCCTCTGCTCGTAAATGGAGTTAAAAGGATGTTCAAGCAGCTCATCATTAATGTCGCGGAACATGAAACCCGTGTCGCTTTACTGGAAGACGGCACTATCGCCCAGCTTTATGTCGATCGCGGTGACGATTCCGACATTGCCGGCAATATCTATAAAGGCAAGGTGCTGCGGGTTTTGCCCGGCATGCAGGCGGCGTTTGTGAACATCGGCCTGAACCAGGCGGCATTCATCTATGTTGATGATGTATTCCATGATGATTTTAAAGAATATGAACGATTGTTTAATGTCGAATCCGAACCCGAGGATGACGGCCTGGAAAATGAACCCCGCCCGACATATCCGAAAAAGCGGGAAATTACGATTGAAGAGCTTCTGTGCGAGGGGCAGGAAATTCTGGTTCAGGCGGCCAAGTCCCCCATGGGCACCAAGGGCGCCCGGATTTCCTCTTATATATCCTTGCCCGGCCGTTTTCTGGTGTTAATGCCAAATTCCGATCATATCGGCATCTCGCGACGGATTGAAGATGAAGTCGAGCGAGAGCGCCTGAAGGGTTTGGTGCAGAAGTTAAGAACCGAAGATTTCGGCTATATCGTCAGAACTGCGGCCGAAGGCGAGCAGGAAGAAAAGCTGGCCTATGAGATGGGGTTTTTAAACAATTTGTGGAAAAACCTCCAGAAAAAGTTCGAATCAGCCCCGGTCCCGTCGTGCATGCACCAGGAATTATCGATCAGTTTAAGGGCCGTGCGCGATCTTTTGATTCAAGAAGTTGAAAAAGTGGTCATTGACTCGAAACCGACCTACTATGCAATTTTATCCTTTCTGGACACCTACATGCCCAGCCTCAAAGACCATGTCGTATTATATGAAGGCTCCGAACCGGTTTTCGATGCCTATAATCTGGAAGGCGATATTTCCCGGGCGCTTAAAAGAAAGGTGTGGTTGAAGTCCGGCGGATATATATTAATCGAACACACCGAGGCGCTGGTCGCCATTGACGTTAACACCGGTCGTTATGTCGGCAAGCATAATCTGGAAGAAACCATCCTTAAAACCAATCTTGAAGCGGTTAAAGAAATTGCCTACCAGATCCGGCTGCGAGATTTAGGGGGCATCATCATCATTGATTTTATCGATATGGAGAAAAAATCCAATCAGGAAAAGATCTTCAGCTCGCTCAAGGAGGCCTTGAAAAAGGATAAAAGCAAAACCCACGTTCTGCCGATGTCGGAAATGGGTCTGATCCAGATGACCCGCAAACGTACCCGGGAGCCCTTGACCCGGATTCTCTGCGAACCTTGTTTTTATTGTGAGGGCGAGGGCTACTTAATTTCGCGGCAATCCATCTGCTACAATATTTATCGTGAAATCCTGCGCGACGCGCATGATATGGATGGCACCCGACTGACGCTGAGGGTTAATCCGCAAATTGCCGAAATTTTACTCGGTGAAGAAGATATACTAATTGCCAGCCTCGAACGCGGCATCGGCAAACAGATCGTCATCTATCCCAACCCAGAGTTTCACATGGAACAATTTGACATCTTCGAAGTTCACAGCCCGTAATTGCCCGGCACGATTCCCTGTATTTTGATCATCTCAGATATTTAATCTTGACAGAGAAAACATCTTATGATTTATATGTTCGGTTTAAGGTACTATAACCAATAAAAAGCCAATATTAAGGAAATCTAAAATGAAAAGAACATTTCAACCCAGCAGAATTAAGCGGGCCAGAAACCATGGGTTTTTAAAGCGCATGTCTACCAAACAGGGCCGCCGCATTATTAACCGGCGACGAGCCAAAGGCCGGGCACGGCTGGCCGGGTAGCCGCTATCCTTCGGACGGGAGATGTATCAAAGCCCTTCGACGACGCCTGTTTTGGCGGTCATATTCGGGGTGACCTTATGGCGCCTTCTAATTCGCGCCGATCCGGAAATTAACCATTCAGTTATCTAAGCGGGAAGCTTGTCCGTTGCGTTTTCTACTCACCAAGGCCGACAGGATTTTAAAGCGGCGTGAGTTCATCGCCCTGAGCGAATCCGGCCGCAGGATACAAAACGAGCATTTCATCGCCATTTTTTCTCCCAATCAGCTCGGACGATCCCGAATCGGTATAACGGTTACCAGGAAAGTCGGACCGGCGGTTAAACGAAACCGAATCAAACGCCTGGTGCGTGAATATTTCCGATTAAACCGCCATCACTTAGCCGGGCATTGGGATATCAACATTATTGCCAAAAGGCAGGCGGCGGATTTTTCTTTCGAAAAGGCTTTTCGATCATTGGCCGACATTGGCGAGCGCATATCGAATTATGGGGATCATCATTAAATTTTTTCAGATCATTTTTATCGGTTTAATCCGGCTATACCAGGTTACGCTATCGCCGTTTCTGGGACCTTCATGCCGTTTCTATCCCAGCTGTTCAGAATATGCCTATCAGGCAATTCGGCGTCATGGTCCCGTAAGAGGTGTTTTTTTAGCCGTTAAACGGATCTTGCGCTGCCACCCGTTTCATCCCGGTGGTGTTGATCCGGTACCCTGAGGGGTGAAAGGTGAGAATAGCCAAACGCCAGGCAGGTTCTGGCCGTTTGGTAACACACAATATTTGCAAATAAGGTAATTGATCTCTCAAGCTGAGTCCTATGTTTGTCGGTTCTTGTCTGCCCTCCTTTAGGTCAGTCCACAGAGAACATGTCCCGTATATTCGAATAAATCGCAAAATCGATAGTAGTCGAATATTGCTGTTAAATTAAGCTATTAGCGATTTTTTAGGAGAAGTCAATGGAACAGGCGCGTTTGGTAATTGCTATTGTTTTATCGGTACTGGTTTTTTTAGCTTGGCAACTCTTTTTCGTCGACAAGGAAGCCGTTCAGAAATCCGCCCCCCCAACCAAGCAACCACCCGCCCGGGAGGAACCGGTAAAGGCCGCCCAGCCCTACCCCAAAGAGACCCCGGCTGTGGATACCGCCAAAACCGGTGGAGCGAATACCCCGGTCTCAACTCCGAGTCAAACTGCTGAAACGATTACCGTGGATACCCCGTTGTACCGGGTTAAACTGTCAGAGCGGGGAGCTGCGGTCACCAGCTTTGTTTTAAAGAAATACCGCGAAAAGGTTCAAAAAGATTCACCGCTAAAAGAACTGCTGCCCCAGGAAAATCCAATTGAGACCGTTTTGATTGGATTTGCCGGCAACAGTTTGCCCGGTCTTGACAATGCCGTTTTTTCAGCAAATTTTAAGGTACAAACCGTTAACGTCAGAGATTCCGCCCGGGAGGTTACTTTTTCCTGGAAATCAGCGCAAGGCGTCCTCGTCGAAAAGACCTATAAATTTACACCGGATTCCTACCTGATCGGGCTGGATGTTGCCATTAAAAATGGGTCGGCCCAGACTATCGAGGACAAGTTGTTTGTCGCTTTAAACAGCCCCGTGCCCACTGGAAAACAGCGGTACGGGTTTGAAGGACCGAGCGCTCTGGTTGGAAAAGAACTTGAAGAGGTCAAGATAAAGGATATCGCCGATCAAAATACCTACACCGGAAACGTTAAATGGGTTGCCGTGCAGGACCGGTATTTTATGATGAGTGTTATTCCCGAGCAAGTCGGCGAAGCGAGCATGCGGCTATATTTAAAGGGCAAGGATCTGATCGAGGCGCAATATACCTTGCCGGACGCTGCCATCGGGGCCGGTACCCAGCATACCTATCAATACTTGCTGTTTTTCGGGCCTAAGAGCATGGATATCCTGGGGGCAGCCGGCCATAGCCTTAGCAAGGCTCTTAATTTCGGCATGTTTGACATACTTGCCAAACCGTGTGTCTGGCTGATGAACAAGCTGTACAGCGTTATCCCCAATTACGGCATCGCCATAATTATATTAACCATTTTGATCAAGCTTGTATTGTGGCCCCTGGGATCGAAAAGCTATAAATCAATGAGCGAAATGAAAAAGATCCAGCCGCTCATGAAAGAAATCCGGGAAAAATATAAAAACGACAAGAAAAAAATGAACGAAGAGGTCATGGGCCTGTACCGGACCTACAAGATCAATCCCTTGGGGGGCTGCCTTCCCATGGTGGTTCAACTGCCGGTGTTTTTTGCGCTGTACCGGATGCTGTATCAGGCCATCGAATTGCGGCATGCACCCTTCTTTTTATGGATAACTGACCTATCGGCCCCGGATCGGCTGTTTCGATTTAATGTTTCCAGTATACCGTTTATGGAACCCCCCTACGGCATCCCGGTCCTGACGATTATCATGGGCGCAACCATGTTATTGCAGCAAAAGATGTCACCGCCCATGGGGGACCCGACCCAGGCCAAGATGATGATGTTTATGCCGCTCATTTTCACCGTGATTTTCATTAATTTTTCTGCCGGGCTGGTGCTTTACTGGCTGGTGAACAACATTCTCTCGATTTCACAACAATATTATATCCAGAAAAAATTTGCTTAATAACGGAGGTTGTTCTTTATGTCTTCGTTTGAATATGAAGGAAAAAATGTCGAGCAAGCCGTCAAGCAAGCGTGTGTGGCGCTCAATCTAACCCCCGATGAAATTAAATATGAAATTCTTTCGCATGGTTCCAGTGGGATATTCGGGTTGGTGGGGGCGAAAAAGGCCAGGATTTTAGTCAATTTATCTGAGAAAACCGCGGAAGCCGAAACTGAATTAGCAGGCTCGGGAGTCACAAATTCCGATGATTATACGACGCCGGAAGATTATGCATTAAATGGTGAAGATTCCGGTGATCGGCGGCTTTACGAAATGCCGGACAACCCGTTGGATCTTGCGCGCACTGTTTTGCAGCGCATCGTCGACTCGATCTCCTCCGATGCCAAAATATCGGCGCAGGCAAATTCGGAACGGATCTTCTTGAATGTGGCCGGCGACAATGCCGGCATACTGATCGGGAAGAAGGGCCAAACCCTTGAAGCGATGCAGACTCTGGTAGAAAAAATCGTCAATAAGCACAACCATCCGAACAACGGCGATCGGATTCGGGTTCAAGTGGATGTCGCGGGATACCTTGAAACCAGAAAAGTCAACCTGGAAAAACTTGCCATGCGCCTGGCAGACAAATCCAAGCGGATCAGCAAGCCGATTTCCCTGGGGCAGATGAGCGCTTACGATCGCCGAATCGTGCATCTGGCCTTAAAAGATGACCCCGGGGTTCGCACCAGAAGCCGGGGCGAGGGCCATGTACGAAAACTGGTTATCTTTCCCCAAAAAAATAATTAATCCGCCTCGCAACATCAAAAATGAGTCTTATCAGCATAAAACGGTCGATTTGCTATTTATCATTTTATTACGGCTATTGGTCAGGGCGGAGAAATTAAAAAAATGGAATATTCCACTATTGCGGCCATTGCGACACCCGGCGGCCGGGGTGGAATCGGGATAATCAAAATTTCCGGATCCAAAGCCCTTTCGATTGCGTCGGCCATATTTGCTCCCGCTGCATCCCAACACACGTCGATTCCTTTCGAGCGATCCGGGGCTGCCAACCAGGAGCCTGGCAATAGATTCAAATCCCAGCGCTTATATTACGGCCATATCATCGATCCCGGAAACCGGCGGGTAGTGGATGAAGTGCTGCTTTCCGTGATGACGGCACCGCGAACCTACACCCGGGAAGATGTTGTTGAAATCAATGCCCATGGCGGTCAGGTCGCTGTCAACGCCATCCTTGAATTGGTTTTGAAGCAGGGCGCCCGGCTGGCTGAACCCGGCGAGTTCACCAAGCGGGCCTTTCTGAACGGCCGAATCGATCTCACCCAGGCCGAAGCGGTTATAGATATTATCAACGCCCGGACGGACAAATCACTGCAGGTGGCGGCCGCCCAGGCCAATGGAACCTTGAGCAAAGCCGTTGCGAAAATCCGTCAGTACCTGATCGATTTATTAACCCGCACGGAAGCCGGCATCGATTTTCCGGACGATGTGGACGAAATCATTGATCCTGCGGCCGCAACCGCAGAAATTGATGATTATGTTATCAAACCACTGCAACGCTTAATTCAACAGCACGATGATGGAAATGTCCTGCGCGACGGGCTGAAGGTCGCAGTGGTCGGTCGCCCGAATGTCGGCAAATCGAGTCTGTTGAATTGCCTGTTAAAAAAAGAGCGGGCAATTGTTACGGCCGTGCCTGGAACGACGCGGGATACAATCGAAGAAGCTTTCAATATCAACGGGTTCCCCATTATTTTAGCGGATACCGCTGGATTGCATGACACCCATGATTTCATCGAAACCATCGGGATTGAAAAAACCATTGAAAATGTAACCGGTGCCGATCTGGTACTTTTAATGGTTGAAGCCCACCGCGGGGTGACTGAGGATGACTATAAAATATTTGAACGATTCCGGTCCAAGCCGATCCTTTTTGTGATTAATAAAATCGATTTGGTTGACAACGATCATACCGTTGAAATTCCGACAGATTGGGCGCCCTGTGACTGCGTACGAGTTTCGGCCTTGTATGACCGGGGCGTCGAAACGCTCAAGGGGCTGATTGTCGCCACTGCTTTTGGTGAATCCCCGCTTGATCTCGAAGCCGGAATCGTGCCGAACCTCAGGCAAAAGCTGCTTTTAGACGATAGCCTTAACGCAGCGCAGGCAATCCGGCATGAACTCAACAATGGCCAACCCATGGAACTGATTGCGATTCAATTGCAGGATGCGGTCGATGCGCTGGGGCAAATCCTGGGAACGACGATCAGAGTCGATGTCCTGGATCAAATTTTCAGCCGGTTTTGCATCGGTAAATAACCGATGTTTCACGTGAAACATTCATTAAGAAGTTATAACCGTTAAAAGGTTCAAGGTTCAAAGGTTAAGGGACCGGTGATCCAAGCGGTTGTTTGCATAATGCCGAGCGGTTTAGGATTGATCGACCTGCTTCTGAGCTTTTAAGGCTGGATTCCGCCTTTTGAAATCACCCTAATTAGATCAGATAATGCGTTTGCTAATGGGGGGGTTATTAAAAATCGAGTGAAATAAAATAAATTGATAGCAACCCAGCAATACAGCCCTGAATCCTGATACTCAGAACCCGAACCCAAAAGGAGTAACACTGTAACATGGATCTAGACCTGAGCTCTTATTTCAAAAAATACGAAAACTTAGTGGCAACTGCCGATGAGGTTTTTGATCGCGTCAAGAAAGCCCATGCCGATTGTGTCAAATGCGGCGAACAATGCGCCGATTGCTGCTTTGCCTTGTTTGACCTGACGCTGATCGAGGCGCTGTACATCCATCATCGGTTTAATGAAAAATTCGAGGGTTCCGCCAAGGTGGCGCTTCTTGAAAAAGCCAACCGCGCGGATCGTCAAATTTACAAAATCAAACGTAAGGCCTTTAAAGAGTTTCAATCCGGCAAAAACGAAGGCGAAATTCTGGGCGAATTGGCTTTCGAACGGGTTCGATGCCCGCTTCTCAATGAGAAAGACCTTTGCGATCTTTATGATTATCGGCCCCTAACCTGTCGTTTTTACGGCATCCCAACTGCGATCGGCGGTGCGGGACACACTTGCGGAAAATCGGAATTCAAACAGGGCGAGAAGTATCCGACGGTTAATCTGGATACCATTTACAATCAACTGCAGCAAATATCGGCTGAACTGTTGCGAGACATCAAATCCAAGAACATTAAATTGGTGGATTTACTGATCCCGCTGTCATCGGCAGTGGTTTTGGATTTTGATGAGGTATTTCTCGGACTCGCGGATGAGCCTGAAGAAAAAGCACCGCCCAGACGCCGATCGAGGAAAAAGAGATGAGTGAATTTACTTCCCAGGAGGCGGAAGACAGAAAAAGAGCTGTTTTTGACAGCATGTCGCCGCGGCGGCAGAAACATATCCTCAAAAAAGGCTATGATAAGTGGGATCCGTTTGAGGAGCCGAAAGACCCTATCGATATCCGCAAAGATAAAACCAAACGCACGACCCAGATGCTGGTGCGCGAGTTTCTGCAATCCCGTGGCGCCGAAGGCTACAGTAATGCATACGGCAGAGGGGTGCTCGAGATGGCACTGGGTATCGTCAATGATGACGACCGTTTTCTCGGAATGTATGAATTTGTCCGCTGGCACCAGGCGCTTTTGAAAAAAGAGGGGCACGAGTTATAGGGGACGTCGGAAGTGGAAAAGCGGAAGTCGGAGGCGGGACCCGTCGCCGTCCGATAGGGCGGGGATTATGCCTATAAGCGCTGGGTTACTTTATAACTTTTCGCCCGTAGCATTTATGTCATATAGAGTTGGTTTGAAAGATGAACGTTCAACATCGAACATCGAATAAGGATAAGTCTGTTTTTGGAAGCACAAAATTCCGAAATCGGTTTGTATTGAAAGCACAAGCTACGGGTGTGATAATTATATTATCCCGCATTTTTTATAATAAATCGTTGATTTGAGTTAAAAATAAAGGCACAGCATTAATATAATTAATCCGTCGGCGCTTCTATTTGATAAAATCTTCATTACTCCCAGAAAAGTTTATAGACCGGAGTAGGCTGTTTATCAGGACGGATTAATTATTCTTCGATAAAGCCGCCCAATGTAAATTCCTGGTATTCGGTCGAACCTTCCTGATAGGTTGCCATCATTTTTTCCAGCGTTTTTCGGGTATCGTTTTCCTTCCAGTTGTGCCAGTTCTCCATATTCTGCCAGGTCCCAATCACCATCAAGGTCTGGGGTTGATCCACGGCGGACAGGGTTTCACCGGATATATAGCCGGGTTGCTGCAGCGCCCGGGAACGTAATTCCTTAAGCAGGGCAATAATCTCACTCTTTTTTCCGGCTTTAAATTTTCGCTTGATTAAGATTTTGGCTTGCATGATGACCTCCTTTGATTGGATAAAATAGTTTCAAGTGGCGGTCAATACTTTGCGGCTTAGCTTGGGCCGGCAAGATGAATATTACCCGGTTATAATTTAAAGCAGGGTGAACACCGGGCACCGGGTTAAAAATCTTTGGCTCGCCAAAGGATGGATAGCAGACAGCCGCGAATTGCTCAGGGTCCCTGGCGCAACCAAACGGTTTTTTCGTGAACACGCTAAGCGTTATCTAACCATCTCTAATAAATAATGTAAACCATTATTTTAACTAGTTCTCATTCCGTTGAATCTCGGTCTGAATCGTGAAGTGGCCGATCAAATCAATTTCCAATTTATCACCCGGGTGCAGGGGCCCGACGCCGGCCGGTGTGCCGGTTAAGACAACATCCCCCGGATTTAGCGTGAACCAGCGGCTGATATATTCGATCAGCGACACGATATCGGTTAACATTTGTCGGCTGGAGCCTTTTTGCCGGACGGCGCTGTTGACCGTTAGTTGGAGTTCAATATCGTCGAGTGCATCAAACGAGGCAATCGGCTCGAATGCGGATAACGGGCAGCTGCCGTCAAAGGCCTTGGCTTTTTCCCAGGGAAGCCCCTTTTGCTTAAGTTCATTTTGAAGCTCCCTTAATGTCAGATCGAGCGCAACTCCCACCCCGATAATTGCGGAAGCCGCCAGTTCCTTAGAGCAATGGGTCAAGGTTTGACCAATTAAAATCGATATCTCCAACTCATGGTGGACGCTGCCTTTTTCCCAATCAACTAGAATCGGTTTAGTTATATCGACAAGCGAGGTGACGGGTTTCATAAAGAGCAGCGGCTCGGAGAGAATCGGGTTGTTCAGTTCGCGGGCATGCTCCGCATAGTTTCTTCCAATACAAACAATTTTGCCGGGAGCCAATGCAATCGCTTCACCACTGTTCCATTTATGTTGATAGCTCATTGTATCCTCCAATCCATAAATAGTTTATCCGCCGTATTTTCGCTCAAGCTATATCCTTCTGTTCTTATATAAAAATTTACAGCCTGAGTGCGCTGTTTTCAGGGCGGATAAATTAATTATATGAAAAAACTCCACAAAATACCGGCACAAATAGCCGAGCCGATCACACCGGATGAATTACAGGCCATGCCATGCATCAGCAGAAAATTCGTCGGATCCTCTTTCAGGCCCATCAAATGAACTTCACGGGCGGAACCGGGCACCGCTGAAACACCGGCCGCACCTAACAGCGGGTTAATCTTTTCTTTGAGAAACAGGTTCATGATTTTGCCAAAAATCACTCCGGATGCCGTGGCAATGGAAAAGGCGATGGATCCCAGAAAAAATATCCCCAAAGATTTGGGGGTTAAAAATACATCGGCCTGGGTACTGCAGCCGACGGTAAATCCCAGGAAAATAGTGGCGGTATCGATAATCGCGTTTTGTGCGGTATTGGCCAGGCGATTGACGACACCGCATTCTTTCAAAAAGTTACCCAAAAACAGCATGCCCAGCAAGGGCAAGGCCGTCGGGGCCAGATAGCAGCAGAGCAAAACGCCGGCGACGGGAAATATTAATTTTTCCTTTTTGGAAACGTCCCTGGGCTCCGGCATACGGATGAGTCGCTCTTGCCTGGACGTTAACAGCCGCATGATCGGCGGTTGAATGACGGGAATCAAGGCCATGTAAGAGTAGGCGGCGATAGCAATCGGGCCGATGAGATGCGGTGCCAGTTTGGCGGTCAAAAATATGGAGGTCGGGCCATCGGCACCGCCGATGATCGCAATGGATGCGGCTTCTTTCGGAAGAAAGCCCATAAACAGAGCGCCAAGCAGGGTAAAATAGATGCCCATTTGAGCGGCAGCGCCTAACAGCATTAATTTGGGCTGGGCCAGCAAGGATGAAAAATCAGTCATGGCCCCCAGTCCCAGAAAGACGATCGAGGGATAGACACCGGTGGTAACACCGAAATATAGATAGTGCAGGACGCTGTTGGTTTCGTAGATGCCTATTCCAAATCCTTTGAAAAAAGGAATATTGCCGACCAAAATGCCGAAGCCGATGGGAACCAGCAGCAGCGGTTCATATTTTTTGGCGGTTCCTAGATATAAAAATATACAGCCCACGACCAGCATGATGATGTGGCGATAGTCGGCTAAATAATATCCGGTATTTGTCAGAAACTGAATTAAAAGATTGAACATGGGGATTACCTTTTTAGTTACCTTTTTGTTTATTCCAGATGAAGGAGCCGTCTCCCTGGGCAATCAATACGCCGGCATCCCACAGTTGTTTGATCGACAGGTGCGGATGAGCTAAATCCATTTTATTTGCAATTTCAAATAGTTGTGCAAGTTCAAAGGGCTCCTTGAGCTGCCCGGCCAGGGGCCTGTAGATACTGATAAGATCGTTTACGGACGGAAGATGATGCACCTTATGTGCCGTGGCCTGGACCGTTGTTGCGTCTGATGGAGCGGGCGCTTCTTGCTGCCTTTTTTTGAGGGCACCTCTTTTCTCCCATAATCCCAGAACCTTATGGATTCGTGAGATAACAAATGACAGTATCACCAGGCCTGCAAATACGATGGAAGCGCCAATCACAGCCATGGCCCAACCGTTATTTGCGGTTATATTCTCAAAACCGTACACTTCGTGCCTCCTTGTTACAGGGTTTTGTACTAAAAAAATAAACTAGTCTTATCATCATATCTATTCAGAAAAGTCAATAAGTTCTTTGGTTACCGTTCCCCGCGCCGGTAAGGCTCTGCCAGCATGGCCGGTGCATTCAGCCGACGGCTGTCATGCAGCGAGCCGATGAAAAGGACCAGCAAGGTGGCGATATAGGGCAGCATCGCCAGGAAATTGGGTGATATGCCCAGCGGCTGAAGCAGATACTGGACAACAAAGATGCCGCCAAAAAGAAAGGCCCCGATGATGGCCCGCATGGGATTCCATAAAGCGAATATGGTCAGTGCAACCACAATCCACCCTCGGCCGGCCGTCATGCCTTCGATCCAGGATTTACTGTAAGAAGTCGATAAATGCGCTCCGGCCATACCGGACAGAGCCCCCCCGATAATGACGCACCAATATCGAATCCGGTATACATTAATCCCCTGGGTTTCCGTGGCCCGGGGATTTTCGCCGGCCGAACGGATGGCGATGCCTAAACGGGTATATTCCAAGGTAAACCAGGCGATGATGGCCAGGGCGATGGCCATATATAAAAAAGGGCTGTGTTGGAAAAAGATCGGACCCACAATCGGGATGTCCGACAACACCGGAATCGGCCAGTCCTGCATCTTAATGGTCAGGGGTTTGCCGATGTAAGGCTTGCCGACCAGACCCGAAATACCCAGCCCAAGCATCGTCAACGCCAAGCCGGATACGACCTGATTGGCATTCAGGCTAATGGAAACAAAGGCATGAATAATGGATATTAAGGAGGCGGCCATAATCGCGGCCAGCAGACCCAACCAGGGGTGGCCCGTGACAAAAGTAACGATAAAGGCCGTCACAGCACCGATGGCCATAACGCCTTCGATTCCCAGATTTAAGATTCCCGAGCGTTCACAGATCACCTCGCCGATGGTCCCCAACAGCAAGGGGGTGCCGGCAATCAACGTTCGCTGTGCTACAGAGATAATAATATCTTCCATTACTCCAATACTCCATTACCCCACCAGTTGAATTTTAAGGCGGCCGTTGGGATATTTCAGAGCCGTTTTCTGACTTCTAAGTTCTACTTGCCTTACCACGCCACTGAAGCGTTACCTGATTTTTTAAAAAGTAGTCGCCCATGATCAAAAACACGAGCAGGGTACCATTAAAAATTTGGACCGTCGCCGCCGGCAGCCCTAGAGAGATTTGAATGGCATCGCCGCCGACCAGAATGCCGGCAAAAAAGAAGGCCGAAAATATAACAAAGAAAGGATTGAGCTTTGCCAACCAGGCAACAATAATGCCGGTGAAGCCGTATCCGGAGGAAATTGATTCGGGGTAGCTTAAATAATGGTGGATGCCGGCAACTTCACCCACACCGGCCAACCCGGCCACACCGCCGCTGATCAGCATAATAATCAGCGTGGTCCTGAAAAAATCGATGCCCGAATATTTGGCCGCTTCCGGATTTTCTCCAATCACCCGCACTTCGTAGCCGAATTGGGTTTTATAGATCGCGATGCCCAGGATGATGACGGAGGCCAGGGCGATCAGCAGGGTCACGTAATGAATCCGGGAACCGGGGATTAAAGATAACATCGCCGAGGCCGGCAAATCGTCCGTATACGGGAAGCCATATTTTGTTTTGCCGCGCCAGGGACCGACAATTAATAACATCGTGATTTGATAACAGATATAATTCAGCATCAAAGTCGATATGACCTCATTGATTGAAAATTTAACTTTAAGAATGGCCGGTATCAATCCCCAAATGGCACCCCCCACAAATCCGGCTAAAAACATGATGGGAACAATGACCGCAGTCGGCAGATGCGGTCCCCAGTTTAGCCCCACCCAGGTTCCGAAGATGGCCCCCATCAACAACTGGCCTTCGGCTCCGATATTCCAGAATTTAGCCCGGAAGGCGACCGCCAGGCCGCTGCCAATTAAGATCAAGGGAATGGCTTTGGTAAGGGTTTCTTTCAGGCCATAGACACTACCGAATGAGCCGCTGAAAATTTTAGCCAGGGCGTAAAGCGGATTCACGCCAAACGTGAGAAAAATACAACTGATCACCAAAAGTCCCGCCGCCAGCGATAACACCAGCGACACGAATGAATGCCTTGGATGGATGTCGATTCTATCGGTAATTTTAAAATTCAGCATGTTTCCTATTCAGGCGCTAGATGCGCAAAGAACCGGCCATCATCAGGCCGATATCGTTTAACCGGGGATCTTCTGAATCGAGCACACCCATGAACGCTCCCCGAAACATAATGGCGATGCGGTCGCATAGTTCGAAAATTTCGTCCAGGTCTTCTGAAACCAGCAACACGGCGCCGCCTTCTCTGCGGCGGCGCAACAGCTGGTTGCGAAGATATTCGGTGGCACCGACATCGAGCCCGTAGGTCGGATGGGATGCCACCAGCAAAGACGGATTTTCGTTGATCTCCCGCCCTAAAATTAATTTTTGAATATTGCCGCCGGATAAGTTCTTCGTCTGAACATTGATCGAGGGAGCCAGAACTTTGAATTCCGTCAATAGCGTCTGAGTATGCTGTTTGATTTTAGAGTAGGCTAGAAATAGTTTGCCGGCGTATTTTTTTTTGTGATGCTGCTTTAAAATCGCATTGTCATACAGGCACAGACCGGGAGCAATTCCAAATTTGATCCGCTCTTCCGGTACGTGCGCAATGCCGCTGTCGTAGATGTGGCGGGCGGATTGATTGGTAATGTCCGTGTCATCGATCGTAATCCGGCCGGATTCGACCCGTCGCAAGCCGGTGATGGCCTCGACCAGTTCCCGCTGACCGTTTCCTGAAACACCGGCAATACCGAAAATCTCATTGCGATAAATGTCAAAGGAAAGATTTTTTACTACCTCAAGGTTCTTGTCGCCTTTGACCACAAGGTTTTTAACGCTGATGACCTTGGTGCTTCTTTCCATAGGCTCTTTTTCAATTTGAAAGATGATGTCGCGACCGATCATCATGCGAGCCAGGCCTTTTTTATCGACATCCCGGGTTTCCGTCTGCCCCACAATTTTCCCCTTTTGGAGCACCGTCACCCGGTCGCATAGATCCAAAATTTCATCCAGTTTATGGCTGATCAAAATGATCAAATGACCTTGTTTTTTCATTTCCCGCAGGATTTTAAAAAGATCTTTGGTCTCTTGAACCGTCAATACCGAGGTCGGCTCATCTAAAATTAGCAGATCGGCGCCATTCATCAGGGCCTGGATAATCTCAACCCGCTGTTGTTCACCGGCGGAAAGTTGCCAGACTTTTTTGGCAGGATCGATATCAAAATTAAATTTTTTGCCAAAGCTCAGAATATTATCGGCAATCTGACGCTGGGGAAACAACCAGGGGCTTTTGTCATAACCCAGAGCAATATTTTCGGCAACCGAGTGGTTCTGGACGAGCATAAAATGCTGATGAACCATGCCGATACCCTGGTGCCGGGAATCCAGCGGTGATTTGATAGTGACGTCGTGCCCATTGATGCGGATGGTTCCGGAGTCCGGCTGGTAAAGGCCGTATAATATATTCATCAGGGTCGTTTTTCCGGCACCGTTTTCACCTAAAAGACCCAGGATCTCCCCCTGCCGGATGGACAGATTGATATTTGAATTGGCGATAACTCCTTGAAATGATTTTTTAATATCTATCATTTCGAGGCTATTGATTTTTTTCATGCTGTTATACCGGTTGTCATAAATAAGTTCCGGTTGGTCTGGGTTACGAACAGGCGGATACAATTGTGCGTAGCAATCAAAATTACTGTAAATTATGACAACCGCTATGTTTGCCAGGCGGTTGCCTGCCGGCTGGTTATGGTCTGGATCAAAGGGCAAGCGGTCTAATGACTATACTCACCCAACGCACGATGCATGGCAGGCGAACGTTGATTAGTTTCCCATGTGATTTGACTGGACGCTCGCGGCCAGTGGCCGTGCTCATCCCTGAACCCCTGAACGGCCTGGCTAAAAGAAAGGGGGAGTCGCAAATATGCAAGCTCCCCATTTAATCGTCAAATTGCATTATTTCGGGATACTGCCGGCGACATTATCCACATAATACCTAATGCTCAGCAGGTCGTCCTTGGATGCTCTCTGACCTTCTTTGATCATGAGCTTGCCGGTGTTGTCTTTAATCGGTCCGGAAAACGGATCAAATGCATCCGTACCTTTTTTCATCTGCTCATAACGTTTGATAACCAAATCGTAAGCGGAGATTTTTCCAAAATCGGGGGTGTCCACCATTTTCATTTTCAAATCACCCACAAATTTGGGATTTATGATGTTATCAAAGGAGCCGCCGAGAATGGCTGCTTTTTCACCAATCAGCCACCATTCATCGTTATTTTGCCAGGTACCGTTGTAGATGTCCTTCAGAATTTTGACATACATCACACCCCAATCCACCAGCTGTCCCGAAACAACTGAGTCTTTGCCATATGGCTGCATCGGGCTGTAGTGGCTGAAGGTATATATTTGCTGGCCTTTTTCGGTATGCTCCTGGCCGACTTCGATCACGGCCGGCGTGTCTTCGGTAAATGCCAGGGTATCACAACCCTCGGCAATCAAGGCCTCGGATGCTTCGCGGGCTTTATCCGGACCGTACCAGGCATAAATCCATTTGACATGAACTTCTGCCCTCGGATTGGTGGCTTTGATTCCCAGTGCGAAGGCATCAATGTGGCGAATCAGCTCCGGAATCGGAAAGGCGGCCACATAGCCGATCTTATCGGTTTTGGTCAACGCTCCGGCCATCAACCCATTGAGATAATAGGCTTGATAAAGATCGGCGAAATAGGTCCCGACATTGGGCGCCTGCTTGAATCCCGAGCAGTGCATAAATATTTTGTCCGGGTATTTCTTACCGGCTTTGAGGGTTTCTTCCATATAGCCAAAACTGGTCGTAAAAACGACATCGACTTTTTCACCCTGGACCAAGCGGTCGATAATTCGCGCTGCATCTCCTTCTGCGACCGATTCGATATAGACGGTCTCCAGCCAGGGCAATTGCTGCTCGGCATATTTTCGACCCATGTCATGGGCATTTGAAAAACCGTAGTCACCCACCGGGCCCACATAAATAAATCCGGCTTTCAGCTTCTTGTCAGCGGCAAATGCCAGACCTGAGGCCATAATCAAACAGAGACCAATGATGATTAAACCTTTTGCAATTCGCATCTTTTTCTCCTTTCAAGATAGGGCGTTACCCCAATTGCGCTTAATTAATCGAGTGTCGATATTCATTTGAAATGGATATAGCAATATAAAGATTAAGGGGTATGGGGTCAAGAAAAATTCTTTTAATTTGTCCGCAAATTAATCCGCTCTGTAAACTGCACATCTTTACTTGTACATTGTCCTTCAGCACATGCAGAAAGCCGTCAGGGCGAAGCCCCACGGATTAATTAATTTATGCTGCGCACTTTCATTTATGCTGAATGGTTTTTGCCAGTTTTAGCGCATACAATCGATCCACTTTGTGCATATTCCAGGCCGTGGTCGGCAAAAGCAATTTGGTCAGAAAATCAATGAACAAGAAGGACTGGCGGATGATTTCCGGTCCGGTGTTTAGATAGTGGGCTCTAAAATTACCTTTCAGTTGAAATTGGTCGGCTCGAAATGCGTTGCGCTCAACGACGATTTTTGGGGTCCTCTGCTCTACCAGTGCCAGATCTCCGCCGGAGACCTGGCCGGGAACCGATTCCGACAGTTGATCAACCAGCACCACTTCAGCCCCTAAGGCGGACATCAACTCAATTAAAATAGATTTAATTTGACCGAACTAAAATTGATATTGTATGAATGGGGTTGAGCAGTTCAACCTGCGATGATATTCGTTTTAACCGTGAACCCTGAACCGTGAACCCAGAACCTTCCTTATTTAAACCACAGACGAAAGTGACTGATCATGAATCTGGTAACCTTAGGAGAAGATCGGCTTCGCACGATGGGTGACAAGCTAGCCTATGTATTTGAAGGCGAGGAATTTACCACCTTTCGCTTAAACGAAATGGCGCGCCGATTTGCGGGAGGGCTGAAATCACTGGGTATCGGAAGAGGAGACCATATTGTCGTTTGTATGCCCAACTCGCCGGAAGTGTTTATCTGCTTTCAGGCCATCTGGCGCATCGGGGCGGTGATTGTGCCCATTATGTTCCTGCTGGGTGAAAACGAGACGCGCTATATCCTGGATCACTCCGATGCCAAAGCCGTAATTACCAGCAAGGAGCTTTTGGGAAAAATTGAAAATGCCGGCCGGGGTATTGCCCACATCAAACAGATTATTGTGCTGGGCGGTGAGGACAAAGAAGGGCGGGTTGAATTTCACGGACTTTTAAACAGCAGCCAACCGGAACCCCTTTACGAAGAAATGGCAGAAAATGATGTCGCCTTGATGATTTATACCTCCGGAACCACCGGGCAACCGAAAGGGGTCATGCTTTCTCACAGCAACCTGTATCAAAATGCCATTGCCACCTGGCAGGCTTCGGAGGCCAGCAAGCCCGATACGACGATTTTATGCTTGCCGCTGGCGCATTCATTTGGCGTGGTGGTCATGAATTCGGGCTTTTGTTCTCCTTTTAAAAAATCATTCGGTGTCCTGATGTCCTGGTTTGATCCGGAAGAAGTATTTCGGCTGATTGAAAAATATCAGGCCACCCATTTCATTGGCGTACCCACCATGTATCAGATACTGCTGAACCACCCGGCGGCCGATAAATACGATACCGGATCGCTGGAAAGATGCTCCATCAGTGCCGCTCCGGTAACCGAGGAGCTTTACCGGGCCTTTAGCACCAAATTCAACTGCAACATGGTATGAAGGCTATGGTTTGACCGAAGCATCGCCGGCCGTTGCGGTTGAACGCCGAAGCATGCCGCGCAAAATGGGGTCGACCGGAATTCCGATGCCCGGAGTTGAGGTGAAAATAGTTGACCATCAAGACCATGAATTGCCGAGTGGGGAATCGGGGGAAATCGTGGTTAAAGGTCCCAATGTCATGCTGGGGTATTATAAGCGGCCCGCTGAGACGGCCGAAACGCTGCGGGGTGGTTGGCTTCATACGGGAGATGTGGGCTATTGCGATGAAGACGGCTATCTATTCATCACCGATCGCATCAAAGATATGATCATCAAAGGCGGCTACAACATCTACCCGAGCGAAATCGAGGGCTGTTTAGAGGAGCATCCCGGCGTCGGAGAAGTCTCCGTCATCGGAATTGCTGATGAAAAATACGGCGAGGAAATTGCGGCCTTCATCGTCAAGATGCCGGGGCAGGAGCTGGTCGAAAAAGAAATAATCGATTTTGCAAAATCAAAAATGACACCGTATAAAGCACCGTCCCAGGTGAAATTTATCGAAGGACTGCCGAAATCCCTGGTGGGCAAAGTGCTGAAGAAGGAGCTGCGGAAAATGATATAAGCCCACAAAGCCGTATTTCTGACAGCATGTTGTCAGAAACCGAGGGTTTCAGTGCTCAGATGTCAGGATTTAGCACCTCGGTTCCCTGACACCTGATCCGAACTCAAGGTTGAAAAAAATTTTAGATTTGATTGCATCACGGCTATTCGGTTGATATATGCCTCCGCTGGCTGACACATCATATGATAGTGAATCCTAAATTTTTTTCACCCGCAACACTTTTTTGTCGATCTTGCCGACGGCGGTCAGCGGCATCTCGTTGATAATTTCGATTACCTTGGGCACTTCGTAGGGCGAACACTTTTCTTTCGCAAATTTAATAATATCTTCCTTCAGGGCTTCTTCGTCGCCATCATCATGGTAAAGCGGATCCAATTGCACATAGGCTTTGACGATCTCCGAGCCCGGGCGCCGGGGGTTGTCCACCCCGATGAGTGCCAGCATGCCGATGGCAGGATGCTTAGACAGTACCTCCTCGACTTTGCTTGAAAACACTTTGAATCCGCCGACGATGATCATGTCTTTGGTGCGATCGACGATCGTTAAGTAGCCGTCCTCATCCATGATGGCCACATCGCCCGTGTGCATGTAGCCGTCTTCATCAATGACGTTGCGGGTTTCCTCCGGTTTGTTGAAATACCCCTGCATGACCAGCGGCCCTTTGATGCAAATTTCCCCCGCCTCTCCCAAGGCTACCGCTTCGCTGGTGGCCGGATCAACCAATTTACACTCGACATTCATAAACGGCAACCCCACCGATCCCAGTTTTTTGCGACCCTTGGAAGGATTCATGGTGGAAACCGGCGAGGTCTCTGTCATGCCGTAAAGCTCCAATAGTTTGCCCTTACCGATAATCATTTCCAATTCGGCCTGGGATTCTTTTGGAAACGGTGCGGCGGCCGAAATGCAGGTGCCCAGAGTAGAGTGATCCAACGCCTTAAATTTGGGATCGGCCATCAGCATTTGATAAAGCGAGGGTACATTGGCCATATTCGTCGGTTTGTATTTGGCCATTTCCTTGCAGATGTGCTCCGTGTCACGGGGATTGGGTATCAGGACTTGAGTCCAGCCGAAGAAGATGGCGCTTTCGCAGACGGTCAGCCCGGCAATGTGAAACATGGGAAAGCCCGATAACAACACCCCCTGGCCCCATTCCCAGCCCAGCCATCTGTTAATGCTCAGCATATTATGAGCCGCGTTGCGGTGGCTGAGCATGGCCCCTTTGGGCGCACCCGTGGTGCCGCCGGTGTACTGAATCCAGCCCAGGTCATCCGGAGTTATCTCCACTTCGACCGCGGCGGCCGAACTGCGTTGCAGGACATCCTTGTGATAATCAAGTACGGTTTTACCTGTCAGTGGGGTTAATTTGCCGGATGGGATTTTTTTCAGCAATTTTCCCAGGATCTGTTTGATTTTGGGAAGAAATCCCGCCACACTGGTCGCCACCACCAGCTTGAGCTGGGGAATGTCAGCGGCAATTTTGACGATGTGTCCGGCGAAAATGGCATCCAGGGTGACCAGGGCGATTTTTTGGCCGGTGCTGCCCAGGTCGTTTAGCTGGTATTTGATTTGCTCAGCCGAGAGCAGCGGGGAAACCCCTGATATAATGCAACCGGCCCGCAGCGCACCAATCAGGGAAATTACATATTCCGGAAGATTCGGCAGATTTATGCCAATGATATCCCCTTTTTCAAAGCCGTTTTCCTGCAGCATGTTGGCGAATTGATTGGCGTACTGATCGAGTTGCCGGAAAGCTATGTCCACCCCTAAAAATCCCAGCGCGGTCTTATCCGGCACCTGTTTAAAGGCTTTTTTAATCATGTCGACATAAGTCGTCTCAAACTCCTTAGGATCCAAATCCTGCAGCCTTTCATCCCAGTTTTTTTTCCAAAACCTTTCAGCGTACATATTTCAATCCCTTCTTTTTGTCAGACTAGGCTTCATGCACCTGCCACATATCTTCATCGGTAAAGCATTTTTCCGCTTCGGCATCGTGGCTGGCGGCATCCAGCTCATAGTTGCGCATGTTTGGGGTGTTTTCCAGTACTTCCTTGTAATATTCGTGCTGAATCAATAGGTTCATGATTTCATTGGTGCCGGTCCAAATCTGGCTTAAGCGAATATCCCGCACAGCCTTTTCTACTGGATAAACATCGGTGTACCCGATGCCTCCCATAATTTGCATGGCTTTATTGGCGATTTCCCAGGCCGCGTCCGTGGCAAAGCGCTTGGCCTCGCTGACGATGCGGCGGACGTTGGGAGCGGCGCTGTCTGCAGCGCGCGCGGCCATGTAGACCAAAGCCCGCGCGGCGTCAAGTTTGGTAACCGCTTCGGCCACCATAAACTGAACCGCTTGAAATTTGCGAATAGCCCGTCCGAAAGCCTGGCGCTTGTTGCTGTAGCGCACCGCGACTTCTATAGCCGCCCGCACCCCCAGACTGGCAGCAGCGGAGGTCAGCCTCTCAGGGATCATCATCTGATGGAATACCAGAGCCCCGCCGTGCAGTTGACCGATGAGATTCTCTTGCGGGACTTTGACATTCCGGAATACGAGCCGCCCGGTGCCGCCGCCCCGGGTTCCCAGGAGTCCGTATTGATATTCAGACTCTACGCCGGGGCCTCTTTCGACCATTATCGCGCTGATGCGCTGGTATTTGTGGGCCTTTTCATCAAAATTAGTCCGGCAATACACCAGGAATACGTCGGCTTCGGTGGCGCCGACGACAAAACGCTTTTGACCGTTGAGAACGAAATGGTCACCCTCAAAGACAGCCCGGGAGGTGGCGCCAAAAAAATCCGATCCGCCCCGCGGTTCGGTGAGCGCTTCGGCACTGATCATTTTACCCTGTAATATCGGCTTTAAAAATCGCTCTTTTTGGTCTTTTGTCCCAAATACATGCAGGGCTTCGCCCACAATGGACGGCATTACAAAGGCGCAACCCAACGTGGTGCCAAGCACACCGATTTCTTCCTCGGCGATCACCTCGGCCGTCCAGGGCAAACCGCGGCCGCCCCATTCAGGAGGAAACCGCAATCCCAACAGATTGTGATCTGCTAGGTTTTCGACATATTCACGAGGGTACTTGATTTCATCACGATCCAGGGCCCGGATGAAATCATGGGACACTTCATCGCGCACGAATTTTCGAACCTCCTGCTGGATTGCCCGTTCGGCATCGTTCATTATTGTCTGATAAAACATGGCGTCTCCTTTCCTCTCGGCAGATTGCTGCTATTCAAGCATTTCATATTTTATTTACGATCAATTAGGCGACAAATCAACCGAATAGTGTCATGGGGCTGATACCCAGGCCAATAGAGCGTTTGCCGGGATAACCTGCCGCTGGTTTTGACATCTATTTTGACGTTTTCCTACTGGTCAGGTGCGGACAATCGTCATTAATCGATATTTTTATCTTGATCTTTTCTTTTATGGACCGATATTTAGGTATCTCGTATAATATTTGGATAGGCTATGAAATAAACAGCGGCTCGGCGGAGAATTACGGAGATGAGCAAATTTGAAAAGAGGCTGGCAATATTTGCGCTGGTGTTTGTCGTCATTTACCTAGGCGCAGCGATCATAACCATTAACACGCGATTTAACCAAGAAGACCGAATCGAACGACTCGAGTCTAGCAAGATATCCCCCACGGAAGGAAGGCTGTTAATGGCGCAACTGTTTCTGCCGATGGTGATTCTATTCACCCTGGCAGTCTGCTTTATCTTTGTCAGAAAACAGCGGGCGAAAAAAATGCTGCAGCTGGATGAACCTGATGAAGAATTCGAATTTCCGCCGGATCCTGCGCAAGATGAAAAATCAGATGTTTAATCATCGATGAACTTGGCTTCGACCCATCCCTTATTGTAATAGCCGTCCGGTAAATACTCGAGCCTTTCGCCACCTATCGATTTCATGAAAACTTGTCCCCACTGCAGAAAAAATGTCGGTTGGGTTTTGTCCTCCGGAATGGCCACCAGGTCAGGATGGCGGGTCAGAGATGTTGTGGCAATGGTCCCCTTTTGCCAGGAAAAGCGGGATTCTTTGGAACGGCGATTGTAATTTTTTTTGACGCCGTTTGATTCAACTCCGGACAGCACGGTGAAATAATATCCTTTGTGAGGCTTAACCTGATAGCCGAAACGCTCCTGCCCGGCAGGATCCGAGTGGGCAATTTCCTGACTGATCAGATGCATGGGTTTGTTCTGCGTGCCCTGGTAAAGATAGTAGAGTCCTGCCAGGTCATCGCCGTAATAGGACCGGTCTTTACGGCGGGCAAGATCAATGTCCTTGATCGTCTTAACGACCTCACGTTGATTTTTGATGGTCAGTTTGAATGCCTGATAGGCCTTTTTATCCAGGGGTCGCTGCCGGATATCAAACGGGATCAGTTTTTCGATGGTCTTCGCGCTAACATCCATTTCGAATTTGGCCGGCCGGCCCCAGAAATAAATGATCCGCTTGCCGTCTTTGTTGCGGGTGTATTGATCCTGCTTTAAGCGTTTGCCCCGTGCATCGTAAGCTATGGTCTGGATAACATCGGCATGACCGGCACTGTAAGTGATTTCATTTTTGTTAAATTCGACCGACACCGCATCACCGGATGGAAGCATTTGGGGAGCCGGATGATTGCCATTTTGGGGGGCAAAGACCAGCCGTGAGATATCCGTGTGCAGGCTGAGTCGAACTTTGCCGAAGGCGGCGCTGGTCTGTTTCAGTTTACCCTTGTCCAATGTAAAGCTGAAATCCTTCGGGCCCTGGGCGGAGTTGCCGTTGAATAACTGCGGTTTATCGGGGCCGAAGAAATGAACCTCCCAGACGGCATGTCCGCTGCAAGGGCCTTGCGGCAGGTTGACGGAGAGGCTGTCGTTCCAGGATCCCTCCTGTCCCTCGGTCCACACCACAGTCAGGTTTTGTAAATCGTCGGCCTTAAAATTCACATAGGTTGGGATTGGATGAAGGTTATAGCGTATCCGGATCGGAACTTCAGGCTCCCGGGCTAGGGCCAGCGCTTTGCCCCGGTTTAAGTCGACTTCGATTTCAAAGGCGGATTCAAAAATTTTACGGGTGATCACGACCTTGAGGGTGCTGATAATGCCCTCAAAGCGGGTTGATATCGATGACGGCGTGCTCATGGATTCGCGGGGTGCCAGCGCATTGCCGGTTTGATCATAGGCGATCAGCCGCATGGATTTGCCGCCGCTGCTGCTGACCTGGGCCACATCTTTTTCGAGCCGGCCCAGCGTGGCACGGATTCCGGCGGCTTCTTTGACGCTGCCCGGTTGATCCGTCGCCGCGAATTCTAAAACTTCAAGGGCAACCGGCACGGTCAGTTCAAAATAGAGCGATGCCTTAGCGAGGTCGTCCGGCGGGGTTCCCTCCTTGACGTTGAGGATGATATTGCCGGGGTATAAACTGCCGGGTTGGATCCGGGGGGTGAATTTATTTTCTTCAGCTCGCAGGATGTCTCTTCCGTCGGGTGATTTGATGGATTTTACCTCATAGGTCATTTCCGCCAGCGCGGCATTGGGCAGGTCGATGGTGTCCAGATCTAACGTCATCTGGGGTTTATCCCCCCGGCTCCAGTATTGGCTGGGGAAGAGGCTGTCTTTGATCAACTGAGGAATTTTTGTTTTCAGCTGGCCGGTGTCGACGGCGGTGACGAAATTCGGCTCTTGTGTATAGCGGGTTGCCACCTTACCCGGTGTGGGGGGCAGATCTCTGCCGCCGGCAAAAAGTTGACCAATGGTGGTTGCCGTCAGGGCTGTTAAAAACGTTTCATCTTCCTTTTCCGACCAGCTGAACTCCAGCGCCAGGCGATTATTTTTGAAATCAAGGCTGTGCTGATAGCGTTGATCCTGAAACAATTCGACCAGATTCCGGATAATGCTGTTGATTTCAGAATCGGCCGGATTTGGGTGGGCAAGTTGTCGATATATTTTTTCTCCATCCACCCCGGGTCGAAATTGTTGAGCGTAACTCAAGGCACGTCCTTTTTGACCGCTGAAGCGAAATCCCAGCGCCAGGACATCGACGGGGTTCAGGGAGCCGGAGATCTGAGATATGATCGCGCTGCCCAGGCCGGCGATCATGGCGAACTGGGGATTGATCTGGGCTGCGGGGTGATGCTGGATTGTCTTTTCCCAGTCCTGAATAATGTTTTCAGGAACACGGATAGCGATGGCGGCCAGGTCTTGCCGGTTTCCAATAGTTTGGGCGAAGGTCGCGACCGTGGAGTTCGATAATAAATGCGGGCGTTTTTTTATGGCAGCGGAAAAAGGCACCGGAGCCAGCACGGCCCCGGTATCGATGAATGTCAACTGGTAGGGTTCGCGGGGTAAGTGGTACTTCTCGGCATCGTTGATAACGTCTTGCTTCAGGCGATAGGTACCGCTGGACTCGCGCGTGAAATATTCTTTGAATGATTTCTGACCCTTAAAGATATTTTCCATTTGCTGCCGGTTGCTGCCATGGGCCAGCACGACCGGCAGCACCCGGCCATTCGGTGCCGCGTACAGGTAAATCGCCAGTTGACCGAGCTCCGTTGATTTCATCAGCAACATCATCATCTGTAAACGGGCCGTTTTCTTATCCGGTTTCAGGCGATTTTCCAAGGCATCGAGGACCAAGGGAACATTCAGGTTCAGCACCAGAAATGGTTGTTTATCTAAAAGTTGAGCGGATTGAGCTGCTTTTTCAACTGACCCGGGGATGTATTGCCTCAACTCGTCCATCTTAACCATATTAAACTGTACCAATGCCCCCCAAATACCAGCCAGCAAAGCGCAGGCGGCGGCAGCATACAGCCACTTTTTTTTACGAGGCCGGGCCGCGGGCCGCAGTGTCGCTTGCGACACCTGGCCCGGTTTTGAAAAAGACGATTTTTCATGCTGCGCCGCGGGCTGGATCGGGCCATCAGGTATTTTAATGGCTTCTTCTTGCGGCAATTGAATCCGGTACCCACAGGCCTTGCATTTGACCGCCAGGACGTTGGGCGGAACTTTATTGCGGTCGAATTTATATTTTTTCCCGCAGCCGGTGCACCGCAAGCTAATTATAGCCTTCTTGCCCGCGGACGGTTCAGCAGGTTGTGCTGCCGGTTTTTCAGCAGCCCGGGCAGGTGAATTTTTTATTAATGAGTCAACCGGCGCGGTGATGCTTGCCCGGCTCAACGGCATCGGGCGAGCGCAGGATTTACAGTTTATCGTTTTCACCGCCGGCGGAATTTTATCCTGTCGCAAACTATGGCTTTGACCGCAATACTGGCAGACGACATTCAGGGGATGGATGGATTTGGCCGATGCCTCGGCCGCAGCTTGCTTGAGCGGTATTAAATGGCCGCAGGCTTTGCATTTGGCCTTTTTGATACCCGACGGTAGTTTAGCCTCATTGATGTTATATTTTTTTTGGCAGTTTGGGCAGTTAATCTTCATTTAACTTGAATTATCGCATATTACTTGAGTGATTTCAAATATTGCTGGGCAGACGCTAAACAGAGGAATTGTGGACTTTAAGGCCGTGCCGGTTAAGATTGATCGGCTGTGTCAGGAGTAAGTCGGGTCGAACTTTTTCAGGTATTGCTCCCATTCCATGGGAAGCAGTTGTTTCTTGGCACTGTTGCACTCTTTGCAGCATGGCACCACATTGCCTTTGGTGGTTTTCCCACCGCGGGAAACCGGTACAATGTGATCCATGGTCAGCTCTTTTGGCAAGGTCGATCGCCCACAGTAGTGACAGGTTCCTTTCGCCAGTTGTCTTTTCCACCACTGGGAATCTCTCAACTCCCTTGCTTTGCTGCGCTCCCGTTTAAGATCATCCTGACTCAGATCATAGGCAAACGGCTTTATGGTTTTTTGGCGTTTCATGTTTAGTTGACGGGTTGATTGGTTGACGGGTTGATTGGTTAAAGGATTGATTCATTTTTACACTTTTTAACGAATCAACCATTCAACTATTTGACTAAATCCCGGCCAGCCAGGTCTGGATTTCTTCTTGCAATATTTTATAGTAGGCCTCTGAACCGCCCAGGCCTCTTCGGCCGAAAAAATAGTTTATTTCGAGCAGCTTGGGGGCGGGATCGTCACTTTCTGAGGAAAAAATGACATCGAAGCCGGCCAGGTTAATACCCGTTTTTTGACACATATCCTTTACCACGGCAACCGCTTTTTGCTGCAGTCCGGGCTCAGCTTCTGAATCAATAACGGCGCCTTTGCTTAGGCTGGTATGAAATGCAGCGCTGTTTTGCTGGATGCGCCAGTAAGATACAATCTGCTGTCCAATGACCACGACTCGCAATGTCCGGTCGTCGCAAGGAACAAATTCCTGTAATAAAAATCCGCGTTGTCCCGATTTTTCGAGTTCAGCAGTTTGCGTTAACACCGTTTGCAGATTTTCAGCGCTGTCATACTCGGTACACCGTTTCACCCTCTCCGCCCCAATCGTATTTGAAAACCAACGGATAACGGGTTGGCCAATGACCCGGTTTAGGCCGATATTTCTTATGAAACCATGCCAGGTCGGAATATATTTCGGTTGACGGATGCGGGGCGTTGATTTCCCGAAACAGTTTTATCTGACCGATTTTTCCGGGGTACTTAAATTTGGCATCATAATTGGGAAACACATTGGAGCAATTTGCCCGGGCCATTTCATACAATGATCGGTAGCAGCCCTGACCTAAAATTACGGCTTTGGCTGCCCGGATCGCCGCAAGATCCTCACCATTGGGCTTACGGCCGGCGCAGATAATATTTTTGTCGGCTTCAAATAAAGGGTGATAGGATACGATCATTTTTGATAAAAATTTTCTCGCAAAGCGCGCCATGGTAAAGTATTTATAAATTCCCGGTGTTTTGGCGTGAGACCTTTTTAGTTCCGGTTCATTCGTATAAAGCGATGATATGCTGAATCCATCCCTGAATTACCCCTTACAATTAGATCACTTTTCTTATACGGATCTTCTGTGACGGATTATCTATATTGACCGCAGTCGGACGATTTGAAACTCGCCTTTTCATAGAAATTTATTGAAAATCAAGTACATGATTTTATTGGAGGCGATAATTTCACGCTTCCAATTCAGACGTTAACAAATTACCCAATAAATGTGGAGACCTTTTCATTCATTCGGAGTACAAAACAGCATCGGTTGAGATAATTATCTGAAAATGTAGTTTTTCCAATATTGGGTGAGTCGGCAGGGTTTTAGCAATATTATGCTCGGGGGGGGGGGGCAAGACACTCGATGGCAATATATAAAAAAGGGGGGGGGATGAAAAAACTTTTAACGATTATAGGCGGAATCTCGCTTGTGGTCCTGATATCGGCCAATGCAAGTGCTTTGCCGCTGATTGAAAATGGGGGTTTTGAAGCAGATGTTTTCGACCCCTTCTGGCAGGTTTCAGATCCTAATTCTGAATCCACCTGGGTTATTAATCAACGTGACGACTCCAGTACCCCTCCGGCACCAGGAATTAATCCGCCGGGACCTGGCGAGCCCTTGCCGCCTATTACGGGTTTTCACGATGCCAAGTCGGTACAAACCAATATCGGGAGCAGCTGGATCAGCCAATCTTTTTCAGTTCCGGTGGGATCCATAACTTCTGCTATTTTGAGTTGGAGTGATCGGATTGAAAACTATGCTGGCTCTTTTAGAGACGGGGATCAGGAGTTTCGAGTCGAAATTTTCAGCACCAGCCCTGCAGACCCATTTGTTGAAGAAATATTCTCGACTAACCGTCCCGATTATACCGATCCCCCTGTTCAAATCGGTTCGACATTTCGATCCTTCGACGTAACAAGTATTTTACAGCCATTTGAAGGCCAATCGTTAACACTTAGTTTTCTTGAAGATCCTCGTTTAGATTACTTTAATGTAACGCTGGATGACATCAGTCTGGAAGTTCAAACCACGCCGGTTCCCGAACCGGCGACAATACTGTTTCTTAGCACTGGTCTAATTGGGCTTGCGTGTTACAGCCGAAAAAGGCGGCAACGCAAATAGAAATAGGCCTCATTTTCATAATTTATCGATATTAATTGGCAACGCCTTTCAGCAACATTCTGAAAGGCGATTTGCATTGCATCAACGAGGTTTTAATCTCGCTGAACCTCCTGCCAATAAACCATTCCCAGGCTGATAGATTTTTCACATATTGTTCGAACTTCCCCGGTTGAGCTGCTTAAGTATTTTTGTTCGCCGCATGCCGAACTGTTTCCGCCAGGTACGTCGAGGCCGTCATGGTTATCAGCCGATGTGGGCAGTTGGATACTGTTATCAATCCTTAAGATCGATGCTTTTTCGAGTTTGCCCTGAAACCCGATTCCGGCCGGCGGAACCAGAGCAGCGGTCGGATTCAGCTGCACAAGATCATGATCATTGAGCGTACCCCCGCCGGTCGTATCTAACTGGACCGTACTGAGATTGCCGCCGTTAAAGGCGTTGATTTCCATAAACCACGAGTTGCCGACGCCGGGCTCACACCGATAAGGATCCGGCAAAAACCCGATGACAAGAAGATTGCTATCCCGCAGCGCGACATCCGTGACCACCCGTTCCCGGGTTGCCAAATCAAAATACCAGCCCACATGGTTGTCTTTGGAGGTGGATGGGTTGGGATTCTCACCGGATTGAGAGTCACTTTCCGTTTGCCAGACCGCCTTGTTTTGGGTTAGAATTCTGACATCCACGGTTTCGAAATTCGGCAAGGTATATTCGAAATCCGTGATTTCCTGCCTTAAAAGGGTGGCTTTTTCGGTGACAATGGTGAGCCCTGAAACAGCGCCGTCACTATCCCTTTCAACAGCCCCCAGATACTCCGAATCATCCGAGTCATCGCCGTAATCCCAGATGCCATAGACCGTCTGAACACTGCTGTCTGAAAAGTCGCTTTCGCCGTAAAACTTGCCGGTGCCGAACAGCACCAGATAGCCGTGCTGCGATGGATGAAGTGTTATTTCCGGCTTGGTGGTGATCGGCTGGGGTGACCCCGCCGGGAAATCCTGCGACGCGGGACCTTTGGCCTGAAAAAGGGGCGCGTCGGCAGATCCATTTTTGTAGGAAACTTCCCAAGCGTCCGTGTTATCGGCAGTCAGATCGAACTTCCACAGATTTCCATGCAGATCGCCTGCATAGACATAGTCAACCACTCGATCAAAATTCACATCAACCGGTGTCGGACTCGACAGTCCGTTGGGTTCGGTCACACTTCCGGTAAGGTCAAATCGTTTTACGACAAACCCGGTCTCCCCCGGCTTTTTGACCGGGTCGATGATGAAAAATACGGCCTTACCGCTGGTGCTGCCGTACCCGTTGCCGAACATGACAAGCCAGGGATGATCGGCAGCATAGGAGCGCACCACGACCGGTTGACTGTACGAGAACCCCATGTCGGAATCTGATGAAAATTCCCACAAAACTTTTTGCGCGACTTTGGCGGCGGTATTCATGGCGAACGGATCGGTGATGTCCAGTGCAAAATAGCCTCGGCCGCCCTTTCTCAGACCGCCGACCAGAATGGTCTGCAAACTGTCGGCATCCGGCGGGGATTTGCCTTCCAGCAGCCCCATCCCCTTGGCGATGGTGGGGGTCAGATCCACGAAATAGTTGTGCTGATAGTCTGGTCGGGTCAGCGCTGCCAGGTTTTCATATACCAGGTTGGGGATATAGGCAAAAAGCTCTTCTCCCGGTGCGGGGACCGTTGTGGGATTTGACTCAAATACCCGGTTGTTGAATGCGTGCAGCATGCCGTCGTTGGCCCCGACATAAATGACGTCATTTTCGTGGACGGGTTCGGAATGGACGATGTCGCCCAATTTGCTGCTGCGCGGTCTGAAGCCGCCGATATCATTTCCTTTTAAATACTCGACGCGATTTTGGGCGGCAGCTTCCGCCTCCGAGCCGGACTCCCCATCCCAGCCCAGGGCCTGTTTCTGCGCATCTGTTAAATTGTCATAGATAAATTCCTTACCGGCATTATTATCCGGATTATAGGTGGCGATATTACGTTCATCCCAGGATTTGATCTGCAGCTGTTCGGCCGCCGACCAAACCGGTTCTTTGCCCGTGTCAAATTGGCCGATTACCACATTGAAACGATAGGCCCTGACGTCGCCGATCCATGCTTCGGTATCATTTTCATTACTAAAGCTTGATTGAAACAAATAGGTTTCAATCTGGTTATCGACACGCAAGTTGGTCGTGTTGAAGGCAACGGCGGCGGCTGACCCGGAAAGCTGTTTGGTGATGGTTTCGGTAACCTCCAACAGGGCTTCGGACAATTGCTGAGGGTTTTGCGTCGTCAGAAAGTCCCCCCGGCTGTTCAAGGTGCCGTGCCACAAATCGGTGATGGTCTGGGGGGATTTTTCACCAATCTCTTCGGGCCAGGGCACGCTGTAGTCATCATCGTTGTAGATCCGATTAATACTGTAATCCTCGCGGTTGATGCCTGCCAAAGCGACGCCGAACGTAACGCCGTACGTGACCATATGCTGGTGGGCGGCCTTGTCGAATCCATGGGAAGGGACCCGATCCGACAGACCCGGGTTGGCGGGGGTCTGGGTTTCCGGCTGCAGATCGTTTTCGTAGTAGTACATGGCCACATCCGCCAGCGTATTGGAAAGGTTGTCCTGCAAGGCCGAGCGATCGTATTCGGTCTGGTTATTCGAGCCGTCGGCATTGCCTATCTCCCGGTCTGTAGCCGACATGATCGCCTCGTATTGGCGCTGCGAGAAAGAATAACCATAATATCCATCGGTCATGACAATCGCAAAACATTTCTGACAGGCGCCGTCCTCGACCTCGGAAAAAAACGGCGGGCTGTCACCGCTGACCGATGTTCCTTCATAGCCCACAAGGTCCACCGAGTTGCGTTCATAATACCGGCCGACATCATTGAGGCCTTCGCGCAAAGGAGTCCCGTAACCCGTCGAATCGTAGTTGAACAAAGCTTCAATCAGCAGGCTCTTTTCATCCATCAGCTGATCGTTAATCCTGGCAGCAACCGGCTTGAGCGGCACCAATACCCTTCCGTTAATGCCCAGCAGGCCGACCCTGACCCCCTGCAGGTTATTGATCATCCGGGCCATTGCCGCTTTAGCCGCGTATTCCCGTCGCCGATGATAGGCAAACCAGTTGGCAAAATTCTGACGCTGATCGGCAACCGTATTCGCAATCGTCCCCTGGGGAAGACTGCCTGCGCTTTTTACTTTAATTATTTTCTGCGCCAACCCGGTACCGTCGACCTCAACTACTTTATAATAATTTAAACCATCGCGATCGATGGTGACAAGATAGGGATCAGCCCCATCGGGTTTGACAAAAAAATGAGCATTTTTAACATCCAGCAAGCTTTCGGTGGTGTCATCTATTTTCAGCGTGACCGTAAACGAGACGCCATCCATTTGCAGGATGCTGGCATTGGGGATCAATGGGTGTGATTTGGGGTTGTTTATATTCGCAGAAGGAAAACTCTGTCCATCGTATGCGGTCCAGGGTTCGTATTCGACATTCGGGTTGTAGTACAACACGTTATCCGCATAATGCTGGGATTTCCAATACTTGCGGCTTTCCGCGTCCATCTCGACTGCGGTGTTAAAATAGGCATTGCCAATTAAATCATCGAATACATAACAATACGTGCCGCTTGGTTCGCCATTCTCAGCAAACTTCGGGAAAAATCCTTCTGATTGCCCCGCCATCACAACTTCACAAGACATGCTTCTGGAGTCATCAATCACAAGCATAATGTTGGCCGGCGGCGATTTGACCAGCGCGGACAGGGGTACATCCGCCAGGTCAAGATCGGCTTGGGCCGGACTGCCCCAAAATATAGCGATCTCCAAGACGGCACCCGCAAGACAAAATACACTCAGGCAGTATCGGATCTTAAATTTGTTTCTCGATCCGGACATTTTCCTAATACTCCTTCAAATAGCCAACCTTGATCATAACCAAACCGCGACTATTACTTCGGCCGTAGACTGCAAAGGCATGCTTCGTTGGTTTGCTCATGTCCAGCGAACTTCCGGCAAGAGCACCCCGATGAATCGCCATAAATTCAGTGTAATCGGAGCACACTGCGGCCGTCTGCGGCACTGCAGCCCCCGCCGTTTTCTGATCGTCCCCCCAATATCCGAATAAATCTGCGTCCTCGTGCACATCATTGTCAACCGCTTGCGATTCATTCATCATCCAATCAAGATCGGCTGCATCGATTGCCGCCAAGCTTTCCAAATTATCAATGGATTCCACGATGGCGCCCTCGGCACAGTAAAAGTTATTGTGATACAGCAAGACCAACCAACCAGTAACAGGG
>CAVQBT010000020.1:0-89929 GCA_963710795.1 uncultured delta proteobacterium
TGTTGACTCTTACAGAAGCTTTAATTTTTGTGCATAGGATAATAAACTGATAAAAACCAAAGTTGCTATCACATATGCACCCTTTTTTTCCGGGACCAGCGCCGTGTTGGAAAAATCTACTAACGCTTTGCTTCAAGATTCGCTATCTCTTTTTTTAAATCGAATATCCGTCGGTCCAAATCGAAATTTTTCCCATCGATGACAGGAAATTTTTTTGCCTCTTCCAGAATTTTCAGCCGCTCTTCAAGGGCCAGTGCCTCATCGTTCATTTTTTTGATCGAAAGCGCCATTTCCATTCCGATGTAACCAACCATCCTGTCGGGATATTGGCGGATCAACTCCCTCATCACTTTTTCACCGGTCTCTTGATCTCCGGATCGACAATAAAATTCTCCAAGAGACGACTTGAATTGATTGACAATTATAGCATCTTCATCGGCAAAGCAGGCTAAAAACTCATTCAGATAGGACACACCGAGTTCCGCAAATTCTTTTGAGTCAATCGACGCGTTTATCAGTTCCATTTCAAAATCCTGACACCAGTTGAAAAACGACTGGGATCCATTGAATTGCGCATCGATTTCATCAATAGACCTGTTGGCCAAATCGTAATCGGCCTTGAACGTCTCCCAAACCCTCATCCATATGCGGCATGCTTCAAAGCGGTCTTTATCTAATAGTTTATATCCCTTTTCCATCCAGTCATCCAGCATTTCAATCGACACCTTGGTCAGTTTTTTCTCATCATATAATCTTTGCCATAGCATGCATGCGGCCAGACCGGCGACATCGGAAACATTCTTTTCAAGGGATTTTAACTGTTTCGGCCACAACATTTCAGCAACATCCCAGGCCGAATTCTCTTTTTCACACATGGCAAGAAATTGCTCCTGGTCATAACGGACTCCCTTTTCCGATAATTTTTCAATCAGCTGTTCTGTGGACAGCGAACGCATCTGTGAAACCGATATCATGTTCTTTTCTTTCAGTTCAGGATGGTGAAGAAAAATTTCCTGTACGTGTTTCTCTTTTGGATCACACATTTTGGCCAACGTATATGGCCGAATTCGGATTCCGGAAGCTTCCAGGGGTATTTTTTGACTGGTTTCCCGGGGAGGAGGTAGAATAATACCGTTATGATCAGAATGCATTCGTTCCGTCTGTTGATCTTTATTCAAACAACATTTCTTATATTTTTTGCCACTACCACACGGGCACGGCGCATTGCGGCCTATCTTCATCATTTCCTCGCAACGTTAGTGATTAGCTCATTATCAAAAGCGCAGCTCTTTCTACCCACACCTCATCCGGGATGATGCCCCGCTGCCTGCGGGCTTCGACCGAAATCTCAGCCCTTGGTATTCTCACCCAGCCGGACTTTTATCAAATCCATTCTCCTTGAACCCTGTTTGTCCAGGACGGTTCTCTATCTGGAAAGGGCAATACCATATTTTGTATTGCATTGGTATCTCTTATGAAATGGCTTTGGTAATTTTCTGGTATGGGATAATTATCTTTGAAAACCTTGCATTGGAAATTTGATTAGAATATCTATTGCAAAATCTTAGGTTACCCATAATCAGACTTATCCCAGGTTTTCCGGCCGGCTGATATCCTGAGGATCTGGATAGTATCACAGATTTAACAGCATCTATATTTTCCGCAAGTTTTTATGCAAGCTCTGAACAAGCTTTCCAACAAACTATACAGGGAAGGTTGGCAGACTCAAATTTGATACTTAATCCAATTGATCTTATAGCTGGGACAAATGGCAAGGTTAGTTAGTCAACTCAGTCAACAACGTCCCCGATATTCCTTTTGGAGCAGTACATTGCCGGGTATGCCCGCATGTTTGGTTTGTTTCGTGAGCGGAACGACCACAACCGTTTGAAATTTGCTCCGGTTGATCGAATCCCGCTGCACGATGACGACAGGTCTTTTATCTTTTGGCTCAGATCCCTTTGAACGCTGGAGATTTGCCCAAAAAACATCACCCTGGCAAACTACCATTTATCCTCCTCTTCATGGACAGATCCGGCCGCAAGCATTTCCTCAGCCAACTCACTGCTCTTAGCCCGGTCTTCCACACTACCGTATGCCTTGTTGTACAACCTGGTAATTTCTTGATCCTCAAGCTCCATCAGCCGTTTGTCCATTTCTTCCACAATAAAACGACTTCTGGACTTTCCCGTCTTTTTAGCCCAGGAATCCAATTTATTCAGAAAAACCGGGGGTACCGTAATGGCGATTTTTTGAGTAGACATATAATCTCCTCACTTATATATGATAATTGGTATGATAAATAAAATATAGTTTAATGGTTCATGTCAATGCAAAAGTTTAAAAGTATCAGAGTCAATCCGTGCAAATTCGTGTCCAATTAAGAGTGATGGAATCGCAAAAAGTCGTTCTAATGACTGGATAAGCATGAGCCATAGCCCTGCCCCATTTTTCGTGTGAAACTGAAAAGCTGTTCATTTGGTTGCAGCAGTTATTATCGCTATCAGATATGAAATTACAGGATTCGATGTTTATTCGGCTTATGATTATGCCATGAAAGCCGCTGAAAAACTTGGTTTGGAAGAACAAGTACATAGGGATATTAAGAAGATTGCTAACCACCTGCGCTAATAAGCGTCGACTGCAAGTTAAGGTCAAAAAAAATCTTCCGGCTTGTTGGTTCGATATATCATTGTTGCCCACCTGCCGCGTTTCCGCTGCATCGCACAGGCAACGTTTCCACACATGCGGCACTTCAGGACGCAGTCGCGGAATATCCCGGCTGCGAGTGATCCAACGGAGGCGGAATCAAAACGAACTTGCCCACATGCTTTTTCTCCGTGAACGCGCGCTGCGCGTCCACAATCCGTTCGAGTGGAAAGGTCTTTGCCAGCTCTGACGGCCGACCCGACACCGCCCGACGCGCCGGCGACCAATACATGCTCGCCGCCGGACACCTTCGCCCGGTGGACCATATTCTCAGCCGTGCCATAGGCAGAGGGGATCGTGCCCAGTTCGGCATCGCTCAAATCGCAGTCCACCGGGAAAACCTCCCCGGCTTTCACTTTCACGAGTTGGGCGAAGGCGCCGTCGAAATCCGAGGCCAGCCAGATATTCTCCAGGGACTCCCATCCCGCCTTGCGAATGCAGGGCCGCACCAGTACGCGCAAGCCAAGGGCGCTTCGTCTACACCCGGGGTAACCGCGACAAGCCGCCCGCAGCAATCGGTGCCCTGGATAAAGGGAAACGGCGTCGTTTCGTTCCAGCCACCGTCGGCCTTGGCTTTGGCCTTTTCTGTCTCGCCGGCCGACAGAGATTGTGTGCCGGTTGTGACCGCGGAAGAATACCAGCCGAGGCGGGTATTGATTTCGGTATTGTTGACTCCGGCTGCCAGGACTTGCAGCAGAACCTCCCCCCGGGGCGAGTGCCGGGACCGGGACATCCCGGTACTCGAGTTGCTCGTAACCGCCGTTGCCGTTGGTAACCACCGCTTTCATGGTCCTTTGGCAACCCTTGAGATCAAAGCGATCTTTTTGGAAAATCGTGGCGCATTCATTAACCATGTTGCCCCCCTGGTTTCCGGCTCGTGGGCGAATTTAAAGGAGTTCTGATCCCAACCCGGATAAACCGGAAAGAATAGCCACCAAGGCACCAGAACACTAAGAATAAATTTTTATTAGATAAATCCTTTGCAAATATGATGTGATTTCAAAAAATAGGGCCTAAGCGCAAACAATTATTTCAGTATCAACTGCCTTATCCATTTTTTGAACATTACATCGCTGAATCTGTAAATGCCGTTTTTGTGAATGTGGTCATTGTTGACCAGGTATTCAAGCGCCTTTTTCATTTGCGAAGATCCTTTGAGCCCGACCCTTTGCAGGTTGTTAATCTGGTATACATTCTTCCCCCCGAAAATACAAAGCAGCGAGCAGGCTTTTTTTTGGTTGGGTGTCAGCCTGTCCCAGATATTAGCATACTCATGGAACCGGCGCCGAAGAATTTTTGCCTCATAATGTTTAATGGTCGTCTTTGTAATTTCACTTTCTTTCCATAAGAAATAAAAGAATTGCTGCACGTAAAGTGGATGGTTTTCACAGGTTGACAGGACCTCATCGATTATTTCATCTGTCGGCACTGTTTTCTTGTATTTGCGATAAAGTCCCTTTATCCAGGTATGATAGTGCTCGGAGGCTATTCTGGCCAACGGGTACGGTTCGGCCATTTTGTAAAGTGCCCTGCTGTTTTCCGTGAACATCTGTTCAAGCATGTGGCGCTGGCTTCCCATAAAAATATAGCAGACATTTTTATGGTGCTGAATGATCTTTCGGAGGCGTTTTTCGATGGATTCATCCCCATAGCCGCCGATTTCCTGAAATTCGTCAAATACAACAAGGGTCTTTGTCTTGGTTGAATATTTACTTAATGAATCAATCACCTCATTAAATACCAGCTTCTTTTCCTCGGGATTATATGAAGCCTCGACCTCGATGTTACCCGTATCGGGGTTGTAAGACAGTTTGGGTTTTGAGTTTGAAAAAAGCACCTTCATAGTATTCGCGAGCCTTTCTATTTTCGTCTCAGCCTGTGCGAAGCTGCTGAAAATAGCCTCGATAAAATCCTTTTCATCCAGCGTACCATAAAGGTCTATATAAAAGATCTTAATGCCGGGCCTGTTTTTTTTGAGTTTATTGCTGAGGACCTTTATCAGTGACGTCTTGCCGTAGCGCCGGTGAGCATACACAAGGACGTTTTGGCCCGTTAGACAAAACTCGGTCAGCTCGCTTAACTCCTGCTTGCGATTGCAGAACGACTCGCCCTCAACCGTGCTGCTATAAACGAACGGATTGTTCATGTTCTACTCCATTATACTTGGAAAGAATTTACTATTAGTATAATAAATAGTGCATAATAAGTATAAAATCAAGAATATTATACCGATGGTGAATTTATTTTTGATATAAAGTATGGTGTATTATACAGAATCAAGCGCCTCATTGGCTTTTTAAGCCAGCCTTCAGCCTCGCATTCCCCTCTCTTGTCGGACCAAACTATGTGCCTGAGTTCAACCAAGAAACACGCCATATGTGACCGTTTATCAGTTATAGTCCGCCTTTTTCAGAGCCAAAAAACGGCTGTAAAGACTTTGGCGTTTCCTAATCTCATATCCTTCAACATTCTTCATCGCTCGGCGGCCGATGGCCCTTGTTCCCAGTTTAGCTTTAGTTTTCATAGCTTCCTCAGGGTCGGGCCGAAAGCGCCGGGATAAACCGGCATAGAGTAGAGGGTGTAAGTCCCTTACATGAAAGGAGAAGCTGCTCCATTATGGCCCCGAGTCATGCGTCGGCTATCCGTGAGGAGGCGGCGAAGCGTTGACAGGGGGAAGCGTAGGCCAACTATCGAGCTCCGAAATCACCCTTCCGGGGTGCCGACCTATTGGTCCGAAAGGTAAGGCAACACGGTGTGCGGCGTAAATCAGTTAGCCTCCCACCGGCCCCGCGGAGTCTAAGAACTTGCGCATGCGTGGATACTCTATGCTCGAGAACCGGGAGATCTCATCAGTATCCTCCAGTTATACCAGGGAGGAGCGGTCAGGGAAGGTCTGTGGCCATAATCCTGGCATGTTCGCTGATGAGAAGTCAGACATCAACATAGTACCAAAGAAGGCGCCGAACAATGGTGCGCAAGCAACAGCGGAGGCGCTGGAGGGAAGGACGATGACCAAGGGAAATTCTGAAAAGGCTGACTGCGACCTGTACGCAGAGGCAGGGGGAAGCATTGAACAGACTCGACAGAATACGTGAAGCAGCAGAGCGACTTCGCGTCACTAACCCGAGGTAGGAGCCGTATGAACTAATCCTTCACGTACGGATCTGGGTAGCGGCCGGCAAGGCTGCAATCCAGCGGGTGAAAGTCCCGCCATGTCAATTGCCCGATTCAGACATGTAGTGATACCACGGTTAATGTTGGGTAACCACATTTTCATTGCGTGGCGTAAACGGCCTGGCCGCCCTGTGATTAGTCACAGCGGTGGGTGCAACCTGGGGGTCTAACAAACATGGGAGCCTGAACATAACGGAATGACTGCAGCCCCGAAAAAGCGTGCTCTGTTGAAGTTGCATTGCAGAGGCAGTCTGGCGTGCCGAACGTCTCAGATCTAACGTGAGGCCGATGCTCTTTGGGAAGAAACGGGTAGGCGCACCAAAGAGGCACCGCGGGGTAAGGGTCCAAGCACCTATGTAAGGATTGCAGAGATAACGCCGGGAAAGATCAACTCTCAGCAGGGACTGACAACAACCTGCAAAGACCTTGCGCAATAGGGACAACCGAAGGCGGAAGGAGGGTTTTGGTCTGGCCCATGAGCCCATATGAGCGATGAGAACCGGGTAATGCCGGTTTAGGCAACAGTAAATGTTGTCCTCGGCGAGGTAACACCTCAAAGAGGCAAAGGGGCTCTCGGCATCTGGCAGGCACCAATGGGGCGCAGTTCTGGACTCAGAGCCAGGTCAACTGATAAAAGCCTTTATGTGTCGAGCCGCTGGGTAAACCAATATTGCAAGGGGTGTATGTGGGTCAGCACTTAAGCTTCGGCGTTATTGGGAAGGCCTAACGGGGAAAGCCAGAGTCGACAACCGGACCCGGGAAATCCGGCCGTCCGGGATGGAACGGGGGGCTTGTGGAAACGTGAGTTATGGTGGAACTAGGATCCCGCCGCACAAACCGAAAGGGTGCGGGTCGGAAACTCTCTGCCTATAGGCTGCGCGCGCCGCATTTCTATCCCAAGAGCGGGGGGTGCCGGGTAACCGGCATTCCTACCGCGATACGGTGAACGCCTGACAATTAAGGATCTATGCTAAAAATAACCCCGTTTTTGGAGCTTAAAGCGATGATTTTGACACCAAAAAGGGCGGTTTAAGAAAAAGCCAGCCACCAGAGCCTTGTTGCTGTTTGGACAAGATCGAATCCGGTATTTTCCCAATGCCTGGTGCGGTGCGGACGACTTCTGGGACACAACAAGTCCGAGATCTCTTACCATATTGAACTGCTTAATTCTTATGGCGTGTTCAGACCAAATTCAACCATAAAATCAGTTGCCTTCACAAGCGGCTTTAACTTTCTCTCTTGCTTGACCAACTCTACAATTCCATAGCGAGACATAGTTTTTAGGGTTCTTGAAAGGTTACTACGCTTACGGCCGGATACTTCTTCAAGCTCCTTTAACGATTCTGGTTTATGTTTATTGATGATTTTGAGAAGTTCCTGGTTTTCGCTGCTCAGAACCTGTGCCATTGATTGCACGGATTCAAACCAAATTTTTGGTTCACCTCTTTTAGGCTTGTATTCTCCGCTAGCTATTGCAATGGTTCTCTTTTTATAATCCGCGCGCGATATGACACCGATTTTCATTTTTTTTATTGCCATTATTTCATCTCCATACTATTTCAAAACCTTGTCCACAGCTGCCCAGAAATCCATGATAAGCTGGCTAGCTGATTCAAATTCATAATTGTAAACCTTTTTCAATTTGTGCTTGTGGTCCCAGGTTACTTTGCGTGCTCTATATTTCTTTTTTTTAGGTTTATGAGTGTGAGCATTGTCGAATCCGAGAATCCGAATATTATTTTGATTGTGTAAAGTTAAGGAGTATCTAATTCCATGTGGTATTTGTTTAGTCGGTTCAACTTTGCGAGCCTCAAATTTAGTCCAAAATCCATTGTCCATTGGAAAAACCTCGCCGTCCAAATCTAACAAAGTCTCAAGTGACGTATCTTTTTTTGAGTATACACTTTTGGGCATTTGGAACTATATTTATCATCTGATGATAACTATGTCAAGCAAAAGCTGTGAACTGGGGTCGGACCACGGTGAACGCTTGACAATTAAGGATCTATGCTAAAAATAACCCCGTTTTTGGAGCTTAAAGCGATGATTTTGACACCAAAAAGGGCGGTTTAAGAAAAAGCCAACCACTGGATTTGCACCAAGCTGCCTTTTCCCTTAAATGCATCTTTTCGACGGTAAAAAGGGCATTCTAAGGCCAAATAACGGCCTTGTTTTTAAGCTCATGCCTTAGTTGGCAGCGTTCTACCTTGGTCCGACCCCATAAGATTTTCTTTATTAATTATGTGCTATGACCACAAGAGACCGAAGGGAACCGCCCATAAGTTGTTACCGAAAGAAGCGGGAAATTCTCCTGTATAAAGAACGATGCCGATAAATGTCCGGTTTTTTGTCAGATTCTTCTGAAACCATTGCATATGTTTGAAATCCTTTTTCTCAACAGCCGATCCGGCCTTGATTTCGATGCCAAGCAATGCAGTATCTTCTCTTTCTATTAGGAAATCAATTTCCCGTTTTTCACGATCACGGTAGTGAAACAGTTCATAGCGGCTATCGCTGGCGTCAATTTGCGCCATAATTTCATTGAAGGCAAACGTTTCAATCAGTTTGCCGGAGCGATCGGAATCTAAGCGTACTTGGTCCATTTTCCAGCTGAGCAGGGACGTCATCAAACCGCTGTCGACCAAAAAGAGCTTGCTTTGTTTGCCGACCCGGGCATAGTCTGTTTTCGTCCAAGGGTATATGCGCTCTACCAGATAGAGTGTCTCTAATGCGTTGATGTAGCTTTCGATTGTTGGGCGGCGGATGGATAGCCCGGAACCAATGGCGGATAGGTCCATAAATTTGCCCGACCATGCTGCGAGTGTATGCACCAGTTCTCGCATAGCATTTTTCCGGTGAATTCTGGTGATCTCTTTCAGATCTCGTTCCAGTATCGCATTAACATAGTCAGTGTGCCATCGCTTTCGACCACGATCCTGAAGTAACATCGGCTCTGGAAAGCCGCCCCTGAAAGCGATTTCGAGGAGGGCATCACGGTCATAGTGGGTATGACCGTACGAGAACGATTGCTTGAACGCGGAATCAATAAAGCAGGAAGCAGTTCTTTCAATTTCCCCTTGGGCGAGTGGGCGTAAGCGGATTTTGGCGATTCGTCCGGCGAGAGATTCTCGAACTGTTGGAAGCGATTGAATATTGGTAGATCCAGTTAATAGATACTGCCCCGGACGGGTGTCTTCGTCTACAGCTTTTTTAATTGCCGAAAGCAGGGACGGGGTGCGTTGCACTTCATCAATAATCAGGGTCTTGACGCTGCGCTTGATGAATCCCTGCGGGTCGTTTTCGGCAGCTGCTCTAAGGGTATCGTCATCAAGGGTCCGGTATTGCGTTTCATCGGATTCCAGTTCACGTGCCAGTGTGGTTTTACCGCATTGTCTTGGACCGCTTAATAGCAGTACACGCCTTTCTAACATCAGCTGCTTGATGGTCGCCTTTTGCCATCTTGGGTAACGTTCTATCATTTCAGATTTTCCTGTCGCGATATGATCATTTTTTATATCGCTATTTTTATATTATAAAATCCGCGATTTTGCAACTTTTATTGCCGCGATTTTATATATTTTTATCCCGCGATTTTACTATTTTTTTAAAAGAGGAGGAGGGCCAATGTGTCGGCTTATGCTGTCTTGATTCGCCAAGGTTTGCGTCTGCAGGTATGGGGGCTGGCTGCGGGGCGGGGGCGGGTGGCGGCTGGGGTCTGACCACGGTGAACGCCCGATTATGAGGGATCTATGCAAAAAATAACCCCGTTTTTGGAGCTTAAAGCGATGATTTTGACACCAAAAAGGGCGGTTTAAGAAAAAGCCAACCACTGGATTTGCACCAAGCTGCCTTTTTCCTTAAATGCATCTTTCCGACGGTAAAAAAAAATTCTAAGGCCAAATATCAGCCTTGTTTTTAAGTTAATGCCATAGTTGGCGGCGTTCTACCTTGGTCCGACCCCAGTCCAACAGTCCATCAAGGTTTGATGATGATTTTAATCACAAAGGGTTGACCCCATCTGTTCATATTTCCAAACGAAACCAAAAGTTGGTTGAAAAAAGTACTTGAATAATGCCATCATCGCTTTATTATTGGTCATGGAAAGCTTAAGGTAAACGGAGCTACAAATAAACGATGTGTCAAATAACGGCAATTTACGGCAGCCCGCGAAGAAAAGGCAACACAACGGCCTTACTTAAAGAAGCGGTCGCTGGTGCGCGGGAACAGGGAGCCACGGTCACCGAATTTGTTCTCCGGGATGAGAAAATATCCCCCTGTCTGGAAATCTATGGTTGCACCAAAGACGGCAATTGCGTCATCAAAGACAATTTTCACAAAGTGCGTGACAGCATGCTATCCTCAGGCGGCGTCATGCTGGCCTCTCCCATTTTTTTCTACACAGTCAGCGCGCATACAAAGATTTTCATGGACCGCTGCCAATCCCTCTGGGTAAAAAAATATTGGATCGAGGGCATCCCTTTTAGTCAGTGGCAGACCAGACGCAAAGGACTTTTCATTTCCGCCGGGGCTACCAGGGGAAAAAAGCTGTTCGATGGCGCCCTTCTAACCGTCAAGTATTTTTTCGACGTAATTGACGCCAGTCTTTGGAAATCGCTGCTCTATCGTGGGCTTGATTTTGAAAAGGATGTTTTCAACCATCCGGAATTTCTGGAGGAAGCGCATGAAACCGGCGCTCAGCTCGTCGATTCCCTAAAAAAGGAGGTTGATGATCGTTAACGGTAGATAAGCCATTGATAAAGGTTGTTTGTAAGATGGCAAAATTGGGGACCACGATTTAAACTTGCCGGCTGGGGTCTGACCACGGTGAACGCCCGATTATGAGGGATCTATGCAAAAAATAACCCCGTTTTTGGAGCTTAAAGCGATGGTTTGGGGACATGGGACGTTCCTCGGATTTACGGATACTTAATTCTGATTTATTTAACACCTAAGTAAAATTTTAATCCAAACACGAAAAAAAACCTAAACCGGTCAAGGCCTGGATGGGATGAATTCGATGAAGCGTTTATCGGAGGTGATATAAATCTAAAATTTAGAACCCGGATCTTTGAAGATCTTCATGGATTAAAACCCTTTCCGTGACGTCGAAGCCATTCGGCGAATTTGTTTGGTTCAAACTCCCCATTGGCTAGCTTTTCGAAAATAAGCACCCTTTCAGTGGCCTTTGCCGTTAGATCGTGACCGTTGAGAACCAAAAAAAGTCGTGTGACCACATACGCGGTGCGCTTATTCCCGTCGATAAAACCATGGTTTCTTGCAATACCGTAGCCATATTCAGCTGCAAGATCGAAAACATCGGATCCTGAATAGCTTGCAAGATTTTCTGGCCGAGCCAAAGCACTTTCGATCAACCCCATATCCCGGATACCATTTGTACCGCCATGTTCAGCAATTTGCTGATTATGGATGGCAATGACAACCTCCTGATCGATCCATTTCCAGACCGTTTTCATCTCTTGGCAAGTTCATGAAGGACATCCCGATCTTCACGCATGATCCGCTCCGCTTCTTTCATCTGATCGGGAAACTTTTCGTTTAAAGCCGTCAACCTGAAGGCACCGTCTTTTGAGTCTGTCATATATACGGTACCACCTTCTGTGACTTTCAATCGAGAAAGTGCCTCTTTGGGCAGCACGATACCCAGAGAGTTACCAATTTTACGAACTTTTAAAGTGAGCATGATCACCACCTTTTTTCAAAGTTAATACATATGTTATAACAATGGCGAGGAACCGTCAAGTCTACGATTGACCGTTATTGTTGGAATTGATATGTGAAGGCCATGTCGCGTCCCTTGAGAATAGACTATCAAAATGCCTGGCACCATGTAATGGGGGACATTGACTAATCGAACCTATATAGAGAAACTGTGGTCGGCCCAGGGTGAACGCCTGACAATTAAGGGTCTATGCTAAAAATAACCCCGTTTTTGGAGCTTAAAGCGATAATTTTGACACCAAAAAGGGCGGTTTAAAAAAAAGCCAGCCACCTGAGCCTTGTTGCTGTTTGGACAAGATCGAATCCGGTATTTTCCCAATGCCTGGTGCGGTGCGGACGACTTCTGGGACACAACAAGTCCGAGATCTTTTACCATATTGAACTGCTTAATTCTCATGGCGTGTTCAGACCAAATTCAACCATAAAATCAGTTGCCTTCACAAGCGGCTTTAACTTTCTCTCTTGCTTGACCAACTCTACAATTCCATAGCGAGACATAGTTTTTAGGGTTCTTGAAAGGTTACTACGCTTACGGCCGGATACTTCTTCAAGCTCCTTTAACGATTCTGGTTTATGCTTATTGATGATTTTGAGAAGTTCCTGGTTTTCGCTGCTCAGAACCTGTGCCATTGATTGCACGGATTCAAACCAAATTTTTGGTTCACCTCTTTTAGGCTTGTATTCTCCGCTAGCTATTGCAATGGTTCTCTTTTTATAATCCGCGCGCGATATGACACCGATTTTCATTTTTTTTATTGCCATTATTTCATCTCCATACTATTTCAAAACCTTGTCCACAGCTGCCCAGAAATCCATGATAAGCTGGCTAGCTGATTCAAATTCATAATTGTAAACCTTTTTCAATTTGTGCTTGTGGTCCCAGGTTACTTTGCGTGCTCTATATTTCTTTTTTTTAGGTTTATGAGTGTGAGCATTGTCGAATCCGAGAATCCGAATATTATTTTGATTGTGTAAAGTTAAGGAGTATCTAATTCCATGTGGTATTTGTTTAGTCGGTTCAACTTTGCGAGCCTCAAATTTAGTCCAAAATCCATTGTCCATTGGAAAAACCTCGCCGTCCAAATCTAACAAGTCTCAAGTGACGTATCTTTTTTTGAGTTTACACTTTTGGGCATTTGGAACTATATTTATCATCTGATGATAACTATGTCAAGCAAAAGCTGTGAACTGGGGTCGAACCACGATGAACGCTTGACAATTAAGGATCTATGCTAAAAATAACCGCGTTTTTGGAGCTTAAAGCGATGATTTTGACACCAAAAAGGGCGGTTTAAGAAAAAGCCAGCCACCGGAGCCGTTTTGCTGTTTGGAAAAAATCGAATGGTCGGTATGCCTACGAGGCCGGCGCAACCTTCAAGCAGATCTCCGAATATTCATCCACTAGTGATACTGTCCGCCCCGCCCAAGAATCGATCCGCCGCTGAAAGATTACCCTCAATTGACGTTGTGCAGGATTTGACAACATCGTTACGAGACTTAAAGTTTATCTAATATCAATTTTACCGCTTTTCTAAAAAATGTTCCGAATTACGGAAGGGTGGTATAACAACCACCGCTCACTTGAAAGGAATAACATGCCAAAAATCGTTCGTTTTCACGAGACAGGAGCCGCAGATGTACTTAAGCTGGAAGATGTGCCGCTTGCCGAACCCGGCAAGGGGGAAGTTCGCCTCAAGGTGGAGGCTTTCGGCCTCAACCGCGCCGAGGTATTGTTTCGACAGGGACTGTATCTCGAGCAGGCGGTATTTCCGTCAAGAATCGGATACGAAGCCGCCGGCATGGTCGACGCCGTAGGACCGGAGGTCGGCGGCATTCAAGTCGGTGACCGGGTGAGCACCATTCCTTCATTTTCCATCGGTAAATACGGTGTCTATGGAGAAAGCGCCATTGTTCCCGCCCGCGCCGCTGCCGAATACCCCGATACCCTTTCGGCGGTCGAAGGCGCAGCCATCTGGATGCAATACATGACCGCATTCGGCGCCCTGGTCGAATACGGCCGGCTGAAGAAACAGGATACCGTGTTGATTACAGCCGCCAGCAGCAGCGTCGGGCTGGCCGCCATTCAGATCGCCAAGTCTTGCGGAGCGGTTGCTGTCGCTGCGACACGCGGCGACAGCAAAAAAGAGTCTCTTCTCGAGGCCGGAGCTGACCACGTTATCGTAACCGACAATGAGGATGTTGCCGCCAGAATGAAAGACATCACCGGCGGCAAAGGCGCCAACATCATTTTCGATCCGGTGGCCGGACCTTTGCTGGAAAAGCTTGCCGATGCCGCCGCGCAAGGTGCCGTCATTTTTCAATACGGTGCGCTTTCGCTGGCCCCGACCCCTTTTCCGTTGTTTCAAGCAATCGGGAAAGGCCTGAGCGTGCGGGGCTACACCTTGTTTGAAATCGCTTCGGAAGCCGAAAAGATGGCCCGCGGCAAGAAATTCATCTACGATGGCCTGTCATCAGGTGCCTTGAAACCGATCATCGCACGGACATTCCCTTTAGAGGAAATCGTCGAGGCGCATCGCTTCATGGAGTCCAATCAGCAAATTGGTAAAATTGTTGTAACGGTATAATCAGACGGTTTGTTCCGCCAGAATTCAAAATCGGCGACATTCCGGCCCGGAAACAAAATTGGTTACAAACCTTGAATTGGGTGAAAAGGGCGTCAGACCTTTGAAATCGACAGCTATGATACTATTTTTACATTTTTGTGGCTGGTCTTAATGGTTCATATGTGTCAAGTTGCAGATGATCGCGAGCCTGGGCAGGTAAATGTGTCATTAAATTACTGTACAGAACATGATCTTCTGTAATATCTGCAATCGTTGGGGTACCCATCAATCGCATCACCATGGTTAATTCCTCTTTGAAAAGAGAGCACATTCTTTCAACTCCAGGCTGGCCGTAAGATGCCAGGCTATAGAGAACCGGGCGCCCAATTCCAACAGCGGTTGCTCCGAGGGCCAGGGCTTTAAAGATGTCACTGGCACGTCGAATACCACCATCCACATACACCTCAAAACGCGACCGCCATTTCGAGCTATGGTTATTAAGCGCATCAATCGCTTCCGGCAATATTTCAATTCCAGACCGAGTAGTATCTAATTGCCGGCCTCCATGATTTGATAGAACAACGCCGGCACATCCGCTTTCGTATGCCATGACAGTGTCTAGTCCACACCCAACGCCTTTCAAGATAACAGGCAATTTCGTGATGCTTTTTAGCCATGTGATATCGTCCCAGCATAAGCTTGGGTCAATAAATTCACTGATTGCCCTGGCGACACCCTCACTCCGGTTGACGTCATCATCTTTTTGAACATCGGCGTTTTTTGTAAATTTATTTCGCATATCTTTTTGACGACGCCCCAATTGTGGTGCGTCAACCGTAACAAACAAAGCTTTGACACCACCGGCCTCTAACCGCTGGATATATTCTTTTGTGCGTTCCCTTTTCGCATTTACATACAATTGAGCAAATTGCACTTGATCTGGTTGGCGGACTTCCAACATTTCATCCAGCGAGTAAGAGGATAACGTGGGCAGCATATAGATAACACCGGTCTTGGCTGCAGCGCGTGAAATAGCCAATTCACCATCATCATCAGCCAACTTGCCGAGAGCTGTTGCACTGAAATACAGGGGCAAAGAAGATTTTTCCCCCAGTATGGAAGTGGTCATATCGATGTTTTTTACATTTACCAAGATGCGCGGCTTAAACCAGATGCGTTGGAAAGCGGTATGGTTTTCGCGAAGTGTAATTTCATCATCAGCACCGGATGAGTAGTAGCCCCAACCTTCCTCCGTCATTGTGTGGGCTGCGACGTTCTCAAAATCAAAAGTATTCAACATGGCTTCAATTGGCGGCTTTTCCCACGGTTGAATCTGTTGAGCCCCGGTTGCAACTGGCGCAGATTTTTGTTGTGGACCTCTGGAGGGAGCTTTTCCCTTAGCCGCAACGACATGCTTTTCAGGGTCGACCGTGCTTTCATCGAGAACGCCAACACAGGCTTCAGGGGGAAGGAGTCGTTGGATAATATCCTTCGGATGCACAGAATTGAACAGGTTGGATACATCTTTTCCCGCATTATCCGTGATTGTTTTTGATCCACCGGGGTGTTCTTTCTGAAAGATCGATAAATCGTAAACCTTGCCGTTTAGTACAACCCAGCAGTCGTCAGGAGTATTGTGACATTCCACTTCTTGCATTGTAATCTTTCGCATTTTAGAAACCCTTAGCCTATTTTTAGTCTTAGTCCGATTTGAGCTTACCATATCGAATATTCAAATATTTTATCAGCAACACGATTTTACCCAAGCATTCCCAAGCTCTATCACAATCGACCCATCCTCGATCAGAAACTCCTTGAGGAATGATAAGGTATTGCTTTTTCATTGCGAACCAGGCGAAAATGGTAAATTGTGTATCGGCTTCAGCTGCAACGCAACATATTGAGGCGTGAATTAAACGAAATCATTAATCATTTGGATAGCGAAAGTTGGCTTTATTGTCAACTTTGATTTTTTGACGTGCAATTGAAACGGCTGGGGTCGCCTCGGTGAACGCCTGATAATTAAGGATATTTACTATTCATGCTTTGACCCCGCTTAATAGTATTATTTTGTATTGGTTTTGTAATTGTGTTACCCTCTGTGCCAAAGATCAGTCCGTCTTTAGGAAAATTATTTTTAATGTTAAATAGTGTTGCCTGGAAAACAATAGCCTATAAAAAGGAAAAGGGTGTCGCGTCTTTGACTAGTGATTAAGATACATAATAAATCACTAATCAAGACGCGACACCCATATCGTTCTTAATCCATTGGAAATTGAAAAAAGGTTTTGTATCATGAAAAGGCTATGGTAATGATATCATGAGTGCATTAGATCGGATCGACAAGAAAGAGATACGAGATTTATTGGGAAAGGGATGGCTTACGCATGATGGTATGTGGTTTTACCACACTTACCTGGAACTAGGTATCGAAAAAGCGAATAGACTGAATAAAGCGGCCATTCGATCCCTTGCTCCTATTGAGATTAAAAGGGTTAAGAAGGCCTTGGGGATAGGTGGAAAGAAGATTGAATCCTTCGAAGCGCTCAAGGATTTGATGCTTGATGCCCTTGAAGTAATTCTGCCAAATTCAGTTTTTGAGAAATTTCGCTTCCGGGCATCATCAAGAAATCTACTGCACTGGCAATGGGAAAACGGAGAATGCTTTGCATATAAGGGCATGAAGCAGATCGGAATTATCGATGGATACAGGTGCGGGGTGATATACAGAATCGAATGCTGGTTTGAAGCCTTGGGAATTAAATATAGCATCGATCCAAAGATCGGTGGGTGCATGATGCATGAGAAGGGCTATTGTTCAGGAGACATAAAGGTTATTCTTGACGACTGACCACCGTCGATGCCGCTCACCCCGCTGTTGCCGCCTGAACTAAGTGCTCTTATTGGTAAATACGGTAACGTATTTCAGTAGTGTTTTCCACCGCAGACGCAAAGGGCGCAGAGCGTATCTATTTTTTATTTGCCGCTGCCTGCATCCCGCTTCATCGGGGCTCTCAAAGACAAATGAAATCCGCCTCAGGCGGATTGCGTCCTTTGCGACTTTGCGGTGAAATCAAATAATTATTGGAACATCGATAAATAATACGTCACTGAATTTCTGAATCTATGTACTAAGCTATTGCGATGGATCCGCAACGCCGTGCTATCTAAAAAGACGATTGACGGTGGCCGGATATAAATTGGGCAAACGACGACAAATGATTGCGGGGTTTTTATCATACGCCGGTTTGGCATAAAATAATTAGCAAATGTGATGACAAAATTTAGCACAATTTGGAGGAAATGATGATAGACACTCTGTTTTCAATGGACGATAAAATTTGTCTAATCACCGGAGGCTCTCGGGGATTGGGATCCTATATGGCACGCGGCTTTCTCGAAGCCGGAGCAGCGCGGGTTTATATCACTGCACGCAAGGCGGCTGCCTGTATCACAGCCGCCGGGGAGCTGTCTCAATATGGTGAATGCATCGCCATACCAGGGGATATCAGTTCACTGGATGGCATAAAGGAATTGGCAACCACCCTTGCAGAAAACGAAGAAAGCATCGACGTGCTGGTGAATAATGCGGGTGCTGGGTGGGGTGCTCCCCTGGAAGAATTTCCTGAAAAGGGGTGGGATAAAGTAATGGACCTGAATGTAAAAACACCTTTCTTCCTGACACAGGCGCTGTTGCCGCTGCTTAAACAGGGACGTTCCTCGGATTTTAGGATTGTCAAATTTCATCATCCAAAAGCTTCAATACCTGCTCTGTGATTCTGTCCTGGTTATTTCGGTTTACCTCGATTAGTTGAATATCTGTCCGTCTCTTTATTTCGGCGATCAGGCCGCCACCTCTGATCGCAACTGTGGCGATGAATAATGGCTCTGATTCAAGAAGTGCGGAAACCAACGCGACAAATTTTTTTGAAAAACACTCCATTTTCCCGACTTCATCAATCATAACCAATCTGGTTGCGGGATCTGAAAAAGGGATGCTTTCAATAATGCTCTCAATCTCGGCCACATCTACCCCATAGCGTCCCACTCTGGTCCCACCGGGCAGATCCACATGGGCCGGCAGCCCTTCGGTTCCGTCCAGACTATTGAGGGTAAAACCATTGCGAACAAGACAAAAAGCCGGATACAAACTACCCATGGGCAGCCGGTATTTGGGTCCAGAGCGGGCCTTCTTGACCATCGCCGCTGATTATCGAATTCGGTGCATAGGTGACCGCCCTACACGACCTGTGCGCGCAGGTGGTGACAAATTTGATCGAATTGTCCCGGATAGGTATCCAGAATTTGGCTAACTTTGCGCTGCACAAACATTTTGCGGTTTTCATCTTGCATATCATCCATGTTCCGGTAGTATCCCAGGCGTTTTCCCAACGTGTAATTCATTCGATCATCTTCCGGCATGGAGAGATAGCGATCCATGATGGCCAGCAGCCTGGGCTTGTCGTCGGGAAGTTGGCCACGGGCCTCCATGAGCAGATCGACACCGTGATGGTTGACATAATAGCTGGTGACACCGTCCAGACTGTCAATCAAAAGACGCTGTTCCTCAATCAGGTTTTTTTCGGTCTGCAGCTGGAATTTTCCCTCCCGCAGCTGCTTTTCCAGACCGGAGCCTTCTTTTACGCCGATGGTCAGAACACGGATGAAATCAGGATTAATCCGATTTAATACCCTGGCCGTCTCTACCGCATGCTCCTGCCACATGGCTGTGCCCCCCAGGCCTAATATGATGAATTGCGAGAGTTCCATCCCGGCTTCTTTGGCCATCCCGGCAGCTTTAATGTGGTCGGCGGAGGTGACGCCTTTTTTGATATTTTTAAGCACTGAATCAGATCCCGATTCCATGCCGCAATACAGCAAATTTAGACCCGCTTCACAGATTGCTTTTATTTCACTGGGGCTTTTTCTGATCATAGTCTGAGAACGGCCGTAGCTACTCACCTTTTCCAGAGTAGGAAAATGCTGTTTGAGAAACGCCAGGATTTCGAGCAACTCCTCGGTTTTCATTATAAAGCTGTCGCCATCCTGAAGAAAGCAAGAGCGATACGGATGACCCCCAAAGTATTCTGCTGCCGCAGCGATGTCCTTTTTAATATCCTCAACCGAGCGCTTGGAAAAGCGCATGCTCCTGTAATTGACACAAAATTCGCATTTGTTCCAAGGGCAACCGCGGGTGGTGCGGATTAAAAGACTGTCTGCTTCGTCAACGGGACGAATGGGGCCCAGTTCATATGGCAAAGATTCCATGGTTGTACCTTTCATTTCGAATAAATATCCAGGACAAGTCGGAGTTGAAAATTGAAATTTTGAATTCCGGCCTGGCGGGATTCGTTCAGTCAATTAACTCCAATGTTGCATAAACAATATGGCGAAATCAATTAATAGTTTGTTATTATTATAAAAATATTAGTAATGGGGGGACATTGACTAATCGAACCTATATCGAGAAACTGTGGTCGGCCCAGGGTGAACGCCTGACAGACTAGGAATTCTTGTCGGACCAAATCAACATATTAAAAATCAAAGAAATAGATGTGAAACAAGGGGTCGTTTAGCGTCTTAGAACCGCCTTTTTGATGGCAAAAAAGGGCTTTAAGGAAAAAGTTAGGGATCACATCTCGACTTATAATTGTTGGCGGTACTTGCCAGCCGAGATCACCTATTTTTTTCGAACTGGGGTCGGACCACGGTGAACGATCGCCAATTAAGGATCTATGCCAATAATAACCCCTTCTTTTAGGCTTAAAGTGATGTTTTTGGCTCCCAAAAGGGCGGTTTAAGAAAAAGTCACCCACTGGACTCGTACCAAGTTGACTTTTCCCTTAAATACATCTTTTCCACGGTAAAAAAGGCATTCTAAGGGCAAATAACAGCCAGTTTTTTAAGATCATGCCTTAGCTGGCGGCGTTCTACCTTGGTCAGACCCCATGAGCCCTCCTTTTGGCTTGCTCAAAAGCGCAGATTTGAAAAACAAAGTTAAAAAAAATGGGTCAAGTCTTCATTCTTGACAATTATTTTTGCCGGCGACGGACAAAACATTTCGGTTCCGATTGCCTGAGGCTGCCTAAGGAGAAAAATCAATATAACGTTGATGATTAAGTTGACTAACTTGCGATTACCCTCCGTTAACACCTGTGAATTAATTTTTAGACCGAAAACAAAGATCAGTTCCTGTCCACCGATTTCGGTTTCAAAGAACGTTATCCACAGATTGCGCCCTGATAACGGAAGCGGGCTTTGTTGTCAACTTTGATTTTTTAACTTGCAATAGGGCATTTCGCCGAATTCGGACATAGCTCACCGGTATGGCTGCGGCTGGATTTTTCAAAGGTAGGTTTCAATCGGATAACCTGTCGAGAGCCTCAAGGTCGAACGATCAGCATCGATTATGTAATCATCTGCGCCCGGCGATAATAGCTCGTCGTAGATAATAAAGATTTCAGGCGGCGGACCATGAGCGCGCCCAGGCGGTTTGCGCCTAACATCCCATAAGTCCAGGTGTTTGAGGATCTTTTTCACAAGCTGTTCATCCTCGATAAAAGAGATTATTCTCATCGATCCCAAACACTTAGAACACACCAATGGATTAACATTATAGATTTTCTGTATCAAACGAGCCCAGCTTTTACATAATTCTTTAGATGAAAACTCAGATTCAATCAACGCCGGGTCTGCAACATCGGTGCCGGCTTTTTTTCGTAATCCACGCGATTTATTCGAATAAAAGCCATAATAACGAACCATCTGCTCGCCATGGTTCGGGATATGGGTTGTCAATTGCGCCAGCCAATCCAGGGCATCAAAAGTTTTGGTTGCCTTTCCATCTTTTAGATTCGTATAAGACTTTGGCCACGGCCTTGGCTGATTTATCAGGCGCAATATATGTCATGCGCTCTTGAGAAAAAGACGCTCGGATAATCCTCCTGCGGCGGACAAGTTCCGCGCGCCAGATTTTCCAGGCTTTCTTCATTGTGCGGCCAGATAGCATTGCCGCAATACGCGTTGAATCCGCTGTGATGCCAATTTATCATGTTCTCGATGACGACATCAGTGATTTTACCTTCGGCTTTAAGCATTATTAAAGACTTCATAGCGAAACAGCATTTCAAGAAGTCATAAGCGATTTAAAAAAATATATTGACATGGTGCAGCATGTTGGACTAACTAAATTTCGAAGAAACATCGCAGGGATGATATAATTTCAATTTGTGCGCAAATTTACACATATCCATTCTTTAAGCCGAAACATATCTTTTCACTTAAACCGCATTGGTCTTTAAGATGATATTTTATGATAAAGCAAACTGGTAACATATATCAACTCTAATCGACGTCGGTTCAAATCAGACGGAGGTCCGGATTGAGCATCAATATCAAGGATAAGGTCGCTATTGTTACAGGTGCAGGTAGAGGCATAGGAAAGGGAATAGCAACCGTTTTTGCAAAGGAAGGGGCTAAGGTCGTAGTCGTAAATAGAAGCCGGGAGGCAGGCAATAAGACGACTAAAAATATAGCCGATTCCGGTGGTAAAGCGATTTTTGTTCAAGCGGATATCAGCAAAAATTCCGATGTGTTGGAAATGGCACGCGCTGCAATCGACGCGTATGGCAGAATTGATATCTTGTGTCAAAATGCCGGTATATATTTTCCGAGCAAAAAGCTGGAGGAGCTGACGGAGAAAGAATGGGAGCATATCAATGATGTAAACCTGAAGGGGACTTTTCTTTCCGTCAAAGCATGTCTGCCTCAAATGATTTCTCAGAAATATGGCCGCATCATTATTACCTCCTCGATAACCGGCCCGCGCACAGCTATTCATGGTCAGACCCATTATGCCGCGACGAAGGCTGGAATTAACGGCTTTATCCGCTCTGCCGCGCTCGAATTAGCAAAATACAATATTACAGTCAATGGCGTCGAACCGGGTAATATTCTTACAGAGACCCTCATGACACTCGGAGAAGAACATGTCAAAGGCATGGAGGAATCTATTCCGCTGGGAAGATTGGGAACACCGCAGGATATCGCTCATGCCATGCTTTTCTTGGCCTCCGATGCAGCAGAATGGATAACAGGCACTACTATCGTGGTCGACGGAGGACAAATACTTCCTGAATCCAAATTCAACATATAATTTAATTCGCGAGATGATAGATTGATGACAAATTCACCGAAGCATAAATTGTTTCCTATTTTATGCCTGATATTTTATTTTTCGGCCGGATGTTATTTCGCCGCTACAACTTCTCCAAATCAGTTCAATCAGGAAAAGGTTTGGTCGCCATGGCCGATGCGCGGTCATTCGGTCGACCATAATGGCAGGTCTCCCTTCAAAGGGCCCGCAAATGCGGCCATTAAGTGGTCGGTCAAAACGGATTTAGAAATTACTTCCTCGCCGGTAATCGCAGAGGATGGCACATTATATATCGGATCATGGGACCATAATCTCTATGCTATTTCTTCCGAAGGCAAGATAAAATGGAGTTTCAATTCCGGAGATATTATTTCAGGCTCACCGGCTGTCGATTCCGACGGCAATATTTACATCGGCTCCTGGGATGGAAATATCTATTCCATTGATCCAAACGGAAAGAAGAACTGGAATATTTATACCGGTGGGCGTATCGCAGCCTCTCCTGTTATTAGCCGGCAGGGAACAATTTATATCGGTTCTGAGACCGGCGAGCTTTATTCCATTCAAAAAGACGGCAAGGTTAATTGGACGTTTCCTACGGACGGCTGGATTTTTTCAACACCTGCCATCGGGCTGGACGGCACTGTATATTTCGGATCCGATGATCATTTTTTCTATGCCGTTACAAAATACGGGAATTTAGAATGGAAGATTAAGACCAGCGGAATGGTATATTCGTCCCCGGCAATTTCAGAGAGTGGAACGATATATTTCGGTTCCTACAAAAGAGAGTTCTTCGCAGTCGAGAAATCAGGCAAAATTCGCTGGAAAATCCTGCTTGGGCGTGAGGTTACCTCATCTCCTGCAATTGGCAAAGACGGTACAATCTATGTGGGCAGCTGGGATAGAAAATTTTATGCAATCGATCCTGACGGCAAAATAAGTTGGGTTTCGAACATATCCAAACAGTTCATTTATTCCTCTCCTGCAATTGATTCAGACGGTACAATTTATTTTGGGTCTATAGACCACAATCTGTATGCTCTGAAATCAAACGGAGAACTGAAATGGACAGTGCCTGCATCGCACCGTATTTATTCGTCTCCGGCGATAGGCCCTGACGGAACAATATATTTTGCAAGCTTTGATGGTCAAGTATTTGCAGCGGGAAAAATTTGACAGCTGGATTTTGCTGGATTCGGAAACGCTATTGCACCAAACAAACAACAAAAGGAGGGATGGGATGAAAAAGATTAGTCGAGCTTTATTCATTTTTATTTTACTGGCAGCTATTTTTTGTCTATTTTCAGTTTCATGGGCAGAAAAGCCCATTAAGATCGGAGTGCCTTTACCACTGAGCGGCCCATACGCGCACGATGGATTGATCGGAAAACAGTCAATTATTTTCGCAACCGAGGACATCAATGCAAATGGTGGTGTTTTAGGAAGAAAATTAGAGCTTTACTATTATGATGTTGAAGACGTTATGCCGGAAAAAGTCATGGCGTCGGCCCAGGATCTAGTCATGGGCAAAGGTGTTGATCTCGTAATTACATCTTGGATCGATTACGGGGTGGACGTAAAGGCTTATGGTAGATTTGATGTGCCGTATTTTGCCGGTGCAGCATCAAGTTTGTCGATAAAAGCATACCAGGAAAAACCTGATAAGTACTGGAATTTTTTTCAATATTTTTCGACCGAGGAGGAATATTCCCGACAGGGCTGGGAGAAGATGATGACCCTGCCATACACTTATCCGAACAAGAAGGTTTATATAATCAACGAAGATGACCACTGGTCCCATGTTATTGCCGATGAATATGAAATGTTGGCAAAAAAAGAGGGCTGGGAAATTGTCGGCAAAGACACAGTGTCGGTGGGAAATGTTGAGTGGGGAGGCATACTCACCAAAATAAGGTCAAACAACCCCGCTATAATAATGATGATAACACTGTCACCTACAGCAGAGGCTGCGTTTCTTACTCAATTTCATAAAGCTCCCACTCAATCACTGATACATATGCCGTATTGTCCAGCAGCACCGGAGTTTATTCAGTTGGGGGGCAAGTTCGCAAATGGTGTGTTGTGGAATACGCTGTTGGGAATTTTACCTGGGCCAGAGGCTGACGCTTTTAAAGAGAAATTTATTAAAAGATTTGGCGAGGCCACTTGGGGAATATCATATCCGGCTGGAATATGGGATATGATGCATTTCTGGGTAGAAGCAGTGAACAAGGTCGGCAAAGTCGATGATTATAAGGCAATAGCAGACTATATCAGCAACACCCCTTATGAGGGCCTTTGTGGAAAGTACGTGTATCCGAAAGAAACCAATACTATAATAAGCGGCGACGAGTTTATACCCGCGCCATTCTTTCAAGTTCAAAATGGGAAAGACGTACAACTTTATCCGGAAAAGTGGAAACAGGGCGAGTTTGTCAAGCCGAGCTGGATAAAATAATCTGAATTCACCATTTCTGATTTCTTGACAATGGAGGCGCATTTTCTCTACGCGTCCATTGTCTAAGATTTGAGTAAGGCGATAGAGGCTATGGCATTTTTAGAAAACAGGAATGTAACAAAATACTTTGGAAACTTAGCTGCAATCAGCGATCTTTCCTTTGAAGTAGAGAAAGGAGAGGTTTTTGGGATTGCAGGTCCGAATGGAGCTGGGAAAACGACGCTTTTTAACGTTATAGCGGGAGTTTATCCGTGCAACGGCAAGATCATTTTCAATGGCGTGCAGATTAATGGTATGAGACCCCATCGTATTTGCAAAATGGGGATTGCGAGGACCTTTCAATTGCCAATGGTTTTCTCCTCTTTTACGGTCCACCAGAATATCGAAACCGGAGCTCATTTCGGATATGCCGGTGATGAAGATCGAAGCGGTTTGGTAGATGAAATAATAGAATTTGTAGGCCTTCAGGGGAAAGCCAATGTTGAAGCGCAGCACCTGAGACTCTTCGACAAAAAGCTGACCATGTTGGGTACTGTGTTGGCGACTAAACCGAAACTTCTTTTACTCGATGAACCGGCTAGCGGCTTAAATCCGACCGAAGTTATGGACAGTATAAAGCTGTTTAAAAAAATAAACGAGAAATATAGCGTTACGATCATCGTAATAGAGCATCTCATGCGGGTTTTAATGGGAATTTCGCATAGACTGATGATATTAAACAATGGAGAACTGATTGCTATCGGTCCTCCATCCCAAGTGGCAAATAATGAGAAAGTCATAGAGGTCTATCTAGGGAAAGAGTATGTTAAAGGTAGATGATTTGAATTTTGCTTATGGTGAAGTGCCTATACTGACAAATATTTCTTTTGAAGTCAGTGATGGGATGTTTGTCTTGATAATCGGACCCAATGGACACGGGAAAAGTACACTTTTAAAAACTATTTGCGGACTTCAGAATCCGCAGTCCGGCTCCATAGTATACAACGGCCAAAATATTCATAATTTGCCTGTTCAAAAAATCGTCGAAATGGGTCTCGTGTATATAGCTGAGGATAGGCATCTATTCCCGGATATGAGTGTCTCGGATAATTTGATGATGGGCGCGTATAACAAGAGAGCCAGAGTGAAAGAAAAAGAAAATCTTGATTTCGTTTTTGAACTGTTTCCCAAATTGAATGTTTTGAAAAAGAATGTCGCATCGTCCCTCAGCGGCGGAGAAGCGCGTATGCTTGCCATAGCCAGAGGATTGATGTCCAATCCGGATTTTTTGGCCATAGACGAACCTTCATTGGGGTTGGCTCCAAATTTGCGAATGGAAGTTTTTAAAAAAATTGAGGGAATCAGGCAAAAGGGTGCTAGTATCCTCCTGGTTGAACAAAGTTCCTCGGTTGCAGCCGAATACGCAGACATAATCTACGTTATAGAAGATGGTAAGATGGTTTTTACCGGTACAAAAGAGGAAGCCTTAGAAGATAAACATATTCGAGAGGTTTTCTTAGGGACATAATTTGGGTTGAGACTAAAAGTGAGCTAAGGAGACCAAATATTAATGGATTCTTGGATCTTTCAATTAATTTCGGGCTTGATAGATGGAGTTACAATAGGTTCAGTATATGCCCTAATAGCGTTAGGCTTATCTCTAGTTTTCGGTATAACAAGGACTTTTAATTTCGCGCATGGCTCATTTTTTACCTGGGGAGCCTATATAGCCTGGACTATAGTTCATATTTTTGGAAAGCAGGTAAGTCACTTTATCATTTTTGTAATCGTCATTCCTGCTCTGTTTTTAATCGGTTGGGTTTTTGAGAAGATTGTTGTCAGGCCATTGAGAAAATCTTCCAAGTGGTTGATAATCGTAATGCTCACCACTCTCGCCTCTGCTTTGGTACTCGACACAACGGCGCTTGTCGTATTTGGTCCCTTATCAAAAACAATTCCTCCATTATTCGAAGGCACTTTCCATTTGGGCCATTTTGCCATAGGCCATAATGATGCTGCAATTTTTTTTATTGCGATTGTTATAATTTCATCACTTACCCTGTTTTTGAACAAAACACGGCAGGGGACGGCTATGCGCGCTGTCGCCCAGGATTTAGATGGTGCCAATATCGTTGGAATTTATTCCGATAAGATTTTTGGCTATTCACTTGGCATATCCGCTGTTTTAGCCGGTATTGCCGGTATCTTGCTTGCTCCAAAATATTTCATCTCACCGATGGGCGGTTGGACACCGTACATTAAATCCTTTATCATAGTATTTCTTGGAGGATTAGGCAGTTTCAAAGGCACAGTGTGTGCTGCTTTTATTTTGGGAATAATCGAAGCCATGGTCGTGCTATATATAAGTACTGTTTGGGTAATGCCGGTATGGTTCGTTGTGCTGATCATCATTCTAATATTCAGACCAAAGGGATTATTCGGAATATGGGAATAAACAGTATGCCGTCGACAAAGTATTCTAAAAATTGGGTGTTAACTGGACTGGCAGTGTTAGTTCTGTTTATGGTGCCGGGATTTACATTAAACAGTAACTATATAATGCATTTCTTCGTGTTGATCTTTATTTGGGGGATCACCGCCGAAGCATGGAACTTAATTATGGGGTACGCCGGCATTTTCAGCTTCGGCCAGATTGCATTCTTCACAATTGGGGCATTCGCAGCTGGTCTTTTTACGCTGCAGTTAGGCGTATCTCCCTGGATCGGGCTCTTTCTCGGTGGGCTAGTCTCCGCCATTGTCGGTTTCCTGATCGGGTTGCCCAGCTTAAGGTTAAAAGGAGAATATATTGCCCTTGTAACCTACGCCTTGCACATGCTTTTGGGTGCATTGGTTTTTCGAGGGGAAGCCATCGGCATCGAAAGTGGTGGATTTTTATGGAATATACCGGCTTTCACCATTATGGGCTATGAATTTCCGCGGAACATCATTCTGCCCTGGTATTATCTTGGACTGGGATTATTTTTGCTGTTTTTGTTTTTTATTTATAAAATCATCCACTCGCCAATCGGACGCGCTTTTGTTGCATTGAGAGATGCTGAACAACTGGCCCAGGCAGTAGGAATCAATCAGTTCAAATACAAGTTAATCGTCTTTAGTTTATCAGCATTTATCACCGGGGTAATGGGAGCCTTCTACGCTTACTATGTAGCTGTAATTTCATCGAGGATGCTGGGCCTCGACTTTTTTGTCAAAGCCTTAATTATGGTACTGCTTGGAGGCATAGGAAGGTTTCCGGGAGCTGCTATAGGAGCTTTCATTATAACGATAACCTTTGAAGCAATGCGCCCTCTAATGAGCTATCGACTCATTGTACTGGGGGTTTTCGTTATATTGACCATAATTTATCTGCCCAATGGTATTCTGGGCTCAATTAATTACCTTGAAAAGCTCCGCACATGGAGGGCGGGAATAAAAGGTTCATTACAGTAAAGAAAGTCAAGTGATGAATTAATAGAGGAGATATACATGGAAAATACACTGGGTATCGCCGGAATTCAATTAAACGTAAAAAAGGGTACTGATAACAGCGATCGGATGATCGCGATGATCGAGAACGCAAACCAAAATTTTCCGTGGGTAGACCTAGTTGTTTTCAGTGAACTTTGTATTTCTGGTTTCGATATAAGCAGCGCCGAAACTATTCCAGGCCCGGCGACTGAAAAATTTTGCGAAACTGCTCAAAAGTTCAACAAATGGATTATACCGGGGTCACTTTTTGAAAAGTCAGGTGAAAAAATATTCAATACAGCCGTAGTCATATCACCGGAAGGTGAAATTGTAGCTAAATATCGAAAAATGTTTCCCTGGCGTCCTATCGAAACAAATGACAGAGGGGATGAATTCTGCATATTCGATATTCCTGAGCGTGGGCGTTTCGGGATAGCCATCTGTTATGATCAATGGTTTCCTGAAGTCATTCGGACATTGTCCTGGATGGGAGCAGAAGTTATAATTCATCCTACGATGACGACGACCTCGGATAGAGTCATTGAGCTAACACTGAGCCAGGCGCATGCGGCCTTCAACCAGCTGTATTTTATCAGCATTAACGGCGTTTCAAGCGGCGGCAACGGAAAATCTATTTTCATAGATCCAGATGGAAGAGTTTTGCAGACATCCGGTGCCGCAGAAGAGGCTATATTAACAGAAATAATCGATTTCAATCATGTGAAAAGGACGCGGCGGATGGGAACTTTAGGCCTTTGCCATCCACTAAGAGAACTTCAAAACGCGCCCTTGAATTTTCCTTGCTATACGGAGGGGCTTTCTAAAGGAAAATTTTTCGAAAAATAGCGGCATAGATAAAAATATTTTCGCACAAACATACCTTAAATCCGTGGTTCTGAACTTACCGCTGGCCAGTGGCGTCACCCGTAGCGCTTTCCGGCAAATCCAACTTATAAATAATCCTATATAGACGGCACAGCGTGAAATCATGAGAAATGCCGGCACATATTCCATAATAGCATATGATAAGTCGTTGGGTGAAATTGGAGGTGCTGTTCAGTCTCATTGGTTCAGCGTCGGAGCATCTATATTATGGGCTGAGGCAGGTATCGGGGCTGTAGTAACTCAAGCATTTATTGAACCGTCATACGGAAAAACCGGCATTGGAATGCTAAAAGCTGGAAAATCTGCATCAAATGTCTTGGAAGAACTATTATCTAAAGATCCTGCTTATGAATCTCGACAAATTTCTATGGTGGACAAGCAGGGTGATATTGCGACATATACCGGGCCAGCGTGCATTGGTTATGCTGAACACATTGTAGGGGAATCGTATTCAGCCCAGGCGAATATGATGGAAAACGATTTAGTCTGCAACGCTATGGAAGAAAGGTTTATTGCCAGCAAGGGAGATTTGGCTGATCGTCTGCTGAGTGCTTTGGAAGCTGCTGAAATGGCGGGCGGGGATATTAGAGGGCAGCAGTCTGCAGCGCTTAAGGTTGTGAACATTAAAAATACAGGCGATTATTATTCTGATGTTTTTTTCGATTTGAGAATAGACGATCACAATCAACCATTAAAGGAGCTCAAAAGAATCTTAAATGTTGCCAGAGGCTATCGTTTAATGAATTCCGGAGATATTCACTGCACCAAGGGGAAATTCGAAGAAGCAATTGACGATTACTCGCAAGCCGCCGATATTTTGACAGACAATCTGGAAGCTAGGTTCTGGCATGCCGTCGCACTTGCTGCTTGTAATCGACTGCAGGAAGCGAAGCCGATATTTCAGAGCGTTTTTGCTAAAAGGCCTGTATTAAAAAATTTGGTTTTAAGGCTACCTGCGGCAAAAATACTTCCGGAGGATCTTGTTATCGGAGAGAGGATACTTACGCAAGAGCGATAAAGTAATTTAAGAGGTTATGAAATCGATGGTTTTATAAATTTTATTTTCAGCCGCAGAACACGCATAGATTAGGTCATTTTCAGATGTGGAGGCTCAATGTTTAATATTGATAGAGACCATCTTCATCGTTTAATTCGGTACGAGAATGCCCGATTCCTCGAATCTCATAAAAAGTCATCCGAACTTTCAGAAATGGCTAAAATAAGCATGCCCCATGGAGTCCCGATGAACTGGATGAGCAAATGGGCCAGTTCGCATCCTATTTTTATCGAGGAAGCCAATGGCAATCGATTAATTGATGTCGATGGAAATCGGTATGTCGACTTTTGTTTAGGCGATACCGGTGCAATGACGGGTCATTCACCGCCGGATGTAATTGAGGACATAATAAGACAACTTAAAAAAGGCATTACTTTCATGTGTCCTACAGAGGACAGCATTTGGGTAACCAGGGAATTGCAGAAGCGCTTTTTGCTGCCTTTCTGGCAAATTGCGCTCAGTGCGACGGATGCAAATAGATTTGCTATCCGTCTAGCAAGGCATATAACTGGGAGAAAGAAAATACTCGTATTCAACTGGTGCTATCATGGATCAGTGGACGAGACCCTGATAACCATAGAGCATGGAAAACCGGTTGCCAGAAAAGGGAATATCGGGCCTCCCATTAACCCGGCAGAAACAACGCGTGTGATTGAATTTAACGATATAGATGCATTAAACATGGAGTTGGCATCAAAGGAGTTTGCATGTGTTCTTACTGAGCCGGCCCTGACAAATATTGGAATAGTTCACCCTGATCCGGATTTTCACGATGCATTACGTCAAATTACATACGAAACTGATACTATCTTAATTATTGATGAAACCCATACAATTTGCTGCGGGCCTGGGGGATTTACCAAAGCGCATGGTCTTAAGCCTGATATTCTGACAATTGGAAAACCGATTGCAAGCGGGGTGCCTGCCGCGACGTATGGCTTTACTGAAAAAATTGCCGCGAGGATGGTGGAAAAATGCTCTGTAGAGGACTCTGATACGAGCGGCATTGGAGGAACTCTGTCAGGCAATGCGCTTTCCATTGCGGCGATGAGGGCTACGTTGGAAAAAAATCTAACTCAAAGCACGTTTGCTGGAATGATTCTTTTGGCCAAACGTTTTGTCGATGGCGTAGCGTCAGTAATCCGGAAATATGATTTGCCATGGAATGTGACCCGGCTGGGGACGAGAACCGAGTACTGGTTCAGGCCGAAACCTGCACATAACGGAGGCGAAGCTGCTGCAGCGATAGACATCGACCTGGATAAATATATGCATCTATATGCGATCAATAATGGCATCTTAATGACACCCTTCCATAATATGGCCTTAATGTCCCCTTCAACAAGGGAAAACGATGTTGACCTTCACACCAGAGTTTTTAAAGCGGCCGTTAAGAATCTTGTGAAATAATGACCTTATTTCAGGGATATCAAAAATTAATATTGATTGGGTGCGAATTTCACAAGGGAGAAATTACTATGAATGCAGCAAATGACACTGCAGCAGACATCGTAGTAGCAGGCGATTGCATCTTTGACGGCATAAACGCTAAAATTACAAATGGTGCAGTTGCTATTTCAAAAAATAGAATAATAAAAATTGGAAGCCTGGAGGAAATAAATCAGCTTGTTACAAAAAAAACTAGACATTATCAATTCAACGATAAATTGATAATGCCGGGCTTCAATGACAACCATGTTCACATCTTCTGTGGCAGTCTATCTGAAGAAAGTGTCAACTTGCATGATGCAAAATCTGAGCAGGAAGCTGCTTTACTTGTAAATAAATTTGCAAAAGAAAATCCGGATGAGGATTGGATTATAGGCTTCGGATGGTATCATGTATTTTGGGAAGAGTGCCAATTGCCGACCAAGTTTTCTCTGGACTATCATCTGCCAGATAAGCCGGTGTTTCTGATAAACGCGGAACTGCATGGAGCCTGGGTCAACAGCAAAGCTTTAAAGATATGCGGCATAGCGGCAAATACGCCTGATCCTCCCTATGGCAAAATCGAAAGGGATTCCCATGGCAACCCTACGGGCTTTTTGTATGAGACTGCCATGGGCTTGGTAAGCGATTATGCGTTTAATTTGAAAGAGGAAAGGAAAAAGGAAATCTTTGAGCGTTTTTTACAAAAAGCAGCTCGATTGGGAGTGACATCAGTAAGCGATATGATGCCTCTGCCCGGCATGGAGCTGGGGCTTCCTGAAGTTTATCATGAATTTGAAATGGGGAATCAGCTAACCACCAGAATCCATATGGTTTTAGGGCTGGGCGATGACCTGTCTCGAGCTCAAAAATTCAGACAGATCTATAAATCGGACAAATTGCGATTCTCAGCACTGAAAAGCTTTTTGGACGGTGTGGCTACGACATATACTGCATTAATGTTGGATCCATACGAAGATAAGCCAGAATCAAAAGGCACAACCCTTATTCCTATCGACGTCGCTAAGGACTGGATATGTGCGGCGGATAAAAATGGGTATAAGGTAAGGTTGCATGCATGTGGTGATGGAGCGGTTCGTCTTGGGTTGGACTTTTTTGAAGAAGCGGGAAATTTAAATGGTAATCGAGATTCAAGACATTCCATTGAGCATATTGAAAACATCCATCCCGATGATGCAAAGCGATTCAGCGAGCTCGGCGTAATTGCCTCCATACAGCCTGAACATCTGGCGATCACCGAGCAATTTAGTAAAAACCCCTACAGACAACGTTTGGGTGAAGAGCGTGAACAATATTCATGGCCTAACAAAACACTTTTAGAAAATAACGCCCACCTCGCGTTAGGAAGTGATTTTCCAGTTGTCGATATGAACCCCATGCTCGAGTTATATAGAGCCGTTACCAGGATTCATAATGACGGCAATCCTCAAGGAGGCTGGATCCCCGAGCAGAAACTTTCATTATATCAGGCGATAAAAGCTTACACTTATGGTTCGGCATATGCGCTGCATAGGGAAAATGAATTAGGAACTTTAGGGCCAGGAAAATTTGCTGATATTGCCGTGCTAGACCGCAATCCATTTGAAAAGGAAGCAGAGGATATTCTAAAGACCAGAGTTATTTTTACGGTAATGGATGGCCGGGTAATATATCAAGAATAATAATATGGGCAGAGCGCCGAATTTAAAGCATGAGCCCCGGTCGTTTCAAGCGGAAGGAATTTCCAAAAATTTGGGCTTAATTGAAATACTGATTACACACAGCCTTTAGGGTGCTGTTCGGCCGGCCTCAGATTCAATGCGTTCGAGCTGCTCCAGGACTTCCTGCAGCTTATCGACGGCCCCCTCAATCCCTGCCGCAGGGGCTTCAGGACCTCGGGCAACAGGCCGCTCGCCGCCGGCTTCTTTTCGACTTGACCTGGAATTCTTGTCGGACCAAATCAACTTATTTAAAATCAAAGAAATAGATGTGAAACAAGGGGTCGTTTAGCGTCTTAGAACCGCCTTTTTGATGGCAAAAAAGGGCTTTAAGGAAAAAGTTAGGGATCACATCTCGACTTATAATTGTTGGCGGTACTTGCCAGCCGAGATCACCTATTTTTTCGCCAGCAAAGTAAAAAGAGACAGGTAAATAATACTCCGAGAATTAAATTGGTGCTCAAGGCGTTGGAGCGAGTGGTTGGCACAACCCTGCTTGAACCGGGAGATAAGTTGTTATTCGCAGCTAAATATTTGTGGTACACAGATATGCTGTCCTTTAAGAAGCTGGGAAGGAGCATTACTGGATCGACATATGCTGCATTGCCGTATGGACCACAGTTAAACAATTATAATGATTTAGTAGAATTAATCATAGAGGTTGACGAGGGTGAGGCTGAACCTTTAACTGATGAAGAAAAGAGCGTAATAGTTAGGGTTGCAGTCACTTTCCCAGACAAGCAAATGGTTTATGATGCCTCACATCGTGAGGAGGTTTGGAAGAGCAGGAGCCCAGGGGAAATAATTCCCTATACTGCAGCTGAGGAGTTGACTGAAATTTAAGACGATTGAGGAAGGCAATGCCCCACTGCAAAAGGGCAAAATCTCTTCATAAAGAAGGTATTGGATTTCGTTTTCGGTCAGTTTGAATTTTGGATAAGCAAGTACTCGCAAAATTTCGGTCAGGATTTCTGAAGTCAAGGGGGGCCGAATTTTTCCTGATTTCCAAAGCGATATGAGTTTGCCGGGTGTTCCGCCGAAAAGAAGAGCGGACACAAAAACATTGGTATCGATAACAACCGGAATCATTTCGATCGCGCCCACTTAACCGCTTCTCGAACACTGTCGGGTTTTAGACCGAGCCCCTTCATTTTGGAGCGAATTTTGTCCAGATCCGTTTCATAGAATTGCATCGGTTTCAACACAATGAGTCCGTCTTTGAGTTCGACGTCAAAATATCTGGTTTCTGGTATCTGTTCCACAATTTTTTTGGGGATGGTGATCTGATTCTTCGAGGTCATTTTTGCCATCATTGTCTTGCTTACTCCCTTATTTTGTTCAACTGTAGCTTAATTTGAAAATGGAATCCTCCAATTCACGCTGAACCAAGACAGATATTCCAGACATTGCTGTAGAAACCTGAAATCTGTAAAGAATCCTTACGCCAAACACCTTAAAAAACAGGTGACGCTCCGGCTTGGTGTCGATGTCATCGATTATTTTAAGAATTTAGCTGATGAAACCGGAGTCCCATATCAAAATCTTATCAACTTATACTTGCAAGACTGCGCGCATTCACAAAAAAAGCTTCAACTAAAATGGGCTTCACAATGATAATATGATCGCAGAACAACCGCTTGCTCGTGCCCAGCTAAATCCGAATCGCTGGGATTCCACTTAATTGTGGATGAAATTTGATATTGTTACCCGTGCTTTCCAAGGCCCGAGCCCGCTGGGGTGTTGATGCCTTTAAAACCTTTTTTTGAGCGTATCGTCTGGCAATGTCACCGCTTAGAATCGTTAGTCGACACTCATGAAAAAAACACCGAGACCGCAGTTGAAACTGTGGTAGCCGACAGCAAATACGGGAGCATCGAAAACTATCTGGCCTGCCAGGATCGAGACATTAAGGCCCATTTTTCATCGCTGGAGCAGACTCAAAAAGGCACTGGCACGAAAAAAGGGATTTTCCCTAAAGAAGCGTTTAGCTGCGATGCTGATACAGACACCTTTACCTGTCCGGCCGGTCAAACGCTGAAAAAGCGAAGATTCTATAAAAAACGTCAACACTTTGAATACGTTGCTGCTGCAGGTACCTGTAACCGTTGCCAACTTAAAAAGCAATGTACGAAAGCCAAATCCGGTCGAACCCTCAAGCGCCATGTCAGGCAAGATGATTTAAGATTCTATTTTTTTCTTTCCGTTTTTGGCACGATAGCGATTCACCCAGCTGTTTAACGCAGTGTGGGCCTGGTTGACAAACTGACCCCCTTTGTCCTTCCAGATCTCAAAAAGTCCATGGCCCTTCTCAGAAAAGTTACCCCACCGCGGACCTATTTTTTCAACTGCAGCGGCCACCTCCTGCTTGAGTCTTTTTCCGGCCCGGTCAATCGTCTCGGGGACAAATTCTCCCAGTTCCCTGAGCTCTCTGCTCGCCCGGTCGAAGGCCTGCTTGATCGTGTCGGCGTTGATCGTATCCTGAGCGCCGGCCAGGATCTTTTTAAACTCAGCGCGCATCCTCTGGTAGGCCGCACGTTCTTGCTTGCTGGAATCTGATTCATCCGGGACTATAAATGTTGCGCCGATTTGCTTTTCGGCTTCGAGCCAATCCTTAACCGGGTCACCATTGGAAAATTCCCTTTTTTCTGCCAGATAATAGGCGGCAGTTTCAGTCATGCGTTTTCTCTCTTCTGATGGCGACATTTTATTGATATTATTCATTGTCTATTTTCCTTTGTTTGAGCTTTTCAGAGGCATTGACACCAATTCAGTCTCGTGTCCCTGCTCCAATTATTTCTATACAAAGTTATAGCCAGATGCAGTAAATTGCAATAGGTGGTCTCCGCATTTTTTATACGAAATTTTGTCGTTGATGAACTGGAGACCATCCGGCGTCTGCTCCGATTTGTCGGACGTTCAGCGGTTGACGGCATCAACAGCAGGAGAAAAAGAGAGGTAAATTATACATGACACTATTAATTGTTTAATATAAATTGATCTAAGGATTCGGGGAAATATCGAAAAAGGAGGTTGAATATGCCCAGAACCTCACGCTTGATAATAGCTGAGCAAAAAGCCGTATATCATTTTATGTCCCGCACTGCTCTGGATGGATTCCCGTTAAAGGATGTTGAAAAGGACTTCATGCTGGATCTGATCAAACGGTTTTCAGCGCTGTATCTTACCGAAATCTCAGGCTTTTGCCTGATGGGCAATCATATTTTCATTTGCTGGTGAAAATGATCCCGGAAGATCATTTTACGGATGAGGAGATTCAAAAACGATTTGAAACATTTTATGGCGATAGCCGGGAGTTTGCTGAAGGTCAAATCCCCTATTGGCGGGATAAGCTGTCAAGCCTTTCTGAGTTCGTGCGGGAAATCAAGGTTGGCTTTGCCCGGTACTACAACCGGCTTCACAACCGCCGGGGATATTTTTGGGGGGACCGGTTCAAAAGCGTGATCGTCGACAAAAATGAAACGCTGATCAACTGCCTGGCATATATCGATCTGAACCCGCTGCGGGCCGGCATCATAGTCGATCGTCCCGAGAATTATCGCCGCTTTCGACATCTATTTCACTCCAAAAACAAAAAAAAACCAAACCGATCAAGGGGCTTGAGGGCGTATACTCGTTGAAGCGACGTTCTGAGATCACCTGATAAATATCAGCCCTTTACAATGTTCAAATATGATATTAACCTGTGATCGAATCATATGCCCATAGATGAATATCAATTGGTAGATACCTTAGGAAATTATACCGACAATTTTTAGAATTGGTCTTTACCGCTTTTTCTTTTACGCTGGTGACCGGAACGAACCGGAACATATCCATGTTGAGCGGGATGATAATGTGGCAAAATTCTGACTCATTCCCATTAGATTGCAAAGTAGCGGAGGATTCACAAGAAGAGAAATAAATCGAATTCATCAATTAGTAGAGGAGCATCACGTCCATTTTTGGGAGGAATGGCATGAATACTTTGGCCGTTGAAATTAGAGTACCCGAAGCACTTAACGTATCTTTAACAGATGACACACTGAATGTCGATCTTAGCGATGGACGAAGCATTTCGGTTCCAATTGCCTGGTTTCCGAGACTTTTGCATGCCTCCAAACAGGAACGAAGTAATTGGCGATTGATTGGTAAAGGACATGGAATCCATTGGGAAAATATCGATGAAGACATTAGTGTAGAAGGACTATTGGCAGGAAGACCATCTGGTGAATCCCAGCAGTCATTTCAGAAGTGGTTGGCTAAACGTTCAAATAGGCAATCTTAAAATTAAGAATTGGTACACGCCTCAACTAAGCCGAGCAATTTCAAATCCTTTCCTTCTAACGTTCGTGTCTCTGTTAAAATAAATATTTGGGGAAACTTTGGTACGGTGTTGACTAAACGAACTAGCTTGTAATTCAATGACCCCGATGTAGCTATTTTAAACTCGTATTTAAATTGCCTGCCTTTTCGATCAAAACCGCCCGGACACATATGATTTGATATGGACTAAACTGTTACATTGACGTTCAATTGGCAACATAGTAGAACCATACAAAAACTGTAAACCGACTGTAAACACCCAATGAATCGCGATAGAACAGGAGAAAAAAATGGACTATAATTTTACTGCGGACGAGATTTTTGAGGTTGCCATCCGAATTGAAGCCAACGGCGCAAGCTTTTACCGCAAAGCCGCTGCGAGCCAGTCCGATGATAGCAACCGTACTTTCCTGGAACAGCTGGCGGATATGGAAGATCATCATCAGATGACCTTTGAAAAAATGAGAAAAGATCTCAAGCCGCACGAGAAACAGGCTACAGTATTCGACCCCAACCAAGAAACTGCTCAATACCTGGCCGCCATGGCCGACACCCACGGTGGAGAGGGCAGTCCAAAAGCCGCTGATGCGCTGACCGGGGATGAATCCATTCAGGAGATAATCGATATTGCTATCGGGCTGGAAAAGGAATCCATCCTGTTTTATTTAGGTTTGAAAGATTTTGTTCCGCCTGACTATGGGAAGGACAAGCTTGATCGCATTATTCGACAAGAGCAACGGCATATCATCCAGCTCAACGGCTTTCGAAAAAAGCTCTAGCGCTTTGCACGCCTGCGCCTAAAAATTTATCCTGATAAATACGCCTCTAAAAGGTGATGCACCTGCTGGGTATCGCTATGACGAATCCGGGGCACAACGCTCAGGGTTGTGTCTTCGAGACTTGAAGCGCATAATTCTGAATGTTTACTGTCGGACCAAATCAACTTATTGGAAATCAGAGAAATAAATGTAAAACAAGGGGTCGTTTAGCGTCTTAGAACAAACGCCTTTTTGATGGCAAAAAAGTGGTTTTAAGGGCAAAGAAAGGCGGCGCATCTCTATTTATAATTATTGACGCTACCTGCCAACCGGGGTTAATCTGCTTTGTAATTCCTAATGTTGATCAGACATACCCTAATTTTACTCCGCAGTGGGATAAGAACGTAAAAAATTTTGATTGGCGGAAGATATGATTATATTCGTTGCAACCAGCAAACGCTTTTATGGGCAGGCAATTAAACTTGTCCATCACCTCAAAGGAGTTTGTATCGACAAATTACCGGCGGTTTAAAGATCTATTCAATTCAAAGCGCGAAAAAAAGCCCAAAGCGGTAAATGGCCTGGATGGGATGCATTCGTTAAAGCGATTGTCTGAGCTGATATGAAATACTGTTGGTATGCTTTGGGTGATCAGTAGTAGCTTTATCACTTGTAAGCTGAATCATGATCAGGATGAAGAGAAATAAAACGCAGGTAATCACCATCAATTGAGAGGATGGCCCTGAAAGAGCGGGTGATACGAATTGAGTATATGGGGTTGCCTTTTCGCGTTTTCGTTTTTTTTATTTGCTCAAGGTTTAGCCCCGATGAAGATCTAAGCTGATCGAAATCCATTTTTGACAGGGTCCTGAGGGTCTTGACTAGGGCATAGAGTTCTTTTTTTTCGAGTTTGAAAAGATCTTTTTGGAAATCCGGAAAATTCAGGTCAATCTTCAAGTTTTTGCTCCAGGGCGGAAAGGTCCGATTCTGCCGGTTGATTATTCGATTCCCAACGGTCGAAGGCTTTTAATCGGTCCAGAAAGGACTTGCTTTTAAAAAGCTTCAATTCAAATTCACTAATGATCTCAACGGGTTCTAAAACCACTGTACCATCAGGATATTCATCGATTCGAACTTTTTTGCCTGCGTATTTTTTGCCGATAGAGATTTGACCTTGCTTATTGACCTGCTTAACATTCAGCATTGCCATGTCCTATCACCTCCATTTTATTAAAATAATATTTTAATAATAAGCTTTTTTAATAATTTTGTAAATAGCACATCGTCCCATTTTTTGGACATTTTTTTTAAAAATCTAACTGGGGTCGGATGACCGAGGGTCGGGCCACCCCAAGTGACTGACATAGCATAAAAAATGGCGAAAATTCCGCTCTGAATCGGGCTTAATCGACCGGTTTTGCCTGCAAAATTGCCCGATTAAGAGAATCACTGAAAACGGGCCTGTGCAAAAGAACATATTATTCCTGGGAGGATCTTGGTGACGCCCATAAATTTATAACTTTCGTACCCGTATACAAAATTCTATGGAGAATTTATTGTAGAAAATAGGGACCTTCGTGCAGAATGTGCTTTACCTGAAAACCGACCGGCGGCACTTATAGCCCTTGCCAGGATTAGCCAGATTAGATGCGACCGGTATTTTGCACCATACCATCGGGCGGAGTATCGAACGAAAAAAGATAGTCTTTAACAATACGGATCGCTGCGATTTCATCGACCGGCTAATTGAATCTTGGACATAGATTCTCACAGGTGCACACAGATTCAAAAACCAATGAACCCCATCGCCTTCGGCGAGAAAAAAACAGGCTAATTTCTTTCTGGTTCAATATCCTGGATTGCAGTCAGAGAACTGGGTTATTCCGGTGCGCATGTCGCCCGATTTTAAGGTGCAACTAACCCCTGTGTGCCACGGCTTGTCGCCTGCGGTGCCAAGCCCGATGTTGACGATCTCATCAGGAATTTATGAATTTTCTGCACGAACGTCCCCACTAGTCCTGTAGTTTTCAAAAAAAATGGCCACGGCGGGGCGTGGTTGATAATCAGCGATTTTATCCGAATGGACGGCTGCCGGGACTTAACGCGCCCTTGCCATCCAGCGGCCTGCCGCTCCATCTGATTAACCCGCCATGGTTAAGACCACCCTAAACCGCGCGCGGTTGTTGATCATTTGAGAATAGGCTGCCTCCACCTGCTCCAGCGGGTAGGTTTCAATCATCGGATGCACACCGGATAGAGCGCTAAAGCGCAATGCGGCTTCGGAATCCCTGGCATGCCCGGAAGGCCACCCGGCAATAGTTCTGCGCCCCATAATGAGCTGCAAAGGCGATACCTCTATCGGCTCTGCTGCTGCCGCGACAATTAACAGCTTCCCGTTGGGGCCTAAACCGCCGACCAAACCGGAGATGGCTTTACTGTTGGGTGCCGTGGCCAGGATCACCCGCGCGCCTCCCAATTTTTGAAGCGCCTCGGCAGCATTTTCAGAGTTCGTATCGACATAATAATGTGCGCCTAATTTATCCGCCAACGTTTGCTTGTCCTTGCCGCCCGATAACGCCACCGTCTTGTATCCAAGTTTTTGGGCGAATTGAACTGCCAGATGTCCCAGACCGCCTATTCCCTGAACCGCCACGACATCGCCACCGCGGGCGCCTGAATTTCTGAGGGAATTGTAAGTGGTGATCCCCGCACACAGCAAAGGGGCGGCCTCTGCGGAATTCAGATCATCTGGAATCAGCGCCAGGGCTTCCTGCTCGGCCACCATGTACTCTTGATAGCCGCCGTCATAGGTGATACCGCAGACCTTGGCATTTTCACATAGTATAAAGTCGCCGGCACGACAGGAATCGCATTTGAAACAATGTCCGCCGTGCCAGCCGACCCCGACACGCTGACCTTTTTCCCACGAGCTGACACCGGGACCCGTCTCGTCAATGACTCCTGCGACTTCATGTCCGGGTACCCTGGGATATGCAATCCCGGGAAAGAGGCCCTCTTTGACAACCGCATCACTGTGGCAGATCCCACAGGCTTCCACTTTCACACGTACTTGATTCGGACCGGGGGTCGGGATCTTCCGATCCACGATTTCAAATTCGCCGCCGGCACTGCTAATTTGTACTGCCTTCATAGAGCATCCTCCTTCTTTGGCTAAAATTGGCTTAACGAGTAAAAGCTTGGTATAGTGTTGCTGTTTGTCAAGAAAAAAGCGCCGCGATCTGACTAGAGGGCCTGTCTGCCTTTGACCCCAATTGAAAAATATTAAAGGTCAAAACTATTGGCGGGACTTGACACCACCGAAATGAAATTGATGTCAAATCTTTATCGATGACTAACCGAAGCTTGTTAATCACTAATCAAGGCGCGACACCTGATTTTTCTCGGTCAGAATGTTAAGATAAACAAAGGAAGAAAAGGTTTATCGGGGGTATCAATCGTCAATTTTCCAACATTTTTCGGAACCGGAATTTTGAAACCGTTTTCATAACTTTCCGGAATCTAATAAGATATCCATAAGCCAGCAATTTGGCACGATGTTCGCACATCATCAAATTAAAAGATCGACAGAATATGTATCGCATTAGGGCGATTAAGGAAAAAAGGGCATAGGGAGAATACAATGATAATTGGAATCGATTTTGGGACTTCGCGTACAGTGGCCGCGTGCTCAGAGGATGGTGACTATACAGTATGCCGGTTTAACTGCAACGGCAAATTTATGGAGTATATTCCTTCATTGATAGCCGTAAAGGATGGTTCCATTAAGTTTGGATGGGATGCCGTTTGTTGTGAAAATGATCCTAACGTGTACCTTATGCGTTCTTTGAAACGTATGGTTGGATATTATCCGCCTGATCTTGATTTCGAGCTTGCGCCAAATGTTCATATTACCGTACTTGAACTGACCGCTCTTTTTTTGGAGCACGTCAAAAAGATGCTCAAAAACAACAGTACTCTTATTATTGGTAAGGATGAGCCTATCGAGGTGATGATTGCAACACCAGCTAATGCCAATACAAACCAGCGCTATATTACTATGGAGGCATTCAAGAAGGCAGGCTTTATTGTCAAAGGCATGCTTAATGAGCCAACTGCAACTGCTATAGAGTTCTCTCACCGTTGCTTAAAGAAGCCCGGGACTCAAAGCCCCGAAAAATATGTTGCAGTTTATGACCTGGGTGGAGGTACATTCGATGCTACTGTTATTGAGCTGGCTAACAACAGCTATGATGTGATCACCCATGAAGGTGTATCAAAGCTTGGCGGAGATGATATCGATATGGTCATCTTTGACCTGGTCCTGCAAAAATTGAAAAAGCAAAGAAAAGAGTTAAGCCAAAGTGACGAAGTTCGACTTTTAGAAGAATGCAGAAGAAATAAGGAAAGCATAAAAAGAATCACTCGAAAATTGGCAATCGATGTCAGTCATGTCTTTGATAAAGAGAAGAAGGTATTGCTTGACAAGAAAGATATCTATAACCACTGCGAGCCAATAATCCAGCAGAGCATGGATACACTCAAGACTGCGATCAAAACGGCTGAGTTGATAAATATTGATTCCAGGGACAAACGAAAGTTTGAAGCAATCTATTTAGCAGGTGGGGCTGTCGGCTTTCCATTAGTACCACGGAAGCTGCGTGATCAATTCGGCAAAAAGGTCAGGATATCACCTTATCCGCAAGCTACCACTGCAGTTGGTCTCGCAATTAATGCCGACCCTGCCCGGAGCGCTCAGCTTAGAGAAGCTGTCACCCGGAACCTTGGTGTATGGAGAGAATATGGCACAAATAAGATCTTTGATACTATCATTGAAAAGAGTAGTCGGCTAAAACCGAAATCCGGCACTCTTCGAGTAAAGCGAACTTATAACCCGATACACAATCTTGGTCACCTTCGCTTCATAGAATGCAGCTCTCTTGGGAAATCCGGCGAACCTAGCGGAGATATTGCGGACATAAAAGAAATCTTTTTTCCATACGATCCACAGTTGAAGAATGAGGAAGATCTTTGCCATGTTCCTGTTATAAGTCGTCCGGATTTAGCAACACAAGAAGTAACTGAAACGTATTCTTATGACTCCCGGGGGATAATAACAGTTGAGGTTGAAAACTTATCTGCGCAATATAAAAAGAATTACATACTTTCCAAAAGAAATTTGCCGGCTGAACTTTCAGTGGATTGGCAGGGTTAATAGGGCAGTTTTGGCGCAAAATCGGTCGATTAAGGCCTATTTAGAGGCGTCCTTATGACACTTTCTCCGGAATTCCGACTCTTCTCGGCCACATTCAGATCGGCGGTTGGGTCGCCCCTCAAGTCAGCCTTGAGAAAATCCTTTGTTTCGGGAATAGCCATATGGAATTCAGTTTCCAGATGCAGAGCAAGCTTGAGGTCTTTTGCCTTTATATCAAGCAAATGGCCGCCGAATTTTCGATCTGAAGAAATAAAATGCAGACTTTCTCATCAGCCGCACCTCAAGCTGCTGAAACCGGCTGATTGCATAATTTTCGGCTCCAATGGTACTTTGAAAGGCTTTAACAATATTGCCGCTTTTGTCCCTAAAAATTTCTATCCAAACCGATATGTCGACCAGGATCATTCCCTTAGTTTTCTCAGTTTTTTATGGTCGAAATTTTTGTGAAAACCGATAGCGCCTGCCAGTTCTGTGAGATCCTTGCGCTTTTTCAGCCGAATAAATTCAGTTAAAGCCGCAAGCAATACGAGGGCAATGGCAAGGGCGCTATTGGATCACCGTCTATATGACTTCAGTCCTTTTTCCCGATGCTGAACGCCCGGCCCACAATCTCACCCAGGCGGCAGTACTGCTGGTTTCCGGTGAGGTAGACAATCGGGTCGATCTTGGCGGCATCCGGCTGTCCGTCGACCATACAGTCGCTGCGCACATGGCTTTCGACAATTTCGCCCACGATCAGCCGGTGGCTTCCCAGATCCAGCACATGCAATACCTTGCACTCCAGGTTCACCGGGCATTCCCGAATCAGCGGCGCGGTTTGCAAAACGCCGTAATCCACCTGAAACAGACCGGATTTGTCTTCCCTGTGGCCGGAGTAAATCCCGCAGTAGTCCACCACTTTGGCCATGTCGGCTGAAGGTACGTTGATGGAAAACGTTCCGGTGGCCTGGACGCCTGCCAGTGTGAAGCGCGCCGGGCGCAGCGCAACGGTCAGCGCCGGCGGCGTGGAGGCCGCGATCCCGCACCAGGCGGCGGTCATAAAATTTGCAGTTTCATTCACCTGGGCGCCGACCAGCACAGCCGGCATCGGAAAGAGCAGGGTCTGAGGTCCGAGTTTAGTTTTTTGCATGGTTTACCTCCTTTTCAATTCACAAGCGGCTCACATGCTTCGAGCGCTTAAGTTCACCCCTTAGTTGCATAAACAACATGGCAAAGATTAGATAAAGGTCTGCGATTATTGCCACTATCATAGTAAAATGACAAATTCTTGGATACCTCCATTGGTGAATACGAAGGATGGGGCCGATTTTGCCATGTTGTTTCCCCTTCGGGAAAGCCGGAGGACTTCAGATTCTGCGTTGCTGAGGGCTCGAACAGTCTTCGCTCTTCGAGCTACGCCCCGACAGGGTAAAGAACTACGACTTCACCCTCAGACGCCTTGACTCTGAAGCCCTCCGGCTTTTGCAACGTTGGGGTTCAATCAGGCGTATAACTTCTCACCGGCCGGGCCTGTCCAATTTCCGGCCTTGACCCAGAAATACGATTGCGGCCACGCCCACAATCACGAACCCCCCGCCGGTTAGGGTTCGACTATCCGGTCGTTCGCCCAAAAACAGGACCGCGGCCAATATCGATGAGACCGGGAGCAGCAAAATAAACGTCAAACCGTATTGGATCGTCGCGCTGACCAGCGCAATCAGGAAAATTGACCGCAGCTGCCCCACCGGAGGCGGGAAAAACCAGCACAGCAACAGGGCGGAAAGGCTGAAACGCATGCTCATCAAAAAAAGGGGCGGGAACTCACCCAATCCCGCCTTGGCCAAAGTAAACCCCATGCCCCAATTGATGGGAACCGAGATCGCCAAACCGATATCGTTGACCGTCATTCGCATAATGATCGTGCAGCTATGGCAGATTATCAAACAGGTGTCAATATCGGTTTTGGCGGGACTTAAATGGTAAGGCTCCGGAAGGCCTATTTTTTGATTCCTTTAAATTGACTGACAAATCAGAACCGTGATATAAAGCGGCAAGTTAGTGAATGCACGCATCCAAAATCATGGAGGGCTGCGATCATGCTCAAAAGAATGTATCAAATGGCATCCCTGCTATTGCTGGCCGGCCTGATATTCACCTCCCCGGTTGTCGCTGCGCAATCCGCCCAGGCCTTCAGGCAACAGAACGGTCTGCTGGCCTATGACCCGCCTGCCTGGGTTTTAGAAGGGTATTTTCTGGCCCGTGAAAAAAATCCCGCCTATGTTTTCGGGCCGGTGCGGGATTTCGTCGCCGCGCTCGGGGGCACACCCACCTGGTTGATCGAAGATCTGGAACTAAAACGCCTGCAGGAGGCTGCCGCCGCAGGCAAGCAGCCTGAATACACGCTGTTTTTGGAGGTTGTTTTACCTGAGCGCGCGCAATATTGGGTTTTCGTGGTACTGCCCCATGCCAGCGCCAAGGATTGGTTCGACGCGCGGCGGGCGTTTCATGGCGGAAAGGCTCAGGCATATTACGGTGTCACCCGGCAGGAACTGGAACGCGCCCTGGAACAGGGTCTTAATATCAAAGCGGAGCTTCGGTTTTTGATCGAACAGGGTGAAACCAGCCTGCAGATCCCCGAAGAAGTGATCGTTGACAAATATAAAATCCGGCCGGTTTTCGACCTCAGCGCGGGCCGCCGGCTGGATTCGGCCGCCAAAACCGATTAAGGAGGTATGAATCATGTCAACCCCCGAAGATAAAAGCGGCGGGCTTAACCGCCGTGACTTCTTTAAAAAAGCGGCCGCCATCGGATTGGTGACCACGGTGGGCGGCGCAGCTTTCTGGCGATCGCAGCCGGCTATGGCCGGGATCACCCTGCCCTCGGAGCCGGTGCCCCGCAGACCCTTCGGCCGGTCGGGTGTAATGGTTTCCGCACTTTCTCTGGGCGGGATGTTCGACATTTTGAACAACCGTTTGATGCTCGCCAAAGCGCTGGACTGGGGCATCAACTATTGGGACACCGCCGAGGGATACGGCGGCGGCCGCAGCGAGGAAGGCATCGGCCGCTGGTTCACCCGCAACCCGGCGACCCGCGAGCAGGTTTTTCTGGTCACCAAGCTTTCGCCGCGCAGGGGCCGCGATTTTACGCCCCGGCTGGACGAGAGCCTCAAAAGGCTGCACACCGATTACATCGACCTGTTCTTCGTGCATGGAATCCGCAGCATCGATGATATCCCAGATGATCTGGCATCCTGGTCCCAGGCCATGAAAAAGGCCGGCAAGATCAGGTTGTTCGGCTTCAGCACCCACTCCAACATGGAAGGGTGTCTCGCGGGCGCCGCCAAACTGTCTTGGATAGACGGCATCATGTTTACTTACAACTACCGTCTGATGCACGAAACCCCCATGAGAGAAGCGGTGGATGCCTGCCACCGGGCCGGCATCGGTCTGACAGCCATGAAGACCCAGGGCGGCGGCCCGCTCAAAAGCGACAGCCAATCCGAAATTGAGATGGCGGGCCGCTTTATGCAGAAAGGATTTACCGAACACCAGGCCAAGCTGATGGCCGTCTGGCAGGACAAACGCATCGCCGCCATCTGCTCTCAAATGCCCAACCTGACCATTTTGGCCGCCAATGCGGTCGCGGCAGGCGACCACACCCGCCTCTCACAATCAGATCGAGCCTTGCTGGCCCGATACGCCCGGGAAACCGGCCGCGATTACTGCGCCGGCTGCGGCCGCCTGTGTTCAGAAGCGCTGGCCCAAAAGGTGCCGGTCAACGATATCATGCGCTGCCTCATGTACCTGAACGCCTACCGCGATCGCGGACTGGCACGTTCGGCCTTCGAAGCCCTGCCTGACGAGACCGGGGCGCAGTTGGCGCGATTGGATTTCAGCGCAGCAGAAAGGGCATGCCCGCGCAATCTGCCCATCGCTCGCTTGATGCAGGAGGCCGCGAGCCGGTTGACCTGAGTGCGGAACATTATAAGGCAATCGGGGACGTTCCCCGGATTTACGGCTAATAACTTCGTTTTTTCTCTCTGGGGTCGGACCACGATGGATGCCGCGCTTAAGTCCTTGGGTCCAGGAAAGTGTTATGCCTGGTTATTCGTACAACAGTTCGAAAGAGTCTAAGAATTGATTCGCAGCCGCCGATACTTTTGAGCCGCCTTCAATACTCAAAATTTGATATAACCGATTATCAACAAGATAAAATTGTGCTTTACCTATTCCTCCCGGAGGCATACGTTTACTTTTCGGTATTTTAAATACGATTTCCTTGCCGGAATAAGTCGCAATATCAATGTCTTTGCTTGAGATGAGTTGACCATTGACATTGCCTACGGCACCCGACTGTGCCCCCTTCAAAAGGTCATTCGGGTCGGACTGCTCTATTATTTCATCGGGATAGTCCGAATAACTAGCAAGGTAAACGCCGTTTCTATTTTCATAGGTGTACAAGACGATTGTTATCGGACCTATTGCAGTACTTATCTCCTGACTCGATTCGGTTGGCTCTCCTGGAAAACCGATTGAAAAATATCCTTCCTCGGATGTAAAGGAATTTTCTCCACTGAATGTTTCTCCCTCTGCCTGTTGTGCGCCAACAAAGCCCTCTCTATCAATCGTGCCGTTGCAGTCGATGGTTGCAGATGCAGAAGTGTCCCCATACGTTCCCCTGGCAATAAAGCAATCATTTTCGGCAGCAATCATTCCAAGAGCGATTTTGTCGTGTCGCGGAGAGATACCCAACTCGTCAATGGATAGGGCATATCTGGCATGCGTGCCATAGTATAGTTCTTGCTGAGCTGCCAGACGGTTCAATTCTTTTTCGATCTGAGCGTAATACGCTTTGTTGCGATATGAAATAAAGTTGGGAATAGCAATAGCGGCAAGAATTCCAATGAATGCGATAATCCATAAGAATCCGACAATTAGCAGTATGATTACGACTTCCTTGCCGCCGGCCTCAGGGTATTTATCCTGAAGATCATTTTCTTTGGTGAACGCATAAATGATAAACTCTATAATGGCAATAAATCCTGGAATAGAAGTCCAAAAGAATACCAGGTATAAAATACCCTGCATGGTTTTGCCGACATAGAATTTATGGCCGCCAATGCCGCCGGTAAAAAAAGTAATTAACAACAAGACGGCTTTACTTAATTTCCTGCCAACCTGGCCACCACAACCAGAGCATGTTTTGGCATCCATTTTAATTAATTGGCCACACTGCCGGCAATATTTTTCATCCGGCCTTTTTATTCTTGGCGGTTTTTGCGCTGCCATGGATTGCGCATCGGAGGCATAAACAGTCTGCCCTTTTTCCGTTCGGCGCTGCAAATCAGGGGGGCCTGACGGCAAAGACGGCGCTGGCGAGTTGGGCGAATTTTCCGATGGCGACAGCGGTTCATGACGATCGGATATATCGGCTGACTCCATTGTAAGATTATCCAAATCATCAGACGCTGCTGCCTGCTTTTCAATGGAACAAATTGCACCTGCTTTTTCAAAGGCTTTTTGTATTTTTTGGCACGTTGCCAAATCAAGGTCTTTTTTTATGACGGCATTGCTGCTCGAAAGGATTGCATCAACCTTTGCCGAATTGTTCTTGTACAGGGCAGTGAGATTGGTTGTGACGTCATCAAGAGTTGCCGTGTCAGCTAATTGGCCTTTAAAAACAACGCGGTATCGTTCATCGGTCATAGTGCCTCCAGGAACTCAAGCCCTTCCTTATCAGAGATAATCCTAGGAAATCTGCCGCAGGTCTAGAAAGGTAGTTTTAAATGATAGCGATTAATATTTTCCTGCTATCCAACAGTATATCGAATTTAAAGTATTTTTACAATTTCAAGTGTTTTGGGGAAGTGTATCGGAGGACTCGGGAACGTTCCTCGAGTGGCTATGTGGGCGGTTCCTCGGATTTAAGGTTTTCCAATTTTCAAAGGACTCCGACGGGCAGGCAACAAAGTCGACCCACCCGGCAGCAGCACGACCCTCACGGTTTATCTGCCGGTCGCATGGCAGGCGGTACACTTGATGATGGTCCCCGCGTGACCCTGCAGCTGCCGGGCGGCGATGTTGTCATTGGAATTGGGGTTGGCATTGGGCCAGATGGCATGGGTGCTGCCATGACAGGCTTCACAGGCCCGCCCGCCGTGGCCCTTGCTGTTGCGAAACAGGGTGCCGGGTTCTTCGGCGAAGGGAAAATGGGTGACACCGGTTTTTTTTGTTTTCGGCACCGCACGCGCTATTTCACGGACTCCGTTAACCTAGGACTAAAGTAGTTTTTCGCTGAAAATTACCGGCGCTTTTGGCATCTATTCCACCAAGCGCGAAAAAAAGTCCAAGCCGATCAAAGGTCTGTATGGGATGTATGCGTTAAAGCGTTTGTCCGAATTGATGTGAAGTATAGCAGTGCGGCGGGTGCAGGCGACCCGCATGATTTAAGACATCAACCTGACGCTTTATTTATTTTCTTGACATTTTGGATGCTTGTTCGTACATTGTGCATACAATATGACAATCAATCAGGAGAAAAATCATGGACAATTTAGCCAAAAACAATTCAAAGACCTCGCGTACCGCGCGTCTTGGATTTAGAGTTACATCACACCAGGAAGCCTTGATCCGAAAGGCTGCTGAAATAACGGGCAAGAATGTGACACAGTTTGTTTTAAACAGTGCATGTGAAGCTGCTGAGAATGCCTTGATTGATCAAAGAATATTTTTTACGGATGATAAAAAATACCGTGCCTTTTTAAATGCCCTTGAAAAACCTGCAGAGGTAAAGCCCAAACTGCAGAAACTCATGAGGAGCAGTGCCCCTTGGGAAAAATTAAATCCTTAAAAAATATCACTCTATCACCACCCTGTCTTCTCAATGATACCCACATTATTGATCATTTCAATTGTGGAAACCATTCACTAAATAATTGGCTAATACGATATGCAATGCAAAACCAACGAGCCAACTCTGCGAGAACACTTGTAGTTTGCAATGAAGATATTGTGGTCGGTTACTATAGTTTGGCTGTTGGATCGATTGAGCATGAACTTGCAAGCAAGCGGACCAAAAAAGGACTGGCACGGCACGCCATTCCAGTTATGATCCTGGCTCGTCTGGCTGTCGATTTGGCATATCAAGGAAATAAGTTAGGAAGTAGCCTCTTGAAAGATGCAGTGCTTCGAACATTGCAAGCCTCAGAGCATGCCGGAATCAGAGCGATATTTGTTCATGCAAAAGATGAGAAAGCACGAGATTTTTATGAACATTTCGGTTTTGAACCCTCTCCAGTCGATCCGCTAAAGCTTATGCTGCTGATCAAGGATGCGCGCAAAACAATTGCTTCGTTGAGTGGGTGAAAAAAATTCGGTGTCGAATCTTGATTTGCGACTATCGGTGAATTGCTCGAGCGGATCATCAAGGAAGCTGAAGCCAAAATTAAATTTCAATTGCCGGTGAGCGAGAATCGTCCCAAAATGAGCGATATAGGGATATTGCACTTCTTTAAGTTGAAACGATTCTCCCGTTTCAAGGACCTTTCGTCCCAATGCCATGCCACCCATTAGCACCTTTACATTTTGGATAAAAGGTTCACTCCCTACCCCAGTTAAAAAGGAAACAAGATTTAACGGGGCTGGCAGCGATGCTCTCTGTCCATTTACCGTCACGGAAATTATCACCATCAGTAAATTAGGGATCAAGGAAAATACGAAGAAGTGTGTGCTAATAATCGCGTTTTTTCGTTTTCTTGAGCAGGCCTAAACGGGTGGCAAGATGATGAAGATTACTCCGGTGCATTCCTAAATCTCTGGCGGTGGCGGCCCAATTGCCATCATTTTTAGTCAGAGCCCGCTGAATTAGTTGTTTTTTAAACTGTTGGACCGCTTCTTGAAGATTCGGCTCTTTTGATATTATCGGATCTAAATCTGGTGCTGAAAGCTGAACATTTGAATTTAGGGATATCAAATCACCACCCAGATGAATCGGTTTAATGATGACTGGATTGCCGCGCGGCGATTCAGATGAGGCCTTAAGTATTGCTCTTGAAATAATATTTTCCAGCTCCCGCACGTTTCCCGGCCAGGAATAGCGACTCAAAATTTCAACGGCATTGGTACTGATTCGAACCGGTCCCAAACCCAGGCGACGTTGCGTCCGTTCACAAAAATATCCGGTTAAAAGTGGGATATCCTCTTTACGCTCACGCAAAGCCGGTACTTTTATGGGGTAAACATTAAGCCGATGATAAAGGTCCGCTCTAAACCTGCCTGCCTTGACTTCCGCATCAAGGTCCCGATTCGTAGCGACAAGCAATCGCACGTCTACGTGAATCGTTTTTTCTGAACCGATTCGCTGGATTTCACCTTCCTGGATTGCTCTTAATAACTTGGCCTGTATTGAGACAGGCAGCTCGCCGACTTCATCTAAAAACAAAGTCCCTTTATCGGCCAATTCGAATTTTCCCGCCCTGTCTCTGCTTGCCCCGGTAAATGCTCCCTTTATGTGACCAAAAAGCTCAGTCTCGGCCAGCGTCTCCGGCAAAGCGGCACAGTTCAGGTAAAGCATTGGGCCATCGCTTCGTGCAGAAGCAGCGTAAATGGCTCGAACCACTAATTCCTTGCCAACACCGGTCTCACCTAAAACCATTACCGTGAAATCCGAGGCTGCGACCAAATCAATCTCACGTCGCAGGTGTTCCATTATTCGGCTGCTGCCAATAATTTGGCTTCCCTGACGTCTGTGTATATCCTGCATCAAGTCGTTGGCAATCAGCCCTTGAAGCTCTGCGCTGTGTTCCAAGGCCTCAATCAGGTTCGCCGTTTGCATTTGAGCTCCGGCTATAGCGCCAACCGCCTTTAAAAAACCCTGATCAAGATGATCAAAGGCATGGGGATCAAGCGCATCGGCGGTAAGAGCGCCGACAAGCTTTTCATCGACATACAGAGGACATCCCAAACATGCGTGTATGTGGTGCAAGGCTTCAGCATCTGTGGCCAATAAGCCATCAAATGGGTCGGGAAGTGTGCTGTCGGCTGGAAACCGTACGGGTTCGCTTGAATTACAAATACTATCAAGCCGCGGATGATCACTGCGGGCATAGCGACGACCCATGGCGTTGGGTAAAAGTCCGTGAGCCGCAAGCGGGATGAGCACTTCTCCCTCTAATCGCAGCAAAGCTGCCGCATCGAATGGAATAATACGGTGTAAAGCACCGAGTAATCGCTGATAACGATCCTTGGCGCTAAGCGCAGCAGTGAGGTCGGCAGCAATCGAAGCCAATGTATCCAGCATATCCATAGTTGTAATATATTACAACATCGTTATGAAAATATCAACAAATAAATGTTGTCAATATAACAACAACTACTTTAAGCACCTGAAATAAAGCAAAAATATATTTGGCATACAGCTTGCTACTATAGGGGTAACGGTAATTAGAAATAAATGAACAAATAAATTAGGAGCCAGATCATGCAACCAATAAAAGATTTAAAAATGGAACACGACGCGGTCCAGATGACCTTAAGAATCCTTGATAAAATCTGTCAACGGATCGAAAAATCTGGAGAAATTATCGATTTTCAAGATTTAGATCAATTGTTGGAATTTTTTAAAGTATTTGTCGATAAATGCCATCATGGAAAGGAAGAAGAACTGCTATTCCCGGCATTGGAAAATGTCGGTGTCAGCAATAGTGGAGGACCGATCGGAGTACTGCTCAATGAACATCAACAGGGGCGTGAATACGTCCAGGCTATGAATGCGGCACTTGCTCAATACACGAAAGGAGACCGGACAGTTGTCAATGAATTTGTGAAAACGGCACGGGGGTATATCAACTTGTTGGATCAACACATTGATAAAGAAAATGGTGTCTTGTTCCCACTTGCAGAAAAGCATTTATCAGAGCAGGAGCAGGAGAAATTATGGGAAGGTTTTGAAATGATCGAAACACAGAAAATTGGAGTTGGGAAACACGACGAATTCCATAAAATGTTAGATAAGTTAGAAAGTGTCTATTTAAAATAAAAGATGGAAGTTGACTTGGAATAGTAAAAATCTGAAGGAAGGAGGAACAGAAAATGACAAAAGGAATTAATATCAGACAGATACTTTTTTGAAACTCTGGTCCGCATCCACCGGGTAGGTGAAGGGGCTTCCTACACGGGGCTCAAACCTGGTGCCAAAGTCGATCCGGCAATCGCTTTGGCTGACAAGGCTTTAGAATCTGGTTCTGTCGATAAACTTGTCGGTGTCCTAACCGATGCCATAGCCAAGGGCATCCGTGAACGTTTTCGCCGGGCTCGGGAAACCAGAAAGCATGCCGATAAAGATGTAAATGTCAAACTTTTCAATCCGGCCAAAACCGACAAAAATGATGTCATCACATAAATTTTTAAATCCAAAGCAATCCTGGTGGGCTCTCCAACGATAAACAAGGGCATTTTAGTTTCGGTTGCCGGTATCCTTGAGGAGATTAAGGGATTACAGTTTAAAAATAAGAAGGCAGCCGCTTTTGGTTGTTATGGTTGGAGTGGCGAATCGATAAAAATTATTTCTGATAATTTGACATCTGCGGGTTTCGAGCTGGTTGATGACGGTGTTAAAGCAATGTGGAATCCGGACAATGACAACGTCAACCAATGCGTTGAATATGGGAAGTTATTTGCAGATAAAGTAAGTATTATTTAATCACTTCACTGAACATCTAAGTTTTTGGCAAAGGCAAAAATAGGGTTTAAAATTTCAATGTGAAAAGGAGATATTAAAATGAAAGAGCAGCTATCTTCCACGCCGACACTCTCCCCATGGTGGCGTCGCAGCGTTTTGCTGGTGTTCGTTGTCGGCATGATCGGTTTGATCTTCATGTCCGTCCAGGCTTACCGATATGCCCCTCCCATCCCTGAAAAAGTAGTCGATTCCGATGGCAAAACAGTTTTCGACAGGCAGCAGATCGAAGCGGGCCAGCAGGTTTTTTTAAAATACGGCCTCATGCAGAACGGCACAATCTGGGGCCACGGCTCTTATCTGGGCCCGGATTTTTCGGCCCAGTACCTGCACGGACTCTCGCTGGAAACCAGTCAAGCGATCGCTCGACAGGAATTTGGCGCGGATCTGTCAACATTGGATCAATCACAACGGGCACTGGTGGATTCCCGGGTGGCCATCCTTCTGAAAGAAAACCGGTACGATCCGGTATCCAAACAGCTGGTCTTCATCGATGCTGAAAAAGATTCTTTCCAAAAGCAGTTAGCGGTCTGGACCGATTATTTCAAGCACCCGGTTTCAAATTCGGGACTGCCGGACAACTACATCAATGATCCTGATGAAATCCGCCAGCTGACGGCCTTTTTTGCCTGGACGGCCTGGGCCAGTGTCGCCAACCGCCCGGGCAAGCCTTTTTCGTATACCAACAACTTTCCCTATGACCCGACGGTCGGCAACCGGTTGACCAGTGATGCGGTTCTGTGGAGCGCACTGAGTGTCGCCATGCTGCTGGCCGGTTTGGCCATCGTGCTGTTTACTTTTGGCAGGTTCGATTACCTGGGCTGGAAAGGCGGCCCGGAGGGCATTCACCCCCACATGCTGGCCGGTGAAGCCACCGCCGGACAGAAGGCGACCACCAAATATTTTCTGATTGTGGCGCTGCTTTTTTTAGCCCAGGTTATGATCGGCGGCGCCCTGGCCCACTATCGCGCGGATCCCGGAAACTTCTACGGTATCGACCTGGCCCAGTATTTGCCAAGCAATATTCTGCGCACCTGGCACCTTCAGCTGGCCATATTCTGGATAGCCACCGCTTATATTGCCGGCGGCCTGTTGTTGGCCTCTTCCCTGAGTCCAAAGGAAGCGCGCGGCCATGTGGTGGGCGTACACATGCTGTTCTGGGCCCTTGTTGTCTTGGTGGCCGGCAGCCTGCTGGGCGAACTGGCAGGCATTCATCAGCTGTTTGGCGGTTTGTGGTCCTGGTTTGGACACCAGGGCTGGGAGTTTCTGGAGCTCGGGCGTTTTTGGCAAATCATTTTGGTGATCGGGTTCAGCTTCTGGTTGGGACTTCTTTACCGGACGACCGCACCGGCCTTGAAAGACCCGGAGCGTAAAGAAATCACACTGCTTTTTCTAGGGGGCGCTGCCGCCATTCCGTTTTTTTATCTGCCGGCCTTTTTTTTCGGCAGCACCTCCAATTTTACGGTGGTGGACATGTGGCGCTTCTGGATCATCCACCTGTGGGTGGAGGGTTTCTTCGAGCTGTTTGTCACCGTTCTGGTTGCGGTCACCTTCTATCAGCTGGGGGTTGTCAGGCGCATCAATGTGGTGCGTGTCATTTACATGGATGCCATCCTCTTTTTGGCGGGCGGCATTATCGGCACGGCCCACCACTGGTATTGGACGGGACAGGCCAACTTTACCATGGCGCTGGCGGCCATGTTCTCAGCACTTGAAGTGGTGCCACTCACCCTCCTGACGCTCGACGCCTGGGACTTTATCAAGTTGACCGGCACCGGGGACACCGCCGGTGCACCTAAAAAAAGCATTCCCCACAAATGGGCCTTTTATTTTTTAATGGCCGTAGGGTTCTGGAATTTTGTGGGTGCCGGCATATTCGGGTTCCTGATCAACATGCCGGTCGTCAGCTACTTTGAAGCAGGCACCATATTAACCCTGAACCATGGCCATGCCGCCCTGATGGGAGCCTTCGGCATGCTGGCCATGGCGCTTCTGGTTTTAGGCCTGCGCCACGTGCTGGCGGATGAACAGTGGGTTGTACCGGAAAAATTCGTCAAGATCTCCTTCTGGGGTTTGAACATCGGGCTGGCCCTGATGGTCATCACAAATTTGTTTCCAGAGGGTCTCCTTCAGCTTTGGGATGTTCTTGAAAGTGGCTATTGGCATGCTCGAAGCCTTGAATTTATTGGAACGGACCGCATTCGAATGCTCGAGTGGGTCAGCATGCCATCGCATCTGATCCTGATTATTGCCGGTGTCATTCCGATGGTGATTGCCTCGGGATTGACCTACTTGAAGATAAGAAAAACAGGATAATCGGTTCGGATTCAGACCCAAGTAAATATCGCACCTCACCGCCGTGAACTTACTCGACTATTGGGTATGTGATCTATATTGAGCGATTTGTCTCGAAATGGCAACCAGCTGACCATCTTGGTCCCAAATTTCGCCATCTTCTTCTAAAAGCCCGCAAGTTATAAAGCGCGTGCGGAAAATGCATTTCAGCCAGGTGGTTGTCGGTATGTTGCGAATATTGATAGAAAATTCCAGGGTCGGCACCCAGGCAACCATCCCCTGGCTGGCAAAGACGGCCGGGGGAAAAGAATCCGCGATGAGCAGAAGCGCTAGCGTGTCAAAGGCACGGTTGTCTTTAAATTTAATCCAGCCTTTGATCTCTGATTGGTCGGACAAATTTCCCTCTATCCAGCCGGTACAGATTGGATCCAGTCGAATATCCAGCCGGCCAAAAAGTGTGAAACCCGGCATCTCAGGCATCGACACGCAGTTTTTCCATTCAGTAATTTCGGGTGCTTCGACTTCATAGTTTTCTAAAATGCACTCATTTTTTTCACTGGCGAATGTGCCGAAAGCTCTTATTTTTTCTTTTTCCTTTTGGCACAACCTGGCTTGAAACCGATCAAATTGTCTTGATTTGGACATTCTTTCGACCGAGACTGTTGCCTCGCCTGGCTCACAGCGATGCAAAAAGTTGGCCGTAATGATCGGCGTTGCCTTCATCTCACTAGATTGCAGCATGGCATTGGCGGCAACTGCCATTAAATAGCCCCCGTTGGGGACTCCACTGATAGACCAATTCTCCGTAATAGCTCCTGAAAATGAATCAGGTTTTTCAGGCTCAAACAAAATATCTTGATCGAACTGGTGCATTTTAGCTCCTTTCTAAACGCAGACTCAATGACCACGGTATCCATTATTACAAATTTATGATAGTTAGCAATGCAAAATACTCACCGCTCTGAAAGGAACAACCTATGACTTCCGACAAAAAATCTCTTATCCTGGGCGCAATATTGTATAACAATTTTGAATTGCTTGACCTTTACGGTCCGCTGGAAATGTTCGGCAACCTCAAACCCAAAATGGAAATCGTTACCGTGGCTGAAAAAGTCGGGCCGGTACCGTCCTTCCAGGGCCCGCAAACCTTGGCCAAATTTGATTATCAAAATTGTCCGTCGCTTGATTTGCTGCTATTGCCGGGTGGCCTGGGAACCGTTCAGGAACTTGATAATCCAGCCACTATGGCTTTTTTAAAGGAGCGGGTCCCGTCAGCCAAAGTGACCATGTCCGTCTGCTCGGGCTCCTGGATTCTGGCCAAGGCCGGCCTGTTGGACGGCCGCCGGGCGACGTCCAACAAGGTCTATTTCAAGATGGCGACGCAACAAAGCGAGCGGGTGCAGTGGGTTTCTGAAGCCCGCTGGGTGGAAGATGGACCCATATTCACCTCTTCCGGGGTGTCGGCCGGGATCGATATGGCGCTGGCAGTCATCGCTTCGCTGTATGGCGAAAAGAAAGCCATGGACATTGCCAATTATACCGAATATGTCTGGAACAAAAATCCTGAGGAAGACCCGTTCCATCAATATTTAAACCAGCTTGTCCCTGAATGAAAATTCAACTAATCCGAAATGCAACCATGAAAATATCCTATGCGGGCCGCACGATTCTGACCGACCCCATGCTGTCACCCAAAGGGGATTTTAAGGCCTTTGCCGGCATTGCACGCAACCCGACGGTCGAATTGCCTTTTCAGAAAGAAGAGATTGTCGAAGGGATCGAAAGCGTTGTTGTCAGCCATGACCATCCGGATCATTTTGACAAGGCAGCCAGCGCGGCACTGCCGAAGATGATTCCCGTTTTTTGCCAACCCGCAGATGAAGGGAAACTGACAAATGAAGGATTCCAGACCGTCATTCCGATCGAGACCGCTTACACGTGGCAAGGGATTACCATCACCCGAACGGACGGTCAACACGGCCGCGGCAAGGTGCTCGAGTTCATCGGGAAAGTATCCGGTTTTGTATTTCAGGCCAACGGGGAGCCGACCGTTTACTGGGTGGGCGACAGCATCTGGTGTGAAGCCGTTAAAGGTGCGATCGAAAAATTTAAGCCCGACATCGTCATCACCCATTCGGGCGGCGCAAAGCTTCCCGGTTTTGAAACCATCATCATGGATGCCGAGCAGACCCTTACGACGCTCAATGCCTCTCAGGAAGCGGTGGTGGTGGCCATTCACCTGGAGGCTTTGGACCACTGCCATGTCAGCCGCGAAACGCTCCGGCAAATGGCAGACGCGGCAGCCATATCACCTTCCCGGCTAATGATTCCCAAAGATGGCGAAATTGCTACGTTTTAAGATCCATGTAGATGGCCTTCTTGTTAATCTTGATTTTGATCCAGGAAGGCGGAAACCATTTTATGGAGAGGGCCAATATTTTGATTTTCTCCTCCTAATTTTGAACAATAGAGTCTTTATCGATTTCGCTTCTTTAATAATTTGGCATCCAAGAGATCCTTTTCTCTGCCTGTTGCCATTTTATTTTTTATCAGCAAATCAATAGATAGCACCGGAATATGCAGATCCTCAATAGTTACTACAATCTTTTTTGCCTCAGCTTCATCGAATTCAACGCCGGAGATTTTTGTTATGATGTCTATTCTTCTCGGAACAACACCTATCTGGAATATAAGTCCGGGTTGACTAAATTCATCCTCTCTTATCTCACTGATTGGAGCGCCAAACTTGGCCAAAGCATTATAAACTTTTTTTGAATTTACGTCATTGGGTTTCACCCATATATCCATATCACCGGTAGCTCTTGGAAATCCATGGGCTGCTAACGCATAGGCACCTACCAGAATAAAATTAACCTTCTCCCCTAATAAGCTTTCCAACATCTCTTTGTAATCTTCGTTCAGCATTTGCCCCCCTCACAAACACCCATGCGTCTTTTGTGATATCCCAAACCATTGATATTAAATCTGCTTGATCTGCTTCGACATAGCCATCATCTTGATCTTCTTCCATATCAAAGCGCTTGATAGAGGATCGATCCATTTGCATGTTTAAAATCCTTTCTAATCCGATCTTTTCCTTGTATATTGTCGATCCATTATCGTTTAAAAGTTCAATAATGTCAATAATCTTTGGATGTTTCCGGGTTTTCGTCTAACCACTAATTAAGGTGGTATGTTTCCCCAATCTGCAGGTATTGACCGCGGACATCTGATCTATCTTCCAGCTTCCTTATTTCATCGACGGCAGCAACTCGTTCTTCAGATGGCCTACCTAACCAATATTTCAAATCCTCTTCGGCAGAAGATAATTTTTCAATTTTCCCTTTTTTTACAATTTTATGAATCATATTCCTATTCCATAATAACGCTATGAATTTAGGTAGTTTCTTTTGCGAATAGGCTAAACGCTCACGACCAGAGGCGGCGTTTGTATATGAAAGCCTCCGACTGATGCAAAAAATAGGTAGTAAGCATATAACATTCTCGGGGTTATCAATCCTGATCATCCTTCTTGATCCCCAACACCTCACGACAATAACGAATACTGCGTTCGATGGTTTCTTTTTCCAGGCGCAGGGCCTGCGCCATGTCGTCCAGCGGGATTTCCATCTCTGTTTCAATATTGATGCGGCGCATGGTTGATTGGGTTTTGATGATCTCGTAGGCGCACTGCATGTCGATGTCGCCCTCGCCGACGGCGGTCCCGGTCAATTTAAACCCGTAGCGCTGCATTTCGATGCGGTCATCCCGGAAATGATTGGTGAAGGCGCGCGGCGCCAGGTTGGCAATGGCCTGCATGGGATCTTCCATGACCATCAGGGCATTGACGGTGTCGATGCAGGCGCCGACCGCCGGATGCTCGACTATGTCCAGCAGCCAGAGGATTTCCTCTGAAAAGCTGTCGCAGTGATTTTCGACCGCGATTTTGATCCCGTCTGCGGCGGCGGCCGGAGCCGCAGCTTTTAACTGGGCGGCAAAGGATTGCATCTGTTCCTTGACCCGGGGATGAAAGCGGCTGCCGGCCAGCGGGCGCGGGCGTACCAAATCCATGCTGACTTTAACGATATCGGCTCCCAGGCTTGCGGCGGTGGCGATCGCCTGATCGAGATCGTGCTGGATGCCGATTCCCATGCCGCCCAGGTCCATCGAAAAATTGTATTCGAGGTAAAGTCCGTGTTCCTGTGCGGCGGCCTTGACCTCCTGCAGGTAGGCCGGATCCAGGGTCTCCAGAACGCCGTCATCCAGGTGGAGCCCATCAAGGCCCATCCGGACAGCCTCATCGAAAAGTTCAAAGGTGCTCATCTGCCGGGGCCAGGGCAGTTTAAAATCAGCCCAGGCCTGACCGATGCCGTGAAGATAGAAGCTGTAGGTGTGCAATCCGAGAAGCATGGTTTTACTTCCTATTATTATTCGAAGAATTTTATCTGAATTTAGTTTCAATAGAATATAAAGTATATTAGGGTTGTCTATAAGTGTTTAGGGCCTTTCGAGCAACAAAATTTTTACTAATCGGAACAAATTCGCGGTACTGGATCCGTAATATATTTTTATTGACTTGGCATTAGATTGATACTATCGAGCAACCAGCAATCAGCAACTAGCAACCAGTAATCAGTGCCCAATACCCAATATCCAGTACCCAACATCGAGAAACCAGAAGGAGTCAATTATGCAACTCAAAGGTCTTGCCGGCGGTCTATATAAACCGCTTGCGCGAGATGATATCACTGCCATTCACGAGACATCGCTGACTATCCTGGAAAATATCGGGATGACCTATGAAAACGGATTGGACACCACGCTGGGGATGCTTAACGGCCGGGGGGTAAAATTAGACCGTGAAAAATCCAGAATTTTCTTTAACCGCGAACTGGTCATGGCGCAGGCCGATCTGGCTCCGGAGCGGGTCGTGCTTTACAGCCGAGATGGAAATAACGACCTGGATCTTAGACAGCATTACGTTTATTTAGGAACCGGCGGGGCCGCGGTTAAGATATTGGATCTTGCAACCGGCGATGCCCGCTCAACCACTTTAGAGGATCTGTATCAACTCGCCAGGTTAACGGATAGATTGGATAACATTCACTTTTTTTTAAGACCCTGTATTCCCACGGATATACCGGTGACCGATTATGATGCCAATGTGATATTTGCCAGCTTAAAAGGTACCACCAAGCATTTTATGACCGGCGCAACCAACGAAGACGGGTTGCACAAAATTATGGATATTGCCGCCTTGGTTGCCGGAGGGATGAATCAGTTAAAGGAAAAACCTTTCGTTTCCATGATCGCTTCGTTTGCGATCAGCCCCCTAAAGTTGTGTACCCAATCAACCTTGATCATGCTGGAAGCCGTGCGCAACCGCATTCCGGTGGCACTTTCCGCCGCCCCCATGGCCGGGTCCACGTCACCGGTAACCATGGCCGGGACCCTGGCCCAGCTCCATGCGGAACAACTGGCTGGGATTACCATCTGCCAATTGACCAACCCCGGGGCACCCATTCTCTATGGCGGCATTCCCGGCCGGGCCAATCTGCGGAGTCTGGCATACTCAGGCGGGGCGGTCGAGTGCGGTATGATGAATGCGGCCATTCATCAACTGGCCCATCACATCAAGGTGCCGAATTATAATTCAGCGGGTCTTTCCGACTCAAAAATCCCGGATGCCCAGGCAAGTTGGGAAAAAGCCTTAACCACCGTCCTGGCCGCCATGGGCGGCTCGAACTTCGTGCACCATGCAGCCGGTATGCTGGAGTCCATGCTAACGGTGGCATACGAGCAGTTTGTGATTGACGATGAAATTATTGGTATGAGCTGCAAGGTCCTGGACGGGATCCCCGTTGATGATGAACACCTGGCCCTTGAAGCGATTGAAGACGTCGGTCCCGGAGGATCGTTTATTACTTCACCGCACACCATGATGCATATGCGTCAAGAATATTTCAGCGGCAACGGCGTTACGGACCAGGACAGCCGGGAAAAATGGATTGAAAAGGGATCGCAAGATGCCTGCAGACGCGCACGCGACATTGCGAAAAAGCTGCTCGCCGAAGAAGAAAAGTCCTGTATCCCGACTGATGTGGAAAAAGCAATCAGAGAGGAGTATAATATACTGCTGTAGGCTGGGAGGCGATGAGGCTGGGAGGCTGGGAAGCTGGGAGGCCGGGAGGCGAGGAGGCTGGGAGGCTGGAAGGCGGGGAAGCGATGAGGCTGGGAAGCTGGGAGGCCGGGAGGCCGGGAGGCGAGGAGGCGAGAAGCCTGGGGGCTTGGAAGTCGTGATATTGGGAAGTTGAGAAGTTCGGAAATACGGATAGATACGATGCCTATTTGCTTTCGAGCATCCCGGCCTCCCGGCCTCCCAGCCTCCTGGCTTTCAGGCTTTTTATACCCTTTAATTCAAATCAATGTCGAGTATGTAATGGAAACCGCAGTAACTCAATTCATCCATGAAACCACCTGGAATGATCTTCCGAGCGATGTACGCAGTCAGGCCCGTCGCTGTCTTCTGGACACGCTGGGTGCCGGCATCAGCGGACGGGCGACGGATTTATCCCGGATTGTTTATGAGTTCGCGGCGGCGGCCTTTGGCGGGCAGGGCGCACAATTATGGCTGGATGGCCGCGAAGTTTCACCCCCGGGAGCGGCGCTGGCCAACGGCATGACCATCGATGCGCTGGATATTCATGACGGACATTCATTGACCAAGGGACATGCCGGGGCCGCGGTAGTGCCCGGTTTGTTTGCGAGTATATCTCCGGCAAGTGCGGCCGGACTATCCGGTGAAGCGTTTTTAACGGCCCTGGTCATCGGCTATGAAATCGCCCTGCGCGCCGGTATGGCCTTGCATGACACGGCTTGTGACTATCATACATCGGGTGCCTGGAATGCACTGGGCGTCGCGGCCCTGGCGGCCCGGCGCTTGGGTTTGAACAGCGACCAAACCAGACATGCTCTGGGGATTGCTGAATACCATGGTCCACGCTCCCAGATGATGCGGTGTATCGACCACCCGACGATGTTAAAAGATGGATCCGGCTGGGGGGCCATGGCCGGAATCAGTGCCGCCCGGTTAGCCCAGGCCAATTTTACCGGGGCCCCGGCGCTGACCATAGAATCTGATGAAGTCAATGGTATCTGGCTGGATCTGGGTCGCAGCTGGCACATCACCCGTCAATACTTTAAACCGCATGCCGTTTGCCGCTGGGCCCAGCCGGCAATAGAAGCCGCCCTGAAATTACAGCAAAAGCATCCCATCACCCCGGGCAATGTGAAGCACATCCGGGTATCTACCTTTCATGAAGCGGTCCGTTTAAATTGCCGGTCTCCCCATTCCACCGAGGAGGCTCAGTATAGTTTGCCCTTTCCGCTGGCTGCAGCCTTAGTCCACGGCCGGCTGGGTGTTGCGGAACTGAGCGGGCCCGCCTTGAAAGATCCGGTGGTTCTGCAGCTTTGTGAGCGGGTGGCAATGACTGAAGACGCTGAATTCAATCAGCGGTTTCCGGCCCGACGACTGGCGCGGGTTGAAATCGAGACTGAAGACGGCACGGTATTTGACTCCGGAGAATTTGAACCCGATTGGGAAGCGAGCAGCCCGCCGACTGATCTGCAGCTGAGGGAAAAATTTCGCCGCTTGGCCGGCGAACAACTGGCGGAGGAAAGAGCCGCTGAGTTGGAAGATATTGTATGGCGTTGTGAAGCGCTTCATGATATAAAAAGGCTTATATCGTTAATTACGCTGCCGGTTTCTTCGTGAACTTCGCGGTGCAAATAGTTATTTCATAAAATGTCGTAAATCCGCCTTGAATGGCAGAGAATTTACAATTAAGCGCATAACCCGGACAAATCGGAATAAAATGCCACCAGGGCACCAAGACACGATCTGAAAACTTGGGTTTATATTTATCTTTGTGTCTTCGGGGCGAAAATTTTCAGTCCATCTAAAACGGTAAAGGAGAACAAAATGAAGATGCTTGTCGGGTATGAAGAATCCAAGGTAGCTCAAGAAGCATTGGAGGTCGCCTTAAAACATGCCAGGGCTTTCAACGCCGATATCTTTATCGTCACTGTTTTGGAACAAAGCCACGAATTGAAAAAAGAGGATATCGAAGCCGTCGAAGACAAACTGGAAAAATTGATAAAAACCCATAACATCAATGATCTTGTTTGCGAGACCAGCGCATCGGTCAGCTATCTGACCCCCGGTGAAAATCTGGTTGAGTTTGCGCAGGAAAACAAGATTGACGAAATTTTTATCGGTGTGAAAAGAAGATCAAAAGTCGGCAAACTGTTCTTCGGTTCCAACGCTCAGTACATCATCCTGAACGCGCCGTGCCCGGTCGTAACGGTAACTTGAAGGCAGCGAGTTTCTGCGTTAAGCGCGACCAACGTTTCCCCCGGATTTTAAGCTTGCCATAGGTAATTCCAACTGAAAGCCCGTGCGATCGGATAGCCGCGGCCGGTTTATTGATTGGATTACTCGTCCCCGTCCGTTCTTGGCTTGATAACCGGATCGATTTTGCGCAGTTCCTCCAGCGGAATATGGCAGAGTATCCGATGATTTCTATCTGAGGTGCGCCAGGGTGGAACTTCGGTTTCACAGATTTTGCCGCCGTCGGAAAGCATTTCCTGGCGCCGCGGACAGCGGGTGTGAAAGCGACATCCCGCCGGCGGGTTAAGGGCACTGGGCACGTTGCCGCTGAGGCGAAGGTTCTTTTTGCTCGACATCCGGATCCGGGATGGGAACCGCCGAGAGCAGGGCTTCGGTGTAAGGATGATACGGGGGAAGATAGATCGCATCGGCCGGACCGATTTCCACAATCTGTCCCAGATACATCACCGCAATATCGTCCGAGAAAAAGCGCACCACGCTCAAATCGTGGGCAATAAAAATCATGGACGAGCCGAACATCTGTTGAATTTCCAACAAAAGATTGATGACGGCGGCCTGAACCGAGACATCCAGGGCCGAAACCGGCTCATCACAGATGATCAAGTCGGGGCGGCTGGCCAGGGCCCGGGCAATCCCGACCCGCTGTTTTTCACCGCCGCTGAGCTGCCTGGGAAGCCGTTCGTAGAAGGTCGGCGGAAGGCGCACCGCCTTGAGAAGTCTGATCACCTCGTCCTTGATCTGATTTCTGGGTACGGTCTTGAAGCGCCGAATGGGCCGGGCGATCTGGGAGCCGACCGTGTAAGAAGGGTTGAGCGTAGAATCGGGGTTCTGGAAGACCATTTGCATCTCTTTGATCAATTTGGTATCACGCTCCGTCACCGGCATGGTGGTGTCGAGTCCCATAAAATGCACGTCGCCGCCGCTTATCGGCTCCAGGCCGATCAGGCCCTTGACGAGTGAAGATTTTCCGCAGCCCGATTCCCCCACCACACCAAGGGTTCGGCCTTTGGCGACTCGCACACTGACATCATCGACCGCTTTGACAAATTTCTTTTCCCCCATGCCGAACAGGCTGGCGACCGAGTTGGATTCCTGGGGGTAGTAAACTTTGAGATGTTCAAATTCGAGCAGATCTTGATCAGAAGCTTCAACCTGATCCTGATCCTCCGACGTTTCGACCTTGCGCCGTCTTCGGGTTCGTTTTCGATCCTGAATTTCCAGGGCGTAAATACAGCGGGCTAAATGGCCGGGAATCACTTCCGTCAGCCCCGGGCGGGCCTTGCGGCACTCGTCGGTGGCATAATCGCAGCGAGGTGCAAAGATGCATTCTGCTTTGGGTCTTTCGGCCGGGGGCGGTACCCGGCCCCGGATGGGATCGAGCAAAGATTCCAGCTTACTGTCCCCAAGCCGCGGAACGCAGGCCAGCAATCCCATGGTATAGGGATGCCGCGGGTCACGAAAGATCTCTGCCAGGGGGCCGCTTTCCACCATCTGGCCGGCATACATGACGCAAAGATAGTCACTGACTCGGGCCACCACCCCCAGATTGTGGGTGATGAAAATATTGGCGGCATTAAAATCCTGTTTGAGCTCCTCGAGCAGGTCCAGCACGGCTGCTTCCACGGTCACATCCAGGGCGGTTGTGGGCTCATCCATGATAATCAGCGCCGGGTTGTTGAGCATGGCCATGGCGATTACAACCCGCTGTTGCTGGCCGCCGGAGATTTGATGCGGATAGCGCGCCATGACACTTTCGACATCCGGCATATTCACCCGCTTCAGCATCTGCATCGATCGTTGCCAGGCCTCCTTTTGGTGAATATCCTGGTGGCAGGTTAGAACTTCGGCCAGTTGTTCACCCAGTCGGACCGAGGGATTGAGCGCCTGCATCGGATCCTGAAACACCATGGAAATTCTGTCGCCGCGCAACTTCTTGAGCTCCTCCTGAGAGCGTCCCACCAGCTCATTTCCTTGAAAGCGGATATTGCCGCCAACAATTTTGCCGTTGGGTCCGAGAAAATTAACAATTCCGAAAGCAATCGTGCTCTTGCCGCAGCCGGATTCACCGACCAGTCCCACGGTTTGGCCTTCAGCGACCCTGAAAGAAACCCCCTGAACGGCCTCTATATCGCCCTTGCGGGTCTCATAATTTATTTGGAGGTTGTTGACATCGAGGACCGTATTATTTTCTGAGGTACTGGTGTCTTGCATCAGCTGTGCTCCGCTTTTCAAGTAAATAATTGCTGAAATTGCGAACGGAGTAATGGAGGGTTGGAGTACTGGAAACAAAATGCTTTCCCGTAATTCCGGTGTTCCATTTTTCCAACAATTCAATAGTGTATGGTTAAATCATTAGTCGGCTGCATCGTAGGCCTGTCATCACTGATATCGCATCGACTCCTCCCGCAGGCCGTCGGCCAGAAGGTTCAAACCGACCACCAGCGAAGCAATGGCGATGGACGGCCACATGGCAGCCCAGGGGCTGCCGGTCAGGATAAATTCGCGGCCTTTCGCCACCATGCTGCCCCAGTCGGGCGAGGGTGGTGGAATGCCCAGGCCTAAAAACCCCAATGTTCCCATGGCAAAGATGGCATAGCCCACGCGCAGCATGGCATCGATAATAATGGGTCCGCGGGCGTTGGGAAGAATTTCCATAAACATGATGTGCCACGGATTTTCACCCCGGGTTTCGGCGGCCCGGATGTATTCCCGGGTGCGAATATCGAGGGTCAGGCTGCGCACCAGGCGGGCGATACCGGGCGTTCCGACAATGGTGATGGCAATCACGACATTTACGGCCGAGGCTCCCAGCGCCGCCATAATAATCATGTAAAGCAGGATGATGGGAACCGCCATCATGGCATCCAGCAGGCGCATGATGATTTCATCGATCCATCCTCCGTAATATCCGCCAATCAGTCCCAGGGTCGCACCGATAATAAGCGCTACGATAACCCCCCACAGCGCGGTGCCCCCCGGCAGCCAGAAGTTTCCCGTAATCGGCATGATAACCAGTACGATTCTGGCGCCGTAGATCAGCCGGGACCAGAGGTCGCGTCCCAGTTCATCGGTTCCCAGAATATGGGCACTGGACGGACCTTGATTGGGCGCCTTCCAATCCTGCTCCAGGGGGGTATAGGGCGTGAATAAAGGGGCAAAGGTCGCCGCAATTACCCAAAAAAGAACAATTGCGAGCCCGATGACTGCAATTTTGGATGCAAACAGGACCGAAATTCCGCTCCACATGCTTTTGAGCATTCCGGTTGTTCTTCCAAATTTAAGGGGGGTGGTTGCCTGTTGGCTGACGGCCATAGCTTCTCCATCTAGGTTGATAAGTTATCTGTTAAGCGCTTAGGGTCAATCGAGTTAGATGATCAGCACACTCTTTAAGCTCTACTTCAGAGGCATCCAATTACAATTTCCTTAGCTACCGGCTTGATGCGGTCACGAATAACGAATTCGCGGGTTTAAAAAAGTATAGATAATGTCGGCGACCAGCTGCGTCATGACGGCAACTGTTACCAGAATCATGGCGCCGGCTTCCAGGGCATTGATATCTTTAAACATGGCGGAGTCCAGCAGGTACTTGCCCAGACCGGGATAGCCGAAGACCACCTCGACGATCACAATTCCACCCATCAGCCAGTTGACATGCAGCATGATCACCGTGATCGGGGCCATCAGGGCATTTCGCAGCGCGTGCTTGAACACGATTCGCCAATACGGTAAACCTTTGAGATAGGCCGTGCGAATGTAGGGCGACTTCATGACCTCCACCATGCTGGCGCGGGTAATGCGCAGGATGTAGCCCAATTCGATCAATGTCAACGTCAACACAGGCAGGATGAGCATATCCGGCCTTTCCCAGGGCGCTTTTTCACCGATGACGGTGGCACCGGGCACCAATTTGAGCCATACCGCCATAATCAGAATCAGAAAAATACCGGTGGCAAACTCCGGGGTTACCGAAAACATCATGCCGCCGATCGATAGCGCGCGGTCCCGGAAACTGCCTTCCTTCAGGCCCGCCATCATACCCAAAAAGAGGGCTAAGGGCATAACGATGACAAAGGCGGTACCGGCCAAAACCAGCGAGTTGCGCAGCCGAAGGAAGATGCTTTTGGATACGGGTCGTCCCGTTCGAAACGAGACACCGGGATCTCCCCGGAGAAACCCCTTTTTCAGGGGGATATACTCAAGGGGTCCGCCGGAGCTCTCCATCCAACCGGTCCCGACAATAAATGTCCAGACCTTCCTGTCCGTTCCTTTTTCCCACAGGACGGCGTGGTTCTGATCATCGATGCCCCAAAATGTGCTCCTGCCTTTTGCATCCTTGGTCCATTTTTCATTGTTTTTATATCTGGTTTCGATCCCGGATGAGCGCAGCTTGGCGACAGCAATTAAATCCTCACCTTCCAGTCTCCAGCGCACGAGGGCCCCATCATTTCGCACGGCCCACCACTCTTCAAATCCGTCTTCGGTGGTAATGCGTTTTAACGGCATACCGACCTTGTGCTCGGCCGACCAATCACTGCCGAAGAGCCAATAAAAATAGCGCACATAGACGGGCTTATCCAGACCTACCTGGGCCAGGAAGGAGGCCTCCTGTTCGGGTGTCACAAAAGCGCCCAGGACATTGCGGGCGACGTTGCCCGGCGAGGATTCGGTGATCAAAAAAACGGCCATCGAAACCAGAATCATGGTGAGGAGGAGTAAGAGAATCCGTCTGACGATGAATTTTGCCATAATGTACCCCGCTATGGTCCATCAGGGATCAGGGGATAGAAAGATCCAGACAATACCGAATTGACTTTTGCCTAATCGGGAGTCATTTGTTATTCGTTATTCGCTTAAGACGACTGCAAACCGCTGCGGTATTCGGGCCCGCATAGATTTCTAAATCAGATCATTATCCTTTGCACATTAATAACTTATAACAGATAACCAATAACTCTTCATTAAGACCCGGCATTATTAGGCTCAGACGCATGACCGCCTGAGCCTAATTGTCTTTTGATTATGCCAGCCAGGCCTCGTTGAAGGTCATGTACAAGGGCGGAACGCCGTGGACGTTCTTGACCCTCTTGCGGAGCACATACCAGGCGTTGCGCCAATAGGGAATTCCGACGGAACCGCGCTGCTGCTGAATGTCTTCCAGTTTACAGAACACTTTGCGGCGCTCGTCCACATTCAAAATTCCGTTGGCCTGGGTGAGCAGTTTCGAAAATTCCGGATCCGACCAGCGGGTTTCATTCCAGGGCACCGGTTTGCCCGCATCGTCGGTGATGTAGGCCAGGTTGAGCACCATGGTGCCGATGGGCCGATGCATCCAGGGGGTGATTCCGAGATCAACCTCGGTCCATTTTTCCCAGTACTGGCTGGTGGGCATGGTTTGGATATTGATCCTAAAACCGGCCGGTGCGGCGTCCTGCTGGAGCACTTCGGCGTAGCGAACCACATCCGGCCAGGTGCCCACAGCCAGATTGACGTCGAGACCATTGGGATAACCCGCCTCTTTGAGGAGCTGCTTGGCCCGCTGCGGATCGTATTTTGGGATCGGCTTTTCACAGTATTCGGGATGGAGCTGATAGACATGGAAGTCCTGGCCCTGAAGGCCTTCATTGAAATAAACCAGTGACAGCAGTTTTTCGTGGTGCTGGCAAATTTTTAATGCCGTCCGCACCTTGTTGTCATCCCAAGGTTTCACATCGACCCGCATGCGCAGCACACGGGTGGATGCACTGGTAACCGGTATGATCTGAATGTTGGGATCACCTTGTACCGCCTGAAACACATCGACGCCGGCCACATCGCCGAGGTCGATCATATCGACTTCGCCGGCTTTTAGCGCGGCGATCTGGGGCGCCATCTCGGTGCCCATGTCGATAAACTCCATACCGTCCATATAGGGCAGGGGCTTACCATCGGCGCCTTCGTTCCAATAGTCGCTGCGGCGCTTGACGACCGCGCGTTCGCCCGGCAGATAGGTTTCCAGCGTGTAGGGGCCGGTTCCCACCGGTGACTTGGTAAAGTCGCCCTCGAAGGTTCTATGGTTCATGATCAGGGCCGGGTAGTGGAAGAGGTGCTCGGGAACGGCGATCTCGGGTTTTTTCAAATGGAGTTTGACCGTATATTGATTCACCCTTTCAACTCCGGTGAGATCAAGGTATTCCCCCACCAGCCCCAGCATGGAAGAGCCCACATCCTTGTTCATCCACTGGCCGAAATTAAAGATCACGTCATCGGCCGTAAGCATATCTCCATTGTTCCACTTGACGCCCTGGCGAACGTTCAGGGTCCAGGTCTTCAGATCATCGCTCGCCACCCAGTTTTTCAACAGATAGGGATGCGTGATGTTTTTGCCGTCGGTAAAGGTGAGGTACTCGGCCACCTGGCGCCCCACCTGGGTCGGTGCGACCCATGAAAACTGGGCCGGATGGGTGATCTTGTGCACCTGGCCGGCAACTTTAAGAACACCGCCGCGCTTGGGTGTGGCGGCAAAGGCTTTAGCCGGCCAGGTCAAGCCGGCCATCTGGGTTGCCGCCGCCGCAGACATACCGAGCAACGTGGCATACCTTAGAAAGTCACGCCGCGTGAGTTTTCCCTTGTCCAAATCGACCTTGAGATCACCAATGGCCGGATGAAGATTCTCCTTTTCTTTCATTTCCATCTCCTTTCGTTGAAAATTTTTATTCAGATTTTTTAGTGATTTATAGAAATTAAATCGTTTCCAACATAGAAAATTGAATATATTCTGTCAAGGACTAATCGGTTTAATTTCGCTTCGTCAGGCAGGATCTCATTCGCAGATCTGCTTAAATGCTTCGGAAAATTGGAAAATTTTGTATTTTGGATTTCAGCATTTAGGCAAAAAATATATTGACAATATATTTTTCATATTTTATTAGAATTTATAATCGTACCGACAAAAAAAATCACATGCCAACATAAAAAAACTCAATTCAAATCTGCGCCACTCAGTGAAATGGCGTATCAAAAAATTAAAGAGTTCATCGTAACGTTGAAAATAGAACCCGGTGAACAGGTTGATGAGGCCGGGCTGGCCAAAAAGCTTTCGATCGGCCGCACCCCCATCCGCGAGGCTCTTTTTCGATTGAATGCTGAAAATCTCGTTGAGGTGCTGCCTGGTCGGGGATTTTTCGTGCGCGAAATCACGTTGAGTAAGCTCAAAGATCTGTTTGAATCGATGTTGATTCTGGAACGATCGGCAGTCGCCCTGGCAGTCAGACGAATTCAACCGGGCCGGATCGAGAAACTCCAGCGAATAAACAGCGACTTGCGCCGGGCCTGGTTTAAAAATAATTTTTTGCGGGTGACGCTGCTAAATAGCCAATTTCACCGCACGATTTACCAGGCGGCGGACAATGCATATTTAATCTCTTACCTGGACAACCTCCAGAATCAATCCCAGCGGCTGGCTTATATGTGTTTCAACCAAGATTTGTCGACCTATGACATGCAGTCCCACGCCGAGTTGGCTATTAAAGACCACCGGTTGCTAATCGAGTCATTCGAGCAGGGCAATGTAACCCAAGCGCTCCAAGTAATTTCAGACCACGTCAAGCTCTTTCAGCGTCGCGTCAATCATTTTATGTTGCCGTCACTTGATATTTTGGATGCTGTCTTGCCATGGCAGGGGGATCAAAATTTAGCACGTTTAAAGACATAAATTTAAAATTTAAGGAGTTCAATACCTGTGGAATTGATAGCAGTACACGAAAAGTGTTCCGGCTGCGGCACCTGCCGCTTGGCATGTGCCATTGAAAATTTCCAGGAAGTCAATCCAGCCAAGTCATTGCTGCGGATTGAAGGACGTTTTCCCGCACCGGGCGATTACCGGATCCGCCTTTGTGACCAGTGCGGTGTGTGCGCGGACAGCTGTCCGGAGGATGCGATTCAACTGGACAATGGCGTTTTCAGGGTGGATCAGGATGTCTGCACGGGATGTCTGACCTGTATTGAAGTTTGTCCTTATGATGTCATGTTCGAGCAACAGGATTCCGATGTGCCGGCCAAGTGTATCCTTTGCGGGGAATGCGCCCGCGTCTGCCCGCGGGAGGCGATTATCTTCGGGTAAGTATTTGGGATCGACAAAAAAGAAAAAGGCAAACCATCACTAGCGGTTTTAACATTAACTAATTGGGGAGTATTGGAGTACAGGAGTGTTGGAGTAATGGGTAAAGGATGGTTGTCTTTTCTCAACATTCCAGTCACATCACTCCAACATCCCGATATCGGCAGTTGTTGCTATCTTTGGTGAAGCTTCAAACAGCGAGGTGCTCAAATGATGTATGGCTATGCAGGTGCGATTTTACGTGTCGATTTGACCGAAGGGGCAATCCGGCAAGAGCCGCTGCCCGAATCCCTGGCCAAACAGTACATCGGCGGCAGAGGCTTCGTGGCCAAGATGCTGTACGATGAAATTACCCCGGGCATCGCGCCGTATGACCCCGCGAATATCCTGGTAGCTGCGTCCGGCCCCCTGACCGGTCACTTTTTGCCGGCCAGCGGCAAAACCCATTTCGGCACCAAATCTCCGGCCACCGGCGGCTATGCCGACAGCAACATGGGCGGTCATTTCGGACCGCAATTGAAATATGCCGGCTACGATGTCCTGGTGATTAGCGGCAAGGCCCAGCACCCCAGCTATTTATACATCAGCGATGATCGGGTCGAGATTCGCCCGGCGACGGAATTCTGGGGACAGGGGTCGATGACCACTGAAAAAAATATGAAAAGTCAATTGGGAGATGACTATCAAATCATTACCATCGGCCCGGCCGGTGAAAACCGGGTTCGCTATGCCTGCATCTCCCATGATTTCGGACGCCAGGCCGGCCGGACCGGGGTCGGGGCGGTGATGGGCAGCAAAAATTTAAAGGCCGTCGCCGTGAAAGGCACTGGCAGCCTTGCGGTTGCCGACCTGGCTAAGGCCTATGCCAAGGGTAAAGAAGCCTATCGCAAGGTCCGGGCCAAACCCGGGTTTGAGGGCTGGACCCCGGAAGGCACGGCCGGCATTACCAACTGGACCAACGAAGTCGGGGTATTTCCCACCCGCAATTTTCAAACCTCCTTTGCCGAGCACTATCAGGAAATCAACGGCCAGGCGGTCCTCGAGCGGCTGAAGATTACCGACAAGGGCTGCTTTGGCTGTCCGACACCGTGCGGCAAATACGGACACACCAAAACATCGCTGGGCTCGGCCTACGTGGAGGGACCCGAATATGAGACCATTGCTTTGTTCGGTGGGAATTGCGTGCTAAAGACCATTGAGGAAGTGGCCTATGCCAATTTTTTATGCGATGAACTGGGTATCGACACCATCTCCGCCGGTGTCGTTATCGGATGGGCCATCGAATGTTTTCAGAAAGGGATTTTTTCCCGGGATGTGATCGGCCGAACGATCGATTTTTCGGATCTGGATTCGGTCGCTTATTTATTGAATAAGATTGCCCGGCGAGAGGGAATCGGCGACCTGTTGGCCGACGGCGTCAAGATTGCCGCGCAAAAGACGGGCCATGGTTCGGAGTCGTTTGCCATCCACGTCAAAGGGTTGGAGTGGTCGGGCTACGAATGCCGCAATGCCCCTGCCATGATGCTGGCTTACCTGACGGCGGATGTGGGCGCGCATCACAACCGGGCCTGGGTGCTGGGACATGACGTGGCCGGCGCCTGGACCAGCGTGCATGACCTGATTGCCTCCGGGGGCGGGGGTGAAGCGCAGCCCAAGGCGGTAGTCAGCGACCGCAGTGCCGAATATGTCATTGCATCCCAGCATACGCGCTCTCTGTTCGATGCGCTCGGCAACTGCCGCCTTCAGATGATGGAACTCGGATTCGAGGAGGAACACTACGCCGAACTTTATACGGTTATTACCGGAAGGAAGAAAAGCTGGGCCGAATTGCTGGAAATATCCGAGCACATCTGGCAGTTGACCCGGGCGTTTTCAGTGCGGGAAATACAGGGTTTCGGCAAGCATTGTGATCTCCCCCCGGCGCGGTTTTACGAGGAGCCGATTGCAGACGGGCCCAATCAGGGACATGTCCTGTCCAAAGAAGATATCCATAACCTGCTGGCATGGTATTATTGCGCCAGGGGCTGGAGCGACAATGGCATTCCTACCCGGCAGACCTTGATTCGAGCCGGTCTGCCGGAAGTCGTTGAAGATTTCGAAAATCAGGGATTGTTCGAAGAAGATAGTTGATTAAGTTGATAGGTTGATTAAGTCAAGTGTCCATCAGATTAAATCCTTTAATCCCGGTCATCCAAATCAACTCAATCAACCAGTCAACAATTCAACTAATTAATCAAAGCCACAGGAGAATTGACAAGATGGGAAGCATTCTCACGCCAACTGAGAGCGATTTCGGCCAAACCGATGCGGTGGTGATCGGCGGCGGCATTGTGGGTACGGCGACGGCTTTCTGGCTTGCCAGAGCCGGGTTGGATGTCGTCCTGCTGGAGATGCGGGATGGCCTGTCCACCTTAACGACACCGGCTTCGGCCGAATGTTTTCGGGCCCAGTTCGCGGAGCCGGCCATGGCGGCGCTGGCGATACCGAGCATCGCAATGTTTGAAAATTTCGCTGAGGTGATCGGTATTCCGGGTTATCATATTTCGATCAAGCAGCAAGGCTATCTCTTTCTGACCGATGATCCGGCGACGGTCGCCGATCTTAAGGAAAATGTGGCGCAGCAACACAAGCTGGGTGTTACGGACTCGGAGTATTTAGAACGGGATGAGATCCTCACCCGATTTCCTTATATCGCGCCTTCAGTCTTGGCCGCTACATTTCGCCAGCGGGACGGGTGGCTGTCATGTCATGAGACCACCCAGGGATTTGCCAAGGGCTGTGATGCCAGATTTTGGATTAACACCAAAGTCACCGGTATCCAGACGGATGAGAAAGGGATTTGCGGGGTCGCGACGAATCGGGGAGTTGTGCAAACCCGGATCGTGGTCAATGCGGCCGGTCCCTTCGCAGCCGAAATCGGGAGAATGGTAAACCTGGATTTGCCGCTGGAGCCCGTCCGACGACAAAAAGTATATTTAACGACTTCGGTGGCCATTCCTCAGGATGCCCCGTTTACGGTTAATGTCGATAACAATTCTTACTGGCGCCCCGAGCCGGGGGGCGTGATTATCGGCTGGGTGGATTCGGATGAGCCGGTGAGTCAGCCTTCTGAGAAAGTTCATACCGATTGGGAGTTTCCGGCGATCGCCCTGGACAAGGTCAAGCACCTGACACCGTTTTTTGCGGAAGTCGAAAAGACCGTCAGACAGCCCGATATGAATACGTCGGCCGGGCATTACGTCTATACGCCCGATGACCAGCCGCTGATCGGACCGCTGCCGGAAGTTCCTGGTTTTTATGTCAATTGCGGCTACTGGGCCGGCGTCATGCTCTCGCCGGAGGCCGGCAAACGAATCAGCGAACTCGTCGCCGGCAAACTCGATCCCCAAGATAATCCGTTGCGGCCGACACGCTACCGGGAAGGTTTCGGGAAAAAAGGCAAAACGCTGATGAGTCACTGATGGCGTTGAACAAGATGAGATTAGGAGATAAAGCACTTACAGTTAAATCTAAAATTGCCGATGCAGGGTGAGTTAAAACCGTATTTAGCGGGGTGTCTGAAGAGAGCACAAGCTGCAGGCTGGTCTTATAATTTACGGTCGCTTACATACCGCGCCAGTTCTTTTCCCAGCGCCGGGTCTATCTGCGGTTTTTCGTATTCTTCCAGTCGATTTTCCAAAAGATGGCGAGCCCTTGCGGTTATATCCCGGGGGTCCAATTCCAACCAGTTGTTGTGAAGGGTGCGAATGCCTAAATCGGGAATAAAAAACTCATCCCGGCAGCGCTTCAGGGTGTGCGGCTGCATCAGATAATTGCCCGAGGTGCCCAGTTCTTTGATTAAATCAAGGGCGAAGGCATCATCGGTTAGCTCGACCGGTTGCATCAGTTGTTTCAAAGCGCCGCAAAGATCTTCGTCGGCAATAAATTTTTCATAGCTCATGGCCAGCATCGACCCGTAGGTGCCGCAATTGTGAAGGCCCACATGAACCCCGCTTAAGGCCGCGGCCGTCAGCATGACGGCCGATTCCATGCCGGCCTGGTAGTCCAGGCAAAACGATTCGGTCAAGGCGCCCTGTCCCCGGCAGGGCATGTTATAATATCTGCCCATGGCCGAGCTGATCGCAACGTGCTTGGCATCTTCCGGCGAGGCATTGACGTAGGTGCCCTTGCGCATATCGGTCGGGCTACCGCCCAATCCATACACCAGAGGTGTTGCGGGATTGATAAGTTGGGATAAGCAGATCCCGGCCAGGGTGGTGGCATTCGAAATGACCAGCGAGCCGGCGATGGTTATGGGGCCGGTCGATCCCAGTGAACAGGCCGAATGGATGATGACCGGCTGGCCGGCTTCGGAATATACCATCAGGGCATCCACGCTTTCCGTGGCATACTGCAGCGGCGACAACGAATCGATCAAAGACAGCATGACCGGGCGATTCAGCTTGCCCCAGATGATTTCGGCCATTTTCAAGGAATCATGGGCGGCAACTTCAGAGGCAGTACTACCCATCATCGGTTTGTCGGTCAGTGTCAGGGTCGCCAGCAGGAGGTCCAGGTGGGCGGTTGCGGTCGGCACGTCATCGGGTTGAACCACAATGGAACTGTTAAAATCCAGGTACTTGGAGGTTTGGACCAGTTTGCAGAACTGGTGCACATCAGCCAGGGTGGCATTGCGCTTTTGACCGCTTGGCTCGATGATAAACGGCGGGCCGTAACCGGGTGCCATTACATAATCGGTGCCGCCAATCTGGATATTGCGGCAAGGGTTGCGGGCTTCGATGATAAACTCCAGCGGCACCGTTTCCAATGCGCTAGAAATATCCTGCGCTTCGAAGCGCACCACGGAACCGTCGACCTTAAGCCCATGCTTTTTGAAAAGAGCCAGCGCTTTTTCACTGGGAAACCGAATGCCGACATCCTTTAAAATTTCCAGAGAACCAGAATGAATCTTATCGAGGGCCGCATTGTCGAGGTTCATGATGGCTCGGTTCATTATTTAACACTCCGATGTTTTGATGCCTGCATTCAGCTGGCAGTAAGTAGACATACCAGTCCGGCCAAAGGCCTATTGTGAGTTGTCTGTTGCTTGTTGTCAGGAGCTAAAAAAAGCGATTTTTAAACTCTAATACCTCTCTGTTCATTGCCTCAAAATTGGCTTTCGGTACATTCGGAGATGTGGTGCCGGAAGTCGAAAAAATATAGCCGGTCATGGATTTGGCTTTTTGCAGGTGCGCCCGGGTTTCCCGGCCTGTTTCTTGCGGGGTCCCGACCAAAAGGCTGCCGTTCGGATTCAAATTGTCAAAAAGGCAGATTCGCTCGCCGCACTTGTCCTTGAGCTTTTGAAGATCGAGCACCGTTTCCGGGGTCAGGTTGCCGGGCATGATGCCGTGGATATCCATCTCAAACAGCAGATCGACAATGCCGGTTTTGACGATATCGCCGCACATGTGCGGCAGGACCCGGGCGCCCATTGCGGCCAGGGCATTGACGACCTGACTGGTGGGTTGATGCACGAATTCCCGGTAATGATCCGGTGAGATTAAAAGCGGGCATTCCATGTCCGCGCCGTAAAAAATATACTCCACGCCGGCCTCGATCAGGGCCCGGCCGACCTCGATGTCCAGGGGGACCAGCACTTCCTGCAGATCACGGACAAGCTGCGGCGACTGGTATAGATCGACCATGATTTCATTGGTGCCCCGCAGCCGGGCGGCGATCGTAAAGGGTGAAATGTACTCACAGGCAATCGGCACTTCCCCCTTTAGTTTCTCTTTTAATAGGACGATGCCCTCTAAAAATCGCTCCATTCGCCCGGTATGAATATTTGCTCCGGCGATTGCCATAATATCGGCCGAAGAGTCAATGACGGGATGCTCGATAATCGGAAACACCGCATCCGGGTAACTGACAGGCGATCCCAGCGCTTCCGGGATAATCCCCCCGATGAGGCCCATGCCCACCATGATCCAGTCGAATTTAAATTCATCCATGGCCGCCAGGTGGGCAGCGGCCATGGCTTGATCCTCCAGTAAAGCAGATCGGAAACTGGAGCCGAAATATCGGCAGATCGGTGCTTCGTAGAAGGGCGCATTGGGCACCCGGTCCACCGGCTGAAGATTGATGGCCGCATTCATTCGTTCTCTGGAGTTCATTTTTGGGTTTATCTCCTCCTCTATATCATTAATCACCGCAGGCGCAAAGGACGCAAAGAAAGTATAACTTCCATCCCCCTAGCCTCAGTCGGTAACCGGAAGATAACCGGTATAGCAGATTTGCACCGGTCCGGTCATGACGACCGAATCATCTTCTTTCAGTTCAATTTCGACCGATCCGGCCGGCATGATGACGGTCATGCGTTTTTCGACTGTAAGACCCCGGCGATGGGCGGCACCCACCGCGACACAGGCGCCGGTTCCGCAAGCGGTGGTCATGGCCCCCGGGCGTTCCCAAACGGATAGCTTTAAGGTTTTGGAGTCTATAACTTGGGCGGCCCCGATATTGGCCTCTTCCGGAAAAAGCGGGTGTTTCTGCAACTGTGGTCCATAGGCTGCCAGATCGACGGCATCCAGATCATCCACAAAGAACACGGCATGGGGATTGCCGATGTTCATGCCGACCGGATCCTGCAGGGGGCCGGCGCCAACCGGTAGATGAAGCGTATCCATTTCCCGGGCCAGGGGAATATCCCGCCAGCCGGTTCGCAGCCGACCCATATCGACCGTCACCTGCTTTTCGCCGCTGCGGCGGCATTTGAGTTTTCCACCCCGGGTGTCGATCAAGACCTCATCGCCGCCGCTTTCCTGCAGAAAGAGCCAACCGACACAGCGGCTGGCATTGCCGCAGGCCTCGACTTCGCGGCCGTCCGGATTGAAAATGCGCACCCGGGCATAAGCCTCATTCCCGCTTAGCGGGGAGTCTATAACCAGCAGCTCATCGCCGCCGACCCCTGCGCGCCGATCGCAAATCCGGATGATTTCTTCAGTTGACGGCTCGAAAACCAAATCACGACCGTCGACAATGATAAAATCGTTGCGTAGCCCATGCATCTTAACAAACGGTCGGCCGCGGCGGACGATTCGGATATTTTTATCTAAAAAGGCACCAGTTTCACTCATCAGAACGCTCTCCTATGAAAAAGCTATATTTCAATTTCCTCCGAATCCTCGAGTCGGTTCCGCAAATCTTCCATCACGTTATCTTTAACACTACGAATATGGTCTCGCATGGCCTTGCGCGCGGCCCTGGGGTTGCGTTCCATGACACAATCATAAATCCTGCGATGTTCGGCGGCCGATGACTCCTGAGGCCGGGAGAAGATCATCTCCTTTTCAAATCTTAGATACAAAAAATTCAGTAGATACAAAATGTTATTACATTTTGTCAAGAACTGATTTGCGCCTGAATGCGGGATATTTTCTGATTGAAAAATTCGGCAATTTGCATTTTGATCTAATTTTCGCTATGAAGTTATTAACCGGTCAAAAACTACCCTAGGTTAATTGATTCGATTGGGTCCGGCAAAAATACAAATCTTACGTCTTAATTTTCTGACTGTCGGAGATTGCCGGCCAACCGGGCGGTTTATGGATTACACGACTCGGTGTTATTTCTCGGAGCAGGCCCTGTCTATTTAACAGGGTTTTAGACTTTTCAAACCCAAAGGAGGAAAATATGAGCAACGAAAAGAAAATTCACCCCCACATTTATGATCTGAAAGACTACCTGGCAGATGGAAAAATAACGCGGCGTGATTTCTTAAGGTATGCCACCTTGCTGGGGATGTCGGCGGCGGCAGCCGGTCAAATGATCGGATTCGCCTGGCCCGCGAAGGCGAGCGCGGCAAATATCAAACGCGGCGGCATGTTAAAAATCTCTCAGCAGATTCAAAAGATCGACCACCCGGCGCGTTTCTCCTGGTTGATGCCTTCCAATTCCATGCGGATGATCTTCGAATATATGACCTTGACCGGTCCGGATAATATCACCCGACCCTATCTGTGTGAAAGCTGGATCGCCAGCGAGGATCTGAAAACCTGGACCTTTAACGTCCGCAAGGGGGTTAAATTCAATAACGGCGACACCTTCACGTCCGATGATTGTATCTTCACCATCACCCAGTGGTTGGACAAGAATGTCGGCTCCTCTCTGCTCGGACTGGTCGGCTCCTACCTGGACGCCTCGGGAATCGAAAAAGTGGACGATTATCAATTCAAGCTTAACCTCAAACGTCCCGAAATTGCCATTCCGGAACATTTCTTTCAGTACACCGCCCAGGTTTTAAACCACCGCACCTTCGAAGGGGACATGAAGAAGGCCCCCCACGGCACCGGTCCCTTTGTTTTGGACACTTACAACGAAGGTTCGATCTGCATTGTCAAAGCCCGCAAGGATTACTGGCAAAAGGGTGCCGACGGCAAACCGCTGCCCTACATGGACGAGATTCAGTTCATCGATTTGGGCGGCGAACTGGCCCCGCAGATTGCCGCGCTGAAATCCGGCGAGATTGATCTCATCGATGCCTCCGACAATCCGGGACCGCAAATCATGCAGGCCGTTAAAAATGATTCCGACATCAATGTTCTGCCGGTGGCAACCGCAACGACCCGGGTGCTGCGAATGCGCGTGGATCTGAAACCCTGGGACGACAACCGGGTGCGCCAGGCCCTGAAGCTTTGCCAGCATCGGGAAAAAATCCTGGCCTTGGCCTATCAGGGCGAAGGGTTGCAGGGGCAGGATTTCCATGTTTACCCCAAGCATCCCGAATATTGTCAAAAACCCATCCCGTCATATCAGCCTGATAAAGCCAAAGCGCTGCTGGCCGAAGCGGGCTACCCCAAGGGGATCGATGTGAATCTTGCGGTGGGTGCCGAATGGAGCGACATTGTTCGCTACGCTGAGGTACTCAAGCAGGATGCCGCACCGGCCGGCATTCGCATCAGCATTCAGACCATGCCGACCAGCCGCTACTGGGAGAAATGGACGGAGGTGGACCTGGGTGTGACGCCCTGGACGCACCGGCCGTTAGGCACCATGGTTCCGAACCTGGCTTACGTTGCCGATGAGAACGGCAAGCCGGTTCCCTGGAATGAAACCCGTTGGGTGGATAAAGAGTTCAGCTCGCTGCTGGCGGAGGCCAGTGGGACCCTGGATGTGGAAAAACGGCGCAAGCTTTTCTGCCGGCTGGAAGAAATTCAGATGAAGCGGGGCTCCATCGGCATCGCGTATTGGATGAATACCTGGATGTGCCCCAATAAAAAACTTAAAAATGTCGCAGCGCATCCAAATCTGTTGCTTTTATTCAACGAAGCCTGGATTGATGCCTGATAAGCGATAGGAACAAATTCAAACGTGCCGGCGTTAAAAAAGGAATAGCCATGATCAATCCAGGATCGACGGAAAAGCGTTCCGTCTCGATGAAGATTCTCGCTGAGGACCAGATTTGGGAAATCAAGCGGGCCGCTGTGGATGTGATGTTTAATGTAGGCTTTAAGGTCCTGCATGCCGGGGCGCGCAAGATGCTCAAAAAGGCGGGCGCCGTGGTCCAAGATGAAATGGTCAGGGTTCCCGAATTTGTCGTTGAGCAGTGCCTGCTGACCGCACCGAAGGGGTTTACGGTTTTTGATCGGCACGGTCAGCGTGCCCTGGAAGTCGAAGGCCGCAAATGCTATTTCGGCACCTCAACCGCCAGTCCCAACACCAAGGATGCCCTGACGGGTGAAATCCATCCCACCCGGGTGGCCGATATCGCGATCGGTGCCCGGGTGGCCGACGCGCTTGAAAATATCGATTGGGTGATGCCCATGGGGTCGGCCCAGGATGTTGCGGCCCTGGCAGCGGATCTTTACGAATTTGAAGCCGTGGTAACCAACACAACCAAACCGGTCGTTTTCATCGGCTACTCGCCGCGGGGAACCGAGATGGTTTTCGAGATGGCCGCGGAAGTCGCCGGCGGCCTTGAAAACCTGAAGGCCCGTCCGTTTGTCCTGCTGTATCCCGAACCCATATCCCCCCTGATCCAACCCGAGGAGGTGGTGGAACGGATATTTATTGCCGCTGATCTGGGCCTGCCTCAGATTCCAGGTCCGGCCGTGTCGCTAGGTGCCACCGGGCCGATGACTCTGGCCGGCACGGTGACCCAAATTACGGCCGAGGCGCTCATGTGTCTCGTGTTGGCGCAGCTGCGAAATCCCGGCTGTCCCTGCTGTTTGAGCGGTAATGTTCAGGTGTTGGACATGGCCAACGGCCTGGTCGGGGTCGGCAGTCCTGAATTAAGTCTGGGAATTTCGGCCCAGGCGGAAGTGGCCCAGTCCTTCGGGCTGCCGACCTGGGGCTATGCCGGGTGTACCGATGCCAAGGTTGTGGATGCCCAGGCCGGATTGGAGAGCGGGCTGTCGATTCTTTCCCAGGCGTTGGCCGGTTTGAATCTCGTGCACGACGTCGGTTATCTGGACATGGCCATGGTGTGTTCCCCCGCTCAACTCGTTCTGGGAAACGATGCCATCGGCTGGGCCAAGCGTTTCATAAGGGGCATCGAGGTGAATCGGGATACCCTGGCACGCGAGGTTATTGAAGCCGTGGGTCCGGGGGGGCATTTCCTCCAGCAGCAGCATACCCTTGACCATTTCAGAAAAGAGCTCTGGCGCCCGCAGCTGTTGACCCGGCAGCATTACGCCAAATGGGAAAAAAACGGCGCTAAAGATCTGTACCAGCGCATTCAGGAAAAATTAAAAGACATTCTTGATAATCACCCGGTGCCGCCGCTGCCGGACAAAATCCTGGCTGCTTTGAAGGACATCAAACAACGGGGGGAGAAAGAGCTGACCGGTAAATGATGTCCGCTCCCACTGCCGCCGGGCCAGATCGTCGCCGCCGGTTTGCAGCCTTCACCAAAAACCTTCAAGGATGTGACCACATTATCCCCACGGTCCGACGCGTTTGTTGCTTGCAGCGGCCAAACGCTCCTTGCCGACCCGGATGCCCTCCATTTAAATTCTTAACGGCAATATTTAGTGGTTATAGGGTCTTGCCAAGCCGCTTTAGCTGGTGTAGTTTGGCGGCGCCTGTATTTATGGCACTGATTTCCAAGATTGGAGCTAAATGCTAAATCAGCAACCATCGAATAATGAGCTTTCCCTAAGCGCCATGGTGTTGTCGGTATTTCTGTGTGTCCTTTTCGGATCAAACGCTGTGGCCGTGAAACTGGCTTTTTCGGGCATTGGCGTTTTTACTGCTGCCGCCATTCGCTTTGGTATTGCCGCCCTTACTATTTTTCTGTGGGCCAGAATTACCGGACGGACCATTGTCCTGAAAAAAGGGCAGTTTCACCAGGTGCTTATTTTTTCGGCGCTTTTTACCGTCCAGCTGTCCTTATTTTATCTGGGGCTCAGCAAATCCAATGCATCCCGCGGAACCTTGCTGTCTAATCTGCTGCCGTTTTTTATTTTATTTCTGGCCCACTTCTTCATTCCGGGAGATCGGATCACCAGGAGAAAGTTTTTTGGAATTTTGCTGGGATTTACCGGCGTCGTATTCATGTTTATGGATGAAAAAGCGATTCAGGCCGGTTTTAGAACGGGGGACATTATTATCCTGTGTGCCGTAACCATCTGGTCCTGTTCCACGGTTTATTTGAAACGGATTATCAACACGTTCTCTCCTTTTCAGGTGGTGCTGTATTCCACCATGTTTTCAGTGCCGCTTTTTTTGGCCGAAGCCTTTTTATGGGACCATGCCATGATTTTCAACCTGGATGCTTCGGTCATCGGCGCTATGTTATACCAAAGTCTGGTTACGGCGTCATTTGGCTTTGTGGCCTGGAACACCCTGCTCAAGAAATATGGGGCGGTATCGTTGCACGCTTTTGTATTTATCATGCCGATTGCCGGCGTCGCCCTGGGCGGGTTGGTGCTGGGGGAGCCGATTACCTTTAAAATCCTGCTGGCACTTGCTTTTATCGTATTTGGAATTTTTGTGGTTCACTGGCACCCGAAAAAAGAAGCGCCGGCCTATCCCATCCGGCGGGGGATATGAATAATTGGATTGATTGGAAATTGAAAAAAACACTCTACATTGCACTGGGTGCCGTTATCCTATTTTTGGGGTATCGGATTTTATTTACGTCATTGCCGGGGAAAAAGACTGAAATCCGCAACCGGACGATTATCTGTTTCGGAGACAGTCTGACATACGGTACCGGAGCCGGCCAAGATATGGATTATCCCTCGCAGTTGTCCGCGATGATTGGCAAGCCGGTGATCAATGCCGGCGTCTCAGGGGATACGACCGCCCGGGCATTGCAACGGCTTGAGCGCGATGTTTTAGCTAAATTTCCTGATTTAGTTCTGATCACTTTGGGCGGCAATGATCTGAAAAACGGTGTCGCCAGAAAGGTGGCCTTCGATAATTTAAAGACTATTGTCGAGTCGATACAGGAAACAGGAGCCCGAGTTATTATCGGTGGACTGCGCTTCCCCTTGAGAGATCGTGGTTTTGGCAGGGCTTATCAGGAACTGGCTGATGAAACCGGTGCGGTTTTGATTCCAAACATTTTTAAAGGCATTATGGGGAACCGCCAATTAATGAGCGATCCGATTCATCCGAACGATGCGGGCTACAAAATAATAGCCGAGCGATTCCATGCAGCGATCCTTAATCCCTAATTAATCCTCTCTGAAATATATTCCATATGATCCTGATTGCCGATAATCTTCAAATTATGCAACCAGCGGTTGAAGGTGCCATTACGAATTCAGACCCCCAACCGATTCAAGAGCTGGTGCTGGCTTGCCAGAGAGCCGGGGCGCAAATGATCGATATCAATACCGGACCACTGCCCCGGGACGGCGATAAAAAGATGGAGTGGCTGGTAAATACGGTCCAGGAAGTCTGTGACTTGCCGATTATGCTGGATACGGTCAACCCTTTTGCGATCGAGGCCGGTCTAAAGGCTGCCCGCAACAAGCTGATTATAAACGGATTCTCACCGGAGCCGTATAAACTCGAACACATCTTGCCGTTGGCTAAGAAATATCAGGCGGATATCATCGGGTATCTTCTGACGCCCGAGGGGCATGTGCTGCCCAATGCCGATGAACGTTTGCAGGCAGCAGTCAAGTTGCTGGCCGAATGTGAAAAGGCCGGTCTTGACCAGGAGCGCCTGATAATTGATCCGTTAGTCGTTCCGGTCATCTGGCAGGACGGTCATCTTCAAGCCGGACAAATCCTGCGAACCATCATAGATCTGCCGGATGTTTTGGGATTTGAGGTGCGAACCGTGGTGGGCCTGTCCAACCTGACGGCCGGCGCCAGGGGGCATCCCAAGCGATTTTTGCTCGAGCAGGTTTATCTGAGCATGTTGGCGGCGGCCGGTTTGGATATGGTATTGTTAGACATTTTTCATGCCGCAACAGTTGCCGCTGCCAAAGCCGCAGATGCTTTGATCGGTGAAAAACCCTTTGCCTGGGACGAGCTGTGAAGATTGCACAAATTGAGCGAATAACGCTAAAATTGGGCGTTATTTGTTATTGGTTGTTAGGCTTAGGTCCACACTTTTTTCTATAATGCCGGATTGGAATTAAATAATAAGCCTAAAATATACGAAGCATAAATTAATTAATCCGCCGCCATAACATCCTGACCAAGATCTTCCTATTGCAAATACAAACTATCGCTGCCTAAATTGCTGTCTTTGAGGGCGGATTAATTAGCGGATAAATTACCAGTACCGAACCCGGCCGACGTCCACATGCACAAAATCAGATTTTGCGTAATAGCCGACACCGCCGGCTTTCAGTTTGCGGGCAACATTGCGCAATTGCCGGGTTTTGAACCCGGGAAGTCGGATATCAATGGCTTTGCCCTGCATGTGCAGGCTGCGGGCGGCCACGCCGGTGCTGCTTTTTCTGAGTTTTTTATTGGTCGCGGGTGAGCGGTAGCCGGAAATGACGTGAAATGGTTGTTGCGGATTGGTTTTATGGGAAAGGGCGTGCAGCAGATCAAGCAATTGGAAATCGATGGCTTTAACTTCGCCGCTGCGATGATCACGCAAAATAAAATTTATTTTAGATAGCGCTTTAATATCATATTTACCGTTGCGGCAGTAGCAGATATGAAGGCGTTCATGGGTGTGCGTGTTGTAAAATGCTAAATTTTTTAATGGCTTAGACCGGGAATCAACCATAGCCATTGCGGACAACGGGTTGAATAAAATACCCGCGGCGATTGCTCCCAGTTTCAAAAAATCGCGACGCAACAAACGGTTGTCTGCCGGCCGGTTTTTGTTCATAGAAAAATTCAGCATTTTTTCCCCTAAAATTCTTACATTTTAATGCCTTTTTCAAAAATAGTCAATTTTGAATTTGAGAGCAAAAAAATACGCCACCAGAATTCCATTCGAACCGTTAAACTCAACAAATGCCCCATCAACTTAATTTAAGCGCCTGACACCAGTGCCCGGGCACATCGCAAGCCGGCATCCAAAAATTTACCCTGGGTATCGCAGGCCGGATCAAATGAGGCAATCGTCGCGGACTTTAGGATAAAATGCTTTTTGACCAGGGCAATCGCAGCTTCAATCAACTCCACCGAAAGGCCCCCCGTTGCGCCATAATGATTGGCGGCACCGTCGCCGATTTTAAATGCATCCATGTCGATATGCAGATAGATTCCTTTGACATGATCCCGCAGGCTTAACAACGCTGATTCGATTGATTTTAGAATGGCACGGTCATCCAGGCCTTCGGATCGGATAAGCTTAATATTGCTTTGCTCCAGTTGCCGCTGTTCTTCATCATCCAGATCGCGGGCGCCAACCAGAATCACATTTGATTCCTTGACGGGCGCAAATCCCGGGATCGTTTTGGCGAGTTTTTTCCAGCAGCGTCCGGTTGCCGTGGCCAGCGGCATACCGTCCAAAAACCCGCTTTGCGTTGTCTCCGGCGTGTTAAATTCCCCGTGGGCGTCAAACCAGACGACACCTAATTGATCGGGGTCGAGGCCGGCGATATTACCCAAACAGCTGTTGCAGTTGCCGGCCAGGACCAGTGGGAACCTGCCGGCGGTAATCGTGTTTTTGACTTCAATGGACAGCAGACGATTTAACTCGAAGGCGGTGCCCACCTCCAGGGAAAATTTGGATTTTGCGTCAATTCGAGTAACTTTTGCCTGATGGCCGTCATCTTCAAGCATTTGGACCAGATTGTTTTTCAGAAAATAATCGGGAGCCAGCCCCTGGCGTATATCTTTGTACCCGCAATCATAGGGCACCTGAATTATTTGAATCTTCATTTTTCACCCTTTGCTTCCTGTGCTGCAATTCGAAGAATTGCTGCTAAACTTTTTTCAACGTCATCTCCCGCTGACAAACCCGAAATACCGGTTGCCGGCGCAACTGGGTTTTTTATGACTGCCGGTTCATCTTCAACTCATCCCAGGCTTGCATGGCTCGTCTTTGATGCGGAATCGTGATGGTTCCGCCGACCATCAGGCCGACAAAAAGAGCTTCCTCCAACTCTTCGTCACTGACGCCTTCTTCAAAACACCGAATGATGTGATATTTAATGCAGTCGTCGCACCTTAACACAAAAGATGCGACCAGCCCCAGCATCTCTTTAACTTTAACGGAGAGCGCTCCCTCACGGTAGGCCTGGGAATCGAGGCTGTAAAAGCGTTTGGTTCCCTGGCCGGCATACTCCATTACGAGTTGTTAAGTTTTTCCCTTTCTTTCTGAAACTTATCGATTACAGCCTGCGGCATGATTACCTCCATTTGAATAAAGTTTCAATATTCAAAATTGATGAAAAAAAACAGACCTTCTTTTCACTAAATCACAGGTGGTTCTGAAAAAGGGCTTGGATTATGATTCGGCCTAATTCCTCCTTTCATAATGGCGGCACGGGCCAGGATCGTGACGGCGTCGAAATAGGGAATCGCAAGATGTTCTTGTTTGAGGGCCAGGGGAATTTCGGTGCAGCCCGCAATAATGCCCTGGGCCCCTTGAGGCTTTTTTAAAATCAGGTTTTCTGCTGCAAAAACTAAATCATTCGTTAATTCAGACCGGGTTCGAGACGGTTTGGTGTTTTTAATGTCATAGATTGCATCCATGATCTTAGCCTGCATCGCATCATCCGGCACAAGGGTTGTAATGTCTTCTTGGGCAAGTCGCTTTTGAAACAAACCGCCGCTGACCGTACCGGTGGTGCCGAGCAGACCGGCCACTTTAATTTCGGGATGATCCCGGCTGATGGCCTCGGTTACGGCATCAAAGATAGACAAAATCGGCAGTTCGATTTGTTGCTGAACCTCGGCTAAAAAAACGTGGGCCGATACACAGGGAATAATTATAAAATCGGCCCCGGCGCGCTGCAGGGCGCGGCAACCCGCGACCATTGCCGGGACCGGTGACTCGCCTTTGCCGATGATGGCGGCTGTGCGGTCGGGTACGCTGGGGTTGGAATCGATGACAACCCGCAAATGATCCTGGTCTCTGGCGGCCGGCGTGTTTTTAATTATTTTGTCGAAACAATCCACGGTGGCTTCCGGCCCCATACCGCCGAGGATGCCGATGGTCTTCAGGTTCATTAGCTGACTCCGTATTAATTTTAATGGAGTATTGGAGTGCTGGAGTATTGGAGTGTTGGTAAAAAACATGTCAACAAACCATTACTCCATTGCTCCACCACTCCATCACTCCACTTTGTCACAAAAACCGACTTCTTCTTAAATCAGAAAATAGAAACGCTGATCATAGCGGATTACATTAGAGAATCTGATCTAAGAATTCCTTGG
>CAVQBT010000021.1:0-54390 GCA_963710795.1 uncultured delta proteobacterium
AACAATTAAGGTTTGACGTGAATAAAATAAAAAATTATTTGCAGACAGATACCCAAAAAGCCGTGCTCATCGGAATCATCGTGGCGATTATGCTGCTGCTGTCATTTGCGTCCCCCAATTTTTTATCTGTCAGGAATTTTACCAATGTTTTTCTGAAAGTCGCGGTGATTGTCATTATTGCTTCCGCGGCCAATTTATTGATGATCACCGGCAATTTCGATCTGTCCGTTGGAAGTGTGCTGGCTTTTTCAGGAATACTGCATGCCTACATGTGCAAACATGGGGTTCCCATCGAGCTGTCGATGGGAATTACCTGTCTGGCGGCCATCGGGTGGGGCTGCATCAACGCGTTAACGGTGAGCGTGATCGGCATTAATCCGGTCATCGCGACGGTCGGAACCCTATTTATTGCGCGCGGTTTCGCTTTTTTAATCGCCCGCTGGGACGGCGGTGCCAACATCATGCTCGGTTTACCGATGGAATTTGTCGATTTCGGGCGCGACTTGTTATTTGGCAAAATACCGCTGGCAATCGCCATGATGGCAGCGGCTTTAGCCATATTTATTTTCATTGAAAAGAAGACCGTCATCGGCCGCTATAGCTTCGCGATTGGCGCGAACCCGATCGCCGCCAAACTTTCCGGAATTAACGTGGTTGGCATTGTTGCGCTGCTCTACGTGATTGTGGCCCTGTTTGCCGGACTGAGCGGTATTTTACAAGCATCGCGCGTCGGCCTGGCGGCTCCCAACGTCGCCAAAGGAATGGAATTCGACGTGATCGTCGCCATTATCTTAGGGGGGACCAGTATGCTGGGGGGCAAAGGCTCCACCTTCGGTATGTTTTTGGGAGCGCTGGTTGTTGGATTTTCAGCAAATGGTCTGATATTATTAGGAATCCCTTTCTTTTATCAAAGTATCGCTTATGGACTGATTCTGATTGTTTCATTGGTCTTGAATCAAAGAATCGGTATTACCGATAAGACCTAACTCAGCATAATTAAATCAGACACAGCAGAAATCGGAATGATGGACCCAGAAAATATAATTGAAGTCAGAAACGTCGGCAAAGTTTTTCCGGGCGTGAGAGCACTTAAAGATGTCAGTTTCGACATCAAAAGAAATACGGTGCATTGCATCGTCGGCGAAAATGGCGCCGGAAAATCTACCTTGATAAAAATTTTAACCGGCGCTTACGAAAAATCGAGTGGTGAAATCACCTTGAACGCCAAACCGTTTGCGCCGCTAAAAGTTCGCGATGCGATGTCCAGCGGGATCAGTGTTCTCTACCAGGAACTAAACGTGGTGGATGAATTGACGGTTGAAGGCAATTTAACCCTGGGAAAGGAAAAACACCAATTCTGGTTTCCTAAAAAAGCCGACAATTTAGCAAGTGCTGAAGCAATCCTGAGCTCATTTGATGCGTCGATTAAATTGAATTCGTTAGTTGGCAGTCTCAGCGTCGCGCAAAAGCAGGTGATTGAAATTACCAAAGCCCTTTGTGCGGACTGCTCGGTGCTGGTAATGGACGAACCCACCGCCTCACTGAGTATCGGAGAAACCGGCAAGCTGTTTAAAATCGTTGAACAGCTAAAGGAAAACGGGGTCACGATCATTTATATTTCCCATAAGCTAAGTGAAATTTTCGAAATTGGTGATTTTGTGAGTGTTTTTAAAGACGGTGAAATGGTTGGAACCAAACCGATTGACGAGATGACCGGTACCGCCCTGGTAAAAATGATGCTCGGAAAAGTCGTCGCTGAAAGTTATATCCCCAGCCAAGGTGACCGATCCGAAAAAATCCTGGAAGTCAGGAACGTGAAAACCCCAAAATTGCGGGATATTAACTTCGACCTATTCAAAGGCGAAATTCTTGGATTCTATGGTTTGGTTGGTGCCGGAAAAACAGAAGTCGCTGAGATTTTATATGGCCATGACTATGAAGGTGAAGTGCGCATTAATGGTAAATTAGCCAACTTCAAAGGCGTCAGAGGCGCTGTGAAATCCGGCCTGGCGCTGGTTCCGGAAGAGCGCCGCGAAGAGGGAATCTTCGGACTGTTGGGTATTCGGGAGAATATTCCCTTGATGAATTTAAAAAATATCTTAAAAAACGGACTGGTTAATCGCCAGAAGGAAAACCAGCTGGCGGATCGATATATAAAAATGTTTTCTATCGCCGCGCGCGACCGCAATCATCAGCTCGCTTTGCTCAGCGGCGGCAACCAGCAGAAAGTCGTTATTTCCAAATGTCTGAACAGAGAAAGCGATATTATTCTGATGGACGAGCCGACACGCGGCGTCGATGTGGGCGCCAAGGTCGAGATCCATAATATCATCAGAGATTTGGCGAACCAGGGCAAGAGTGTCATCGTCTTCTCCTCGGAACTGCAGGAGATCGTAAATCTCTGTGACCGCATCGTTTTGATGTATGAAGGCGCGGTTCGGGAAACCATTCATAATGGCGACGATATCAGCATGGATCATATTATGGAAGTGGTTGCCGGGAAGGGGGTATAACGATTAATACAAAAAGAGACATATTTTCTTTTTTCAAGAATCAGATCTTTGTTCTGCTTTTGATTCTTATCGTACTGAATATCTATTTCTCGGTGATGTCGGAACACTTCCTGCAGCTGAACAATTATTTCAACATGCTAAAGCAATCATCGGCGCTGCTGATCACCGCCTCCGCCGCGACCCTGTTGATGATGACCGCCAATTTTGATCTGTCAACCGGCAGCAACCTGGCTTTCAGCGGTGTTTTATATGCGCAGCTGGCCTCGAGTGGCCTCCCGTTGACGCTGGCAGCGGCCATAACCCTGGCGGCCGGGACCTGCTTTGGGATCGTCAACGGGCTGCTGGTGGCAAAATATGACATCTCCCCCTTCATCGCAACCCTGGGCATGTTGTTTATTGGAAAAGGGCTGGCATTGGTCGTGTGCGACGGACAATCGGTCCGATCGAATCTGCCGGATCATTTTAGTGCCATGATGAACGGATCGTTCCTAGGAATTCCAGTACCCATTATCATGGCCATTGTTGGCGTGGCGATTTTCTGGATATTGGCCAACAAGTCTCTTTTAGGCAAATATGCCATGGTGATCGGCAGTAATAAAAACGCCGCCTTTTTATCGGGAATCAATGTCAACGCCATCTGCATCTGGCTTTTTATTATTGTCGCCGCGCTGGCTTCTTTAGCCGGTATTATGACCGCATCCCGCATCGGCGCGGGTGATCCGCGCATCAATGAGTTCTTTTTTATGGATGTCATTGTGGCCATTATGCTGGGCGGTACATCCCTGACCGGCGGTAAAGGCACCATTACTGGAACCTTGATCGCAGCCATGATAGTGATCGTTATCGGCAACGGACTCAGCATGTTAAACGTATTGATTTTCTGGCAAACCGTCATCAAAGGCATCATTCTAATCGTCGCCGTCATTTTCAACGAGAAGATTTTAATCGGAAACCTAAGAAGCAAAATCGAGGATGAGGGTCAAGCCTACGTTTAACCCGTGGCATTTCGATCAAGCGTCAACCATAGACGTGACCCATAACTTTTCATAATCATGTTTTAATAAAAAACAGTTAGATGTCTATTTAAGGATCTAAGCTGCGGGAATTAGATGATGAGTTAGAAATTATTCGTGGCGGACATGGATGGCACCCTTTTGAACGACAATAAAGAGCTTTCCGTCAAAGATATCCAAACGATTAAAAAACTGCAAGAATTCGGTGTTAAATTCGCCGTCGCGACCGGCCGCCACGACTTGATGATTAGAAGCTACCTGAAACACCTCGATCTGCATGTCCCGGTGATACCCTGCAACGGCGCCATCGTTCAGGAACCTTTCAGCGATCAGATGTTTCTTTCGCAAGCATTGCCCAAAGAGCAAAGCTTGCAAGTTATTGACATATGCAAGCAAGGCAACGCCGGGTTTCACATCTATGGGCACGAAAGTATTTTCGGGGAAAAATTAGAACACAAAATGCTGTACTATCATAACTTGAACAAGACCCTGCCCGCCGGCGAACAGACCAAATTGGTCGTCGTGTCCGATTGCAGGGAAATTGTAATAAACGAGCCGGAACCCTTGTACAAGTTTCTAATCGTTGCGGACCAAAGCCGGGACCTGCTCGATATCATCGAGGGCCTATCTGAAATCGATGGTGTGACGGTAACCCAGTCCATTTCAGCTGTTTCCGGTCAATACTAAACTGGTAGTTCCCTGATTCGCACTTGCCGTCCGTGCGATAGATAACGAACGGCTGCTCGGATGCCGCAAACAGCCTGGTCCATAAGTTTTTCGGTGATTCGTCGAAAGAACACCGCACATCTTTTAATGGCACCTGGAAAGCGTGACTCTCTGCATGGTCTTCCGGGCGGCGTGGCAGCAACATGGATGCCAATGATTTGGGAGAATAGAAGCTTTGAAAAAACAGCGTCGTTTGGCTGAAATAAAGAACTCCCGTCAGGGGGCCTTTGACAGGCCAATCCCCCCTTAAATAGGTACAATAGAATTTAGCATCAACGGTTTCGCCAATTTCAGCCTCTTTGCAGAACCAGTAATCTTCTCGATCCATTCTTTTTCCGGAAAAAAATGGCCTAAACTCACAGCGCCTTGAGTTTATCTGCAAACTCCTCGATGCTCACGACCTGGTAACCGAAGTCTTTTGCTGTTCCTGCGTCATCCGGTCCGGTATAGCCCCAGGTTGCGAAAATGAGCGATATTATTTTTTCTTGCCGGTTGAAGTGTTTGTCGATTTCGCGCAGGTTTTTGACGGAGTCATCGATGAAGGCATAGGCCGGCTGCCGGAACCGCTGCATGATCTGCGTCATGTTCTCGATCTTGGTGGTGCCGTGATCGCCCGCATAGATGTTGTCTTCGCTGATCATCAGGCCGAAATGGCTGCTCAAAGATATGGTGGCATCCCGGTTTTTATTCGTCAACAGAACCAGTTGCTCAGTCGGCTTTTCAATCATGATCTGCCAGATGGGCTGAACCGGCGCATTGAGTTCGATCCACGCGTTTAAGTCTTTGGCCTTAAAAAGATTGCGCGTTTCAAAGAAACGGGTTGTGCGTGCGGCAACCGGTTCAGCGACTTGCCTGATGATTTCTTCGTATTCTTCGGGGGTCAGCAACTTATCCGGATCGGTCTCGCCGATCTCAAGGCAATGTTCATCAGCACCGGCGCGTCGCCTATGGGCTGCACATGAAAGCGATTGCGCAGAAACAACTTAAGTGCATTTTGCGGCAGCTGCTCCAGCCGGGTAGCGATGCTGCCCTGCAGCATGTTATAGGTGGTTACGGCAATCTCGCGCACCGAATCCAGCAGCACGCCGTCATAGTCAAATATCAGCATGAATCTACTCCTAACTTCGCAGCTGTAACTTAAGTTTTTGATTTTATGATTGGAATCTGGTTGTTAGAATAAAATCACAAATTCCAAATCACAAATCTCAAATAAATTCCAATAACCAAAATACAAAATTCCAAACAGGCCTCAATCTTTTATGCGCAGTGCTTTAATTTAATACGAGACCCTTTACCACAATAGCACGAAAGTTCTAAACCACGAAAAAAATAAACAGATGGATTTTCTTGGTTTGGTTGTTTCGGTCATTGATTATTGTGATTTGGGATTTATTTGCTATTTGGTGCTTGAAATTTGGAATTTATTTCTTGCCGGCTGTGCTCATTTAACCTTGATTCCTTAAATATTGTTGCTATTGATCTTGGAAATTTTATTTGCAACCGGCTACCCTTGCGTCAATTTGCTCAAGCGATCCCAGGGTTCCTGCATGCACTCCAACAGCTTCTTATATTCCGTGTAACGCTCCAGGTAAAAGGGCGTCGCCGCGGCGTTGGGCTCCTGCCGGCGTTTAACCTGGACGGCCGTGGAAACCGCATGGGCGTGATCCGGGTAGACCCCGACCCCGACACCGGCACTCAGGGCGGCGCCGCGGGCGCCGATCTCGATACCATCCGGGACTTCCATCGGCAGCTGGAGGGTGTCGGCAAATATCTGGGTCCACACCGAACTATGGGCGGCGCCGCCGCTTAAACGCACGACTTCAATCCGGTTGCCGGTGCCGCCGGCATCGCGTAATTTTTCCAAATGGCTCAAGTGGCCGTAGACAACCCCTTCGTAAAGGGCGCGCAGCAGATGGGCTTTGGTGTGCCAGCCGGCAATACCGTAAAAGCCCGCCCTGGCCGAGGCCTGCACGTTGGAGCCGAAAAGGAAGGGATGGAAAATAATATCGCTGCCGCCCGGCGGCAGGCTGTCGACGAGTTCACTGCAGACATCATAAACCGAAATGCCGCGCTTGTCGGCCGCAGCCTTCTCTGCGGCGCAGAATTGGGCCACGAACCATTCCAGGTTGGTGGCTGATGTCGCGCTGGCTTCGATGGTCAGCCACAGGTTCGGCACCGTGTAAATGCTGGTCATAAACAGGGCCGGATCAACGATCGGATCGGCGGTGACGATTTCGTTGATGCTCCAGGTGCCGGCAACGATGCACACCTGTCCCGGCTGATGCACGCCGGCACCCAGGGCCGAGGCGTCCACATCAAAAAGACCGCCGACAACCGGGGTTCCCGGGGCAAGTCCGGTGGCCCGGGCCGCGCCCGGCGTTACCCGGCCGGCGATCTCAAAGCTGTTTACCAGGGTTGGCAGGGCCGGGCGTATATCCCCTAAATCATAAAAGTCGAGCAGTTCATCGGAGTAGCATTTATGGCGCACATCCATCAGGCTGGTGCCGCTCATGTCGGTATAATCGGAGGTGATTTCTCCGGTCAGGCAGTACTTGATGTAGTCTTTGACCAGCAAGACGGCCCCGATGCTCTGATAGACCCGGGGTTCGTGTTGCTTGATCCATGCCAGCAAGGCATTGGGCTGGGCGGGCCAGAAGGCCTGGGTCGTGAAGGGAAAAACTTTATCATGCAGTCCATCCCGGTTCCAGCTGTCGATAATATCAGCCGCCCGGGTATCCAGAGACTGGATGCCGGCCCGCGCCGGCCGCCCGTCTTTGTCGATCAGGTAAAGCCCGTTGCCGTGGCCGGTGGTACCGATACCGATAATTTGTTCCGGCTTGATGCCGGAATTGCGCAAGGCTTCTTTGACTGCCTCGGCCGTGCTTTGCCACAACGCATCCATGCTTCTTTCGGTCCAGCCTTTGTGGGGAAAATCTGATTTGACCTGACGGCTGGTTACCTGGATCTCACGGCCTTCCAAATCAAAAATCGCCGCTTTGGAGATGGTGTTGCCATTGTCGATGCCTAGCAGATACTCGGACATTTAGCGTGCTCCCGGATATTAAGTAATTTGAGTGAAGTTTAAACAGCGAACCGCAGAATTTCGAAGGATGGTTTCGCTTTGCTCAGCCCTTTTTGAAATAGATAGAATACATTACTTCGACATTCATAATTCATTATTCGATATTCGCTTTTTCTAACCGCTGAACCTTTGAACCCTGAACGGTCAAAACCTCAGCTGCGCTTGCGGGTATGCCGGATATGATCCAGCGATACCGCGCCCAGCAGGATGCCGCCGCGGATCAGATCCTGCCAGTAGGGCGAGACATCCAGCAAAACCATCGAGCCGGTAATGGTCTGCAGCAGGGCGATGCCTAAAATCGAGCCCAGTACCGTGCCCACCCCGCCGGTCAGGCTGGCCCCGCCGATGACCACCGCCGAGATGGCATTCAGTTCGAGGCCGATACCGAAGCCCGGGATCGAAGCACCGAATCGCGACATGTAAATGATGCCGGCCAGTCCGGCCAGGGTCGAACACAATATACAGGTGACGATTTTTACCCGGTGGGTTTTGATCCCGGAGAAAATCGCGGCCTTTTCATTGCTGCCGGTATAAAAAACTTTGCGCGCCAGCGACGACTTGCGCATCAAATAGTCGCTGATCACCACAATGACGGCAAATATAAATATGGTAAAGGGGATGCTGTAGATGGTCCCCTGGCCGATGAACTTAAACGACTTGGGCAGGGCAAACAGGGACAGCGGTGTGCCCTGGGTGATCACAAAACACAAGCCGCGGGCGATGCCCATAAACGCCAGGGTCGTGATGAAAAAGTTCAGCCCCACCTTGGTGACAAAAATGCCTATCGTAAATCCGATCAGGCTGCAGACGCCGATGCCGATCAGGCTGGCCAGCCAGGGATTGACTCCCAGCAAAAACAGCTTGCCGCCGATGACCATTGCCAGGCACATCACCGAACCCACCGACAGGTCAAAGCCGCCGACCACCAGGATCAGCGTCATGCCCACGACCACGATGCCCTCGGTGGAAAACGACAGCAAAATGGCTTTGAGGTTGGGCCAGGTAAAAAAATACGGCGAGACAAAACTCATAATGACACACACCGCCAAAATAATCAGAATCAGGGTGCCTTCGCGAAATGCGCGAATAGCCTTGAAAACGTTGCTGATGCTGGCATTGGATCGCTTATCTGTTGACACCACATCGACACTGTCCATAATTCAATTCCTTTGCTAATGAAATCCTGGTTCCGTTGGCCAGGTCAGTGTTAGTTGCTCTCTTATTCGCTGTTGTCCGGAGTGGTGGAGTATTGGAGTGCTGGAGTATTGAGCCTGGTACAGACGCAACTATTAGCGACCACGAATAAAAATATGGCAAATGGTTGGCTCAATCGGTTATCGTAAAAAGAGATCAGCAAATTGAACTGTCTTCCTGTCAATTGGGATATGCACGGATATTCAGTTCCCAATACTCCAGCACTCCATTACTCCACTACGCCAATACTCCATGCTCTCTGCCCTATGCTCTGCAATTCCGACTTCCCTCCGGGGCGCAGGCCTCTATACCCCCTCCGGGCCGGAGGCCGCATTCCGACTTCTGAATTCATTTTCACTCCAACACTCCAGTCTTTCTTCTTTCAAACACACATTCCGGAAGCCAACTGAATGATGTGTTCCTCGGTAATTTGATCACCGCTGATAATGTCGCATTGCCGGCCCTCGTGCATTACCAGCACCCGGTCGCACATGCCGATGATTTCCGGCAGTTCCGATGAGATCATGATCACGCCGATGCCCTGTTTGGCCAGCTCGCGCAGCAACCGATGGATTTCGGATTTGGCCCCCACATCGATGCCGCGGGTGGGCTCATCCATGATGATGACGGCCGGATTGACCGACAGCAGTTTGGCAATCAATACCTTTTGCTGATTGCCCCCGCTCAGTGAGGAGACCAGCTGAGTCAGGGCATGAAATTTAATGTTTAGTTTGTCTGCCAGCCGGCTGGCAAGGTTCTGGGTGAGTTTGCCGTCGATCAACCCCTGGGACGAAATCTGATTCAGATCCATCGCGACGATGTTGTTGCTGATCGGCATTTCCAGAAACAATCCCTCTGTTTTGCGGTCTTCGGTCAGATAAACGATTCCCTGCCGGATCGCATCTTCATAACTGCCCACATCCAGAGATTTGCCCTTGAAGATGACCTCGCCGGCTCTTTTGGGATATAGTCCGCAAATAGCCTTGGCCAGCTCGCTGCGCCCGGCTCCCACCAGGCCGGAAAAACCCAGAATTTCTCCCTTAAACAACTCAAAGCTGATGTCGTCGAAGCGGCCTTCGTTTTTAAAGCCGCGGATCTGCAATAAAACCTCCTGCCCCGCGGCCGGTGATCCGGCTTTGGGTGGATACAGATCACCGATTTCCCGGCCCACCATCATATTGACGACTTCAGTGGAGGTGGTCTGCGCCACGTCGTAGGTGCCGATGTACTGGCCGTCTCTGAGCACCGATACCCGGTCGCATTGGCCGAAAACTTCCGCCATGCGGTGGCTGATGTAGATAATGCTGATGCCCTGATTCTTGAGCTTCTGCATGATCTGGAACAGGGCCTCGGTTTCGCTCTCGGTCAACACGGCCGTGGGCTCATCCAGGATCAATATGCGGCAATCCAGCGTCAGGGCTTTGGCGATCTCCACCACCTGCTGGTTGGAGATGCTCAAATCGCCGACGTTTTTGTGGGGATCGACGTAGTGCAGAGATTCCAAAGCCTGGGCGGTTTTGGCGTAAAGCTCTTTGTAGTTGACCAGCCATGCCTTGCTGGCATTGATCGATGCCATGTACAGGTTCTCGGCCACGGTGACATCGGGGCACAGCGCGATTTCCTGGTGGACAAACCCGATGCCCAGTTTCTGAGCTGCCAGGGGATCGTTAATTTCTACTTGCCGGCCGTTGATGTAGATCTCACCGCTGTCGGGCGTATAGACACCGTCAATCACGTTCATCAAGGTCGACTTGCCGGCGCCGTTTTCGCCCACCACGGCATGAATTTCACCTTTACGCAGCTGAAAATTGACCTTGGACAAGGCCTTGGTGCCGGGAAACGACTTGTCAATGCCTTTGACTTCTAGAACCAATTCTTCTGCCAAGAGGAGTACCTCCCATCACGAATTGAAGATTGTAATATGAAAAAGGTTTCAGGTGTCAGGTTTCGGGTGTCAGTCGGGATAGTTGACTTAGAGGCATAAAGTTTACACGCTCAGATTGTCATTAATCCAACGTGGATTGACTTTTTTTAAATGACTGATACCCGATTCCAGGTTACTGCAACGCGACGTTTGCAGGTTTCAGGGTTTTATTAGCACGGCCAATTTCTGACACCTGAAACCTGACACCTGAAACCCGCTTTCAATTACTCTTTAATGCCCTTGGTGCCGCGTCGTTTCAGGTATTTATCCCAGTAAAAGTCATCGGCGTTTTCTTTATCGACCAGTGCCAGGCCATTGTCTGCGTAGGGGATCTGCATCGGGTTGTAGCCCTTGCGTTTGTAGTCGTTCATCGGATCGATCATATCCGAGTGTTTGGCCAGGTACAAGAACAACATTCCGAAATATCCCTGTACGCCCTGGTTGGGGTTCAGTGCGCCCCAGATGTCACCTTCCTTGATCATGTCCAGCACTTTCTCGTTAACATCACAGTTTAGGATTTTGATCTTTCCGCCAAGTTCCTTGGCGGCCTGGGCCGCACCCATGGCCGAGGTAGCTTCCGGCATGAAAATGGCGCCAAGATTAGGATGGGCCTGGGCCATGGTGAGGGTGGCCTGATAGGCCTTGTTGGCATCCTGGTTGGACGCAGAGCCGGCCACAACTTTGATATCGGGGTATTTGGTTTCGATGCGTTTGATAAATGATTTGACCCGCAGATCATGATTGTCCTGACCGGGGTTTTGGAGGGTTGCCACTTCGCCCTTGCCGCCTAATAGTTCGGCAATTTTGTCGGCTGCGAAGTAACCTTCGCGAACATTGTCGGAAGTGATGTAGGATACGCGTTTGCTGTTGGGTGAGTCCGCGGCAAAGGTGACCACCGGGATACCCATTTCATAGGCCCGGTTAATGGGTTCAATGAATGGATCCGGATTCATCGGGTGCAGGAAGATGCCAGCCGGTTTTTTGGCCAGGATTTGCTCGAACACGGCCAATTGCTTATTGACGTCGTATTCCGGGGTGCCGGTGTAGACGGTTTTTACGCCCAGCTGGTGGCCGGCCTGCTTGAACATTTCATAGACCGGAAACCAGTATTCTACGCCCGATACCATGACGCACATGTAGTAGGTTTCGCCCGGATCCCCTTTGAAGGGTGATTTTTCTGCAAATGAGCTGCCGGCGGTAAAGATTAACAGGGAAACGATCATTATGCCTATTGCCAGTCTTTTCATGATTTTCCTCCTATCAGATGTGTCGGTTCAATTTTTACTTATTCGTGGTTTCACTATAATCAATGTGTGTCTTTTATGGACCGGCTGATCAGAACACTAAGATGCTGGGTATTTAAATCGCTGTCAGCCAGCCATTGCCGTCGGTCAGGCATCACCCCCTTTTATGAGTCGATCTATATAATCAACCAGTTATTTAGAACGACGTTTTATATTTGTCAATCCGTAACCCGGTCAAAATGTCGAATATATAAAACTGCATTTCAACCGAGAAACAATGGTTCTGCAATTCCTGATATATCGGTTTGAACCCGAAATAAGTCACCGGCCAGGGGCTGGTCTTTGCGCTGTTGAGCACTTAAATCATACCAGGCCGTGGTAATAAACAAATCATTCAGGTTCTCTCCGCCAAATCCCATACAGGTTACCAATTCTACCGGCAACCGGATCTCCCGTTCCAGTTTACCGGCCGGATCATAACGTGCCACGCGCCAGCCCCCCCAGAGGGCGGCCCAGACAAACCCCTGGCTGTCAACCGTAAGGCCATCCGGTTTGCCGGCGTCTTCCGGTATTGTGACAAACACGCGGCGGTTGTCGACCGTGCCCGACTCAATTTCATAATCATAGGCGTTGATTCTATAGGCTGACATTTCCGAGGCGTATAGCGTTTTACCGTCCGGGCTGAGTGCGATGCCGTTGGACAGGGCAATGTTTTTATCGATTTTATGCAGGCAACGATCGCTATCGAGCCGGTAGAGGGATCCGTCAGGTGCAGCGGGCCGGGCGGAGTTGAATGAGCCAACCACCAAACGTCCCTGGCGATCTATCGTCCCGTCATTAAGCTCCAGGTCTGGCTGGTTTTCATATGGATCAACAATAAATTCACATTGGTTGGATCTTGAATCCCAAAATGCCAGGCCGGAATCGGTGACCACCAGCCAGCCATTCGAGCCCCGGCGACATAGCCCTCTGACCGGCATATCCGGCTTAAAAAACTCGTGCATCTTAGTTCTGACGTCAACGCGGAAAATGGTGTTCCGGATAAAATCAACCCAGTAAAGCGATTTTTCTTCCGGAACCCAAATCGGGGTCTCCCCCAGTTCGTTTTGTATGGGCAAATAATGTTCGACTTCATTCATCGTTTCTGCTCCATTATAAATGGTTTCAGGTGTCAGGTTTCAGGTGTCAGCCAGGCCAACGCTGGTCGACAAATTGAACTAAAATGAGACTAGGGATATAAATATTCATAATTTTTGGAAGCTCGATGTTCGACGTTCAATCTGTTTACCGGTCAGGCCGGGCCGATTTTCAACAAAAACGGTGCCAGTTCTGGCAATTCCCGCAAGCTGACACCCGACACCTGACACCTGAAACGAACAACACTATCCCACCTGCTCCTCAACTTTCTGGGTAATCAGGGTGTACACGGCCACCGTTCCGACGAGCACAATGCCTTTGGCAAAAGACTGCCAGTAGGGAGGTATCCATAAAACCGTCATGCCGATCGTCACGCACATGATGATCAGGGCGCCGACAACTGTCTTTAACACCGACCCCTCCCCGCCGTAAAAGCGGGTGCCGCCCAGCAAAATTGCGATAATGACTTCCAATTCCATCATATTGCCGGTCATCGGGTCGCCCATGGACAAATAACTCGCTCTGGCAATTCCGCCGATGGATGCCAGAAATCCGGTAATCATATACAGACCCCAAATTGTCCAAACGACATTGATGCCGGATAATTCCGCTGCGGTCGTATTACCGCCAATGGCCGCGGTGTACTTGCCCAGCACCGTCTTTTTTTGAACAATGATCATGATGATGATGACCGCCACGGCAACCCAAAAGGCTGCCGGCAGACCCAGGGCCACAGGTGCACGCGCGAAATCATTGATGCCCTCCGGCAGGTTGCCTTTAATCAAACCGATTCGTCGCGGGGTCAGGGTCCAGGCGATGCCGCGAAACAGGTACAGGGTGACCAGCGTGGCAATAACGGATACGATACGCAGCTTCATCACCAGCAGGCCGTTTAGATAACCCATAAATACCCCTAAGCCCAGGGTCAGCAGTGTTGCAGCAAAGAAGCCGAATCCGTTTTTCAGCAGGATGCAATAGATGACTCCGCTCAAGCTGACCATGCTGCCCACCGACAGGTCGATCTGGGCGGCGACCATTATCAGGGTGGCGCCGCTGCTAACCAGCAATATCGGTATGGACATTCGCAAAATATGAATAATGTTGGCCGAACTTAAGAAATTTAATGACACGGCACTGAATCCGATGACAATCAAAGCCAGCACAAGGAACACAAAGATGTTCTTGAAGGTCGTCCATGTGAATTTGCTTGGCATTTCCATTCCTTTCTAGGTCGTTCTTCGGTCCAATGCAAAACGTTGGGATAAAATTGCAATCAGCGTGATGCCGCCCTTTACGATCGTCTGAATATCCGGCGACAACCCCAGCATATTCAACGATGTCGAAACGATGCCGAGGATAAATGCGCCGACGACAGCGCACATGATCGAGCCGAACCCGCCGAAAATGCTGGTTCCGCCCAGCAGAGTGATGACCAGTGCATCAAATTCAAATCCTTCACCCAGGCTGGAGATGCCCGCGTTGTGAATGGAACCCATGATGACACCCACCAACCCGGCCAGAAATGAACTCGCTAAGTACAGGATCGAAATGTGCTTTTCGACTTTGATGCCCGAGAGCCTGGCAGCCACCGGGTTGGCCCCGATGTAGTAGGTTCGGCGGCCGAATACCGTCTTTTTTTCTATGATTAGTGCAATAATGACAAATATGATCATCAGAACAACCGAGGCATTGATCGTGCCGACCAGAGAGAATGCACCGATTTTTTTAAACACATAGGGCAGACCGGCATTGCGCTGCGAGCCCTGGGTAATGATTAGTGCAATGCCGCGCGCCAGCGACATGGTACCCAGCGTGACGATAATGGATGCGACCTTCAACCGGGTGACGCAAAAAGCATTGATTGCCCCAATGAACATGCAGCAGATAAGCGTCGCAATGATGGCAACGCCGTACGGCATACCGAGGCCGCGGGCCAGTTCCATGCCGGCCCCGGTTGGGGACTGGCAGAAATAGGCTGAAAGAACGGCCCCTAAACCGACGATGCCGCCGACCGACAGGTCAAAATTGCCGCTGATGATTAGAAACGTTACGAAAATGGAAAGTATGATCAATTCCGCTTGTTGTGAGAGCTGATTTGAGATGGTGTGGATGTCAAAAAACCGGGGCACAAATAAAGATGCCGTGGTGAAAAATATGAGCAACACGCCGAACATGGACAAAACAATAAACGATTCATTGCTCATTTTTCCAATTACTGTTTTTTGTTGCGGCATTATTCGCCTCCCGTGCAAATATGAAGCAGCTTTTCACTGTCGATGTCCAGGCTGTTGGCCAGCCCCGCTTTCAGGTTGCCGTCGTAGAGCAAAAAGATTCGATCGCACATGTTCAGGATTTCAGGCAACTCGGAGGAGCAGAAAATAATTGACTTGCCCTCCTGTGACAACTGGCGCACGATTTTGTAAATTTCACTTTTGGCCCCCACGTCGACCCCGCGGGTCGGCTCATCCAGGATGAGCAAATCCGCTTCTGCAAAAAGGCACTTGGAAAAGACGACTTTTTGCTGGTTCCCGCCCGAGAGTTTGGCAACTTCTTTTTCAGCGCTGCTGGTCATGATCCCCAGCTTTTTGATATATTCCTGGGTGCAGTTCATATCTTTGGCAGCATTGATAAATCCCAGCTTCGAAATTTTGCCCAGATTCATGACGGGAATATTGTTTCTAATTGTCAGGAGTGTGAAAAGCCCCTGGGATCGCCGTTCTTCGGGTACCATTGCGATACCGGCGCTGATGACTTTGGCCGGCAGGTGTTCAAGCTTTTGGCCTTTGAAAATGATCTCACCGCTGTATTTGTCCGCGCCGTATATGGCCCGGGCCAATTCGGACTTGCCGGCACCCACCAATCCGTAAAATCCCACAATTTCACCGCGCTTCACTTCGAATGAAATATCTTTGAGTTTTTTGTTGCTCAAATTTTTCACTTCGAGCAGGTTTGCGGCATCTGTCAGGTCCCTTTCAACGAATTGTTCATAGACGGTCTTGCCGATCATCAGTTTGATGAGCTCGGCGCGGTCTTTTACTTCTGTGATCGGTTTGGTCTCAATATGCTTGCCGTCGCGCAGAACCGTAACGATGTCGCCTAATTCAAAAATTTCGTCCAGCCGGTGGGAAATATAGATAACGGTTACATTTTGCGCTTTGAGGCCTTTTATTATTTTAAACAGCCGCTGAATTTCTTCTTCGGAAATAGCTGCCGTCGGTTCATCCATAATAATAACTTCCGATTCCGACGCTACGGCCCTGGCAATCTCGACCATCTGTTTCTGGGCGACACTCAACTCCGATACCCACTGGTTGGGGTTGATGGCCGGTTCGATGGATTTCAAGACTTCGACCATTTTTTTGATTTTGGCTGTTTTTCGCAAAAACCCGAACCAGGTGTCCTCCATGCCGAGGGTCAGGTTTTCTTCAACGGTGAGCTGGTCGACGACATTTAACTCCTGAAACAGGGTGCTGACGCCTTTTTGCTTGGCGTCCTTGGGGTTGTGCGCCTCATATGCCTGGCCGTTCATGAGGATGGTGCCGGCGGTCCTGGCAAGCGCGCCGGTGAGGATTTTGATCAGGGTGGATTTGCCGGCCCCGTTTTCTCCGACCAGGCAGTGAACGGTGTTTTTGTGGATATTGAAACTGACATTATCAACGGCCCGCACGCCCGGAAACTCTTTGGTCAGATTTTTGATTTCCAACAGAACAGCGCCCATAGTTGTGCTCCCTCGTTCTATCGTTTCACGGGGAGGAAGCCTTTGGGCGGCTTCCTCCCGAATGAAGATAAATTACGCATAAACTAGGATACGGATTGATGCTGTTACTTGAAATTCGGCATTTTTGCATTGGCCTGAAACTCTTCATTGTACCATTTTACGGCTTCCTCAGGGGTCATGCTCCAATAGCCGACCAGGGAATTGGGGATAAATATCGGTGTGCGATTTGCCGGGTCAACCTGCTTGATTTTGCCGTTCTTGATGTCGAACAGGTTGTCGATCCGGCCCATGCCGGTTTCGCGCGGCGGCAGGCCCATGGACATTTTCAGGGAAGAGCTTGGATCGAAGACCTCATACAGCTCATTTTCCGGGCAGTCCACACTGATCACGATTTCGGTCAGGGGCACACCGTCTTTCATCTTGCCGCGGCCAATCGCCCGCAACCCGGGCATGGTGCCGTCGGTCAGGTTGGCAGCCTCGGAGTAGATGATGCAAAGGTCCGGATGCGCCTGGACCAGGTCCTGGATGGTTTTTTTGGCGACATCCGGACCCCGACTGGCATCCATGCAGCCCAGATCGACCGCATCGGGGGCGACCGACTTGACACCCTTGACAAACGGAATCGTGCGGCCTTCGGCAACCGCTTCATTATCCGGCCAGCCTAATTGGACCATCACAACGGGTTTGTAGGGTTGGGCTTTCATCCACTGCTCGGCGGCAATTTTGCCCATCTGGAAGGAAATTTCCGCTTCACCGGGTCTAACCACGGGTATGTCGATGGGCATTTGATCGAAGTAGCTGGCGAGGATGATGCCCTTCTTGAGGGCTTCTTCCAGACCGGGTTTGGCAGATTCGCCCTGCCAGATGTGAAGGGTTGCCATGTCCATGCCCTGGGCGATCATCTGGTCGACGTTGGCGGTCATGGTGGCAACGTCGGATTTGCCGTCAAAGACCTGGACATCGGCGCCGTATTTCTCTTTGGCGTATTTTTTGGCCCAGTAGGATTGGGCCTGATGGAAGCCGTTTTTCAGATCGGATACAAAATACGCAATTTTTACGGAGTCTGCATAAGCGGTAACAGCAAAAGCTAACATGACGATTGTTAAGATAACTATCTTTTTCATTTCTCTTCCTCCTTGGTGGCTAATGTCGGGTTTAGTTTCGACTTCCTGCTGCTTTGGGTTAGTTTTTTATCAGCCTCCTTTCAAGCGAATGCTCATTATTTTTTCTTCTAATTACACTTCAGGTGCCCCCAGCGCTTCGGCATCCTGGCGGATTCGGCTGAGGTCGGCCGCCTCGATCTCAAGATCGGCGGCCCCGACATTATCGGCGACGTGCGCTGCTTTTCTGGCACCGCACAGAACAAACGTGATGCCTTCCTGGGCCATGGTCCAGGCAATCACCAGCTGGGACAGGGAACAATTGTATTTTGCCAGCAGGTCGGACCAGCCCGCGAGCATGTCGAGAACTTTTTTGCGGTTGACCGGCAAATACCATGGAATCTGGTTGCGATAAACACTTTCAGCAAAAGTCTGATCCATGCCGATTTTACCCGTTAACAGGCCCTGTTCCAGGGGAGAATAGGCCAGGGTGCTGATGCCGTTGGCCAGACAGTAGGGCAGAATTTCTTTTTCGATCGCACGGTCGAGCATGCTGAATCGGGGCTGAATGGCGTCCAGGACGCCGGCGGCCTGGTACTGTTTGATGTGATCGACGTCGACGTTGGAGGCGGCGATGGCGCGAATTTTGCCTTCTTCTTTGAGTTTCATCAGGCATTGCATGGTGTCGGCGATCGGATACTTGTCCGGCTCCAGCGACGGCCAGTGGGTGTGGTACAGATCTATATAATCGGTATCCAGGCGGCCGAGGCTGATTTCGACTTCTTCGCGGATGGTTTCCGGCAGCAGGCAGCGTCTGACATGTTTGTCGCCCATCTCGAAAAATGAAGTGCCGCGATCATCCTTCCACCACAGGCCGCATTTGGTGGATAAGATCACTTTGTCCCGTCTCCCCTTGACGGCCTTGCCGACGATCGCTTCGCTGTGACCCCAGCCGTAGGCCGGGGCGGTGTCGATCAGGTTAACCCCGGCATCGACAGCAGCCTGAATGGCTTTGATGGACTGGTTGTCGTCTGAATCACCCCACCAGGGTCCGCCGCCGATGGCCCAGGTGCCGAGGGCGACAGCCGAAGCCGCGATATTCGATTTACCCAAGGTACGATATTGCATTTTTACCTCCTGTAACAATTTTTACGATTAACATCCCAAAACTCAAAATATTTTTGCTATATAGAACGGTATTTTATAGATGTCAACAATTATTTTTTAAAATAGAAAATTTTTTTATTGACATTTATGCCAAATAGTATAGAAGATTATTTATTATCTTTTATAAATCTATATTTTATTGGGATTCAGGCGTTTATGCAAATTTTCGGGTCGTAAGGTCCATCCTTATATAATCGGCCTGCAGGTTGAAAATCAAAAAATAATTATCATGTTATATAAAACATTATTCTATATAGTTAAAATTATTAAATTATAACTATAATTTACCTGATCAACCATTCAACCCCTAAACTTTTCAACACGGTCGGGACTATAGTGTGTTTTGAGTTCAGCACCTGAATTCGTTTAGGCTCAAATTCATTTACTATACAAAGGATATCGAATCGAATGGGAAATAATTACATCATACCAAGTTTAGACCGTGCGCTTGAAATCATCGGTTTTTTGGCCACGCAGCCTAAGGGGTGCGGCATTACGACCATTGCGGATAAAATGGGTTATCCCAAAAACAGTGTATTCCGCATCCTGAAAACCCTGGCGTCCAAAGGGTATATAATTGAATCCGACAAATTGTATCAGCTTTCCGCCAAATTTCTGGCCGTTGGCTATTCCGCTGTGGGGGAAGCGCACATGGTGGAAAAGGCGATCGACGTCATGCGGGAGCTCAGAGATGAGGTCAACGAGACGGTCCTGCTCGGCACCCTCGTCGGCAACCGGGGCGTCATATTGGAACAGGTTCTCAGCACCCAGCCGCTGAAGGTGATGGTCGATCCGGGCCATAATTTCGCGCTGCACACGGCCGCGCCTGCCAAAGCGATGCTGGCGTATATGAATCCGGAAGACCAGGGTAAAATTATCGATTCGATCACCTATACCCGCTTTAACGAGAACACAATTATTACCAAAGGGCATTTTATAAAAAATCTAAAGGAGGTCCAGGGAGAAAGGCTATGCTACCGATCTGGCCGAAGAAATTATCAATCTGCACTGCGTGGCCTGCCCGATTTTCAATCACAAACTGGAGCCGATCGCTGCGATCTGGATCACCGGACCTTCCGACCGCCTGCAGCCGGAGCGATTTGATGAGTTCGGTGAAATTATCGGGGAATTCGCGCTGAAAATCTCACGACGTCTGGGATATGAACCGGAATTGAACGGGCACAGTGCTTATGAGTGATAGTACTGTCGGGTGGTGTTGAAAAGCGAACCGCAGAATATCGAAGTGCGGTTTCGCTTCGCTCAGATCTTTTAATAAAATTGATAGAATGCCTTACTTCGACATTCATGATTCGATATTCGCTTTTCAGTTACCTCAAAAAGACTAAAATTGGGCTCTCCTGCCGCGTCGGAAGCTGGATCCGTATTCTCTACCATTTAAACTTCCGGGCCTCATCATACATGGCCAGCACGTTTTCCATCGGTACATCGGGCAGGATGCCGTGGTCCGGACCGCAAATGTAGCCGCCGTTTCTGCCCAGCACCCGGATGCGCTCGCGTACTTCCCGGCGCACATCATCGGTGGTGCCGAAGGGCAGGGTCGTCTGGGTCGAAATACCGCCAAAAAAAGTGATGTGGTCGCCGTATTCGCGTTTTAAGGCCTCCGGCTCGTTGCCCGGCAGGTGAGTCTGAACCGTCTCCCACACATCCAGACCGCTATCGATGAGGTCGCCCATGACCGGGCGAAACTGGCCGCAGCTGTGAAACCAGATTTTTAAATCGAATTTTTTGGCCAAGGCAAAATATTTTTCATAGGTCGGCTTCAGGTATTTGCGCCAGTGATCGGGGGAGATCAGCATGCCCTGTTGGGTCGCAAAGTCATCTCCCATGTACACAAATTGCGCCATGCCCCTGGTCGCCTCAAAGAGTTTGGCATAAAAGCCCAGGACGAATTCTTCCAATTTACGGACAGCGGCCTCAATCATGCCCGGGGCCTGCCAGAGATTCAGCAGGGTTTCCTCAAAACCAAACAGATCAAACAAGGTGCACAGCACCGGCAGCCAGTTGCCACCGCTTTTTTGGGTGGCTTCCTCCAGGGTCATGCCCGGGGTCAACAGCGCGTATTTGCCTTCGACGCGCTTGGCTTTATCGTCTGGAAGCGATTGAAGTACTGCGGCAGCAACCGCATAGTCAAAATCATTTGGATCGGGCCAGGCAAAATTTTCAATATCGCGCACCGTCTCGGCATCCTGCAGGGGATAATGACGCTCGCTGCCAAAGCCCACACCGGCTGCACCGTAGACGTCGGCCGGTGTGTGAAAGATGGTGCTATCGGGCCTGACGCCGGAGCCGATATAAACCGGCCGGGCGCACTGCATATCGATGCCTAATTTATCCCTGAGATCCAGTTTGTTGTCGACCCCGAAATAGTCATACCACGGCTGCAAATCGGCGTAGATGCCCTCGATATTGATCGGCACCGTTTCCGGTTGAATATGGCCAACGGCCTTTAAGATTCGGTCTTTGGAGGTTTCCATGGTTTCCTGTTATGCCCAGTCGGCTTAGTCAACATCTTCCAGGCAGAGGTGATAGACTCTGCTGACAAAATCGAGCCGGAGGATTGGAGTGATGGAGTATTGGAGTAATGAATTAAAACATGGCACTTATTCGGAAATTCCAAGTTACCGCCTAAAATCTTTGCGGAAAAGGCCTGCAGCCGCAGCCTTTGATATTGGGGCTGCACGCTGCTGCCACATTTCCATACTTGTTCTTTCCACATATCCATATAAATGCATTTTATGCACCTCATTTTGAATCAATCCCAGCCCTCCAATACTCCATCGCTCCATTACTCCATTATGTCCGATAAACAGCCAATACTATCCGCAATCCACAATCTGCAATCCCCAATCGAGCTATCCCATTTGGTTCAACAGCTTGTCCAGTTCCTGATCATCGAGGCGGTAGCTATGTTTTTCGGTGGGAAACTGACCGCTTTCGACTTCGTTGCGAAATTGGGTTACGGCCGAAACCGTGACCTGCTGCAAATCTGCATAGACTTTCAGAAATCGGGGCGACAGTTCTTTAAATAGACCGAGCATGTCCTGGGTCACGAGGCCCTGCCCATCGCAGTAAACACCAGATCCGATACTGATAACGGGGATCTCCAGGCTGCGGGTAATAATTTCTCCCAGGCTCATCGGCAGACATTCGATGATCAGACCGAAAGCACCGCTTTTGGCCATTGCCATGGCGTCGTCGATCATGCGTTTGGACGACTCGGCATCTTTGGCCGGCAGGCCGATGGTGCCGGAAAGAACCATTTGCTGTTTGGTAAACCCGATATGCCCCAGCACCGGAATACCTGATTCCACGATACTGCGGACAATTTCTGCCGATTGGGTCGTTCCCTCGAGGTGGACGGCGTCTGCCCGGCCCTCCTTCATGATGCAGGTGGCGTTGGTGACCGCTTCGTTGACACAGTTGTATGAACCGAAAGGCAGAGTCGTTACGACCAGGGCGGCTTTGACGCCATTTCTGACCGCCCGGGTGTGGTAGACCATTTCATCGACCGTGACCGAGACCGCCTCGGGCCGGCCGTTGGCAATGGTTCCGATGGCGTCGCTCACCAGTACCATGTCGATGCCGGCCTGGTCCAGAAAAGATGCAAAGGGAGCATCGTAAGCAGTCAGCAGGGTTATTTTTTGGCGACTCTTTTTTTTGTTCCGCAGCGCTGCGACGGTAACTTTAGGACGATTATTCATTGCGTGATCCTAACCCGGGTAAACCCGGAAATGAGTATTGAATAATGAAAAATGACTGATTTTGGATATTGTTTTGCTCGATCACTTTGTGATCTATCTACTATAACGAGCGACAGTCATTAGACATGGGTTCACCGCCCGCTTCAGGCTTCGCTCTTCGAGCTACGACCCGACAAGTCGCTCGAGTCACAGAGATCGCAGAGGAATTTTGGTTTTAACTTTCTGATGAGAGGCCAGAAAGTTAAAAAATCAAGCCCTTCGGGCGACTATTTGGTAGGCAATATTGATTCCATGGTGCCTAAGCCCATTTTCTTCTTTTGGAAGCAATTTGGCCTTTATGTTTGCCGCCCTTTCTGTCCACCGGCTTTTTGGGCGGATCAACGGCAAACATAAAATGACTTTCCTCTGCGCGCTTTGCGGCTCTGGGGTGAATAAAAAACAGATTTCAATATAAGATGTCTCAATAATTATCCAGGCTCTAAACGATGATACTCGGCAAAATATCTTCCACCAGCAGATTGGGGTTCGGCAACATTTTAACCGATTCCACTTCCCCGACCAGTCTGGCTGCCTTCGCACCGGCTTCAAGCGCGGTTCGCACCGCACCCACATCGCCCCTGACCATTATCGTCATGTATCCGCCGCCGATGGCGCGCCGCTGGGTCAAGGCGATATTGGCCGCTTTGGCCATTGCATCGGCCGCTTCGATACATGCCACCAACCCCCTGGTCTCAATCATTCCCAGGGCCCTCAACGCGGGGTCCAATCCGCCGACACTCTGTGCGCTTTCATTGTTTTGACTCTTTTTAACCATGATTTATTCCTTTCTGAATGTAGTTTTATCGTCGTATTGAAGGGTGTCTAAAATTCCCACAATTGCGGCATCCACCGGTGAGTTCTTGTAATCCGTGGCCAGGCGGGCGGAGCTGCCCTGGCTGACAATGACCAGCTCACCTTGTCCGGAACCCACCAGATCAACAGCCAGAAAAGGATCTCCGCTGGTTTCTCCGTCGATGTTGGCCCGGCAGATGATCAATAATTTTGTCGAGTTCAGCGCTGCATGCTTGGCGGATGCGACTGCCGTGCCCATAACTTTTGCGATTAGCATGGATGACCTCATTTCATTTATAAGGTTGTTTTATTTTATAAAGGATAGGGTTCAACGTTCAAGGTTCAGGGTTTTTTTGACGCTTCCCATTTTTGGGTGATAGTGACACAGCATTTACGAATCTATGATTCAGACCTGATGTGAAAAATGATATCCAAACCTTTGAACTTTGAACCTCTGAACGGTTTTTAACCTTACCGGCTGTTGATCCGCTTAATCTTTTCGACCAGTTTGTCCACCACCTGATTTGATCGTCCGGCTGATGGACCGGGTGCGGTTGTCGATTTATTTGCCGGCCGCCGCTGACACCCCTTGGGTTTGCCGCTGAATGCCCGGGTGCGGTCCGGGGATCGAGGGCCGGCCGGGGTGAAATTGCCCGGCGCTGAACCGGCTGATGCTTGGGTGATGCGGATTCCCAGCATGTGGGCTGTCTGTTTTGCCATATCCGTCAGAACGGTGTTTTCATCAACGCTGATCTCACGTTGACCCTGATCGGCAAAGTTTTCGATATCTTCGGCTGAATAAAAAGTCTTCATTTCAAACGATCTCCTTTGTCCACCTCAGGCGGATTAAATGCCTTTTATGGCCTGGACAGCCGCCTCCTGGCCGACCCTCACATCCGAGTCGCTACCGGCGATATACAATCGCCCATAGCGCCCGGATGGCTGATAGTTTACCAGGGTTATATTGGCTGCTTTTTCCGCTTCATTGGCTGCCAGCCAGACATAGGCGGCCGGGGCAATTTCCATTACGCAAAGCGTTTGACCGGCCAGCAGCAAACCGCCGCGGCTGGTTTGATTCACCAGCTGGGCCTCATAGGGATTGACCTTGGAGACCATTTTGACGGAAACGACTTCCGGCTGCATGCGGTCACTTTCCGTCAGCCCAAACCGAGCCAGGGCATTTTGACCGGCGACCTGAACAGCCTCCTGAAAGGCGCTGTGAATCTCAAGCGTACCGTACTCTCTTTCAACCCGCAGCAGGCCCGGGCGCACATCCGTGGTTTTCAAAGCGGTGTCCAGAACTTCGTATACGTCGCTGGCGGGCGCCAATTCCATGAATACTTCCGCCATGCCTTCCACCGGGACGTCGCCCTGCAGCAGGATGCCGGTCAGAGCGGCGAATTGCGGCTGCATCGAGTCAATCAGAATATAGGTTCTAAGCTCCATTTTACATTTCCTTTGCAATTTTACTTTAGGTCGTTAATCTGTCAATTTCGGGACTATCTTGTTGTCACCATTGGGTATGATGGCCTCGGTAAAACGATGCGGTCGTGCAATGACATGGCCGGCAATCAATTGCCCCGCTTTTTTGGCGGCCGCAACACCGGCATCGACGGATGCCTGAACTGCGCCCACTTCTCCGCGCACCATAATCGTCACGTATCCGCCCCCGATTTCCTCCTGGCACGTAATGCTGACATTGGCGACTTTGGTCATGGCATCCGCCGCCTCGATGGAGGCCACCAGCCCGACGGTTTCGACCATGCCAAGCGCTGTTTTTTGTAGTTGCATTTTTTCCATAACGAATCTCCTGTTTGTTGGGTTTTTAGTGAAACGATGATAAATGACTAAAATTGTAAAATGACTAAATTGACTAAAATTAAGGAATGCTGTCCATTTATAATGAATGTGTGCTGCAGAGCACTTGAGCCTGTCGGGCTAAAATAATTGAATCTCGATAAAAAACGCGACAGTGTTTTTCCAAAAAAGATGGAGCGAAGCGACTCCGCAATTTTAGTCATTTTACAATTTTAGATCATTTTAGCTCATTGTCTTCTCTCAGATCCTTTCAGCTCATTTTACCTGGTCTTGGACGTTTCCCCTAATTACCGAGAACCTGATTGGCCGTTGCAAGGCCCGCATTCAAATCGACCCGGTGTCCGAGCCCGGTCAGGGCATTGCCGGTGGCCGCCAATAGCTGAATCACCCCGGCCGGCGAAAATCCGGTGATCTGGGCCGGATCGAGGTAGAAGGCGGCATGGTTGACCTTGCCGAAGGCGTTGCTCGGTCCCATGATCCGTTGGATGGCACTGATGAGATCATCGACGTTGATGTTGTCAGGGACAAAGATGGCCGTTTTCGTTCCCGGGCACAAATTACCGGGAGCATCACAGCCGGGACAATCGGTTCCATCGGTGGTTAACAGTAAATCCATTTCGCTGATGCCCCAGCGGATCGCTTTGGCGGCAACATCCAGATCGGTGCTATTGCCTGCCGTTGCCAGGTAATTCGGTTGGGGCGCTCCCCAGAGGCGGGAAATTGTGGAGCGGATTTGCATCGCCGAAGAGACCGGGTCCGGGGCTGCATGGATCGCCCGTCCGGTAATCAGGGCCGTCACCGGAATGCTTTGAAAAAACGGGATGGATTCGTTGGTCAGCCCCCCGGTGACCGTCACTTTAAACCCCATGTCGATCAGGCGCTGAATGGTGTCCAGGTCGTCTTGGGACCACTGGCGGTTGGAGGCTTCTTCGTCCCAACCGCGATGGTAAACCATCCATTCGATGCCGACCTGCCGCCATTCTTTGGCATAGGCAATAATATCCCGCACGCCGGTCAGTTCCATTAATATTTCTTTGCCGTACTCATTGGCCGTTTTCAGGGCGGATTCGACGGTGGCCATGGGGGCGCCCCCGATTACCGTCATCAGGTCCGCGCCGGCATCAAAGGCCATTTTGGCCTCCAGCCAGCCAACATCCGGCGTTTTAAAGTCCGCCAGGATCAGATTGTCCGGACAGACTTCGCGTACGGCACGGATGGCATCCAGCCCGGCCGCCTTGCACAGGGGGGTGCCGATTTCAAAAATGTCGACGTGCGGCGCCGTTTTGGACGCGACGGCGATGGCCGGGGGCAGGGTGATAAAATCTAAGGCAAATTGTAACATGGGTATTGTACTCATTTCACGATATCCTTTTTGCTGGTGTCCTAATTGAGTGCCACGCGCTCAATTAGGCGTTATTTGTTATTTGTTAATCCGTTATTAGAATTGGCTGAGAGCCTGATCTTATATTTCTGTCAGCAGTGAGAAATAAAAAAAGATCTCATTCCTTATAAACCAATAACTAATAACGAATAACTGATAACGTCCTACCGGTTTTAACTCATTTGAGGTGGCAATATTGCCTTTCTATCAAAGTTGCATTCCGATGGGGTTATAATAGGTTCCTAAAGCATAGGCCGTTGTCTTTAAGTTACGCTTTAACGGGTTGCCTAATTTAAACAAAACTCCCAGGTATAATAGATCTACCAGGTACAGCTGGCACACCTTGGCATCGATAGCTCCGCCATACAGCGGTGTGTCCATATATTCGACCGGTGTGGCCAGGCATATTTTTGAAGCCCGGGCCAGGGCTGAATCCCGATCGCTGGTCAGGCTGATGGTTATGGCGCCCCTTTTGGCGGCGATCTTAACGGCATCGACCACGTGTTTGGTGATGCCGGTGTTGGAAACGCCGACCGCCACCGTTTTGGGTTTGAGCATGGATGCTGAAACGGTCTGCATATAGCCGTCGGTGTATATCACGCAGTTGAGACCGGCTTTGGTAAACAGATGATGCGCTGCCTGTGCGATAACGGCCGATCCGCCGATGCCGTATATATAAATTTGACTGGCACGGGCGATGGCCTCGATGGCGTTGTCCATGTCTTCAACATTTAAGCTTTGCTGGGTCTTGGCAATAGAGCCGGCCAGGGACTCGGACAGTTTGCGGCCGATTTCCGGGGTGCTGTCTTTTTCATGGATCGTCGGCGGTATATTTTTGAATTCGTCGGATCCATTCAAATTTAAGGACGCCGCCATTGACAGTTTGAGGTCTTGAAATCCCCGCAGACCGATCACCCGGCAAAACCGGCTGACCGTCGTCTCGCTGACCTCCAGGCGCCTGGCCAATTCCGTGATCGAAAAATCAAGGCGTTCCTGGGCGTGCTGCTGCAGATAGTCCGCAATCTTTTTCTCTGATTTTCTCAAAGTTGAGTAATTGGCTTGAAGATGCTGAATAAATTCGCTCATAATTTTATGGAAATTTTTTTCATAAATAGAAATTTAATTAAATATGTGGGAAATTTTTTCCATATTAGAGCGCTTTTCACGAGCTGTCAAGAAAAAATTTTCGTTTTTTGCACGTCTTCTGTCCGGGGTAATTTGTCAAGACAGGTTATATGCCAGAAGGTCTTTGCAAAATACGCGTAATCTCGGCGTTGGTGGTTTAGACCTCCATAGCGGATAGCGGGTTTGTGATTCTTATCAAAATCGGGACCAGGCGATGAGAAAATCGTTGATTCCTTAAAACCAGGCAGGTAAGATTGACGATGTCTTTAAAGGTCTTCTACAGGTATTAGATCATTACCGGCCATAAGGAGGAAAAGTGATCATGCAATTTGATTCGGAAGAGATGCTCGAAGGTATTCGCGAGTGGGTCCTGGTGGAAAGCCCCACCTATCATCGCGAGGGAGTCAACCGGATGATGGACCTGGCTGAAAAAGAAATGGCTGGCCTCGGTGCCCGGATCGAACGAGTCCCGGGAAGGGAGGGGTTCGGTGATACCGTCAAGGCTATTTTGCCCATCGACCGCAGCGGCCCGGGCATTCTGATTTTGTCGCACCTTGACACGGTTCACACGGTCGGAACCCTCGACAGCATTCTGCCTTATCGCCGCGAAGGGGATAGAATTTACGGTCCCGGCATCTACGACATGAAAGGTGGGGCCTATATGGCCTGCTATGTCCTGCGGCAGATCCTCGCGGCGGGAGGCGGCCTTCATCTGCCCGTCACCTTTATGTTTATTTCGGATGAAGAGGTCGGCAGCCCCACCACCAGAGAGCTGATCGAGGCGGAGGCCGGTCAAAGCAAATTCGTACTCGTCACCGAACCCGCAAAAGACGGGAAACTGGTAACCGGACGATACGCATTTGCACGATTTACATTGATTGCCGAGGGGAAACCGTCACATGCCGGGTCCACGCTGAGCCGGGGACGCAGCGCTATCCGTGAAATGGCGCAGCAAATCCTGCGAATAGAAGAGATGACCGACGAAGAAAAAGGCTATACCTTGAGCGTCGGCGTGATATCAGGCGGAACCTTCGTCAATACGGTTCCCATCCACTGCGAAGCTCAGGTGTTGGCGGTGATGCAGTCGCAGGGATTGTTCGATGAACTCCGTGAACGGATGGTCAATCTTGCGCCGTTTAATCCTGAGGTGAAATTTTCGGTGACACCGGGGCCGGTCCGGCCGATGTTCGAGCCTGATGAAAATGTTATCGAACTATACGAAACGGCTGAAAAAATCGCGCGGGAAATCGGGTTTGTTCCGGGTCATGGAACCTTCGGCGGGGGCAGTGACGGCAACTTTACCGGAGCCATGGGAGTTCCCACGCTGGACGGCCTGGGCGTCTGCGGCGACGGGGCTCATACCCATGACGAATATCTGCTCTATTCTTCCCTCGAGCCCAGAGCCAGATTGATGGCGGGGCTGTTAAAGACGTTGCGGTAAAAAATTATAATATCAAGTGATGCAGGTGTGGGGACGGGTGTAAATATATGCATTTTATCAACATTGCATTATAGAATAGCACTAACTCATGACCGTCCCTATATCCTCGATATCCATTTACGATTGTTGCTTTACCGGATTTTTTTCCATACACGGGACATCGAACTGGCAGAAAGCGCACCCCACCGGGTATGACCATTGTTCCTCCCCATTAATATACCGCAGGTGGGGTTTCAGCAGATCGCCAAGTCTTCCAGTCATTTCTTCCTGGACCATCATTGTGTACCGGTAGCATTTCAATTTGTCGTGACCTTCCTCTGAAATGGCGTCACCCGGGCATCTTGCCGCACACTTTTTACATTTAGCGCTGGTGTAATATAAACAGTTGGCATAAGGCTCGTCGCTTTTTCTCAAAGTTACATCCAGCGGCGCATCCGTAATGACGGAGGAAATTCGGATGTTGCAGCCGATTTCACTGATAAATCCCTCGTGCAGGCTGAAGGTTCCCAGACCGGCCGCAAATGCCATATGGCGTTCGGACCATGTGGCGTAAATGTTGAGTGGATCCGCATTGACAATGATCTGAAAGGCCGGGCTGCGCATACCGGATGTCGCCTGAAAGTTTTTTGCTTGAAAAAAAGCCACTGTTCTTGCCAGGACATCGTCCATAAACGCATTGGCAAAATTACGGCCCACGCTGTAGATTTCCGCCGGCATTTTCCGGGAGGTTTTGCTTTCCGCGCGGATTCGATCGACATAAGGGAAAATGATGGACACAATGCGCAAGCGCGCGGCCAAATCCTGAACATCCGCCAGTCCGCTTTGCAGCCACATCTCCGGCGGAGTCAGGTGTTTCGGCCCGACCACCGCTTTAAATCTTAAAAAAATTGCGTCATCACCTTTTGCCACACCAAACGTCGGGGTATCAAAAATGCGTCCGCCGCCATATTCTTCAGGAAGACGGTTTAAAGGATTGACGGCAAACAGCTCTTCTAAAAATTGTTGAACTTCCCTATTCATCGGTTTGACTCCTACTGGCTTAAGCCCTAGATAACTTCCTTATCCTTGAGATTCGAAATCTCATCCTTGGACAGGCCGATAAGGTCACCATAGATTTCCTGGTTAAACTCGCCCAGTTTCGCCCCCAGGAATTTTACCTTTCCCGGAAAGCGTGACATTTTAGGAAAGACCCCGGGGATCAGTATCTCGCCTTTGTCAGGATCGTTAAAAGCCAATACCGCCTCGCGCTCCCGCATATGCGCGTCATGGGCCAGATCGGCGATGTTGCGGATAATATCGGCCGGAACTCCGGCGTCATCGCAGATTTTCAATCCCTCTTCAGCCGTCAATTGTTTTACCCAGTGCGCGATGATTTCGTAAAGTTCATTTTGATTGGCAATCCGATTGATGGTGTTGTTGAAGCGTTCATCTTCCAGCAATTCCGGCTGTCCCATGGCATGCACGAGCTTTTTCCAGAGGCGATCGGTACCGGCATTGATGACTAAAATCCTGCCATCCCTGGTTTCAAAGTCTTCGGCCGGCACAAAATAGGGGTTGCGATTGCCGGTCCGTTCGCGAACTTTGCCGGTCAGACTGTAATCCATCAGGGCGGCCTCAGAACAGCGGAAACCGGCCTCGGCCAGACTCAAATCGACGACTTCTCCGCCGGCATGGTTGATGTCCCGGTTGTAGAGGGCGGTCATCACGCCGAACGCGCCCAGATAGGCCGTCATGTAGTCGATTTGGGCATAGCCGGTGCGTACCGGCGGATTATCCGGGTAACCGGTGACGTAAGTGGTGCCGCAAAAAGCGCCGATGGTGCGGTCAAAGCCGCCCTTTTGGCGGTAAGGACCGGTCTGCCCGTAGGCCGAAACTAAGACAACGATTAAATTTTCGTTGGTTTTATGGAAATCGTCCGGTCCGATGTTCCACTTCTCGGCCTGGCCCGGTCGGAAATTGAGCAGGACCACATCCGCCCTGGCAGCCAGCTTATGCGCGATTTCCTGTCCTTCGCTGGTCCTCAAATTCAAGGTTATCGTTTTTTTGTTGCGGCTTTCGTTCAGCCATATGGGGCTGCGACCGTCAGGAAAAGCCAATTTGTGCCTCATCGGCTCCCCAATTTCAGGCTGTTCCACTTTAATGACGCTGGCCCCAAAATCTCCCAAAAACGTGGCAACCCCCGGGGCGGCAATCAGGGTTGCGAAATCGATGACGGTTATTCCTTCAAGTGGCAGTTGCGGCATCTGGTTTTCTCCTTATGGGTTCGTTTTTCATTGACATCGACGTCTTTCATTTCCTGATCTTCAAATATCGATCAATTGCTAAAAAATCGCTGTCCCTTTTGCCGGATCGAATATATGCGCCCGCTCCATTTTGGCATTGAACTCACGGGTTTCACCAATCTGATATAAACTTTCGGGATCCAATCGAACCGTGAATCTTTTTGCACCGAGCTCCAGGTTTAGCAGCTGCTCGGATCCCAACAGCTCGACGACCCGCACCGCGGCTTTAAAGTCTGAATTCTGTCCGCCGGATCCCGGAGCAAAATTTTCGGGCCGGAGTCCCAGGACCAGATCTTTCCCGAAATAATCAGAAAGTATGTTTGTTTTATCCGGCGGCAGTTTAAAATTAATATCCGGGCTGCGCGCAAATAGATCGCCGTTTTCCTGCGTGACGGTGCAGTCGAAAAAATTCATGGCCGGTGAGCCGATGAAGCCGGCGACAAACAGATTGGCGGGATGCTTGTATACCGTTTTAGGGGTGTCGACCTGTTGAACCTCCCCATCTTTCATGACGACAATCCGCGAGCCCATGGTCATGGCTTCCATCTGATCGTGGGTCACATAGATGGCGGTGCTCTTCAGCCGGTGATGCAGATCCAGCAATTCGGTGCGCATATTGACCCTCAACTTGGCGTCTAAATTGGACAACGGCTCGTCGAAAAGAAATACTTTCGGATCGCGAATAATCGCACGGCCTAAAGCCACGCGCTGGCGCTGACCGCCCGAGAGTTGATGCGGAAAGCGCGTCAGAAGTTCTTCGATTCCGAGAAGCGCTGCGGTCCTTTCCACCTGTTGTTTGATCGCCGCTTTGGCGGTCTTGCGCAGTTTGAGGCAAAACGCCAGATTGTCAAAGACTTTCATATGGGGATACAGGGCATAATTCTGAAACACCATGGCGATATCCCGTTTTTTCGGCGCCATGGTAGTGATGCAGTCGCCGTTGACAAAGATCTCACCGAAGGTCGGCTTCTCCAGACCGGCAACGATCCGCAACAGGGTCGTTTTGCCGCAGCCGGAGGGTCCCACCAAAATCAGAAATTCGCCGTCGGCAATGTCCAAAGACAATTCTTTAACCGCCTCAACATCACCAAAGCGTTTGGAAACGTTTTCAAGTTTTACTTCAGCCATTGTACTACCTTTACTTGTTTGGCAATCCCAACCCGGGTCCCTGCGGTATTGTGATCATGCCGCCCTCCATCGGCGGCCGCGGCATCCTGGCCGGGAATTCATATCCCTGCGGTAAAAAAGGCACTTCGATCCAATCGCTGTGTGGGCAGCTCAGGGCCCAGTGCACATTGGCATACAATGCCGGGCCGATGCGAAATCCATGCGGTGAGATCGGCAGACTATAGCGCTCACCCAGCGCGCTGATTTTGCCGGCAGCCGTCAGGCCGCCGATTTTGCTGATTTCCGGCATCACATAATCCACCGCGCCGCTGGTCATGAGTCTTGCGAAACTTTGAAGGTTGAATTCGTTTTCACCGGCGGCAATGCAAATTCCGGTCTCCAATTTGACCCGGGCCATGGCCTCATGATCCCGCATCGGCCAGGTGGGCTCTTCAAACCACAATATGTCATAGGCCAGCAATTGATTTGCGACCTCGATGGCCTCTGCCTGAGAGAAATGACCGTTGACATCGAACATAATGGCCATTTGCGGTCCGACGGCCTCCCGCGCTGCCCGCGCCATATCCGGCTCCAACTCGTGCAATTTGACGCCGCTAAATCCCTCCTGCTGAGCGCGTTTGGATTCGCGATGCACGAGGGCGGCATCCTTCAACGGCGGCAAACTGGCGTACGCTCGTACACTATTTTTAACTTTACCCCCCAAAAGCTGCACAACCGGAGCTTGAACTTTTTTGGCGCAAAGATCCCATAGCGCCAGATCTATCCCGCTCAGCGCACACCTCACGATCCCTTCATCGCCGTATCGATAGGCAAAGTGGATCATTTCCTGCCATAACTGTTCGATTCGGTCGGCATCCTTATTAATTAACAGTGGACTGAGGATTTTGTTGACCATGCTGGCAATCGGATCGACCATATTCGCCGGCGGCAAATTTAAATCTTTTATCTGCGGGGCGGCCGGCGACACCCCCCACCAGCACTCGCCCAATCCGCTGAGCCCGCCTTGCGCAGTCACCCGCACCAAGAGCTGGGGCAGGTAAGGGTCCTCTAAAAATATGGTTTCAATCTTTTCGATCTTCATTTTTGAGATAGCTTCTATTTTCTGCCACCTAGCGCAATCCCTTTTCTAAAATGCTTCTGATTAATCAGCGTGAATACAATCACCGGAATCGTGATCAAAACAGCAGCAGCAGAAAGCGGACCATAGTCCAGTTGATTGTCTGCCAGAAAACCGTAAATCATGACCGGCAGCGTTTTAGTGTGATAGCCGGATAAGACCAGCGGAAAGAGAAATATATTCCAGGTGAACATGAAACCCAGGGTGCAAACGGTGATAATTCCACCTTTGACAAGCGGTATGACAATTCGGACGAATGTGCCCAGGTGCGAACAGCCGTCCAACCAGGCAGCTTCCTCGACTTCAACGGGGATATCCTCGAAAAAACCCAGCATCAGCCAAACAGTCAACGGTATCATGTAGGTTAAATTCGAAAGAACCAGCCCGCTATAGGTATCGTACAGCCCCAACTGTTTGAATATGATGTACCAGGGCAGCAGCAGGACGATCCAGGGCGCCATCTGGAAAAACAAAATCATAAAAGACAGCCATTTCTGCCGGCGCCGGGCGATGATGTAGGCGGCCGGCAGCGAAATGACCAGGTTGGCAAACAGGGTCAGAAATACGACGACGGTCGAATTCCAGAGGCTTTTTATGAAATCGCCTTCATTCAGTACCTGGTGGTAATTGTCCAGGATCGGCTCGAAAAGAAATTTGGGGGGCATAGCGCCGGCATCCACCGCATCCATCAGAGAGGTGCGCACCACCCAGTAAAAGGGAAAGAAAAACAAAGCCACAATGAGAGTCAGCACCAGATAAAAGAAGATCCTGCCGATAACCGTTTTATAGGATAGCTTCTGCATGACTAGTATCTCCACTTTCTTTCGCGGAAGCGGTAAAGGATGACTGTCACCACCAGGATGATAACCAGCATGATCATGCCCAGGGCTGAGGCGTATCCGAAGTTAAGGGCGCGAAAGGCTTCATGATAAATCATCAAATTCAGGGTCTCGGAAGCGCGGTTGGGTCCTCCGCCGGAGGCAATCACGTAGATCTTGTCAAATACTTTCATGCTGTGCACAAAGCGCAACAGCAGGATCAAAAAAATATAAGGCTGCATCAACGGCAGCGTAATTTTGAAAAATACCTGCACCTTTGATGCCCCATCCATAATGGCGGCCTCAAAAGGGTCCTGGGGCAGACTTTTCAGACCGGCCAGCAATATGAGCATGGTCATGGGTGTCCAGTGCCAGATTTCCACCATGATCAGCGACGGCATTACGGTTGATCGGCTGGCCGCCCATTCGGAGGGGCCCAGTCCGAAAAGAGAAAGGTAGTAGTTGAGATGGCCCATCATGGGATTCATCAGCATGGACCAGACCAGACTCATGGCCACCGGCGTAGCGATGATGGGAAAGAGCATAACGGTTCTGAAAATCGACTCCCCCCGAAATTTGCGGTTGAGCGCCAGTGCCAGACCGAATCCGATGATAAATTGTCCGGCTACCGAACCGCCGGCAAAATAGAAAGTCAGCCACAGGGATTTCCAGAAATGAGTGTCCCGGCTAAAGGCATGGATATAGTTGGCCAATCCCACAAAAGCGGGTGCCTGCCGGTTGGTGAGCATCCAATCATTGAAACTCAGATAAATCAGCCGGATGAACGGATAGATAAATAGGCCACCGGCCACGATAATCGCCGGCGCGGGAAAAAGCCAGCGGATGTGGCGGTCGATGGTATCCAGGATAATTTCTCCAAACGATCGACTGGATGGTTTCATTTTTCTCCGGTGCGCTTCATGATTTGTATGACGCCTCGGACGGCCTCATCGGCTGCTTTTTGCACATCGCCGCCCTCATAGGCCGTGTAAATAGCACGTTCGATCAACGGCCTGGCCTCGGCGAAACCGGCAATCGGAATCTCGAAACCGACAATTCCATTCTGCATGGCTTGATACTGAAGTTTGGAAAGGTCGGGCAGGGTATCGTTTGCTTTGAATTTGGGGTCTTCCCAGCAGGATTTGCGGGCCATGGGGAAACCTCTCATCTGGAACCGCATCATTTGGTCTTTCATGCTGGCATATTGCATGTACCACCAGGCTGCTTCTTTTTTCTCGGAAAGGGCATTCATGAACTGCGTGTTGCAGGGCAGCATGAATTTGGTCGGCCCGCCGCCGGCAGCCGGAAATGCAGCATACCCTAATTTTCCGGCAACCTTCGAGCGTTTCGGGTTTTCCAGAATTAGTTTGGCAAATATCGAAATTTCCACTGCCATTGCGGCTTTGCCCTGGGCGATGGATCCGACCACCTCTTTCCAGCCGATGGCGGCGCCACCTGGAGGGCCGTAGGCTTTCATCAGGTGGCCGTAAAATTTCATGGCCTCGACCGCGGCGGGACTGTTGAAAACCGGGTTGCGGTCTTTGTCCAGATAGGCGCCACCGTTATTGTATAGAAAATTGGCAAACGGGGCCGTGTTTTCATTGTTCATGCGCGCGACCCAGCCATAAACGTCCGTCTTGCCATCGCCATCGGTGTCCAGGGTCAGTTTTTTAGCGGCCGCTTCCAGTTCTTTCCAGTTGGTGGGGACCTGGATCCCGTGTTGTTCGAAAAGGTCCTTGCGATAGATGAGTACCTGGGGATTTACGCTGGTGGTGATTCCGACAATATTTCCATTGATCACCGGCCAGGTGCGGGCAAAGAAATCATCATAGTTAAACTCCGGATTGGTCAGTTCCGGATCATTGATATATTTGGCAAGGGGTTCCAGCCAGCCGGCATTTTCATACTGAAATGCCATTTTCATCAGGCCGCCGAAGACATCCAGATCTTTGTTGCCGCCCCCGAGTTCCATCAGCACCTTTCTGCGCAGCGGCATGGAGGGATAGTGCTCGACCTGCACCTTGATGCCGGTTTTCGCTTCGAATTCTTTTATAATGGCGTCATTGATCGGTGAAAAGGCACTTTTTGAAAGCAATACGCGAATTGTCGTGCCTTCGTGTTTGCGCCAGTCGAAATCGGCACCAAAAACGATGGTTGCTCCAAAAACGAAAAGACCCAAAATTACAAAAATCGATAATCCACCGGACCTAAAAAATTGCTGCTTTTTCATGGGTACCTCCTTTTTTTTTAAAAAAAAATTCAGAGTTAAGCATTGCTGCGTTTGTTGTCTGCGAATTAAAATATCGGAAAACACTTGACATGAAACATAACTTATGTCAAGAAAAATATGTTATGACGTCAAATAATCATAATCTTTCGGGCAACGGTTGAACGATGATATTCAAAGAGGGTAACATCCCGTTATATTTTCAATTTTATTTAAAAATTCGAAACGATATCTTCCTTGGAGAAATCGAACCGGGATCCCGCTTGCCGAATATCGATACATTACATGCCCAACATGCGGTTTCACACGCCACGGTTCGCAGGGCGCTGTCGCTGCTCGAGAAGGAGGGGTTGATTATAAAAAAGAGAGGGCTGGGCATTATTGTGCGCGATCAGGTAGATTTGCCGATCTGGAATCCGAGCTCGCTGCATGAGTTCACTGACAGCGCCATTAAAAAACCGCAATTGCAGACATTATTTTTTGATTGGGTTGTGCCACCCCGCCGAATTGAGAAATATTTTGGTGATCAGCCCGGTGTTTACCGCAACGGATTAATTTTAAAGAGTCGCCGGCTCTGGGTTTCGCAAAATGACCCGCGCCAAAAGCGTTGTGCCGATGCATATTTTTCAACCGCTGTGGTGGCCCGGATCGGTGAAGAAAAGTTGAAAAAATTCTCGATGTTGCAGGTCGAGGCTGAATCTCCGACATACCGATCCATTAAAATTGATCAAACGCTCAGACCCTGGATCTGTGATATCGAAACTGCTGAAATACTGGGCATACCGGACGGCACCCCGGTATTTCATCGAACCTGGATTATTTTCAATCCTAACGACGAGGTTCTGCTGGTTACCGAGGCCATCACCACCGCCAACAGTCTCGTCCGGGTCATGGAAACGGAAGTACCGGCAAAAAGCGATACCCGGCTTGCCTTTTAGAATCTTAAGTGATGACATGCCGGCAGTATGTTCGGTGCCGGCCCCGGCCCGGCATGGCGCAACAGGAGAAATTGATGAGAAAAGATGCAACTCAAAACGGTGAGGCCTTTCAGGTAATAAACTCCAGTCAGGTCGATTTCGAAAATCCCCATCCGGATGTCTATGTGGCCAAAATTTTTATTGCCAACGCTTCCTGGGTGGTTACCACGGCGGGTATCGTTGTCGTAGATACGCTATTATACCCCGGTGTCGCCGCGAAGATGAAAGCTCAAATTGATCAGACCGGTGCTCCGGTGAAATATGTAATCTACACTCACGGACACCGCGATCATGTCGGCGGCTCCAGCGTGTTTGCGGCAGATCACCCGGAATTCATTGCCCAGCGGCTGCTGTCGGAAAGGCTGGAAAAATACGAGATCTTAAAGGAACACTACCATCGGATCGCCTCGATCCAGTTCAATCTGCCATTTGATCCGGCCAGAGAATTGCCGCCGGTTGTCCAACCGACTCAAACTTATGATGAGTCCATGAAATTTAAACTCGGGGATAAGACCTTTGAACTGTACCATGCCCGGGCTGAAACCGATGACGCAACCTGGGTGCTGGTGCCCGAAATCGAAACGGTTTTTGTTGGTGATTTGATCATCATCGGATACCCGAATATCGGCAATCCCTGGAAACCGACGCGCTTTGCGCTTCCCTGGGCCAGGGCCCTGGAAGCCATCCGCGCGAAAGAACCGAAGCTTTTGATTGCTCACGGCGGTCAAGCCGTTTATCAGGGCCGCGAAGCGGTCAAAGCGCTGTTGGATGCCTACATCGAGGGAATTTATTCGATTCACGATCAGGTGGTGGAATATATTAACCAGGGTATGCCGGTGGACGAGATGATTCATGTCGTCAAACTGCCGGATCATCTCAAGAATCACAAAGTACTTCAATTCCTTTATTCGCGACCCGAATTTGCGGTCTACAATATTTATCGCTGGTATCACGGCTACTTCGATCATAATCCGGCCCATCTGCTCCCCCGCCCGGATAAGGAAGTCAATACAGAGATATTTAATCTGATCGGCGATGCCGACGCCGTTTTAAAGCGGGCCGGAGAACTGTTCGAGCGGGGACAGACCCAGCTGGCCTTGCAGGTGCTCGATGTTTTGTTCAAACAGGAGCCGCACAATATCGAAGCCTGCCAGCTGCATCTCAAAATATTAGAAACGCTGTGCGAGGAAGATTACTGCCTGATGTCCCGCAATACCTGGGTTTATTATATGGAAAAGGACCTGGAGTTTTTGAAGTCACAGGGAGTTGAGCCCTAAACCTGAAGGAGAAATGACGATCCAATGAAATTGCATGAAATGACCGTGCTTGTGACCGGGGCAGCCAGCGGGATCGGGCACGCGCTGTCCAGGGGATTTCTCGATGACGGCGCCACTGTCGTGGCCGTGGATCGAAATGCTGACGGGCTGCCACTTTTGGAGAATAAAGGTGCGATCACACTCAAAGTGGATGTCGCCGATCCGGCTCAGGTGCGGGGCATGGTGGAAACCGCAGTGGATAAAACCGGTCGCCTGGATGTGCTGTTCAACAATGCCGGTATCGCATATCGCACCTATCTGGTGAAACATCAACCGGACCAGTTTGAAGAGCTGATCCGTATCAATCTGTTCGGACCGGTTTACGGCATGCGCTATGCCATTCCGGTGATGAGAGGCCAGAATTTCGGGCGCATTGTCAATCTGGTTTCCAGGTCACCGGAGGCTGCTGCCAAAGGCATGGCGGCCTACGGTTCCTCCAAAGCCGCCTTATGGGCGGCCACGCGCCACATCGCCCAAGAAGTTGCCGATGTGGACATCTTGATCAACGGCATGATCCCCGGCATTACCAAATCGGGTATGATGCCAAAAGGCCAGGACCCGTCCAAAGTATATCCGACCGCCCGCATGCTGGCGACATTGCCGACCGGCGGTCCCAACGGCAAGGTCTTCTGGGATCAAAAAGAGTATCGAATGTTTGACCCTGAAAATGAGGCCTATCGACCATGAAGGACAAACGCACAGTGATGATTAAAACCGGGGGTGCGAATTTGGAAGTGATGTTGCAGGGTAAAAAAGGCCCCCGGATGGTGATGCTGCCGGCCGGCGGACGGGGAGCGGACGATTTTAGTTTCCTTGCCGGCGAATTGGCAAATGCCGGCTGGCAAACCGCGGCTGTCAATCCGCGGGGCGCCGGCAACAGCGAAGGCCCGTTGGAAAATCTCACGCTGCATGATTATGCCGAAGATGTGTCTGGGGTCATCGGCGCCCTGGACGGCACTCCGGCGGTTGTGCTCGGACATGCGTGGGGCAACCGGGTTGCGCGTTGCCTGGCCGCCGACTATCCCGGCCAAGTTGGCTGTCTAATCCTGCTGGCGGCCGGTGGTAAAGTCCCCATGGCCCCGGAAGTTGTCGAAGCCATGCAAAGGTTGCGCGAGGGGTTAACTGAACAGGAGGCTTTAGCGGCCCTCAAAGCCGCGTTTTTCGCCGATGCGTCCGATCCGTCAGCCTGGATGACGGGATTCTGGCCGGACGCCGTCAGGGCCAATCGAATCGCTGCCGAATCAACACCATTAGATGACTGGTGGCGCGGTGGCGAGGCCCCAATGCTGGTTATTCAGGGAAAAGAAGACCGCTGTGCATTGCCGCAAAACGGGTATTTACTCAAAGAGGCGTACGGCGATCGCATTACCGTTATCGATATTGATAATGCCGCGCATGCGCTCTTGCCGGAGCAGCCGGAATTGATTGCCGGCATCATCATTAATTATCTTGGAAGCTGCTTCAAAACCACACCATAGGGCAGGCCGGCATCTTAGCTGCTAGCCGGATTTTGCACGAGTCGGAGATTTTCGTATAGTGGCCGCCAGCAGAGCGTGTGCCCGGCCCATTCAAGGGGCTCGCCTGATGCCCCCAACTTTGCTGGTGGTTGATGATAGACCATAAGGAGGAAAAATGATCATGCAATTTGATTCGGAACCTTGGTAAAAGGCACTATATTTGAATCAGATTCCTTACGCCTCACAGATTTCCCCCCTTAAAACAATTAAGGAGAAAAATCCATGAAAAAGACAATTTTGATCACAGGATCATCTTCAGGAATTGGAAAAGCAACTGCTCAATATTTTTCTCAAAATGGATGGAATGTAGCGGCAACCATGCGAAAGCCTGACGATGAAAAAGAAATTAAAGAATCATCCTCCATAAAATTGTACCGGTTGGATGTACAAGATGAAGACAGTATTCAAAAAACCATCGAAAAAGTGATCAGCGACTTTGGAAAAATTGATGTAGTCTTGAATAATGCGGGATATGCCGCTAAAGGTCCTTTCGAAGCTGCATCAAAAGATCAAATCAGGCGGCAGTTTGATGTCAATGTCTTTGGTTTAATGGCCGTCATCGAGCACATATTACCTCATTTTAGGCAAAGCAATTCCGGAACCATTATTAATATTTCATCAATAGGAGGAAGATTAACAATCCCATTATACTCTTTATATCACGGAACTAAATGGGCTGTTGAAGGATTTTCAGAAAGTCTGTCTTATGAATTGGCGCAATTTGGTGTCAAGGTAAAAATCGTAGAACCAGGGGCCATAAAAACCGATTTCAATAGTCGATCAGAAGATACCTTAAAAAAAGAGGGACTTGATTCTTATGAAAGCTTTATAAAAAACTGCAACGAACAATTTGCAAAATTTGTTGATAAAGCTGCTGACCCTAAATTAGTCGCTCAAACCATTTTCAAGGCTGCCAATGATACTTCCAACAGAATGCGATACCTTGTAGGTAAAGATGCTAAAATGTTCTGGACTATTCGCAGATATTTTGGGGACGGATTGGCCATTAAATTGACAAAGAAAATCTTGGGAGTGCCATAATCAGATTAAAAAATTTTGCTCGTTCAAAGTCGCAGTTGAAGATACTCCAATATATCTGCCAAATGGACCTTCGTCAAAACCTGCGATGACAATTCCGGATTGGCGATTTGAAATGCATTTGAAAAACGCCGTTGACGTAAATCCTTTAAAAAGCAACAGACAATGTCCACCTTCAAATATTATCATTCGCGGCGTTGTCCAAATAGGTGAGCCGTTTCCTGCGATCCATGTGAAGGCGCCAAGCCTTAATCTTATTTTAGAAGGCCAAAGTCATCATCCCCTGCACCACCTGGTCGTCTTGAGCACCGGTCGTGGTTTCGTTGTCGAAATATGAATAGTTGGCCTGGAGCTTTAATTTGTGCCCGTCAATATAGTAGCTGAACCCGCTCGTATACTCCTGCTGCTCGTTGTCGTTTGTCTGGTTGGGATTGTCTGGGTTTACCCAGGAATAACGGCCGGCCAGTTCAAATTTTTTCGGAACCAGAAAATACCCCCCCTGAAGGTAGAAACCCTGAGCGTTTTCACTTCCATACGGGGTAGGTTTTTCCGGATCGATGTTGCGAAAATAGTAGCCGCCTTCGAAAGAAAAATTCAGATACTTGAAGGCCAGATCCGCCGTCAGTTCATATACATCGCTATTTACAGGAACAATACTGGTGTTGCCCAGAGGGCCCGCCAGTGTTTTCCTCTCGCCGGGCTCCAATCCGGGAAGATACGCTCCGGCCGCACCGACGGCCAGTTTTGGGGTGGCCGGGGTGTCCAGCGCCCCCTCCGAGTAGGGAAAAGAACCGAAAGGGGTATAGACCATCCGGCCCACATACATAAAATTCTGATCCTGGTTATTCTGATTGGCCCCGCTGCCGTTGAACATTCCCACGGCGTAGTTTAATTGATTCTGCAGGAATTTGCCTGAAACCTGGACGCCAATGTCTCTTCCCAAGTTGAAAGTATTGCTGGCGAGGGACCGATCGATTAGTTCGAGATTAAACCCCGAAGTAAGATACTGCCGGTCAAAGGGGACCTTATACTGCCCGATTCTGGGATTGGCCCAATCATAATAAGCGGCCTCGATGTAAGCATCCCGCAATCCCGTGCTGCTGCCTTCCAGAGTAATCTGGGTGAAATATTGCATCCAGGGATAAAACATGTTGCCCCCTGCCAGGAGCCGTGCGCGTTTAACGCTAAAACTCGCCGTGTTTTTTTGATCTTCCTGGTCCTCATACTTGAACAGGCCCTGGGTTCGAACGTTTAGCTTCAGAGAATAGCGGTCATCGGTCGTTTTGATGTAGGCGCCTTTTTTATAGCCCACCTCGATTTTCCTGGTCCAGTCCTCTCCGGCTGGTGCTTCTTTTTTGGCTTCCTTTTGCGGTGCTTCCTCCTTGACTTCCTTTTCCAGGGATTTTGCTTCCTCGCTGGTAATAATGCCTTTATCAATGAGGATTTTTATCAGTTTGTCGGTCTGATCCGCCCGGACTGCCGTGGAGTAAAAGATTATCATCAATAAAACCGCCGCTACCGTAGATACAAAATTTCTCTTCTCTTGCATGCAGTGTCCTCCCTCTCTTATTCGTTATTGCTTCCCAGAACCTTCCCTATTTAAATTGCGCAAAAATGCTTCTGCACTATTATGGCGTTATACCAAACAGGGTCAATCGTTTGTTTATCGATGGGGTCGAATTTCTTGATATCAATTAAAAGATAGGAAGTTGCTTTTTCAAACCGGAAAATTCGAGAATAGTCAGTTGTGTATGGATTTTAGCGACAACGCAACATATTGAAGCGCCTAATAATGCAAACAATAATCATCCGATTAACCAAAGCGGGTTTTGTTGTCAAGATTAATTTTTTACGGTGGCATTCACAATTCAGAAAAATAGGGGACATCCTGACTATGGTGACTCACTATTAACCTTTTTAACCTCTAAAGGTTACAAAATCGATGCAGTCCCATATGAACGAAAAACCCCCACCCAATATTTTATTAAGCAGGGATCTATATTCTGGGCATATGCCCTTTCGTTGGGGTTCAACTCAATGGGTTTTTGCCAATATATTCAACCTGCTGTCAATTTTTCAGATTTCCCTTGAAGTGTCAAATTGAATTTTTTTTCAAGACTAACCGATTCAATTATCGTGCCTGATACCACCGTTATCTTTCGCTATAATGATGTCTAATGCAGCCTTGGTTCGATCTCGATCCAAATATCGTAATAAATAAAGACATGTGCGACGGCAGTCCAATTATTGAGGGAACCCGAACCCGCGTAATTGATATTGCCATTGAATATGAAGTGTTGGGCCGTTCTCCGGATGAAATTATCAGATCCCATCCCCACGTGAGTCTATATCATATCCATGACGCTCTTTCCTTTTATTATGAGAACAGAGATGAGTTGGATCAAAAAATTAAGCAGGATCAAGAGTTCATTACGAGATTAAAGGGCAAATTCCCGTCGAAGATGGTTTGAGTCTATGGGTGAAATCAGAATCTACACCGATGAAAGCGTGGATGTCACCATAGCCCAGGGTCTTCAAAGAAGAGGCGTTGAAGCATTTTCCGCAAGAGATCGTGATAAACTGGGTTTGACTGATGAGGCACAATTAATTTTTGCTGGCGATGAGAAAGCCACCATTTTTATTTTGTAACAAATCTACGCCTTTCGGAAGGATCGGCATTTAAGCGGTTCAACTCTCCGCTAATCTCTTCAATGAATAAATCCCATCCAACCCAGCCACCGGCTTTGGGATCTTCTCATTTTTCGACATAAAGACATCTTTGAATCTGCGATAATTGCTGGATACATAGGCTTTGGTACCGATAATCCCAGAATCTGTGAAATAGCGGGTGCGGTATCTAAACCTTTGGACGCGTTTAAGCTCGAAGTTATCCTTCCGTTCTTTTGCCAAAACGCTGTTGTTAATCACTTCGGCAGTGGGTTTTCCTGACCTCTTGACAGCGCCGGCTTCATAAACATAGCGGCGATAATGTTTCAGCCTATCTTCTGCATTCAGTATCCCAAATTCATTTAATCCAAAATCAAGGGATAATAAATTGCCTTCATTGCCGGTTTGTATATGATAGCCAAGATAAAGTACCTGTCTCCTTTCCTAATATGATTTTGCATTCTATTTTTGATTGTGATAAAAATAAAGGTATATAATTTAGTAGGTTAACAAGAGGCAGGTATACATACTGAACAAGCTCTTATTGAAGCCGCGTCAGACCATTTTCACTCTGCAAATCATGGGTAACTGATGAAAATAATAGTTAAAATTAAATTTGGGTCTCATCTTTATGGTACAGCAACACCGGAATCAGATTTGGATTATAAGGGCGTATTTTTGCCAACTAAAGCGGATTTGTTACTGGGACGGGTACCCAAAAGCTTCAATCATTCAACCTGTAAAGACGAATCGAGGAATACTAAAGATGATGTAGACACTGAGCTGTATTCACTTCATTATTTTTTAAAGCTTGCCTGTGATGGCCAGACGGTCGCTATGGATATGCTGCATGCGCCTGAAAACATGATTTTGCAAAATTCCAAGATTTGGGATGCGATTTTAACAAATAAACATAAATTTTATACTAAAAATCTGAAATCATTTATCGATTACGCACGTCGTCAAGCCAGTAAATATGGGATTAAGGGTTCAAGAATAAATGCGGCCCTTCAAGTATTAGAGGTCTTGAAAAATGAAGATCCTTCCAAAAAGATGAAGGCAGTTTGGGACCAGTTACCCAGGGTTGAGTACTGTTATGATGTTGCCCCTGATCCCAATGGTATGAGGCAGTACCAGGTGTGCGGAAAGTCATTTCAAGAATCGGCTACGATAGGCTATGTAATTACAATCATAGAAAAATTCTACAATGACTACGGCCGCCGTGCTAAATTGGCCGCTAAAAACAAAAATATTGACTGGAAGGCTGTATCTCATGCTCTCAGAGCTGCCTACCAGACAAAAGAGATCCTAACGGAGAATACCTTAACTTTTCCTTTGAAAAAGGCCGATTTTTTAAGAAAAGTAAAACAAGGCGAACTGGATTATTTATCTGAAGTGGGACCGGAATTAGAAACGCTTATGGAAGAGGTTGAAAAGTTGGCCCTGGCCAGCAATCTGCCAGAGGCTGTCGATCGAAGATTTTGGGATCAATTTATCTGTGATACATTGGAAAGGGAGCTTTTTTGACAATTGGAAATGAGAATTGAAAAGATATGAGAAGTCGTATTGAGCGCGAATTAAAAGAAATTGAAAAAAATTATACTGTAAAAATAATCTACGCTTGCGAATCGGGAAGTCGAGCTTGGGGCTTTCCGTCCGCAAATAGTGATTATGATGTAAGGTTCATTTACGCGCGTCCCAAAGCCTGGTATTTAACTATAGCCGAAAAAAGAGATGTAATTGAAATCCCGATTGATGACGATCTCGACATAAATGGCTGGGATATTAGAAAATCTCTTAAACTTCTCAGAAAATCAAATTCCCCATTGCTCGAGTGGATCTCTTCACCAATAAAATATAGAAATATTAAGAAAATTATGAATGCTATCACTGAGCTTTCCGCAGATGCCTTTTTGCCGAAATCCTCCTGTCATCATTATTTGTCCATGGCAAAAAATATATTTTCAGATTTCGATAGAGATGAAGAAGTAAAAATTAAGTCCTATCTGTATTCTCTGAGAACTATTTTGTGCAGTAAATGGATAATTAAGCGCTTGAGTCAACCGCCCATGATAATACACGAATTACTTGACGAATATTTACCTTCAGGGGAATTATTGAATTTTGTTAAAGAAATGATAGATGTGAAAAGCAAGGGCGATGAGTACCTAAAAATAAAACGGTCCTTTAAATTTGAGGATTATTTGAACGAGCAGTTGGGCATTCTGGAAACAACAATCCCGAAAAATCCAAATAAGATTCCAATTGAAAAATTTGATGCTGTATTTCAAGAAGTGTTATCACAGTGCGGCTATTAACGAATAGTTGACCCAGTTAGAAAATGGTCCTAACTATCAAGCATTGACTGTTGTCCGATTTCATTTCATCCTGTGGAATTCAGCTTTCCGCTAATCTCTTCAATGAATAAATCCCATCCAACCCAGCCACCGGCTTTGGGACCTTCTCATTTTTCGACATAAAGACATCTTTGAATCTGCGATAATTGCTGGATACATAGGCTTTGGTACCGATAATACCTGAATCTGTGAAATAGCGGGTGCGGTATCCGTTGAGCTGTCCTGACCTATACTTGAATTGACAGAACTGAAAAGGAAGTCAAAGCATCATTTGACAGTGCGGTATCACAACTTTTCAGAAGGTTCCTACACTGTTGATGTTATATGGAAGTAATTCAGCAATAGGTTGATGGACACTTTTTATATACCCTCGATCAATCGCTATACCTATCAAGATCGATATTATACTCTTAGTACAAGAATGAATGTTGTGTCTCTGGCCTTTTGGAAATGGGTAAAAGTAGGCATCAAGAACCATGTAACCATTGCGGATTATTGATATGCTATCTATGTTGTAACCTTTCATTTTTATCTCTTCAATCATATCGGCAAGCACTTGAGATTGCATGCCCTGTTCCTCAGGAGTGGAGGTCTGCCATCCATTTGCGGGGTAAGTGTTAACGGCTGCGGGCGAGAGTGAATAGGAAAATGTAGTAATCAAAAAAGCAAGAAGGGTGTAAAATAAAATGTACCATTTATCTTGAATCAAATTCATGGTTCCCCCTTGGGCAAATATTAGACGATTGCAGATACATGGAGATAATTACCAGTTTGGTAAAAATACTGATAACATCAGCCGTGGCTGTCATGTCAAGTAAATCTTCCGATGCAATATTGTCAAGCCATCTTCATTTTTGGACAGTTGAGCCCCTTGAAAATCTGATGCTTTTTCCGGTTCAACCTATTAGAGTTCTTCAGTATGGCTCGGCATCACCTTGATTTCTCCAGTATACATATGGGCGCTCGCTTGGGATTTGGTTCTTGGCCATATAATCAGCGATCATTTGATTTAGACGGATTTCTAAAGCGCCTTTTGCAAACGCATAGCCATTCGGATTCAGAGTCGCACTTGCATAGAAACTATTGAAATGATCAGGCGCTGTATTCCTGGGCACGTCGCAACACCAAGCACCATTACTCAGCTTTACCCAAGCCACGATAGAATCCGGCCCAAAAATAGATGTCATGAACCAGTACCCAATGGTTTTGTATTTATTTTCGAAGGTTTTAACGAAATCAATATGCAAAGCAGGTTGAGCATATGACATGGCAGGACCTTCTCCTTATTCTAATATATTGACAAGCCACTGAAATTATATCTGCATATTGCTGGATGTAAAGATAGAATGTCCGATAAGGCAAAAAGTATAAAGTACCTGTCCCCCAGTACATAGAAGCCCTCCGAGACCCCCTATTTTGCCACTTTAAAGTGGCTCCATTACGCCGATCATGGGTGGCTCCATTAGGGCGATCATTAACAGGCAATCTTAACCTCCTGAAAATCGAGTTCATAAGCCTTCCAAAATAAGTCTGCGAGAGTCATTTAACACTCCAATTTTGCCTAGCTATCTATAATTATTATAAATATTATAGTATGTTCTGTTGGATGTGTAAATAGTTTAACTAATTGAAATTACTATTAATTATTATTTCTTAAACACAAAAGGGGTTAGAATTGGATAATTTGGGGTAATCTTCATCAAAAGAGGGCAAAATTGAGGTGGTGGGGAGATGAAAATTTTTTATTCCGTGAAGTAGTAAATAAATGTCTTACAAAATCAACTCATGATTTTCTTAGGTAGTAATATTTTTAAGCAATATTGAGAAGCATTTCCGGGACTCAATTATCCAGAATCGTTCAACTGTTGATCCGAAATCTGTGAACGGAATGTAATATAATTAAGAAAGTTATTTCATATCTAATAAGAAGTTTTTTCCAATGAATTCTAATTCATGCTCTCAAAACTTGCTGATCTTATAATATTTTTTACTTCTTATAAGCTTATTTTTAAACAATCCCAACATTGGCATATTATTTGCTGATTCTAATGCAATTTTGTCCGGCAAGTATATGTGATTTCTGGAGATGGGAGTTTACCGAATGGTTGGAAGCTCGGTATCCGAAGATCAGGCTGGAATATATTGACCCTGTTTGTGACGAGCTGGGAAACAATTTCTCAGGCAACAGGGCACGCATGCCAAAGGAACTTCGAGATCGAATTGATCGAAAACTCCTTTTACCTACCATGCGGAACGTGTCAGAAGTCCGACAACGCATCGCAGATATTGAGGGGTTAGCATGTACAGCGTTTGTGCATGATGTGAAACACAACTACTTATATGCTCGTTTCGCTTTCGGTAAAGACCCCGACCGATGGTGGAACGAGATGACACCAACGGAGGCTTAAATGAAAAGACTTATTGGGTTAATCGTGGCAATGGTAATGGTGTGTTTTGTTAGTCCGGCAATGGCTTTAACAGGAGTTGAGGGATGTCCGAATGGTGATGCTAATGCTTTTCATGCAGATAGCGATCTTCCCAATCAGAATATCTGTCTTGGCAAAGTTGAGATTTCTGACCTCGGCACGTTTAATCCTAATGGATCTTTCACCTGGGCTAATAATACCCCGCTCATGGCTGATCTTGACAGCTGGATGTCGATTTCCACTTCCACTTGGCGTGACGACCACACCCCGACTCAAGCTGTTCAGCCAACCTACTCTCGTTTTGATGTCCGTACTTTCCCCGACGGCAGACGGGATTCCCGTATCGTTTATCAGGGTGGCCTTGTTCAATCTATTCCGCAAATCTGGAAAGTCACTGCTCCTGATGGTGCAGAAACTGGTCCTTACTTCATGGTTTGGTGGAACCCTCCAGAAGGGTGTATCGACTGGAGTCAACCTGAATGTAACAACCCCTCCACAACATTTCCAATGGAGAACATTCTTGCCAACTCATTCAAAGCCAGTGACTTCACAGGTGTCAGCTGGAATGGTCTAACCGCAGGTGTTATGGGCGGCTACAAGTCTGACTATGTTTTTCTTAAATACGACACTGATTCCAATGAGTTGTTTGACACGGGCTACGGCACACGTCAGACAGAGCCGGAAATCTACTTCGCTCCGTTTGCAGCAGTTCCGGCAGAACCTGGACCGCAAACTGTAAATTTCAGCATGATCGATGGTACTTCATTTAGTCTAACATTTGACGTTCCCAGCGTTGAGGTCATGCCCACAGTCGCGGCCAAGAGTTACTATGAGGCACTCGTTGCAGAGGATAAGAAGGGTAAGAAGGGTAAGAGCAAGAGCAAGAAAAAGGTCAAGGCTACTCTGGAGACTGTTGAGGTTGACAACCTGACTGCTCGTGAACTCGAAGATGCTCTGGTAATTCAGTGGGCAGAGCCTGAAGGAGCCTTAAATCGTCCAGACATGAGGCTTCGTATGTATGTTGGCGACAACTGGAATTTGCCGAATGGTTCTTATGAATACGATACGTTTATCTTTGCTGATTGTCCAGTTCAAACAGGTACGGTCGTCATTCCTGCCTATATTTGGCAACCATTCAAGACAAAAATGCGTGATGACATCGGTTACTCGGATGTGACCGTTGCTGGTATGTATCGTTATCAAAGTGGCGACGAGATTGGTTCCCACAATCGTGGTTACTTTGAAGGCATCAAGTTTCCGATCGTTCCCTAATTCGTGCGCGCCATTATTCATGATAGGCCTGTAAGGTTTTTCTTGCATTTTCCCTTACAGGTGATGGTGGTAATGTCATCATCCAGGGCGTGTTTGAGTTCCCGTACCCGTGTGAGGGTGCTGGGTATTGGGGTAAATGAAGCTGATGCAATGTATATCTCAACTCATAGGATTGGGTCACGGAATGTGAGATGAATTTCTTTCAAACTTGATCTGATTCCAGAATATTGTGTGGGGATTGTGTGGGGAAAATCACCCAAAATGTGGAAAATTCGGATTTAATTATTTCAAAAAGTTAAGTCAATTTAAGAGGTTAGGAAGCTCGGGGTAATTGACTGAAAATCCCCGTGTCGGCAGTTCGATTCCGTCCCTCGGCACCATGATTTCAAGCACTTACGAAATACTCGTAGGTGCTTTTTTTGTTTTAGAGGTCACAAATACGGGCACAATTCACATTGGGTGTTAATTTAATCTGATGATATTATGTGGGAAATATGTTGAAGACAGCGGGATTCTAATTCCCCTTGCCCATGAATACGGCAGCGTTTGAAGCTGTCTATTTATTAGATACTGAGTGAATGAGCCTATGATTTTATATTCCTGTTTGAAATATTGATCAAAACATAATAAAGTATCGAATAAATATTCCCTAAAGATAAATGTCGTTTAATAAAATTAAAGGAAAAGAAAAAAATGGAATCATCCAAGTTTATTCCATAGGAACTGGACCTAAATCCACATATGAGGTCGTAAAATGATAGATAGAATAACAATTGATTCAAAAATTCATTTTGGAAAACCCTGCATTGCAGGAACGCGCATCACCGTTCAAAGTGTTCTTGAGTTGCTAAACGAGGGTCTGTCCTTTAAAGAAATCATTCAAAATTATTATCCCGATCTTCATGATGAGGACATCCGCGCCGCTATTCAATACGCTATTGCACTTGTGGCCTCTGAAGAAATTCACCTTGCGCGAGAACCGGCATGAAATTTTTACTCGATCAAGACGTTTATGCGACGACATTGAGTTTTTTGAGTGGATTAGGGCATGATGTAATTCCGGTTGCTCAAATCGGGCTTGCGCAGGCGACGGATGAGGATTTACTCAAAACAGCTCAAGATCAAAATCGAATATTTGTAACGCGAGACAGAGATTTCGGCAATCTTGTTTTTGTCAAAGGCTTAGGTGCTGGAGTTCTTTACTTGCGTATATTGCCTTCAACTCAGAATTCGGTGCACCATGAACTTGAGCGGGTTTTAAAAACATATTCTGAAGATGAGCTGAAAAATGCATTTGTAGTTATTGAAGCAGGCGGCCACAGGTTTCGGAAGCCTCTGAATTAGTCAGCCAATAAAATAAGTGCAAGGGCAATTTGCAGAGAGCTATTTTAGCTCAACGATTGGATCATGTTTATAACCATGACACAAACTGAAAAAGAATATAAATCGACCTTAGACCGGATTAGCCAATTTCAAAAGCAAGTTGAGAATCTTCGCGAAGTTGAGATAAATTTGGAGAACTATCGTCTATCGGTTTCGGGGTTTCTAACAGAGCTGGACCGGATGAATCTGGAAGTTCGAGAATATTTATGGTCACACAGATAATCCGATTGCTTTCATATCACGCCAGAGATTTCGGCGGCGATTATGTTTTTTACGCCACCGGGAAACTAAAGCTTTGTAGGTATTTTGATTCAGTTCATGTAGGGACTTGCACCAAACGGCATGATCGGTATAATCTGATTTATAGGCATCTGCCGGATCGGGCATGATCAGGTGCAGATGTTCTTTCCACACTTCCATCGCTACGTTAAGGCTAAGACCGGCATTCATTTTCTTTAAACCCCTGCACCGAAAATTCCCGAGGAGATCATCTGCAGATGACTTTGATGGAAGTGCGGTTTCGTAAAAGACCGGATATTTTCTCACAAGACGCTTGCTGTCGGGCAAATCCGAAGTCAGACGGGCCAGCCACTGCTCTGCTTCTTGAAATTCCTTCCGTTTAATCGCGTCATCGATCAGCGGACGACCATATTGCCAATTTTGGTCCAAATGGTTCCGGCAGGTTTCCAGGTGCTTGGATGAATCAATCCGGGATTTATAAGCATGATTGATCTGATGCCAGGGGGAATAGAAACCGTTAAGATCGGTCTCATGCGTTTCGTCATTACTCAAGTAGTCATAAATTTCACGGCAGGAATCAGCGGGGAGGTTTACAAAAAAATCAACAAGCGCAATCTGATTCATGTATACTAGTTTGTATGATTGCTCGATTTCATATATCTTTTCAAGCAAGCAAATACCGGAACGGGATTCATGCTGCAAGCCCGACCATAGCCACTTCAACACACAACGGGTTGCATATTTTTCAAGCTCGCAGGGTTCACCGTATTCGGCTCCCATCCACTCCGGATACGAAGCGATGCTGGCCTCGATGGACTCCAACGCCTCTACAAAAAGCTCTGGATCATCAACCGACGGGTAGACGTCATCGATCAAGCCCAACATATCCCGCGCAATCGGTTCAAGGTCAGAAGCAAAAAAAGAGCCGCCAAAATACGGTTCTTCCCAGTGGTGATCCTGGACCGCATACTTGCCCTCTTCATTGCCGACGTCGGCAAGAACTTCATGCCAGTGACGCCACAGCGAATTCCAATATTCCATGGTTCGTTTATGTGAAACCGGCCGGCTTTTTGTTTTCCCGCCAGCTTTAGTCCTCTCCCTTTTAAGAATTTCGCCAACCGTGGCGGCCATATCCGGATCAGCAGCCCTCATAAAATCGTCCATTAGGCTTTTCAAACCGTCTGCCGACGCGATTACTTCCAGCATGCATGCGATCTGATTCTTTGTCAGAGATTCCAGCAAAAGCTGACCCATCGTAATTTCTTTATTTTTCATATTGCAATTTCCAAAGCGGTATTTCTTCGGAGATCATTATTTTGAGGTAGTCTCCCTTAAGGTCACTATTCGAATTCGCGCTTTTCCCATGGTGTCTCCGCCCGGACATCATCGATCAGGAAGCGCACGCCCTGGTTGTCCGACGGATTGAGCCAGAGCATTCGGTCGAACACTCGCTCAGCGTCGTCAAAGTGACCTAACCGCCAGAGACAGAGACCATAGCTGTGCATACACCTCAGAAACGGCCGGTTGTCAATTAGACCCCAATGAAGCACGCCGTCGAAATCATCACCAAGAGACAGCTCTCCGATGCGCAAACCAACCTCATAGTGGCGGATGGCTTTTTCGGGCATGTTGTCGAAATCGAAATTACCGAGGTGTGCGTGGGCGTCCAGGCAACGCAGGTCAGACTGGCAGAGCTCCATAAGGATCATAATCGCTTGCAGGCGGTCTCCGGCATCCTTGAGATCGTTGGATTCGGTGATGGGATCAGAGAACGGATCAGTGGAGTCAGCTCCGGGCAGCACCTGTTCCATCTCAAACTCGGGACGCGGACCACGAGCGATAATCGGTTTAGCCCAATCGTCCATCGGCTCATCCTTTTCGCCCCAATAGTGCTCTTTGGGGTCCCACATCCCAAATTCTTCTAGCCGCAGAGGTACGAGGCCGATCGCGGCCACATCAAGCCTTGTGGATTTAATCTCTCCGGAGAGATACGGGTGTCCGGCGTAGCGCCACTGCTTGCGGGGCTTGATCGTGACGACTTCTCCGGGCACCGCATCCCAGAGTCCGCTTGCCCGAAGGGTGATGACTCGCTCGCTCCCCAGCAGGCGGCAGCGCGCAGATCGCTCCTTGACCGAAAGGACAACGAGTTCGACAGGCGTACTTAAATCGAAATCGTCATCCGTGGCCTTGTGTTGACGCTTACTGCGTGCATGCTTTTGGGTTGCGGCAAGGTAAGGTTCGAGGCCGAGCCACCTGCGGTAAGCTGCCAAAAACAACGAGCTATTTGACCCTTCCGGGAACACCACATCGGAGGCTGCGACCACGTGTTCTGAACCGCCTTCACGACGGCATTTTGCTGTCAGACCGCGCCGCTCGTTCCCATCATAATCGATCTCGACTATTGATACCGGCTCACCGATGACAAACCCGTCGGCCGGCAGGATGACATCGTCCTCGAAAGCCTGCCGAAAGGCCCAGAGTATCTCGTC
>CAVQBT010000022.1:0-163120 GCA_963710795.1 uncultured delta proteobacterium
GATGTATTGCTAAATTCAGCGCGTCTTCCGGCTGATGCTGTCCGTCGGCGTCGATGGTGATGGCCCAGTCCGCGATTTCAGCCGCCCGCTCAAACCCGGTCACTATGGCCGCCCCTTTGCCCCGGTTTTCCCGATGACGCAGGAGTTGAATGCCGTCGATGTTTTTGGCGCGGTCAGCGCCGGAATCGGTTGATCCGTCATCCACCACGATTAGCGGCAGGTTAAGTTTCAGGGCCTTCGTTATTACAGCTTCAATCATCGGTCCATGGTTATAGGCGGGTATAACAATAGCGAATGTTCCCATTGCTCTGATTGCGGATTTATTATTTTTTTGATCAGGTGGCATTACCGGTGTTATTATTTGAGCAGGTCAGGATGAAATCCGAGATGATCCGGAGTGCAGTATTGTCGAAAACAAGCCGGCAATAATTTTCCCATGCATTTCTGTCAACAGAAACCATCTGTTCTTTGTCCTCTGTATTCGATTCTCAGACTGCCGGAGGCAAATACGCCACAGCCCATGTCCCCGGGCCCATGTGAACACCGGAAGTCAGAGACAGCGGTTGCAGCAATTATTTCAGCAGAGGGGTAACGTGCTCGAATTTCTTTTTTGACCGCTATCGTTGACCCAGTCACGATTATCGGAATATTCGAGCATGATAAAGGGAGCGGAATCTTTATCGAAAGCGCTTTCAAGCTTTTCAAGCGCATATTTAAGCTGTCTGTTGCGATTTTTTACGGCGCCGACCTTTCTGGCACCTTCGGCGGTCGGACTGATGATCGGTTTGACATGGAACATATCGCCGAAAAATGCGCTGGATTTCGCCAGTCTTCCGCCGGCCGCAAGGTACTTGAGCTTGTCCAGGAAGACATATTCTTCACACTTTTCGACGGCTCTTTGCGCAAAATTTATCACCGCCGCCGGATCGTTGGTTTGCGCTGCATACCGGGCGGTATGCGATCACAATCGCCCCCAGGCGGCCGGAGGCCGCTCCCGTATCGATGACAGTCAGGCGGTCAGCGGGATCATTTTGAGCCTTCCAATCCACGGCCACCTCATAATTTCCGGTATAGACTGATCCCACACAAAGATACAGCACTTTGGGGTACTGGGTTAAAACGCCGCTGATAGTACTGATGTCGCTCAAATACGGAAGCCTGGGAAGTTGAGACCCGGATGCCCCGCCGCATGGTTAGGTAAAGCTCTGCGTGAGAAAAAAGGGTTTCCGGCAATGACTTTTTTCCGGCAATGATATAGCTGTCTAAAAGGGTAAGGCCCAACTCACGGGAATCTTCGCGGGTTACCGAGCCGGCCGCATCCGTCATGATATGGATGGCGCCCTGGGGCTGCAACCGGGTGAAATCTTTTATTTGAGAACCGATATTGTCATCGGTCCAATGGACGACATGACCCAGGGATTCGATTTGTGCTCTGGTTTTGCGGGAATTGCTGGTATGCAAATGAACCTTCAAATAGTTCCTATGGGGAATGACCACCACGCTTTCACCATACTGGCTGAGTCGGCTGACTTTTTCTTCTGCGTTTTCATCAGAATGGATGACCGTGTCCACACAGTAACCTTCTGCCATCTCCACCTGATAGGATGGTGAGATTTCGAGCAATCCTTGAAATATGGTAGAAATCGGTCGAAACTCATTGTGTTGGCCGATGAGACTCTTGAAAAAACCCTCCAGATAGACATACATCCCCAGCGCACCGGAATCCACAACGCCGGCTTGCTTCAATTTTGGCAACAACTCGGGAGTTGACTTTACGGAATCTTCCAGCAGAGTCGATGATTTTGTCAACGTATTCGGTTTTATTTTCAAAGTCGCATTTTGCCAAAAAATCAACCAATGTATCCAAAACGGTCAACATCGTTCCGGGCATCGGCTTGCTGACGGCCTGCCAGGCCCGGTCTCTTCCGGACTTGGCGGCTTGAGCAAGGTTGGCGCAGGAATCGGCGGTCAGAAATTCGGAAAAAAACCGAGCCGCGATATTACCGGAATTGCCCCGGGCCGACAAGCAGCAGTTTATGGATGGTTTCTTCGCGATCATTTTGCAGGTAGCGCAGCGGCGTAAGGCTGATTTTCAAATTGCGCCCGGTGTCCCCATCCGCAACCGGAAATACATTAATGTCGTCCAGAACATCCGACCAGGCGGCCACCCGCTCGACGCCTGCAATATGGGCTTTTTGAAAATCCGGCGTCATGGTTAAAATCCCAGGGCCCTGCGAATATCCTGCGGTATTTCAAACATCATTTCCATTTCAGGATATTTCACCGCTACCTGCTCGCTTCTTCCTTTGGCACATAGCTTATTGGTTTGCGCCAGCCTTATTTTAAAATCAATCACGATTTTATATTGCGCTTCCAGGCAGGTTGCTTTACAGGTAAATTCGTCACGGTATCTCAGCGATGCGATGTGTTTGGTGGCCGTCTTGGTGATCGGGAATAGATAATTCGTCTTTTTGAAATAGTCGAAAAGATCCACTCCGGAGCCGGTAAAAAGCTCCGATCGAGCCATATCGAAATATTTAAGATAATTGCCGTGCCATACCATGTGGAGCGGATCCAGATCATGGAAAGGTACCGACAGCTTTATTTCCCAACTTTTATAATTAGCGTCATCCATCAGTTAAAATGGAACTGTAATAAAACAATATTATGAGTTTTAAGATTTTTTTGTTATAAATTTAAACAAGACAACTTATCTATACATTATCTGTATAGATTTCAACTGATATTTATTATAAGGGAAGGAGGACAAAAATGCCAAGAGGTATCTATCCGATTGTAGCCAAATCATTTTAGGTTGGACTATGGCAGTAAAAAATCCAGATATACATAATAGAGAGTCAAATTATGCCAAATATCAATGCCAACGGGATACAGATTGAATATGATACGATTGGAAACCCCGCTTTCCCGCCCCTGCTTTTGATCATGGGATTGGGGGGACAGTTGATTCACTGGGATGACGATTTTTGCCGGCAGCTCGCCGATCGGGGGCTTTATATCGTTCGGTTCGACAACCGGGATACCGGTCTCTCAACCCGATTTGAGGCGGCCGGACTGCCCGATATGGCCGAATTGCTGGATGCCCGTTTGCAGGGCCGATCCATACCGGCACCTTATACGCTCGATGATATGGCTGATGATGCTGCCAAACTGCTTGAGGCCTTGGATATTGAAAAAGCGCATATCTGCGGATCCTCCATGGGCGGCATGATCGCGCAGACCCTTGCCCTGCGGCATCCCCAGCGTCTTTTTAGCCTCGTATCGATCTACAGCACAACGGGAAATCCGGATTTGCCGCCAGCCGCAGCCCGCAGCCATGGAAGCGCTGCTGACGCCGCCGCCCGCCGAACGCCAGGCTTACATTGATTTTAACGTCGTCACGATGCAGGCGATTGCCGGCTCCGGTTTTCCCTTTGACGAGCAGTTTATCCGCCGCATTTCGGCCCGGGCCTACGACCGTGCGTTTTATCCGCCGGGGGTCGGCCGTCAAATGATGGCGGTCATGGCCCAGGAGGACCGCACCTCGGCCCTGGGATCGGTCACTGTTCCCACCCTGGTAATTCACGGCACCGCCGATCCACTTGTTCCGGCGGCCCACGGCCAAGCGACGGCGGAGGCCATTGCCGGCGCGCAGCTGTTGCTCGTTGATGGCATGGGACACGACCTGCCTCATACAAAAGGGCCCTGGCCGCAGGTTATCGATGCCATTGCAGAGCACACCAAAGCTGTTAAATAATGCTGGAATGCTGGGAGGCTGGGATGCCGGCAAGCCAGGAAGCTGGGATGCTGGAAAGCCAGGAGGCTGGGATGCTGGGATGCACAATCAGAATCCAGCAGGCAGCAATTGCGCCCTGTGCCTATTAAGTTTCCAGGCTTCCCGGCCTCCAAGCCCTATTTTAACGATGCCTATAAATCGGGAGGTAATTTTGTCCATCGAAGTGATGATCAAGCGAAAAATAATGCAGGGCCCCCAGGCCGGGAAACTGGTTCCGCTTATTTTACAGCTCAGGGCGCTCGCCACCTATCAACCGGGTTACATTACGGGCAAAACCCTGTACAATGTCGAAAATCCGGAGGATTGCCTGGTGGTCAGTGAATGGCAATCCCTGGAGCACTGGTACAGCTGGATGAAAAGCGAGAAGCGCGCCGAGATCCAGGGCAAAATTGACGAATTGACCGGCGAACAGACAGAATACAGTATTTATGCACCCATGCTGGGAAAGGGTTAGAAAAAAATGAACTAAAATTGAAAATGGCTAAAATGAGCTAAAATTATGGAATTTTATCATTTTAAAAAAAGACGAAGCGAAGCGACCTTCGTTATTATTTAATATGCAATCTTCAATCTTCAATTCTCCGCTAAGACGGGATTTACGCTCCGCTCCAACCGGCTTGTCCGGGATGGGTATTACCCGCCGAGAATTTATAAAGTATTCCGGTGTCGTTGTCATTAGCGGGAATTTAATCTTCGGCGAAACAGGAGGTTTAGCAATGGAAAATTCTGATAAAAGTAAGGTGGCGCTCGTCGGCACCGAAGATCGCAAAACCGGTGTCGCATCATCGATTCAGGCGCTGGGAATCAATCCGGTCAAAAACAAGGATGTTCTCATCAAACCGAATTTCAATACGGCCGATCGACACCCCGGGATCCACCCATAACGATACCCTGGCGGCCCTGATCGAAGAGGTCTGGCAGATGGGGGCCAAAACAGTCCGCTTGGGTGAACGCAGCTATCCGCTGACCCGCGAAGTCATGGCCCAAAAAGGCGTTATGCCGCTGCTGGAAAAACTGGAAGTCGACATCGTCGATTTTGACGATCTGGCCGAAAAGGATTGGGTGAAGGTGGACGCCGAAGGCTCCCACTGGCGCGATGGATTTCGGGTGGCCCGGCCGATCCTGGAAAGCGAATGCCTGATCACCACCTGCTGCCTGAAAACCCACCAGTTCGGCGGGGTGTTTACCCTGTCGTTCAAAAATCATGTGGGCGTGGTTCCCACCACCCGTCACGGGTTCAACTACATGAGCGAACTGCATTCATCGCCCCACCAGCGCCAGCTGATTGCCGAAATCAACGCGCCCTTCAAACCGGATCTGGTCGTGCTGGACGGCATCGAAGCCTTTGTGGACGGCGGTCCGGCCAACGGTAAGCGCGCCAACGGCAATGTTTTTCTGGCATCCGCCGATCGGGTGGCCATCGATGCGGTTGGCGTGGCGATCTTAAAATCGCTGGGCAGCAACAGCGATGTCATGAACACGAAAATTTTCGATCAGGAGCAGATTGCCCGGGCTGCGGATTTGGGGCTGGGGGCAACCTCGCCGGCCGAGATCGATCTGATCCCCGCAAACGACGAAAGCCGGGATTACCGGGATCGAGTGGTCGAGATTTTGAATGCAGGCTGAGTCAATCTGAAAAGAAAAGCGGATTAATTAGAAAGGAAAACCCATGGAACTTCGAGAGGCCATTCGCAACCGCCGCAGCATTCGGCAATTTTTAGCCAAACCCGTTCCCGAAGAATTGATCCGGGAGATCATCAACGACTCCCTCTGGTCACCTTCCTGGGGCAACACCCAGCCCTGGGAAATCGTGGTGGTGACCGGGGAAAAAATGGATGAATTTAAAAAGAAAAATGAAGAAACCCTGCTGGCAGGTCAAGCCGCTCAAACCGACATTCCCATGCCCCAGGTCTGGCCGGATGCATATTTGAACCGCTACAAAGACCTGGGCAAAGGCGTATTATCATCTCTTGATATTGCCCGCGAAGATAAGGAAGCACGGTTGCTGCACTTTGCCCGGATGTTCGGCCTGTTTGATGCCCCGGCGCTTATTTTGCTTACCGTGGATAAAGAACTGTCACTGGAATATGCCATGCTGGATATCGGCATCTATCTGCAGACTTTCTGTCTGCTGGCCCATGACCGGGGACTTGGCACCTGCATCATGGCGGCCATTGTCAGCTTTCCGGACCTGGTGCGTGAGTTGTTTGCAGTGCCTGAAACCAAAACGATTGTCATGGGTGCCGTCATCGGTTGGCCGGATCCCGCTGCGCCCGTGAATCACTTTGACAGGCAGCGGGGTTCGCTGGATGAGTTTGTAAGGTGGGTAAATTAATTCTCCGTTTAAATAGTTCTTTTAACATTAAAAAGGCCGAACCAAATCTGCGGGCAGCCCTGCTGGAAAGCCAGGTCATTGGTTTTGGGGCGAGCGGTCGCAATGGGGGATTTAACATGACCCTGTTCGGCCTGACCATGCAGATTACCGCCTTTCGCTTCAGCAAGGCGAACACCAAAGATGCCCATCACTATATGGAACGTGCCGGGGACTGCCTTCGCGACCCGGTCAGGGATCTCTACATCGACTGCGATTATGAACATCCGGGCTTTTTGCGGGTGGCCACATCTGAAAAGTATAAAAATGGACAAAGATATGAACCCGGTCACCTTCGAAGAATTAAAAAATGATGTTCGTGAACTATTTTCCGTATTAAATGAAATTAAATTTACCCATGAATGGGGCGGGCCGGTTTCCGTGCCGCTGGATATGACGCCGGCGATCGTCTACGCCGGGGACAAGAATGTTGTTTACAGCCTGGGAACTGTGGGGCATGGTGTCAGCATGACGCAGTTGAACGGTCGAACCGTGGCGGATTTGATTCTGGAGCGCCGTACCGATTTAACTGACGTGTTTTTCGTGAACCGCCGCACGGTTCCCTGGCCGCCCGAACCGTAGCGCAACCTGACCATTAAAGCGATCCTCGGCTACATGCACTGGGAGGACCGAATCTACGATCCGCGCCAAAAATAAACTTACCCGGTTGTCTGGAAAGAACAAGCGTATTGGAATTTGTGGGAGCGGCTTTCAGCCGCGATCAATTTAATTTGTGGCTGGAAGCCACTCCCACAGGCGTTATTTCCATCAATTTGGACTTGCCGGATAAGCGCACAAATTTATTAGTGAAACACGAATCCCAAGGAAATAAGGATCTAGTCTGCTAGGTAAGAGATTTTGGCAGGCTCCAGGATCTGGCTTTGGTAATTGGCGGCCGAGTCTTTTGATTTTTCGATGATGACCCGGTTTTCCCGTGTGATCTGGTATTGTTTTAAATATCCCCGCTTCTCGAGTTCCTTCAGCCCGGTGCGGACTTTGTCCTTTAAGCGACGCATTTCCAGATCGGCTTCCAGGTTGACCGCCCGCGCCAATCTGGCAATGTCAATATCGGATTCGGATTCATACTGGCCCTGGTAAAATCGATAAAACGCTTTGCTGACATCGGACTTTAGGCTGGATCTGAATCTTAAATCAATATTGGTGACAAAGCTGTCGGCATACATTTCAAGAAAATAGGGGTTGACCACGACCCGGATGCTGCCGGTTTCCCGGTCGATATCGGCGAAACTGAGAATGGAGCCGGTCAACTCCTTTAAGTCTTTGCGCTTGCGGCCTTTGCCGCTGAAAAGTTCCAGATCGATGCGGGTTCCCGCCAGGCGTTGGATGCTTTTCCAGATGGCATTGTAGGTATTGGGTGTCGGTTGGACATCGGCCAGGCGGCTTAATTCGTCCTGATCGGTTTCAAAGGCATCGCTTTGAAATTTTGTCATCAAGGCCAACAGGGCAAAGAGGACCGTCTCGTCAAAAATGATGAGAAGCTCGCCCACCAGTCGCATTTTTCCCCAGGAGTTGGCATCACCGGAATCCTGGCGGACCAGAGGCCATTCCGTATACTTCATTTTACCTTTAAAGTGAAAGGGGGAGACCCGGGTCAACATGGTGGGCATAAAACTGAAAAACCGCTGCACCGGCGGCTGGCGGCTGATGTGCTTTTTGACAAATTCGGAGGCATCCCTGATGATTTGCCGCCGGGTTAGACTCTTGGCAGCGGCCTCCAGGGCGATATCCGATGATGATTTATCCTGGTAACGATTCTGTTCGTCGCTAACCTGTGATTTCGCCGACGTGTTTTTTGGATTTTGCATGCATTGCCTCATGTCATGTGTTTAGGTTTTATCGAGCCGCAACAGCATTATTTTAGCTATATATATATAAAGAGCAAGTACAACGCATGTGGGAGCGGTTTTCAACCGCGAGATCGAATGCCGCGGCTGAAAGCCGCTTCCATATTTCTATTTTCTTTTGAGCCTGCTTTGAATCCTGAAAGCAATTCACCGATGCTGATGGAGCAAATTGAGATTTTTTGGGCTCGTTGGAGGATTTTGATTACATCGGCATTTCCATTGAGGGCATAGGTATAGATGTTCGTATCAATGAGCAGGTTTTTCATTCCCAGAGTTCCTTATCGATTTTTCGTTCCGAATCAATTTTTCCCTGAATCTTTTCAAACTCTTTATCAGACCACCTACCGAAAAGATGGTCTAAATCATGATATACAGCGGTGAATTTTTTTTCCGTTTTCATGTCCATATGTTGTTTTAGCGTATCAATTACAAATTGGTTCAAGCTTTTATCCTGATTTTTGGCATTTGCTTTCATTTTTTTTATTAGGGCTGGCTCCAATCCTGTAAGGGTCATTGTTTTCACGACAATATCTCCATGATTTAACATGCTAATAATGCATTTAATCTGAAACCATATTACGCAATTTTTAAATTACTGTCAATTTAGCTTGAACATAGCAATTGGTTGTCAATGCGCGTTTGAATACCTATTTTTAATTGAAATACAGATTTAAATATTCGTATCGATAATTTAAAATGTAACAATTTGCAGTTTACGATCAACGATTTGGAGTCGAACAATGATCCTGTACGAAGAAAAACATAATATCGGTTTGATCGATTTCGGCATCGAGATACCAGTGGTGTCCAGTCGATCCAAGAAAACTTTTGACTTTCTTAAATCCCACGAAATTTTAGGGCCTAAAATTGACCAGTGGCATATCGCAAATATCGATGAGCAAATTTCCAAAGATGACCTTCTGCGGGTGCATTCCGCGAAGTATGTGAACAAATTGTTTTCGGATGGGCTCGAGCAAGAAATCATCAATACGTTCGAACTTATCGACGATCAGGGCAATTATTATCGTTACAATCCGGCGAATGCCACGGTCCCACTGGTCCGGCTGTTTGATCGGATTCTTAAAATGGTTGCCAGCACCACAGCGTGCTGCCGATGGGCGCTGGATAAAAAATTTTGTTTTGCTTTAGCCGGCGGCATGCACCATGGTCAGAAAGATTTTGGCAAGGGCTTTTGTATGCTCAACGATATCGTGATTGCCATCCGCAAACTGCAGGCCGAAAATCGGATCAAGACGGTCTGGGTGATCGACGTCGATGCCCACAAGGGAGACGGTACGGCGGCGCTGACCCGGGGAGATGAACACCATTACGACCCTCAGCATTCACATGGGACAGGGCTGGCCCCTGGACGAAGAAAAGTACGATGATGCCGGCAACCTGAATCCCTCTTTCATCGACAGCGATATCGACATCCCCATGGCCCGGGGGGAAGATCATTTATATGTGGCCAGGCTGCGGGAAGGTCTCGCTAAACTTGAAAGCTTTCCGCGGCCCGATTTGGCGATAGTCGTTTCCGGAGTAGATCCATTCGAAAAAGACGAGTTGCCATCCACCAGTGATTTAAAATTATCTCTTGCGCAAATGATGCAGCGCGATCAGCTTGTCTATCGATTTTTGAAGGAGCGCGGGATACCGGCGGCTTTTTTAATGGCCGGCGGATACGGGGAAAGTTCCTGGAAGGTTTATGCCCAATTTTTGGAGTGGGCGTTGCTGGATAGATTGAATACAAGCGCCGGGTGAAAAAGATCAATCTTACAGTCTCGGATTTTATAAATTTCGGGATATTTTATTGAAACTTTAATCCACAGATTTCGCAAATTACACAGATTAGAATGGATGAGAGGTAATGGAGATTGCGAAATCTGCCGGGTTCAATTCTCCGTAGCTTGCTGCGTTAGGTCTAAATTGTTACTTTATTGATACCCCGTTGCTTGCCGCGGGGAAGTTCATTTATATATCAACGATTAATCAATTCTATAAAATTATCCACGAGAGCAGGGTGAAATGCCGTGCCTCTTTCTTCGGATAGAGCCTTTTCGGTCATATTCATGGACGTTGGATCGGCGTCAGACCGGCCACTTCTGAGCTTATCAAACCCATCGGAAACGGCAATCATTTGACTGGCTATATTGGGCTTCCAGTCGGCTTTAAGCGTTGGGTAGCCGTTGCCATCATATTGCAGATGATGTTCTAATGCACCCAGCACGGCCAGATGCGGGACATTTTTTGTCTGCAGCAAATGCTGGGCGCCCAACACCGTATGAGACTCCATTACCTTGCGCTCTCTCGCCGTCAAGGCATCGGGCTTATCGAGGATCTCATCCGGTATGAACAACTTGCCGACGTCGTGCAGGACCGCGGAAATACCGATATTGTATAGATGTTGGCCGGCAATTCCGAGTGATTCGGCCAGACTCATTGTCAGAATGCAGACATTGACGGCATGGGTGGAGGTATACTCGTCGTGCGGATTTCAGTGAGGCCAGCAGATCCAGTGGATTTATTTGGCTGGCAAAACCGTCGACGAAACCTTTAATCATATCCTCAACGCCGCGAATATCAATCTTTTTATGGTGCTTGATATCCTGGTAAAGCGCTTTCAACTCATCCTGTTTTAGATTCCGCAGCTCCTTTAATTGCTCAAGCTGCTCGGCTTGTTCTTCCGATAACCCGGCCGATGTTCCCGCGAGCTTATCTTTGACTTTAAGATCAATTATGCCCAGCTTGATAAATTCATTGCTGCGGATGGGTTTGGATTCATCGGCAGACAGAAATTGAATTAATTCCATGAAATTCGGCTTGGGCAGCCCGCTGACAAAGGTCAGCCTTTCAATGGCACTCTTTCTGAGGATGCTAATAAATTGGGTCAGGTGCGGTCCGTTGGCCTTTAAGGAGTTGTTGTCTACGATCAAATTTCCATCGATCGCGAGCAGGGTGATTTTATTTTTTACCCGCAGCAGGTCCGACAGGTTCAGATAAGCCGTATCCAGATATCGTTTGGCCTGAGGATGTTCAGCGCTGTACATGTTGATGTTATTTATGGCTGCATTTAAATTGGAAATTAACTGCACCATATCCTGCTGAAATTCATGCTGCTGCATTAGTTTGCCTTGGCTATGAATTTGGCGACATGCATTGCGGATGCTTTTGTCTTTTGAGTTCTGCCCGATTTCCAACAATTGGCCGACAGCGTCCCTTGGATATCCTTGCAGTGAGGCGAACAGCACCTGTTTCATATGAAGGAGCTCTTCCTGGCGAAAAAGCCCGCCGCTTTTGGCCAGTTTCACCAGGGTGGGTATAACCGCGGTATCGCCAATTTGGCCCAGAGCCGCGATGATTTGCTCGTTTTTTTGAATATCGGTTTTAAACATCACCCGAGTTTTGAGCATTGCCAAAAGGTCCGGAACAATTTCCCTGACTTTATATTTTGCCGCCATCGCCATGGACCGCGATGCAATATCGGACGCGATCTGATTGAAGTGACTTGCGGAGGTGATACGCTGCCCATCCGTCTTCAAATTCCAACAGGGCTTCCAGCACTTCCATTTGAACACGGGTGGTGCTTCTTTCCATCAGGGCCCTCAACTGGGGCACCGCTTTATGCGCCTTGATCCTGCGAAGGAATACCACCATATTGTGAACATATTCGGGCCGCGTATCCCGCAGGCGTTTTTGGGTCTCGGTAGCAGCTTCAGCCTTAAATTTTGTCAAAAGCTTGAATAAAGATTCGGCGGATTCAGGCTTTTTCTGTTTGCCATAAAAGTTAACCAGATCCGGAACTATCCGGGGGCCCAAAGCGAGCAGAAAATCATAGCCCTGGGGATCGATTCCATCCTGGAAGCCAAAAATAGTCTGAACCGCCTTTGATGTGAACGCTGGGCTTTGCCAGGTTTTGATTAATTCTTGGGCCAGCGTTCGATTTTTATTTGGGGCTTTTGCCCGGCCCTGCTGACCTATGGCACTCATTATTTTCTTCAGTAGTGAAATGTGTCCGGCTTCCAGCAGCTCATTTGCGATATCAACCAGTTTTGCTCCATAAGCTTTGTACTTCTCATGACCGCAGTCCTTTTTCATAAAGGATAGCAGCAACATGGCTATTTTGGTGCACAGCTGGGAATCTTCCAATTCCTCCAGGATATTTTCAACCGGTAGTCGTTCCTTAAATGCGGTCTTTTCAGATTGTTTTTCCGCGGCTAACTTTTTGAGCAAAGGGTCGTATTCGGAGTCAACAGAATCTTCATTCGATTCACTCTGGAGTAAGCCCTGCAAATTTTCGGCGGAAATATGAGGTGCACCCTGGTCATCTTCCGAATCAGAGACTACTGATTCCGGTTCAAATGGAGCTGCCGAACCGGAATTGGAAAATTTTTGGATAACGCCAACCAGGGCTGGGGAAATTTCCCGGCCTTTTTTATTTTCCTGTCGCAACATATCGACGATCAAATCTTCGGCGAAATTACCCAGGAATTCATCCGCCCAGTTGGATGCATCTTCTGTGTTGCATTGCTGAAATGTCACGGCCAAAAATTGGCGCCTTATATCCGGGTTTAATTCCTGGAGAAGTAGATTGAGATTTTGATAATTTCCAACCGGAGCGCTGGGGAAATCAGCCGGATTCGAATCCTCTGCGGTCGGGCCGGTAGGCGGGTTCCCGGAGTGAAGAGCCCTGAGCTGGGCTGCCTGACCCTTGAGGACATCGCCATATGTTTGCAGGACAACATTCAGGTCTATTTGATTCTGGTTCAACATCTTGGCGATCTGAATCGGTTCAATATCCCCGAATTCACTTAGACTTTTCCCACCATCTGAATCGGTTAGGGTGCCGGAAATCAGGTGCACAATATAATTTTGCCAGATATCCGTCTTGGCGGTGTGATCTGCAATTTTGTGGGCATCCGTAATTTCGGCTTCTTCCGTAAATTGAAATTTGCCGTAATCGATTGTCTGAATCTGAATTTTGGACAGATCGCAGTCCAAACTGACCTTTTGGATGCCGCCTTTGGCATGAATATCATCCGGCTTTTCGGCGATTAAAAGTAAAAATCGCAAGAGCTCTTCGGAGGTCACATCCCTAATAAACTTTATTGCAGCTGCCTCCAGCTGCATGAGTGTCATGGCGAAATCTTTGCAAATCGCGTTTTTCGGATCGAGCGGTTTTCCTCCGATCAGCAAAGTATCCTTGGCGATACCGATGATGAGTTCCGGTTGAGCGTCCAAAACCTGATTTAGAATATCACATGCCTGTTTCAGGCTTCGCTGCACTTGAACATGTTTGGGCGGGTACATTAGAACGATCTTGCGGCAGGTGTTCAGCTCGATAATCGCTCGCGTGATGTGCTCGACATTCAGCAAATCATCTGTTGAAGGATTTTGAAATTCAGCAGTTGATATCCGAAGGCATAATCGCCAAGGGCGATATTGCTTCGGCTGATGTGGAAAGTGAAATCAACGACCAATGTCTTGTTTAAGATTTTTCAACATTTGATCCACGCTGGTTGTGGGCAGCCGGCCGGCAAAATTCTGGCAGACATAGGCGGTTGCCAACCCGTTTCGGGTTACCATCGACCGGGTAAAAGGGGCAATGTCCGAGTGAATGATCATTTGAATATGACTTGCCCAAATGCGCGCGATTATTTTTTATTTTTCAAAAGGTCTTTGAGATTGGCGAAGGGACTATCAAGTGGAGCCGACTGCTGATCGTCGCCCGGCAGGTCGGTGTCGTACCATTCCTGATCCAGATGGCGCGAGTGTTCATTGTCGTGGCAGTAGATGCAGAGCAGCTCCCAGTTGCTCCCGTCAGGCGGATTGTTGTCGTGGTTGTGGTCCTTGTGGTGGACCGTCAATTCACGCAGCCGCTTGCCTTCAAATTCACGTCCGCACCGCCCACAGACCCAGGGAAAAATCTTGAGGGCCTGATCCCGATACCCCTGTTCCCGCTGCTGGCGGCTCGCGCCGGGCGTCGGCCACAATCCGGTCCATATTTTCCTGATCCAACTGATTTTTCGTTTTTTTCATATGCTCCTCAATGGAAGAACGTTAATGGGAATCATAACTGATAATCACGACATCGGCGGCTTCGTCCCGGGTGGGAATCAAGCCCTGGTATTCATTTGAGTTGTACCATTGTTGTAAGGTTTGCTGGTCGGAAAATTTTATGACGACGGTGTTTTCGTGAGGATGCTCACCAGCCAAAACGGTTGCGAGCTTGCCCCGGAATAAGACTTCAGCCTCAAAAGGTATCAGTGACTTTCGAACCCCCTCGACGTAAGATTGCCATTTGCCGGTATTTTTTACCGTAATGTGACCGATGAGATATGCAGACATTTTTTCGCCTCGTTTTGATAAATAAAAATCTTAAGCTGCCCCATCCTTATAAAACGAAGTTCATGTATTCGCAGTTATACAATATCACACCACCCCTCCGTTTTTTCTCCAACCTTTCAAGGCAGCTTGAATAAATCTTCAATCTCCAATTCCGGCTTATCCGGGCGGGCTCAATCAAATTGGCCTTGAGCCAGTCTTTCGTGAACCTCTTTATGGCCCATATCTGAAGGCGGCGGCTGAACGATTGCAAGACCGTCAACTCGGACAAAGGCTTAATCAACTCCTTTTGCTGATAGATGTAAATATAATCCTGAATGATCGAAAGTCGAGGTGGCCGTCGCATCCCCTTTAAAACTTTGCCGAATCTTATTCATGCCGCATCCTCATTCACTACTTCAGCCAGCTTTTCCAGGGCGTCCCAGGCAGCCGCAAAACCTGCGTATGCGGCTACCTGAAAAATCGCTTCAAATATTTCAGGCAATTGAGCACCATTGCGCAAGGCCATTTTATAATTCAATTTCAATGCATTGTGGCGACCGAGCGCGGCCAGCACGCAGATACTGCAAAGCGATCTGGTTTTGAGATCGATACCGCCCCGGGTCCATATCCTGCCGCCCAGGACGGCAATAACTTCCTTTTCAAAATCCGGGCAAACAGATCGAAAACGAGAGACCAATGATTCAATATTTTCTTCACCGACCATCTCGGCAAACTGTTTATAGCCTTTTTCATAGTCCGTGCTCATTCAATTCCTCCTTTCTATTTGAACTTTAAAGTGCCGGCCGCCTTCCAGTTGGAATCGCCAACCGCCATCACCCGTTGGTGTACGCGATGATTCCAATTGACCGGGACCCATCAAGTTCTTCCGGGAAAAAACGAAAAGATAACCGAATGATACCGGAATACAGGAAGACAGACCGTGTGTCAAATACTGATCAATTTACTAAATTACTAAGCTTGTTGATGTGGCTGGTCGTCACTTAGTATTTGAGATGGTGGCACACTGCAGATTTGACCTCATTGCTGCAGAAGACTATAATGGAACCATAAAAGGATTCTGTCAATTATGCCCTAATGAAACGATGGATGAGTCACCTGGTAATATGAAACTGTTCAATCGTGTCGGTACAGGTTAGGGATCATTTAGTCGAGAAAGATGTTGGCAGACCTTTTGCCGGACCATTAGCAAAACATTTGCGGAGGTTTTCTATGAAAAAGCTTTTGATCATAGTCATTTTTACCGGTGCACTCGCCTATGGGGTGTTGAACTATCACTTTATCCTGATGGACAAAAAAGTTAAAGTATTGAAAAAGGTTGAGTTAACTTTTCAGGACACCTTTGTGGATGCCAGAGGAGAAAAGAAGATTAAACTGCTGCTCAAACCTTCCCTTGTGAAAGCCGGGGTTAAGGATGTGATCGACAAGGCGGGCGATTCAATAAAATGATATAAGATAGCATCCTTGCCGCAATATGAGAGAATCAACAGCCGTATTTTCGCCCCACAACAGGAATCAGGCAAACACAAAAACCGGATCACTTAACTTATAGGTATCCGTTATGACGACACCCAAATCCAATAAAGTGGAACTGCTGGCTCCGGCCGGCAATTTCGAAAAGCTGGAAATCGCTATTCATTACGGCGCCGATGCAGTCTATCTCGGCGGGAAAGATTTCAGTTTAAGAAACTTTTCCGGCAACTTTAGCTTGGAAGAAATCAAGCAGGCGGTCGTTTATGCCCATGATCGCGGTGCAAAGGTCTATGTGACGGTTAATATTTTTGCGCGCAATGATGAACAGACCTATATTGAGGCATATTTGGAAAAATTGGGCGCTTTGGGACCGGATGGTGTTATCGTGGCCGATCCCGGTGTTTTTCTGACCGCCCGCGCACTGATGCCACAGATACCATTGCATCTCAGCACTCAGGCCAATAGCACCAATTATAAAACCGTCCAATTCTGGGAGCAGCAAGGGGTTCGCCGGGTCAACCTGGCCCGGGAACTGACCCTGGCCGAGATAAAAGCCATCGCTGAGCAGGCCCAAATAGAAATCGAAGCCTTCGTCCATGGGGCGATGTGCATTGCCTACTCAGGCCGCTGCCTGCTTTCCAGTTTTATGGCAAACCGTCACAGCAACCGCGGCATGTGCGCGCATCCCTGCCGCTGGAAATATGCCCTGGTGGAAGAACTCCGTGCCGGACAGTATATGCCCATCGCCGAAGACGAGCGGGGCACCTACATCTTCAACTCCAAAGATCTCTGCATGATCGAACATATCCCTGCAATGCTCGATTCCGGTGTGTCGGCCCTGAAAATTGAAGGCCGTATGAAAGGGATCAATTATTTGGCTTCGGTGGTAAAGGTCTACCGGGAGGCTATCGATCGATATTTTCAGGATCCCGAGGGCTACGCTATACAGCCGGAATGGCTGGTCGAATTGGCCAGAATCGACCGCCGGGGATATTGTTCAGGCTTTTACTTTGATGATCCGCAACAGACCGCACCCGATTTCGATTTTAACATGGGCACAGAAACCCATCGATTCATCGGCAAAGTTCTGACCGCGCATGATGACGATCACACCCTGATGGAGGTTCGCAACAAATGCCGGGTTGGCGACCCGGTGGAAATATTAAGTCCCGGGCAAGCGATCCGGAAAACAAGTATCGGGAATCTGCGCGATGATGAAGGCAACCCGATTCAAATCGCTCAGCCGAATACCCGGGTTGATCCGGATTTAGGCTTGAAAACCAAACCCAACGATTTAATCCGTAAACTTATTTTGGTTGAGCCCTTAGGGCCGCGGAAAGATTAAATAACGCGGCAGGATCGATGCCAGGATAATAAGTCCGCCCACCATAACGATTCCCCACCCAAAGGCCCCGGCATCTCCCAGGATGCCGATTAATATTGGAAGCATCCCGCCGCCGATAAGAAATGCAAAATGATTTTCAACATATTTAGCCCAATTATTTCCGGGATTGCTAATTCATAAAAATTTAGCAGGACAGGCTAACACTTTCTTCAGCATTAAAAAAGCGAGAAAGTGCTATGGGGATGCAAACATTTCATCTTTTTTAGTACTGATGATCCCTACCTTCTGTTTGCTATTGATTTAAACCCCTAAAAAAAGTACAAACTGATAGATCCTTCGAAAATTCAAAATGCAACCGGATCTTTTCTTGGTCGGTTGCGCAGAAGATCGTATCATAAGTTTTGGCAAACGCCCGGAACCTAATGCGTGTGCGGAACGAAATTATTGCCCTGCTGCAGTCCCTTCCAATGGTTCCGGCAGCTCTAATCGAGCGGCGAGGACTATCGCCATACCCCGAAACGAAAAAGCTTGTATGCACTTTCTTACCCCCGGGGCAACTCAACCGGGTATGAATATGAGCCATGGCATTGGTACTGTCATTAAACGTAAAAATTTAAAAAGCGGGATGCCGCAGAAAGGACCTGCCGGTATGATTTGGGCAAAAGACAACTTAACGGTTTCCTCCAATAAAGATCATATCAATGCGGATAATTTTTACCGCAAAAACGGTTTTGAAAAGATGCCGACCCTTAAGTTCATGGCTCGAAATTGGATAATGTAAACTGTTTGCAATCGAATTCCCATAATCCGAGAAGGAAAGATAAAATGAAAAAAATATTTGATGGCAAAAAGGCTGCCAAATTAGGCACTGAAAAGAATCCCGCTGCTATTCATGTAAAAACCAAAACACGAATGAAAGAGGTGGCGGCGATATTTGAAAAAAACAACTGGAAGTACTCGATTGAATTGGAGCCGGATAAACCGGAAGATGTCAACGATTTGGAATTATTGTTAAACCCGCCGAAAACCGTGATTGCCGAAAAAAAAATTGGCCGCAATGATCCCTGTCCATGCGGCAGTGGCAAAAAGTACAAAAAATGCTGCGGTGAATAGACAGAATATAAAAACCTGCGACCGGTCCGCCCCCGGAGGGCTCGTGTGGAATTAAGCGAATAGCAGTGTTTAAATTTTTCATGAACGGTATGATGGTTTAGAATGCATAAGGTTGAACAACATTACGCGCTTGACGACATCGAAAAAACCATTCTTCAGGCTCTGGAAAGGGCCGGTAAAGACTTGGATCAGCTGACCCTGGATGATCTGGCACAGGTTGACGAATTTCATATACGCGGTCCTGAAGCCACTAGAGAGATGGCCGAAGAACTCAGCCTTGATGCGCAAATGCAGGTCCTCGATCTAGGGTGTGGACTCGGCGGACCCTCACGACGCCTGGCGTCAGACTACGGATGCCGCGTGACAGGATTGGATCTTACCGAAGCATATTGCCGGGTGGCCGAGGCATTAAGCGTCCGTCTGGGCCTTGATCATCTCGTGTCCTACCGCACCGCAAACGCCCTGGACATGCCCTTCGAAGACAAGCGCTTTGATGTCCTGTGGACCCAGCACACCGCAATGAATATCGCTGAAAAAGCGCAACTCTATTCCGAGATGTACCGCGTCTTGAGACCGGGCGGCCACCTTGCAATTTATGACATCATCGCCGGTCCGGGCGGCGAGGTCTATTTCCCGCTGCCATGGGCCCGCGAACCGTCCATCAGTTTTCTCACCACCGGTGCTGAACTGAGAAATTACCTCGCTGCGGCGGGATTCAAAATTCTATCGTGGCGCGACACCACTGATGTCGGCCTGGCCTGGTTTGCAGCCAAATCAGCCCAAATCAAAAAGAATGGTCGACCGATCCTTGGCTATCAAATGCTGCTGGGCGACGACTTCCTGACAATGGCACGCAATCAGCTGCGCAGTTTCAAAGAAAATCGTATGGCCCTGTTGCAGGTCATCGCCAAACGGCCGGCCGAATAGCCCGGCGGGAAAGCCGAATTGAAGTATCAAAAAAAGCTCGCGACAGCATCGGCCATAAATTGTCAAGGGGTATACGTGTCTCAATTTCAGCTCATCTTTGAAAAACAGTGGCTCCATATACTGCTGCTTGCCGGATTAATAACCGGCCTGGTTTTGCTCGGCACAGTAAATAGTTTCCGGTCCGGAAGCCTATGGGATGTCCGTACGATGGTCTGGTTCCGGCTGGCGGTTGCAATCGCAATCGCGCATCAAGTGTTGGTCTGGTTCTGCTGGCGAACCCAGCTTCATTTGTCGCTTCTCACTCGTCTAATGGGTGATAACGGTTTCATCGTCTATGCGGTTTTATTTTCCATCATAGGCATTGCCCGGGTCTTGGCCGTCTTTTTCCTGGCCATTTCAAATCACGGTTCCTTCCCGGTGGATCTGGCTGTCTTGAGAATTTTGGCCCTCCTGCTGGCAATCCCGGCAGTCTACCTCTTTTACTCGGTCAAGCGCTACTTCGGTTTCAAACGCGCCTTCGGAGTCGACCATTTTGATCCATCGTATCGATCCCTGCCGTTTGTTAAAAAGGGAATCTTCCGCTTCACCAGCAACAGCATGTACACTTTCGGATTTTTTCTGCTGTGGGTTCCGGGGTTGTGGTATGCGTCAATTGCAGCACTATGTGTGGCGTTGTTTAACCATTTGTATATCTGGGTTCACTATTATTCTACGGAATTGCCGGATATTAAAAGAATTTACGGATAATATTTTAAACCAGATCCAAAAATAATTAATCATAACGAAAGGGGGAAGGATCAATGACTTTCGAAACAATCCGTGCCGTATTTGCGTGGTGCACCGTCATAAACATGGGATTGCTGCTGTGGTGGGTGGTGTTTATCTTCCTGGCTCATGATTGGACGTATCGTTGCCACTGCAAATGGTTCAAATTATCTGAAGAAAGTTTTGATGCCATTCATTATGGCGGCATGGCGATCTTTAAACTGGGAATTTTCATGTTCAATTTGGTTCCGTACCTGGCCATGCGTATTGCTGGTTGATATTCAATTTTCATCATTTCGTTCCGGCTTGTCCGGGATAAATATTACCGGGAGTTTATTATGGTTTTTAACAGCAAAAAGGAAGCCGGTGATCAGCGGCCTTCCTGGGATGAGTACTTTATGGAAATGGCCGATACCGTCTCGAAAAGAGCTACTTGTGACCGGGGTAAAAGCGGTTGCGTCATTGTGCGTGACAAGCAGCTGTTGGTGTCGGGGTATGTCGGATCCCCGATGGGTTTTCCCCATTGTGATGAGGTCGGCCACCAGATGAAACAGGTCACTCACGAAAACGGCACCACGACGGACCACTGCATGCGCACGATCCATGCCGAACAAAACGCAATTTGCCAGGCCGCCAAACTTGGAATCTCAATAAATGCCGCGACGATCTACACCCGCATGACCCCCTGTCGCACCTGTGCCATGCTGATTATAAACTGCGGGATCAAAAGAGTGGTTTGCGAGCGTAAGTATCACGCCGGGCAGGAATCAGAGGACATGTTTAAGACCGCCGGCATTGAACTGGATTACCAGTATGATGAACTCCAGGAGTATTAGAAAGAAACCATGCCCAACCTGGCCCTTATCGTGGCAATGCGGTGCGAGATTCCGCAAATCTTGAAACATACAACCGGTATTTGCCGGATCGGGGACAATGCCATCCGGCTCGCGGTGACCGGGATCGGGCCGAAGAAGGCCCGCCGCGCAACGCAGCAGGTGTGCACCGGGTCGCTGGGATTCATGCCTGATTTGCTGATCAACGCCGGCTTTTGCGGTGCCGTACGAGATGAACTTGACATCGGGCATCTGATCATTGCGAATCTCATCGCCTATCGTGATCGGGTCATTCGGCCGGCAAACGCACTGATTGAAAAAGCAGCCGGTCTTTTGGCAGGATCTAAATACCAGGTCGGAAAACTGCAGACATTTAATTGGCCGGTTTTTTCCAGAGCCGGGGTGTCCGACAATGCACTGGCCGTGGACATGGAGTCCTTTGCCGTCGCACAAACCGCCGCAACGTATCAAATACCGGCCATAATCATCAAAGCGGTTAGTGATATCATACCGCAGCACGCCGGTCTGTTCAGTCTGCTGACCCTGGTGCGAAGTTTAAAAATTAATACGACCAAGGCCAGGGCCCGGTTAAGCGTGATCGTCAATAAAATTTTCGAAGAACAACATCTGCTCGACGATTCAACGAGCCGGCCTAAAACTGGGATAGTGACATGACCGAAGATAAATTCATGGTCACCATTGAAGTCGTGCCGCCGGCCGGCCCCGATGCCGCTCCCCTGCTGGCGGCATTGCAGCCGCTGGTCGGCTTAGCCTTCGATGCTTTCAGCGTTGCCACCAATCCGGTTGCCAAACCGCGCATGAGCGCCCTGGCGTTGTGTGCCCTGCTGCAGCAAAAAACAGGCAAGCCCGCCATACTGCATTGTACGACTCGCGACCACAACCGCTTAAGCCTCCAGGGAATGCTGTGGGGAGCCCGAGCCCTGGGGATCGAAACCGTACTGATCGCCACCGGCGACTTCATCGCCCTGGGAGATCGAGCGCATACGACCAGCGTAGGTGACCTGGATGTGTTCGATCTGGTGCGCATGGCCCGCGCGGCCGGGCTGCGCACCGGCGTTGTGTTCGACACCCACCCTGAATCAAATGGACAGCAGGAGGCTGAACAACGGTTAGCAGCCAAAGTCGCAGCCGGGGCTCAATTTGCAGTGACCCAACCGGTGTACGACGCGGCGGCTGCCGATCGGCTGATCAAGGCAACGCAATCCTTTAAAATTCCCATTAGCCTGGGCATCCTGCCGCTGCGCACCCCCCGCCACGCCGAGTTTTTGCATCGCAAAGTCACCGGCATTGCCGTGCCGGAGCAAGTTCGCAACCGCATGCAGCGCGCTGCCGACCCGGTAGCCGAAGGGGTGGCGAATGCCGGTGAGATGTTGGCCATTGCACGCCGGCGTTTTGCCGGCGCCTGCCTGATGCCGCCCTTCGATCACTATGAGGTGCTGTTGGATATTTTGAAGGATAAAGATGGACTTTGAAAAAAGAAAAAAATATGCGCAGCATAAATTAATTAAGCCGCCGGAATCTATGTTTACCTGGGATTATCAATTTTCCCAGAAAAAACTAAGCCCCTGGATCGGCTAATAGTGGGGGTGGCTTAATTATTTTGCATGAAGGCCAGATCCCGTTTGCTGCGCTGGGCCATGCGGGTTTCCACATCTTCTTTCCCGAGCCCCATCAGGATCTTATAGGCATTGTATTTGGTTTTGCAAAAATATATATCAAACGGCCGCTTCTTTCCATTTTCTCTGAATATTCGGATGCCGGGTATTTCATCTTTTTGAATATACTCACTGTCCGTATTGATCAGCAGCGGTTCGACGTCGTATTTGTTCAGCCAGGGGATGCAGGCCCCTTGCATGCCTAAAACCGGGTCCATAATGGATCGAATCTTTTCAGTCACGCCGCCCACGGCCAGAATTATGTCACCGGTCAATGAGCCGGTAATGCCATAGCGCTGATTTACCGGTTGTTTGATATAATCCGATACCAGGGCAATGTCCATGGCCACCGACGCACTGTCGCCTTCTACGCCGCCGTGCGCCTGAATATATTCGACATACATTTCATACCCGACATAAGGGGCTCCGATCTTGGTCAGCACCTTTTTGATGGAGGCCCGGACATTCTGGGCGGCGGCCTTGGCAATGTCACCGATCTTGCCGGGTGCCACCACGGTATCTGCATTGCCGACGTTGATCTGACAGTGAATCGGCAGCGGCTGACCGTACATTTGCCCGCTGGATTTTGAGTGGATGACGGCCAGACCGACCACATACCCGATGGAATCGGTCATCGAGCTGATATATTTTTTAAGATATTTTTTATGCTCGCCGATCTCCTTGGAAAGTCCCCCTTCCAAACTCAAGTGCTCGGCCAGCGCCTTGCGCACATGCAGCGGTTCAACCAGGGGTGCGGTGTCCAAAACAGCTTCAAACTCGGCTGATTTTATGATCCCGTTAATCGGTCGCAGGATACTGCTCAATTTGCCATCCGAGGCACGGCATCGCAGCTCCTTGGCGATTTCCAACACGGCGGCTTTTGAAAATTCACGCACGGTCAGCTTAAAATCCTGCGGCAGGCGTCGACCGTAAATATGCTCATTGCGCTTTCTGACGCTTTCATGACCTTCTTTTTCAATAACCTCGCCCCAAGCGTCTTTAAATTCCTTGGCAAGATTGTCGATTTCCTGTTTGACGTACTGGGCGATCTGCCCGGCATTTTCCGGAGACTCGGGCACCGCACTTTCCATCTGGATGATTTCACCTTTATCTTCGATACGGCTGAGAAAAGCGCCGTCACCCTCTTCCTGCAGGTATTGCAGGGTGTCATGATTGCAGCAGGCCACGATAATGTTCTCGGCCTTTAAATAATTCTCGGATCGATCCGCCGCACCGCTGCCGGTGCTCCGGCCGCCTTCGAGGATATACTTTTTGTTTTGCATAATCTCCAGCAGGTCCGCCATATAGCCGACTTTGATCAAGGTTTTTAACTCATCAATATAAATGATCGGCGATTTGGCATGTGCACCCAGGTAAGCCCGTTTATGACAGGGCGTCTGAAGATTTCCCGACTGATAGGGGTCATGTCGGAAACCGCCCTTCATATTTCTGGCACTGGGCTCGGACACGCGCGACATCAGATCCTTGTCCCTGCGCGGGTCATACAAAATTCCCGGTACCATATCCTGCAGGTGTTTGACATCGTTTTGGGTCCCGCCCATGGATTCGCGCTGGATTTTCTCCTGAGCCCGGTGATTGTTTTCCTGCATGTACATGAATATGGACCCCATTCCGGTCAGCCCGGCGGCAATAAAGGCGGGCGGAAAATAGACTCCGGCCACCGCTGCCAAACTGGTCGCACAGATCAACGCAATTTTAGCCCTTCTGGCGGATTGAATCTGTTCGGTGAGATTGAATTCATCCAGGGTGTTTCTGGCGATTTCGATGGCCGCTAAAATCTCCGACAAAAATCTATCCGCCCGGGCCGGATTTTCATAGGCAAAGCGAATGTGGTTGCGGTCCTTGCCCGGATACGCCACGATGGCTTCTTTGGGTTTCAGATAGTCGCCCAGGGAAATTTCCAACACCTCTTTGAACATGTTGGCCAGCATGGATTTCCCGGTACCCGGCCGCCCTACCATCAAAATGTGTCCTTTGTTCTGGGCAATTTTACGGATGGCCCTTTTGGCACGCTCCTGGAAGATGACACAGTCAATGGGATCCTGCGGAAGTTTTATTTGCGAGGTATCCTTAAAACTGCCGAGATTTGTCTCCAGACTGGCAGGATAATCCAACAATTCTTTAATCCAAAGGTAGTCATTATCTTTGTAGTCGCTAGGCATTGTCATAACCGTTGATTGAATCCAGCAAATAATACTGGCCGGAATCGGTGATAAAGCCGTGTTGCGCGACCGCGGCATACACATCCGGTAAATTCTTGCGCAGCGGTTCCAGGGCTCTTAAATCATGCAAAACCGAAATGTGGGTGATCATCCGATCGTCAGTGTCGTCGTCGGCAAGCATATAATTGAATGATATTCCAATCTGCAGGTAATTTAAGATCGGTTTAATCAAGTTGCGGTGACTGGATTGCGTATCGTGGGTTCTGAGCACATCCTGGTAAATTGCCGGAAGCGGTGACTTGGCATAATCGATTTCCAATTTTTTATTGAAAAACAACTTTATCGGGTTGGCTTCCCCGCCGGCACACAGTTCAAAGGCCTTGCATAGACTGGGATTTGCCCTGAGCGACTGTTCGAGCAAAAACATATGCTTTAACAGCTGGCTATCAGTTATGTAAAATTCGACTTGATTTTGGTTCGTCAAGACGCAGGCTTTAGGTTCTTTACCGTTGTTGTATGAAAAAAGGCGGCTGAAGGCAGCCGGATTATAAGACTGAAAGTCATATCCGCGCAACTCGTACAACCCCTCGGCGACATAGGCTTTATTGAGAATGACGCCGACGTCTTTGGCAATTGAGTTATCCAGGTATTTGATTTTTTCTGCGATGCTGCCCTGCAACTTCAAATATGAGTAATTGCCGCCGATATCTTCGCAGATACCAACAATTTGGTATATATTTTGCGGATCCAATCGATCCAATTTTGTCGCAAAGGAATCGTAGGATTTAAGCTGAACATAAATCTTATTTAGATGCGCCTCGAGTTCGGGATCTTTCACGACGGGTCTGCGCAATTTAAAACGTGAAACAATCACCTCCGGTGACAGCGACGGGATTTGTTTTCGTTTTCTCAAAAAAACCGGCAGGATTTTATGAATTGATTTCCGAATTTGTTTAATTGCACCCAGCTTATAGTGAACCTCACCGCCGATTAACTTCTTTTTGACCTCGATCGGATGCGGATTGAGCAGATAGCGACCAATATCGGAAATTTTATATTCCTTATAGGGTCCAACCACCGTTTCATCAATCACTGCGCTCAGGTCAATATCTGAAAAACGGCCGGCAGCGATAACCCATATCTCCTTGTTATTATGTAGTGAATTGATATTGCGGGCGGTCGACAACGCTGATTATCCTTTATGTCAGGTTTACGAAATATTTCGATGCTGTTTCAACGCAGCAGAATCGATCAATGGACCCTGGGCTCTAAATTGGCGCAACAAGGCGATCCCGCCCACGGCGGATTGAGCTCGTACAGTCTATATCGGTACTTTTTAAATATTCTTGAAAAAAGAATCTGAATCACGCCCGGCACACCAATATTCCGGCAGCAGGCTATCACTGCACCTATTTTTTTCTTTTTTTATTTCTTAATTTCATATAAACTGCGGGCAAATAAAAATCCGTAATCGGAGTTAACCCAAGGCAAAATGGCCGAAATCCTCCCCTTTAGAGCCTGGCGATATAGCGAAACGCTGATGCAAAACATCGGCGACTTAACGTCACCGCTTTTTGATGTGGCTTCCGAAAAACAGAAGACCGCCCTTTACCGCAATCCTTACAACAGCATCCAGCTTTCGATTCCCTGGGGCGAATACCCTGCGGAGAATGCCGCCCGGATACTGCAGCAATGGCGCGAAAAGCGCTGCATCCAACACGATGCCGATCCCGCGGTCTATGTTTATTATCAGTATTTTCGATTGCCGGGCGACCCCCAACAGTATTGCCGCAAAGGGTTTGTTTGTAAAATCAGAATTTATGACTGGGATGAAAATGTTATCCTGCGGCATGAAAGTACCATGCCCCGATCAGTCGATGAGCAGGTGGCATTGCTGGCCGCAACCCGTTTGAACGTCAGCCCTACCCACGGTCTTTATACGGACGAAAACTTTGAACTTGAAGCGGACATGGATCAAAGCATGCAGCAGCCCGTCTGCCAAGTCGAAAGCTACCAGGGCACACGGGAAGTGTTAAGCGTCATCCGCGAGCCCCGGGTCATCCAACGCTTTGTGAGCCGGATGGCTCAAAAACAGGTGATTCTTGCCGACGGCCACCATCGATATGCCGGATCGTTGGCTTACATGAAACAGCAGATGGCGGTTAACCCGGTTCATACCGGCAAGGAGCGCTATAATTATCATTTAATGTGGCTGACCAACACCGAAGCTGAAGATTTGAAAATTCTGCCGACCCATCGCCTGATCAAAGATCTTGCAGGATTTGATCAAACTGCCACCCTGAAAAAATTCGAGCGGCATTTCACGGTCAAAGCGGTGCAAAACCCCGACCAAATGGATGAAATCATTGCCGGCAAGCAATGGACCTTTGGCCTCATTTTCCAAGACGATGCCTATCAGGTCAGCTTGAAGCCAGAAGCCCATCGTGAACTGCAATGGAATTTCCCGGACAACATCAAAGCCCTGGATCTCACGGTATTGCATTATTTTGTGATACAGGAAATTTTAGGCATCAAAGGCAGGGATCAAAGCGATTCGAATCATATCGAATTTGAGAGGAGTTTTCCAGCCTGTCTGGCGAAGGTGATCACGGGCGCCTGTCAACTGGCGCTGATAACCAATGAGGTGTCGATTGGCGATGTCAAAACCGTATGCCGCAGCGGCTGCACCCTGCCTCAAAAATCCACCTATTTCTGGCCTAAGGTAATCTGTGGTTTCGTTTTCAGTTCACTCTAAGCCCCATAACCGTCAGGCTAAGATAAATTGTAACCATTCAGCATTTGAAACTTTTCGTTTCGCCTTAGCCTGAGGCTGATGCCTTGACCCCCGGCGACCGACGATCGCTGACTGCGATTAGCCGCTAGACATGACCTGAGAGTCTTCCAGCATGATTTCCAGCTGCGCCAGATCCACCTCGGAAACATGCAATAACTCAGCCTCCGCGGTTGCCGCCAGAACCAGCGCCGGATCCTTAACCATACCGATTCCCAGTTTCAGGCAGGCTTTGTCGGCCAGCCGCACCAAATTTTGCAGCGTGTCCCTCGGATCAACTTCCTCATTGTGATGATCCCGCACAATGTTACAGTAATTCTGCGGCAGATTCCAGTGCTTCATCAGCGAATACCCATGATTGGCATGCAGGCCGTTCATGGCCTCGATCAGCAGGGCATCGGAAGGCTGGGAGTCAAGATTATCGGAATGCTTAAGCTCATCGATGACGTTTAAAATGAACAGCTTGCCGACATCGTGCAGCAAACCGGCAAAAAAAGCCTCATGCGCAAGATTGGGCAGACCGCATTTTTTGGCCAGCCAGTTCGATCCCATGGCACAGCCAAGGGAGTGCCGCCAGAGGGCCCGCATATTACCATGCACGAAGGGATCTTTGGAGCGAAAATTATCCTCATGGGTAACCAGCATGACAATATTGGAAACTTGATTGATTCCCAGGCGCACAATCGCATTGCGGACGGTGGCAACCTGATTCAGGCCTTTGTAGAATGAGGAGTTTGAAACACTCAGCACCTTGGCCGTCAGCGACTGATCGCTGACAATCAGTCTTTCAACCAGGCGAATGTCCGGTTCTTCTTTGGCAACTTCCTGCTGAATTCGCATCGCCGTCGCATTAAACACGGGAAGCCGCACATCGCTGGATGCCAACTGTTGGTCGATGATTTCGATAAAAGATTCCTGGCGATCCATAATTATCCTTCCAATAAGCGCCGAAGTTCCGGTAAAGCCCTGGGTTTCTGCAATCGCGGCAGACTGCGAAGTATTTCGTCAATGGTCGTTAACCCGGCAGCGGCCTTGACGATGCCATCTTCCAGCAGCGTCACCAGGCCGGCGGATTCAATGCTGATGAGACGAATTTCCTGGCTGGTTTTCTGATCGATGATCGCATTGCGGACCGGCTCGTCCAAAACGAGCAGTTCAAATATACCGACGCGTCCGCTGTAACCCGTATACCGGCATCGGCTGCAACCGTGTCCTTTGCTAAATGTCGCCCCGTTGATGTCCCCGGGTGCGTACCCGATACGCTTCAGATCAGTCGGGCTCGGTTTGTAGGCTGCCGCACAGGCGGGGCAAGTCTTTCTCAAAAGTCGCTGGGCCATGACGCTGATTACGGTTGAAGATATCAAAAACGCTTCGATATTCATATTCAGCAGTCGAACCAGTCCCCCGATACAGTCCTCGGTGTGGAAGGTTGTCAGTACCTTATGTCCGGTCATAGCGGCCTGAACCGCAATTTCAGCCGAAAAATTATCGCGGATTTCACCGATCACGATAACATCCGGGTCCTGGCGCACAATATGACGCAGCGTTTCCTTGAAGGTCAGGTTGATTTTGGGATTAATGGAGCATTGCGCAATCCCGTCAATAATATACTCGACCGGTTCTTCGGCCGTGATAATGCTGGTTTCGGGAGTATTGATATGGTTTATGCAGCTATAGACGGTGGTGGTTTTCCCCGATCCGGTGGGCCCGGTAATCAGGATGACACCACTGGGCATATAGAGCGCATCCTCTTTGAAGCGATTCTCCATCCTCTGGGATAATCCGACATCTTCGATATTGATCAGAACCCCTTTGCGGTTTAACAGCCGCATAACGATCTTTTCACCATGCACGGTCACGTAAAACGAAACCCGCAGATCAACCTGTCCCCCGGGATAATCAAAATAAAAGCGTCCCCCCTGATGGCGCCGCTTTTCGGTAATATCCACGTCACACAATATTTTAATCCGACTGGTGAGTGCCGGCAGAATAGCGATTTGAAAATCCTGGAAGTGAATCAATACCCCATCCTGTCGAAAACGGATGCGCATCGTCTCTTTCATGGGTTCGATATGGATGTCACTGGCTTCTCGTTCAATTGCCGCCAGCAGAATGTCATCGACCAGTTTGGTGATTGAATTTTCATCAGACGGCGATATGTTGTGTTTCGAAGCACCGGTCAGAGATTTTCTGACCGCCCGTTTAATTGAGCTCTTGCGCGCAACACCCGCGATAAATTTATCCCCGAATATTTGCTTGACGGCTTCAAGATCATTGCGATCTAACGGATTGGCGAAAGCGATGACCATGGCGCCGTTTTCCATTTGCATCGGGACAACATCGTGCTTTTCGTACCACCTGGCATTGACTCTGCCGAAAAGTTGCGGGTCTATTTCACTGAATTCAGGTTCAAGGTGCGGAAAACCCATTTGCAAAGACAGCGCATCAATTAAGGTGTGCTCATCGATCAGGCGATGTTCCAATAGAATCTCGCCAAGTTTTCTGTGGTTGATATCGTCACTCTGAATCTTTAAGGCACGCTGAAGATCTTTAAACGAAATGTATCCCAGCTCAACCAGAAGGCTGCCGATACACATCGACACCCGGCTTTCCCGCACCGTGTTTTTAATTTGATTGTCGTCGACATAATTGAGCTCTTTCAAGACCTCCAGCATCGGCCGCGGCGTATCAACTTTAGATAGTACGCGCAAGGCAAAATTAACCTGCTTGTCATTGATAATTTTTTCCCGCAAAAGAAGTTCGGCGATTTGACTGCTGCCACCGATCGCTTCCGGCAGCGGGCCGGGGTCCGGTGCTGAAATTTTTGGATTCATCGATTAACAACCCTTTAGTATTGTATGCAAGACAACTGCTGGCAGCGCATAAACTTATAGGGTTGATATCGACAATTTAGGGAAAAACTTTAGATCGAGTTAATTAATCGCTATCTTTTGCGGGTTCCTTGAATCAGAAAAATGGCAATTTCTTCGCCGCTGGAGCGTAATACTTTTTTTTGGGCCCGGATATTAAAGCCGGTTTCCAGTTGTTGATAGAAATCCTTGCTGACCCGTCGCATCTCGCCGGCCAGCAGCACTTCACCCTCCGGGCTCAAACAGCGTTCAAACAGGCTTAACAGCGGCTGCAAATCCTCTTTTTTATAGGTCACCTCGGAGGCGACAATAAAATCAACGGTATCCTTCAGCTGCGGACGATTCCAGTCCAGTTCCCGGATGGGCAATTGGGGACAGCCATTGACAAGGGCATTGGCCCTGGCAAACTGGAGGGCATCGGGGTTGGATTCGGTCAGCGTAATGTTATGCCCGAAAGCGGCGGCAACGATACTGACCAATCCGGTTCCGCCGCCGATTTCGAGAAATTTTCTGGTTGATGCTACCGGCATCTCGGCCAGGTAGGCTGCCAGCACCCAGGAGGCCGGCCAAATTTTGGCCCACAACGGGAATTTATCAAAAACGTCCTGGGTATTGATAAAGCGGGTCAGATCCTGGGGCAGCAGCATTTGAAATTTGCGCCCGCTGATCACCACCTCATTGGGGGTGGTATCGTACTCCTTATGAAATGCGTCCAGAGAAAACATTAATCTACCTTTTTTGATACACATACGGACATTCCGCCAGCGGATTGAGCACCCCGCTTGCCCACGGCAGGGTTTCGTGGCAGCCGATGATGAAAAGTCCCCCGGGTTCCAGGCAATTGAGTATGGATTCTAACGCCCTAATTTGATCCTCCTGCCCACAGTATGTCAAGATATTATTACGCAATAAAGATGATGTGAAAAACCGAACCGTGAGTCTCGGTCAGCAAATCGCAGATTTCCCAGCTGCAGATAAGCAGCGATATCCCGGCAGCCCAGTCGCTGCATGTGACGCTGAATTCGTCTTTTTACCCCTTGCCTGACTCTGCGATAGCCGGCCCGGGAATATCCCAAGAATTCTAAAAGTTTTCTAAATTGGGCATCGCCCATGGCTCTGGTTTAATGCCAAGTAATCCGACCTGATAAATGGCACATTATCCGTTTTATTTTTTATTATAGACTTGTATCATTTAATTTCGGTCATTATATTCAGACTGTTTACGATTTAGATCAGCAGAAAGGGAGGAGAGTATGGCCGAATCTGATTTCTATGATGTAACTATTATTGGGGGGGGACCCGGTGGGCTCACGGCCGGCATTTATTGCATGCGCGCCGCCTTAAAAACGGTAATGATTGAAATGGCAGCGCCGGGCGGTCAGGTGAACAACTCAGACTCAGTCGAGAACTGGCCCGGAGATGAGCACATCGGCGGTGCCGAACTGGCCATGAAGTTTTCGCTGCATGCCCAGTCCTATGGCCTGGAAGTTATTTCAAACGAAGTCACCGCGTTGGAGCCGGGATTGGACTTCCATACCGTTAAGCTTGCCGACGGCAGCACCCTGCAGTCCCATGCCGTCATATTAGCAACCGGCGGCCATCCGCGCAAAATGGATATTCCGGGTGAAGATGAATTATACGGTAAGGGAGTTTCCTACTGCGCGGTCTGCGATGGCTTCTTCTTCCGCGATAAAACCGTGGTGGTGATCGGCGGCGGCGACACGGCCGCTGAGGAGTCGCTTTACCTGGCAAAACTGGCCAAACAGGTTTATCTGGTCCATCGGCGTGATGCCCTCAGGGCTGGCGCCCTGTTGCAGCAGCGCGTGAAAGCGGAATGCAAAATTGAAATACTCTGGAATTCGGTAGTGACCGCCATTAAGTCCGATGACAGCGGTGTTTCGGCAGTTGACCTCCAGGATACCCAGACCGGAGAGCAACGTGAGCTGGCCACCGATGGGGTGTTCATTTTCATCGGTTTTAATCCCAACAACCGGCTGGTTCCAGCCGGCACCCGGATGAATGCCGATGGTTATGTGGTAACCGACGACAAGTGCGAAACCAACAGTCCCGGCATCTATGTGATTGGTGATTTGCGGGAAAAATATGCCCGACAAATCGTTCTGTCCGCGGCCGACGGTTGTACCGCCGCGCTGGCAGCAGCCCACTATGTCGAGACCCGCAAAGCGTCCGAAGTCTGTGAACTGCCGCAAGAGCTGCAGGATGTAGCCTCCTGACAAATGAATACTGACAAATGACTAATGAATAATGACGATTGAACGAATGCTGTCTATTATCAAAGATAACTTAGCTTGTTGCCGGTGACCCTCTTCAAGGTTGCGCTCAAGGCAGATCGATTTGGCTTTAGTGCATAATCAGCGGCGAGGTAAATAGCCTAAGCCATACTGAATTCCACCTCAGGTATTGGAGGCTTGTCCCTAGACGGATAAATTCATTATTGAGGCGAAATCCAAATATTTAAAGGCTGGAATTAAAATGATATAATTCCTTAATTATTCATTAGTCATTTGTCATTATTCATTTTTCTCATGTCTGCCCTGCAACGCTTTCTAATAAAATTCTTCATCCTGGCAACCATGTTGCTGGGCTTGCCGCTAATCGGCGTATGGATCGCCGGATTGCCGATACGGCGCTATCTTGAGTTCCCGCCCCAAACCCGCTATATCCAACATGCTCCGTTTTCGTGGGCCGCTTTTTTTGTGATTGCCTTTGTGATTGTGGCAAGTGTCCTTCCGCTGGTGATCAAAGGAATTCAGTCGTACTGCAAATTTTCTCTGCCGATCGAGACGTCACCGGCATACCCCTTTCCCTGGTGGGGCTGGCTTGGTGTCGTTAGCGGCATGCTCGCTTGGATTCTGGCCTGGACCCGTTTTGGCTGGTTTGCCGCGTTTCAGCCGCATACTTTCAGCCCGTTGTGGTTTTCCTACATCCTGGTGGTCAATGCGATTTGTTTGCGCCGCAGTGGAAGATGCCTGATGACGGATCGGCCGGGGTTCTTCCTGCTGCTGTTTCCAGCCAGTGCCACTTTCTGGTGGTTTTTTGAATACCTGAATCGTTTCGTACAAAACTGGTATTATGTGGGCCCAAGATTAAGTCCCTGGGCCTATTTCTGGTATGCCACCCTGCCATTTTCAACGGTTTTGCCGGCGGTATTAAGTACCCGGCAATGCCTGCTGGGAGCCAGCTGGATCACCCGGGGCTACGCCCAAATTCGGCCGCTTGTGATTTCCCACCCGGTCCTGCTAGCCGCGGGTTGCCTGATGCTGTCGGCTGCCGCTCTGACCGGGATCGGTGTCCAACCCAACTATTTATTCCCCTTTCTATGGGTCGCCCCGCTTCTGGTCATCATCTGTCTGCAATCAATGCTGAAAGAGCGTCATCTTTTCTCGGAGATAGCCGCCGGAGACTGGAGTGGCGCAGTCGCAGCAGCTCTGGCCGCACTGATTTGCGGCGGTTTCTGGGAAATGTGGAACTATTATAGCCTGGCAAAATGGGAATACAGTATCCCGCTGGTTCATCGATTTCAGATTTTTGAGATGCCGCTGCTGGGCTATGCCGGGTATCTTCCCTTTGGACTGGAGTGCGCCGTCATCGGAGATATGCTGGCCGCGCTGTTGAAAAAGGTCCCGAGTTAGACGGTTCCAGGCTCGACAGCAAGCGATAGGGTTGCGCTCCCGAACCACTGAACCCAGAACGCGGAACCTCTGAACGAAAAACTCCCTTGACAGAAGGCAACCGATTCAATATGAGTGATGCCGTATAGTTTCACTATGTGGTATATTAACCGGGGGGAATACGTATTAACGCCATGCCAAAGAATATGGGATTTGATTCTACTCGATTTGCCGGTACGGAGGGCGTGTCATTGGAATCCCGCAGGTGGGCGGATGTTTTTGAAAAAAAAATTAGGAACGGCTCGGCAAACTATTCTCTGTGGGATGTTTACCCATATGCGGATTTCTTTACGTTTCCCAGTCTTTACGAGGGGTTCGGCAATGCGTTTCTGGCGGGCATTTATTTTAAAAAACCGATATTGATCAACCGTTCAGGAGATCAACCATGCCCTTTGTAACGATTCCCGGATTAAAGGGTAAAGTGTTTGTTCCGCAGCCACCGCCTGGGTGCGCCAAAAAGCATCCCTGCCCGGAATGTTTTTCCTGCCAGGGTTGCAGCGAAGACCGCTGCCGGGTATGCCTCAGCCAGCGAAAATGCCGACCCAAATCTCCTTTTGTTCATAAATGCATGGCTCCCATTGAATAATTTAGCGACTTGATATAAAATGGCATCCAATCAGAAGCAAGAATTGATGTATCTGCGGATCCGGTACCCTTTTTTTTTGCCGGCATCAAAGATGGGAAAAAAACATGGCCGATTTGAAACAACCCCAAAATGAATGCTGCTCCGGTGGCGAAACTTGTTGTCCGACGGGAAAACAAAGTGGACTGCAACCGTTTAGCATGGCGCCTTCCTCCGATGAGGTGTGCTGTGGATCACCACCCGGACCCCAGAGCAGCCCCTATGAGAAACCCGGTTATGAGTTGTTGCGCTTTGTCGATTCTTTTTGCGACACCCCCATCGGGCCGGTTCCCAGGGTGAAAACCAGCCTTGAACGGTCGGATATCAGGGGCACCATCAGCGCGCGCCTGGGAATGAGCCGCGACCAGTATAAAATCGCTCCCGGTCTTTACGCTGCCGGAGAACCCGGACCGGACTCCCCGGTTTTGGTTACGGCCAATTACAAACTCACCTTTGACATCCTGCGCCGGGAACTGGCTTCTTTGGATGCCTGGATCCTGGTGATTGACACTCGTGGCATCAATGTCTGGTGCGCGGCGGGCAAAAAGCTCTTCTCCACCGACGAAGTGGTGCGCCGGATACAACAAAGCCGGTTAAGCACCGTGGTGCAGCATCAAAAAATAATCTTGCCCCAACTGGCTGCAACCGGTGTTTCAGCGGTTTCGGTTAAAAAGAAAAGCGGTTTTGAGGTGCTCTGGGGACCGATCCAGGCCCGGGACATTCAACGATTTGTCGCAGACGGCTGTAAAGCCGGACAACAGATGCGGCGCGTGACGTTTACCCTGCCGGAACGCGTCGTGCTGGTACCGGTGGAACTTTCTCATCTGCCGAAACCGACGGCCTGGGTGCTGCTGGCTGTTTTTATATTGTCGGGAATCGGGACCGGCCTTTTTTCATTTAATGCGGCCTGGGGCCGGGGCTTGATGGCGCTGACGGCCTATATTGCCGGCATTCTGGGCGGGGCGGTGGCGGCACCCATTTTGCTGCCCTGGATTCCGGGACGTGCTTTTGCCCTGAAAGGCTCGCTGACCGGAATTGCCGCCGGCCTGGCAGTGGCCGTGGCCTTCAGAAACAGTTTAAGTTGGCTGGAAGCCACCGCGCTGTTATTTTTTACGACAGCGATAAGCTCTTATCTGGCGATGAACTTTACCGGTTCGACACCATACACCTCACCCTCCGGGGTCGAAAAAGAAATGCGCCGCGCCATTCCGCTGCAAGCAGCAGTGGCGCTGATTGCGGCAGTGGCATGGGTTACAGCGGCATTCGCCGGGTAGGCGAGGCCCAATTCAAGATGGGTTAATTTCTATTATTATTTCGGGTCCACATTTGAAATGAAAGAGAAACAAGCATAATGGAATCCTTCAGATATCTGTCAGGTGTGACAACGCTGCAACTTGATACCGAGGCGTGTGTGGGTTGCGGCATGTGTGAAAACGTCTGCCCCCATGGCGTTTTTCTGCTGAAAGGCAAAAAAGCGGCAATCCGTGATCTTGACGGATGCATGGAGTGCGGAGCCTGCGCCCTGAATTGCCCGACCGACGCCATCCGCGTATCGCCTGGAGTCGGCTGTGCATCCTACATCATCCAAACCTGGATTAAAGGCAAGGAGGCCGCCTCCTGCTGCTAGTCTGGATGCGGGATACCGGATGCTCAATGCTGGATACGGGATGTTCGATACGGGACGCTGGGTACTCGATACTGGATACTGGTTGCTGGATGATCAAACAGGCGCCAGGCTCTCTGCGCAATGCGTTTTAAATTCCGACTTGCGCATTCCGACTTCTAGCGCAGCCGGTCCCAGGCAGACCTGGCTTTGGCCTGTCCGGAATTCTCCCCGGGCTTGTGGTCATTGCCCTGAATCGGTGGGCGAACGCCTCGCAGCCGGGCAATTCTTTCTTCCAGCGGCGGGTGGGTTGAAAACAAACTCATCATGCTCCTGCCGGACAGCGGATTGACAATAAACATGTGGGCCGTTGATGGATTGGCGTCCATCGGCAACCGCTTGGAATAGGCATCCAGTTTTTCAAGCGCCCGGGCCAGACCTTCCGGATGTCCGGCAAACTTGGCTCCGGTAGCATCCGCCAGGTACTCCCGCGAGCGGGATATGGCCATTTGGACAATCATCGCAGCCATCGGAGCGATAATGGACATCGCGATCAAGCCGATAAAACCGGCACCACCACCCTCTTCATCCCGGCTGCCGCCGCCGAAAATCGCTGACCAGCGCGCCATCGTGGCCAGCATCATAATGGCTCCGGCCATGGTCGCCGCAATGCTTCCGATCAGGATATCCCGATTTTTCACATGGGCCAGTTCATGGGCCAATACGCCCATGATCTCATCGCGATCCATAAGTTTTAGCAACCCCTCCGTGACTGCAACGACGGCGTGCGCCGGATTTCTGCCGGTCGCAAAGGCATTCGGGGCTTGCTGCGGGATAACATATAATTTCGGCATGGGAAGCCCTGCTTGTTGAGTCAGGCGTTGAACCATCTCGTAAAGCTCGGGCGCTTGATTGGGAGTCACTTCACTGGCGCGGTACATTTTCAGCACCAGTTTATCGGAATACCAGTAGCTGAAAAAATTCATTCCTGCCGCGAAAATCAGGGCAATAAACATTCCCTGCCTGCCCCCCAAAAGCTGGCCGACCCAAAGTATGAGGGCCGTCATGACTGCCAGTAAAATTGTCGTCCGGATCTGATTTCCCATCGATGAATACCTTTCATGTCGTATAAAATTTTCAATTGTATAATATCGACTAATTATCTTCCCCTCTGATTACGGGTTGTCTAAAATATAAATCCAATCCTAAAAAAGGCAACTATCCGGCAAAAATCAGGGTTACTAAGCCGGCAATTGATATTAGCAACCGTTAATTACCCTCCCGTCATTCCCGCGAAGGCGGGAATGCACTATTACCAAAACTTTTGCTGAGAGTTAGTTGCGTGCAAAATTCAGGTACGCCGTCTGGTTTATCGGCAACCGCATGAATTGCGTGATCCTTCAGAGTCTGAATTGTAGTCAATTGAAGCGGTTCAAAGGTTGGCCATAAGACCGACAGCAGAAAAATATTCGATTTATTCGCTGACCCGACTCTGCAAAATGAATACAATTTACCGTTCGTCCACAATCAGTTGCTAAATTCAATTTAGCAAATAATTTCAAGTTTTTAGCAGATTTATGTTGACATACTTTCTATTATATTTTACATCTACCCGCAATGATATGCAGTTATGTAGATATTGAAATTGGCATAAAATGTGACCAGAAGCAACTATTGCCCGGTGCCCGAAAGCGCTAACACGTCGAAAACTGAAAATCGCCATCCGTTCTAGTTAACCCTTAGGGGATGAGGCTGAAAAATGGAGAGCGCTAAAAAAAACACTCAAATTATCGAGCTAAATTCAAATTTTAACCGCCCGGAAAATACGAACAAACCGACTGCCGCTTTTGCCGAAGCCCAAGTCAATCCAAAGGAAGATGTTACCGGCACCGCCAGCAAGTTGCCCCTGCATGAGCAGCACGAGACCGGCAAGAAAATCGGCAAAACCCAACTCATCAACAAACTGAATTTCATTAATTTTCAGGACGGCACCGTTCTTATAAATTTCAGCCACTTAAAATATGACAAAATAATTTCCCTCAAAGCCGCTCCGCAACCCTGCAGGGGAGATCTTGTCGACTGCCTGTGGTTGGAAGCCAGCTACACAAGTCACATCACTCAATCTTACGGATTCAGTAATCTTTTAATTCCCAACGGTCAAAAGCTGCTGAATGTGGAAGCCGAGTTGGTGAAAATTGATGAAGCGGGCATCAGCCTGCTTCTGCCGGATGTGTGTCATGAAATCAGTTCCCGCAGAGTCAGGCGCAACAGCTGTGAGGGCATCAATGTGCAGCTGATGCAAAACAGCACGGTTTTCTGCGGCTCACTGATGGATTTTAACGGCTTTTCCTTTCGCGTTAACCTCGATGCTGTCCCCCCCCAGACATTTGACTGGATAAATCCGGAGCAACCGGTGAATATTGTTCTGTCGGATCCGGCATACACGTATTATTCCGGCGAGTGTAAAATCATCAGACATACCCGCGGTCATCATACCAGAAACTATATTCTACAGCCGCTTAAGGAAGAAATCCAGCGCTTCAAACAAAAGGAATTCCGCAGCGAGCGTTATGAGTTAACCCCCTCGCCCAATATCGTATTTCAACATCCCTTCACCAAATTGAGAATCGATCTCAAGGTCGTGGATTTGTCCGGTTCCGGTTTCTCGGTGGAAGAAGATGAACGCAATCCGGCTTTGCTGCCGGGCATGATATTACCGGACCTGGTGCTGAATTTTGCAGACAGTTATAAAATCAAATGCACCGCCCAGGTGGTGTTCCACAAAACCATGATTTCTTCCAGCGGACAAAAATGGATCAAGTGTGGCCTGGCACTGCTGGATATGGACATCCACGATCACCTGAATCTAATCGCATTGCTGCATCAGACGAAGGATAAAAATTCATACATCTGCAACGATATCGACCTTGACAAGCTGTGGGATTTCTTTTTTGAGTCCGGATTTATCTACCCCGATAAATATGCAGCGATTCAAAAAAATAAGAGGCAGATAAAAGAAACCTACGCCAAAATTTATACCCGCAATCCTCACATTGCCCGCCATTTCATTTATCAGGATAAAGGTACCATTTTCGGCCACATGGCCATGTTGCGGTTTTACGAAAGCGCCTGGATGATTCACCACCATGCGGCCAGAAAATCAACGCTAAACAAGGCAGGGCTGATTGTACTGGATCAGATCGGACGCATGGCCAATGACTCTCATCGCCTTTATTCTCTGCATATGGATTATTTGATCTGCTACTTCCGGCCGGACAACAAATTCCCCAATCGGGTGTTTGGCGGCGCCGCTAAAAGCATCAAAGATCCCAAAGGTTGTTCGCTGGACGGTTTCGCGTATTTACATGTTAAACCCCCCGCCCGGTCCCGGTCGCAATTGCCCGCCGACTGGAAGATCTGCGAAACCCGGCACGACGATCTGCGAGACCTGGCTGATTTTTATGATCATACATCCGGCGGCTTGATGCTGGATGCAATTGATTTGACGCCGGAAAAATTAGATTGCGACGAATTGGGCAAAGAATACAGCAAAGCGGGCCTAATCAGACAGCGTCAGCTTTACTCACTGAAGAAAGACGGAAGCCTGAAAGCCGTCTTCCTGGTGAACACCTCCAACGTCGGCTTAAATCTGTCTGATATTACCAATTGTGTCAAAGTATTTGTAACGGATTCAAATCAATTTGATGCCGACATTCTGCGGGCAGCGGTTGCGGCTGTTGCAGAAATCACCGGAAAAAAAGACTTCCCGACCCTGCTTTATCCGGTCTCATTTGCTGCTGAACAGCAAATCCATTACGAAAAAATCTACAACCTCTGGGTCATCAACCTGCAGTATGGGGACGAATACTTCCGATATTTAGGGCGCCTGCTGCGATTTATTTAAAGCCGGATTTAGAGCCTCATCACGGGTCTTTAATGGAATCCGGCAGAAATCAAGCGGCAGGTTTCCGTCCCCGGCACCAGATCATCGGGGTATAGGTGAAACGGCGCCGGCTGGCAAAATATTTGGAATACTCCTGGTAGAACGCCTGATAGCCCCCTTCAAACTGATCAAACGAAAATCCCGAATTCCTGCCGGCCATTTCGGCCTTTTTGGCAAAATTGAATGAATCTTTTTCCAGCAACTCCCCGAAAATGAGATTATGCGGCGTTACGTTGACATCAATATCCTGGAAACCCAGATCGAAAAGATAGGAATAAAGTTTGACACCGGCATAGGGGTCAAAGTTAAATTTTTTTTCCATAATACGCATGAGTTGAAGCACGGTTTTTTCCAATCGCTGCGAGAGTCCGTAATGTCGCAGACAATTACAGTCTAAATCTATTAAACACAGAGTACCACCGGGTTTCAGGTATTGGGAGATGTTCTTGACAATATCAAAACTGCCTACCAGAAAATATTCGAGTACGAACCGGACCCAGATAAAATCAAAGCGGCCCAGGTGATCGAGCGGTTCACGGATATCGCCGACCACATATTCGATGTCCTCAGCGCTGTAATGCTGTTTCGCATATTCGATGCGTTGATTGGCGATATCAACACCGACTGTTTGCCCGTCAGGCTGAACGAGCCGGTTTAAATGAAACGTGGTCTTGCCTGCCCCGCACCCCAGATCTGCAACCCGCATGCCGGGTTTAATGCCGGCCCACCGGGCTTGATCTTCAACCAGCGCTGGTACCGTCTTGATATCCAGCCGCAGGGCCTCTTCGTCACCTTCCATCAAATAATCATAATCGTGTTTCATGCAATCTCCCGGATACGCGTTGACAATGCCGGTGCGAATGGTAACTGTTCGAATTATAATGAAAATTATATTAGGACCGGCTTTTTGTCAATCGTATATATACAAAATATGTTGAAATAAATTAAAGTGCCTGCTAATTCTATCTATTGTCCATCAGAAAATAGCATCATACCCGCACAAACAGGAGCAAAAACAATGACCGATCACAAAAACGACGATGACAATAGTGAAGCAAACGAGCAAAGTTTTGCCGCAATGCTGGACGCTTATAGTCCCGGCCTGGAAGCAGAAATTAATATTGGTGATAAAATCCGCGGCAAGATCATTTCCATTGGAAAGGATTCGGTTTTTGTCGATACCGGCTCCAAGATGGACGGGGTGGTAGACAAAGCCGAATTGATGGATAAGGATAAGCAACTGGAGCTCGAAGAGGGTGACATGCTGGAGCTGTATGTCGTGGCGCTGACCGACGATGAAATCCGGCTGTCAAAAGCAGTGTCCGGTATCGGTGGATTACAGATGTTAAAAGAAGCCTATGATAAAGCCGTACCGGTGGAAGGCAAAATCTCTGAAACCTGCAAGGGCGGTTTTCGCGTGGAGGTCCTGCAACGCAGAGCATTTTGTCCCATCAGCCAGGTGGATATTAATTATGTGGAAGATCCCTCGGAATTTGTTGGCAAGACTTTTAATTTTTTGATTACAACACTTGAAGAAAGAGGCAAAAATATCGTTATTTCCAGGCGCGCGCTGCTGGCGCAGGAACAGGAAAAGTCACGCAAAGCCTTTTACGAAACGCTGAGTATGGACAGCGAGTTGGATGGCCGGGTTACCAGAGCGATGCCCTATGGCATTTTTGTGCAGCTGGCTGACGGCGTGGAAGGTATGGTCCATATATCCGAGCTTGGCTGGTCGAAAGTTGCCCAACCTGAAGAAGTGGTCAATGTTGGTGAAACCGTGCGGGTGAAAGTCATCGGCATTGAGCCGGATAAACGCCCCGGCATGCTTAAAATCGGCCTGTCGATGAAGCGACTCACCGCAGATCCTTGGGACACTGCCGATCAACAATTTCACGCTGGTGACAAAATTCTGGGAAAAATTACCCGCTGTGCAAAATTCGGTGCTTTTGTGGAAGTTGCCCCCGGCATTGAGGGGCTGGTCCACATCAGTGAAATGAGCTATACGAAACGGATCGTAAACCCCGAGGATGTTGTCAGCGCCGGCGAGACCGTATCGGTTTTGATCAAGGAAGTCGACCTGGAAAAAAGGCGCCTGTCGCTGAGCATCAGGGAAGCCGAAGGTGATCCCTGGGTTGATGTGGCTGAAAAATACGCCATCGGCCAATCCCTGGAAGCCGTGCTGGAAAAAAAGGAAAAATTCGGTTATTTTATCAACCTGGAACCCGGCGTCACCGGACTGCTCCCAAAATCCAAACTCGGCAAGTTCCGCGGATCATCAGAACTTGAAAAATTAAAAGAGGGCGATCCAATCCCGGTGGTTATTGAAGCCATCAACACCGGCGAAAGGAAAATAACCCTGATGCCCGGCAACTCGGAAGATGAGCGGAACTGGCAGAAGTTCTCCGACGACACCGGCCCCTCCATGGGGTCTTTGGGCGAAAAACTGCAGCGGGCCATGACTCAAAAAAAAACAGATAAATAATCCATCAGATTCCATAGAATTCGAATTGGTGCTGCCCCTGAGAAAGCTCCGGTATTCAGCCGTTGGGGGTAAGCAGGATGCTGGAATCAGTGAAGTGAAGGGTTGATTGGCTACCTTAACATGATTACCTTGTGAGCGTTCACAAGTTTTCATCGGGCAGGGTCCGTTTTACTCTGCTTTTTTTTTAAAGAGGGAAGCCATGCCAATTGTCGAGGCCCGGAATATTACCAAAACCTATACTATCGGTGAACGTGAGATTTGCGTTCTGGATGATGTGTCGCTTTCAGTTTCAGCGGGTGAGTTTTTAGTGGTCGCGGGCAGCAGCGGCAGCGGCAAAACTACGCTGTTGAGTCTGCTGTCGGGGCTCGATAAACCAACATCCGGCCGAGTCTTGCTGGAAGATATAGACATCACCGACACCTCCGAGGATGATCTGGCTCCACTGCGCAATGAAACCATCGGATTTATCTTCCAGTCCTTTCATCTGGTCCCTTCCTTAACGGCACTGGAAAATGTCATGTTTCCGGCTGAGCTTAAACATGACCCCCGGGCCCATGCGAAAGCAGCCGATCTGCTAAAACGGATTGGCATGCACAAACGCAGCGCTAATTTTCCTCACCAGCTTTCCGGCGGGGAAATGCAGCGCGTGGCCATGTGCCGGGCGGTCATCAACCATCCCAAGATTATCTTTGCCGACGAGCCGACCGGCAATCTGGATTCAGAAAACGGTCAGGCCGTGCTTGATTTACTGCTGGGATTTCAGCGGGAACGCCGGACCACACTGGTTTTGATAACTCACAGCCTGGATATCGCAGAATTGGCCGATCGGGTAATCGTTCTCAAGGACGGGAGGATCACAGATCCGGCAAAGCCGAAATTGAAGATTGAAGATTGAAGATTTTTGGTATCGCTTCGCTTTGTTTTTTAAAACAGGCAAAAAAGAAAGAATTCCTTAATTCGGTCCGCCGAAGGCGGATCAATCGACATCGGTCAGGCTGAAGTTTATTTTTCGATTAGACTGGCCACAGTTCTGACCGGCCGCAACGCAAATTTATAGCTTGCAACCCGGAGCTCGTAGCGCGTAACCCGCAACTCGTAACACCAGGCCGCCTAATAAGCGTTCACAGACAAGATGTGTATAGCACGATCATGACTAATGGTATTTTAAATATCCATTTCACCATCCGGCAAATTGCGCGTTCGCGCCGCCAGGCAATTGTTTTTGTGCTGTGCGTGGCGCTGTCCATTGTCACTCTCATCTCTTTGAACGGCTTTTCGGCCAGCGTCAATCGGTCGATGCTCAATGACGCCAAAACCCTGCACGCGGCCGATATCGTCATCCATTCCCATGTCGACCTATCCCCGGCCGTGATGAATTCGGTGAAGCAGTTTGAGGCCCGCCATGAGATCCGCGGCAGCCGCATCTGGGAATTTTATTCCGTCGTCCGCAGCCCCAATGGCCAAGATTCGCTGCTGGCAAAGCTCAAACTGGTGCAGCCGGGATACCCGTTTTACGGCAGCGTCGTGCTGAAATCCGGCCGGGAATTTGGCCGTGTCCTAAAAGCGGGCAGCATCATTGTGGCCCAGAGCCTGCTTGACCGCCTTAACTTGGCGGTCGGAGACCGGTTGCATATCGGCAATGCAATATTGAAGATTGAAGATGTTGTCCTACAGGAGCCGGATCAGCCGGTAGATTTGTTCTCACTGGGACCCCGTATATTTATTGCAGCCGAGGATCTCGCAGCCCTGGATCTGGTAAAAAAAGGAAGTCGCGTTCATTATAACTACCTAATTAAAGTTCTGGATGAGAAAAATCTGCCGGCGATTGCCACCCGGTTAAAGTCCATTGCCGATCCGGAACAGGAACGGGTTGATACATACCGGACTGCACGATCCCGGGTTAAGCGGTTTTTTGACAATCTCTTTTTCTTCCTGAGCCTGATCAGCATTTTTACCCTGCTGCTGGCCGGCATCGGAATCCAGAGTGCCCTGACTGCCTTTTTAAAAGAGAAAGAAACCACCATCGCCGTCATGAAAACCGTGGGGGCCAAAAGTACCTTCATTACGCGCCAGTTTATTTTTATCCTCGCGCTTCTCGGTTTAACGGGAACGCTCCTGGGGCTGGTGGCCGGCCTAATCATGCAGAATGCGTTAGATTTCCTTTTCAAAGGTCTGCTGCCTGAAAATGTAACCCTGATCATCTCCTGGGTGGCGGTTTTGGAGGGACTCTGCCTGGGAGTCATGGTGGTCGGTCTGTTCTCCTTTATTCCACTGCATCGGCTAAAAGACATCAAACCGATCATCATCTTCCGCAAAGAGCGCGTTCGCTCTAAAGCCGGTCCGGCCATATACCTGAGTGCTCTTCTAATATTTGCCTTTTTCATGCTGTTGGTATTCTGGCAGGTCAAAGACCTCAAAACGGCACTGTATTTTGTATTGGGCGTCATTGCACTGATCGTGATTGCCGCCCTTTTGGCCGGCGCTGTATTGTTTGTCCTCAAACGTCTCAAGGTGCGCTCCCTGCTGGTCCGGCAAGCGGTCAACGGACTGTTTCGACCCAAAAATGCCACCCGTCCCATCATTATAACACTGACGGCCTCATTGGCCGTGATTTTTGCCATCTACCTGATTGAAAAAAATCTGGATGCAAACTTTATCCAGTCATACCCGGAGGACGCCCCGAACGTATTTTTTCTGGACATTCAGCCGTCACAGCTGGAAGCATTTTCAAAGACGCTGGCTAGGCCGACAAAATACTATCCGATTATCAGGGCTAAAATTTTGTCCATCAACGGTGAAAAAATTAATCGGCAGCAGGAGAGACGACGACGCGGCGATAACCTGGGCCGCACCTTTAACCTCACCTATCGCAATTACCTGCTGGAAGATGAAGCCATTATCCGGGGCGGCAGCCTGCATCGTAAAGACTGGGGCGACCTTCAGGTTTCCGTAATGGATACCGTCGCTGAAATCAGGCAGATGAAAATTGGTGACCGCATTACGTTCAGAATCCAAGGCGTACCGCTGCAGGCCAGAGTTTCAAGCATTCGATCCCGAACGCGGGAGTCGATTCGCCCGTTTTTCTATTTTGTATTTCCCGAAAATACGCTGCGCGACGCTCCCCAGACCATATTTACGGCCGTCAAGATTGCCAAAGAGCGAATATCGGGCCTGCAAACCAAGATTGCAGAAACTTTTCCCAATGTGAGTGTTATTGATACAACGGCGCTGCTGACGATTTTTACGGCCGTCGTCAAAAAACTGTCTCTGATCATCCGGTTTTTTGCTGCCTTCAGCATGTTGGCCGGCCTCTTAATCATAATCAGCTCGATTTTAGCGACGCGCTACACCCGGATTCAGGAGGCCGTTTACTACAAAATTCTGGGTGCCAGGAGCAATTTCGTGGTCAAGGTATTTACCCTCGAAAACCTGGTTTTGGGCCTGGTCAGCGCCGCCCTGGCCTTACTGCTCTCCCAGGTGGGCAGCTGGTTGATATGTTCGATGGTTTTGAATATCTCCTATCGGCCGTTTGGGCTGGAAAGTATTTTGCTGGTCATGGTTACCGTGGTGCTGGTGGTCACAGTTGGATTGTTGCCTTCGATTGCAATCCTGCGTAAAAAACCGGTTGTTTTTCTGCGCGAGCAGACGCAGGAATGATGGGAATTCGGAAGGCGCAATGCGGAAGTTGGACCCGTCGTCGGCTGATACGGCGAGACTAGGCCGCGGCTAAAGATGCGGAAGTCGGAATTTTTGAATTCGGAGGTTGGAAGAAAAGAACCGAGGTAGAATAAATCCGCCAAAAGGATCCATATTCTTCTACATTAAGGATGAACTAAATTGAAAAAAAATAATTATTTTTTTTTCTCTGCTTTCCTGATCCTGCTAATGGTTATCGGTTGCAGCGAAGAAACATCCTCACCTGCCCCTCAAGCACTGCCAGAAAAAAAAATAGAGGGCACTATTGTGGCCGTGGGTGACAGTCTGACGGAAGGGTTGGGCGTGGAGGAGGAATTCGCCTATCCGGCGGTGTTGGAGGGAAGATTACGGGAACAGGGCTATCAGTACCAGGTCATCAATGCCGGGATTAGCGGTGAAACTTCCAGCGGAACCCTTTCAAGACTCAACTGGGTGTTGACCCTCAAACCGGATATCGTCATCCTGGTTACCGGGGCCAATGACGGTTTGCGGGGCATTGACCCCGGGCTGGTCAAATCCAACATTCGTACGATCCTCAAGTCGCTCAAAGAAAAAAATGTGACCGTTGTGCTGGGGGGGATGCAAATCGTCCAAAACCTGGGCCAAGACTACACCACCGCTTTCGCAGAAATTTACCCGGAAGTTGCCCGATCGGAAGATGTCATTTTTATTCCTTTTTTTCTGGCCGATGTTGCCGCCGACCCGGGATTGAATCAAGCTGATGGAATTCACCCCACCGCCGAGGGCTACCAGGTCATTGTCGACAACATCATGCCCTATGTAATCGAAGCCATCAACACTCACTCACGGAAAGGAGAACAGTCATGAAAAGCTTTCTTAAATGGGGTGCGATTGTCATCGGATGTCTGGCGGTAGTCATCATTGCCGCGTTGTTGCTCATTCCCCGGTTCGTTAACGTGCAGAAATACAAGCCTGTGCTTGAAAGCAAAGTGACGGAAGCCACCGGTCGGCCCTTTTCAGTGGGCGATGATCTGCGTCTCTCGCTGTTTCCGTGGGCCGGGGTTTCTTTTTCAGATCTGCGCCTGGGCAACCCCGCCGGATTCGCTGAAAAGGAATTCGTCACGGTCAAATCCTTTGAGGTTCGCCTAAAGCTCTTGCCGCTGATCCGCAAAGACATTCAAATCAAACGCTTTGTGGTAAACGAACCGCACATTGCCTTGATAACGGATAAAAAAGGGCGGACAAATTGGGAGCAGCCCAAGCCGCCGTCTAAAGGCGCCCCGACCCAGAAAGAGAAAAAGGCCCCGGCGCAAGATACCGGCCGCTTCGAACTGCCGATCAGTGCGCTGACCGTTGGCAATCTGGCCATTAACAACGGATCAGCGCTTTGGGATGACCGCCAAGCAGGTATCCGCAAAGAGATCTCGCAGATCAATTTGTCCCTGAAGGATGTGTCACTGGAGCGGCCCGTCACGCTGACCTTTTCGGCCTTGGCAGATCAAAAACCGATATCGATCGAAGGCTCGGTCGGCCCCATCGGCCAGGGTTTTCAGGCCAAAACCATTCCCATCGAGTTATCTGTGAAGGCCGTTAAACAGCTGGCCATGCAATTGAAAGGTTCGCTCGAAAATCCGCTGACCAATCCCGCTGTCAATCTGGACATTGAAGTTGATGAATTTTCGCCGCGCCGATTGGTCGCTGAGTTGGATCAGAAATTTCCGATAGAGACATCCGATCCAAAAGCCCTGAACAGTGTCGCGTTTAAAACCCATGTCAAAGCCGATGCCGGCAATGTCTCCTTAAGCAACGGAACCATGAGTCTGGACCAGTCCAAGCTGAAGTTTTCGGCAACGGCCGCAGATTTTTCGCGGCCGAATTTGAAGTTTGATCTGGACCTGGACCAAATCAACCTGGATCGATATCTGCCGCCGCCCAGCGATCAGCCGACAGCGGGAAAAACCGACCCCACGGCCAAATCCAGTGCCAAGAAGCCCGATTACACGCCGTTGCGCCGCATGATTCTGAACGGTACGGCAAAAATCGGCCAACTGACGGTGAGCAAAGCCCGGCTTCAGGATGTGTTGCTTCAAATCAAAGCCAAGGATGGAATCATCGAGCTGGATCCCATTAAATTAAAAATGTACCAGGGTAATGCGACCGGCAATGCCGTGCTGAATGTCGTCAAAAATACCCCGCAAAGTGACCTTAAATTGCGCATCAAAGATATCCAGGTTAATCCCCTGCTCAAAGACGTACTAGCAAAAGACTTCTTGGAAGGACGCACCACTGCCGACATCAATTTGACCATGATTGGCGATGCGCCCGAGCAAATCAAGAAAACCTTAAACGGCCAAGGCGACCTGCGGTTCAATGACGGTGCCATCGTCGGTATCGATCTGGCATCCATGGCCCGTAATATTAAATCTGCTTTTGGGATGGGCAGCCAGGAGGGCGGGAAGCGCCCGCGAACTGATTTCACCGAACTGGCGCTACCGTTTACGATCAAAAACGGCGTTGTCAATACTCCCGGCAGCAGCCTCAAGTCCCCGTTTATCCGCATTATTGCCGCCGGCACTGCCGATCTGGTCAAAGAAACCCTTGACTTCCGGGTCGAACCCAAGGCGGTTGCCAGCATCAAAGGTCAGGGCGATGCATCCCAGCGTTCGGGCCTCATGGTACCGGTGCTGGTATCCGGCACGTTTGCATCGCCCAAGTTTCGTCCGGATCTCAGTGCGGCCGCCAAGCAAAATATTGAAAAACAGATATTAGAATCCAAAGAGGCCCAAAAGCTGCTTGAAAAGAAAGAACTCAAACCGCTTGAAAAAAACGTCAAAGGTGCTCTGAAAGGGTTGTTGGGAAACTAGCGGGGAAAAGTTATTTGTTATTCGTTATTGGTTGTTAGCAATAAAAAGGTAATAATCCATTCGAATAACGAATAACCAATAACTATTAACCCAATCTTGGAAAGCTCTCCATGCGTAGAGAAATTCCGAAAATCACAGTTGCCGCCATAATTGTTGCCTCTCTGCTGCTAACGGGCTGTGCCGGGGTCGGCAAGCATCTCGAGCCGCCGCGCATATCGCTGGCCCGGATTCAGGTGCTGGAATTTAGCGGGCTTGAGGCCGTCTTTCAGATCATGCTGAGGGTGTTTAACACCAATGATATTGACCTGAACGTAAAAGGCATCGAGGCCGATCTCGAAATCAACGGCAAACCCTTTGCGACCGGTGTATCCCAGGCTGCGGTCAAAATACCGTCCTTCGGCACCGAACTGGTTCCGGTAACCGTCTATTCATCAGTCGTCGACATCGTCAAAGGCATTCATGGACTGCAAAAAGCCGAACAGTTGAAATACCGTTTAAAAGGTAAGCTGCGGGTCAGCGGAGTAAATTTGATGTCCACTACCCTGCCGTTTGAGTCCGCCGGGCAGGTGAAATTGAACGAATCACCGGCTGGCGGGAGTTAAAAGCGGAGTCAATGCATTAATTCTTGACAAAATTGCCGGACCCCTGTAATTACAATAGATTCAGATGCTTACATAGGTTCTTTTTTTGATGTTGTCAATCGAAATTCGACGTTCGACATTCGGCCGGCTTTGATCAGGGCCGGCTGCCGAATCGATCAGTCTAAACGATCATAACCAAGACCTCAGGTTTATAAAATGAAACTTGGCATCATCGGTCTGCCGCAATCCGGCAAGTCTACGGTTTTTGAGGCGCTGACCAAAAATATTTCCGACACCGCCCACAAGGCAGAAGATCGCATCGGCACCATCCGGGTGCCGGACAGCCGAATTGACGTGTTAAGTAAAATGTATGAACCCCAGAAGACCATCTATGCCCAGGTTGAGTATTTTCTGCCGGGCACGGCCCGCATCAAAAAAGACCAAGCTGCGGATCAAAGTATCTGGACGGCAACCCGGGATTGTGATGCCCTGATCCAGGTTATCAGAAACCATACGGCTGCCGGTCTGGATGAAAAATCTCCCCAGGCGGATTTCAGGCATATGGAACAGGAATTGATATTGGCGGATCTGGTGGTGGTGGAAAAGCGCCTGGAACGTATCGAACATGATCACAGCCGTGGTAAAAAATTGGATCCGGAGGAGCACGCCCTTCTAATCAGATGCCGCGAAAACCTGGAAAATGAAATCCCCCTGCGAAGAATTGAAGACCTGGCAGGCGCCCACAAATTAAGGGGGTTTGCCTTCCTGTCGGCCAAGCCGCTGCTGGTCCTGTTTAATAACGATGACGATGCCGACCGTCTGCCGCAAGTCAGCGACCTCATCGAACCGGAAAATTGCCTGGTAATCAGGGGCAAACTTGAACAGGAGCTTTCCCAGATGTCCGCCGCAGACGCCGCTGAATTTCTAAACGAGTTCAGCATCAGCGAATCGGCCACGGACCGGGTTATTCGAAAATCTTATGAACTCCTGGGGCTGATATCCTTTTTTACGGTCGGCCAAGACGAAGTCAGGGCCTGGACCATCAAAAAAGATACGCCGGCGGTCGATGCCGCCGGGGCCATTCATTCGGATATGCAAAAGGGCTTTATCCGGGCGGAGGTCCTGGCCTATGATGATTTGATGGACGCCGGGACCCATGCGGCCGCCCGGAAAAAAGGCACCGTCAGGCTCGAAGGCAAAACTTACGACGTGAAAGATGGGGATCTGATTAATTTTCGATTTAATGTATAGCCTATCAAACGACTCCTGGCCCTCCAAAAGTGAGAACTCAACAACGATTGCATCTGAAAGTATTACAAGAAAATAAAATTCCAAATCGCAAGCATCAAAGTACAAATAAATCTCAAATATCAATATTCAATGACCAAAACATAAACCAAATTGTTTCGCATTGCTGTGAAAAATCTGGTGTTACAGTGATGATGCTGTTGCGCAGTACTTGATACAGATTTTTAGTTTAGCCTGCCGCGATCTCAGCCGAATCGAGATTATACAATCGAAGGTTTCCGCATTCCGAATTCCAACTTCCCCATTCCCGTACCCGCAACCCGCATCTCGCAACCCGCACCCCGTGTAATCAAGTTGACATTAATTAGCGTTACCCTTAATATCATGACAAGACAATCGAGAAAGGGAGAAATGAATGGCAAACAATTCAGTGCTGGAAATTGTTGCCTACGGTGCCTGGAACGGTGGAACGGTAGTTGACAATTCAATTTATGAGCCGATGCAATTGCTGTTTAAAGGCGGTATCCCGGCTAACAATGAAACCATTGAAGAAAGAATGGGGGTTCGAACCCGCAAAGCAGCCGGTACGGATGAACGAATCGGTGTGACAGCCCTGCAGGATCTGCTCGAAAAAAACGACATCGATCTTTCCCGGGTCAAGCTGGTTATCGGCGCCACGAATGTGGGCGATGACAAATATGATCCCGGTCCCCTGATCAAATATCCATATGAAACCATTCGCGAGCATTGTCCCGCTGCGCAGGTTTTCGACCTGTATGCCGGATGCCCCGGCTTTAATGTTGCGGTTGAGCTGGCTTTCATGCTCTCCCTGAACGGTTTCCTGCAGTCCGGCGACATTTCGATTATCATCGGTGCGGAGAATATTCACCGCGCCAAGGCCTTCCCACCCGATGATACCGCCAATATAATATTTGGCGATGATGCCCTGGCAACTGCCCTGAGAACCAATCAGGGTGCGCAGACTGCGGGACGCTATGCCTGTCACCGGCAAAGCAGATTTAAGGTTAAAAAAGACCTTGCATCTGAAATTGCGGCTGAAATTTATCGGTTAAACGGAAACGCTAAAATTGACGGCATCATTATTGACAACCAGCTCGGCAGTCTCGTTTACCGGGTCCCGGCCACAGCGGCCAGGGTTCAACAGGCGCTAGTGGAATTGATGTACCCGGAGCAGGCCGCGGCCGGTATATTTAACCGGTTCAAAGAAGCCATTGAATTTTATGACCACAATTGTAAGTCCTTTGCCTTTGATATCATGACCCTCGAGGCCGAAGAACAACGGGTGGCCCAAATCGCCAAAGCTTATGTGGAATCAGGCAAATACCGGAACGTTGTATCGGTTTATCTGGGGCCGGATTCAAGCGGGCAGGTCATGCTTCACAGCGGCAAGGATTTTATCTTTAAACGGCCCCAATCCGGGATTATCGACACCTTAACCCGGACCCACGGCTGCTTTGGCGATTATATCCAGGCCGTGAACGTCGGGGATGAAATTTTTGGGGATATGGACGGCAAAGGCGTTTTTTTATATGCAACCCGTGGAGCGAAACCCCATCTAACCGATCTATTTGCCCCCAATGGCCTCGGACTGGATAGTTTTGACCTGATTATTGAACATCAGGCTAATTTTGCCATGATTCCATTGACCTTGGCCCAGGTTCTCGATGAGGACCCGCAGCATATAAAAGCCGCGGTGGCAGATATGCTGGCCAACAAAATGGTCACCAATGTGCATGAGCGCGGCAACTGCTCGGTGGTGTGTATGCAGCGGCTGCCCTATGATCTCAAGCGGGGTGCGCTGCAGGCGGATGAAATTCAAGGTTTTAAAATAAACCAGAACCTCGACCGGCTCAGACAGGCCAAAGTGATTTTAAACGATTCCGTAGGAGCCGGAATGACGCGCAGTTCTTTTATTCAAAAAGTCTGAGGAAGCATGTCGCTAAAACGCAAAATAGCCATTACCGGGGGGCTTATATTTTTGCTCAGCCTGCTGCTGATCTGTCTCTTGACCGGAGCTTATTTCTATCTGCCGCTTTATATAGAAACCAGAATTATCCCGCAACTGGCAGCGGATGCCGGCATCTCCGATTTTGCCGTCAGCCTGCGCAACATCGGCTTTTATGGTGCCGATCTGGCGGACTTGCGAATTGGAGCGCCGGACAATCCTGCCATTGTTATCCGCTCCGTGCAGGTCGACTATTCTCCCCGGAGCCTTTACCAACGAAAAATTGATAAAATAACCTTGAGCGGAATCGACCTGCACGGCGAAGTGGCCAACGGCCGATTCCAGTTGCGCGGACTTGATATCGAAAAGATTGCCGCTGCGCAGCGACCGGAGAAAAAAACGGCCAGCGCGAATACTCCTGCGCCCCCGGTAATTCTGGCCAGGCTGCAAATCCGCGATTCGCAAATAATGATCGGGTATAATGACCAATTCTACCGGATACCCTTTGAATTCGATATCGTACCGCAGGATTCCGACTTTAACGTCCTAGATGCTGTGGCGGCTTTTTATCTCCGCGGTGAAAAAATCACCGCGGCCCTCAAAGTCGATCGACCGCAACACCGGGCGGCGGTCAATATCGATTCAGCAGCCCTGAACCTGGATCGCTTTACGGATATAACCGGCCGGATGGCGCATCTTATGCTGTCCGGTGAAATGACCCTGCAGGCAACAGCGCAAGTGCTGTGGGCGCCGTTGCGCCTTGCAGCGGTCAATGCGTCGCTGACCCTGCAGCATGCTAAAATAAAGTTCGGCGAAATTCAGCTTCAAAATGCCCGGGCCGCTGAAGGCGAGACGGTTCCCTTCCGCATCGATCTGACCGGAAAAAGCGATACTGAATGGCAGTTGAGCGGCAGCCGAATAGCGATGGTTGCCCCCATGCAACTGACCCTGGCCGGAATCGACGTTGCGATTAAAAAGACTGCCGCAGCGCTCGAAAGTTCCGGTAATTTCAGTGCCGCTTTGGGTTCACCCGTGCAGACCGGACCGGTTGGGTTGCCGGTAAAATTCCAGGATCCGATTTCGCTGCGGGGTCGTTTTTCTGCAGTATATCATCAATCCGGCAACTGGCAATTTGACGTTTCTAATCAAGAATCAGAAGGTTCAACCGACGCAGCCGTCCGTTTAAAGATTGAACCGTATACCATCACATCATCCATTCCGGAGTTTACTCTTACAGCCGCAGCCAAGTCCGAAAATATTGACGCCGCCTATAAGCTGACCGTACCGGCAGTTAGGATCATTTCCGGTTCCGAATCGATTGACATACCCAATTTGCAATTAAAAGGTACGGCGCGCAAAGATAATGCGGCAAACGGTTCCACGGAGGTCCGCTTTGACCTTCGCGCGCCCAATACCGGCATAAAATTAAAAGATGGTGAAATTAAAATTAACGATGTCGCGATTTCCGGTAAACTAAACAGGGATGATGTCCGTCAGATGACATTAGGGGGCGCATTGCAATTTGCCGGTGCCGGCGCTCAATTTTCCCGTTTCGGCGTCCGGGTCGGCGGCGCCCGGGGGAAAATACCGTTCATTTGGCCGCTGGCAGGAAATCCCGCCAAAGGCAGTGTTTCGGTTGCCAATCTGAAATACAAGGATATGGAACTCGGCCCTATCAGCAGTCAAATTCGCCAGACAGCTGCCGGCTTTGCTTATGAGGGTCGGCAACAAAACGCCCTGTTGCCCGGGATGAAATTGAATTTCAGCGGCGAATCCAGATTATTCATAGGCGCATCTGCCGGTGCCAGCGTTCACGTCCATCTCGCCCGCCCGGCCGATGCAACGGAGATTGATCTGGGCCAGTTCTTCGCGCAAGCAAATGGAATTCGCATCAACGGAATATTTGACCTTGACGGCGATTTTGCGCTGGACGGCCGTGGATTCAGCGGCAAATTGCAGGCGCAATTCAATGACGGCCGATTATCGTCAACACAAAATAAACTGGCGCTCGAGGGGATTCGCATGTCTCTCAATTTTCCGGATTTACCGCAAATTCGCAGTGCACCCGGACAGCGGATCCTTTTCAGCAAATTCTCGCTGGGCGATTTGATCGCCGAAAAGGGCAGCGTTGATTTCCAGATCGAATCCGTCCGCTCTTTTCTGATTGAAAATATTCGCTTTTTGTGGTGCGACGGCCATGTGGAGACCCAATCGATGCGGCTGTCCCCCGGCGTTGAGGACTATCGTATAACGTTTTACTGCGATCGTCTGAACCTGGCAAAAGTATTGGGGCAGTTCGGAGTAGCAGCAGCGGCTGAAGGCCGGGGATCGGTCAACGGTCGCATCCCGCTGCATTTTGCGAACGGCAAAATCAGCTTTGACGATGGATTTTTATATTCTACACCGGGAGCCGGCGGCAAGATTCGACTCACCGGAACAGATACCCTGACGGCCGGCATTCCACCCAATACGCCTGAGCATGTTCAAATGCAACTTGCCAGTGAAGCCTTAAAAGATTATGATTATTCCTGGGCCAAACTGAATTTAACGTCACAGGGCGAAGAGTTGCTGCTGCAGATGCAGATGGACGGCAAGCCCGCCAAAACGCTTCCATTTGTCTACCGCAAGGATATCGGTGGATTTGTAAAAGTCGAAGCGGATGTCAAAGGGTCAACGTTCCAGGGCATCCGCCTGGATGTCAACTTTCGGCTCCCGCTAAACCAATTGCTGCAGTATAAAGGTCTCATTAATATGATGAAAAAATCAGAATAAGGAGCAACTGCCCATGATACGAAAAACGTTTTGGCTGCCGGCGGCAATTTTCTTCCTGGCTGTGACCGGCTGCACCCACCACAAAATTGAGGTGGCACCCGTGGAAATAAAGCCGATCCATATTACCATTGACGTCAATGTGAAGGTCGACAAGGCGCTTGATAACTTTTTCGGTGATATTGATAAGGCTAAAGAGAAGATTGAACCCAAACAATCAACGACCGAATAAAGCGTGGTCACGCCGATTCGATCACCAAGGAGATTTAACCATGAAGCTTAGAACAATCGTTGCGATATTGCCGGTTCTCATCCTGGGTTTTATGATCACCGATGGTCATCCGTTTTCCGGGGAAATCAAGCAGCGGATGATTGACCGTCTGCCGGCCATTGAATCCCTTAAAGACAAAGGCCTGGTCGGGGAGAACAATATGGGCTATCTGGAATTTATCGGCAAAAAGAAAGAAAAAGCGGATGTCGTCGAAGCTGAAAACAATGACCGTAAGCTGGTTTATGAAGCCATCGCCAAACAGCAGGGGACGACGGTTGAATTGGTCGGCAAACATCGCGCAATTCAAATTTCCCAAAAAGCCCAACCCGGCGAATGGCTGCAGGATGCCAACGGCAAATGGTATAAAAAATGACGAATGTATAATGACGAATGTCAAATTAAGGATTTCAGTCTGATTTAAAATGCAGATTAAAACGATAGAATACCTCAATTATTCATTATTCAATCTTCAATATTCATTCATATTGGGCATTTCTATGTGATGTGATAAAGAGGGCTGGTAAGGTGTGACTGCCGGCAGCGCGGACAGCGGCCGGGACGGGTAAAGCGCCGGCGGTCTTTAAACACATAACCGCAATGCAGGCATTCACTGGCCCTGATAGTCAGTTTACTTCCCTGTGCCGCCAGCGACCGGGCGATGTGAGCCAGGTGCTCATAGACTTCCTTTTCCTTGATTCCCACCCCCCGCGACAATTCCCGGGCATCCATTTCACCCTCAGTTAATAGCGCGATAATTTGCTGGCGCATTGTTGGCATAGTCCAAATCTGCAGATGATAATTGCGGAGTACTGCAAATCACAAATAACAAATTTCAAACAAATCCCAAAAAACCAAATTCAAAATTACAAACCTTTAAATAACCAACTTTTGGTCATTGCGTATTGGGATTTGAGATTTATTTGTTATTTGGTGCTTGGAAATTGGGATGTTGTAGCTCGGCGCACAAAGTGCTAAATATCGAAGCGTTCAACCTCCATGGACTTCTTCCTTTAGTAGGCAGCAAGCAATTTTATACTCCGGCAACCCATTTTCATCGTAACTGATATTATGGGGCTGAATCAGTTTATTCATGACACAGCCCTCCGGGATATCGAGTTTAAAAAAATCCTGCTCATTGAGTTTGGCGGTCGGCACCAATTGATTTTCCTGAAAGCACAGGCTATGGATCGGAAAGTCCTCACACAGCGGGCAGCGATAGACTCTACCGTTGGGAAACACAAAATAATTGTCAGCCACGGTACCGGCACATTCAAATTTTTCGGCTGCATTTAAAAATACTTTTGGGTAGGTAACGCTAATGCCGCGTTCTGCAATCATCCGGGCGATCCCGGGAACGGTCGCCAACCACTGCGGCCTTGAAACCTGAGGTGATTTACGGGACTCGGAATCGTCGGCTGCCAGGGCAGATTTTCCCCGTAAACCGATAACCTGAATAAAGAATCTAGTGACTCCCAAACGGTCCAGCAAGGGTGCCATCATCTCAAGTTCATGAATATTGCTGCTGCTGACAGTGTATATCAGGCTGGTCGTATAGCCCCTGTCAATCGCACGGCGAATACCTGCCAAACAGGTGTCATACGAACCCTTACCTCGAATTCGATCGTTGGTATCGCGAGTGGCGCCATCCAGACTGAAGCTGAAATAATCGACCTCGGCCGGCGTGACCTTGGATAGGATGTCGCCAAACAGGTAACCATTGGTATCGATTGTTATGGAGCCGAATCCCAGGCAGCGGGCATGGGTTACGGCCGCCGCCAGCTCCGGGTGCAGGGTGGGTTCACCGCCTAAAAAAATAAGATTCTTCGAGTGGCTGTTATTGGCAAAGGCTTCCAGCCAGGCCTTGATGGTTGGCAGCGGCAAGGTATTTTGGCCGTGCTGCGCAGGATTGATATAACAGTGCCGGCACTTTAAATTGCATTGCGTCAGAATGTGAAAGAATAGGTTGGTGGAATTCTTCGAAAAGGCTACGGTTTGGGTCTGGGTCATATTTTTGACAGCAGTCGTTTGATTTTCTTTTTGGCGGTTATCAATTCTTCATTGGTTACGCGCAGGCGGATGGACATGTATTCGGCAAAAATTCGGTATAACAACAACAGAAAATCCAGCTTTTCATCCATGGTATCCTGATCGGAAATCCTGTTTTTGGCGGATGTATCCACGGCCAGGCAGATCGTTTTTCCGACTGCATAGACCGATGCCGATCGTTTCATACTGTCGATAATTCGCATCTCCCCGAAGATTTCACCCCTTTTATCGATGGTAATAATCTCCATGCCTTCCTTGCTGATCCTTAATTTACCGGAAAGCAAAAAATATAGCCATGGATCCAAATCACCTTCCATGATGATCTGTTCACCATCTTCATATTCTCTAATTTTACTTAGCCTGAGCAGTTTTTGGAGGCTTTTGGTTTCAAAATTTCTGAGAGCAGGAATTGCCAACAGTTTTTGAATATTTTCTATATTATCCTTTAAATATTTCGATTCGAGCATAGCATCCTCCGGCCGTTATCTATCGACGTAATCCAGAATTTTATTTTATACCTCATTTTGTAAAAGGGCAAGCAGTAATTCGGCGATACGGATAATATTAATATAAAAATTAGATAGATAACTGGCAATCAACCAAATTTGAAAGCGGAGAAAAGGTATTGAATATCGGCTATTTCCGGTTGTGAATTTTGGGAATTTTAAAACCGACTATCAGAAAAATAACGGGGCGCTTCGCTCCGGCGAAACCCAAATATTCAATTTTCAGTATCCAATAGTCAATTGCGGCTTGGCCGCCTTAGGTACCCTCAAGGCAGCCTTTAGACAAATTGGCATCAAAATCCACCGGATAACAGCCGTCAAAACAGGCTTTGCAAAAATTTTCCTGCGGATGGTCGATTCCGCTGGCTTTCAGCAGCCCATCGATGCTGAGATAATACAGGGAATCCAGCCCCAAATGATCCGTCAGTTCATCAACGCTCATGCGGGCGGCAATTAACTCACCGCGGGTTGAAAAATCGATGCCGTAGTGGCACGGGAAACGATGCGGCGGACCGCTGACACGCATGTGCACTTTGCCGATCCCCAACTCGCGCAAGGCTTTTACCCGGGTTTTAATGGTGGTGCCCCGGATAATCGAATCTTCGATGATGATGATATCTTTGCCTTTGAGCAGTTCTTTAACCGGATTGAGTTTAATGCGCACACCAAAATCACGCATACTCTGGGTCGGTTGAATAAAGGTCCGTCCCACGTAATGGTTGCGGATCATTCCCATCTCAAAGGGAATGCCGGATTCCTCGGAGTAGCCCAGGGCGGCATAGGTTCCGGAATCAGGAAAAGGCATTACTAAATCCGCCTCAGCGGGGGCCTCCTGGGCCAGCCGCCGACCAAAGGCTTTGCGGGTCAGATAAACATTTTGTCCAAAAATAGTGCTGTCGGGCCGGGCAAAGTAAATGAATTCAAAAATGCAGAAAGCCCGCCGGGCGGCCGCCGGAGTTTTTATGCTTTTGATACCATCCGCATTGATAATGACAATTTCACCGGGATCCAGTTCGCGGATAAACTCCGCTTCAACCAGGTCAAAGGCACAGGTTTCGGAGGCCAGCACGTAATTTCCGTTTAGTTTGCCCAGGGCCAGCGGCCTGAAACCGTAAGGATCTTTTATCCCGATAACTTCTTCCCGGCTGGTCAGCATGACAAACGAAAATGCACCCTCCAGACGGGATACCGTGTTCACCAGCGCCTCTTCGAAACCGTAAATCAGGTTTTTTACAAATAGGTGCAAAAATATTTCACTGTCCATGGTGGATTGGAAGATGGAACCGGCCTCTTCGAGCTCATTTTTCAGGGTGTGGGCATTGACGATATTGCCGTTATGGGCCACGGCATAGGATTTATTCCGATGGCGAACCAGAAACGGCTGGGCATTGGTCAATACCGAGCTGCCGGTCGTGGAATAGCGCGCGTGCCCGATGGCACAGTGCCCGGTCAGTTCATCGAGCTGGTCCATCGTGAAAACATCGGAGACCAGCCCCATGCCTTTATGTTCATCGATCATCTCGTCGCGGCAAACTGCAATACCGGCGCTTTCCTGCCCCCGGTGCTGCAACGCATACAATCCAAAATAGGTAATCGGTGCCGCTTCAGGATGTCCGCAAATACCAAAAATACCACAGGCTTCGCGAGGCTTATCAAAGTCGGTCATGTTCAATAGACTCCTCTTTAGACGTTTTTTAGAATTATATTAAATCATACGTATAAAAAAATCGCAAAATTATTAAAAGCGAATATCGAACCGCAGAATACTGAACCGCAGAATGTCGAAGGAATGAATCGCTATGCTCTATCCCTTTTTATTAAAAAAATATAAATGATAGAATACCTTACTTCGGCATTCGATATTCATTATTCGATATTCTGCGGTTCGCTTTTCAAAACAGAGCACTTAACCAATCGGCGTATTCTCAACCAGGTCCCACACCCCGCACGGGCAGGCGCCGGCGCAAAACCCGCAGCCGATACAACGGTCTTTGTCCACCACGTATTCATACTCAGAGCCTTCCGGCTCTATTTTACTGATCGCATGCTGCGGGCAGATTGCCACGCAAATTCCGCAATCCCGGCAGGCGCCGCAGGATGAACATTGGGACCCGCAGTGATCCAAATCGCTGTATTCAGTAACCCGGGGATCAAAATATTCAAGGGTAATGCGGTTGCGGTCGATCATTTCGCGTCTTTTAACCTCCGGGGGCTTGTCTGCCAGAATATCACAGATAGTCTCAGCCACGATGCGTCCGGCACCGATGGCTTCGGTCAGCAGCCCGGGTCTGACGACATCGCCAATGGCAAATATTTTGGAATCTGTCGTTAAAAAACGTTCGTTGACTTTTATGAAACCGTTATCCGCGGCCACCTCATCCGGCAGAAAATCAAGATCCGGCACGTCACCGATAGAGATGATAACCGTTTCGGCCGGAATTTGCTCGCCGTTTGTCAATATCACGTCCTTGTCGGTAATCTCCCGGGTGAATACCGGCCATTTGAATTGGGCGCCGATCTGCTCGGCGGCTTGTCTTTCTTTGCCGAAAGAGGCCGGCTCCTGCACATCCAGCAACGTGACCTGTTCGGCACCCAGACGATGGGCTTCGGTGGCCGCATCACACCCCACATTGCCGGCACCGATGATAACGACATGGCGGCCGACTTCGGCATTGCCGGCTTTGGCGTTTTCGAGAAATTCCAGCGCCGTCAGCGCTCTTTCATTGCCCGGTATCGGCAGCATCCGGGGCTTTTGCGCGCCGGTGGCAATCACTACAAAATCATAATCTTCGCGCAGCTGTTTGACGTCTCGGGCCGCCAGGGGCTGCTGGTGATGAACATGCGGCAAGACCGCTTTAACCCGCTTGAGTTCGGTGGCAATCACCTCCTTGGGAATCCGGCTTTCAGGAATAACACGGGAAAATTTCCCACCGATATCCGGCGCCATTTCATAAATGACGACCTGATGTCCTTTCAGACGCAGCTGCCAGCCGACCGATATACCGGCCGGTCCGCCGCCGATAACTGCAATTTTCTTATCCGATTCCGGCGGCAACTCCGGCAAAGCGGCGTTGATGCTGGCCTGGCCCAGCTGAGTGGTGTCCACCGGCGCCATGGCGGAAATCTGCCGGGTACAGGCCTGCATGCACAAATTCGGACACAGGTAGCCGCAGACGGCGGCCGGAAACGGGGTGTAGGCCAGCGCCAGATCGACGGCCTCATCAACCCGGCCCTCCCGGATCAATTGCCAGCGCTGCTGCACGGGAATCCCGCTCGGGCACGATGCCTCGCAGGGTGCGGCATAGGTCCGGTTTTCCCAGACCGGGACAAAGCGGCGCAAGTGCCCTGAAGTTATCAGTGCAATCGGACTGCGGTCCAGATCAGTCAGGTCTCCGATCAGTCCACCCCGACCGAGCTCTTGATCCCAGACTTGCGATTTAAAAGACCCCATCGATCGCATCGGACGGGTGATTTTTTCCTGGGGCGTGCGCGCGACAATCAGCTGCCACTGGCTGCGATCGGAAAACGGAGTGATCAATTCCGAACGCCCGATGCGATCGAGATAAATGCGGATGTTTTCAAGCAGCCAGTTCCAGTCTTCATCACCTAAGGTGACCAGCTTGGCATCAGCGTCACTGTAGCCGCCATGGGAACCGCGGAAGAACACTTTTCCGCCGACCATTCCGACAAACGGCCGATAGCCGAGAATATTTTCACTGTTTTGGGCTTCATAACCACAGATCACCGCAATGCCGCCGGCCATAAATTCGCCGAAGTAATCGCCGGCTGAGCCCAGAATCCAGAGCTCCGGCGGATCAAAACGCGGATTTTGTTTGGTCATGGTCATGCCCCGGGCGCCGATGTTGCCGGCCACATATATATGCCCCTGGGCCATGGCATTGGCACATCCGTTGCCGACATTGCCATGCACCACGATCTGAGCTCCGGCATTCAACCACCCCACATCATCGGACGCCGGTCCCTGCACCTCGATTACGGTATTGGCAAATCCCATGGAACCGACCCGCTGTCCGGGCTGGCCCATGACTTCAATGTGAATCGTTTCATCACCGGCCCGCCACAGACGTCCGCCGATGCCGTGCTGGCCGAAAGCCTCGATTCGCAGGTTGCGGTGTCCCTGTTCGACTGCCGCCTGAATCTGTTCTTCAATAATCCGGGAATCAACCCGTTCCCCGGCAACTTTCCCGGCAATTTTATGCACGGCGGAATTGCCTTTTATTTCCTGGTTGGACATATCCTAACTCCAATATCTTTTTTCTGACGAGGTCGTATGCTTTTTTATGCTCATTGCTGAAATCTCAATGGTATAAGGTATAAGGTGGAATGCGAATTGTATCGGATAACTTTTACCCTAAACCCTATACCTTAAACCTTATGCCTCTTGGCAATCTATTATTTAATACCTTTGAACCCAGAAACCCTGAACCTTGAACCCAGAACCCTGAACCTTAGTTCACACGACATATTTAACCTGCAACCTTTCGGCCGCGGCCCGGTCATTGATACCCAGGGCATCCGACATCCCGATCGGCAGCGAGGTGGAGCGCCCCAGCGGTGCAACTATTTTTTTCAGTTCGGTATCAAAGCTCAAGTACACATCCACCACGCGCTGGGCCACATCTTCAGCATTTAAGCGCCGATAAAGTCGCGGATCCTGGGACGTAATTCCTTTCGGACAAAGTCCTATATTGCAGATGTTACAGCGATCTGATTCCGATCCCAGGCATCCGGCTGCGGCCTGCATGATATATTTTCCGATTTGAACCCCGCTGGCTCCCAGCATAATGAGCGCGGCGGCATTGGCTGCCAGGTTCCCGGTTTTACCGACGCCGCCGCCGGCAAACAGCGGCACCTGGTTCTGCATGCCTATATTAACGAGGTTCAGGTAGCAATCGCGGATGTTGCTGGCAATGGGATGCCCCATGTGGTTCATGGATACATTGTAAGCGGCCCCCGTACCGCCGTCCTCTCCGTCGATCGCAAGACCGGCGGCGTATGGATTGCGCGTCAGGTTGTTTAAAACAGCCAGTGATGTTGAAGTCGCCGAAATTTTCGGATAAACCGGCACCCTGAAGCCCCAGGCCATGTACATGGACTGGATCATTTTGGCCACGGACTCCTCAATCGAATACTGGGTTTGATGAGTGGGCGGACTGGGCAGATTGATACCGGTCGGCACGCCTCGAATGGCGGCGATCAGTTTGTTGACCTTGTACCACATCAACAGACCGCCGTCACCGGGCTTGGCACCCTGCCCGTATTTGATTTCGATGGCGCACGGATCCTCCTTCATCTCGGGCAGGGCATGAATGATTTCGTCCCAGCCGAAATATCCGCTGGCGATTTGCAAAATAACGTATTTTAAAAACCGCGAGCGCAACAGGCGCGGCGGGCATCCGCCTTCACCGGTACAGATACGCACCGGCATCCCCAATTCTTCGTTGAGGTAGGCAATCCCCATTTGAAGTCCTTCCCACATCGTGGGCGACAGGGCGCCAAACGACATGCTGCCGATCACCAGCGGATAAATTTCTCGAACCGGCGGAATCCAGCCGTTGTTTTGCATGAATTTCAGATTGTCCTCGGGGGACAATACCCGTCCCAGAAGGGTGCGCATTTCAAATTCATGGCGTCCCGCATCCAGCGCGGGGTCGGTCAGCATGGATATTCGGATAAATTTCAGCTGGTCCAGCACCCCGCCTTTGACATTGCGCCGTCCGCCTCTGCGGCGGGCCTGCCCGCCCCGGTCGCCATGAAACCGCAGTTTGTCGGTCTCATCCGCGCGGGCCGGTGCGATGGCATCGTTGGGACATACCATGTTGCACATGGCGCAACCCACACACTTATATGCCGGATCGGTTTTCTGGCGGATACCGTAGTACGATTTATAGACACCGGCGGGTGCCTCGCTAAATCCGACCGGCGGCTTAAACTCACGCTTGCGAAACACCGCAAACTCAATGGCATTGACGGGGCACACGGCCGTGCATTTGCCGCAAAGCGTGCATTTGTCCTTATTCCATATAATCTGCCACGGAAGGTCTTTAACACTTAATGTGGAAGGGGTAATGGGTCTGTCTGGGAGCATATTGACACCTCCTGTCGATCCGGACCGACAACGACCGTATCCAAGTGCATCGGCTGCAGGTCGCTGTGTTTATCGCGATTGGGAATCGCCGAATCCAGGCCGCAAATTTCCGAAGCAAATGCGTATATTCCGGGTCTTCCGCCGACCACTCCCGGTCGGAGTTTCTTGCGATCCTGCACCATGAAAACACTGTGATCCGGCAGACAGCCGATGACACAATTGGGTCCATCGATGATCAACTGCCGGCAGGTTTGCTTCAGATTTTTTAAGAAATAGGCGTTGGGATGACTTTGAAGATCGTTATCCTGCAGCGGGGTAATGATGTGCTTATAGGCTTCAATGCCCAGACCCAGCTTTTTGATCGTGTAATGCAGGATATGGGTGAAGACTTCCGAATCCGATTGATATCCGGTGTATCCGGGAAAATTCCGCGATTCGAGATAGGATCGGATCGGAACAAAGGCGGTGTTTTCCCCGTTGGTCATGGTTGAGTAGCCTTGAATAAAGAACGGGTGGCAGGCATAGAGCGTGATGGCGTAGTTTGTGTTCTGCCGGCCCTGGGCCATGATGACCCGGGCATGCAGCTCCTTGCGGTCAAGGTTTAAATGCTCCGCCACCAGCATCGGATCTCCGATTTCCTTGATCATAATGACATCCGGCCAGAAGGAATAAACGATCATGTCGTTTTTTTCCTCGCCCATGGCTCTGAGCTGCAGCCGGGTCATCAAGAGCTTTTCATACAATTCGTCCCGGCTTAAGCCTTCCCATTCCTCGGGATATTCGTAGGCGCGGACTAAATAAACATCACGCCTGGGTACTCCCGGCGGCGGAATCTTGGGTAATTTAATGGAAATCTTGTATTTGGTCATAAACCCGATATCCATCATAAAAGAATCCAGGCGGCGGATTCCGGAATCGCTGAAAATTCCGGATAAAATGGGTGCATCCTTCATGTCCTCGAACGGTCCGGCCAGATCACGTAAAAAAATCCCGACACCGGAACAGTCGTGACCTTCCCGCATCACATCGAGAGCCTCCAGGGCCACCATGGGAGACAATGGATCTTTGCTGGTTATGGAAAATAGACGGCACATAGCTATTCGCTCCTTTTACCATTAAGTAAAGAATCCGAGCCCGGTGGGCTCGGCTTTGGTCCACCCCGAAAAGGTCGACTTTGACCCCAATGGAATAGTGGAATGATGGCATATGTTCACGGCACAGCCAAATATCTCCGATCCCCGACAGGGGGATCTTCGACTTGCCCGACGGACCAGGTTTTCAATGTTAGAATATCTTCGGGCAAGCATGTAAAAGACGGGGGCATTTGATAGGCTGGTATCCCTGTCAAGCTGACAGGGGCTAAACGTTAATGTATATTACAATGCCATCCAACACTTTTTGAAGTGCCCGCGTGGGCATGGTTTATCTTAAATCCAAGAAGACGACTTAGGTGCCCAATTATAAAATTCGATATTTTGAACCTGTACCTATACCATTTTTTTTTGGATTATGAAAATACTAAAATTAACAAATTTCGCGCCCTAAAAATACAGAATCCTGCCCGTCGCTTTGTCTGAATGCTAATTTATATAGCAATAGACATGCCACAATATAGCAGTTCGGTCGATCCGCTTGATATCCAGTCGCGCCAGGGCGGGCTTGAACCCTGAACCTGCAAGCGATCAGTTTGGATTGCATTAATGTTTTTTAATGCCGAATTTTATTACAAAAATGTAATAAAAAACAATGGGGTTCCCGGTTCAGAGGTTCAAGGTTCTGGGCCCAAGGGTTCTGGGGATCGGGATTGCCTTTTTCGCCCGACAGTCTGCGCAGGGCAGGCAAGGTACAAAGGTACCTTTTATTTTGACATGCCGGACACTTTATTTTATAAATGAATGCTTGCCCCATAACTAAAAAAAAATCAGATATAAATATTCAATCATTTGTGACGTTGTGTGTAAGGGAGCGGTTATGTTAATCAAACAATCAGATCTACTTTTGGGAACCAGCATGGATTTCGTTAAAAAATTCATGGATATATGTCACATGGTATCCCATGAAAAAGGAGATATACTGTTTCATGAAAACGATGAGGCGCGCCACTTTTACATCCTGCTTAACGGCCAGGTCAAGCTGAGTGTTGGCGGGGGCAGCCAGGTGGTCTACGATGTCGGCCGAAACGGCGAAGCCTTTGGCTGGTCGAGCTTAATCGGAAGAGATGTATATTCGGCCTCGGCCGAATGCGCGGAACCGACCAAGCTGCTGATAGCAGACCGTAAAAACCTTGGCAAAATACTGGAAGACGATCCGGCCAACGGCCTGATTTTTTTGAAGCAGCTTGCGGCAACGCTGGGAAATCGATTAATGGAAACTTATAAAATGATCCCGTAACGATTCAATAGTCAATTCCGGCCTATCCGGATCAGGGGGTTCAATGGCCGACGAACGATCGCCTTTTCCCAAAGAAAGATGCAATGACCCGCCGGGAATTTATGTGGCTCTCTTCATTGGCGGCCGCCGGTTTAATGGCCGGATGCGCCACCAATCCCGTGACCGGTGAAAGTCAACTGATGCTGGTATCTGAAGATCAGGAAATTCAGATTGACAAACAATACTCACCCTATCAATTTTCGGCGGATTACGGAAAGACCCAGGATCAAAAATTAAACAACTACCTGGATCGTACCGGCAAAAAAATGGCAACTCGCAGCCACCGCACTCACATGCCATACAATTTTCAGGTGGTCAATGCCAACTATGTGAACGCTTATGCCTTTCCCGGCGGCAGCATTGCCTGCACCCGCGGCATTTTACTTGCGCTGGATAATGAGGCTGAGCTGGCGGCATTGCTGGGACACGAACTGGGCCATGTCAATGCCAGACACACCGCCGAGCAAATGTCAAAGGGCATGCTCACCCAGGCGGTTGTCGGAGGGCTTGCCGCCGCAGCCGGCACCCAGGGGGCATTTTACGGAAACATTGCTTCCCAGCTGGGTCAGGTCGGTGCCGGCGCATTGCTGGCATCTTATAGCCGCGACAACGAGCGGCAGGCGGATGCCCTGGGCATGGAATATATGGTGCAATCCGGCTATAGCACCGCGGGCATGATCGGACTGATGGATATGCTCAATAGCATGGGCAAAGACCGGCCCAGTGCGATCGAGCTTATGTTTGCCACCCATCCCATGAGCCAGGAGCGCTACCAGACCGCGGTTCAGACTGCCGAAACCAAATACAAAGCGGCTAAAAAAAATCCATTATACCGGGAACGTTATCTGGACAATACCGCCAGATTGCGGGCCCAAAAAGGCGCCATCGAACAAATGCAACTGGCTGAGAAGGAAATGGCGAATAAAAATTTTTCAGCGGCCGACATGCATTTGCGCAAGGCTCTCAAAAAGGCTCCCACCGACTATACCGCCCTGGTCATGATGTCCAAAAGCCAGTTGGTCCAAAAAAAGTGGGCGGTGGGTCGCCAGTATGCTGAGATGGCCCAGCAATCCTATCCCCAGGAGGCCCAGGCCTATCATTTGAGCGGTTTTGCTAAAGTTAAATTAAAGGACTATGACGGCGCCCTGCAAGAATTCAAGCGCTACGATAACGTGCTTTCCGGCAATCCCAACACCCTTTTCTTTAAAGGCTACTGCTATGAAGGGATGAAAAAATACCCCCAGGCAGGCAAAGAATACCAGCGCTATTTACAAACAGTGACGCAGGGTAATTATGCCAATCACGCTTACAGTCGGTTAAGACAATGGCAGGCGCAAGGGTTGATTTAAAATCATCGGTTCCAGGTTCAGGGTTCAAAGGTTATATAGTTTAGCCCTTTTCAGGAAAAAAATGAGCTAAAGTGAACTAAAATTTAAAATTGCCTAAAATTAAGGTTTCGCTCTGCTCAATCTAATTTATATTGATGCTTTAGACTTGGCAGCCAGCCTGATATTTGTAAAATTACAAAGATACCGGTTGCCTCTATTTGGATTAGATCGATAGAATACCTTAACTTTAGTCATTTTAGTCAATTTTAATCCACAGATTTCGCAGATTACACAGATTAGAATGAATGTGAGATGGAGATTGCGAAATCTGTCGGGTTTAATTCCCCGCAGCTTGCTGCGATAGGATGGAATTTATCCTTCATTGATACCCCGTGGCTTGCCGCGAGGAAGTTCATTAAATAAACTATTTCACAACGGATTGCTTGCATTGCCAGAAGACCTCCCTCAATCGCTAGCTGAAGAGTCCCAAAACCGCTGGCAGGCCTTTGAAAACGCGGCTGAAGCCGCCGGAATTCCGCCGATCACCAATTCCGCAGTTCTCAATAGCATCAAGCGCGTATTTGCCTTCAGTGATTTCGTGGCCGCCGGCTGCACCCGCGAGCCGGCCCTTTTGGCCGATCTCATCGACAGTGGTGATCTGAATCAAAATCCCACGCCGGGCGACTATCACCGCAGATTTGCTGAACTGCTGGCAGATGTCAACGATGAAGATACCCTGCGGGGCCGGGTGCGCCGTTATCGTCGCCGCGAGATGGTCCGCATCGCCTGGCGCGATTTAGCCGGTTGGGCGGATCTGGCCGAAACCATGAGCGCGCTCTCGGCTTTTGCGGATGCCTGTCTGGATCAAACCCTCAGAATACTGTATCAGTGGCAGTGTGACAAATTCGGAATACCGACGGCCGGGGATGGTTCGAAACAGGAGCTGGTAATTGTGGGGCTGGGTAAGCTGGGCGCCCGGGAGTTGAACTTTTCCTCCGATGTGGATTTGATCTTCACCTATCCCAGCAGCGGCCAAACCCGCGGCACCGCAAGCAGCCTGAGCAACGAAGATTTCTTTGCCCGGCTGGGCCGCCGATTAATAAAAGTCATCGGTCAACCAACGGCAGACGGCCTGGTGTTCCGGGTGGATCTCAGACTCAGGCCCTTCGGTGAAAGCGGGCCTTTGGCCATGGATTTTAACGGTATCGAACGGTATTATCAGGAACAGGGCCGCGAATGGGAGCGCTATGCCCTGATCAAGGCCAGAATTGTGGCCGGCGATAAAGCCGCCGGAAATTTTCTGCTTGAACGACTGCATCCGTTTATCTACCGCCGCTATCTGGATTACAGCGCCTTTGAATCTTTAAGAGAAATGAAGCAGATGATCGCCCTGGAAGTCAAACGCAAGGGCATGGCAAACAATATCAAACTCGGACCGGGTGGCATTCGGGAAATCGAATTTTTCGGTCAGATTTTCCAGCTGATTCGCGGCGGCGTGACACCGGCCCTGCAGGAAACCGGCATATTAAAAGTACTCAAAGCGCTGGCCGGCGAGCATCATATTCCGCAGCAGGTATGCCGTGAACTGACCGATGCCTATGTGTTTTTACGACATACGGAAAACCGGCTGCAGGAGTATTCCGATCAGCAAACCCACCAGCTGCCGTCCAGTGTCGGCGGTCAATTGCGCCTGACGGCATCCATGGGCTTTGCCGATGCCGGATCATTTCATGCGACCTTAGAGCATCATCGGGACCGGGTCCACGGTCATTTCCAGCTGCTTTTGGAATCCGGTGCTGCCGGGGACAGGCCCCAGGCATCGGAAGTTTCCCTGGACAGCGTCTGGCAAAACGTGATGGAAAGCCGCCAGGCCGGCCAAACGCTGGCCGCGTTAGGTTACGATCAGCCGGAACAGGTGCTGGGGCTGCTCGAGTATTTGAGAAACGATCCGGAAACACGGGCCCTGAGCCCTAAAGGCCGCCGGCGTCTGGACAAATTAATGCCCCGGTTTATAAAAGAGATCGGTACCTGCGAAAATCCGCTGATTACCTTGCGGCGGGTCATCGATCTCATTAAAGCCATTGAAAGACGCACCAGCTATCTGGCCTTGTTGCTGGAAAACCCGACCGCGCTTTCCCATCTGGTGAAACTTTCGACTGCCAGCCCCTGGATTGCGTCGTTTCTGGCGCACCATCCGGTGCTGCTGGATGAACTGCTTGACCCGCGCACCCTCTATCAACCGCCGCAAAAAAACGAGATGAAAAAGGCTCTGCAGCATCGCCTGGCGTTGATCCCGCCGGACGATCTCGAGTACCAGATTGAACAGCTGTGCATTTTCAAACAGATCAATGTCCTGCGGGTGGCAACGGCCGATGTCAGCGGCACCTTACCCCTGATGCGGGTCAGCGATTATCTCTCCGAAATTGCCGAAACCATTCTCAATGCAGTGGTTGATTTGGCCTTCAACCATCTGGTGTCAAAACACGGCACCCCGGCCTGCCGGCTGGGCGATAAACCCTGCCGGAGGGGGTTTGCCGTTATCGCATACGGCAAATTGGGCGGGCTGGAACTCGGCTACGGTTCGGATCTAGACCTGGTTTTTCTGCATGCCGGTACCCATGAGCAAACCAGCGGTGCCAAGCGCGCCATCGACAGTGCTCAATTTTTCAACCGCCTCGGCCAGCGGGTCATCCACATTCTGACGGCGCATACCCGGGCCGGCAAAGCCTACGAAATCGATATGCGCTTAAGACCCAGCGGCAGTTCGGGCATCCTGGTCAGCCACATTGATGCTTTCAGCGATTACCAGGCAACAGATGCCTGGACCTGGGAGCATCAGGCGCTGATTAAGGCCCGACCGATATGCGGCGATGACCTGATTGCCGGCCGCTTTGAAAAGATCCGCGCCACGGTTCTCGCTCGGCAGCGGTCGGGTCCCGAACTAAAAGAAGAAGTCGTTCGGATGCGCGAAAGAATGCGCAAAGAATTGTTGAAACCGCAGGCGGGCGTGTTTGACCTCAAGCAGGACGTCGGGGCCATGGTCGACATCGAGTTTTTGGTGCAGTTTCTGGTGCTGCAAAATTCCCACAAACATCCCGGCCTGCTGCAATGGACCGACAATGTTCGCCTGCTTCAAACCCTGATGGAAACCGGTACGATGGATGAGGTAACCGCCCATCAGCTCAAACATGCCTATTTAATCTATCGCGCCGTCGCGCATCAACTCAGCCTCCAGGAAAAACCGGCCACGGTTTCCCGCGCTAAATTCGACCGCCTGCAAAAAAGGGTTGCCGAAATCTACCAAAGTGTTTTCGAATAAATTCAATATCCCAAATCTACCAAACTTAAACAATAATATTCTAAAATTCAACTGGACAGCTCCAAAGTTCGAAAACACATTAAAAAATTAACAATACAAATTTGTAACTTTTTTAACCGGTTTCTTCCAATTTTGTAACTTTCATATTTTAAAATATTCGCCCAAGTTCTATTATAACATACTGAAATAATGCGGGTAAATAAGAGCAATCCGGGTATGGCATACATGTTGCTGATACAGGATTGATTAATTCCAATGGATTGAAACAGCATAATTTCACAGCATAATTTCATATGGACGACATTTACGAACATGCATCGGCTCAGCTGCAGCAGAAAACCCGGGATTTGGTTGACCGCCTTTTTCTGGGAAAAGTACGGGACTTTCTGAAACAGCATGCCCGCTTGCTGGATGCGTATTTCATCGAGGCCTTTGAGACCAGCATGGTCGGTCCCCGCATGGATATCAGCAAAAATCCGTATGCCATCATCGCGCTGGGCGGCTATGGCCGGGAAGAGCAGTGCATTCATTCCGACGTTGATCTGCTGTTTTTGTTTAAAAAAAAGGTGCCGGATCAAGCCGAAAACCTGATCCGCGAGATTGTCTATCCCTTATGGGATATTGGACTTGAGGTTGGTTATGCTACCCGGTCGGTCAAAGAATGTATCGCCCTTGCCGGCCGGCATTTTGAAATATTGACCCCGCTGCTGGATGCACGCTTCATCTGTGGGTGGTCGCATATATATTCCGATCTGATGAATCAGCTGCGGGAGAAGGTGATTCGCAAAAAGTCCCGCACCCTAATCAACTGGCTGGTTGAGAATAACGAAATGCGTCATGCCCATTACGGGGACTCGGCCTACCTGCTCGAGCCCAACCTCAAGGAGGGCCAGGGCGGTTTGCGGGACTATCATACCATGCTGTGGATCGGCCAAATTGAGTTTAACATCAAACAGACCCGGGACCTGGAATACTTGGGGCTGCTGTCCTACGAAGAGTTTCAGACCTTAAAACGCTCCCTGGCCTTTATCTGGAAAGTTCGCAACCGCCTGCATTTCCTGTGCGGCAGAAAATACGATCAGCTGCACTTTGAAAACCAGATCAAGCTGGCTGAAACCATGAAATATAAAAAAAGCAATGGCCAGCAGCCGGTCGAACGGTTTCTGGGCGAGTTGCACGGCCGCATGGAAGCTTTGAAACAGCAGCATCTGATGTTTCTGTATGAACTGGGCCTCGAGAAAAAGCGCAAACGCAGACGAAAATCACAGAAGCAAAGCAAAGTTGAAGGGCTTGAAGTCAGTGAGTGGGGCATGCTTAATTTTGCCGCACCTGAGAAAATAGTGGATTCACCGGATCTTTTGATAAAAATATTTGAAGAAAGTGTGCGCTTGAAAATTCCGCTCAGTGCGGAAGCCAAGCGCCTGGTCAAAGAATTTTCCAATCTGGTGACGGCAAAATATCGCGCCTCTGAACCGATGGTCCAGTCTTTCGAACGTATTCTGGCAGCTCCGGCACCGACTTTTAATGTCTTGAATGAAATGCTGAGCACCGGTTTTCTGGTGCGGTTTATTCCCGAATTCAGCAACATCATCAACCGCATCCAATATGATGAATATCATCTTTACCCGGTGGACAAGCACTTGTTGCGAACAGTTCACACGCTTAAAAATTTTGGATTCAAAAAAGAGAACAGTCTGGAGCCGTTATGCGGGCAGATCTACCGGGAGCTTAAAAACAAAAGGATCTTGCTTTGGGCCGCGCTGCTGCACGATGTCGGTAAGGGCGATGAAAATGACGATCATGCCGCCAAAGGCGCCGGCATCGTTAAAAAAATCCTTGCCAAAAAAGGAATGAATGCCGCGGATGTCGCCAGTGTTGAGTTCCTGGTTCAAAACCACCTGTTCCTGATCAAAAGAGCCACCCGGCGGGATATCCACGACGAGGAAACCGCCATATTCACGGCCAGAAAGATCCAGGATGTTGAACGGTTGAAAATGCTGTATCTTCTAACCGTGGCCGATTCGATCTCAACCGGTCCAATGGCCTGGAATGACTGGACGGCAGCCCTCTTGAGAGACTTTTTTCTGAAAATTCTCAACGTGCTGGAAAAAGGCGAATTGGCTACTGAAGCGGCCGTCAACATTGTCGAGCAGAAGCGAATGGACATCATCGGGTCGGTTTCCACCCGCAAAGCAAAAGATGACATGGCCGCCCTGTTTGACAATATGTCACCGCGGTATCGCCTGTATATGCCGACCAGCTCCATGCTGCAGCATATCAAGCTATTCGAACAGCTGGGCGAGGCCGACTTTTTATGGAACATCGAGCGCTCGACCGCGGCCAACACCCGCTCGGTTACGATTTGCGCTAAGGACCGTCCCGGCCTTATTTCTAAAATAGCCGGGGTATTTACCCTCAACAACATCAACATTCTGGATGTTCAGGCGTTTACCTGGCGCAATAATATCGGGCTGGATATCTTCGAGGTCAAACCCCCGCCGGATCAAATAATGGAAGATGAAAAGTGGCAAAAGACCGCCAAAAATCTGGCCGCGGCTTTATCCGGTGACCTGAACCTGACAAAAGCGCTTGGCAAAAAAACAGCTACCCGTCGCCGGACCAACCCCAGGATGCGGCGCATACCCCACCGCATCACGGTCGACAACACGAGCTCCAGCTTTTTTACGATCATTGAAGTGTTTACCTATGATTTCCGGGGGCTGCTTTTCAATGTCACGGATGCGCTTTTTAATTGCAATCTGAACATCTGGGTCGCCAAAATCGCAACCAAAGCCGACCAGGTGGTGGATGTTTTTTATGTGCGGGATCTTAACGGGCAAAAAGTGGATTCGGAAGATCAAGTGGAAGCTATAAAAAAGGCTGTATTGGATCGACTGCCGCAAATTAAGACAATGAAGATTGAAGAATGAAGATTGAAGATTTGAGGTATTCTATCATTAAATCTTCAATCTGCAATCTTCAATAAAATAGGGGGGAGAAACTCAAAATATGAAAATTAAACGATTAATGACAATTGCGATTCTGCTGGCCGTGCCGTTTTCTTCAGCGCTGGCTGCGGATGGTTTGAATTCCGGCGACACGGCCTGGATCATTGTATCGACCGCGCTGGTAATGATGATGACGCCGGCCGGTCTGGCACTGTTTTACGGCGGCATGTCCCGCTATAAAAACCTGCTGAACACCCTTGCCATGACCATTGTTGCGTATTGCCTGACAAGCATTACCTGGATGATGTGGGGCTACACCTTGTCTTTCGGTCCGGATAAAGGCGGCATCATCGGCGGTTTGTCAAATGTTTTCATGGCCGGCATCGGCGTGGACAGCCTCTCAGGAAGCATCCCGACTTTTGTTTTCGCCCTGTTTCAAATGACTTTTGCCTGCATTACCGTTGCGCTGGTTCTGGGTTCGATTGTCGATCGGATGAAATTTTCGTCATGGATTGTATTTACGATTCTATGGATTACCTTTATTTATTGCCCGATCGCCCATTGGGTATGGGGCGGCGGTTGGATGGGTAGCATGGGGGCGCTCGATTTCGCAGGCGGTACCGTGGTTCATATTAATGCCGGTGTCGCCGGCCTGGTTCTTTCGCTGGTGCTGGGCAAAAGAATCGGGTATGGCAAAGAAGCCATGTTCCCATCCAGTATCGCACTGACTGCCCTGGGGGCGGCTTTATTGTGGTTTGGCTGGTTTGGCTTTAATGCCGGCAGCCAGCTGGCGGCGGACGGGATTGCCGGTTCGGCCTTTCTGGTAACCAACACCTCGGCCGCCATGGGCGCCCTGGCGTGGATGTTTGCTGAGTGGCTGGTTGACAAAAAACCAACCGTCCTGGGCCTGGCCTCGGGCATCGTGGCCGGGCTGGTTGCGATCACCCCGGCGGCCGGATTTGTCAATTTGCCGGCCGCGCTGATCATCGGCCTGGGTGCCGGCTTGCTTGGCTATTACAGTGTCGCCAAGATCAAGCAAAAAGCGGGTTATGACGACTCGCTGGATGCCTTCGGCGTGCATGGCATGTGCGGAATTTGGGGCGCCTTGGCCACCGGACTGTTTGCCAGCCCGGCCATCAATGAGGCCGGACGCGGACTGTTTTACGGCAATCCGAAACAACTTTGGATCCAAATCGTGTCGATTGTCGCCACCGCCGTATTTACCGCCGTCGGAACCCTGATTGTCACGTATATAACCAAATTTTTAACCGGCGGCCTCAGGGTGGAAGCCGAAAGTGAAATCATCGGCCTCGACAATTCCCTGCACGGTGAAAGGGCCTTCGAGATTCAAGCGTCATAGATCCGTGATTTTATTATTGGGAAATTTTTGACAAAAATAATTGGATTGAGATATCTTCACTAACTTGTAACGATTGAATATTTTCGATTGAATATTGAATATTAAGGTCCGCCTGCAGCGGACCAATATTGATCAGGACGGAGCACAGCGACATCCATGAATATTCAATTTGCAATCTTCAATTTTCAATAAACTAAAGAGGGGAACACTTATGAAAAAAATTGAAGCGGTCATCAAGCCCTTCAAACTGGATGACGTTAAAGAAGCGCTGAATGAAATCGGCATTCAGGGAATGACGATTTCAGAGGTCAAAGGCTACGGCCGGCAAAAGGGACATAAGGAAATCTACCGCGGGGCTGAATATGTGGTGGATTTTATTCCCAAAATAAAAATTGAGATCGTTGTGGAAGCCAATCGCACCGAGCAGGTCGTGCAAAAGATCCGCGAAGCCGCCAATACCAACAAAATCGGCGACGGCAAGATTTTCGTGATACCGGTCGAAGAGGCCGTGCGCGTCAGAACGGGCGAAACCGGCAGTGATGCGGTCTAACTGATGGCGGATGACAGAGAACAGAAGGCAACATTTTAACCGATCAACGATCTAACTAAAATAAAGGAGAAAGAAAAATGACCCCCAAAGAAGTATTGGACATGGCAAAAGAAAACGGTGCAAAGCTGGTTGACTTGCGGTTTATGGATTTTCCGGGACTCTGGCAGCATTTCAGCGTGCCGATCGGCGAACTGGAAGAATCCAGTTTTGAAGACGGCTTCGGTTTCGACGGATCGAGTATTCGCGGCTGGCAGCCGATTCACGCCAGTGACATGCTGGTGATTCCGGATGCCGCTACCGCCAAGATGGATCCCTTTTATAAGGCCCCCACCCTGACATTAATCTGCGATATCGCCGATCCGGTGACCCGGGAGCCCTATACCCGCGACCCGCGGAATATTGCCCGCAAAGCAGAAGCGTATTTGAAAAGCACCGGAATTGGCGATGTTGCTTACATCGGCCCGGAGGCGGAATTTTTTATCTTTGATGACATCCGGTTTGAATCATCACGGTTCGGCGCATTCTATGAAATTGACTCCATCGAAGGCAGCTGGAACAGCGGTCGCGATGAAGGCCCCAACCTGGGCTACAAACCGCGCCCCAAAGAGGGCTATTTTCCGGTTCCGCCCATGGACAAATTTCAGGATTTACGCTCCGACATGGTCCTGACCCTGGAGGCCCTGGGGATCGAAATCGAAGCCCAGCACCATGAGGTCGCCACAGCCGGACAGGCGGAAATCGATATGCGCTTTAAGCCCCTGCTGCAGATGGCCGATCAGCTGATGTGGTTTAAGTATGTCCTCAAAAATGTGGCCTACCGCAACGGCCACACCGTCACCTTCATGCCCAAGCCGCTCTTCGAGGATAACGGCACCGGCATGCACACTCACATCAGCATCTGGAACGGCGATCAGCCGCTGTTTGCCGGCGACAAATACGCCGGGGTTTCCCAGGAGGCCTTGTATGCCATCGGCGGTATTCTGAAACACTGCCAGGCGCTGTGTGCCTTTACCAACCCCACCACCAATTCCTACAAGCGCTTGGTCCCGGGGTTCGAGGCGCCGGTCAATCTGGCCTATTCGAGCCGCAACCGCAGTGCTGCCGTTCGATTGCCGATGTACTCCACCTCCCCCAAGGCCAAACGGATTGAGTTCCGGACACCGGATCCGTCCTGCAACGGTTATCTGGCCTTTTCGGCCATCCTGATGGCGGTCATCGACGGCATCCAGAATAAAATCGATCCGGGCGATCCGCTGGACAAAAATATTTATAACCTGCCCCCGGAAGAGCTGGCGGAAATTCCCTCCGCGCCGGGCTCGCTGGACGAGGCCCTCGAGGCGCTAAAGGCCGACCAGGAATTTCTGTGCAAGGGCGATGTCTTCACCCAGGATGCCATCGATATGTGGATTGACTACAAAACCGAAAACGAAATCAACGAAGTCAAACTGCGGCCGCATCCGCATGAGTTTTATCTTTACTACGACATTTAGGCCGACCCAATAGATCAGCAGCCCGCTAGTTTGGCGGGCTGTTGTAACCCCTTTTTTCTCAGAACTAGCATTGCCAATCGTGTCCTTAGGCGGTTGGCACTGCCCACCAGATATCATTTTTCAAGGTTGCGGCGCTATTTCAGGATAAAGTTTATGGAGGCAATCCGGACAAATTGGTTTCGACCTACCCGTGGGTAATCGATTGTTTAATGACGGCCCGGTCATAGGCATCCAAAATATCCTTGCGGGTCAGGACACCCAGCAATTGCGAATGGTCATTCGTGGCCACAACCGGCAGGATCGAGAAATCTTTCGAGGTAATTTTCCCCAGAGCATGGTAGAGATTGTCGTCAACGGATACGGTCGTCACTTCCAGTGTGGCGAGATCTTTGACCACGACCAGATCTTGCAGATCTTTATTAAAGACCACGTTTTTATAATCAAGGAATGAAAGCACCCCCGTCAGGTTACCTTTCTCATTGACCACCGGAAAGCTGTTATATTTGGTTTTGGATATTTTTTGGGCGAATTCTCTCAGGCTTAGGCTATCCAACATGGTTTCTACTTCCTGATTCATGACGTTTTTTACCGCTATCGATTTCAAGACGTTAACTTCCTTGCCGGATCTGATGTCCACGCCCCGCCGGATCAGCTTAAAGGTGTAAATAGATTCTTTTAACAGTCTACCGGCCGTCAGACGGCTTATGATGCACGTAATCATAAGCGGCAGGATTATTTTATAGTCACTCGTCATCTCGAAGAGCATTAATATTGCACTTAGCGGACCATGGGTGGTTGCGGCGACAACCGCTCCCATGCCGACGATGCTATAAGCTCCCGGAGAGGCGGTTATTGCGGGAAAGAGATGGTGGACAACCCCACCAAAAAAGCCGCCCGCCATGGACCCGATGAAAAGCGAAGGGGCGAAAATACCGCCGGATCCGCCGGAGCCAATCGTGATGGAGGTAGCCAGAATTTTACCGATGACCAGTAGAAACATGAGCCACCAGGATAGCTCCTGCACCAGCGCCAGGTTAATGGCGCCGTATCCAATCCCCAAAATCTGCGGGAAAATGAGCCCCATCACTCCCAGGATCAACCCGCCCACGGCCGCTTTAAGATATTCAGGGAATCTAAGGCCATCGAAGAGGTCTTCACCACGATAAAGTAAAATAGTAAACGTCACACCCACGAGGGCACAGAAAAAACCCATGATAGCATATAAAGGGAATTCAAAGGCATTGACAAGTTGGTAGGCCGGGACAACAAAGGCGGGAAAATCCCCGAGGAAATGGCGTGAAACTGCCGTCGCCGTGACGGCGGAGACAATAACGGGGCTGAAGGTGGCCACGCCGAAATCGCCCATGACAATCTCAAGGGCAAACATGGCACCGGCAATGGGGGCATTAAATGTGGCCGCTATGCCGGCCGCCGCCCCGCAGCCGACCAGGGTTTTCATACGATTCTCCGATACCTTGAACATCTGCCCCAGGCTCGAGCCAACAGCAGATCCGATTTGAACGATCGGTCCTTCCCTCCCCACTGATCCGCCGGTGCCGATGCAGATGGCAGAAACCAGCGCCTTTATGAAAACGATCCGTTTTCTGATGATCCCGTATTGTATGGCAACGGCTTCCATGACCTCGGGCACCCCGTGTCCCTTGGCTTCTCTAGCCAGGAAATAAACGACGGGTCCCACTACCAGCCCCCCGAGACCAGGGATCCCGATCCTGAAATACCATGGAATGGCGGTGACCACGTCCAGCAATTCACCGGCGGAACCATAGGCGATCGATTGGCAGAAGTTGATAAGATAGCGAAACCCAACCGCGCCAAAACCGCCTGCCAACCCGACGAAAATACCCAGGATGACCATAATGGCGATTTCGTCGGATATTAAACGGCTAAATATGGCATATGTCCGGGAAGATTGGTGGTCCATTTCTTAAAAAAATTTCTTTTAAAAGCAAGAATCATCGAAAATGGGGAAAATTGAATTAAAGCAGAACACCGTGCAACGAATGTCGTTCGGCACCACATCCCGTCACGGGGTGCCAGTGCTATCGCGTCTGCTTGTCATTATTTTTTGCAGTTGCACGATGCCTGTCTTCCTTGAATTGTTTTAGTTTCCTCCACAAAGCTGCCCGGCTGATGCCTAATAGCTCGGTGGTTTTGGATTTGTTGCCGCCGGTCGCCGCCAACACCTCGAGAATGTATTTCTTTTCCATCTCAGCCAAGGTCATGAATGTTCTGGTTGCATCCAAAGGTGAAGAATCCGCCCGGTGAAAGCGCCTGGGAAGATGCTTCAATTCGATGGTATTACCATCGGCGAGGATGACGGCGCGCTCGATGATGTGCTCAAGTTCGCGGACATTACCGGGGAAATCATAAGACATAAAGGTGGAGATAACATCTTTTGAGATATATTCAACCGCTTTTTCAAATTCTTTGGCAAACTTATGGATAAAATAGCCGCATAGCGGGGGGATGTCGTCCCGGCGCTCTCTGAGGGGTGGAATGAACAATTCAAGTACATTCAAACGATAATACAGTTCGTCTCTGAATTTTCCCTCTTCAACCAGTTTGCTGAGGTCGCAGCGGCTGGCCGCCAGTATACGAACATCAAATGGGAAATCATGAACACCATCCTGCAGGGATAATTTTTTGCCATCGATTATCTTCAACATTGAAAGCTGCATCTTGGTGGACATATCCTCTATCTGATCCAGCAGAATGGTACCGCCCGACTCGGACGCAGTATTGGTTTCGCTTGGCGGGGCAGCTCCGGGCGGGGCAGCATCACCGTGTCCGATAAGCTCTTCGATGAGCAGATCATTGCTGAAACAACCGCAGTTAATTGCCACAAAGCGGCTATTTTTGCGGGCACTTGAATTGTGAATGAGCCGGGCGGCCAATTCCTTACCGCTGCCGGTTTCGCCGCGAATGATCACCGTGCAATCCAAACCCGCCACTCTTGCGATGTCTCTTCTCAATTCCTGCATCGCCAGGGTTTCACCGATCATTCGGAGCCGTCCGGCTGCAGAGGTCTCATTATTTTTTCTATCGGTTGCGGGAGGTGCCGGCATATGGGTTGATGACTGGTGATCCGACATAATTTCGATTGTGCCCGGATTGTAAAAATCCTCCGGATCATTTCCGGCAGCGTTCAGCGTTGCCGAGGAAGGCCTGATAACGATGGTATTGCCGCTGCGATTGCTCTGCTTAATAAAGTTCCAAAATGCTTGCATCTGGTCTTTTTCGAAATAGTCGGCTTGGAGGGCTTCGGTTGCCTGTTTTACTTTTCGACTGCCATGTCCGGTCAGCAGAACCGATCTTAAATCCGGATAGATTTCCTTTAATTTGGTGATGGTTACCAGCCCATCCATATCGGGCATTTTTAAATCCACGATTGCCAAATCAATGCGGTTGTTTTTGGCAAGCGCTAAAGCCCGGCGTCCATTTGACGCTGTGAGCGGCTCGAAACCCTGAAGCTTCATGCGTTTGGCAATGGAATTTAAGAACTTTTCCTCATCATCCACCAATAGAATTTTCAGGGTTGGGTTGGTCATTGGTTCAAATTATTTCTTTTTGTCGTGGTGCGTTTCGATATCGACGGCATCCGCTAGGTCGCCGCCGGCTGCCATTCCGGCGGCCGCCATGGAGGTTTCGAGGTTTTGCAGCACCTTTCTCACAAATCCCCAGAATTTACCCATATCCTCTTTTTCAAAATAGGATGAGTTGAGTGCTTCGGTGGCTTCTTTAAGCTTTTCATCGCCATGGCCGGTTAAAAGCAGCGTCTGGATAGTCGGCATCAATTTTTTTAAGATTCGTGATCACCTCCAGCCCATCCATATCGGGCATTCTCTGATCAACGACCGCCATATGAATTTTGGTGGTCTTGGTAATATCAATCGCCTCGTGTCCATTTAATGCCGTATAGGGCTCATAGCCTTTCAGCCGAATCCGCTGCGCCAGCGTATTCAAAAATTTGGGGTTGTCGTCAACCAGAAGAATATTGATGTTGCCCAGCGGCAGGTTCGACAAAAAGGCCCAGAATCTTCCCATGTCCTGTTTGTCAAAATAGGTTGAATTGAGGGCTTCGCTGGCTTCTTTGAGCTTTTCATCCCCATGGCCCGTCAGCAGGATCGTTTGGATATCCGGGATTAACCCTTTCAGTTTGGTGATAACGACCAAACCCTCCATATCCGGCATTCTTTGATCGACGACCGCCACATGAACCGACTGCTTTTGGGCGATCTCCAGGGCCTGCTTCCCGCTGGAGGCGGTGAAGACATTAAAGCCTTTCAGCCGGGACCTTTCAGCAATAGATTTCAAGAACTTTTGGTTGTCATCTACCAGCAGGATATTTATTTTTTTTGCTTTCATATTTCACCTTTCTTAAATCCCAGATGGAGCGATCCGGGTTCAGCCGTTTGCTCCAATTAACATCGGCAAAAGGCCCAATTTGTGGATGCACCTTTGGCCATGGTGCCCCTCAATGGCCCCCGGTGCCCAAAATTCCGGACGCGGCCAGGGACAGCACGACAATTTCCAGGATAGCGATGGCCGCATACATCCAGTCTTTTTGACGGCTATAGCCCCTGACCAAAACCAGGTAACAGACAATGGTCATCAGAGCCAGAAACGCAAAACCGAGGTAGTTGAGAAAGTCCCCTTTGGACAGTAAGGCGGTCCAGCCCCACCCGTGGGGCGAATGGGTCAGTTCCAGATATTCACTGACGCCCTTACCCCAGAGCTGGGGGATCAAAGACATGTCGACATGATGAGGCAGTATGCCGGTCACGTATATCGCGTAAGTTGCCACAAGGATAAAAATACCGGCCCATACGCCGATAATCAACAAGTTGGCATAGATGATTTGTTCTCGTGAGGGTTGGAGGTCTTCTTTATTTTGAGAATTCATAATTTGCAACTCCGTATGTTATGGTCTTTTTTATTATCCTAAAAACCCAAGGCCCAGTCCTTTGTCGATGGCTTTAAGGCCTGCAAAAAACAGCACGGTGATCACCATGTAGCGAATCATTTTGGGCTTGGCGACGGCCAGAATCTTGACCCCGATCAGGGAGCCCAGCATCAAGCCGACAATGGAGGGAACGCCGATCAGAGGAATGACACAGCCCCGGTTCATGTATATCCAGGCGGCCGATGTATCGGTAATGGACAGCAAAAACTTGCTGGTCGCCACCGACACCTTCAGCGGAGCACCCATCAGCAGATTGAGCACCGGCACATTGGCCCATCCCGCGCCCAATCCGAACATGCCGGCCAGCAGACCGACCAGAATAAACATACACAGGCCCAATAACGTGCGATGGGTTTGCCATTGCACGCTTTCACGCGCGCCATCGTCCCAATAGGCCCCTCTTAGTCCCAGGGCCAGCCCGATGGCATCCTGCTTGTTTACCACCGGCTTTTCTGTATTTTTTGAAACCAGCAGCAGGATGGCGATGCCCACAATGGTCACCCCCAGGCAGGTTTGAATGATGTCGGGATTCAAAGACGACAGGTATAGCCCCAGCATGGCCCCGATAATGGAGAAGGTGGAGGCAATCAAGGCCACCGGCAGGGCCAGCCGCAGGTTGGCCAGGTTGCGCCGCAGCAGGCCGGGGCCCGCCGCAAGTGCCCCGGCCAGGGCGACCATGAGCCCGACGCCTCTGACGAAGTCAATGTGGAACGGGAAAAATCCGCTGACCAGCGGAACATACAGGACGCCGCCCCCGACCCCGGCCATGACGGCCAGAATGCCGAGGACCAGGCAGAAAAAAAAGAGGATAATCGGGCCAGAACCACCAGGGGTGGCCGGCGGCGCCGGCGGTCGCCTGTTCTACCGTTGCGGCTGCGGCAGGGCAGCTCAAGATGAAAAACATTAGGGACCCAGTCAACCAACCTACTGAACGCGCTCGAATGTTTACCATTTAATTAACCTTTCAGAAAAGTGTTTACAAATGAAACATAATGATATATTTGCCCTCAATAGAACAATATATTTAAACAGTCAACAAAAATATGTCTCGTTATGAAACAATATCGATCTGTTAATCGTCGACGACGAACAGCGCTTTGCCAACATGCTGGCCAAGCGGCTGGGCCTGCGGGGTTGTCATTGCGACATTTGCTATAACGGGCAGCAGGCGCTCGACCTGGTCCGGCGGAAAAATTTCTTTCTCATTTTGCTGGATCTTCATCTGCCGGATATCTATGGCAGCGAAGTCCTGGCACGGATCAAAGCCATATCGGCGCAGACTCCCGTAATTATACTGACCGGGCATGGAACGGAAGAAGATCGCCGCGCATGCATGCAGCAGGGCGCTTACGCTGTTTATGGCACAAACCGCTGGTTATTGATGAACTGATGGCCATATTGGCCCGGATCGGGGAGGCGTCGGCATGATGAACCGAATTCGCAGGGCTTTCGGATCGATATGGCCCGAATTTTTATCCGCCAGGACAATAAACACCTGGATCCTTATTTGACCTTTACGGATTATCGTAAGATCTGGGCGATCGGTATCTCTTGTGCTGGTGGTCACCGCCCTGGTGCCCTTGCTGGTGGTCACCGTTATTCATTACCGGCTGCTTCAAAAATCCGTGGATTCGGAGCTGATACTGCGCGCCGAACGGCTGACTTCCAACGCCCGGCGGGCGGTGACCTTTTTTCTGGAGGAGCGGCTGAATGCCCTGCGATTCACCGTGAATGAAATCGCGTATGATCAGCTGACCGACCCCGAGCATTTGGCGGAGATCCTGCGAAACCTGAAATTGGGATTCGGCGGGCTGACGGATCTGAGCGTGATCGCCCATACGGGCACCCAGGCTGCGTATGCCGGACCTTTCAACCTCGAAGGCCGGGACTACAGCAATCAGCGCTGGTTTATTGAATGCCAGAAACACCATTTTTATGTCAGCGAAATTTTTCACGGATATCGTGATGTTCCGCATATCATCATTGCTGTCAAGTCCTTCCGGCCCGACGGCTCGTTTTTCATCCTGCGGGCCACGCTCGATACGGAACGATTGATACAAACCCTGTCTTCCTACGAAACCGGCGCCCATGCGGAAATTTTTCTCATCAACCGATCCGGCATCGTCCAGACGTCTTCAAAACACTACGGCGACATCTTTCAAAAGATGTCGCTGCCGGTACCGGATTATTCCCTGAGAACGCAGGTCGTCATGGCTGAAGATGATCAAAAGCGAATCACTAATCGTGGGCTATGCGTACATATCCACCCAAATTGCCGACACCCCGTTTATTCTCATGGTGATCAAACAGAAAGCCGGGATGATGCAAGTCTGGCAGCAGTTGCGCACGAACATCAACTGGTTTGTCGGCTTCGGCATCCTGATCATTCTGGTCGTTATCATCCTGACCTGCTCGTATATGGTCAACAGGCTTTATCAGGCGGACAAGGCCAAGGCCGAGACCATGGCGCTGATGGAGCAAAGCAATCAACTGGCGATCGATCGGCCAACTGGCGGCCGGCGTGGCCCATGAGATCAACAATCCCCTGGCCCTGATCAACGAAACCGCCGGGTATGTCAAAGATCTGTTTGTTCTCAAAGAACAGTACCGCCAGGATGAGGAATTGATCGGCTACATCGATGACATTCTGGATGCCGTCGAACGCTGTGGCACGATTACCCGGCAGCTTCTCGGGTTTGCCCGCAAATTTGAGGTCAAAATTCAAAAGGTGAAATTGAAGGAGGTTATTTCGGATGTCCTTGTTTTTCACAATAAAGAGGCGGCCTATCGCAATATAAAGGTTTACGTGGACGTGCCGGAGGATATGCCCCCGATTGAAACCGACCGGGGCAAGCTGCAGCAGATTCTGGTGAATCTGGTAAACAACGCCTTTCAGGCGGTGGACAACGGCTGCATCCTGGATATCAAGGCATCGCCGGCAGGACGCCGATAAGGTCCGCATCGCCATCAGTGACAACGGCTGCGGCATGCCGGAGGAGAATCTGCCGAAAATTTTTGAACCTTTTTTTACCACAAAAGACGGCAACAAGGGAACCGGGCTGGGGCTTGCCATCACCTACGGTCTGGTCAAAAAGCTTCACGGAGACATTTCCGTAAAAAGTAAAGTCCATGAAGGCACGACATTTACCATTACCTTGCCAACCCGGATTCAGGAGGAGATGATTGAAAATGAAGGTTCTACTGGTAGATGATGAAAAAAAGTTTGCCACGATGCTGGCCAAAAGACTGGCATTGCGGGGATTCGACGTCGATTATGTTTATGCGGGCGAAGATGCCATCGTAAAGGCCGAAACGCAACGGTACGATGTGGCCATCCTGGATGTCAAAATGCCGGGCATCGGAGGGATCGAACTGGAGCGTAAATTGAAAGAACTGGACCCTTGACCTGAAAATTATTTTCCTGACCGGCCACGGGTCTAAAACCGACTTTGAAACGGGATCGGCCGAAGCGGCATGTTATCTGGCGAAACCGATCCAAATTGATGAACTGATAACGGTCCTGCATGAGGTAACCGGATAAATTGACCGGTTGCCGGTCAGCAGCTGGCCGATTGGCGGGATGGCGGATAAAGAATTAAGCCAGTCTTATGATCGGCACCATAACCCAGGCGTGGAGGCACCATGAACAGCACGATCGATTTTAAAAATAATGAGGATCTGGCCTTTTTCGGCAAAGTCAATGCCAGCATTTCGCACGAACTCAAAAATATCCTGGCCATAATTTCAGAGGCAGCGGGGCTTTTGCAGGATCTGACGGAAATGGCGGCCAAGGGGCAAAAGGTTGAGTTCGAAATGCTGCAAACCTGCAGCCAGGATATTGTCGAAGAGATTCAGCGGGGTTTTGCCACTATCAAGCAAATGAATACGTTTTCCCACAGCGTGGATACACCCCTCAAAAGCGTCAATCTCATCGAAGTCCTCGAATTGATGATCAATCTTGCCGGATTTTTAAGTTTTGCCGGCAAGGTTCGATTTAATCCGCCGCCCGATGAGGCCTTGATCGTATCGACATGCCCCTTCCGGCTGCAAAATCTGGTGTATCACACACTGGTTTTCGCCTTTAAATCGGTTGGGGCCGATGGAGAAATTCAGGTTGCGGTGCAGCGGGAAACCAACGGCAGGGCGCGAATCGCTTTTTCAGGTTTGGGGACCAGGGCCGAATTGCCATTCCCTTCGGCGGAAACAAACGAACTTGCAAAGTCAATTGGAGCGGAGATCCGCCAGGCAGATGATTCTCAGGCAATCGATATTTTGGTGTCCCAATTAAACGAAAACCCGGTTTAGAATAAATCTTACCCGTGCGGGATCAACCCCGTCACGAAATAGAACGCTAATTTAAAAAAGCAGTCCTTCGGCAAGAACTGCTATAAATTTAATATATGGAGGCTGTCATGAGCAATGAAAATAAAATAAAGCTGCTTATGGTTGATGACGAAGTTAAATTTTTAGAGTCGATTTCCAAACGGCTTGCGTTAAAAAACTTTGATGTCACCACGGCTGCCACCGGCCAGGAGGCAATAGCGTCCGCTGAAAAAGGGTTTTTCGATGTTGCCGTAGTCGACTTTCAAATGCCGGGAATGGATGGCGTTCAGGTGCTGAATGCATTGAAAGAAAGACACAAGTATATTGAAATCATCATGCTGACCGGTCATGCCACCGTCGATTCGGCAGTGGAGGCTACGAAATTGGGTGCGTTTAAATACCTGGAAAAACCTTATGCTTTTGAAAAACTGGTTGAAGTCATTAAAGAGGCTTACGAGGCCAGACTGAAAAAGAAGTTCGAGCATAACAAAAAGCGGATGGATGAAATCCAAAAATTATCATTCGGTCAATCCCCTTTGGGCATTTTGAGGGCCTTGGCAGATCTGGACAATGAAGAAAAATAGATCCCCTGGTTAGCTGCTGAGGATAAAATTTTGAAAGTCGGTATTGGAACTGCAGGGGAGGACGGTTTTCATATCGCCAGGCTGTTAGCCGCTTTTCAACACCCTAGCCACAGTCTCTTCCAGCACATCATTATCGATCGGTTTTACACAATACTCACTGGCGCCGAGCCTGAAACTCTCCTGGGTGGTCGCGACCGTCGGGTATGCGGTGAGCATAATTGCGCGGGTGTCGGGGGCAATAGTTTTTATTTCGGCGAGAATATCAACGCCGGTTTTATGTTTTAGTTTGATATCTAGAATGGCCAGATCTACTTGATTTTTTTTTAAAAATCCAAGTGCATCTTTTTCATCGGTAAACCCGAAGACTTCATGACCGGCCGCTTGCAAAACTCTTTTTACAAGATTGACGGCATCAAATACATCGTCCAATACTAACACCCTCGCCATTAATTGTCTCCCGTAACGAATAACTCCCAATTGTTGCTAGATCATTTTCTCAATTATCGCTGGGTCCGGTCATTAACTGTTCTTATGCGGTCTGAAAAAAGTTTGGCACATGTCGGACAATATCTATGCTGAGACTTGACTTCCGTGTGAGCGGCTGTTCTTTTGTGAATATGATTCAAGAATTTCGGTGTCGCATATTGTTTGCCGCAGCCTTCGCATCTTTCCAGCGGATGGCGGCCAATGACTTCATCGCGGATCGAAATGGTCCTGACATTATCGTGGTCTTCCACTAAAATAACATCGGTCGGACAGATATTGGCGCAGGTTCCGCATCCAATGCAAAGACCTTCAATGGGCACGACATAATTCATGCCGTCTATTTTTTCCATTTTAAGTGCTCCAGGGCCGACAATTTCTTTGCAAACCCGCACACAAAGCCGGCAGCGTACACACCCGTCGGCAGGCGGCCCCGGATCGATATCATAAGACTTCGCCAGCGCGATGATGTTTTTGGCCTGGGGTGCCATCTGCAATAAATTTCTGAAAGCCCTGGTTCTGGCGCGGCTAACGGCATCGCTTTTTGTTTTTATCACCAACCCGTCTTTTACTTTCAGGACACACGCCAGCATCGTGACCTGGCGGCCGCTGGATCGGCCCGGCACCTCAACGGCGCACAGGCGACACGACCCCGAAGGCCTTAACGATGGGTGATAGCATAGGGTCGGTATCCGCAGGTCATTGGATCTAGCCGCTTCAAGGACGCTGCTGCCCTCTTCAGCCTGGTACTGCCGGTCATCTATGGTAATTGTAACCATGTATTGTCCCCAATTCCAATTGATTTCAGCAATTGGTATCTAGTCTTCCAGTCGACGCAGACAATCCTGGGGAAAACGATGGGTGCCTTTGCCTTCCAGGCTGACTTCGATCAGGGCATCCGGATCGTGGATGGTGGCATCCGGATCGGTAATGATGCCGTGCAACCCGATGTATTCGTCCATGTAGCTTTCCCAGCTCTCATCAGCCGACCTTTGATATACTTCTACTTTTTGGCCCCGACGAAAAACCATTGGTTGAGCCTCCTGTTGTTGATCTATTTTAAATTATTGTCGATAAAATAAAGTTGAGTGGCATTTACTAGTTTTATGTCAAAGGCTCAATGTCAGTTGTTAGTTGTGTGTTGTCCGTTGCAAAAAAAGACAATTGCTAAAAAGCACATTTGCCCCCCGCGCTATGCTCACTGCCCTCTGCCCCATGCTCTCCACCCTCAGCCCCTGGCTACCGGTGCATCTTTCACACCGTGTTTGGCTGTAGATTGCCGGGCGCAGGCTTCACAGAGACGCCGGCCGCCGGCCAGTTTTGCTACATTATTGGTTCTTTTCTGGACAAAATCCAGGTAGCGCTCCGGGCCCAGTACGGCCTCACAATTTTCACAATACACCAATTTTTTTCGATTGAGCAGGGTTCCACAAAGGGACAGAATTCTTTCGCCCCCCCGGTCTTCAATCTGCATGGCGCCGGTGGGGCAGTTGGTGGCGCAGGCGCCGCACAGAATACAGCGCTCCTCGGTTAGCCGAAAATCGGTCGGTACGGGATGGTCAAAGTCAAAATACCCCATTTGCAGGGCGTCCACACCCATCTTGTCGCGGCAGACCTCGATGCATTTGCCGCAGCGCAGGCAGATGTCACAGCGCAGACAGCGGCGGGCTTCTTGGCGGACTTTGTCTTCCGGATAGCCGAGTTCGACCTGCTGAAAGGTGGTGCGGCGGCGGTAGATATTTAACAACGGCATCTGCGGACGCTTAATCGTCATTTTGCTGCCGGCCGGAACTTCCAGGTGTTCTATTCTACCCCGGCGCGTCGGCACCGGCGGCATTTTGGGCTGCGGTATCCCCGCGAGGTAGCGGTCAATCGACTCCGCAGCCCGTTTGCCGCCGCCAATGGCCTCGATGACGGTTGCCGGTCCGGTGACTGCATCGCCGGCCGCAAAGATGCCTTCCAGAGAAGTTTCCATGGTGACCATGTTGACATTGATGGTCTTGCGGCGGGTCCAATCAAGCCCATTGACCGTGGCCAGGCAATCGGCATCAACCTGCTGTCCGATGGCACAAATGATCACATCAGCATCGATCACAAACTCACTGTCTTCGATCGGCACCGGGTATTTTCGGTCCTGGCCTTCTTTGGTCACCAGCCTGGCCTGCAGACATCGCAGGCCGTGAACCCGGCCCTGGCTGCCGATGATCTCTTCGGGGATGTTTAAAAACTCAAACCGAATTCCTTCCTCTTCGGCCTGTTGCACTTCTTCGGCATCGGCCGGCATTTCCGAGCGCGTTCGACGGTAAGCCAGGGTTACCGAATCCGATCCCAGTCTCAAGCAGGTTCGGGCGGCATCGATGGCCACATTGCCGCCGCCGACTACCACCGCTTTTTTTCCGGGCACCTGCCGATTTCCCAGGGCCACATCGCGCAAAAAATCGATCGCTTCAATAACCTGGGGATAATCCGACTCTCCCGGGATGCCCAGTTTAAAGGATTTGTGGGCCCCGACCGCCAGAAAGAACGCCTCGAAGCCTTCTTTTTTTAATTCTTCGAAAGTGGCGTCCTGACCGAAACGGGTGCTAAATTGGAATTCAACCCCCAGATTTTTCAACATGGCGACTTCCCGGTCGATAGCTTCTCTGGGTAGCCGATAGCGAGGGATGCCCAGCAGGAGCATGCCCCCGGCCACAGACTGCTGCTCGATAATCCGCACGCCGTAACCCTTTAAGGCCAGGTAATACGCAGCGCTCATCCCTCCGGGTCCGGCTCCGATGACACATACTTTTTTGTTTTTATCCGGTTCCTTTTGAGGATTTGTATAGCTGCCTTCCGACATCGCCCGCTCGGCGGCAAATCCCTTGAGAGTTTTAATCGAAATCGGGGTGTCGATACGGGCGCGGACGCACATCAGTTCGCAGGGCCGGGTGCACACCAGACCGCATACCCACGGAAAGGGGCAGTCCCGGCGGATGACATCGATGGCCTCGGCATCGCGTCCCAGGCCGATCAGGGTGACATAGGTCGGGATATCCAGTCCGGCGGGACAGGTCATCTGGCAGGGGGCCGGTGCCAGCTTGACACATTCTCCACTGGAGCAGTTATGGGTCTCGATATGACTGGTAAATACTTCCCGGTGTCGTTCAAGAGCCGTGCGAACCAAGTTGCCGGTGCTTTTAGACGACTGGACTTTACCATGGCTTTCCAATTTTGCAGCCAGTGATTCGATTGCCGGCAGATGTTCGGCAGCGCCTCGGCCCCAGGCAACATCCTGCAAAAGAGCCAGGATGTCCTCGGCCCTGCGTCTGCTTCTGGGATCCGTCAGCTGACCGGAATCAATGGCCGAGCTTAACCTGGCGATAAGATCACTGACCGGGCATGTTCTTTCGGGCATTATGTTTCCCTTTTCGGATCTCTTTTAATTCACCGCAGAGATCGCTGAGACCGCCGAGGCGATGATTATTATTAAACCTTAAACACTTCTCTGCGCTCTCTGCGTGCTCAGCGGTGAGGCTTTTTATACGACATCGCAATTATGAAATTGTGTACTTAATCAAAGTCGGCAACTAATCTGGCGTGCCTTTCGCGAGTCGTCTTACTCTTGGCACCCGGCTCGCCGAAGTGAAGACATTTGGTGACACACTTGGTTACACAGGCCGGTTGCAACCCTTGATCGACGCGATCCATGCAAAAATCGCATTTGACCGCCTTGCCGGTCTGGGGGTTCCACTGGGGGGTTCCCCAGGGACAGGCCGTAATACAGGCTTTGCAGCCTACGCAAAGTTTATCGTCTACGAAGACAATGCCGTCCGCCGGTCGTTTTTGCATGGCGCCGGTGGGACAGGCTGCAACGCACCAGGGATCCTGGCAGTGAAAGCAGGGCATAAATACATAGGCCATGCGCGGCAGATTGTTTACCTTACGGGGACCGACGGATATAATCTGGGTCAGCCGTGGCCCGATGGGCAGATTGTTTTTGGTTTTGCAATGTGATTCACAGCTGTAGCATCCAATGCAGCGCTTGGTATCCTGGTATATGTAGTACTTGCTCATATGATTCTCCTCCGAAAGAAGATGTTATTGGTTATAAGTTATTTGTTATTCGATTTTGCTACTCGCTCCCTGGGTATTGCTGGCACGGCTTGCATTATAAAAGGGTTCTGATCCTTATCAACCAATAACCAATAACAAGTAACAAATAACGTTCACTATGCTTTCTCTACTTTCACAAAGCATTCCAACAGAGAGTTGGCACCGCCGACCGGGTCATAGACGCCGAGCAGGCCGGTTTCAAAGCGGTAATCTGCCAGCCCCTTATTGTAGCCGCGGGTTTGCCAGGGCACTTTGCGGCCGAAGCCGTGTACCATGAACACCGACTCCGGATGAATGAATTCGGTTACAAAGGCATTGATGGTGCCCGAATGACTGCCATCGGAAGACGTCACCTGGACCCGGTCGCCATTGGAAACCCCTAATTTGGAAGCCTCCTGCGCATTGATCCACAACTGATTCTCAGGCATGATTTCGCTGAGTACCGGGTTGTTCTGTGTGCGGCCATGGGTGTGGACCGGGCTGCGGCCAAAGGCCAGGCGATAGTGGCCATTATCCGGTTTTTGGGGGCTTGCATAGGGTTTAAACGATTCAATATTGCTTTCAGCCAGACGACTGCTGACAAATTCGATTTTTTTGGAAGGCGTCTTAAATTTGAGATCCTGCATGCGATCCCACCAGACGGGCTTGTCCGTCAGGGACACGGAACCCTTTTTTTCCAGGTCACTTACGGTAATGCCGGTATCCTGCAGCTGCCATTGCCAGAAGTCTTCCATGTCCTTAAATTTAAAATATTCACCGGCCCCCAGGCGTTCGGCCAGAGATTTGAAAATCCACCAGTCGGGTTTGGCGTCATTGCGGGGTTCGACCGCCTGTCTGCGAATGCCGAAGCTGGGTTTGAGTCCCTTGCCGGTGGTCAAGACGCTGGATTTTTCCAGGTAGGTCGCCGAAGGCAGCAGCACATCCGCATACCAGCCGGTTTCGCTGTAATTGGCGTCAATGGCCACCACCAGGTCCAGTTTGTCGAAAGCCTCTTTCTGGGCCTCGGGGTCCGGCAGGGACAGCAGGGGATCGTGCCGAAAAGCGATATAGGCTTTGACCGGGTAAGGATCCTCATTGACGATGGCCGGGTACAGCAAGTGCAACAGCCCCGGGCCGGCGTCAAAGTGCTTGTATTTCCAGCCGCAGCCATCCACCCGTTTGTCTTCCGGTTTGGGAATGGTGTCCAGCAGTGATTTGAGCCCTTTGGCCCCCACATCACCCGGACCCTTTTGAAAGAAAAGGCCGCCGGGGGTTTCAAATGCACCCATCAGCGCATTGAGAATGTAGCTGGTTCTGATGGCATAAAAAGAATCCGAATAGCGGGCCATCATCCAGCCCGGATGGAAAATTACGGCCGGACTGTCTTCCGCAATTTCATGCGCAAAGGCAACGATTTCCCGCGCGGCAATCCCGGTTTCCTTCTCAGCCCATTCCGGAGTATAGGGAATCACAAAGGACTCGAGCTCCTTTAGGCCGTCTACCCATTTGTTGACAAACGCGGCATCGTAAAGCTTGTCGCGCAATACGGTATGAATGATACCCAGGTTCAGGGCATAGTCGGTGCCGGGACGAATGGCCCAGTAGCGGGTGGCTTTCATGGCCGTACCGGCCGCCCGGGGATCGATGTAGGTAATCTTGCCGCCGCTGTCGAGCATGTTCATGATGTTACCGGCCGCCTTGACGCGCAGGGATTCAAACACATTGCGTCCATACAGGACCAGATGCTTGCAGCTGCCGTAGTCATAATTAAATGTTTTGCGGCCCGAGCCGAACAGTGACAGGGCGGCATGCTGTACGTTGCGGGCGCAAGTGCAGTCATGGTTAAAATAGTTCGGTGAGCCGATCGCCCGTAAAAAGCTGCGATGAAGGTCCCGGAAGGGTCCGCCGCGGTCGCTCAGGGCAATGGCCTTGGCGCCGTGTTTTTTAATGATGGCATCTAATTTTTCAGTGATATAATCCAGGGCTTCATTCCAGCTGGCTTTTTTCCATTTGCCTTCCCCCCGGTTGCCTTCCCGGATCATCGGATGCTGGGGCCTTTCATAGTCATACAGCATGGCCAGGCCGGCGGAGCCTTTGGCACACAGCCTGCCTGCCATTCCGGGATCATTGGGATTTCCCTCGATCCATTTGACGACACCCTCTTCCACCTCGACCTTGATGGGGCATCTGACGGTGCACATGCCGCAAATACTGTAAACCGATTCCTTCATAACCGTAATTCTCCTTATCGTGGATAGTGAAAATAAAATATCAAAATATAGACTTCGTGAATAAAGCCGCGCTGGACTGCATTTATTGGACACGGGCCTAGTTCGGGGATTGCGGAATTTAGGGATTCAGGAATTGAAGGAATTCTATCTCGATTTAATTTATTGAAATTATCCTTTAATTCCTCAATCCCCCAATTCCCCAATCCCTAAATCCTTAATAGGCAAAAGCAATAATCATACCATTAACTATCGTCGCCAATGCTGGGCAGATGAAACCGGGAAAAAATAAAAAACATTTTAATTTAAGATGGTTATGGAGATATCCGGGAGATTGTCAGCACCTCGAATTTGAATATTTAGCCATATACAGCTGAAAAACTGCAAATTTTTTATTGCACCGCAATCTTTTTGCTGCTAGCCGCTATCCCTTTAAAATAACTAAAAAAATTTAAATATTTATCTGTCGTGTAATTTTTTTATAGCAGCACGGCGAGTCTCCTGATGTTAATCCAAGCGCCGCTTCAATGCTACAGAAATTTAAAATAATTTATATCCTACTGATATTATATGAAAAATAGTTACTGCTTAAATTGATGGGTCGAAAACCATTTCACTTTAACCCGTGGCACGCAGCTTGCTATGACTTAGGGGGATTCACCTGGAAGCACCATTTTAATTTTCATTATGTCAGCGCTGTGGTTAGGAAATAAAGAAATAATAAAGAAAAATATGCGCAGCATAAAGCAATTAATCCGCCGGTGCATCGGCCTAATAGATTTCTTCAGTTTACCGGGAACCGCTTAAAATTTTGGATATGCGATGTCCTAAGGCGGATTAATTATGGGTTCAGATATTATCAAGGATAAGCAAAACGGTTTTGACTGGCGAAAAATTATACGGGCTATTCTCAGCGGGATCGGCGGCAATATCGTTATTCTTGTTTTTTTAATGACGTTTCTGCCCATTTTCGAAATCATCAGATTTATGCCGTGGATCCTGGCCTTCAACGCTGCCATAACCGGCTTTGCGCTGGCTGATAAGTCTGGCGATCATCCGGCCTATCTCAAAACAATCTCGGCCATCGCAGGTGTTTTCAACCGTTACGGTTACCTGCGGCCTGTTTGCCGCAGCTTCCATGTTGCTGTTCGGGGATCTATTCCTGGCGCTGCGGGATATTGGATTTTTTATGGTTGTTGGGCTGGTAGGCAGTGAAATCGGCACGTTGCTGGCCGTCAAATATTACCGCAATTAAGTATCAAATTACCCAAAAATTTTAAGGCATGAAAGGAGGGCATATTGCTCAGGATTAAGAAAAATTTTCAATTAAATTTTAAGGAGGAGAGGATGAAAAAATTATTAGTGTTTTGCAGTTTAATGATTCTCGGGCTTGCCGTGGCAGCGGCCCCCGGAAGCGCTTTGGCAGCCGCGACCCTATCCGGCAGTGACTTTAAGGCCGGAGACAGTGTTACCATCGAGGGGTCCATCGCTCCCGGTCAGGATCTTTTTATTGCCGTTGCCGAGCAAAAGGAGTTTGCCCCTCAGGATACGGACGGCGTCAATGAAACCAAAGGCTTTGCCAAAGACAGCAAAAAGAACGGCTTCAATTTAGACACCGCCATACCGCCCCTTTATTACATGTTGACCAGTGCACCGGATAAATTCGGTAAGGTATCCGAGAAAAAATTCGGTGGTCCTTCCTTTTTTACCCAGGGCGGCAAACGAGGGCTTTACAAAACGACCTTTTTTAAACTGGCCGCTTATGACAAACTCGACAATGAAGTCAAAAGTGTTTTAGGGCCTCTTAAAACACAAGAGCAGTGGAACCTTTATAAATGGGCCCACGAGAGCAGCTATGGCATAAATACCATCGTTAAAGAGCGAACCAATGTCGGCAAAGTCACCATCTTTGCCCGCAGCGTGTTGGCCGATTACACTAAATCGGACAATTTCTGGGACAAGGGGACCGTGATTGCCCTTGACAAAAAAACGGGCAAATTCAGCGCGACTTTTAAAACCTTCCGCAATACCCCGCCGGATACAAAATTCGATGTGTACGTCAACGGCGACAAGACCGGCAATTACAATGTGAGCGCCAACGGGTTCTGGTTGAGTCTGGCCGGCCGCTACATGAATCCCCTCTGGATAATTCTCGGTGCCATTCTGGTGGGCACTTATTTTTCAATGATCGGTGCGGCCGGTGGCATGCTGATGGCCGCCTTCCAGGTGATAGTCGTACAAACGGCCGGACCGGTGGGGATCGATGCGGCCAATGTGCTGCGTCCTTCCAACATGGGCTTGACCCTGTTTTCACCCCTGGGCTCTTTTTATCGCTATGCGGTTAAAGAGCGGCGGGTTGCCTGGCCGGTGGGTATTTCATTCGGGGTGGGCATTTTTATCGGTTCCATCTGGCTGGGCAAGTATGCGACCCAGTACCTGCCGATGAAATCCTACAAAGAATGGCTGGCGATCCTGGTTGTACTGATGGGTATTCGGACCCTTTACGAACTTTCGCCCAAGGTCATGGGAAAACGCAAAAACATCAAGGCCATGGTGAAAAAATTCAATGAGGCGGTGGCCAAAGCCAAAGCCGAGGGCACTTCGGTCGAAATGGGCCGGATCGAGCCGGTCAAATCCGGTCTGACGGACTACCGCTTCAAGTTCTGGGGTGAGGAATTCAGAATCAATCCGCTGCTGTTCGGATTGCTGGGGCTCGGCATCGGCATCGTGTCCCGAAGCTTTGGAATCGGCGGCGGCTTTTTGCTGGTGCCGGCCATGACCACCTTGGGTGCGCTGCCCATGTATGTGGCGGTTCCGATCTCACTGATTGGAACGAGCTTCAGCAGCGTGGGGGCCTTCATCGGCTACCTGATTAACGGCTATCTGCCGGATTTGTGGCTGATGATTTCAATCATCATCGGCGGATTCGTCGGCGGAATGCTCGGCAGCCGCGCCCAGAAACTATTCAGCGAGAAGACTCTGAAAATAGTGCTTGCGATTACGCTGTTCTTCCTGTTCTTCCGCTTTTTCAAGATTGAAATCTGGATCTAATCCATCAGAAAGCCGGTGGGGAGGGGTGCGCGATCCTTCCCCATCGGCATACACCGCTTAGGATTGGTATAAAATGGATGAATTGTTAGATGTCATATGGTTTAAAATAGTCGCCGGGATTCATCATCTCAAAGACCTGCTGGATTTTATATTCGGCCCGCTCAACGCTCTGGGACCGGCAGTCGCCATTCTATTGATCGCCCTGGTGACCGTTTTGATCGCGAAAATCCTGTCGAAAGTTTTCAAAACCAGGCGTTACCGCGAACTGCAGCAAGAATTCAGGTACTGGTTTAATGTCCGTCAGGAAGCCATGAAATGCGACGATCCGGAAAAATCCCGCTTACTGGCTAAAAATATCGATCAGGCCAAACTCAATAAAGTGTATTACGACTACTTTTTTGAAGGTCTGTTAAACAACATTGTGACCAAATATCTGCCCATTTTGCTGCTGCTGGCCTACGTGAACGAAACTTACCAGCCGGCCAACCTGCTGAAACTATTCGGGCGGGAATATGTCTTTAAATTGGGTCATGTCGGTGAACAAACCCTTTTCATGGGATCCATTTTTTGGTTTATGATCTCAATTGTGTTGATTTATCTGGTGATTTTCACCTGTAAAAAAGCCATAAATTTCAAAAGCGCCAGAGCTGCTGTTTAAACGCATTCCTGAATAGGCTTACTGCCCGGTCAAAATCAGAATTTTTTTTTGACTCTTGCCCGCCGGCCGGCCTAAAAATCTGCTTGTTTCCAAATATCACGCTAATGCTTGCTTATCCGGCAAGATACCTCTATATGCTTCAGTGATGGCTATCTCAGCGAACAGCTCGGTAATTGCATCGGATATCTCCACCTTGACACGTTCGATCTAGAGTCTTAAATTTCCATATATTAAATGAGTTGACCTGGCCGGGCGTTTGTTTCAATATAAGCCGTCATCCCTGCGAAGGCAGGAATCCAGAAAATACGGTGCAGCGCCGACTGGTTGCCCGCCTGCGCGCGCAGCACGATAAATTACATTCCGACACTTCAAGCAAGTAAACCGATGGCTAATAATTCAAGCAACGGAAAGAATATGAAACCCGGATTCAACTCCGCCGTATATTTCATATCGATTATAGCCTGGTCCTGGCTGGTTCCCGGCCATGCGCTGGCCACCCAGGGGCACGGGGGAATCGAAGGCGTTTATGCCCATCAATTCGCCCATATCTTTTTTATGGTTTCCATGGGCATCCTGATTTACTGGTTGAGAGAAAGAAGACTGGTGCAGGAGACCGGCTGGCGCCTGATCCAATATTCAGCCCTGTTTTTTATCCTGTGGAATATCGATACCATATTGGTTCACGCCTTAGATGAACAGTTCCGAATCATCCAGACCCAGGGGGTCGGAACCTGGCAAATTAAAATTACTGATGCCTACAGCCACAATTTCATCGAGCTGTTTTACTACGTTGCCAAGCTGGACCATTTACTGTGCGTACCGGCCCTCGTGCTGCTTTACCTGGGTTTGAAAAGACTCAAAGAAACCACGTGCTGGTGAATCAAAGACCAGCTGATCTATTATTGCTTCAGACCTTGTTATCACAAATTTGATATGTTGGAATACACGAATGACTAAAATGACCTAAATTGCCTAAAATGACTAAAATTAAGGAAGCGCTGCGCTCTATATCTTTTAATAAAATCGTTAGAATACCTCAATTTTAGCTCATTTTAGTTCATTTCAAACGTTAGCTCATTTTTCTGATGAAACGTACAATAGTTTGAAATTTTTATAAAATATTCATCTGTAACCCTGGACTGATTCTTTATGATCCTATCCGCCATACCCCTTCTAACTGTCGACCTGCTGGGCTCAATTTTAATGATCCTTTTCTCATTTCTGTGCCTCGGTCTGGTTCGGGCGTTAAGGCGGCGCGACCGAAACAACGTCATCTGGATTTATCTGTTGCTGGTGTGCATCGGATTTGCCAGTTTTGCGCTTTCGAGATCCGCGGGGCATATTCTCAGGCAAATTCTGACGATATCGGGTCATTCTGCCATATGGGCATCCATCGGCCCTTTCAGCGGTGCGATTAACACGATTACCTTCATCTTTGTGGCATCCGTGACCTTGTTTTTCGAACGGGTCTGGCGCATATACCAGCAGATCCAAAAGGACAAGCAGACGCTGCAGTCAACGCGCGATAAACTGCTCTACCTGAATCAGAACCTGGAAAACCTGGTTGAGGAACGCACCGAGGAATTGGCCCTTTCGGAACACAAGTATCGCCGAATTTTTGAAGTATCCCAGGATATGATGCTGGTGACCAAAAAAGACGGAAGCATTGTGAACATGAACCCTGCCGGATATGTCATGCTGGGACATACTGAAGTTCAAAATTCTTTTTGCGGCACCTCGTTCAATACGTTTTTTGCCGACTCGTCCGATTGGGATTCGATCATCGATACCATTGATCACGCCGGATTTGTCTCAAATTTAGAGGTCGCGCTCAAGCATAAAGACGACCGGCGTATCCGGTCATTGGTCAGTGCCAACCTGGATAAAGGGTTGTCGGAAAAAGAAGATACCATTCACTTTCTAGTCAAAGATATCGAGCAGCGCCGGCAGGTCGAAGAACAAATCGCTCAGGCCGACAAGCTGGCTTCCATCGGGCAGCTGTCCGCAGGTATTGCCCATGAAATCAATAACCCCATGGGAATTATTCTGGGTTACACCCAGCTGCTTTTGCGCAATGAAGACCGGGATTCCGAAAAATATGCGGACTTAAAGACCATCGAGAAACACGTGCGAAACTGCAAATCGATTGTTGAAGGACTGCTTAATTTTGCCCGAACCTCCAAACCCAGAGAAGATATTATTCGGATCGACGAAGCGATGGATGATGTCCTGAATTTTATTCAGCAACACGCCGGCCTGGACAACATCGAAGTCAAGAAGGATTACAATCCGGCCGTGCCGCAGATGCTGCTGGACGAGAAGAAAATCAAACAGGTGCTGATGAATCTGATCATGAATGCCAAGCATGCGATCGGCGATAAGGGCGTTTTGTCTCTATCAACCTGGATGAATACTTCCGGTAGTCAGGTCATGGTCCGAATTGCAGACACGGGATACGGCATTGAAAAAAAGAACCTGGCGCAAATTTTCGATCCTTTTTTTACGACCAAACCCACGGGGGAGGGCACCGGTTTAGGCCTTTCGGTCAGTTACGGAATCATAAAAAATCACGGTGGTGAAATTCTGGTGGAAAGCAGAGCCGGTGAGGGGTCAACCTTCACGATCGTTTTGCCGATCATCCAGCCGAATGCAGGGCAGTCCAATGACAAAAGAAATCTTAATCGTTGATGATGAAATCGATATGCTTCAGCTGTTGAAACGCAGCCTGGAACCGGATTTAAAATGCCGCATCGAAACGGCGACGTCCGGCCAGGAGGCACTGCGTATGCTTTCTCAAAAATCATTCGATCTGGTTCTGGCGGACCTGAAAATGCCCGGCATGGACGGGTTGGAACTGCTTGACGCGATAAAACGTGACTTTTCGGATTTGACCGTGGTCATGATGACCGCCTTCGGCGGCGTGGAAACAGCCGTTGAGGCCATGCGCAACGGCGCCTATGACTTTATTTCCAAGCCTTTTGATCATGAAACCATCATTGTGCGCCTGGAAAAGGCCCTGGAAAGAAGCCGTTTAATTAAAGAGAATGTTCGACTTCAAATGGAATGCCGGGAGCGGGATGATTTTCAGAAAATTATCGGCAACAGCACGGTCATGAATCGTCTCTATCAAACGATTCAAATGGTGGCCAAGACCGATCTGACGGTGCTGATAACCGGCGAGTCCGGTTCCGGCAAGGAGCTTGTTGCACGAGCGGTTCATAACCTGAGCAACCGCAGCCATAACCGGTTGGTGGCGGTAAACTGCCCGACCTTGCCCGAAAATATACTGGAAAGTGAATTATTTGGCTACAAAAAAGGGGCCTTTACCCATGCAGCCCAGGATAAAATCGGCCTGTTCCAGGAAGCCCACCGGGGCTCCATTTTTCTGGATGAAATTGGTGATATCAGTCCGATCATACAAACCAAGCTGTTACGCGTGCTGCAGGAAAAGGAAATTAAACCGCTGGGCGACACCAAATCAATTACGGTCGATGCCCGCATCATTGCTTCGACCAATCAAAATCTGGCGCAAAAAATTAAATCCGGCGAATTCAGAGAAGATTTTTTCTATCGTTTAAACGTGCTGCCCATCAAAACCCCGGCGCTCAGAGAGCATCCGGAAGACATCCCGTTGATTGCCAACCACCTGCTGGAAAAGCACAGCACCAAAATGAATAAACCCTTTAAGAAGGTATCCACGGATCTCATGGAAGTATTTCTGAGCCGGGCCTGGGAAGGCAATGTGCGGGAGCTTGAAAATGTCCTGATGCAGGGACTGCTTTACTCAACCACCGATGAGATCTGTCTCGGGGACGTGGATTTGAGCCGCAGCAAGCAAGCGAATTCTCAGATATCCGCCGCATTTCAGGATCTGCCCTATAAAGCGGCCAAAGCGCTGACCCTCAAAGACTTTAATTATAACTACATCAGTTTTTTGCTTCAGGCCAACCGCGGCAATGTTACCCGGGCGGCCCGGCAGTGCGGACTTGAACGGCAGGCCCTGCAGCAGATCATGCGCCGCTATGAGATCAAGGCGGATGCCTTTCGCAAATAAATTGAGTAAAAATAAATTGAGTAGAACTCAATTTATGTTGTCGCAGGCGGGCCTGCGGGTATTAATTAAAGAATTGTACTACAGCTGAGCCTGGTTCAAACAGCGAACCGCAGAATATCGAACAAGAAATTTCGAATGATGAAGTGTGGAATCGCTGTGCTCAGTCTTTTTTTAAAAATAATAATGATAGAATACCTTACTTCGATATTCGATATTGGATATTCGCTTTTTCAGTGTCCCTTTTTCGATCAGACTGACCGCTACCGTGGCTGGGTTGACAATTAATCGAGGTATATTTGCATGGCAAATGATAATAATACTACCACCATTAAAAAACGCCGCCTGAAAAATGCTTTGTGGGGGCTGTTCATCGGGGATGCGCTGGCCATGCCGGCACACTGGTATTACAATACCGCCAATGTGGTCCAAGATTTTGACGGCGGCATTGGTGGGTATATCGACCCGCCCCATCCCCATCCCGAAAGCTTTATGGTGGGCATGGGCTATCATCCGGATGTCGCAACCGCCCAACGCCTGGGCCGCGCCTACGATATTTTACACGATCACGCACGTTTTTATCATACCAGTTACAGTACGCTGCAAATCCGGAGCACCGCAAGGGAAAGCGAGCATGGCAATCCCGTACCCCGCTTAGATGACCGCTACCATTACCATCACGGCTTAAAAGCCGGCGATAATACGCTGGGGGCCCACCTCGTGCGGGTGCTGATGCGTGCGGTGATCAGCCGCGGCCGATACGATCCGAATACGTTTCTGGCAGATTTTATCGAGTACCTGACCACCCCCGGTTACAACCGGGACCCGTATACCGAGATCTATATCCGCTGCTGGTTCGAAAACTACTCCCGCGGCCTGCCGCCCCATGCCTGCGCCGAACTGCAGCGTCAGGTGTGGTCCATCGGTTCCCACGGCGGCCTGGTGCGTCCGCTGGTGATTTCCGCCATTGCTGAAAGCGCCTATCAGGGCCTGGGCCTGGCGATCGAGCACCAGAATCTGACCCATCGGTCGGAAAATGTGGCCGGTGCGCTCGGCGTGCTGGTGCCACTTTTAAATGACCTGTTAGGCGGGGCCGAATCCCGCCGGGCCATAGCCTCCTATGCGCACCTGATCCGTGTGCCGCACGTTACCGGCGATGAGCTATTTGCCGCCTACCGTGATCACCGGGGCCCCGGCAACATCCCGGCACCCGCAATGTGGCAGTTGCACACCCTGCTAAACGACACCCCTTTTGAGGTGGACCAGCTTGTACGCCAGCACGCAGAACCGGATGTCATTAACCATTTGTTCGCCACGGCCTGCTATCCGGAACACGGGTTGCCGCTGCTTTTATATTTCGCCCGCAACCACGCGGTTGATGTTGCAGCGACGCTGCTGGCCAATGCCAATGCCGGCGGAGACAATGTTCACCGCGGTATGGTTTTAGGATTGGTTGTCGGTGCGGCCAACGACGAGCTACCCCAACACCTCAAGCAAGGACTGACGGCATTTGACGACCTGCAAGGTGAAATTGATGCGTTTGCCGATGTCGCTGCTAGCGGCAAAGCTATATAGCTGGATGCTGGAGGCTGGATAATGGATGCTCGATGCTGGATGCGGCAGGCGCAAGGGTCCACAGCACAAGGCTCCGGGCAAATGAATGCTGGTTTCTGGATGCTGGATCGCAAAGACCAGGCGCACGGCAGAAGGTCTAAGAATACATTTTTTTCAGAATGATTCCGTTTAAATTCCAAATTACAATCAAATCCCCATATATAAAACTCAAATCCAAAACAAATCATTAATTTAACTGTACAATCCTACCTAACAATTTCTTTTCTTCAATATGAACAAAAATCATATTGACAAATAACAACTAATAATTATAGAACGTTGAAAATGATTTAATACAACTCAAATCATATTGATAGAACTATTCAATCAAATAAGGAAAAATTAATGAATATCATTCAGCTTAGGTGTTAACGGGTTGGATTTTATATATTTTTTGAGAAAGACAGATCTTTCTGATTTCTAAACCCAAAACAGAGAGGAGGTATTTATGGCTGATAAGGAAATTGTCGAAACTTCCGAAGCCGAAATTGCGGTACATTGGGGGGAAGAGGAATATTTTCATCCAAGCATAGAATTTATTGCCCAGGCCAATATGACCGATCCGGCAGTTTTTGATCGGTTCAGCCTGGAAAATTTTCCGAACTGTTTCAAAGAATACGCCGATTTGCTCGATTGGTATGAGTACTGGAACACGATCCTGGATACCAGCGACGCGCCCTGTTGGAAATGGTTCAAAGGCGGCAGGATCAATGCCAGCTACAACTGCGTGGATCGCCATCTGGCCCAAAACAAAAACAAGACCGCCATTCATTTTGTCCCCGAACTTGAAGAAGAAAAAATCGAACACATCACTTATCAGGAACTCTACGTCAGGGTGAACGAGTTCGCCGCTTTGCTGCGGGATTTTGCCGGATTAAAAGCCGGCGATCGGGTGACCCTGCATATGCCCATGTCGGCCGAACTGCCGATTACCATGCTGGCCTGTGCCCGCCTGGGCGTGATCCACTCCGAAGTGTTCGGTGGTTTCAGCGGCAGGGCCAGCGCCGACCGCATTGTCGACTCCCAGAGCCGGGTGCTCATCGTGATGGATTCCTACTATCGCGCCGGCAATCTGCTCAACCACAAGGAAAACGCCGATATCGCCGTCAATCTGGCTGAAAAAGACGGCCAGAAGGTCGATAAAGTTCTGATCTGGCAGCGTTATCCGGGCAAAGCCTCGAGTCCCACGCCCATGGTCGACGGGCGTGATTATTTCGTCAACGATGTGCTCAAGGATTATTACGGCCGGCGCATTGACCCGGTGCCCATGCTGGCCGAAGATCCGCTGTTTCTGATGTATACCAGCGGGACGACGGGCAAGCCCAAGGGCTGCCAGCACAGCACCGGCGGGTACCTGGCCTATGCCGCCGGAACTTCCAAATACGTCCAGGACATTCATCCGGAAGATGTCTACTGGTGCATGGCCGATATCGGCTGGATCACCGGACACTCCTACATCGTTTATGGTCCGCTGGCGCTGTGCGCCTCGACGGTCATTTACGAAGGCGTTCCCAATTTCCCGGACCCCGGGCGCCCCTGGCGTATCGCCCAGGAACTGGATGTCAATATTTTTCACACGGCACCCACCGCGATCCGCGCCTTGCGCAAAATCGGTCCGGATGAGCCGGCCAAGTACAATTACAAATTCAAACACATGACCACGGTCGGTGAACCCATCGAACCGGAAGTCTGGAAATGGTATTACGAGGTTGTCGGCAAGGGGCAGGCGGCCATCGTGGATACCTGGTGGCAGACGGAAACCGGCGGTTTCCTGTGCAGCACGCTGCCGGCCCTGGCACCCATGAAACCGGGCAGCGCCGGCAAGGGGGTCCCGGGTATCCATCCCATCATCTATGACGATGAAGGCAAGGTCATTCCGCCAGGGGCCGGCAAAGCCGGCAATATCTGCATCCAGAATCCCTGGCCGGGCGGCTTCCAGACCATCTGGGGCGATCGTGACCGCTTTGTGGACACCTACTATGCCCGCTACTGCAAGGATCCCAACAGCAAAGACTGGCGCGATTGGCCCTATATGACCGGAGACGCCGCCGTCGAGGCCGAAGACGGCTACTACCGCATCCTGGGGCGCATCGACGATGTGATCAACGTTTCCGGCCACCGCCTGGGGACCAAGGAAATCGAATCCGCCGCCCTGGTGGTGGAAGAAGTGGCCGAGGCGGCCGTGGTGCCGGTGGCCCATGAGATCAAGGGCCGCGAACCGGACCTGTTTGTGTCGCTTAAACCCGGTTATGATGCCTCGCCGGAATTACAGCAAAAAATATCAGACGCCATTAGCCGAGAAATCGGAAAAATCGCCAAGCCGCGGCATGTTTGGATCGTAAGGGATATGCCCAAAACCCGTTCGGGCAAGATCATGCGCCGGGTACTGGGGGCGATTTCCAACAAGAAGGATGTCGGCGACGTCACCACCCTCGCCAACCCCGAAATTGTCGAAGAAATTAAGAAGATGGCCGAAGGAAGCTAGCAGATTTGCTTAATGCTCAAATTAACGTTCGCTAAATGAGGAGGTGATGCCGTCCCGCATGTAACCGCAGACGAGGAAATGGATGAAGGCTTTGTTATCAAACCAATAATTATAAGCGAAAGGAGACTAGCATGGGAGCACACGTATACTGGCTATTCTTTTTCGTCCTGTGTTACTGGGGATACTGCATCACCATCGGTGTCACCGGTTACTTGAAGGCCAAGAAAGGAACCGACTACTTCATTGCCGGACGTCAGCTCAACATCTGGGTATTTGTGCTGGCGGCCACCGCTACGTCATTCAGCGGCTGGACCTTTGTCGGACATCCCGCCTTGATCTGGCGTGACGGAATTCCCTACGGATATGCATCGTTTTATGTTCTCACCATTCCGTTTACCGGCGTTCTCTTCCTGAAACGCCAGTGGCTGTTGGGCAAACGCTACGGGTTTGTGACCCCGGGTGAGATGTATTCGACCTATTTTGGGTCCGAGGCCATGCGTATTCTAACCGTTATCGTGGCCCTGTTTTTCAGTGTCCCCTACCTCGGCATCCAGCTGCGGGCCTCAGGCGTTTTGTTTAACATCTTAACCGACGGCCTTTTTTCGGTCAACGTCGGCATGTGGATGCTGGCTATCATCGTGACGCTGTATGTCGGCCTGGGCGGTCTGCGCTCGGTGGCTTACGTGGACACGGCCCAGTGCATCCTGCTCTGGACGGGAATCGTGGCCCTGGGCATCATCGGCCTCGTTTTCGCCGGCGGTTGGGACGGCATGACCTCCAAGTACGGAGACATCGTCGCCTGGATTAACAGCGGTGGCGCTGCTGTGCCTGCCTGGGCTGATCCGGAGGCAGCCAAAGTCTTTCTGGCCAACAAGGCGGCTATTTTTAAAATTACCCCCGCCGGCTACAGTCATTTCGTGGCCGTGCCCGGAGTGATTCAGTTCGTGCCGGTTGGTCCCAAGGCCATCGGCGGCACCTGGACCGGTATCATGATCTTAACCTACATGTTCGCCCTGATGGGCATTCAAGCCTCGCCGGCGTTTTCGATGTGGGCCTTTGCCAACAAGAACCCCAAACCGTTTCCGCTGCAGCAGGTGTGGGCCTCCACCCTGGGAATCGGCTTTGCCCTGTTTATCTTCACCACCATGCAGGCCATGGGTGGCTGGGTAATGTCCCTGCTGAAACCGGCGGGCGCGGCCGAAACGATCCTGCCGCTGGCCAATCTGGTCGGCGGTAAACAGGCCAACCTGGTGCCCTACCTGATTCACCTGATGAAGGATTCGGCCCCCTTTGCCGTTGGTCTCCTGGCGATTTGCGCCCTGGCGGCCATGCAGTCCACCGGGGCGGCCTATATGTCCACGGCCAGCGGTATGCTGACCCGCGATATTGTTAAAAAATACATCAAAAAGGATATGACCGAAACCGGGCAGACCCACTGGGGGCGCATCACCGTTCTGATTGTGGTCGGCTCGGCGCTGATCTTCGCCACCATTGTGCCGGGGGCCATCGTTATGCTCGGTGGGCTGGCCGTCTCCTATGGGTTTATGATGTATGTGCCGCTGATTGGCTCGCTTTACTGGCCCTGGCTGACCCGGCAGGGCGTTGTTACCGGCCTGATCTGCGGCATCATTGCCGTCACCTGCACTTTTACCTTTAAACTCGGTCTGCCCTGGGGAGCCTATCCCTGGACCATTCACTGTGCCGGCTGGGGGATCATTTTCAACCTGCCGATAGCCATCATCGTCAGCTTTTTTACCCAGCCCAAAAAAGAAGAACTGGACCGCCGCATGGGGTATCACACCTTCATTCGGGAGCACGCCAGCCTGTTGCCGGAAAAGCAGCATCTCATCAAATGGGGCTGGATCATCACCCTGGTCTGGTTCTTTTTCGCCATCGGTCCGGGCTGTGTGATCGGCAATACGATCTTCGGTGATCCATTGAAGCCGGCCACCTGGGCCAACGGCATGCCGTCGATCTGGATCTGGCAGATTCTATGGTGGATTCTGGGCATCGGTCTGATGTGGTTCCTGGCTTACAAGCTGGAGATGTCCACCAACATCAAGGGCCATTTGACGCCTTGAAGCATGACATTTACGAGGAGGAGCCGGTGGTCGCTGAGGAATCCTCACGGGGAATGTCGGGAGTGTAGGATTTAGATCTGTTTGCCCGATTGCTCCATTTAACCTGTAACCCAAGGATGAGGAGGCGTCTGCGCCTCCTCATCTCAACCCCACTAAGTATTATCACGGTTTTCAGCGATAATGAAACGACTGCTTTTAGTTTTGATTTTGTCCATCTTTATGTTTGCCGGCTGCGGTGTCGGTGTGTCGGATTACGATGATGCCGTGCTGGAAGGTGTTTCCAATCTCAATTTAAATAAACCGGGAAAAGCCCTTGAAGACTTCAACCGTGCCATCGAAATCGATCCGACCCGGGCCGATGGCTATGTGGGGCGGGCCAATACGCTCAATACCCTGGGCCGTTATCAGGAGGCCCTCAAGGACTATGACAAAGCCATCGAGATCGATCCGAAGCTGGCCAACGCCTATGTGAACCGGGGATCGGCCTACAGCCATCTGGAGCAATACCAAAAAGCGATCGCGGATTATGAAAAAGGGCTGGAGCTGGATCCCGAAATCGATGATAAGCCGGGTTTCATCGATCGGCTGTTCAGCAATGAACCGAATACGGATAAAGGTATTCGCAAACACCTGGAGTTTTTAAAGCAGAAGCTGAAAGAGCAAAACGGCTAGCGTTGCAAATGACGAATGATGAATGTCGAATGACAAATTAATGTATTCTATCGATTTATAAAGGACCAATCAAATCCTGCCGAGGCGGGACACCAATAGTTCCGCCGGAGACGGACATTCTTCAATTTTCCGCCCCCGGCGGATCCGAGTTCGGTATCGTTACTATGGCCAAATAAAACAGCGTAATCGATCTTATTCAAGATCTTTAGTTATATAATTTTTTACTGCATCAATATCTCACCTATTTGTCGGACAAAAGGAGAATAGACATGGCCAATCCCTATGAAATCGCATACCAACAGTCCATTGAAGATCCGGATACTTTCTGGGCCAAAGCCGCGGAGGACTGCCACTGGTATAAAAAATGGGACAAAGTGCTCGATGACAGCAACAAACCCTTTTATCGCTGGTTCAGCGGCGGTGAGGTCAATACCTGTTACAATGCCCTGGATTATCACATTGAAAACGGCCGCGGTGACCAGAATGCGGTTATCTATGACAGTCCGGTTACGAATACCATCAAAAAAATCACCTATAACCAGCTGCGGGACGAGGTCGCCCGGTTTGCCGGGGCCTTGGCGGCCCAGGGGGTTGCCAAGGGAGACCGGGTGCTGATTTATATGCCCATGATCCCCGAAGCCCTGATGGCCATGCTGGCCTGTGCCCGGATCGGGGCCGTTCATTCGGTGGTGTTCGGCGGCTTTGCGGCCAATGAACTGGCCGTGCGCATCAACGATGCCAAACCCAAAGTCATCGTATCTGCTTCCTGCGGTATTGAGGTGGCGCGGGTGATTGCCTATAAACCGCTATTGGACAAAGCCATCGATATGGCGGACTTCAAACCCAGTGCCTGCATTATCAAGCAGCGGCCCATGGAAGCCGCCCCCATGATTGACGGGCGGGACCTGGACTGGGATGCCGTCGTGAAAGATGCCCAGCCCCATGATTGCGTGCCGGTGGCGGCCACCGATCCCCTTTATATCCTGTACACCTCGGGTACCACCGGCGTCCCCAAAGGTGTTGTGCGGGACAACGGCGGCCATCTGGTGGCTCTGAAGTGGACCATGGGGGCTGTTTACAACGTTGAGGCCGGTGACGTTTACTGGGCGGCTTCCGATGTCGGCTGGGTAGTGGGACATTCCTACATTGTCTACGCTCCGCTGTTAAAAGGTTGTACGACCATTGTTTTTGAGGGCAAACCGGTCGGCACACCGGATGCCGGCGTTTTCTGGCGGGTCATATCGGAACACAAGGTCAAAGTGATGTTTACCGCACCCACCGCCTTTAGGGCCATTAAGCGTGAGGATCCCCAAGCGGAATTGATGAAAAATTATGACTTGTCCAATTTTAAGGCCCTGTTTCTGGCCGGCGAGCGACTGGATCCGGACACGCTGAAATGGGCCGAAAACAGCCTGGGAGTTCCCGTAATCGACCACTGGTGGCAGACCGAGACCGGCTGGGCGATTGCCGGCAATTGTCTCGGCCTGCATCATTTCCCGATTAAAGAGGGCTCCCCCACCAAGCCGGCACCGGGATGGAACCTGCAGGTGGTGGATGAAAATTGCAGCCCGGTCAAAGCCGGGGATATCGGTGCCCTGGTGGTCAAACTGCCGCTGCCGCCCGGATCCCTGCCGACCCTATGGCACAACGATGAGGGCTTTATCAAAGCTTATCTGGAGGAGTTTCCCGGCTATTATAAAACCGCCGATGCCGGGTACATCGATGAAGACGGCTATGTTTTTGTGATGAGCCGCACCGACGATATTATCAACGTTGCCGGTCATCGACTGTCGACCGGTGCCATGGAAGAGATTCTGGCCGATCATCCGGAGGTGGCGGAATGCGCGGTGCTGGGCGTCGATGACAAACTCAAAGGCCAGGTGCCCATCGGGTTTCTGGTCCTCAATGCCGGGGTCACCCGGGAGCCGGCCGACATTATCAAGGAAACGATCCAGATGGTCAGAGACCGGATTGGACCGGTGGCATCCTTTAAAACGGCGACGGTGGTAAAACGCCTGCCCAAAACACGCTCCGGAAAAATCCTGCGGGGCACGATTCAAAAAATTGCGGATAATAAACCTTATAAAACACCGGCGACCATCGACGACCCGGTAATACTGGATGAAATGGAAGAAGCGTTAACCGGCATCGGATTTGCCAAGGCCAAAAGCGAGGATTAAGGTAACTCGATATGCCGAAAGAAATTCTGATAGTGGATGATGAACCCAGTATTGTGGTACCCATCCAATTTCTGATGGAACAGCAGGGCTATAGCGTTCTCGTTGCTGAAAACGGCCATGATGCGCTGGATATAATCTACAAGTACATTCCGGATCTGGTATTGCTGGATATTATGCTGCCCGGGATCGACGGATATGAGGTTTGTGAAATCGTGCGCTTGAATCCAAAATTGCGGAGTGTTAAAGTCATCTTTCTGACTGCCAAGGGACGTGAGGTTGAAATCGCCAAGGGACTGGCCCTGGGAGCAGATGCCTACATTACCAAACCTTTTTCGAATGCCGAGCTGGTTGCCAAAGTCAAAATGGTTTTAGACAATATCCATGAGGAAGCCGGGTAATCATTATTGGGAGGTTGTTGCACTTTCCGCTTTTTCACTAATCGTCATCCTCGCCGGATCTGCTGTCTGGTTTAAGTACCAGCTGACCGCAGCACAGCTGCAATTCCTCCGCCAGCTTTTGCGCCATTTTATCGGGCCGGCCCTCGTCATCGGCCTGCTGCTGCTGGTGGTATCCGGTGCGGCGGTGCTGACGGTGTTTCGCAACTATATCCATGCCGCGCGCCGGGTAGCCGATGAAATATCTCTGATCAACTCCTCAAATCCCGCCCATCGGATTCGCAGCCAAGGGGGAGCGGAAATCCGCCGGCTGTGTGAGCGTATTAATGAAGGCGCGCAGCGCTTCGAATCCCTGGCCAAAAATATTGAAGATAAGATCCACCGCGCCCGGGCCGAATCGGAACAGGAAAAACATACCCTGGCCGCCATCATGGCCGAGCTGCCGGAAGGCGTGCTGATCTGCAACACCGAAGGCCGGATCCTTTTGTACAATAACCGTGCGCGCCAGCTGTTGATCGGATCTGCCGACCCGCCGGAAGGCAATCAGAAAAGCAGGGCCCCATCGGGTGATGCCGCCCGGTATATTGGGCTGGGACGATCCGTGTACGGAATTATCGATAAAAACCTGATGGCGCACGCCCTGGATCAAATTGGGGCAAAACTGCGTGAAAATAATCCTGACGTGGTGTCGTATTTCGTCGTGCCGGGTGTCGATGATCGCTTGCTGCGGGTTGAAGCGGTTCCGGTCCTGGACGCCAAACGCCGGTTTTCCGGCCTGATATTGATATTTAACGATATTACCCGCCAGCTCGCAACCGACAGCCATCTGAATCTGGCCATAGAATCCTTTACGCGCGGGATCCGGGCTTCCCTGGCCGGCATCCGGTCGGCGATCGAGACCATTATCGAATATCCCCAGATGAAGGCCCACCAGCTCGATGCGCTCAAAGGCATCATCCACAAAGAATCCCTGATTATGGGTGAGATTCTGGAAAACCAACTTCCCGACAACTCCCGCAGCAATTTCAGTCAATGGCCCTTGATCACCATTACCGCCAAGGACCTTGCCGAACTGCTTCAATCCAAAGCCAGCGAGAAATTGCAGGTTGATGTTCGGCTGGAAGATTTCAATCCGTCGATCAAGATCAAAATTGACAGCTACTCTTTTCTGCTGGTGCTGGTGTTCGTTATCGATAAACTAAAGTCGCTGATCGGGTTTTCGGAACTTACCTGCCGCCTGAACGAGCTGGACTGGTATGTCGGCTTTGATCTGCTCTGGCAGGGCGCACCAGTGGAAATCGGGACGCTGCGCAAATGGGAAGAGCAGTTGCTGGTGTTCGAAGAAGAAGGAATGTCTTTAACGCTGCGTGAAATTATCGATCATCATGCGGCTGACTTCGGGTCTTATTCCTCCAAACGGTTAAAGGGCAGCTCGTATCTGCGTTTTTATATGCCGGTGGTCGATGTGACCGAACCGGAAGCGACCCGTTCTCTGACCATTCTGCCGGCAAGCCGCCCGGAATTTTATGATTTTGACCTGTTCGGCCATGTGCAGCAGGTACCGGAGCTCGAAGACCGGTCCCTGACCGATTTGACTTACACGGTATTTGACATGGAAACCACCGGATTGAATCCAGCCGAGGGCGACGAAATTATATCAATCGGGGCCTTTCGCATGGTTAACTGTCGTCTATTGCGTGATGAGGGTTTCGAGCAGCTGGTCGATCCTCAACGATCAATTCCCTGGACCTCGGTCAAAATCCACGGAATTCTTCCGGAAATGCTGATCGGGCAGCCATTCATCGACCAGGTGTTGCCCCAATTTCATCAATTTGTTGAAGATACGATTCTGGTGGCGCACAATGCGGCCTTTGATATGCGATTTTTACAATTAAAAGAGGATCAAACCGGTGTCAAATTTGTCAATCCGGTATTGGATACCCTGCTGCTGTCGGCCGTGATTCACCCCTCCCACGAAAACCATGATCTGGAGGCCATATCACAGCGGCTGGGCGTCCGGATCATCGGCCGCCATACCGCCCTGGGCGATGCCTCGGCCACCGGTGAAATTTTTCTTAAAATGCTGCCGTTGCTCGCCGGCAAGGGAATTTATACGTTGAAGGAGGCCCTGGTCGCGTCGAGGAAGACGTATTATGCCAGACAAAAATTTTGATTTGGTCGGCGAGAAATTAGATCAGCCATTAAGATAAAACCAAAAAAATCTCAAATCACAAAACTCAAATTCCAAATAAATCCCAATTACCAAAATTCAAAATCCCAAACGTTTGGGTCATTGGTAAATTGGAATTTGGATATTATTTGTAATTTGTTATTTGGTGCTTGGAATTTTCTTCAATTAAGTGGTGTACCCAGATTATTCCAAGACAATTCAGATGTTGTATTGATGAAACGCATTACCCCACGGTCGGCGTCCGGTTGGTGGGCAGGGTAAACGAAAAGGTCGTTCCCTGGCCGGGCGTGCTTTCGGCCCAGATTCGACCGTGATGAAAATCGATAATGCGCTTGGTGATGGTCAAACCGATACCGGTTCCCACCGGACGGCCTTTGGTCGGGTTTTTTATCTGGTGAAAGGGTTCGAATATTCGGTTGAGATTTTCCGGTTTGATGCCGATTCCGTTGTCTTCGACCTGAACCAGCAAGTGGGCGGCTTTGGCCCGCAGCCGAATCGCAATGTTGCCCCGATCCGCGTCACAAAATTTCACCGCATTCGAGATCAGATTGACCAGGACCTGAACCAGGCGGTCGCGGTCACCGGAGACGGACGGTATGGACGCCTCGATATCCAGATTGATTTTGATGTTTTTGTCATGAATCAATTGGTGCGTGCTGGCAACGGCATCTTTGATGACCTCTGCCAGATCGAGGGAGGCCACCGACCAGGCAATCTGGGCGGATTCGATCTTTTCATAATCCAGCACCTGGCTGATCAGGCGGATCAGCCGATCGCTTTCTTTGATGATGATGCCGGTAAATTTTTCGATCTGCGCCGCATCGATGTTTGGATTCGTATGAAGAATTTCCGAGAGGGACCGCACCGAGGTCAGCGGAGTGCGCAGTTCATGGGAGACCGTCGATATAAAATCATCCTTGAGGCGGTCGAGTTCCTGCAGTTGAGCGTTGGCCGCCTTGAGTTCGGCCGTGGCTTTTTCCAGTTCGCGGCTGTAGGCGATTACCTGGCGGGTTTCGTCCAGGATATTCAACACTTCTTCGATTCCCAGGGGTTCTTCTTTGACAACCGAAGATACCATGACCCGGGCCGAGGCGGATCCTATTGTCCCGGTTAACAGCTTTTCGGCATAGCTGACCAGATCGGCATCCGCCGTTAGATACCGGCTCCAGCTGATATTGCGTTTTTGGGCGTAATCGTCCAGCGCATCATCCGCCCGGCTGCGACCGAGAAACCGTCGCAGCAGTGACTGCAAGGCCGGCAGGCTGGCGGTGCCGCGCCAGAAGAGAGAATCGCCGGTTTCACCGGAATACTTGAAAACATCGACAAAAAAAGCGGCCTGGGTGTGCTCGACGGCCCGGGGGCGGCTCAGGCGGATACCCCAATGTAGGCGCTGACGTTAAACAGCATGCTCCAGAATACCGATTGAGAGACCGGATTGAAATGCTGCAGCCCGAATAGCTGATACGGTTTCAATAGTTCGATGCCGAAGGGGCCTTCGGTTATAAAGCTTGCGGGAATCAGTCCGGCCTGGACCAGGTACGGCAGCGGCAGGGTGTAAGCCCAGACGATGAATCCGGCAACTAAGCCGCTGAGGGCTCCCGCGCGGGTTCCGCCTTTCCAGAATATGCCGCCGAGCATGGCCGGCGCAAATTGGGCCACGGCTGCAAAAGACAGCAGTCCGATGGATACCAGGGCATAAAATTCGCCGATAGTGTGAAAATAGGCATACCCCAGCATCAGTACCAGGGCAATGCTGGTCCGGCGGATGATCAGCAGCAACCCGCGCAGATCATTTTGGCCGGAAAAAGCCGTGACCGGCAAACGGATTAAGACCGGCATCACCAGATCGTTGCAAATCATGGTGCTCAAGGCGATGGTTTCAACAATCACCATGCCGGTTGCCGCCGACATACCCCCCAGGTACACAAACAGCGCCAGCAGTTGGTGCTTTTCGGCCATCGGCAGCATCAGCACAAACCAGTCGGCATTGGCCGACGTCCGAAAAGTGCAGTATGCCGGCCAGCGCCACCGGCAGGACAAAAATATTGATGGCCAGCAGGTAAAGCGGAAAAAGCCAGGTTGCCCGGTTCAAATGTTCTTCATTGACGTTTTCGACCACCATCACTTGAAATTGGCGGGGCAAAAAGAGAATCGCCATCATCGAGAGAAACAGGTAAATGCTCCAATCAATATAAGTGGCTTCGCGGGCACTGATGGTCAGGACGTCCTTGAAGTAATTGATCGGCTGGTCATTGGCCAGAGTTGCGGCCTGTTTGAGGTCCGGCAGACTGCCGGCCTTCTGGAATAGGTCGGCAAAACCATTGTGGAGATAATAGGTGGCGAAGATTCCCACGGTTAAACATGCGGCCAGCTTGACGATCGATTCAAAGGCAATGGCCGCCACGAGCCCCTCGTGCCGTTCGGTGGCCTCCAGGTGCCGGGTGCCGAACAAAATGGCAAAAATGGCCAGGGTCACGGCGACATAAAACGCGGTATCGCCCAGTACGGGGGTATCTGCAAAATTAAATGATACCGGCACTTCGGGGTAGTGATTGATCATTAGAAAGCCGGTGGAGATGGCTTTTAATTGCAGGGCAATATAGGGAATGACGCCCACGACGGCGATGATGGTAACGGCACCGCCCAGCACGGGGCTTTTGCCGTAGCGGGAGGCAATAAAATCGGCAATGGACGTAATGCGTTGAATTTTGCTGATGCGAATGATTTTGCGCAGAACCAGCCAGCTCAGGATGGTCATCAGGGTTGGACCCAGATAAATGGTTAGATAACCCAGGCCGCTGCGGGCCGCCATTCCCACGCTGCCGTAAAATGTCCAGGCTGTGCAGTAAACCGCCAGCGACAGGGTGTAAATATACGCGTTGGCGATAACGCTGCGGCCTTCGTCGGCCCGTTTGTCACCCCAATAGGCGATCGCAAAAAGTAGGCCCATATAAAAGAAGGAAACAAATAATATGGTGCCGGTGTTTAGCACGGATTAATTTCCCGATTTTTCGGAATTATTTAGACGTTTCTTGGATCGGCTCATCACCAGAGCCGCCAGAAAGATTAAAAGGCCCCAGATACCGAATATGTAGATGTACACCAGCGGTATTCCGAATACCGTGATATCAAGGTTGAGCAAAGATAGGATCGGGTAATTCAGCAACGCGAAGCCGAATAGAAATAAAGCGACCAAACGCTTGCTTTTTCGATTGTCAGGCGTCATTGATCTACTTTGAGGTCTCGCAGATTCTCTGGTGCCGGCGAAATTGCCGCTAGGCGCAAAGCTCCAGGGGTCTGCCATGGGTTGAAGGCGCGGGGCCGGGCCGATTGTTGTCAGACAGGCTTAGCATAGACGGATGAATGTGTCAATTAGGGTAAAATTGGTTAAGGGATTCATAAGCAATGGCTGTTTAAAAGAAAATTATCCGGTTAATCAAAACAATTAAAATTCCAAGCACCAAAAACCAAATTTCAAATAAATTCCAATGAACCAAATTCAAAATTCAAAACAAGCAACCCAGCGACAACTATGCCCAATGCATCATTACCGGCAGACTGGGTTTGCGAAACGATGCAAGCCAACTGGAGTTCATGTTTCGGTCATTGAATATTGAAAATTGAGATTTATTTGTAATTTGGTGCTTGAAATTTGGAATTTTATTGATTTCTAAAACGCAAAAACAACGGGTTAAAATTCTACTTTGACCGCACGCCGTTGTTTGATTTAATTTGGCACATATTCCGTGATGTGGTAAGTTATCAGTATCGTTATTTGTTTTTTGGTTATTAGATCCAAACGATCGGGTGAAATCATGGAAGATAAGATCAGCAGATTTTTAGCGGGTTTGCCGCTTTTTGCCAAACTGCCCAAAAAAGAAATCGCTTTTGTCGCCAGTGAAATTGAGGTCAAGAAATATCCCAAAAGCACCGTTTTGGCAGTGCAGGGGCGCACCAAGCTGGATTGTGTCTATATCATTAAAGCGGGAACGATGGAGCTGTTTTATGAAACCGACGGCCAAAGGACCATTAAAGGCATTTTAGAGCCGGGTGAAACGTTCGGCGGGGTTTCGATTTTGATGAATGCCGGGATCTCGGTGCGCACCGTGCAGGTCGTTGCCGATGCCACCCTGTATGTGTTGCCGCAAAAAGCGTTTTTAGAGGTTTGCACCCGCAATAAGAATTTCTATGAGCATTTTGCCGGCCGGTTCCGCACTCAGATGTCCAATCATACCTATGCGTCCATTGTTGCCGCCGGACAGGCCTTGCACTTTTTATCCGGGCTGGTGCCGATTAATTTTCTGCCGGAAGAAGAAATCAGCCGGATTGCCGAATCGATTTCGATAATCAACTATCCCGAGGATACCATGCTGTTTTTCCAGGGGCAGTCTAAACTGGATTACCTCTACATCATCAAACAAGGTGCCGCCGAGAGGTATTTTGTGGAAAATGATAAAAAGACGCTGCGCGGAATGATGGGAGAAGGTGATATCTACGGCGGTATTTCCATGCTGATGAACAAGGGCATTGCCATTCGCTCACTGCGCGTTACCGAGGATTCCTATTTTTATATATTGCCCAAAGATATTTTTCTGGATATCTGCCAAAAGCATGAATCTTTTTCTGATTATTTTACGGACACCTTCGGCAAGCGTATGCTGGATCGCTCCTATGCCGAAATTATCGCCGGTAATTTCAGACCGGCGGAGATCTCACCGGAATTTTTCAACCAGCCGGTCGCCAGCATCGTTAATCGGGAGTTGGTGTATTGCGACTACGAAATGCCGATTCAGGCGGCAGCGGCCGTGATGAGCCAGCACAATTCGAGCTCCATTTTCATCCGGGAGGCAGACGGTGAATTCGTGGGGCTGGTGACCGACAATGATTTGCGCAAAAAAGTTACGGCGACCGGCTACGATATCTTAAAACCGGTATCGGACATTATGACCTCACCGCTGGTAACGGTTCCGTCCGAGGCCCTTATATTTGAGAGCATGATGGAGATGATGCAAAAAAATATCAAGCATCTTGCCATCCGGAACTCAAAAAACGAGGTCGTGGGTGTCATCACCAATCGCGATTTGCTAAAAGCCCAGGGGCAATCACCTTTTTTTATCGTGCGCGAGATTGCCCAGTCCCGGTTTATCAATCAAATTGTCCAGACTTATCGCCAGCTTCCCCAACTGATCCAAGTCCCTGATCAATACCGGGGCCAAGGCTCAAAATGTAACCCGATTTTTAACCACGGTTTCCGATGCCATTTTGCAAAAACTCATCGGTTTTGCGATGGAAGAATTGGGACCACCGCCGGCCAAATTCGTGTTCATGATTCTGGGCAGTGAGGGCCGCAAGGAGCAGACGCTCAAAACCGACCAGGACAACGCCATCATCATTGAAGACCTGCCTGCCAAGGCAGCCAAAGAAGCCATGACCTATTTTTTGGGCTTTAGCGAAAAGGTCTGCGGTTGGCTGGATGAAGTCGGTTATGATTTCTGCAAAGGCGGCGTCATGGCTAAAAACAGACAATGGTGTCAGCCATTGTCGGTCTGGAAGAATTATTTTAAGCAGTGGATTCACACTGCTGCACCGGAAGCCCTGCTGCAGGCCAGCATTTTCTTTGATTTCCGGGGTGCCTACGGGGAGACTGATTTAATCGACGAGTTGCGCAGTTACCTGTTTGAATCTCTGGGCGGATGGCCGGGGTTTTTCAGGCACCTGGCCGAAAACGCCATGTTTTTTACGCCACCCATCGGGTTTTTCCGCAATTTTCTGGTCGAGTCCAAAGGCGAGCACCGCGACAGTTTCGACATCAAAGCCGCCATGCAACCGGTGGTTGATTACGCCCGCATCTATGCCCTGAATAACCGGGTCGCAGAAACCAATACTTTGGGACGTCTCCATGAACTGCTTGATCAGAAAAAGCTTTCCGCCCAGCAATATCAGGAGCTTGATACGGTTTACAGTTATCTGATGCAGCAGCGTTTTGTGCGCCAGGTCAAAGCCTCCATTGAAGAAAACGGCAAACCGGATAACTATATCAATCCCAAAAAACTCTCCCGTATCGAGCAGACCACGCTCAAAGAAATCTTTAAACGCATCGAGAAGTTTCAGGCGAAACTTAGCTTCGACTTTACGGGTATGACCTAGCCGGATCCGACGGAGGCGGAAAAATGAATATTGAAAATTGAAGATTTATGGATGTCGATCTCGGCCTTCGTAGCCATTTTAGCCGAAGCAGGTTCGCTCCGTCCTTTATAAATTGGAAGAATAGAATCAGTGAATGTGTCATCAATGAAGATGCCGGTTATCAGCTGGTTTCTGACACCTAGTGCGGATCTGGAAAGTGTATCTGCACTTCAGCGTATGGGATATTGCCTGTTTCTGGCAGTGACTGGATTTTTGTTTATCTATTATGTGACCGGTGCCAAGCGTTTGTGGATCCTTGGCGGGTATACCCTCACGATGGTCTTTACCATCTCCCGCTCAATTTTAGCAATCCCGCTCGTAACCAGGATTGCCGAAAATTATGGGTGGCCCTGATGAGCTATTTCGCCTTGACCAACCTGTTTATTTCGAGTGAAGATATCCGCCATTTGTATCTTCTCACGGGTTGGCTGCTTTGTCTCGTTATCCTAAAGGGGCCGCAGGAGTCAGAACATGGTAACTGAGAAAGAAAAGATGCTTGCGGGCGAGATGTATGACGCCACGGATCCTCAGCTCACTGCGGAACGGCGGCGGGCACGGGACCTTTGCAAATCGTTCAACGAGTCGGCTGACAACGAGCAGGCGTTGCGCCAGGGCATTATTCGCGAATTGTTCGGCCGGGCAGGGGATGCTGTCTGGATTGAACCCCCCTTTTACTGTGACTACGGCGCCAATATTACACTTGGAAGCCAGGTCTTTTTTAATTTTAACTGCGTCATCCTGGATCCGGCGCCGGTTATCATCGGCAGCAACGTCCTGTTCGGCCCAGCCGTCCAGCTATGTACGGCCACTCACCCCATGGGCGCTTCTCAGCGACGCACATGGCGTGAGTTTGCCCGGCCAATCGAGATCGGCTCCGATGTCTGGGTCGGTGCAGGGGCGATTATTTGTCCGGGAGTCCGTATCGGATCTCGCTCCGTCATCGGTGCGGGCAGCGTGGTCACCCGCGACATTGCGGCAGATGTATTCGCGTCCGGAAACCCATGCCGGGTGACGCGTCAACTCGATAAGTCGGAGATCGATTGGAAGGGTAAATAAACCGGATGGTGCTTGACTGATAATGATGCGTATTTCAAATATACTATTCCCTGCGGCTGCCAAGCCGTCAGTTGTGTTCGAGTTGTTGTTTGCAGTGCTGATCCTGCTGGCGGCTATGGCGTCGATGGCCCAGCAAAGCAAACTGGACGCGCCGGGCAAACAGGGCTGGCGTGCCATCGATGATGCGCCGTATCGTGTTATTCTCGCGCACCCACCATTAAAAACCGGCGGCGAAACATTGAAGGAAATGGGATTTGATTCAATAGAGACGCTTTTATCCGGCATTGATAAACGATCATATTTTACTTCAGTCGCCTTCAGCCCGGACGGCGGATTGATCGCCACCGGTTCAGACGACAATACCGTCAGGCTGTGGGATGTGCAGGCCAAAACGCTGGTGCACTCGTTTGCAGGGCATCAAGGCTGGGTGAATTCAATTGCCTTCAGCCCGGACGGCGGACTGATCGCTTCCGGTTCAGGTGACAAAACCCTCAGGCTATGGGATGTGCAGACCAAGGCCCTGGTGCACACGTTTGTAGGGCACAGGGGCTGGATCTCTTCGGTTGCCTTCAGCCCGGACGGTGGTTTGATTGCCAGCGGTTCAGATGACAGAACCGTCAGGCTCTGGAGTGTGCAAGCCGGGAAGCTGGTGCACACGTTTGCCGGACACTCCGGCTGGGTGAATTCAGTCGCCTTCAGCCCGGACGGCGGACTGATTGCCTCCGGTTCAGGAAACAAAGCCCTCAAGTTGTGGGATGTGAAAACCAAGAAGCTGGTCCACACGTTTACCGGGCACGCCGGCCGGGTAAATTCAGTTGCCTTCAGTCCGGACGGCGGCTTGATCGCTAGCGGCTCGGATGATAAAACCATCAAACTGTGGGATGTGCCGGCCAAGGCCCTGGTGTACACGTTTACCGGGCACGCCGGCCTGGTGAATTCAGTTGTTTTCAGCCCGGACGGCGGCTTGATCGCCAGCGGTTTGGATGACAATATCGTCAGGCTGTGGGACGTGCAGGCCAAGAAGCTGGTGCACACGTTTACCGGGCATGCCGGCTGGGTAGATTCAGTTGCCTTCAGTCCGGACGGCGGCTTGATCGCTTCCGGTTCGGGTGATAAAACAGTCAGGCTGTGGGATGTACAGGCCAAAGCGCTGGTGCACATGTTTGAAGGGCAGGCCGGCCTGGTAACTTCAGTTGCTTTCAGCCCGGGCGGCGGCTTGATCGCCACCGGATCAGATGATCAAACTGTCAGGCTATGGGATGTGACGGCCAAAACTCTATTGCTCACGTTTGAAGGGCATGCCGGCTGGGTGAATTCAGTTGCTTTCAGCCCGGGCGGTGGCTTGATCGCCACCGGATCAGATGACAAAACCGTCCGGCTGTGGGATGTGCAAGCCAAAAAACTGGCGCTCACGTTTGAAGGGCATACCGCCTGGGTATCCTCAGTTGCCTTCAGCCCGGGCGGCGGCTTGATCGCCAGCGGATCAGATGATAAAACCGTCAGGCTATGGGATGTGCAGGCCAAAAAGCTGCTGCACCGGTTTGAAGGGCATGCCGGGTTGGTAACTTCAGTTGCCTTCAGCCCGGGCGGCGGCTTGATCGCCAGCGGATCAGATGATAAAACCGTCAGACTATGGGATGTGCAGGCCAAAAAGCTGCTGCACCGGTTTGAAGGGCATGCCGGGTTGGTAACTTCAGTTGCCTTCAGCCCGGACGGTGGTTTGATCGCCAGCGGTTCAGATGATCAGACGGTCAAGCTGTGGGATGTGTCGGCCGGGACGCTGGTGCACACGTTTGAAGGGCACGCTGGCCGGATCGCTTCCGTTGCCTTCAGTCCGAACGGCAATTTGATCGCTGCCGGCTCAGAAGACAATACCGTCCGGTTGTGGGATGTGCCGGGCGGGACTGCGATGTACACGATTAAAGGACATAAAGGCCGCATCACTTCGGTAGCCTTCAGCCCGGATGGCGTCCTGATCGCCACCGGTTCCGAAACCACACCGTCAGGTTGTGGGATATGCAGGCGAAATCCACCTGCCAGATATTGGTGCCAGGAAATCGCGCTAACTGGTTGAGCATTGACAGCCACCGGCATCTGCTTCGCGGGGATGACGGTACTTTGCTGAAACGCCGCGGGATTAAAAATGGTGACTGGCGGCCGGTGCCTGTAGCCGCTCAAAGCGCAGCTGGCAATCTTTCGATTTTGGCGGTACCCGACGACATTGCAATCGTTGCCGGAGAGAGCAAGGAGGTCCGAATCACGATCACTAACTCCGGTTCTCATCCGGCCTACTGGCTGCGCCTGGCACCGTCAACAAGCGGGGATGATGTGATTCGGCTCGACCCCCCGGATCAACTTGTCAACGGCCAGGGTGAACAGGCCTGGAAACCAGCGCGGATTGCCAGACTTGAACCGGGTAAGACCGCCACGCTGTATGCAAATATCCGGCTCAATCTGAAACTGCCGCCTGCTTTTGTTCAATCAGGATCGCACCGGCTGGTATTGACGGTGGTCTCCGCCAACCATGTTAAAGTTAGTCAACCGATCAAGGTGGCGGTGCGATCGCCAAATCTTGAATGATCATAATGATCCTTCAGATATTCCAAGGCGGCTTCACCGCTGTCCGCCCAAACTATAAACCGATAACCATTAACTAATACCTCCCATTGGATCAATTGGGGTATATTGGCCGGGCGCAGGAGGATTCGGTGAGCGACTCACCTTCCATTCGAATAGTGCGAGGCCATGAATGCCGGGACGATCCCTGCTCTGCGCTGCAGGGATTGGCGGTACAAAACTACGGACCCTTTACCGCCCTTCCGGTTTCGCTCCTGCGAAGTTGGTACGAGAAGAACCGCTCTATTTTTAAAATGGCGGTGACGTCAGAAAATTCTGTTGTCGGATATCTCTTGTGCCTGCCGCTTTTCGTAAATATTTTTGAAGGAACTTTAGGATCGGATTTCCAGGAAAATTCCATCGCTGCGGACGACATCGATTCCTCATTATGTTCTGTCAGCGGTAGTGTTTTTATATCCTCGATCGTCGTTGCTCCAGAGTATCGGAGGCGGTCTCCCGCATCCCTTCTCCTGCGTCTGGCTTTTATCGAGGACCTCATCCGTGGTTGTCCTGAAGAGAAGCAAACGGTTCGCATCTCAGCCCAGGCGCTGTCGCCCGAAGGCGAAGCCTGTATGCGATCTCTCGGGTTGCAGGCCTGTGGTTCCATCGCTGCGGGTTGGAAAGTATATTATGGCCAGTTAGGCAATGCCGATCTGCTCGGTGTCCAGAAGGACCTGCAGCATAAACTCGCCATCCGTTTCTAGCGTGCGGGTTCGTGATGACACTTCAAGTATGCCTGCAAGTGGTTAAAAAAAATGGATGCGGTTAACCCGGCAATCTAATCTGTCATTTCCCGTCAAACGCTGCGGGAAATCCAGCAAAGGCATTGGTATTACTGAATTTCCGCCTATGCGGCAATGTTTGGGCGGCGATCATTAGTTGCGCTATTTAATTGCCAGGTTAATAACACGCTGCCCGCCCATTATGCACAGATAGGGAGTAAATATGATATTAAATGCACTTGGATCGACCCATCACCGAGTCTCTCCGATTGGTCTCGGATTGGCGGCTCTCGGCCGGCCGGGCTATATCAACATCGGACATGCTGATGATCTGGAGCATAACTATGATGTTGAGGCAATGGAGGCCCGTGCGCATGCTATACTGGATGCGGCCTATGAGAAAGGCGTGCGGTATTTTGATGCAGCCCGGTCCTATGGCCGTGCAGAGGAGTTTCTTGGCAGCTGGTTGAGAAGACGGGGGCTTTCACAAGAGGCTGTTGTCGTCGGCTCCAAATGGGGCTACACGTATACTGCCGACTGGAAAATTGATGCTCAGGCCCATGAGGTAAAGGAACATTCGCCGACTGTCCTGCAGCGTCAATGGCATGAAAGCCGATCGAATCTTGGATTGTATCTGGATCTCTACCAAATTCATTCGGCGACGATTGAAAGCGGGGTCCTTGATAATAAAAAAGTGCTGGCTGAATTAGCTCGACTTAAAAGCGAGGGGATCGCTATTGGCCTTTCAGTGAGTGGATCTCAACAACGGGAGGTGATCGAGCAGTCCTTAAAATTGAAAGTTGATGGGGTGCGTTTATTCGATTGTGTGCAGGCCACGTGGAATCTACTGGAGAAGTCAGCCGGTACAGCCCTGGCAAAGGCAAGAGAACTGGGTGTCGGGGTGATAATCAAGGAAGCGCTTGCCAATGGTCGCTTGACTGATCGTAATCGCGAGCCGGCATTTGCGCCCCAATTAGATAAATTGAAGCGTGAGGCGCAACGATTGCGAACAACGGTCGACGGGATTGCCCTGGCAGCAGTACTTGCGCAGCCGTGGGTGGATGTTGTCCTGAGCGGGGCCGTGACGCTAAATCATTTGCGTTCAAATTTGAGGGCAGTCGAAGTGATATGGGATGAAAAAGCCGCTTTAGAATTGAATGCACTTTCTCAATCGCAAGAGGATTACTGGAGGACCAGAAGTGGGTTGAGATGGAATTAACTGGTCGGCCCTTTTGCCTTGATTTCGGCTAACCATTAAGAAGAGGAATTTAAAGGGAATGAAAACTTCTCCAATAAAGCCGAGTGTGTCCTATGATGTCCTGGAGAAAATTGATATTCGAATCGGTACGATTAATAGTGTCGAGAACATTAAGGGTGCTGATAGTCTGGTTAGACTGATAGTCGACTTTGGTGATCACCAGAGAACCATCCTGGCCGGCATCAAACAGGAACGTGAAGACCCGGCTGAAATAGAAGGGGTACAGGCATTATTTGTAGTGAACTTGGCTCCCCGTGAAATGATGGGCGAAACATCCGAAGGGATGCTTTTCGATATTGGGTATGCAGATGGCATGCCCCCTGTCCTCGCGGTTCCGGAAAGGCCTGTGCCGAATGGGGCTCGTGCCGGCTAGCCGGCAGGGTTAGCCAGCGAAAAAATTAGGTTATTGCCATGATACGCAAATGCAGAGAACCAGATTTAAAAACGATATTTGAAATCGTTAATGATGCCGCCAGCGCCTATAAGGGGATAATACCGGGCGACAGATGGCATGAACCCTACATGCCGATGAAAGAGCTCCTGCATGAGATCGAAGCCGGCGTGACTTTCTGGGGATTTGAAAAAGCCGGCGATTTGCTTGGCGTGATGGGGATTCAGGACAAAGGAGATGTCGCCCTTATCCGGCATGCCTATGTCCGGACGCACTGCCGCCAGCAAGGGATCGGTGAAAATCTGCTGCTGCATCTGGAGGGTTTGACAGAGAGACCCATTCTGGTTGGCACCTGGAAGGCGGCCTCATGGGCGGTTTCATTTTACCAAAAGAATGGATACACCCTGGTTTCGGAAACGGAAAAGAATCGGCTTCTTCAAAAGTATTGGTCTATTCCTGAACGGCAAATCGAAACATCCGTTGTCCTGGCGAACAAGGCCTGGGTGGTGGCGAACCATTAAATCTGAATTGGAAACGTCCATGCTTGAATCGGCGACAGAGATAAATAAACTGCTTAAAATTGTACGAGATGTTTATGGCAATCTGCCTTTCAATCGCCTTCTGGGGCTGAAGGTCGAATTTTTGGAGGTCGACAAAGCCGGGTTCAACTTTACTATGAAAAAAGAACTGATCGGCAATACCGTTCATAGCATTCTGCACGGTGGTGTCATTTCTGCCGTGCTGGATACTACCGGGGGCATGACTGCAACCGCCTCTGCTGTGAAAAGAATCCAGGGCCTTTCGAAGGATGAGGTTGCAGAGCGGATCGCTCGGATCGGAACCATTGATATGCGGGTGGATTATCTCAGACCCGGCCGAGGCACCCAATTTCATTCCAGCGGCATGGTAATGCGGACCGGGAGAAAAGTGGCTGTGACTCGAATGGAATTGAAAAATGAGGAGAACCTCCTTATCGCGGTGGGAACCGGCACTTATATCGTCGGGTAATACCTCAATTGAGTGAAATCCAATTGAGCGTTCTCAGTTATTCGTTATTGGTTATTGGTTTGAAAGAAACCCGATCGGTTTTTATATGTCACTGATGATAAAAATATAAAATCAGATTCTCAGCCAATTCTGATAACGATTAACTAATAACAAATAACATCTAATTGGTCATTTTCGATCAATTGGATTAATTATTAAGACCGGCCTTCCTTTTTTTTAGTTTTTCCCCCAACCCTTCGATCTGCGATCTTTCTTCGATCACGGCGGATTCTTTGATCAAACTTGACCCCGACACCATTTGGACTCAAGCGTACGACCCATCCTTTTAGCCGGAGTGCTTCGCATGTTTTATCCTCTCGAATATCGATTCGGATTATTTGTCCCAGGATAAATTTAATATTCGTCTTGATAAACGCTCCACCACGGCTGATATTTGATATGAACCCTTCGTACTGGTGATTTTTCATAGTGAAAACTATTTCTTTGCCATATATCTCCCTGAAATGCGCTCTTGGATCTCTTTTATATATCCCCCTGGTTCCGTGGCTATTCTGAATAATTTTTTTCGTGTTATCAATTGATTTTAGCAGTCGATTATCAGGATCTAAAAACTCAGCACCGTAACCATACCGAAAGGAAGAATCTTTTATAGTTTTGCGCCATTTAATTTCCACTCCCGTGCAAATATTTGAAGCATTTTTTTCAGACTCCGGCCTGTTGCTGCCGATGTAAAGCTGCTCTCCCTGGTAAAGGGCCTGATCGGATTCAAAGTAAATCCCGTTCCGGCTGAAATTGCCAATTTTAGCCATATAAAAACGGCCGGGCAATATATTCTCATGCCATATAGCGGCTTCATATATAAAGCGCTGATCACCTCTTTGATCGTAATTAATGTTCACGGTTAGACTTACCTGCTTCAAGGTTGCAATTCAAACAACCCCTATCTTCAATCTTCAATTCTCCGCCTGCGGCGGATCCGGATTGGGTTTGAGCTATTTTTTAATACGGATGAGCTTCCGGTTACGCTTTGGTGCGACTTAATGCAAGTTCGTTTTTTCTCAAACGATCCAATTCTTTTTTAGCGAGCGAAAAGATTTCTATGATGGAAGCATTGGCGGTGCGGTCAATCTCCGGTTTGGCTCCGGGCCTTTTTATCAGGCTTTTCGCCTTTATTCTGCGCAGCTTCCGAAGATTTTGTTCAGACAGCATTTCAAACCCCGGCGGGGCATTTAAAATTGCGTTCAACAATAATTGATTCCTGCCGTCGAAAAGTGATTCTCCAAAATGAGATAGAATTTGGGCCGCAGTCATCCCAAAGAGTCGATCACGAATCTCTCTTTCACGCATAAATTTCAAGAGCGCATTATCATCTTTCTCATGAGCATCCGGTATCTGGGTATCTGATTCTTGAATTAGATCTGAATAGTTGCTTCGATCCTTTAATACTTCAAGCTTCCGACCGGCATGCTCTATTGCCGCTCTGCGGGCAGCGCTTCTTTCCCGGTAACTTAATTTTGGATCTTTTTCTATGCGATCCATTTCTTTGTTAATGAAATCATTCAGGTTTTCGATGCTGATATAGACCCGCTCCACAGCATCCGCTGCCTGGATCGACAGGTGCTGCCGTGAATCATTCATTATAAGATTGGCCTTTGATATGGCGCCCTTTAGCATTGTCTGGGATCCTCTCACCTTAATTTCTTGCCCGGCGCCCACGCGCGCAAATTTTGGGCAAAATACTGACTATCGGCAATTATTTATAAAGCTTAAAATAAATATCACAAGCCTTGAAACAGTATATTGCCTATGATAAAGGCATCTTGCTGTCTTGCTGCTGTTTTTTATAATGTACCCGGATTAGGCCCATTGTCAATCTGATTTGTCTACTGCGCAGACAGTGGCCAAAGAAATATTATGAAAGGGGATTGAAATGTTTGCCCCCAACGACTTGTTCTTAAACTTGAAATGTGAAGCCTGTGATCTTATCCTGTGTTTAACTTTTTAAACAGGCAGAAAAATTGCTAAAGGACGGTTATCAGAATGCAGCGACACTCGGGGGAGAGGGTGAAGCCTGGAAAAATACGGGATATCCGCTGGCTTGAAGGGCCGGCATGATAAATGTCGAATTAAGGAATTCTTTCTATTATGTACGTTAAAAATAGCAGAGCGAAGCGATTCCACCATTCTTCAATCGTCAATCATCATTCGTCATTCCCTGAAGTTTCATAAGCGGTGAACTCACTCAGGCGGTCGCCAGGCTGAACTCCCGTTTTAGGGAATTTATCAGCTCCTTTACCGATATGATTTTATCGATTCGGTAGGCGTTCATTCCCGCAAACGCAAATCCATGTTTGAATTTGCCCTTGCGTGCATTGCCAAGTGCCAGGGCGATACAGTAGGGGCTTTTTTGTTGTTTGCATGTTTTGATGCAATGGTAAGGGCAATTGACCGGGTTTCTTTTGCCCTGATTGACCTCGTCGATAAATGGATTGCGGACAACTCTGCCCGGGAGTCCCACCGGGCTTTTAATGACCACAATATCTTCCCTTTTGGCATCGACATACGCCTGTTTGAATGCTGCGTCCGCATCGCATTCATGGGTTGCCACAAAGCGGGTGCCCATCTGCACGCCGGCCGCACCCAGATTCAGGAATCTGCGGATATCATCGCCGCTGAAAATGCCGCCCGCCGCAATAACCGGAATAGATTTTTTCAGTTTTGTTTCAAACTGTTTTAACGTTTTGATCACTTCTGTTACAAGATTTTCAAGCGTGAAATTCGGATCATCGATCTGTTCCGGTTTGAAGCCGATATGTCCGCCGGCCTTGGGTCCTTCCACCACAAAAGCGTCCGGCAGGCAATCAAACCGGGCCAACCATTTTTTGCATATGATCATGGCCGCCCTGGCAGAAGATATGATCGGCACAAGCTTGGTTTTAGCGTCTTTTGGCCGGTAGCCGGGAAGGTCAAAAGGCAGGCCGGCGCCGGCAAATATAATATCTATCCCCTCCTCAATGGATGTGCGCACCATATCGCCGAAATTCGTCAATGCGACCATTATATTCACGCCGAGAACGCCGCTGGTCAATTTCCGCGCTGTTCTGATTTCATTTTGCAGTACCCGGATGTTGGCCTGGTCGCTGTTTTTTAAATAATCCCGTTCGTGGAGGCCCAGAATGGCGGCAGCAATGACGCCGATACCGCCTTCATTGGCGACCGCGGAGGCCAAGCCTGAAAGCGATATTCCAACCCCCATGCCCCCCTGGATAATTGGAATTTTGCTGACCAGATCTCCGATCCTTAATTTTGGTAATTGCATTATGGCCTACCTTTATACCGGTTGCCAAAATTAGATTTCGCCCAGTCCGGGTTACTGCCAGATGGAGATAATTTGCCCAGCAATCGAAACCGTGAATTATGGCAACCGCTATCCTAATTATTACAATTCAAGAGAAAGGCTTAAAAGGAGATACTTAAAAGATGAGAGGATTGCGGCTATGAACTATGAGAATTCGTCGATCAGTATATCCGGGCTGATCAAGGATGAAATAACCCAGCACCGATCGAATACCTTTAAAATACCTTGGCCTTTTAGGATTTTCTTCGAAATGTTTACACGTGTGCAGCCAGCGGATTTGTTACGGACTTGACCACTGACCAAAACTTGCCTGTTGCGAAATGGCAAACCTTCCCGTTTGCTTTATTCAGAAATATTAATGCAACGTCACATTGACGTTTAGAACCAATCCACCCCGAAATTGAGGCCGGATCATTGTCGATTATTTTAATAGTATTATAATTTGAGAAAAAGATCAAGCTGATCCTAACGGCTTTGATAAGCATGAAATTTGGTATAAAATGATGACACAAGATAAACATAATAATCTGAATTAATAACTAATATTAATAGTAGCCTTTCGAAGGTTTGAATAATTGACGGTTACCGTTTTTGGCGGATTCATCAAATTTTACGGCTTAGAATAAAATCGTTTTGAATATCGCTGCCGACGGCAAATTTCTGGTTGCCGACTACTTTGAATCCCCACTTTTTATAGAATGCATTGGCGCGGTCGTTTAACTCCCATGAGCTGAGCCAGACCGATTGATAACCGCGCGAACGGGATTCTTCGATGCTGATTTGCATCAAGGCAGCGCCTACTGCGCGGCCGTAATATCGTTTGCGCAGGTAGAGCCTTTCCAGCTTGATGGCTGCTTTTTCCCTAACGCATGGCGGTGGGACGGCGGGGTGGGAATAGACATAGCCGCCGGGGTCGGCACCCTTCTCAGCAATAAAGATCAGCGAGCGGTCATCCAGCAATTGGTTTTCGATTGCTGCTTTCTGAAAGGTAGTTTTTAGGTACGCCTGCATGTCATCGGGTGCCGTCACCTCATTAAAGGCTTCATAGAAACAGCGTTTTCCAAGCTGTATCAACAGGTCAACATCCCTGGGAGACGCTTTTCTTAGCGAAATATTAAATTTTTTATCAGATTTTGCGGACATAATTGCCAAGGCATGATGGGTGGCTGGATACTACAATGCCGGGATGTGGTTGGTGGTCACTTCCGCCAGTAGTCGATCGTTATCCCCGGTTACCCGGGTTCTTACTACAGTTACTCGTTGGCCTTTACGTACAAAGCGTGCCTCGGCCCGCACCTCCCCACCGCGCTGGTTGCCCAGCAGGTTTGCGTTTAAATTAATGGCCAATGGAAATCCCTGGCCCTTTTCGCCGAGCTGCGTGCTGCCGATGGCAAGCAAGGTCGCCGTAACATCGGCCAGCCAGAGCATGGCCCCGGCGTGGATGGTGCCAAAGGGGTTCAGGGCGCCCTTGGATATCGGCATTCTGCTGACCACACAATCTTCGCTGCGTTGCTCAATAAAAAATTCGATTTCACCTGTGCGCCGTGCTTCATTGATATGTTGCTGAATGTTCTTCATTTTTAAGAAATCCCCCTCTCCGAGCCGTAGGCTCTGCAAGCCGGTGGCGGGCTCCTCTTTCGATAAGAGGAGGTTTACCCTAATGCTGTGAAAATTCCTTATTATAGGGTAAGCTGTGTCCACCAAATCTGCTATAACATATCCGTATCTTTAAAAAAATCACTGATAAAGCTTATTTTGCCATCCTGAATTTTGAGCAGGGTAACCCCTTCGTTTCGATAGGGGGTTTTGCGCCGGTCCAGCCCGTGGTTGGTCCAATGCACGGCAGCTTGATTACCCTGCAGAATTACCCGTTCAATGGTAAAGGTCAATACCGGGTATTGCCTGAAGAGGATATTGAGAAATTTGAATATGCGCTTTTTTCCGACGAGCGGTTGGGTTTTTGGAAAGTAAAGTTCAGCATCCGGGTTGAGCAAATCGCCCATCTCTTTTGGATCGCGATGATTAAACACGTCGAAAAATCGATAAATTAATTGTTGATCAGACATTATAAGGCTTCCTTTAATGTCTCGAGGCTGATATTCGCACCGCATAGAATGACGACCACATTTTTGCCGGCCAAGCGGTCGCCTTGTTTTAGGCAGCCCGCCAGGGCCACCGCTGCCGAACCTTCAATTAAGATATGGTGAACCTGCAAGTACTGCCGCAGGTTTTCTTTGATTTCAGCCTCAGTGACGGTTTCATAATCATCTACCAGATCACGGCACAAATCAAATGTGATGGAATCCGGTTCAACCCCGCCGGCCGTGCCGTCGGAAAGGGTCGGCAGGGACGGCAAATCGAGAATTTGACCGGCTCTGACCGATTCAATCATGACCTGGGAATTTGCCGGCGAACAGCCGATAATTTTTGCCTGGGGTTGGATTGACTTGAGGTACCCGGCGATGCCGCATACCAATCCGCCTCCGCCAAGGGCGACGAAAACCATGTCTATTTGGTCCAGCTGTTTTGCCAATTCAACGGCAATGGTGCCCTGACCGCCGATGACCTGCGGGTCGTTATAAGGCGATATATAAGTTAACCGGTTATCCCGGGCATATTGCCGGGCGTGGGCTTCCGTAACGGCACCGTCGTCACCATGATAACGGACCTCTGCTCCCAGCCTCTCGATGGCCTGAACTTTGCCGGAGGAAGCATCCTGCGGTACGAAAACGATGCCGGCGGCATCGAATTTGCCGAGGCTGAAGGCCGTCGCGGCACCGTGATTTCCGGTAGAGGCCGTAACAACCCCCCGGTTCCGCTCTGTCTGCGTCAGCGACAGGACTTTATTCATGGCACCTCTGACTTTAAATGATCCGGTATGCTGCAGGTTTTCAAGTTTGAAATATATATTGGCGCGGGCAAGCTGGCTGTAATAAGGGGAATAGTCCAGAATCGTTTCTCTAATATGCGGTCGAATCCGTTTTTCGGCCGCCAGAACTTCGTTGACAACGTTCATAGCTTAAATATTATTGATTGGTCTGTTGAGTTGATTTATTTGTTGGTTGATTGGAAAAAATTGGTGTTGATTAAGTTGACGGTTGATTAAGTGAAATGATTCTGTCTATGATGATATCGACACAATCAATTGAATTGCTTTAATCAACCAATCAACCTAGTCAATATAATATCTGACCATTGTTGCCCAGGGTTTTTCATCATTGGCTTTCCAGTAGCCTCGATAAATGCGCAGCCAGCGGAAAACTGATTGTCAGCCATGAGGACCTCCTGTCGTTAGGAATATAGGAAGCGGCACCCTGCTGGATCTTTTAACAAACTAACATCATTCATAGTTAACCCCCAAATCGTAATAAATGGCTATAATCTATAAAATTATCTATGGCGCACGAACCCGGTATTTATATATTGAATTTAGGGGAAGGTCAAATGGAATACACAGCGTTTTACTGCCTAGCAGAGTCGTCCTTTGAGTAGTTCAATCTGAAATTGCATTACAGGTGGAAATATAAAGCCCGCTGTGTATGTATTATCAAGGAAAGCTGGGGGAGAAAAAAACGTTTAAATCGCCGCACATTTTCGAGTTCGGCGAGCTTGGCGTCCATTTATTTTCATCCGGCTTTAGTGGTATTGCTCAAAAACATTGTCTATAAAAATATGCGCAGCATAACATAATTAATCCGCCCAAGTTTCGATCCAAAAAATTTATCCCCTTTTCAAAACGCAAGTTGTAATCCTAGATTGGCGTTCTCCCCCTGCGGATTAATTATTGATTTTGCAGCTTGTCCATTTCCATATCTTTCAATTTGCGCCGCAGTATTTTACCCACCGCACTTTTCGGCAACTCATCGATAAACTCGATGATTTTCGGAACCTTGTAGGCGGCCAGATTTTTTTTACAATAGCTGACCACGTCTGCTTCCGTCAAACTTTCACCCGGCTTGGCCACGATAAATGCCTTGACGGTTTCCCCGCGGTAATCATCCGGAATGCCGATGGTGCAGGCCTCCAAGACTTGGGGGTGGCTCATGAGCACATCATCCAACTCGACGGGGTAGATATTGTATCCGCCGGCAATGATCATGTCTTTTTTACGGTCAACAATAGTCAGATAGCCGTCTTCATCAAACTTGCCGATATCCCCGCTAAAAAACCAGCCGTCTTTGAGGGCGGCGGCCGTCTCCGCCGGTTTTTTGTAATATCCCATCATGATCTGGGGACCTTTGATGGCAATTTCTCCAGGCTCGCCAAGCTCAAGCTCTTGGTCGGGGTCATCAACGGCAACAATTTTGATATCGTATCCGCCACCGGCACCCCCACGGTTCCGGGTTTTATCCGGCCGCCCCAGGGTGTTATCGAAACCATGGCGGTGGTTTCGGTCGAACCGTAAACCTCGCACATCGTGGCGCCGGTTGTAGCTTTTAGATCATTGATGGTGTCGGCCGCCAGGGGGGCTGCTCCTGAGAAGAACCCTTTCATCGCGGAAAAGTCCAGGTTTCTGAATTCCGATTCCGCCAGCAATCCCACAAAAATGGTTGGAACTCCCGGCAGAAAGGTGGGCTTATGTTTTTTAATCAACTCGATATTGATTTTGGGTTCGGGCCTCGGGACCAGGATATTCTCCCAAGCCTGCCAGGTGATGAAATTCTGGATGGCGGCAAAACCGGCGATGTGAAATACCGGAAAATTTCCCATCAAGCGTTCCTGCACCCGGTTTGATGTCCGGGAACCAGGCCGCAAACTGCTGCGCATCGCAACTCAGGTTGGCGTGACTGAGCATAACCCCCTTGCTGACTCCGGTTGTCCCCCCAGTGTATAATAGGGCTGCGAGTTCATCCCATTGACTCGCATCATCCATCGGATCCGGGGAAAAATTACCGATCAAATCACCAAAGACCTTGACGTTCTTCGGTTGGTGCAACCTTGCGGACCATGTCTTTTTTAACCAATGGAAATAGCTGCTTTTTCGGAAAAGGAAGGTAAGTGTTGAGGTGACAGCCGATGATTTTTTCAATCTGCGTATTGGATTTGATTTTTTGTATCCGCGGAATTAACAGGGTCAGGGTTATCATCATTTTGGAATCGGAGTCACTCAGCTGATACGCCAGTTCTCTTTCCGTATAAAGGGGGTTGTTCTGAACGGCAACGGCTCCGATCCGAAAGATGGCCAGGTTCGCGATAATTACCTGCGGAATGTTGGGCAAACAGACGGCAATCTTGTCACCCGGTTCAACACCCAGATCGAGCAGGGCTTTTGCAAATCGATTGACTAACTCGTTGAGTTTTCGGTAAGAGATCTTTTTTCCCATGTAGTTCAAAGCGGTGTGGTTGGGAAAATTAGCGGCCGATCGGGTGAGAGCTTGAGAAATGGTGAGTTTTTCATAATCCAGGGTTCTTTTGGACGCCGGCCGCGTATGACTTGTGCCAGATTCTTTCCTCCATCTTAAGCCCTCCTCCCGAAATTCGTTGACTGGAATATTAGTTGATTCGTTGAATAAGTATAGGTGGTTGACTGGTTGACTATTTGATTGGAGGAAGATGCTGATAAGTTGAATCGGTAATTAACTCATTCATCTCAATCAACTTAATCAACCTAGTTAACTCAATTTACCGCCAATCCATTCAGCCGATTGAGCAGTTCATCGGCTTCAGCCAATATATCATCGATGACCTGGCGTACCGATTTGACTTCATCAATCAGGCCGGCGATCTGGCCGCAGGCAATCGGGGCTCCGTCAGGGTCACCGCTGTCATAAGCGATCTGGCCTTTGCCGCCGGCCACGGTGGTTATAATTTTCTCAAAATCGGCCCCTTCGGCTTCGATGGCCAGGCATTCATCCGCCAGCTTATTTTTCATGCAGCGGATCGGGTTCATGATTGTGGTCAGCAGCAGTGCCGTGTCCGTTTCTTTGGTTTCAATCAGCCGGTCTTTAATGTTTTGGTGGATTTTGCATTCGCGGGTCATCATAAACGCCGTTCCCATCAATACCGCCTCGGCACCCATGGCAAGGGCCCCTAAAAAGCCTTTGCCGTTGCAGATCCCACCACCGGCAATCACCGGTATGTCCAGGGCGGCGACCGCTTTCGGGATCAAAATGAAAGATGCCACATTATCGTTGCCGATATGGCCACCGGACCCGAAGCCGACCAGGGTGACCGCATCGACCCCCAATCGCTGGGCCGTCAGGGCATGTTTGACCGATGTCAGCTTGTGGATGACTTTAACCCCGCCTTCTTTTAGCCTCGGCAATAACGGCGCGGGACTTCTGCCGGCCGTTTCCACAACCTTGACCCCCTCCGCCACCACTACATCACAAAACTGGAGGGTTCTTTCCGGCAGGCCGAACTCGGGGACCATGGACAGGTTAATGCCGAAGGGCTTATCCGTCAGATCGCGAATTTTTTTTATTTCATCCCGGAGATCTTCCGGTGTTGCCAGACTTTCGGCGGTAATAAATCCGATTCCCCCGGCGTTGCCGACCGCGGCCACAATTTCCGCCCGGCTGATCCACTGCATGCCCCCGCATAGGATAGGATGCTCGATGCCCAGCATCTCCGTGATTTTAGTTTTAAATTTTTTTGCCATGATGTTATCTTTCGCTCCCCCCTGGTTTAGTTGAATAGTTGATTGGTTGACTAGTTTATTAGCAAACCTACATTAAACTTTGAAACCACTAGAGTTAAAAACCTGTTGAGAGTTATCTGTTATAGGTTATAGGTGTAAAGGCAATGAAATCGGTTTTATCGGTCGCTGTTGATAGATTTATAGAATCACATCATCCATTTCTAATAACGATTAACAAATAACTAATAACGACTATTTGCGTAGTATTAGACCTTGAGCTTTGAGCTCTGAGCTGTTTCTATTTAATTCCCAATATCTCTCTGGCCTCGGCCGTTGTTGCCGGCTCTTGGCCGACTTCACGCACGATATTAACCAGAGCTTCCACCAGCTGTCCGTTACTGGTGGCCCGTTCGCCGTCGGGAAGATAAAAGGTATCCTCGAGCCCGGTTCTGACATCCCCTCCCAACTCCAGACAACGACGATGAAGATGCCAAACTTTTTCCCGCCCGGGTCCCGTGGCAATTACCTGCCAGCGGGAATCCGGCAACAACTCCGCTTTAAGGATCGGAAGCAGGTCGGGGTTGGCCGGCATGCCGCTGTCGACCCCCATGACAAACGACAGATGCGGCTCGCCCTCAAACATGGCATTGGCCTTGAACATGCCCACGCTGCGCACAATGCCGGTATCGAAACATTCAAACTCCGGAATGATATTATGCGCCCGCATGACTTCCAGAAACCGGTTTACTTTTTCCACCGGATTGTCAAAAAGGGCCGGCGGCCAGGCCCAGTTGCCGTCTTTGCGAATTTTCAGATAATTGATGGAACCGGCGTTGCAGGCGGCAATTTCGGGTTTAAAAGCTTCCAGGCAGCCCACCGGACCGGAAATATCATCGCCTAAAACTCCGGTGCTCATACAGATGAGGATGTCCGGGACTCTTTGCCGGATGGCGGCCAGTATATCGCCGACACTTTGGATATCCCATGTCGGGAACGCTCCCATACCCTCCCGTTGATCCCGGAAGTGGCAGTGCAATACTGCAGCACCGGCGTTGTACGATTGTTCGGCGGCATCGGCCATTTCCGCCGGCGTTACCGGCACATTGAATTTAGCCGGATCGGTTAAAAGACCGGTTAAGGCACAGGTGACGACGACTTTGTTGCTTTTATTCACTCGAACTCTCCTTTGCTTGGGTGACACATACCTAACCCGGACAAGCCGGAATTGAATATTGTAGATTGAAGATTGAAAAGGATTAAAGGTAAAAGGTTAAAGGATAAAGAATAAAGGTTCAGCGTTCAGGGTTCAAAGTTCTGGGTTCGGGTTCAGGGTTCTGGGTTCAAAATTCATAGATGGTATTATATTTATGGTTAAAGGCATCTATCCGTGAGAATGTAATCAACCTTAAATAGATATGATCAATTTTTTTTCCGACTTCCGCATCTTTAGCCGCGGCATAGTCCCGCCCCATCGGACGACGACGGGTCCCCCTTCCGCCTTATTGTCCTTTGACCTTTTCCCTTTATCCTTTAACCTTATCTGCCTTTAAACTCCGGTTTGCGCTTTTCGATAAACGCCATGATGCCCTCTCTGGCATCTTCGGTGGATGCGACCTCCGCGATTTTGGCGGACAGATAATCCACCGCTTCTTCAAACGGCATGTCCGCCATGGCATAAAATGCTTCCTTGCCGATTTTCATCCCGATCGGGCTTTTTTGTGCCAGGTTGCGGGATATACGATTGACCTCATCGTCGAGGCTTTCGGCCGGGACTGCACGGGTAATCAAGCCCATCTCCTGGGCTTGATCTGCGTTCAGCCGTTCTCCCAAAAGGACCATTTCCATGGCCTTCTTGCGCAGCGTATTGCGATATATCAGGGCGCCGATCATCATGGGCCAGAGGCCGACGTTGACTTCCGGTGTGCCGAACTGGGCATCATTTCTGGCGATTACTATGTCGCAGGCCAGCATAAATCCCATACCGCCCGCCATGCAGGCGCCATTGACTCGCGCCACCACCGGTTTCGGATAACCTGACAGCCTTTTTAAAAGCTGGGCATAGCTTTCAAAGCCGGCCTGAATCTTGCCGTCCGGATCACCGCCAAGATCTGCTCCGGCACAAAAAGCTTTTTCCCCGGCGCCGGTGATCAGGATCACCCGCACCGCAGGATCCCTTTCGGCTTCGTCCAGGTACTGTAAAAAGAGATTAATCGTTTCAAGGCTGATGGCATTGCGCCGCGCTTCACGGTTGATGGTCAGGGCGGCGATATTGTTTTCGACATGGTAAAGCAGATGCGGGTCGGACATGGGTTGACGCTCCTGTTTTGGGTGTAAAAATTTCGATGCTTGCAATTAGCTGCTCCGGTTATTTCAATTTTTCTGGTAAAAATACGCGATGTCAGTTGTGAGTTGTCGGTTGTGGGTTGTAAAAGCATTATATAATCCCAATTGAACGAAAACTCACCAGATCGAATTGTTGATTAAGTTTAAGGGATAAAATCTATTTTAGCCCATCAACGTATTCAACTCAATCAACCCAGTCAACTCAATCGGGCTTCCCAACTTCCTGGCTTCCCAGCCTCCCAGCTTCTGTCCTCCCGATCAACACAACAAACTCAATAAACTATTCAACTAATCCTCCTTTTCCTCCGGTACGAATTTAGCAATAAAACCGGTATCGAAATCCCCTTTTTGAAAGTCGGCATCATCCATAATATTTCGATAAAGCGGGATGGTGGTTTTCAGGGGCGAGATCGTATATTCGTCAAGCGCCCGTTTCATAATCGCGATGGCTCCGTCGCGCGTAAGATCAAAGGCTACCAGTTTGGCAATGAGTGAGTCATAGTATATCGGCAGCTCATAGCCCTGGTACAAATGGCTGTCCAGCCGGACCCCATAACCGCCGGGTGGCTGATATTTCTCGACTGTCCCCGGAGACGGTAAGAAGTTGCGGGCCGGATCCTCGGCATTGATCCGGCATTCGATGGCCCAGCCGCGCTTGTTTATCCCGTCAAACGAATAATCTATTTTGCCGTCGGCTGATAGTCTGATCTGCTCTTTGACCAGATCCAGGCCGGTGGTCATTTCAGTCACCGGGTGCTCCACCTGGATGCGGGCATTGACTTCCATAAAATAAAAATTGCCGTCCGGCGCGAGAAGAAATTCGATGGTGCCGGCATTGACATATTGGACGGCCGCGGCGGCCCGGATGGCCGCTTCTCCCATGGTTTTTCTGAGATCGGCCGTAAGCCCCGGCGCAGGCGACTCTTCAATAAGTTTTTGAAATCGCCTTTGAATGGTACATTCCCGCTCGCCCAGGTGGGCAATATTGCCGAATTTGTCTGCCAGAATCTGAAATTCGATATGGCGCGGCTTTTCAATAAACTTTTCGATATAAAGTTCGTTGTTGCCAAAGGCAGCGCCGGCTTCGGCTTTGGCAATCGGAAATTCCTCGCGCAGCATGGCTTCGTTCGGGCAAACACGGATACCGCGGCCACCACCACCGCCGGAGGCTTTGATCATGACCGGGTAGCCCATTTTTTGAGAAAGTTCCAAGGCTTCGGCAAGACTGCCGGTGCTGCCGGTGCTGCTGGGAATCACCGGAACGCCGGCTGCTTCCATCATCTTTTTTGCCGTAATTTTATCTCCGGCCAGTCGCAAATTGGAAGGGGTCGGTCCAATAAAGGTGATCCCGTTTTCGTGGCATGCGACGGCGAATTCTTCTTTTTCAGCCAGATAGCCATAGCCTGGGTGAATAGCGTCGGCTCCGCTTTTCCGGGCTGCCTGGAGAATATTATCAATTTTCAGATAACTTTTGGCGCTGATGGGCGGGCCGATACAAACCTGTTCATCAGCCAGTTTAAGGTGCAGGGAGGTATCATCGGCTTCTGAATAAACTCCAACACTGCAGATCCCAAGCTCCCGGCAGGCTCGAATGATTCGAAGCGCAATCTCCCCCCGGTTGGCCACAAGTATTTTTTTGAACATCAAAATTTCCCTTTTAAATAGAAAAGTCAGAGCGACCTGTCGGGTCGTAGCCGAAGGCGAAGCCTGAAGCGATACCATAATAATCTTCAATCTTCAATCTTCAATTCCGGCTTGTCCGGGTTGGGTCAATCCGCTTCAATAACGAATATCAAATCGTCATCTTTTAACGGGGATTCATTCTCAGGTAAAATTGCAACAATTTTGCCGTTGGCCGTTGACTTGATTTTCTGGTAAACTTTCATCGTCTCCAGCAGTGCCAGAACCTGCTTCTTTTTAACCGTATCGCCGATTTTCACATACGGGGGTTCATCCGGACCGGGTTGAGAATAAAAAATACCTGACATTGGTGCTCTTACTTCTACGCGCTTAGCTGTCATTTTTAGTGCTCCCCTTTTAATATTATTTTTTTTCGTAGGGGCGGGGTTTATCCCCGCCCGCAAATCTTCGCAAATAGCGCTCCGGGCGGGGATAAACCGCGCCCTCCCCAAAATTGAATATTTTTGTGATTAGCTGATTTTTTCCTAGCCTATCTTCACCGGTAGCTTAATGCTGTTCGGATTGAGTTTCATTATTTACAACGGACAACTAACGACAGACAATTTACCATTACGTTGGACTCGTTCCATGCCCTTTGGCCCGCTGTGGCAGTGATTCCTGCTTATTCCTCGTCAAATCCAGTGCCTCAATAATTTTTTTGCGTGTCTGCCCGGGTAGAATAATCTCATCAACCATTTGAGCCGTCCAGCTATGGGCCGTGTCAAAAACGTCAATCTTCTCCCTGGATCGGTTGAGATAGGATTCGTAGGCATCTTCCTCGATGCCCCGGCCATAAATTTTGCGGTAGTCGAGCTCGGATGCCTCCACCCCGAATCTGGCGATGGGCCAGGCATAGGCCAGATCCGCTCCCATGCTCTTGGGACTTCCCATGACCATGCTGCCTGCATCTGCATATGCTTCCCGTAAAACGATGCTTATTTTCGGAACCGTGGTTGTGGCATAGGTATCGGTGATTTTAGCCAGGTGACGGATTAGCCCTTTGATTTCTTCGGTTTCTCCCGGAACCGACGGCGGTGTGTCCACCAGATTAACCAGGGGTATGTTGTAGGCATCGAGAACCTGCAGAAATCGATAGTATTTGTCGCAGGAGTTAATCTCCAGGATGCTGCCCGCATAACCGGGATTGTTGGCAACCAAGCCCACTACTTCACCGTTGAATCGACCAAAACAGGTGATCAAATTTTTGGCATATTCGTCTTTGATTTCAAAATATTCGCCAGCATCGACGAGTTGTTCGATGACAGCGTGCATATCGTAGGTTTGATCATATTCATCGGGCACGATATCCATCAGCGCTTCTACCAGGCGATTGGGGTCATCTGTTGCCTGCCAACCGGGCGTTTTCTCCCGGAAGTTTTGCGGCAGGTAACGCAGCAGCCGCCGGCATTTTAAAATGGTTTCTTCATCATCTTCACCCACCACATCGCAGCTGCCGGAAAACTGCATATGGTAGTCGGCGCCGCCGACATTGCGATCTATTTTCTCGGAAGTGGCCGCCTGGGTCTGGCGCGGTCCGCCGAGCCACATGTTGGCGGAAACCCGGCTCATAAACAAAAAGTCACACAGGGTCGGCAGATAGGCCCCGCCGGCGATACAGGGCCCCATCAGGATGGTAATCTGGGGAATCACTCCGGAGTAAAGGGACTGGATGCGAAAATACCAGTCAAAACCAGCCATGGCCACATCTTCGTAGCCCAACCGCCCCCCCGAGGAATCCAGCAGGTTGACCATCGGAATCCCCCATTTGGCCGCCATTTCCAGCGGCATGGCAAACTTGGCGATGTGCTGGGCGCCGATCGATCCGCCCAGGACTGTAAAATCGCTGGCGTGGACCATGGTCAGGCGCCCGTTCACCCGGGCGGTACCAATGACGGCGCCATCACAGGGCGCTTCAGGTATGCGGCCGTCGATGCGCTTGCTGGTGGTCCCCACAAACGACCCCAGTTCATTGAAGCTGCCGGGATCTGCTAAAATGTCGATCCGCTCCCGGGCAGTCAATTTGCCCCGGCCGTGCTGCCGTTCGATATGTTTGATGCCGCCGCCGATAAGATTTTTTTGCTGGATATCATCGTATTTTTTGATCGCTTCACGCATTCTTTTTCCCATAGGAATATCCTTTTTGGCGCATTCTTTCTGCAAACTTTTAAAATAACAAATCACAAGCATCAAATTACAAATAAATTCCAAATTCCAATTTCCAATGGCCAAAACTGGTTTATTCGGCAGGTTTCGAATTTTGAATTTCGGTCATTGTGATTTGTTTGATATTTGTGATTTGTAATTTGGAATTTCCAATACTCCAGCACTCCATCACACCAAATTCTTTTTTTAAGCCGGTTTTATATACCTTCTCTTTTCCGGCACTTTCTCGGACTTGTTGGCGCTGGCCCGCAGGGCTTTAATGATCTTGGCGCGGGTTTCCCGGGGGTCGATCACTTCATGGACCGTATAATAAGTCGTAAACATTTTGCCCATGGTCATGACGCTGAAGTGCTCGCGCAGGATACTCAGAAAAAAATTGTATACGTCTTCATAGTTGTCCTCCTGTTTGGCTTTTTCCAGCTCCTTGTGGAAAACCGCCTGAACGATGGACTCGGGTCCGGTAGGCGCAAACTCGGTGCTTGGCCAGCCGTAGATGAAATCAGGTCCCATTTTACTGCAGCCCATTACGATGTTGGAACCGCCGTAAGATCGCCTTAAAACCAGGGTCACTTTGGGATTGGTCAGATGTGAATAGCCGTGCAGGTTCTTGGCGCCGTGTCGGATGACCCCCATCCGTTCCCATTTGTCGCCGGGAGGAAAGGCCGGTGTATCGGATATGGTCAGCAGCGGGATATTATAGGCGTCCAGAAACATGATAAAACGGTCATACTTGTCCGAGGAATCCGGCTCCATAATGCCGCTGAGTTCATCCGGATTGCTGGCGGCGATGCCGGCAACCATCCCGTCAAATCTGGCAAAGCCGGTTATCATATTGGGGGCGAAGTCCTCCTTCAGTTCGAAGAAATCACCATTGTCCACAATCAGGTCAATCACCTCGTGCATGTCGTAAGTAAACTTGGGGTTTTCCGGCAGCACGTCGAGCAAGGCGTCTTCCCGCCGTTGCGGGTCGTCACTGGACTCGATCGCCGCCGGCTTTTCCCAACAATTTGAGGGGATGAAATTCAACAGCTGTTTGACCCGATCAATGGCGTCTTGATCGCTGTCGGCGATTAAGTCGCACTGGCCGCTTTTTTCCATGTGGAATTCAGCCGAGCCCGCATCGTCGGATTGTATTTCACCGCCCCACCACAAAAATCCCGTCTTTGCATTTATAATTACAAAATCCGACAAAACGGGCACCTGGGCCACCGGGCCGGTACAGGGACCTAAAATCAATGAAATCTGGGGAATGACACCTGAAGAGCGACAGTAGTTTCTGACCAGCCGCCCCAGACCATTTAATCCGACATAGCCGCTTTTGAAGCTAAACCGCGAACCGGCTGAGTCAAACAAACCGATAATGGGCATTTGCTCCTGGGCGGCCATTTGCACCAGTTCGGCAATTTTCCAGACTCCCTGATCGCCGACTGAACCGGACATCACCGTGAAGTCGAGAGAATAGATCATGATCGGCCGCCCATTCACTTCAGCCAATCCCATTACCACGCCATCGGAGGGGCTGGGCTTGGCCTCACCGTCCAGGCCGAAACGAAATTCCCTGACCAGAGAACCCATTTCTTCAAAAGTTCCCGGATCAGCCAGAAGTTCAATTCTTTCTCTGGCCGTGAGTTTGCCCAACTGATGCTGGAGTTCGATCCGCTCCGCCCCGCCGGCCTCAAGGTTTTCCTGTCGATTGGCGGCCAGCTTTGCCAGATAGCCGTCCATCCACTTTCCCATGATATATTCCTCCGAGTTCGTGAATTAGTTGATTAAATTGATTGAAGAAAAAAATTGGGGTTGATAGGTTGAGTTGTTGATGAGTTGATTAAGGTCAACGGACCCTGTCCATTTAAACCATTCAACTTATTCAACTTATTCAACTCAATCAACCCAATCAACTTTTTTCCCTCTTTATACCTTTGAAGAGAAACTCACACAGCTGTTCGGTCAGGTTATCAGGATCGATTTTACGGCCGAATGTAATGCCGGTTAGACACACCTGTTCGATGCTGCCGAGGATGCCGTAACGCATCAGCTTGGGTGAGATGTCATCCCGAATATCTTTGTTTTGAACACCTTCCTCAATAATATTTAGCACGATATCGCTGTATTCCCTAACCCGTTCATAGGTTTCGCTCTTATAGTAGTCCGGATAATTGCGAACCTCGATCAGCAGCACTTTGGCAAAAACTCTATTGGTTGCGTAAACGTTAATATGCGACCAGATCAGTTTGCGAAGTTTGTTAAAAACCCCATTTATTCCTCTTAAATCATGCGAAATCTGGGCCCGGTACTGTTCCAGATAGTCACTTAATATCTGGTGGAGCAGATCGCGTTTGTCCTTAAAATATTTATATATGAGTGCTTCGGTGACCCCGGCGTTTTTGGCAATTTCGGCGGTGGTAATGGCGCCGAAATCTTTTTCCTCAAGTAACGCCTTAAGCGACTCCACAATTTTGATCCGTCCCGGAGGCAAGGGTCTTACCTTTGAGTTATTTATATGTTTATCAGCAGACGGCTGCATTTAAGGTCCTTTTTAACAGATGGGCGGCAGATGGTGTAAGGTTTAAGGTATAAGGCCAAAGGTTAAAGGATTACGGTTCCGGTTTCAGGATTATCCGTGACCCAATGGCACGTTCCAACACGCCGTATGCCGTGCGCCGAATATCCTGAGCCTTGCACCTTATACCCTGATGCGCTCCGACCTATGCGCGAGACATTCTGTTTTTTCCCACTTCCGCATCTTTAGCCGCGGCATAGTCCTGCCCTATCGGACGACGACGGGTCCGACTTTGCCTCGCCTGAGCTTGTCGAAGGCCGAATTCAACTTAGTATCCTTCCAGCTTGGCGATGACATCCCGCATCACCTCATCGGCACCCCCTCCGATCGATAATCCGCGCGCATCCCGGTAGTATCTGGAAATCAGCATCTCATTCATAAACCCGAGGCCGCCATACATCTGCAGACACCCATCGGCCACTTTCATCAGCACCTGGCTGGCGAGGAGTTTGCCCATTGAAATCTCACGGGTGGCATCTTGGCCGGCTTCTTTCATCCTGACAATATGATAGATCAGCTGCTGCAGGCACTCGATTTCCGTCAACCAATCCGCCAACCGATGTCTTAATACCTGCTTTTTAATCAACGGCTTGCCAAAGACTACGCGCTGCCGGATATGGTCCAGGGTCATTTCGATAATGTCTCTGGCAACCGTGATGGCCGTCGATAAACCCAGTGCTTTGATGTGGCCCAGCTCTTCCAGAAAGACCGAATCATACCAATAATCAAGTCCTGGCCGCCATGCTCGGGGGCATATCGAATACCGAGAAAACCGAGGTCTCCCATTTTTTTGAATATCTCTTTCAGCGGCGCGATGCCATCTTCTTCCCACTGGTCCACGTATGGGTTGATTTCCTTTTTAATAAAATCACCAATTGCCCGCCGCACCATGTCGTGGTCTTTGGTGAAGTAGATCGAATTTCCACCTTTCATTTTTTAATCTTTCGCTCTCAGGATAACTGCGTTCGTTCCAGCTGCCGTTATGACATATTAAGGTTCAGAGGTTCAAGGTTCAGGGTTCAAAGGTTAAAGCGCTCACTTTTGATGCGTCAAAGCGTTTTCCGAACCTGTGCCTGGAAAATGATGCTTCTGCGGAGCAGCAATGGCACCCAACAACGATCATTGGTTGTGGGAGCGGCTTGCAGCCGCGATTAAGTGCTTCAGGCGACATGATCGCGGCTGGAAACCGTTCCCACCTTTTGCTATAGTGTAATTTTTATTATTTGATAGAAGGCTGTCGGGTAAAAGAAGATAGGCTCCTATGAACTTCAACCTTGAACGCGGAACCTTGAACCTTTGAACCCATAACCTATTTATCCTAACTCTATTTTAGCGATGATCTCCCGCATAATTTCGTCGGCCCCGCCACCGATTGATATCAGCTTGGCATCCCGATAGCAGCGCGCGATCAGCATTTCTTCCATGAAGCCCAGTCCGCCGTACATTTGCAAACACCCATCCGCCACCGTTTGAGTAACCCGGGCGGCATATAGTTTGCCCATGGAGACTTCCCGGGTAACATCCAGGCCGGCTTCTTTCATTCTAACAATGTGATACGTCAGCTGCCGCAAACATTCAATCTCGGTTTGCCAGTCTGCCAGCCGGTGCCGCAGCACCTGCTTGCTGATCAGCGGTTTTCCAAAAACGATTCGCTGCCGAATGTGCTCGACCGTCATGGCAATCATCTCTTCGGCGGAAATATAAGACATCGGGATGGCCGAAAAGCGTTCATGCTGAAACTGCTGCATCTGGTAGATGAATCCTTCGCCCTCTTTGCCGATAAGATTTTCCGCCGGGATTCTCATATCGTCAAAAAACAGCTCAGCCGTATCACTGCTGTGACACCCCATTTTATTCAGTTTGCGGCTGACCTGGAACCCGGGCAAGTTGGTGGGTACCACCAGCAGGCTGAACGAATGATAGCCCGGATCATCGCTGGTTCTGGCCAGCAGGGTTAAAAAATCGGCCTGGGTGCCATTGGTGATATAGGTCTTGGACCCGTTGAGTACGTAATTTCCCCCTTCTTTTTTGGCCGTTGTCTGGAGTGCACTGACATCCGATCCGGCCCCGGGCTCGGTAACGGCGATCGACGCCACCATCTCCCCGGCGATCGCCGGCTTCAGGTAGGTTTCCTTTAAATGCTCGCTGCCGAATTCAGCAATCGCGGGCGTTGCCATGTGGGATTGGACGGCGATTGCCATCGGAACGCCGGAGCCTTGAACGCGACCCAATTCCTCCAAAAAAACCGTGTCATACCAGTAATCCAGTCCCTGCCCGCCGTATTGCGGGTCATAGCGGATGCCTAAAAATCCGAGATCTCCCATTTTTTTAAACAGGTCGTGCAGCGGCGCCTCACCTTTTTCCTCCCACTCGTCCATGTGCGGATTGATTTCTTTATCCACAAATTTTCTAATGGCCTTGCGGACCATTTCATGGTCTTTGTTGAAATAAATTTGGGTGGCGGATTTTGATTTGACAGCCATATTGCACCCTCCGGGTGGTTGATTGGGTTTGTTGAGTTAATTGCGTTGATTGAGTATAGTACCTTCCGGGTGGATGATTGAGTTGATTGAGTTGATTAAGTTAAGTGGTTAAAATCGATACCATCCTTTTTACTTAATCAACCATTCAACTAATCAACTTAATCAACCCCAATCTTTTCCTAATCAACTGTTCTTGTCCTTCGCCTCCATGAACATCCTAACAATCTCCTTATGTTCGGGAGTTTGCAGGGCGATAGACTGGTGGGCAGCTTCCCAGTCGAGTACATCTCTCAGGGACATATCAAAGCTTTTCTCGAGTCCCTCTTTGATCAGCCTGAGCGCGAGGGGCGGTTTTTGAGCCAGGGTGGCGGCCAGGGATTCTGTTTCTTTTTCAAGTTCGTCCAGCGGGACGGATTTGTATATCAGGCCGATGGAGGCGGCCGTATTGCCGTCGATTTCCTCGCCGAGCATGGCGAGTTCCCTGGCCCTGGTCAGGCCGACGAGCCGCGGCAGAAAATAATGCCCGCCGTAATCCATGGTCGCGCCGATGTTAATAAAGATTTCGCAAAAGCGTGCATTTTCAGCCGCAATCACAAAATCCGCTGCCAGGGCCAGATTCGCACCGCCGCCCACGGCGACGCCTCTCAACATGGTGATAACCGGCTGGGGCATTTCGCGCAACGTTTTCACTATTTGGCCGACGCCTTTCATCGCTTTAATCCACTCATAGGATGCCGTATCTTCCGTGAAAAGCTTCAAATCCGCACCGGAGCAAAAATGATCGCCGGCACCTTTGAGTATCACGACCCGGATACCCTCATCGGATCCAATTTCCAGGACGGCATCCCGCAATCCCAAGATCATTTCCTTGCTCATGGCGTTCATCACCTGAGGGCGGTTTAAAATGATGGACGCTATGTTATTCTTTTTTTCGATAGTCAGATGTTTTGAGGACATCCATATGTCTCCTCTATAAGAATTATCTTTGCTATTATTTTCGGATTCGGAGCGATTCTTATGCAAATGTGGCTTAAAAAGGACGGAGCGACAACCATAAATATTCAATTTGCAATCTTCAATTTCCGACAATGGGTTAGTGAAATTTACCATTTTTATAAAAAAAATTCCAATAAACATATACAATAGATGTTTATGTGGGTTAGTGAATATCACTTAATAGGCTATTGTCAAGAAATTTTTCTGATTTCTCGATTATAAATTTAGCCTGATTAGTGAGTTTTGCTCGAACCTTGCGGCGAAAGTGGTTGCCGGAAGGCTTAGATTTATAAAAGAAGAGATGGGACGGACAGCGGCAGTCCGAGGAGCCGAAGCCCGGCAGCGGCCGGATAGACCCCCTGGTTTGCGAATGAATTGTTGCCCATTGATGTTCACGTCGGATTTGATCATAGGTGTACCAGATTTCGCAGAGCTTTAAGGCCGGGCTTAAGTAATCCAGGTGCCAGTGGGGTCGGCTGGAATGATTGATATGGTGTTTGATGCGGGCTTTCAGACCTCCCGGGCCAAAGGCGCTGCCGATATAAACATAGAAACCGGGCTTGATAAAGATGGTGCCGAGTTGACCGATTTTGATCGGTTTTTCAACAGCGGATGAGAGAATCAAGGTGTATGTGCCGGGACCTGTGTGCATGAGTTCGGTAAAAAATACCTTTGAGGAATGGATTCTATTTCAGTTTCAAAAATGAATCCATTCCTTATTCAGGTTTTAAAATATTACCATACAATCGTTTCGTATTTTCAGCAACTGATTCAATTACTTCACTTTCACTGATATTTTTTAATTCCGCGATAGCTTGAATGGAAACGGTGACATTGGCCGGTTCGTTGCGCTGTCTTGGGTCAGGTCCTAATACCGGGCTGTCGGTTTCGACCAGCAGACAGGACAGGGGAAGATGCTTCACTAACTTTTGCTTTTGCCTGGAGCGCACCACCGAAGGCGGTATTGAAAAAAAGAAACCTGCTTCTACTGCCGGCAGGGCCGCCGAAGCCTTGCCGTCAAAAGCGTGCATCTGGACCCGGGTTGCAGCACTTTCCAGCAGCAATGTGACAGCATGTCGGCCGGCCGAGCGGGAATGGATGTTGAGCGGCAGGTCCAGTTCATTGGACAGTCTGATAAAGCCTTTTAAAATTTCTTTTTGAAGCTCTTTTTTGGGCGCTTCCTTAACGACCCAGAAATCAAGCCCGACTTCCCCAATGGCAGCCAGCTTGGAGCGCTTTTTACGAATGAACGCATGCATCTGCTCTGCCTGGTCCAGGTCGAGAATGGTCGGGTAAAGACCGGCGGCCGGGCAAATCATCGGGTGCTCATCCGCCAGCTCAATATTTCGCCGGGCATCGGCCAGATCCTCCCCCAGGGCGATGATCGCACCAACGCCGGCCTCAGCCGCTTTTTTAATCACTTCCCCACGGTCCGCGTCAAAATCGGAATCACAGATGTGGGCGTGAGTATCGACTATTTTTGGCTTCATTGACCTGACCCGGGTGAACCGAAAACGAAACGGTCTCACGCAAAGGTGCCAAGGTGTAGTGTAAAAAGCTCAAAGCTGAATGCTCATAGGCTTTTTATATTTTTAGTATGGAACACGGATGAACACAGGTTAAACGGATTATAAAGCAATGAAACTTTGGCCCGCGGCGGGTTGCACCCCCCTATCCGAAAATCCGGCAGGATTCTTTACCCCCGGATCTGTGTAGATCCGTGTAAATCTGTGTCCGATGTCAAGACGATAGCGCGCAGTTGTTGAATAATGGAGTTGCTGATCTCCATTGGAAATCCGTCCTCGCTGGCTTCCCGGCGGTTGGTGACCCCGTCGACACAGCCATTAGCCATCAGATAATTTGCAGTGGATTCGGGATCGATGAGTTCGAATAAATCCCGTTTTAAAAGAGCACAGAGAACGGCCATAACGCCGTATACGCCCCAGTTGGATACCGCAGCGATCACCAGCTCATCGCAGGTCGTCACAGACGGGATAATGTCAAATTCACTGAGAGCATTGATTACATTGCCCATGCCGATCTCGTTGCCGCCATCGCCGAATGCAATACAGGGGCATTGGCATTCCTGGAAGAACAGATCGAATTTGGCAGTGAACTCAGTAATGTCTACTCTGTTCATATTATAGTAGCGGCCGTCGGCGGCTACCCCCGGCCGCTCGATGGATATTATCAAGCTTGGCTGCAAATCCGTTAGGGCCTTTTTGATAGCCAGTCGGCTTTCATCCCAGCCGGCCAGCGGAAGATCATAGGTTGTATATCGGTCAGCCAGTAAGTTCGATATCGGCGGTGCGCAGGCAAATACCGGCTTGTAACCGAGATGGCTAAGCACCTGATAAAGGGATATGGCACTGATGGGCCCGTCACTTTCAAAGCTGCCGGAAACCGGGAATCCGGTTCCGATAATCACGGCTCCTTTATTATCCAGAATCATCTGAGCAGCCCGTCGACAATAGCCGGGCTTCAGGTTTTTCTGCAGCCGGTCCATTCCCCGCGCACCATGCTGTAGAATAATTTTTTCGATTTTTTCTGAAAGATTTTTCATTCCGGAAATTTAATCTTCACTTTTTCCCGACCTTCTTTTTCTTTCAACTTCACCCGCAGTTCAATGCTGTCATTGCGAATACCCAGGGCCAGCGGCGATTTGCCTTGATGGCCTTCGATATGGGTAATCTCTCTGACCGTTTCCATAATTTTAGATCCAACTTCCGATCCCGGTGAGGGCAGCTCTGCTTCACGATATTTGGCCGTAACCCTGATTTCGCCATCGCTGAACCGGGTAATGGATACTTCTTTAGCGTTATTGTTGACGCCGTGCAAGGCGGCCAGCGCCAACCATTTGAGGGCGGCTTCATCTTTATCCCCGTCGTTTTTGACCATGGACATTTCTTTGAGTGGGTCGTTGGTCGCGTAACAATCACAGAGTTCTTGAACCTTTAAGTGTACATTGCGCTTTTCTTTCATGTTGTGACCTCCTTTGTGTGGAACTGGATTTACAGTAATCGGATCAAATCATTACAAGCAATCTATGCATTCCTGGATGAAATGCAAGATCGCTTGAAGTCGGAAGCGGAATGCGGAAGTCGGGGAATTAATAGAAGTCGGAATGCGGAAGTCGAAAAAACAGAAGGTGAGAAATTGGGAAGGTGAGAAAGGAAGGCGGAAAGATACAGCAAGGGCATAGAGCAAAGCGCTTGGGGTATGGGGAACCCGTGATAAAGGTATTCGCTTTCAGCCGAACCAAACGGCCGGTATAGTCGAAAAAAAACTGATATTTCACCAAGCTATCACTAAATCCTGACACCTGACACCAGCATTTAACTTACAACATGTTGTCAGCAAAACGCCGCTAAGCTTCTAATCAACCATTCAACTATTCAACCAATCAACCGTCTTTACCCATAAACTTCCCGATAAGCCACCGTCAGGATGCATCCCTGAATGGGGATGGTGAAGACGATTCCGATTCCGAAGGCAATGGCGCCGATACTGCCGATAAACCCTGCCACAAGGGATAGCCCGAAAAACGGCCAGAAATTAGTCTTCACCGTATTGATGCTCTCCTGGGAGGCCGGCCAGAATTCCATCTTTCGGTCAACTATCAGGAAAAGGCCGAACATCAAAAAGGCCTGGGCACCATAAGCAACGACCAGGGATGCCAGCTGGCCGATAAGGGGAATTGTCCCGATAATCATGGAAGCGATCAATATGCCGATTCCCCACACAGCGATAAATAAAAAAGCAGGCACAAAATAATCAAACCCTTTAAAAACGGAGCCGGCTTCCGGTTTCGGCACTTTTTTATCACGCAGCCCCAGTGTGATCCATGCCAGCCCGGCCAGCATCGGGCCGGCCAGAATAAATGCCGTGACCGTGCTGATCACCACCACAAAGATAGAGGCCAGGACCAGGGTTTTGAAATTGTCTTTATACAGGATAAACCCCTCTTCAATCCACTGGCTGAATTTGACCTGAACGGTTTGCATTTTAAAAACTCCTTTAGAGTTCGTTGAATAGTTGACTGGTTTATTTGTTGATCAGGGTGGAGGGATTAGATCGATTTAAAAGCCATCTACTTAATCAACTCCACATTTCTTTTCAATCAACCCAATCAACACAATAAACCCAATAAACTCAAAAAACTCAATCAACTAATAAACTCAATCAACCTTCTTCTAAATTCAACTCATACTTCTGTTCAACAATCGTCTGCCCCCACTGAGCGATTTGACTTTCTTCGCTCAGTCGGAAATCGACCGCTTCGTAAAGCCTGCGCGCATCTTCCAAGCCTTTGAAGGTCCACAAATAGACTTTGGGAAAACCTTTTTGCCTGCAAAACTCTATGGCTTGTATAATCAGGTTTTTGCCGATTCCGCTGCCTTGATAACGCGGATCGACGATAAACCACCGCAGACGCGCCCCTGCGCCAAACGCGTCGCCGCCGTCGATTGCAATCGCTCCGGCGAATTGCCCTTTTTTTACGGCAACCCACAGGCCGTCGCGGTTCCCGTCAAATTGGCGGACAAATTCCGCAAGTTCGCCTCCGACCTGGGTTTCAAACGTCACATCAAAGCCCCAATTTTCATAATAATAAACCGCGTGGAGTTCTGTGATTTTCCCGACCACCCCGGGATAATAGCCCTTGATTTCGATGTCTTGCAAATCGTTGTCCCCCATTTACTTTTCTGCCAAGTCGCTGGTCGCCAAGCAACCAGTCAAATCGAAAGAAAAACTATTGTCTAATTTGCGTCCTACCTTCTCACCTTCCCAGCTTCTCACCTTCCCAGCTTCTATCTTTTCAACCTTCCCAACTTCTCACCTTCACACCCTCTCACCCTCTCACCTTCTCACCGTCCCGCCTTCGGCCCCGGAATCTTGCGGCGCTTGATCGTGTCAAGCCACTGGGCGGCGCCGACCAGGCTGATCAAGGCATCATCGACAACGCCCAGCACCGGTATGCTGTCGGGAAATAAATCAATGGGCGAAAGCAGCCAGATTACCGCGATACCGGTTATGATTATTTTGCGAATCCAAACTGCTATTTCATCGAATAGCGACTCCACGGTTAACATATCCGGATAGGGGATCAGAAAAAACCCCCGCTCGTCCCCGTAAAGCTCCAATATTCGGTGTTCTCGTACCAGGCGATGGGATATGGCCTGGGCAATTGCCCGCAATGCGTTGGCATCCAGCTGCTGCTGTTTGCCGTATTCGCGCTGAACCACTGCCAGAACGGCATCTTCAGTGATAAATCCATCCTCCACCGTGCGTTTGGCGATTCTCAGGCTGCATTTATACTCAAGCCGATCATCGACCGCGTGCAGTCGTCGAAGTATATTTTGCTGGCCGATAATGTCCCCGTATCGGTTAAATTGCAGGATAATACCGACCAGCAGTGCAATGAATCCCAGTCCGAAGGCCGGCGATGGTCGCGGATCGTGGGAAAGGGTTTGCAGGGCGGGGATCAGAAAGGCGATTGCCACTAACGCGAAACGGCGGTTGGCCTTTTTCTGGGTAAAGGCGATCGAGGTAAAAAAGATGAGAAGCAAAATTCCCGGGCTGCGAAACACATCCTGAATCCAGAGCGGTAGAATGCTTCCCAGGCCGGAGGCGTCAGTTAGAGTGCCCACATAGTCTTTGAGTTTTCCCAACAGGCCATAGGATGCTTGCGGGGCAGTGGGCAAGCCCGCTATTCTGCCGATGAGCAAAGCGACCGGGACAACCAGCAGGCAATGCAAAACCAGGTTGATGCCTGCCGGACGACCCAGCAGGTAAATTTCCCAGCAGAACCCGGCCACCAGGAGGATTGCCAGGATGCCGACAAAGATTCCCTGGTTATAGGTGAAATATTTATCTCCATACCAGGGATCCTGTCCCATCAGTGCCATGGCAGCGACATATAGCAAGGCAACCGCTATCCACTTGGGATCACCAATGCCGACGACGCCGGACAATCGCCGATCTTTAGCCGTTTTTTTGTTGCCGGCTGCCGATCCTTTGGCTGCAGGATTATTCATAGTTTTTCGGTTTCTCTGAGTTCTGCGTTGAGCTCATCGAGCTGTTTTTGAAACTCTTTTCTTTTGTGGAGCTTGTTTTGAATGATTTGTTGACCTTCAAACCAGTTCCAGCGATCGAGAATGTGGGTATAAATGACGGATTTGAGCGCTTTGGCCTCTTTCATGTCCGCAAGTTCTTGACTTTCGCAGATATCCAATGCTTTATCCCGGTAGACGACATCCGGGTGATCATCCTCTTCGTAGCCGCCGAGTTGCCAGATTAGAACAAATAGTTTGGCCTGTTCCAGACGTAATTTTTGATAAAGATCCGTTATAACTTGCAATTTTTCTTTGCTGACGTCCGGGTGTTTTTTCTGAGCAAATAATGTGCTGCAAGTTCGAGCGAGCCGGCGGGCGACGGTTTCGGCTTCCTGCCGATAGGCGTTTTTGGTTTCCGGAGTGAAGCTGTGGTTCCGATCGGCGGCTTTGAGAAAGGCCCGGGCAAAATAATAATTGGCAAATGGATCTTCAGGATACGCATTCAGATAGGCCCGGGTAGATACTTTCAATACGTGGACGCGGTCTGCATCACTTAGTAATTCCCAGTAGCGGTAATATAATTTCTGCCAGCGTTCACGGTCTTTTTGGGGCACTTTCGTGAGCTCTATTTCCGCCAACTGGATGGCTTCACTGAGTTTGCCCTCCTGGAAGTAAAGGCGGTCGATTTCAACCAGCGCTTTCAGCCATGGTTTATTGCGGATATCCGATGCTTTCAGCGACTCTTCCAGATATGGACCGCCGATGCTCATGGACCCCAAATCGCGCGGCGCTGGTTTGAAAAAGCGATTCAGCGGGAAAAAGAAAATGACCAGGACAGCGGCAACAATGATTAAGATCAGCAGGCGAATTTTGTCTGCCAGCGTGACGCCGGGAGGCGCCAGGGCCAGGTCAATGGCCATGGGGTCGTAGCCTTCTTCCCGGGCCAGCTGGATTTTCTCATCGGGATCGATGGCATCCGTTGCGGGCAGATGGCCCATCACCGCTCGGGCAGCTGTCTCGGGCTGGATCTGAACATCGGATTGAGCCTGCCTTACCGGCAGCCGGTCTTTATTTCGATCTGAGGCCATGGAATTGTTGTCTGATTAAACCCAGCATTTAATTTTGCTCTAAAATAGATAGGATTTGTCAAATAGTCAAACCATAAGCTATTTCAAAAATTGCGGTGCAACAAATCCCGCCAGGAAAGCACTTGGATTCCCTCCCTCGTGTAACTTTTATCGCCGCCATAAATTAACAAGGAATCCCTAACAGTATCCGTCAGTTTAGCAAGGTAACGCAAACCTTTGAAAAAATCGGAAGCAATGGTTTGACCGGATTTGATCTCTACGGCATCTATTTCGATACCATGATCGCAGACCAGATCAACCTCGTTTCCGATATTATCCCTGAAAAAATACAGGTTATCGATTCGGCCGGTGTTAAAACGTTTTTTCAAGATTTCGGATAGAACCATGCTTTCAAACAATGCGCCTTTGAGCGGATGAGAAGCCATCTGGCGGTCATTCTGAATGTCTAGCAGAAAAGCAGCTAAGCCTGTATCCAAAAAATACAACTTAGGCGCCTTTATCAACCTTTTGTTAAAATTTTTATAATAGGGACGTAAGAGTTTAATAATATAGCTTGCCTCCAGCACCGATAGCCAGTTTTTTATGGTAGCATGATTGACACCGCAATCATTTCCGAGAGCCGACATATTCAGAACTTGGCCGGTTCTGCCGGCACACAATTTAAGAAAGATCTCGAATTTCGACAAGTCTTTGATATTGATCAGCAAGCGCAAATCACGCTCAAGATAGGTGTTGACATAAAAAAGCATCGCTTCGGTAGGATTCAGTTTCTTGTCAAAAATTCGAGGAAAAAAGCCGGTGTAAAGCACCTGATCAAGAGAAATGTTAAATTGCTTTAAATCGTACGCTTCGTTCATTGTAAACGGCAACAGACGCAATAAAGCCGTTCTACCAGCTAAAGACTGGGAAATGCCTTCCAGAAGCTCGAATTGCTGGCTGCCGGTGATTATAAAAAATCCCTCTGCCTGCTGATCATCCACAATAGTCTGGATATAGGATAAAAGATCCGGAACCCGCTGGATCTCATCAATAACGGCTCCATTTGGGAATCGATTTAAAAAACCGCGTGGATCGTTGATTGCATATTGGCGTTCATCAACATCTTCGAGCGAGACATATGCTTTTTCAGCAAAGATCATTCGGCACAAAGTGGTCTTCCCGGATTGGCGGGGACCGGTGATGGTAACCACCGGGTATTGTTTAGCAAGTTTTAGCGCTTTTGATGCCGCTTCACGTTCTATCATGTTCAACCTCAATTTTATATACGACCATCAATATAACTGAATGTGCTCGGATAATACCCTTTTATCGTGAAGCATGCAACCCTTCTTTTTACAGATTGTGAATTCAATAATCAATTTGTAAAAAATATATTTGCAAAACCCAGTCAACTGAGTCGATCGGACAAGATTTTCTTGACTTATCAATCGTTTAATATGATATCTATATGCTAAATTGCCGGTTCCAGGTTTGGGGTTTCCGACTTCGCTCTTCGAGCTTAAGGCTTCGCCCTTCGGGCTGCGACCTAACAGAACGACGGGACAAGTCGACCCCACAAGCAGGCTGGCCCTGGCGCGACGCGGTCTGGTTACGAGATTGTTCTAAATGATGATGAGATTCAAAAAAATCCGGAAAACATTAAACGTCCTGCTTGTTTTTTATTTATTTATCTGGACGCTCCTATTGCTGGCTGGATGCGGCGGCTATGGGAACATCCCCGCAGCGAGTGTGCTTTCCAGCGGCCGGATAACTTTGTCGTGGAACGATATCCCCGGTGCGGCTTCCTATGATATATACATGTCCACTTCACCGGGTGTCACGACGCTTAACAGCTATAAAATTTCTAATGTCACAACACCCATAACCATCACTGATTTAGAGCCCGGCACCACCTATTATTTTATGGTAGCTGTTTTCAGTGATTCCGGGGAAAGCCGAAAATCAAGAGAAGTATCGTATACCATCACAGATACTGAAGGATCTCTTGACTTTGGGGACCTCATCGGCCCATCGGAGCCGGAAAATAAACCCCTGCAATCTGCCAAATCCCCGGTCTTATCTTCTGCCGCAGAACAAGCTGCCGTGAAAAAATCCGCACCCCAGGCCCGGGATAAGGCCGGTTCGGAAAAAATCGTTTGTTTCGGTGACAGCCTCACCTTTGGCACCGGGGCCGGCGCCGGGATGGATTACCCTTCACAGCTGGCCGCAATGATCGGTAAACCGGTCCTCAACAAGGGCATGCCCGGCGATACGACGGCCAGCGCCCTGGGAAGACTGAATCGCGATGTCTTGTCCGTCAAACCGGACATCGTTTTGATCACCCTGGGAGGCAACGATTTAAAAAACGGTGTTGCTAAAAATATCGCCTTCGGCAACCTTAAGTACATCGTCGAGACCATCCAGGACCGTGGCGCTAAAGTTATTATCGGTGGGTTGAAGTTTCCCGGCCTGGATCAGGGATTCGGTCAGGGTTATGCCGATCTGGTGAAACAAACCGGGGCGACCCTGATCCCGGATATCTTTGCCGGTATTGTGGACAACCCCAAGCTGATGAGCGACCCGATTCACCCGAACAATGCCGGCTATCGCATCATCGCCCAGCGGTTTTATAACGCACTTGGGCCGGCCGTGAAAACGAGTCAGACCGCAACTAAAAAAACGGCGTCGGTAGTAACCAAAAAAACTGCGGTAGCAAGCGAAAAGACGCCGACAGCAACAAAAAGACGGCATCGACTGGTACAAAAAAATCGAGCAGCGGTCCAAAGCAGCGGCCCGGGTACGCGCGAGGTAACTTTAGCCTGGGATGATGTGCCCGCTGCAACTTCATACAATATTTATTGGAGCGATAAGCCGGGGGTGACCCGGCAAAATGGCACTAAAATCGGAAATGCCAAAAATCCCTACCAATTGAAAGGCTTAATCAAGGGGAAAAAATACTATTTTGTTGTCACCGCCGTCAACCAGTCCGGTGAAAGCAGCGAGTCCGCGGAATTTTCATTTACGGTGGGGGAGTGAATTTAGTTCATTGAGTTTATTGGGTTGATTGAGTTTAGGGGATTTACTGGGTTGATTGAGTTGATTGCCCCGGTTAAATGCTCCAGAGGCGCACAAGTTCGCTTCGGTCTTTTGCAAAAATAATTTTGGTGTGCTATTAATTATTTGGCCAATACCATGATAATATGGGTAAAAATTTCATATGTTAATATGTACGATTTAGGCCTTAAATAATTGATTTATATGAAGGGGTATAAACGATGGAAAGCAGTGAATCGTTGTTAAAAAAGGCATTACTATTGAAACCTCCAGATCGATTCCTTTTGATCGAGGGGCTTATCCGGAGCCTTGATGAACCTGACAAGGAAATCGATGGGATTTGGGGCGTAGAAGCAGAGAAGCGTTTAGAAGCCCACCGAGAAGGAAAAACTCAAGGGGTGCCCTTCAAAGCGGTGTTCGGTGAAGAACTATAGGGATGAATGTTATATTTACATTATTGCCATTGCCCATGGCCATAGACGACCGAACTATTGGATTGACCGGGTCCTGAATGACTCCTGATATCTATGTGCAAGCCCCCGACACGCATGACTCATGGGTCGGAGGCCGCAACCTACACTACAGCCGCAATTAATGAATCTCATACAAAAGCATGTAACCTTCTATCATCCCAGCTTCCGCCGCCTAAGTCTTTTGCCCTCGGCTCTATGCCCAAAGGAGACGATAATCGCACATGGCCGCCAATTTGAATAATCGAACTGTGGAACTGATTCTGCCCAATGCAACTGGCCATGAACGGATTGCCATGGCCTCGCTGGCATCTTTTGCGAAAATGCACGGTTTCAGTTTGGCGCGGATTGAAGATTTGAAGACCGTCGTCGCCGAGGCGGCGATTAACGCGATGCAGCACGGCAACAAGGGCCGGCCGGATGCCGTGGTAAGTATCGTGTTTCACTATGGCGATGATGCCATTCATATCCTGGTGGCGGACCAGGGAAAGGGGATTAAAGAAGTTTTGCCTCAGCCTGATATTGAAAGAATCGTGAGAGAAATAGACCCACCCGTGGGGTTTGGGATATATTTGATCAGACAGCTGGCTGATGAGGTCGAATTTAACACCGATGTCGCCAGTGGACATTGTTTGAAAATGGTTATCAGGAAATAATGGATACGAAAGCGCAGGGTTAAAATGAAAGAAAACACCGACATTAAATTGCAGCAGCAGGGAGACATCACCATCATGAATATCCGGGGTGATATTACCTCGTATTCCGAATCCATTATTAAAGAGGCCTACCAGCAAGCCACAGCGCAGGGCGCGCGCAAAATCATCTTCAAGATTGAAAAATACGCCTACATCAACAGCGGCGGGATCGCATTGATCATTCAGACGTTGTACCAAATAAAGGAAAATAAGCAAGTTGCAGCGATTGCCGGGGCCTCGCCCCATTTTAAAAAGATTTTTAATATGGTCGGAATTGCTAAATTTGCTAAAATTTTCGATACGTTGGATGGTGCCCTGCAGGCTTTAGGTGAATGATACACCCAGCAGCAGAGCTGCAAGGTATCATCGGGTGTTAAAGCCGTTTTGAATTGAAAGCGGAGACCGCGTTTCCCCAATCAACCTGCCATAGTCTATTGCCCCAATGGCATATACTACCTCAATTTCTCATAGTTTTTGCTATAGTAGAAGGAAACCTTGAGAATTCCGGACGATGCAGATCAGCCGATAACCGCCAATCAAGAGAAGGTGGCTATTACGCCCGGGAATATTGTCAAAGCGGATGCATTCCCGAGATTCGTCATTCCCGCGCAGGCGGGAATCCAGCAGAGCACTGGATGCCGGATCAAGTCCGGCATGACGGCGTTGGCTATTTCGTCGCCAGGTTAATTTAGCTAGCGTATGGGGTTAAATATGCAGGACGTGGTGTATGTATGCGCAATGATTTATTTCGTGCTGGGTAGTTTCCTCATTTATTATAGAATAGGCCGTTTTCCACTCTTCATAACCAGCATTCCATGCGGCTTGTCAGGAAGATGGCCGCAATAAATACTTTGATGCCAGTTAATTGCAGAAATTCCGACACATCCAATTAATGGTCCGGGATTTATGCGGTTAAATTCGAAGCTTCTTTCTTCCCAGGCCCAAAAGACCAAACAATCCGGTTCCGACTAAAATCACTGTGGCCGGTTCGGGTACAGGCGCGGCGGCAGAAGCTGAAATCACATTTGAGACAGTGACAGTTGAATCGTATTCGAACATCAGAAGCGCGTTAATTCAAATTGGAGTCCAGAAGAGTCTTTCCGGATAGTGCCGTGAGGTCGAAAGAAATAGTGTACCGGATCCGGCTGCGTTCGTGAAAAATTCTAACGGTTCCTGCACTTAACCCGGTATTGGCATCGATGACGAACGCGCATGAAATACGTCATCATTGCCTAGATTGGTATCAATAAAGTCGTATTGGAAAGATAGGAATATATCGGGATCCGGGAATGATTACATCCGGGTCATTTAATCCGGGATCATTGGAAAGTATTACAGAAGCAAAAGGAGGGATCTTCCGCAAATGTGGCGGTGTAGCCAAGATCAGAAAACGTTACAGTCGGATCTGCAAAAAAAGTTGGAGGTTCCAGCTTAATCTGCAACGCATTTGCGGGCCAAACCGGTATTATAATCATGCCGAATAATACAATCAGCGCAACAGTGAACTTTCTCATATATTCCCCCTCTTTCTTAATGATTCAATTGGTCGGCTCAGAACCGATATCCCGTCCGTCCCCCAAAGCCGGGCCATCCTCTCCACCGCAGATTCTTTTTGCCTGTGTCAGTTTATCGGAAACAAGCGATGCAAGATTTATACCTATACAAGCATTAATGGCTGGATTATAGTAACCGATAATTTTATTATTATCCAGCCCTTTATTCCATCATTCCGGCCGCAGCGAAGCGGAGACCCGAAATCCGGCAAAAGCCCCGGTAATAAAGGATTTCCGCCTTCGCGGTAATGACGGCAGGGCGATTAAAAGTGGCTCTTTTTAATTGCCGGGTCAATATAATATCTGACGGATAGACGCTGTTTGAAACTTTAAATAGTGACACTCCTTCCCCACGATAAGAAATAAAATTCCTATTATTGGAGAAAATAATTCACACAAATTTTACCCGGTTGACACACACAATTAGCCCTATCACTATCAAACCGCCTGAGGCGCAATGATCGCAGTGTCATCATGTTGCCTGGCACCACCACCGAAATCGGTCAGCTGGCTTTAAATCGGCTCCGAATTTGTCCAGCGCTTCACTTCGGCCCGAAAGAAGCTCTGCGGTGAGGCACTTTTTGGAAATGGCCTCAGATTTCATGCAGTTTCATATGAGCCAAAAAATTAATAATGCAATCCA
>CAVQBT010000023.1:0-160701 GCA_963710795.1 uncultured delta proteobacterium
ACGCATTGCTCCTCCGGTTCCTGCTCCTCTGCTGCCGCGTCCTCCGGTTTACGGTCGCCACCCTCCTCGGGGGGCATTTCATCGGTGTCGGTATCGGTTATTTGTTGATCCCTGTTTTCAGCAAAATGGTTTTCGATTTTAAGATCTTCCGGAATTTCATAGTAAAGCCCGACAAGTTTTTTAATGGGGTCCGAGAAATCGGTTTGCTTGGGTTTGTAGGCTTCTACGCCTACCACCTGGCCGCCCAATTCAATGAGCTCGTCCCAGAACAGGTTCATAAAAGTCAGCCCGTAATTTTCTTCCGGATAAAGAATGGCAAAGCGATACAAGCCCAATGACTCGACCATAAAGGAGGTCAGGGCCTGCACCTGCATTTGGGGCGTGATAAAATTCCTGAAAACCTTGTCACCGATTACAGGAATATTATCTTTTTGGGTAAGCGTAATGATCGGAATTCCCATCCGCTGGGCTTCACGGGCAGCAATTTCCGAGGTTACAATGGGCCCGAGAATGGCGGCGACCTGTTCCTGATACAATTCTTCGAGCGCCATAACTGTTTTATCCGGATCGGCTCCGGTATCTTTGACACTGATATTGATCGGCGGGTTGTTTCCCTGGGAGCTGAATTGATCCATCGCCAATTCGATGCCTTTCAAGGCACGATACCCGAACTTTTCATAGGGACCGCTTAAGGGCAGCAGAACGCCGATTGTATTTTGCTTGAAAACGGCATTTTTATTAATTTCATCAATCAGACTTTCAACCAGAATGCGATTCTCATTGTCCGGGTAGCGCGTGATAAATTCAGCCAGAATCTTAAGGGCATCATCGTATTTTTCTTCCAGTGCATAATTCAAACCCAATTGAAAAAGCAGAAAATCCACGGGCAGGCTGTCGCCCGGATGATTGACAAGTATAGCGATATCGGCCGTGTCAAGCCGGGCAATGGCTTCTTTGAGTTTATCGAGAATCGATTGCTGCTCCAGCTCGGTGGCGTGCTCACGGGCCCGCACGTAGTTATCAATGGCGTCAATCGGAGAGTCCAGCGCCAAATATGCATCTCCAATGAGTGCGTAGACTTTGAAGATGTATAAATTTGAATTGAGACGCTGCAAAGTCGCCGGCGCGAGTTGGATCACATCCTGGTAGCGGCCTTGTTGATAGTAAGTATGCAGTTCTGCCACCAGAGCATCCGGAACCATGGAATTTGACGGGTAATCGGCTGGGATTCGCTGATAGGCGGACCGTGCGTGTTCGTATTCGCCGCTGGAGGCGTATATAAATCCGATCTTCATCAATGCCGCCGCCGCCATTGGTTCGTCCGCGAATCGCTGGATATAGTCAAGATAGTGTGTCAGCGCTTCAGCATACGAGCCGGCGTCAAATAATGCTTCAGCCCTGGAGAAAAGTTCAGCGCCTTCGCCGGTCCCGGCAGAATCCGGGGTGACGGCTGTTTGCGTCGCACAGGCCCAAATCAAAACGATGATGCTAAAAAGTAAAATTACGTGCTTAAGTTTCATGATTCCTACGAGGTTAATTAATCCGCCCTAAAACTAGCACATTCAAGGCTGAAAATTTTTGTTTAAAAACTGGCGCGTGTTATTAGATCCGTTGGATCCCAACCCTTTGAGATTCTAATCAGTTTTACACCACATTCTTAGTTTGTCAAACTATATTTGCCTGTCTATTAAAGGCATTTCCCGGCAATCGCAAATTGTAAACTTCAGGAATTTTGAATTGAATTAATATCGACAGGATACATTTAATCTTCAAATGACAATCTTCAATTTTCATTTCATATGTCCTGATATCTTTTTTGAATCGATCGCAGAACATTGAGACAGGCAAAGAAAATATCCACCAGCTCCGGATCGAAGTGATGACCGCTCCCGGCTTTGATATTGGCCAGCACTTCGGATTCATCCCAGGCTTCCTTGTAGACCCGCTGACTGGATAGGGCGTCATAGACATCGGCAATCGCGACGATGCGACCGAAAATCGGAATTTCCTCGCCATTTTTTCCCCGGGCTGAGCCGTTCGATCGGGCAAATCTCTGCAACGGGCCACCGCTCGTGACATCAAAATGGCCCGGATAGCCTTGGCCATCCCACCGTTCATGGTGGTTTAAAGCCACCTCGGCGGCAGCATCATCGAAATCCGATTGCGGGCTCATAAATAATTGCGCACCGAAGATGGTGTGCTGCTTCATAATTTCAAACTCAGCTGGATCCAATTTAGCGGGTTTTTTTAATATAAGGTCGGATATGGCAACTTTACCGACATCATGCAACATCGCGGCCATACGCAAAACATCACGGTTTTTATCAATTTCTTTTGGCGGAACATTATGAAGGTGGGCCCAATTCTCATAAATTTCAACTGCATACCCACCCACCCGGTTAACATGGGCACCGGTTTCCTTGGGATCGCGCATCTCGGCCATGTTCATCATCCGCAGTAATATGGCACGGGTCATCTGAGCCCGGGCCAAAGCAACCGCTGCGATGCTGGCAAAGTGTGTCATTATTTTTTCATCCGAGATGGTGAATGGCAATACTTGACGGTTTCCATCCTGGGCGTTGATAATCTGAAGTATCCCCAGCAAGTCGCTCTTGGAACTTACCAGCGGTATGGTTAAAACGGATCGGGTCCTGTATTGGGTGGTATCATCGAATTCTTTATCAAAATGATAAGAGCAGGTTGCATCGAGCCGATAGACATCGGGCAGGTTGAGCGGCTCGCCGGATTTGGCCACATACCCGGCAATACTGTTGTCGTTTATGGGGACGGTAAAATTTGAATAAATAAGCTTTTCACCCGCTTGCAGTCTGCTTTGCAGGGTATCATTCTGGGTGTAAGTAAAATTAAGCCGGCCGTTATCCCGGATGTAGATTGACCCGGCATCCGCATTCACAAAGCGGCGCGCTTCGGTTAGGATTCGTTCCATCAAAATATCCAGATCCTGAATCAGATTGAGGTCGACTCCCAAACGTGCCAGGGCATCCAGTTTTTCCTTTTCACTTAACATGGTGGTTCTCTCAAATTAATTATTTCCGCCTTATGGTCCCCATTTTAATTTTTTGTAGCGCTTTTTTATAGAATTACATATCAACGGTTAACAAGTCAAAATAATTTAATTCTCAACTTTTCAGCTTACTGGGCGATATATGATAGTGCAAGGCATTCATTGCTAATATTATATCATAATTTGCATTACCCCGGCGCCCATGGTAGATTTTAAGAACCATTAGCATGTTTCAATCGTCGATATAAGGTATGATTTTTACGATCACGAATTTACAGCGTCTTCCCTGCTGGAAAATCTGGAATTTGCATAAAGGAGGATAATCCCTTGAAAATGACAAAATTATTCATATTGCTCGTCATCGTTGTGTTTGCAGCTCCTGCCCCGGCCGAAATCTATAAATATGTCGATCAACAAGGCGAGGTCCATTTCACTGACGATATCAATCAGGTTCCCTTGGATCAGAGGGATTCGTTCGAAGTCAGCTCCGAATATGTACCTGATCCAGCGGCCGAGGAAAATTACTCCGAGACGCAGGCCGAGGGTTTCACTGACGATGAAAAAACCGATCCTGAACTCGAGAGCAGCTACGAGGTTGACCCGGAAGCGACGCAGAGTATCGACGATGATAGCGGCAATTTAGGCAATCGGGCGCAGGCGGAAGCCGAAGATTCATTGAATCAATCCGACAATGGGCCACTAGAACTGGATGCCGGTCGCAACCGTCTGGAAACCCTGAAAAAAGAAATCGACAAAGAGTATGCCGAATTGGTCAAAGATAAGGAAAAACTTGCCGAAGAACAGAAAAAGTTGACAACCCGGGAAGATGTATTGAAATTTAACGCCAAAGTTGAAAACCTGAATAAACGAGCTGAGGCCTATGTCAAAAAAGGAAAACAATACCAAGCTCAGGTCGAAGCATATAATCAGCTCGTAATCCAAAGAAATGCTCAACTAAGTCAGAAAAAGGAGTCGCCTTAATTTCACGGAACTCCGGTCTGAAAGGGCCTAAGTTTTTTCCGAGGCTGGGCTTGTAAAAAGTGGCCCCGGCAGGGGCAGCAATGGCCAAGGATTTAGATGTCAGGTGTCAGTGTTCAGGTGTCAGGATTTAGCACCGCGGTTTGCTGACACCCGAAACCTGACACCTGAAACCTTTTTTTCATTAAAATCCCGCTTTATCCTTGACATTTTCCCCCATTTTTCTCTATTCTTGCCATCTAAATCACCAATCCGCATTAAATCGGTTGATAGCCGTAAATAATATAGCTGCACAATTTCTTTAATTCATCTCTATTATTGAACGGTAGACGTTCGGCGAAAAATTGCCATTTACGAAATATTTCAGTATTGAGTGAGGCAACCCGCAATTGTCCCTTGAACCAAACAGCGACTTGGTGCCGTTATCCGCTTACAGGGATACCCCTGCCGGCAACCAGCTGGTTCCCTGGTATCCGGTGCAAAATCGGGTGAAACTCTGTACGCCGAAACCTTCGCGCATCGTATCGCTTTTAAATGACCCCGGAACAAAGCGATATGGCCTGTTCTTCCCACCGTTTTATTCCAGTGATCAAATTCAGCCTGAACTTTCGGAATCTGCCTATAATTCCAGCCGCCGGCTTGAAACGCCGAAAATGAATCAGGTTGGTTTACTAATCGATATTTATGCTTAACTTTTTCTTTCGATTCAGATGGTGCCTGATTTTTGCAAAATTCAGGTGGTTCACCACCGCTTCGCTTGACCGGTGCCATAGAAATGCCGCGCTCATGAGCGCAATCATTTAATATGCTGATCCCTGGAGAACAGCTATCCATGTCACGAGATGGTGATTCACAATTGGTTAAAATCGCTGTTTTGGAAAATGCTATCGAAGCACAGCTGATCGACTCAATATTGGATCAACGGGGCATTCGCCATCGCCTTCGATCATATTACGATACGGCCTATGACGGGTTGTTTCAAATGCAAAAAGGATGGGGCAAACTGTACGCCTCACAATCCGACCGGGAGGAAGTACTCCGGGTAATCGAAGATGTGCGATCAATTGACTTTTTTGATAAGAACAATGACATAGATAAAGAATTTAACACCCAAAAAGGAGGTTATTTAATGACTGGAACTCGCACAGGTAATTCCGCAGATTTTGAAAAAGCATTGCAGATTGGTCGGCCGCCGAACGTGGTCAAATGCTTTCCCAACTCCAAAGCCCTGATTGTCAGTGGGAAGTTCATTGACCGGGGCATGCTGGCAAAGGGCAGCGCTATCGCCATAGCTGCCAACGGCAGAAACAGCTTTGTGATCCGGGGTGCTTTGCTGGCCGCCCAGCGGGCGAATGCCGCCCTGATCATAGAAATTGCCAAATCGGAGGGCGGCGCCAATGCATATTGTGCCGTAAATTACTGGAATATAGCCAGAATTGTTGATGCCGTTTGTAATGAATTGGACATCACCATTCCGGTGGCGATTCATGCCGATCATTATGGGTTGAAGAGTGACCAGGATGTTGAGGCGGCAAAAATCGAAATACCCTCTCTGTTTGAAGCAGGCATAACATCCCTCGCCATTGATGCATCCCACATGCCGGATGATAAAAACCTGTTGGCAAATCTTGAATTGAATTCATATATTCCAAAGTGGGCCGGACTTGAAACAGAAATCGGTGAAATCAAGGGCAAAGAAGGCCTGTCGACAGTGGAAGAGGCGTTGTTTCTGATCCAGGGATTAAACGCCCACGACATTTTTCCGGACTGGATTGCCCTGAACAACGGCACAACGCATGGCATCGAAGCCAGCGACAAGGGCATTCAGGCTGACCTGACCTCCCGGATTCACGATGCGTTGAAAAGCTACAAGGTATCCGGTGCTCAGCATGGCACCTCCGGCAATAGTTCGGACCGCCTGCGTGAAATTGCCTCAAAAACCACCACCACCAAAGCAAATGTCGCCACCGCCCTTCAAATGATTTCCTGGGGCCTTGAGGTCAACGACTATGGCAATGCCATGTTGGACGGTGAGGGTAATTTTATTAAGGTCAAAGACCAGGGCGCCTCCGAAACGGTGTGGTCTGAAATGGTCGCTTATGCGAAGGAGCAGGGATGGCAAGCCGGAAATTTTAAAAAGCTAAACTTGCCGTTTGAGAATAAACTGCTCGGCCAACCGAAAGAAATCAAAGCCCGCATGGTCAAAAGAGTGGAAGATTTCGTGTACAACATGTTGGTTAATGTTTTTAACGCTGAGGATACTGCCCCTCTGGCCATAGCAGCCATTCTTGAGGCCGGATCTTATGATGCCGGTCCGAAAGCTGAGCGCATCGAGGATCCCGCCCGCTGGACGACCGAACAAATCATCGAACGGGCTGCCGCAATTCAAAGCGACAAAGGGCCTAAAGGGGATTTTGATGATTAGACTTACCGGGTCATTTCTATAGCATCATGCTATGACTGAAATTATGGTTTCAGGTATCAGGAAACCGAGGTGCTAAATCCTGTCACCTGAACACTGACACCTGAAACCAGCTCAGATACCGCTGCTGCTTCCTGATCCGCCTTCAGTCCTCTGTCATCCGCCATCAGTTCTCAGTCCGCTGTCATCCGTCCTCTGCCTTCAGTCATCTGGCATTTTTCCGATATAGCCCCATTTTGATTCCAACAGAGATCCAAACCGTACAATTCTATATTTTTATATTTCGCTTTATTTCAGATGGTTAATTAGTATTTCTTCCAATTGAATTTCATTTTTATGCACTTTTCACTAAAGTCTGTCACCAAGAAAACCGATAATCAAGCCAGGAGGGTTTCGGAATGTATGTTCCAAGCTATCAGATGCACAATGTACTAAATGTCTACAGCAAGCAGCTTAGACAAAATATGGTTTCGGAAGAAAAAAGCAACGTGCCGGCGAAACCACAAGCAGATCAGACCCATTTATCGCCTGAGGGAAAACGCCAGACGATGATCGAAAAAGTCTCTAAGGACATATTGGAAAAAATTTCCCGCTACAATTCGCTAAATGAGACGCGTCAGCAAAACACTGAATACGCCAATATCAATTCGGACAATAGCGCGTTACCGCATAAAACGGAAAATAAAACTTTCGTTTTTAATGCGATAGATTCGATAAACCAAAAAAGTACAAATACGCTATCTGTTGATGATTCCAGCTTTTTGATTCAGCGGCTTGAGCAATTGGCAAAAAAGGCCAGCGACAAGAAGACGGAATCCTGGGTTTGAAAATCGGAGATTTGAGCCGGCTGTGGGGGCGGATGACAGGTAAGCGTTCAACTAAAGGAGGACCAAATGATTAACGCAGTTGGGGAAGCCACAATACAGCAATTTGTTCGCACGAGCTATAATGCTGAACAGTTTACTAAAGACCAGGAAGTTAAAAAAGCCGAGAAGGTCAAAGAACCGCGTCCGGTTGAAGAAAGTGACGATGGCCATAAGTCAGAGTTGAGTTTGCGGTCCAAGGACAATATGAAGACCCGCAACAGCTTCGAAGAAGGCCAGTTGATCGTGGAGCAATACGATGAGGACGGCAATTTGGTCAAAAAAACTCCGCCGGGATACCTCCCCTTTGGCGAAATGGCATAAGCTAGGGACCAGACTTTAAATAGAAAAAAAATTGGGGGGGCAGCCGGCATCGATGATAGCGGCCACAATCAGGCTGCCCAAAGAAATGCCTAAAATTGCAAAATACCCAAAATGCCTAAAGTTTGGGTATTCTGTCGATTTTAATAAATAAAACCACAGAATCGGGTACTATCTTTAACTTCCTGATTTCTGGATTACCATACGCCAGGCATCGATCGTTCTTAATTAAGACGGAGCGAAGCGACACCACAATTTTAGTCATTTTAAATTTTAGATCATTTTTCCAATTTATCCGGGTTGGGTAATGGAAAGTTAACCCGGCAGGGGATCCTTCAGGTAAAACGGCTGCTTCAGATCAATTATTTCATCTAAGGGATCATCTGTATAACCCGCTGCCACATCCGTTTTTTTTCTTCTAAAGAGATCTCGTCTAACTCCCGCTTGCCTTCCGCCAGCAGGCCTTCCATCTTCTTGAATCTTGCCTCAAAAATTTTGACAGTCCCGGCCAGCGCACTTTCCGGGTGTATTTCAGCAAGACGGGCAATGTTGATCAAAGAGAAAATCAAATCGCCGAATTGGCGGGATGCAAGACGACTGTCATGATTTCCAAGTGCTGCCGGCAGCTTATCTGCCACGGCTGAGGGATCCTTTAGATTTTCGTCCGTTTCCGCTATTTCAAAGCCGCTTTTGGCGACCCGGTCCGATATGCGATAGGCACGCATGAGGGCCGGAAGTTTGGCTGGGACTGAATCCAGAAGGGATTGTTTTTTATTATCCTGCTTCTCGTTGAGTTTAATTTTATGCCAGTTCTGAACGACTTCCGCACTGCTGCTGATTTCCGTTTCACCGAAAACATGGGGATGGCGCCGAATCATTTTGTCAGTAATGCTGCGCGCAACCTGGGACAGGTCGAATTCTTGGCGCTCTTCAAACATTGTGGCCATAAAAACGATATGAAATAAAACGTCTCCAAGTTCCTCGCGGATTTGTTCAGAATTGCCGGATTCAATAGCATCAACCAATTCAAAAACTTCCTCAATCAGGTAGATGCCGACAGACCCCGGGGTTTGTTTTTTATCCCAGGGGCATCCATTTTCTCCCCGCAATGTTTTAACCAATCGAAAAAGATCATCCAGCGAGTTATGCGATTGAATTAATGTGGAATCTTCCATGCTTTTTTGAGTTCCTCCAATTTGCTCATAAACTCCTGTTTCATTTCGTGGGAAACCACTTTCGCCATCTTTTCTGAAACCCATGAGACGTGAGGAGCCAGCACGGAATTTTTAATGAATGCAGATCCTTTGGGGAGGAATGCGGTAAGTGAAATGAAAATAACGGATACAATTAAAATGCCTTTGGCAAGACCAAAGATCACACCGCCGATACGATCCACCCAACCTAGAAAGGCAATGTTCAGCAGATATTTGATGATAACGCCCAGCACGCTGACCACAATCAGCACACTGCAAAAAATAATCAGAAAACTCAATAGGTTAAGATACGATATATCCTGTATTAGACCGGAAAGCAGATCGGCCAGAACCTTGTAATAGGTATAGGCTGCATAAAAACCGCCAAAAACACCGATAACCGAGGAGATTTCTTTTACCAATCCCCTAAAAAGGCCCCTTATCAGGCTGTAGCCGAGAATGACTATTATTAGAATATCAAACGGATTCATTGCAATGCCATCTGTAAATTCAGTTCGCCCACAAGCTTCAAGCAGATAAAATGTATCGGATCAAGTAACAAAGCAGGTATGTCGAGTCAAGGTATTTTTGTTTATAGACTGAAGCGCAATTTGGTATTTGCATTCAATTAGAGAGATATGATAGATATATAGATTTGGTTCAGAGTTCCTTATATCAACAACCTTTTTAAAGACAGCCGGGCCTATAATCCCGGTGCTTGCTGTAATATTATGGAAAATCTCGCAAACAAACAAACCAGTCTTGACTTCACCGACAATGATCTTGCCCGCCAGCTTTTCGGTGAACGAAATAACAATCTGAAAAAAATTGCCAAGATCACCGACGTCACCATAAACGCTAGGGGCGGTACTGTTTTTATTTCAGGCGATGAAATTGCCGCCGCCCTGGCCGGCAACGTCCTTAACCAGCTGTATAGTCTGCTGCAAGAAGGGTATCCCATCCACCCCAATGACATCGACTTTGCCGTCAGCGTCTTGAGTGGTAATGATCGCGTGAATTTAAAAGATATTTTTTTGGATCGCGTATACATATCTTCCAAAAAAAGTGCCGTAACGCCCAAAAACCTGGCGCAAAAAGAATATATTGATGCCATCCGAAAATATGATATTGTTTTTGGAATTGGTCCGGCCGGAACCGGCAAAACCTACCTGGCCATGGCTATGGCGGTCTCTGCCCTGTCGAAAGGGCTTGTCAGCCGCATTATACTGACTCGTCCGGCGGTTGAAGCGGGCGAGGCCCTGGGCTTCTTACCGGGTGATCTGGCTGAGAAGGTCGACCCTTATTTAAGACCTTTATATGATGCGCTGCACGACATGATGCGTTTTGAAAAAGCGGCCGCCTTGATGCAAAAAGGCATCATTGAAGTCGCGCCCATCGCCTTTATGCGCGGGCGCACGTTAAATGATTCCTTTATCATTCTGGATGAGGCCCAAAACACGACCTCCGAGCAGATGAAAATGTTTTTAACCCGCATCGGATTCAGCTCCAAGGCGGTCATTACCGGAGACATCACCCAGATAGATCTGCCGAATGATCGAACATCCGGATTGATCGAAACCAAGAATATTCTACAGGATATCAACGGAATTAAATTCGTTTTTTTCTCGAAAAAAGATGTCGTCCGGCACAAACTGGTTCAGGAAATAATTCGAGCCTATGAAGATCTTGAAGCCGATAAACAAAAAAATAATTCAAATTAATTATTAGACGCATGAGCAAAGAGAAAAACAAGGAATCCATCAACAAATATCTCGACTCCGCCAGGCGCTGGCGCTGGGCGATTTTATTTTCGGTGACAGCGCTTTTTTCAATTATTTTATTCCCAGACCTCGTTGTTACCAAGCATAAATATGACTTGGGAGATGTTGCCGAGCGGGATATAAAATCTCCCAGAGATTTTTTCATAGAGGATACAGCGGCGACCGATAAAAACCGCCAGCAGGCAGTGGATGCGGTATTGACGGTTTATGATTATGACGCCGGGCTGGCCGCAAGCTTGAATCGCAAGGTCAAAGAGGTCTTTGCTGAAATGAGATCCGCGGCCTCGCTGCCGGACGCAGATCGGCCGCAGCAACCGGCGGCGGCAGCGAACGAGTCCGCCGGGCAGACCACGGCAAAAGCCCAAAAACCGGCCCCAACTGAAATTATTGACAAACGCAAATACCTTGAAGAAAAACTGGGCATCCACGTCAGCCAAGGCGCATTCACGGCCCTTGAAAACGTGGGTTTCTCAGAAGAAATCTCAGAGACCATAAACGAGATATTAAAAAAAATAATGGATAATGGCGTCGTAACCAATAAGGAAATTCTGCTCAAAGAAACTGAAAAGGGGATTGTTCTGCGGGATGTCAGCACCAAGCAGGAAAAAGAGCTGCAGCAGCTAAAAAAGTTTTATGGACTTGACCAGGCCAAAACTATGGTTCGGATCGTCGGCCAACCCCTGCTCAACGATCTGGACTACGGGCAATTAAACCTGGTGGTGGATTTTGTTCAACGGCTCATTCAACCCAACATAACGCTCAACCGCAGCGAAACCGAGGAACGAAAAAATAAGGCAGCTGCCGAAATCAAGCCGGTGCTTCACAAAATTAAAACCGGGGAAATGCTTCTGCGCGAGGGCGAGCGGGTCACCGAAGTCCAACTGCTGAAACTCAAGACGCTTGAAACCCAGACTAAAAATGAGCAGGTTTTCCTAACCAGCATCGGGGCGGCGATGTTGCTGCTGTTGCTGCTGGTAACGACATATATCCTGCATTTAAACCACCCCGGCCGGCTAACGGTTGAGCATAATAAGGGCCTTATTTTTATGGCCAGTGTGTTTTTAACTTTTTTCTTTCTGGCGGAAATCAGTTCCAAATTATCAGAAGTTTTAGCGATCGACGCCAGCATCCCCAGTGAAATGTCATCGATCTGGTTCGGTATGCCACTGGCTTCGGGTGCCATGATCATCTGTCTGTTTATGGGCCTGCGGATCGCCATACCGCTAACCGTGGTCATGGCCGTCTCTTTCGCCGTAATATTTGAAAACAGCCTGACTGTTTTTCTTTATTTTCTGATCAATGGCACCATGGCGGCCTACTGGATCAGAAATTGCCGGGAACGCAAGGTTTTCATAGCAGCCGGCGCTAAACTCGGATTGCTCAATATTGTTCTGGCAACGGCCGTAAACTTCTACCTGGCTGAATTATCCGGCCCTAAACTTCTGTGGGATTGGGCCTTCGCATTTCTGGGCGGAATCGGTGCCGGAATCGTTACGGCCGGTCTGGCGCCCCTGGTTGAAATCGCCTTCGGCTATACAACCGATATATCGCTGCTTGAACTGGCAAATCTGGATCGGCCACTCCTGCGCAAGCTCATGATCGAGGCACCGGGCACCTATCATCATTCGGTGCTCGTCGGATCCCTCGTCGAAGCCGCTGCCGCTGAAATCGGTGCCAACCACTTACTGGCCAAGGTCTGCGGGTATTATCATGATATCGGCAAAATCAAAAAGCCACTGTATTTTATCGAGAATCAGAAAACCGGCAAAAACAAGCATGATAAACTGGCGCCATCGATGTCCAGCCTTATTTTGATAGCCCATGTCAAAGATGGCGTGGAAATGGCCAGGGAAAATAAACTCGGCCAGGTAATCATCGACACCATCAGGCAGCACCACGGCACCAGTCTCATCAAGTATTTTTTTGAAAAAGCCAAACAGCGCCGGGGTGAAGATGCCGTTAATATTGACGACTTCAGATATCCCGGTCCCAAACCTCAAACTCGCGAAGCCGGTCTGGTCATGTTGGCCGATGTGGTCGAGGCGGCCTCAAGGACCCTTGAAAACCCGACACCCTCAAGGATCCAGGGCCTTGTCCAGAACCTGATTAATCATATATTTTCTGATGGTCAACTGGATGAATGTGAACTGACCTTAAAAGACCTGCACAAAATTGCCAGGAGCTTTAACCAGATATTAAACGGCATACACCATCACCGGATTGAATATACAGAAAGGCGGGCGGCCGCCGGCGAAAATGGCAAAGGAAGGCCCAAGGATGGAAGTCCTGATAAACAACAGGCAAAGCAGGCACAAAATCTCGCCGAAGAAAATAAAAAAAACGGTTCAGGTCATCTTAAGCGCCTTGGACTTTCCTGAAGGCGAAATTTCCATCCTCCTCGTGGATGACCCGCAGATCACGATCCTCAACCAAAAATATCTTGACCGACAGGGGCCGACAAATGTCATCGCCTTTGCCATGCGCGAGGGCGAATTTTCCCATCTGACCCCCCATCTTTTGGGCGATGTGGTAATATCGATGGATACCGCCGCCAGAGAAGCACAGGCAGCCGATTTGAGCCGGGAGCGCAGATTCAATGAATTGCTGATCCACGGTATCCTGCATTTGTTTGGCTATGACCATGAAAATTCCGAAAAAGAAGCCCGCCGAATGGAAGAAAAGAGCCGGGAGTTGTTGAAATTGATAAGGATAAATTCCAAATCACAATCACCAAATAACAAGTAAATACCAAATCACAATAACCAATGACCGAAACCGGCCGATCTAAGAAAATCTTGCTGTATTATTTTTTCGTGTTTTATAACTTTTGTGCTTTTGCAATCAAAATCCAAGTATTTACGACAAGCGATCATCAAAACAAATTGTGTCCTGTTTGGAATTTTGTATTTTGGTCATTGTAATTTATTTGGAATTTGAGATTTGGAATTTTGATTGGATAGGTGCAACTGTTAATGGATAGACGGCCTTCGAGGCCAAAAAGGAGACTTGCCGATGGCCGGACTAGCAGTAAAAGTTGATCAGGTGGCAGTTTTAAGGGCAGTTCGGAAAAGTCAAATTCCTGATCCGGTGGCAGCTGCCGCGCTGGCTGAAATAGCTGGGGCCGATGGAATCACTGCGCATCTCAGACAGGATCGCCGGCACATTAAAGACCGGGATGTGCGCATATTGCGCAGCATGGTTCAAAGCAAGCTGATTCTGGAAATGGCATCGACGATAGAGATGGTCGGCGTCGCCCTGGATATAAAACCCGACCTGGTGACACTGGTGCCGGAAAAACGCGAAGAATCCTCCACCGATGGTGGACTGGACCTTATCGTGCACCGTGACGATATAACCGAGACAGTGGCGGCATTGCAAAATAGTGGAATTCCGGTGGGACTATTGGTCGACCCCGCACTCGAACAAATCAAGATAGCACATAAAAGCAATGCAACCATGGTTGAGATCCACACCGGAACCTATTGTGATGCTAAAACTGCTCAGACAAGACATCAGGCCTTCCTGAATATTGTAGATGCCGTCAAACTTGCCCACAAGCTTAAATTAAGTGTTAAAGCCGGCCGCGGCTTGTGCTATAAAACCATTAAGGCCTTTAAAGGCATTCCGGAAATTGACGAGTTCAGCATCGGCCACAGCATCGTTGCCCGCGCGATATTGTCGGGGATGCAACAGGCAGTCGCGGAAATGCTCAGGTTGATTAGAGCTCTTTAAAATCTGATATTGGAGCAAGATATGATCCTTGTAACAGCAAATGAAATGCAGGCCATGGACCGCCAAACCATTGAGGACTTTGGCATACCGGGCATGGTGCTGATGGAAAATGCCGGCCGGGGCGCGACCCGTTTTTTATTGGAACAGTTCCCGGATATTGAAACTGACAAGGTCGGGGTAATTGCCGGGCGCGGCAACAATGGCGGCGACGGATTTGTAATGGCCCGCTACCTGAAGCAAAAGGGAATCCAGGTCCAGGTCTACCTTCTGGCTGAGACGGATCGGGTCCAGGGAGATGCCTTGGCCAACCTTAGGCTCCTCAAACTACTAGGCGTTGCGGTAGTCGAAATTCCGGATGAAGCGTCATTTGCTAAATTCAAATCCGAAATGCAGGAGGTGGATCTTTGGATTGATGCCATCCTCGGCACCGGGTTGAAATCCGATGTGAAGGGATATTTTAGGACGATTATCGAATTCATTAACAGCCTGAACAAGCCCGTCTTCGCCGTCGATCTGCCTTCGGGTTTAAATTCGGATACCGGTCAGCTATGCGGTGCTTGCATCCGCGCCGCAGCGACGACAACCTTCGCATATGCCAAAACCGGCCACGTGGTTTATCCGGGGGCCGATTACACTGGAAATCTTAAAATCGTCGACATCGGAATTCCGCCTCATATTGCGGCGGCGGTGGGACCCGGGCACTTTCTGATTACAGCACGTCTGATCCGAACGTACTTGAGTCCCAGAGCGGCGCAGGCCCACAAAGGCAGTACCGGCCACTTGCTGGTCGTCGCCGGATCCACCGGTAAAACAGGGGCGGCGGCGATGACATCCATGGCGGCATTGCGAATCGGCGCCGGACTTGTGACACTTGGCGTGGCTGAAAGCCTAAATCCTGCTTTAGAAGGCCGGATGCTGGAAGTCATGACAGCTCCCCTGCCGGAAAGCGGCAGCGGGGTCCTCGGCGAATCCGCCTTGAGCGCGATCCAAAAAGCGCTGCCCGGCAAACGATGCCTGGCCCTGGGCCCCGGACTCGGGCAGGCAGCTGAAACGAAAAAGCTGATCCGCAAAATCATCCGGCAAAGTGAAATTCCCCTAGTCGTTGATGCCGATGGATTAAACAATTTGGCCGGTGAGGTGCAAGGCTTTGCCGAAGCCAAAGCCCCGATCATTCTAACCCCGCATCCCGGCGAAATGGCCCGCCTTTTGGACACAACGGTCGGCAACGTCCAGCAGAATCGGATTCAATGTGCCCGGGAATTTTCAATCCGGTATAATGTTCATGTCGTCTTGAAAGGTGCCGCAACAATTATCGCACATCCGGACGGCAGGGTGTATATCAACGCCACCGGCAATCCTGGAATGGCCTCCGGCGGTATGGGAGATGTATTGACCGGAGTAATTGCCGGACTGATCGTTCAGGGCTTGGCACCCGAGGCCGCCTGCCACGCCGGAGTCTATTTACACGGGGCCGCAGCCGACAGCCTGGTTGAAAATATGGGGCCCTATGGCTACCTGGCCGGCGATGTGATCAAAGCAATACCCGGGGAACTTAAAAAGATTCTTCATATATAGACTTTAGCCGTCCATTGGACGCTGCAGCCAACTTGAGTAACAATTTAAATTCCAATCACCAAAATCCAAATCCCTGGCCCAGACCATAAACGCCTTAAGTATTTATTGCCACCTCCTCCAGGATCGAAATGCATAATGGCATGCACCAATCAGGTCGCGCCAGGGCGGGCCTAAATAAATTCCAATGGCCCAAATTCTAAATTCGAAACGACGAAGCAGCTCAATCCTGCCCTAAACATAAACTCTGACCGAAAATAGCTTAAAGCCGAAGGGATGGTCGCTTACCAGACAGGCATTCTATCTGCAATTGTATCCAAAGGCATCAACACCGTCGCACTTGAAATTATGAAAGTTTATTATAATCCAGTTCTGAAGGTTTTGGTCATTGAATATTGAAAATTGGAATTTATTTGTAATTTGATGCTTGAGATTTGAGATTCTTTTTGGTTCTATAAAAGTGTAGGATGCCACTGATTTTGAATTAATCTTGACGTTACCTTTATCAGCATAAGATTGTTTATATGGATAACAATAAATTTGATATAACAACCCGCTCGGCCAACGAAACCCATCAACTGGGCCGAACAATCGGCAGGCTGATCAAGCAGCCGGTGATCATCGCTCTGATCGGTGATCTGGGCAGCGGAAAAACTGCATTGGTTCAGGGCCTGGCAATGGGCCTTGACGTACCGGTCGAGTATTACATCACCAGCCCGACGTTTACGCTGATCAACGAATATCCCGGTCGCCTGCCCCTGTATCATGCCGATCTGTATCGCCTGGAGACCGTTCGGGATCTTGAGGATATCGGCCTGGATGAACTGTTATATGGTCAGGGCGTGCTTGCCGTCGAGTGGGCGGATAAGCTGGCGGAGAATCCTTCCGGCGACTGCCTGGCCCTGCAATTTGAAATTATCGATGATGATTGCCGCAAAATCGAGCTGATTGCTTATGGACATAATGGCCTCAATTTGATAAAAACCCTTGCAGCCCAATTGAACGGCAGCAGCCCCGGGTAGCTTTTTAATAAATACAGGACACGAATCTTGACGGGATTTCACAGCCGTAGAATCCGGCTATGAAGGATGGAACTGAACGAAAATGAGCCTGATCGTACAAAAATTCGGCGGCACTTCGGTCGCGGATCTCGAACGCATTCGGAATGTCGCCCAACGCGTTATTCATACCTATGACCAGGGCCATGATGTGGTCGTTATTCTATCGGCCATGGCCGGTATTACAGACAGATTGCTCGGTATGGCTCAGGGAGTCTCCGAAACACCGGACAAACGGGAGCTTGACGTACTCCTGGCCACCGGGGAGCAAACCACTTCAGCCTTATTGGCCATGATGTTAAAATCCATGGGCTACCCCGCCCAGTCCTTGCTGGGACACCAGGCGGAGGTGGTAACGGACCATTGTTTCGGCAATGCCCGCATCGTTGACATTAAAACCGATCGAATCAATGAACTGATAAAACACCGCAGCATCGTGGTCATCGCCGGTTTCCAGGGCTGCGATCCACATGGCAACATAACCACGCTCGGACGCGGTGGCTCCGATACTTCCGCCGTGGCCATTGCAGCAGCGCTCAAGGCCGATGTCTGTGAAATCTACACGGACGTGGACGGAATTTATACAGCGGATCCGAATATCTGCGATAAGGCCAGAAAACTGAAAGCGATTTCATACGACGAAATGCTCAACATGGCCAGCCTCGGCGCGAAAGTGCTGCAAATCCGATCGGTCGGGTTTGCCAAAAAATACAATATCCCCGTACATGTTCGATCATCGTTCAGTCAAGAGGAGGGAACTATGGTTGTGAATGAAGATTCCGGCATGGAGCGACTGGTCGTCTCCGGTGTCACCCATGATAAAAACCAGGCCCGCATCACATTGAAAAAAGTTCCGGATCAGCCCGGAGTTGCAGCCAAAATTTTTACGCCCCTCGCTGAAAGCGGGATCGTGGTGGATATGATTATTCAAAACACCCGGGCCGGCGGCCAAACCGATTTAACGTTCACGGTGCCCGAGGTCAGCTATCAAACCGCGCTTAAGCTAGAAAAGCAAATTGCCAAAGAAATCGGCGCCGAAGAGGTGTTCGGCGATGAGAATATTGCCAAGGTTTCGGTAATCGGCGTTGGCATGAAAGATCACTCCGGGGTCGCCTCCAAGATGTTTACAACTCTGGCTGCCGAAAACATTAACATCATATTGATCAGCACGTCGGAAATCAGGATTTCGTGCATCATCGAAGAAAATTATACTGAACTGGCAGTAAGGGTGCTGCATACGGCCTTTGGGCTGGACACACCGGAATGAAGTGTTTGAAGTTGGAATGCGGAATGCAGCCTCCGGCTCATAGGGGCCTGCGCCTGCGCCCCGGCGGGAAGTCGGAACATAGAAGCATAGCGCGCAGGGCAGAGCTCCCAGTGTAACTATGATCAGCTAATAGTGACGAAAATGCGCAATTGATGACGGACAACTCGAGACCCGCAGCCTTCAACCCGCAACCCGTAACTCGAACCCCGCAACCCGATATGATGAAAAAATTCAGTCCCGATCAACTGATATTTGTCCTTGCCCTGGGCGCAGTGATTCTGGGACTGACGATCTATCGCTTTTTCTATATATTCTGACTGGACGCCGACTCTTGAATTTGCAACTCATGGTTGTGCTCTGACTCATCGGATTTACTAAGAACTCCGCTTAACCGGAACCAATAGATGCCCCGGATCGAAAAAAGAAGTGTGCTGAGCGGTATTTCCGTAAAGGAAGCCATGCGCCGACAGGTCATCCGGCTGTCGCAAAGCGCACCCATCGACTACGGTATCAACCGCATGATTAAATACAAAATCAATTCGGTTTTGCTGCTTGATGAAAATCAGCGGCCAGCCGGGGTGGCTTCTAAAACCGATATTATGAGCGCATTTTATACCGGCTTGCCAATCGGGGCACCGATTGAAAGTATTATGGTCGGTCCACTGCTGACTTGTTATCCGGACGATGAACTGAAGTCATCCCTGAACCTTATGCAGCAGCATGGTGTTCACCGTCTATATGTGCGCGCGTCCGATTCCGATGATATTGTCGGTGTTCTGGCGTATCCGGATATCGTCGGCATCCTGTCGCTTTCCGATGCCGCCCGTTTCCGCTCCGGCTCCTGCCGGGCCTGCACATCGAGCAGATTGATGCAGGATTAATTGGTGTCAAATCGGAAATAACATCGTTGCCACTTTAAACGCCATCATTTCATTTTGTTCCCGCATTAGAGCCATCCGCAGCCACCCGTGTCTCGAACCCGCTAACGAAATGATGAGGGTCACCAACGCAGCAGCACCGCGCCGGCAGTCAGGCCGGCTCCGAAGGCATCGAAGAGAAGTGTCTGGCCGGTTTGTATGCGACCGCTGCGCAGGGCTTCATCCAGCACGGTCGGAATGGTGGCGGCCGACGTATTGCCGAAGCGGTCGACGTTGATAAGAACACGATCCATTGGGAAATGAAGACGTTCGGCTACGGCTTCAATAATGCGAATGTTGGCCTGGTGGGGGACAAACCAATCCAGGTCGCCGATCGTCATCTGATTCTTGGCCAGGGTTTGTTGGGCACATTCGACCAGGGTTCGAACCGCGACTTTAAAAATCTCGCGGCCGTTCATCTGGATTTTGTGAAGATTCTGCTGATACCGTTCCGGGGTGACTTCCAGTTTGGACCCGCCGGCCGGGATGAGAAATAAACCATTCAAATCACCGTTGGACAGCAAGTGGTTTGAAAGAAGGCGCCGCGCAGTCCGGGCCGGGACCTGCTCCAAAACGGCCGCCCCGGCCCCGTCGCCGAAAAGTATGCAGGATGAGCGATCCTGCCAGTTGACGAACTGGCTTAAGACTTCAGCCCCGACCACCAGAATGGTTTTGGCGTGTCCGGACCGAATGAATTGCTCGGCGGTGACGACACCATAGATAAACCCCGAGCAGGCAGCGTTGATATCCATGGCCCAGGCCCGGTCGGCGCCGAGCTTTTGCTGCAGCCAACAGGACGTGGATGGGATAATGGTGTCCGGGGTGCAGGTGGCATAAATGATCTGGTCGATATCCTGCGCGGTTTTGCCTGCCATTGCCAGGGCTTGACGGGCAGCCTTCGTTCCCAGCGAAGAGTTTGTTTCCGCGCTGTTTTCAACATCGGCTACTCGGCGCTCGCGAATGCCGGTGCGGTCCCGGATCCAGCGGTCATTGGTTTCAACTCCGAATTCCGAAATCTTCCGGGCGATTTCATCGTTGGTGAGACGCTTTTCAGGGTGGGCCGATCCGGTCCCCAGTAATCTTGCGGCAAAATCCATCAGACTGCGTTGCTCCTTAATAAATCGATTAGCCGAAAATCAGGCATGTAGTAATCCCTAAACTGAGCGATTTTTCGAAGAAAACGATTGTCTGTGCAGACCAACTCGCGGGTGGAAATAAACCCCACCCCTATAATTGCGGTGATACTTCCTTGGTAGTGGCGGGGTTTATCCCCGCCTGCTTGAGTGCAAAAAGTGGAGAAAATCGCTCAACTTAGGTAATCATAACTGCTTTTTCGATGGGAGGCAACTCGTAATTAATCCGCCCTTGAAAAATAGCTATTTAAAGATTACAATTTTTTTTTGAAAATCGGAGACCATGGTTGAATCGAAAGCCCTGCGGATTAATTATTTTATGCTGCGCATATGTTTTTTGCTTATTTAATTTGACTATAAGCGGTTTCTATCTCTTCAGCTACTTTCATTGCGGCCTGCACGGGATCGTCGGCATCCCGGATCGGCCTTCCGATCACCAGGTAATCCGATCCATTTTTGATGGCACGGACCGGCGTGGTGACCCGCGCTTGATCATCCGGTTCGCCCAGCGACCACTGCGGCCGAATCCCCGGCGTAACCGTGGCAAAGCCATTGCCAAAACGGCTTTTGATCATGGAAGCTTCAAGACCTGAGCAGACAATGCCGGCGCAACCGGCAGCTTTCGCCATGGCCGCTCTTTTCAATACCAGCGCCGAAAGGTTTCGGCAAAAATCGGGCTGATATCCGGCAGCCTCGATATCGGCAGCCGATACGCTGGTCAGAACCGTTACGCCCAGGATATCGACTTTCCCATGACTGCCCGCCACGGCGGCGTCGAGCATTTTTTGGCTTTCGCCGCAATGCACGGTGGCAAACTTAACTCCCAGATCCGCGATGCCTTCCATTGCGCGGGATACCGTGGCCGGAATATCATGCAGTTTCAGATCCAAAAACACCCCGGCGGCACCGAATGCGTTTATATAGTTGACGATATCCGGACCGGATCGAATAAACAGTTCAAGTCCCACCTTGAACAATCCCACGCAATCCGCCAATAGCTCAACATAATGCTCGGCCGCCTCGATCGAGGCGACATCCAGCGCAAAAATAATGCGATCTTTTGCTTGTCTCATAGTGTAAACCCTATAGGAATGAATAATGTCAAATGTCTAATTAAGGAATTCTACCATTTAACTTCATAAACATATAATAAGACAGAGCGAAGCGCTACCACCATTTGTCATTAGTCAATAGTCATTCGTCATTTGTTATAGTGTTCCTCCATCCACTTCATATATTCCCCGCTTTTGACGCGCTGCACCCACCGGGGGTTATCCAGATACCATTGAATCGTTTTTCTGAGGCCGGTCTCAAATGATTCGACGGGTGACCAGCCCAACTCTTTTTCCAGTTTGCGGCAGTCAATCGCATACCGCAAATCATGGCCGGGTCGGTCTTTAACGAAGCGAATCAAATCCCGGTGGGGTGATTGATCCGCTCGGGGCCGCATTTCATCCAGTATATCGCAGAGCAGGTTGACGGTGTCGATGTTGGCCAATTCACAACGTCCCCCGATATTGTAGGTTTCTCCGCGGGTGCCTTTTTGCATAATTTGCCACACGGCCCGGCAGTGGTCTTCGACGTATAACCAGTCCCTGACATTTTTGCCTTGGCCGTATACCGGCAGGGGGTTGCCCGCGATGGCATTTAAAATCATCAACGGAATCAATTTTTCCGGAAACTGGTAAGGGCCATAATTATTGGAGCAATTGGAAATGGTTACCGGAAGACCGTAAGTTTTACCGTAAGCTCGGACCAGATGATCGGAGGCGGCCTTGGACGCCGAATACGGACTGTTGGGTTTGTAAGCGGTTTGCTCGGTGAAAAAACCGTCAGGCCCCAGGGAACCATAGACCTCATCGGTGCTGACATGGTGAAATAGCGTCAGTCGGTCCAAATTTCGGCGGGCCGCTTCAAGCAGGTTGAATGTGCCGGTAATGTTGGTGCGGATAAAGGCATCCGGCGCTGCGATAGATCGATCGACATGGGATTCAGCGGCAAAATGACAGACCGCATCGATCTCGTAGGTGTCAAAAATACGGGTCATGGCGTCCGGATCACATATATCGGCTTTTAAAAAAATGTAGCGCCCGGGGGTCGATTTCTCAAAATCGCTCAGATTCGCAGGATTGCCGGCATAGGTCAGATTGTCGACATTAATGATCCGCCCGCTAAAATCCGTATCCAGCAGCAATAGGCGAATAAAGCCGGTTCCGATAAATCCGCACCCGCCGGTCACAAGAATAGTTTGCATCCGCCCTCCTTGTATAAAAATAATTTGAACCTATCGATTTTCTGCTTTGTCGCATTCGGCATTCGTTGATTGCGCCATATCAGTCTATTTGTAACCCAAATCAACTCATCCATAAAGCCTTATTTTAATAAATCCCTTGAGTTAGTATTAATTCTGAAAGCATGCCGGTGTGCTGCCGAAACACAAGAAATCTATTGAAATATTGGATTATAATGGGTATATATAATAGTTTAACTTTTCGGAATTTCTACAACCAAATGATAATATAGAGATTCTGTTTGGCTTTCAAATTTGCCCCGAAAATGGAATAATTCCAATCGCACGACCTTAAAGCTCTCGACTGGCCGTGAGCGAAGCATATCGACTTGAAATATTAGTACAGGCAAGTATCGACCGCTGAGCCACAAAATAAGGCGTTGGATACATAAAATTTTAGGATTATCATGCCAACCGCACCGCATTATCACGTTGCTTCCGGCAGTTATTATGTAAGCCGACAAAAACCGCTGATTCTTGATGCCTACCTGGGAACCTGCGTCGGGGTTGCCCTATACGATGCCGAAACAGGGGTGGGCGGATTGATCCATCTGCTGCTGCCGGAACCGATTTCTCTGGCAGGTTCCTTCCAGCCGGGAAAGTATGCATCAACCGGTTTTCCCATATTTCTAAGAGCCCTGTATGATGAAGGTGTGTCAAAAAATCATTTAAAGGCCTTCATTGCCGGCGGTGCCCTGGTGGGTCCGATCGAAAGCGCCGATTTAAATTTGGACATCGGGGGGCGCACGGTTGATACGGTCATGAACTATCTTAAAGATGAGAAAATTCAGATCGAACAATCGGAAACCGGCGGCTTCTTTACCTCCTGTTTGAGCCTGAATCTGGGCAACTGGCAGTGCAGTATCGAACCGGCCGGCAGCGGCAGATTGACATCGGATAATGAAGTGCATGTGCCACCGGTCGAAGAAATTAAGCAGTCCATGGAAGCCATTCAGCCGATTCCCCAGGTGGCACTCAAAATTTTGCGGCTGATCGACGAGGAAGAATACGATATCAGTGCCCTGACCGCAGAAATACGCAAGGATCAGGTGATCAGTGCAAAAACGCTGAAGCTTTGCAACAGTGTCATGTTTGCCGGCACCAACAAAATCGAGTCGCTGGATCATGCCTTGATCTATATCGGATTGCAAACGCTCGTTAAACTGGTTATCTCCGCTTCCGTCGACAATTATTTCAGCCATACGGGTATGGGATATTCATTGTGCAAGGGCGGACTTTTTCATCATGCTATCGGCACGGCGATCATTTCCGAGAAGCTGGCCGATCTGACCGGTCGGGTAAAACCGGGATTGGCCTATACCGCCGGGCTGCTGCATGACATCGGCAAGGTGGTTCTCGATCAATACGTGACCTCGGCTTTTCCGCTGTTTTACCGCAAACTGAATGATCCCGGCAGCAGTTTTTCGCATACCGAAAAAGCCATTCTCGGAATCGATCATACCGAAATCGGCGGCGATCTGGCCTGCAAATGGTCTTTCCCGGAATCATTGATTGACGTTATCCGGTACCATCACCGGCCTGAAGACGCCAGCCGCAATCTCGAACTGGCGCATACGGTGTACCTGGCGGATCTGCTCATGTCCAGATTCAATACCGGGTTAGAGCTGGAACGGCTTGGCACCGAAACCCTTGCAGCAAGATTGGAAGCCATTGGATTATCGGCGGATAGATTTGCCGATATTGTCGATCTTATCCCGGTCGGCGTATTCGAATCGTCACCGGAACTTGCCCTGAGGAAAAAATGAAAATATCAGACCACCAGCAAACCCTGTTGCGCATGCTGCCCGGGGTGGATCAGTTGCTGGAGCAAACTCATAAAGATACTTTTTTCGAAGATATGCCGAAAACGGTGGTGGTCAACGCCATCCGTCAACTCCTGGATTCCCGGCGCAATCGGATTCTGGCGGCCGACCCCGGCATCGCCGAATCAAGCCTGTCCGTTGCACGAATCATGGAAGGGGTCAAAGAAGCCGCGGCCAAAGCAATGACGCCCAATTTAAAACCCTTGATCAATGCCACCGGTGTTGTGGTGCACACCAATCTTGGCCGATCCCTGGTGCCGGCCGCGGTGCTTGAGAACCTGGCCCAGATTGCCGGGCGTTATTCCAATCTGGAGTATGACCTTGAGGCCGGTCGGCGCGGCTCCCGCTACAGCAGCGTCGAGGATATTCTGTGCGAAATCAGCGGGGCTGAAGCCGGCCTGGTGGTCAACAACAATGCCGCGGCCGTGCTGCTTTGTTTGGAAACCCTCGCCCGGGGAAAAGAGGTCATCGTCTCGCGCGGTGAGTTGGTGGAAATCGGCGGTTCATTCAGAGTCCCGGATGTGATGGCCAAAAGCGGGGGCATTCTGAAGGAAGTCGGCACCACCAACCGCACCCACCTGCACGACTACGAAAATGCGCTTGGTGAAAATACAGCCCTGATGCTGAAGGTGCATCGCAGCAATTACAGTGTTATCGGGTTTACCGCTGAAGTTTCTTTAAAAGAGCTGGTAGGGCTGGGCACAAAACACGGTCTGCCGATCATGGAAGATCTCGGCAGCGGCACATTTATCGATTTTTCAAAATACGGTCTGGCCAAAGAACCCACCGTCCAGGAATCGGTCGCCGCCGGGGTGGACGTGGTGACATTCAGCGGCGACAAGCTGCTCGGCGGCCCCCAGGCGGGCATTATCGTGGGAAAGAAACAGATCGTGGATCATATCAAAAAAAACCCGCTGGCCAGAGCCCTGCGCATCGACAAAATGACCCTGGCCGCCCTGGAGACCACGCTGCGCATTTATCGTGATGAAGACCAGGCCATCGGCCTGATACCGACCTTGCGAATGCTGACCATGGATACAAACGAACTGGCCGAAAAAGCAGCCAGGCTGGCAGATGAGCTCAACGCCATCGGCGGGTCACGGCTTGAAATCTACCAGGTTGAACTTTCCTCCAAAGCCGGTGGCGGAGCCCTGCCGCTTTTGGAACTGCCCAGCAAATGTTTGCGAATAAAGATTCAGGGGTTGTCTGCCAACAAGCTGGAACAGTATATGCGGCGCAATACGCCACCGATTATCGGGCGCATCGAAAATGATGCCTATGTAATCGACCCCCGGACGCTGCTGAATGATGATCTGCCGATCATTCGATCGGCCTTCGAAAGACTGCTGAAATGAGTATCGACATGACCGCTAGAAATAAAGCCCTGTTTGACAGCCGCGAATCTGCGCGGCACTTTTTATTTTCGAAAACAGATACCGGCCGTCTGAAGGACGTCAGTCTCAAGCAGGTCCCTGACGCCGGGCAAGTACTGCAATCCGCTTATCCGGATTTATTTTCTGATCAAGATTTTTTGGATCATGCCCAGCGGGTTTTGGCGTCTAAAAGCCTGTTTTCAGCGGTGGTTATCCGATTGGATCAGAACGGGCAGGAGCAAGCCGCGTCTGACGACCCCGCGCAAGATAACGGACTGCTCGAAGTGGCCCAAATCCTGGATGAAGTGTGCCGTGAACAACACGCTATCTGGGGAGCCCTTGAGTCCGGATTGCTGGCCGGCTTTTTCCCGGATAAAAACGGACCGCAAACGATTGGCTTGACGCGCCGGATTCAAACCTGCCTAAAAGAAAAAACTCAAAAAACGATTACCGCCGGTGTCGCCGAGTACCCAACCATCACCTATCAAAAATCAGAGATCCTGGAAAACGCCGCCAAGGCCCTTGACCATGCCACATTTTTTGGCCCCGGCAGTGCAGTTGCTTTTGACGGCATCAGTTTGAATATCAGCGGTGACAAGCTATACGAAAAAGGGGAAATCCAGGCTGCTGTCGATGAATTGAAGACAGCTCTCAAACTGGACCCTGCCAATGTAAACGTGCACAACAGTCTCGGCGTATGCTTTGGCATTCTGGGCGACTATGAGCCGGCCATCGAGGCATTTAAAGCGGCCATTTCCATTGAGCCCGAGGAGTATATGGCACTTTACAACCTTGGGTTGGTTTTCATGTTAACGGGCAAACGCGACCTGGCGCTGGAATTATTTCTGAAAGCCGATAAAATTAATGGCGATGCCTATGAAGTGACCTTTCAAACCGGCAAGCTCTACCTGGATTTGGGAAATTTGGAAAAAGCGCGGCTATATCTCGAACGCGCTGCAGATCTTGCGCCCGAGGCCGGTGCGGTTTATCGATACCTCGGTGACTGCCACGCTGCCGCTAACATGCCCCAGGAAGCCATCGCAGCTTATCGCAAGGCCATCAAATTAAACCCACAGGATGCGGTTTCCATATCGGCTCTGGGGTGTTTATTTGAGGCCCAGGGCGAAAATTCCGAAATCACCATGATGTTTTGCCGCGAAAGTGTCGAACTCGCCCCTGACAACGCGCTGTTCCGTTACCGTCTCGGCCGGCTTTATTCCAATCAAAATCGCCTGGACCAAGCTTTAAGTGAGTTTCAGCAGGCCCAGAAACTCGGCTATAATGCGGCGGATGATATCAAAGAGATCGAGGAGCGGCTTGGTAAAAGAGCGAATAGCGAATATTGAATGTCGAATATCGAAGTAATGTATTCTGTCTATTCTAATAAAGACTGAGCGCAAAGATTTCAACTCCGCCTCCGCGGATTAATTATTAATGCTCCGCGGCGGCGCATCAGGGTCAGGAGATAAAATGCAATCCTCAAAGCGGAGAGCGGTCTTATGATGAAAAAGATTATCCTCAACATTTTAGCAGAAAGCATCGAAGCCAAGCGGCATTGCATCGAAAATAACATCGACCATATCATCCGGGCAGCGGATATGCTGGCGGCGTGTTTAACCCGTGGCAACAAGGTGCTCATTTTCGGCAACGGTGGCAGCGCGGCCGATGCTCAGCACCTGGCGGCCGAATTTGTCAACCGCTTTCAAATAGAGCGCCCTCCACTGGCAGCCGTGGCCCTGACCACCGACGCTTCCATTCTTACCAGCATCGGCAACGATTATCATTTTAAGGATATTTTTTCCAAACAGATAGACGCTCTCGGCCGACCGGGTGACATCGCCTGGGGCATCAGCACCAGCGGCAACTCGACCAATGTCATCCAGGCGATTAAAGCCGCCCGAAAGTTAGAGATGGAAACCATCGGCATGAGCGGCCGGGCTGGAGAACTGGCCGGTTGCGTTGACCTGGTTATTGCGGTAGCCTCGGATACCACTGCCAGAATCCAGGAAAGCCACATCACGGTCGGCCATATTTTATGCGATCTGGTGGATCGAATGTTGTATCCCGCTGAATTTAGGGATTAACCGCTTGGAACTAATTTCAAGGGTGTTTGAACGATCTAGCTATGACTCAAGAAATAGCTGGTTCGCCCTAAATTCATATATTTAATTTTTTGTTTATTTGGAGTAATTGGATTCCCCATAGGTAATTAAGGGAGAGCTGAATTTCCAGCGTATGCCCGTGATGTTAGCGGAGTGGATGATCGCCGGCGAAATCGGATGCTGTCTGAGACCCTTAGGGATCGTTATGAATAAACAGGTTTGCAAACCGGTGCTGCGCTAATTTTCAATCCGGGCTTTGCCCCAAAATATTGCGATTTCAATTTGATTACTGTTTATTCATTACGAGCCCTTAGGGTTGAGTTCATGCGGTTTCGTCGGCGATTATCCACGCAGCGGGGGTCGCCATGAAAAATCCCCAATCTCTTATAAATCAGTATACAAATTCCTACTCAACCAATAATGAATAGCCAATAACATATAACCTGTAATTATTTTCGGAAAAAATTATGGCTGACAAATTCAAACCGATTGACTTGAGCGGCGTCACCACCTACAGCCTGACCGAGCGGGAAAGCTTGGTCAGTACCGATGACTTTGCCAAACCCTGGCGCAAGGGGTCTTCCTACGGGGAGTTTCTTTCCAATCTGCCCGACATCCTGGCCGGCAAGCAGCTGAAAAGTGTCATATCCGCCATTGTAAAGGCCTACCAGGCTGAACGGACCGTGATTTTCGGCATGGGTGCCCACGTGATCAAAGTGGGGCTCAATCCGATTGTCATCGACCTGATGGAGCGCGGTGTCATCAGCAGCGTGGCCATGAACGGGGCCGGCATTGTCCATGACCTGGAACTTGCCATGGTCGGACAAACCTCGGAAGACGTCGCCCGCGCCCTGGCTGACGGGTCTTTCGGTATGGCCCGGGAAACCTGCGTATTTTTAGCTGACGCGCTGAATGCAACCGGCAATAGCACCATGGGTCTCGGCCGGGCTGTCGGCCGAGTCATCCTCGATAAAAAGCTGCCCCTGATGGATAAAAGCATCCTGGCAGCAGGCGCCCGGCTGGGAATTCCGGTAACCGTCCACGTTGCCATTGGAACCGATATTATTCACATGCATCCCGCATTTGATCCCGCCCGGGCCGGCGCCGCCACCCACCATGATTTTCGGTTGTTTGCCGACATCGTATCCACCCTCGAGCAAGGCGTGTATTTAAACGTCGGATCCGCCGTGATCTTGCCCGAAATATTTTTAAAAGCCACCACCCTGGTGCGAAATCTGGGACACACCCTGGCAGATTTTACCACGGTCAACCTGGATTTCATCAAACACTATCGCCCCCTGACCAATGTCATCAGCCGCCCCACCGCCAAGGGCGGCCGGGGCATCAACCTCGTCGGCCACCATGAAATTCTGCTGCCCCTGATCGCCGCCGGCGTAATAGAACAGATAGATTAGGCCTGAAGTATAGGGCGCAGGGCAAAGCGCATGGGGCAGAGGGCATAGAAAATAGGCAGACCACCAGCAATCTTGAATTATTTTTGCCGATGATTATTATTTTGATTTGAAGTCAAATACGCTGGCCGGAAAAATAATAATTCCGGGGCGAATTACCCTATTTGCCCATTGAAATTCGTCTGCTGTTCTGCAATAAAAAGAATAAAAGTAACAAATGCGCAGCATTTAACAATTAATCCGCCTGCGCCTGTGCTTGTTAAATTTGCTATTTGTCCCGAAATTCAAGCCAAAATCCTGAATGATGTATGTATCAGGGCGGATTAATTAATTAGGAGATTTATCAATGCCGATTTATGAGTATCACTGTGAAAAATGCGATGAAGATTTTGAGTATCTGCTCTTAGGCTCCGACAAACCGGAATGCAGCGTCTGTCACAGCAAAAAAGTGACCAAACTCATGTCACCCTGCGGCTTTGTCAGCAAAAGCGCCGGCGGCCAGACTGTGAGTGCTTCGGCCGGTTCAGGCTGCTGCGGGTTGCTCCGCCGGCAGCTGTGCGGGGTGCGGCCACTCATGAAGCCGACCATAAAAATTGGAACCCGGGCCAGCAAGCTGGCCTTATGGCAGGCCAACTGGGTCAAAGCGGCCCTGAACGCAAACGATGCTGCCCAAAATGTAGAACTGGTTACAATTAAAACCAAAGGCGACAAAATCCTGGATGTGCCGCTTGCCAAGGTTGGCGGCAAAGGGCTTTTTGTTAAAGAAATCGAGCAGGCGTTGCTGGATCAGCAAATCGATATCGCGGTCCACAGCATGAAGGATATGCCGGCTGAAATACCGGGCGGCCTTTGTATCGGGGCCATTCCCCAGCGGGAAGTGGCCGCCGATGTTCTGATCTCCCGAACCGGCCGGCGTTTCGGCGAGCTGCGCCGGGGCGCTGTCATCGGCACCAGCAGCCTGCGCCGGGGATCCCAGCTGCGCCATGCGAGGCCGGACATCGAAATCGTCCCGTTGCGGGGAAATCTGGATACGCGCCTTAGAAAGCTGCAAACTGAAAATCTGGACGCCATTGTGCTGGCGGCCGCCGGAGTCAAGCGCCTCGAACTCGAGCATCGAATCACCGAATACCTGGATTTCGAAGTTATGCTCCCGGCGGTGGGCCAGGGTGCCCTGTGTATTGAAATACGGCAAAATGATGCGTTCATCACCCCCCGGGTAACCGTTCTGGATGACAGGCAAACCCGGGCCGTCGTCCTTGGTGAACGGGCTTTTTTAAACCGCCTGGGCGGCAGCTGCCAGGTGCCGATTGCCGGTCACGGCGAAATAAAGGACAATGCGTTCCATCTGACCGGTTTAGTGGCCCATATCCAGGGGTCCCCCATATACAAATCGGTTTTGTCGGGCGCCGTGGATGCGTCCGAATCAATTGGAATCCGCCTTGCCGAAACGCTTCTTTCCCGGGGGGCGGACGAGATATTGAAAAAATTACAAACAATGGAATCTGCCAATGAGCAAAGCTAGAGTTTATCTGGTCGGCGCCGGTCCCGGGGATCCCGGATTAATTACGGTAAAAGGCCAAGAATGTATCGCAACCGCCGAGGTCATAATCTATGACTATCTTGCGGCACCGGCCCTGTTAAATCACGCTCCTGCAAACGCCGAGCTGATCTATGTCGGCAAACAAGGCGGCGATCACACCTTGTCCCAGGATGAAATCAATGCACTGATTGTGGAAAAAGCCAAAGCTGGATTGCAGGGTTTGCCGGCTCAAAGGCGGTGATCCGTTTATCTTCGGCCGCGGTGGTGAAGAAGCTGAAGTATTGGTAGCCGCAGGCATACCCTTCGAGGTCGTGCCCGGGGTGACATCGGCCGTTGCGGCCGCGGCCTACGCCGGAATTCCATTGACTCATCGCAAACTGACGGCCACCCTGGCATTCGTCACCGGCCATGAAGATCCCCACAAAGAAGCATCAAGCATCGACTGGGAGTCTTTGGGCCGCGGCATCGGGACCCTGGTTTTTTTTATGGGGGTAAAAAATTTGCCCGATATCACGCAAAAGTTAATCGCCAACGGCAAGTCACCGGATACTCCGGCGGCACTGATTCGCTGGGGAACAACGTCCGCCCAGCAGACCGTAACCGGCACCCTGGACAACATTGCCGAGCGGGTCAAAAAAGCCGGTCTCAAAGCACCGGCAATTATTGTGGTGGGAGAGGTTGTCCAATTGCGGCAAAACCTGAAGTGGTTTGAGACACGTCCCTTGCTGGGCAAACGGATTGTCGTTACCCGGGCCCGCGAACAGGCCAGCGATCTGGTCAGACAATTGGCTGATCTGGGAGCCGAGTGTCTGCAGTATCCAACCATCAAAGTCGTCGCCGCTGCTGACACCGATCCTCTGGATGATGCCATCAGCCGGCTTGCCGCTTATGATTGGATCGTCTTTACCAGTGTCAACGGCGTTAAATTTTTCTTTGAGCGACTCTTTGAGTTGGGCCTGGATGTGCGGGCCTTGAATCACCTGCAGACCGCCGCTATCGGTCCGGTCACGTCGCAGAAGTTGCGTGAGTTCGGACTGAACAGTGACATCCTTCCCAAAGACTACCGGGCCGAAGCCGTCGCTGATGCATTCCGCAAAGAGGATTTGAAAGGCAAAAAAGTCCTGCTGCCCCGGGCGGCAGAGGCCCGGCCGGTGTTGCCGGTTGAACTGAGTAAAATGGGGGCCGTCGTCGATGAGGTAACTACCTACCTGACCGAAAATGTTGCCGACAACGCCGAGCGGCTCATCGAAGAGCTCAGCGATAAACGCATTGACCTGATTACCTTTACCAGTTCCTCCACCGTCAAAAACTTCAAGGCCCTGCTGCCGCCGGAACATATCCAGGATCTGCTTAAGGGTGTTACCATCGCCAGCATCGGGCCGATCACCACCGACACGGCCAGGCAATTGGGTTTTGAGGTTCAAATTACGGCCCGCACCTATACCATACCCGGGTTATGCGATGCGATTATGAAACATTTCAGTCGACCTTAGTAAAATAAATCTCATTGCGCCAACCTTTTCACTTTTCCTCGTGAAAGCCTGGCGTCCTATTTCACCGTTTTTAGCATTCATTTTCAACATTATCTTCCGGCATTCCATTGCCGCAATCCCGCCTATTGCTTTTTTTGCCGACTTTGATATACCGTACTCAATCCGCCCTGAAAAATAACAGGATGATTCAATGAATGAATTTCTCAAAACATTGCCCGGAATGGTTGATGAGATTAAAGCGGTCCAGGATATCATTATCACCAACATCGTTTTAATCGGCGAGACACCGGCTCCCACATTTAAAGAAAAACGGCGCAGCACGGTCTTTATGGAGAGACTGGCCGAATTCAGGGTCGATGAGGTAACCACCGACGGCTATCGCAACCCGATCGGTATCATTCGGGGAACCGTCCCCGACAAACCACCGATATTCGTCGTGGCTCACCTGGACACTTTTTATGAACGGGATATCGTTCACAACTACACCATCAAAGAAGACCAGATCACCGGTCCCGGCATACTGGACAACTCGCTCGGGGTGGGCGTCATGGTATCCCTTCCGATACTTTTTGAAAAACTGAATTTGAGATTTGAATCGGATATTGTTCTGGCCGGCACCATTCAATCCATCGGCAAAGGCAACCTGCGAGGGATTCGGCATTTGTTAAAAACCTGGCCGACCCCGATTAGAGCCGGCGTCTGTTTGGAGGGGATCGAGCTGGGTCGTCTCAATTACTTTTCGGACGGAATGATCAGGGGCGAAATTCAATGCAGCATCTCCGAAGAAAAGGGGACTTTTTATAAATTTACCCCCAATGCCATTTTGATATTAAATGAGGTGATCAACGAAATCATGAATCTGCGTCTCTCCCAGAGACCGCGGTCGCGGATCGTCATCGGCAAAATTTCCGGCGGTGCCAACCATGGCAAAATAGCCTATGATGCTAACCTGGGATTTGAAATTCGCAGCGATTCTTACAAAATGGTCAAATCGATTTACAACAATATCAGAGACATTGTCGAGGGAATCAGTCATGAAAATGAAGTAGATCTGAATATTAAAACCATCAGCAATTTGAAGGCTGCCCGATTAAAATTCAATCATCCGCTGGTTAAAAACTGCGGCCGCCGTTATGGAATCCCTGGGCATCAAGCCGATCAGCAAATCGACGGAATCCGCGCTGTCCATCTTTCTCTCACGCAAGATACCGGCCGTGACCCTGGGTATCACCCATGGGGAGAAACTATTATTCGCAAAAAGCCACCATGGAAATTGAGCCGATGTTCAAGGGCATCGCCCAGATTATCGGTGTGCTAAAGGCCATCGATAGCGGGATTTGCGATGAATAATAACTGGCTCGAAAAAAATACATTTCATTATTCGGAATTCGGGGATCTTCATCGCCTGGTCGAAGAAAAACAAAAAAAAAACCTGACAATATCCCTGTGCCTGCCGACCTTGAACGAAGAAAAAACCATCGCCAAAGAAATCATCATCATGAAATCCGAACTCATGACGCGCTATCCGCTGGTCGACGAACTGATCATCATCGATTCGGGCTCAACCGACAATACGCTGAATATTGCCGAGTCTTTCGGGGCCGATGTCTATGTTGCCAATGATGTTCTTCCCCATCTCGACCAATTTAAAGGCAAGGGGGAAAATTTGTGGAAGGCGCTTTACATTACCAAAGGGGATATCATTGTCTACATTGATGCCGATATTAAAAATATTCACCATCGCTTTGCCTATGGGCTGATCGGGCCGCTGCTGTTAGACGACCGACATGAAATACGCCAAAGCATTCTACGACCGACCGATTTCGATCGGCAAAAATAAAATCAGGCCCACCGGCGGCGGGCGGGTGACGGAGCTGGTTATCAGACCGTTGTTTTCCCTGTTTTTCCCGGAACTGACCCAGATCATCCAACCCCTGTCGGGAGAATATGCCGGCTATCGGGAAATATTTGAAAATATCCCCTTCCCGATCGGCTACGGGGTGGAAACCAGCATGATCCTCGATATATACGACAAGTGGGGCCTGGATGTGATCGCCCAGGTGGATCTTGATCGCCGAATCCATCGCAATCAGGATACCAAAGCACTGGGCCGGATGGCTTTTGCCATTCTCAAGACCTTTATCAATCGTCAAAAAAGATCAGGCCTGATTGACTTAAAGCAAGATCTTTTTGATGAAATTATCCAGTACAACCTGGTCGACAACGAATATCAGCCCGAAGTGCGGCAAATAAAAGGGCTTGAACGACCGCCAATGGTTACGATTCCCGAGTACCGCGAAAAATTTGCGGTCACAAATTAATCAACAATTTGATTCAATCAACTAATCAACCAGTCAACTCAATAAGCCAGTTAACGAAATATGAAACTGATAGATCCATGTAACCGACATCTGAATTATCTGCGGATTTCCATTACTGACCGGTGTAACCTGAAGTGCCTTTACTGCGTCCCGCGGGATCAAATTACCAGGCTTTCACACGAAGATATTCTAACCTACGAAGAAATTCTGCGGCTGGTAAAGATCGGCGTAAAACTGGGAATTACCAAATTGAGGGTTACCGGCGGCGAACCTCTGGTGAGGAAGGGTGTTTATGGATTTCTGAGCGAATTGAACCGCGTCGATGGACTGGCCGATCTTTCGCTGACCACCAACGGCGTTGCCTTGAAGGACAACCTGAACCGGATCAAAGCCGCCGGTGTCAAGCGCATCAATATCAGCCTGGATACCTTACAGCGGAAAAAATTTCATAAAATCACCGGACTCGATCTTTTTGAAAAGGTCTGGCAGGGCATCGAAACGGCCCGGGACATGGGATTTTACCCGATTAAGTTAAACGTCGTGGCCTTAAACGGAATCAATGACGACGAGCTAAAGGACATGGCGCTGTTATCATTTGACAACCCGTTTCACATTCGTTTTATTGAGTACATGCCCATCGGAGATTCTCAAATGGGCAACGGACCGCTGCTGCTGGCTCCTGAAATAAAAAAACGCATCAGTGAACTGGGCCAGCTCATGCCGGTTCGCAATACTGCCCATGACGGACCGGCCCAAAGGTATCGCTTTGAAGGCGCTCGCGGCGAAGTCGGTTTTATTCACGCGCTGAGTCACCACTTCTGTGACCGGTGCAATCGTCTGCGGTTAACGGCGAGCGGCAAACTCAGGCCGTGCCTGCTGTCCGATCACCATGAGGATATCAAAGGGCCGTTGAGGGACGGCTGCTCTGACGACGAACTGGCGGAAATTTTCTTTAAAGCGGTGCGTCACAAGCCATCCGACCACAATTTGGCGGCCGGGAACCCGGTCCGGGTCTGCGGTCAGATGCACGCCATCGGGGGATAGACCAGGAGATTAGGATGCCCAGGCTTTGAGTTCAGCTCGGAGAGATGCTGTTTGCGGTTAAATAACCGAGACCGTATCTTCAAACGAAAAAAGCCTGAGCCGCAGCAGTGGGAGGCTACATTTACTCGCACAACAAGCGTAATACGACTCAGGCTTACGGATAAATGCCTACAATTACATTGCCGCGATTATTGAATCAGGCTCAGGTAGGATAGGCACTATTAATTTTTCCAATTAGCAGTCTGCAAAAAACAAATCAAGACCTTTTTTGTAAATTGCATTTTATTTTACGAAACGGAGAAATTCATGGAATTAAAAATCGTCAAAATCGACAATCCAAACAGCATGAACATGATCCTCGGCCAGTCGCATTTCATCAAAACCGTCGAAGATGTCTATGAGACCATGGTATCCACGGTTCCGATGGCCAAATTCGGCCTGGCCTTCTGCGAAGCCTCTGATGTTTGCCTGGTCAGACACACCGGCACCGACAACGAAATGCTTGAGCTGGCCCAAAAAAATGCCTTGGCCCTTTCAGCCGGCCACAGCTTTATCGTCTTCATGAAAGACATGTTTCCGGTTAACGTCTTAAACGCCATTAAAAATGTACCGGAGGTCTGTCGGATCTTCTGCGCCACAGCGAATCCGGTCGAAGTCATCATAGCAGAGACGGAACAGGGTCGCGGCATTCTCGGGGTTATCGACGGCTTTTCCTCCAAAGGGATTGAAACAGAGGAAGACATCGCTGCCCGGAAAAATTTACTGCGACAAATTGGATATAAACAGTGATTGTTGGATTGATTCTATAGCGAAAACCACTAGGCTCTGACGGTAAGGAATGGCTAGACATGGTTGCAGAAACTAATCATCGACTCGACATCCGAATCAAGCACAAAGCCGAAATCCAGTTTGAAAACTATTACTCCGGATCCTCCTATTACAAAGCCAAAATGTATAATTACAGCCTCGGCGGAATGTATTTTGAAGCCGACTATGCGCCCCTGCCCGGCACCGAGATTTATATCGGGGTCAAAAATTCACCCTATGATGCAGGGGCCGATGGTTACCACGCCCAAATCAGATGGCGCAGGCAACTGCCGCCGGGAGCATCCGCCTATCAGTACGGCGTTGGCGTTAAATACTGTCCGCCGGACGATCGGTGAGCGGCCGGTTGCGGGGTGCGGAGAACGGTAAATGGCCTTCCGCTTTCGGGGCTCGGGCCGCTTTAAAGGAGAGAAAATTCCAAGCACCAAAAATCAAATCTCAAATAAATCCCAATGACCAAAATTCAAAATTCGAAACGACTGAGTCCAACGCAGGATTAATAACAATGAGTCTTGCCGCAGTCGGGTTTGTTGGCATTTCGGCAATGGATCTGAGCGGTCGAAAGGCTGGGATACAGCATTAGTGAGTGTTTTGGTCATTGATTATTGAGTTTTGAGATTTATTTGTAATTTGATTCTTGAGTTTTGGGATTTGATTTTCATATTCAATCTTGTGATGTAAGCGTGTTACGGGGTGCGAGTTGCGGGGTGCGCATTGCGTGGTTAGGGTTTCGAGAGTCGAGGTACGGGGCGCGGCTTGGAGTTCAAGTTGCGCCGCACCGATTGCGCGCTTCTTGTCGGAAGTTGCTGATCACAGGAACGCTTTGCGCTGAGCCCTATGCGCTATGCTCTTACTTTCCGACTTCAGACGCCTCTGCCGCCTGTTTTCCGTCCTCTGTCATCTGACCTCTGACCTCTGTTCTCTGGCCTCTGATTTTCACCATGGCCGCGATCATCCTGTCCAGCGCCTTTTCCAGCAAACTTCTGGGACATCCGAAATTTAGCCGCACAAAAGCGTCGCCGCTGGCCTGAAAAGCGGCCAGTCTGATCGGAAAAAAGAAACTACATTTTTGTAATAAACCATGTAGTTTCACACGAGCACCGCCTCCGGCTAAAGGGCAACCGGTCTGATCGGAAAAGAAACTTTGACCCTGTGCATCGTAGGGTCGGCCACCGTGCCGACCTGAAACGGCGGGCACGGTGGCCCGCCCTACGATCCGAAACATTTGAAGTTTCATAGGAGGGGTTTTAGACTTTTATTTAAATTTAAAATTTTTGTCGAAAAGATTGGGATCATCGAAATGGGCACGGCCGATAAAGACAACGGCATGGTGACCGCGCTGGCGCATGCTGCCGATATCGGCAATGCCCATGGGGAAAAAAACAAGTGATTCAATCCGCGGGGAATCTTTTGCGATTCCCCTTGAATTAAAAATGCTTTCAAACCCATGGTCAGCCCGGGGCAGCATTTCGAGGCGGTCATAATCAACCAGCTGATACGGCGCATATGACATCGGCATCGAGTCAGCATTCAGGTGATTGACCTGGTGCCAACCGGACATTAACCGCAGTCCCAGGCGCTGTGCGGGGTAGGATGCCGGCAGTCGGCGGGGAGCAAACGCGTCGATGCCGTCCGGCGATGAAATAATTTTTGCCGGCCTTTGGGGGTGGGGCAGATAAAAATGATAGCAGCCGCAATTGTTCATTATATCCACCATAAAGGGCTGACCATGTGAATCGAGAGAGATCCGCACCGTCAATCCATCCAGCGGTCCTCTCTCAATCCGCGGTGATAGCGGCCCGTTTCTGGCCGAATACCAGAATACATAATTTAGCTGCAGAATCGGCTCTCCCTTCAACAGTGCATGCGAAAGATAATAATAAACTGTCGGTTTGGCCGGATTAATGCTCACGGTATCGTTTTGCCAGACGACTTCGCCGATCTCATCGTAGGCAGCCGCGACATCCTGGTAGAGAACGGGGGCGAACATGGCCAGCAAAATTTGCTGATCGGCAATCGTCGGACGCGGTACGCCGAGGGCATTGAGTTTTGATCGCTGCATGATAAGGTGCGCCATCGATGCGGAATAGGCCTGGCCCTCCGGGGAAGGCCCGTAAGCGGTAAGTTGACCCAGAATTTCAAGCTGATCGGCTGGGGCCTGATGCCACTTTCTGAATGTTTCCTGAACCTGGCGGGTGACCGCGGTAACCGGAATCGAAGTCAGCGGATATATCCCGACAACGCGCATGGCGGTTGAGTACTCGCTCGGTGCGGTTACCGCCGCCAGCAGGGTTTGATAAAATTCAGGTTGCCGTTGATCATGGGCCAGCAGCCTGTCGGAATAATCAGCCGCCCGGATTACAAAAATCTTCCGGTCGACAGGCTCGCCTAGCCGCAGGGCCAGTTCTTTCAGATCTTCAGCGGGCAGGGTTTGAATTTCTTTGCGGCGCGCCGCCAGGTCCAACGCTTGCATCCAGCGAACCCACTGGCTGCGGCGGGCATCGTTATTCAGATCCGGTTTCAGACCGGCTAAAAACCGATTGGATCGCAGGTAAGGAAAACCGGCAACCGCAAAATCCGATGCATTCCGTACCCCCGCGTCTTTGACGGTCTGATCCAGCAACTCGAAAAACCGCTCATATTCGGCCGGCCGCTCAAAATCCGCCACCTGCCGGTAGGTATGGTATGCCGCACAACCCGAATAGAAAAGGATCCCGAAGACAAGCAGAAATCTCAGAGGATTAGCAAATCGCATGACAATTATTTTCCCCTATTTTTTCGTTTTTAGCAACTCATGATAGGCCGCGGTCAAACTGACGAACTTGTCGTGGTCGCCGCCTTTATCCGGATGCCATTCCTGGGCCTTGCGCCGGTAAAGCCGGACAAGTTCCCGGCGGCTCATTTTTTTTAAATCCGCGCTGGACATACCCAGGATGCTGCCGGCTTCCTTCAAACCGACCGCGGCACTTTTAAAAGGTGGTCGATATTCGCGGCGGCTGTTGATAAACTGCCGCAAATAGTCTTCCATAAACGACCCCGGCGCATAGTCATAGTCAAAATGCATCAGCACATATCTGACCAGGTAATCATGCAACCGGTCCGGGGCCTCCATGCCCGCCCAAAACAAGGGGTCCTGGTTTAAGCGGCAAACCTGCTCGATAAAATGTTCATCGACCTTGGTCTGGCTCAGCATTTGCGGATTGCTATTGGCAAACGATTCGTAAAAATATTGCTGCAGATCAAAAATGGTGTAGGTATAGGTTTTATATTCGCGGGGACTCAGCGCATCTTCCATGTCCATAAACCCGTGCTCGATTTCATCCCGGGATTTATGGTACAGACTGCGAAACAATTTTAGCGGCACCCGCCCGAGATTTCGCTGGTCTGTTTGGCCAAACTTCAAATAATGCGCCCGGCGCTTGTCGAAAAGGTGAAGCGGGGCAAGATTTTTAACTTCAAACGCTTCTGTTTTGCGGCTTGCCCGATGCCGATCTTCCCGGCGGCGAAACGGTTCCAGGACCCGTCTGATTTCCGGATCGACAAATCGCCAAAAAATATCTTCCAGCTCATCCAGGTGCTCTCCGGCTCCCAGATCAATGAGCCGGTCTTCGACCGACTGGTGGATATAAAACGCGTTGCCCCCCGGATAAATGATATGGCGGGCGGGATCAGGGCCCAGCGCAATCAGGTCCCGGCTCAGAAAACAGTTCTGCCGCTGATAGGTTTCCCGGATAAAATATTGAATTTGACCATTTATTTTAGTAGACGCAAGGTACACCAGTCGGCTCCTTAGCCATCACCTTCAACTTTCATCTTTGAACATTGAGCGTTGAGCGCTCACGTATAGTGCATCCCCCGAATCCAGCATCCAGTATCCAGCATCCAGTATCCAGTATCCAGTATCCAGTATCAAGCATCCAGCATCAAGCATTCAGCAGCTTGTCATTTGCTGCTTAGTGATTAAATTTACAAGATGTTACCCTAATTATTGGGTTATTATATTTACGGGCGTTAAAAGAACTGCATGCGATTTTGCAACCTGGGCCAATCAGGGATTAAAATATCCACGATAATCATGGGTACATTTCAAGCCGGCCAAGATAAATGGGCCGGTATTGACGATACCCTGACCACCGGCGCTATCCGCGCCGCATATGAGGCCGGCATCACGACATTTGACTCGGCTGAGGCTTACGGAAAGGGCCATTCGGAACGTATCCTGGGGGCCGCCCTGGCCGATGTGCGGGATCAGGTTGTTCTGGCCACCAAAGTATCACCCAACCGCCTGGGGTATAGTCAGGTTCTAAACGCCTGCCACAGTTCCATTAAAAACTTACGGACCGATTACATTGATCTTTACCAGGTTCATTGGCCGTCGGGCTCATTTGGCGGTAAAATTGTTCCAATCGAAGAAACCATGACCGCCATGATTAAGCTCAAGGAACAGGGGAAGATACGAGCCATCGGGGTCTCAAATTTTTCCCAGGCCCAGGTCGCGGAGGCTGCCGAATATGGATGTGTAGACAGTATTCAACCGCCATATTCGCTTTTCTGGCGCCATGTTGCAGAAAAGACTATAGCTTATTGTATCGACAATAGCATCAGTATCCTGGCCTATTCTCCCATGGCCCAGGGATTGCTGACCGGTAAATTCGGACCGGATCATAAATTTCAAAAAGGAGATCACCGTTCAAAAAACAAACTGTTTCAGCCGGAAAATTATCAGCGCGCTCAACAGGCGCTGGCCCTTTTACGCCCGATTGCCGATCAGCTGGATGTGAATTTAGGCCAGTTGGCCCTGGCGTGGGTTGCTTCCCACCCCGGAGTCTGTGCGATTGCCGGAGCCCGCAACGCACAGCAGGCAATTGTAAATGCCCGGGCAGCTGACGTCTCATTGACCGCCGACACGCTGGCGCAAATAGATCAAATCGGGCGCTTGGTTACGGATTATCTGGACGAAAATCCCGTCATGTGGCTTACCTAACACGTGAAGGGATAAAAATGATGATAGCAGTACCCCTGGGGATCACCCCACTGCATCTCGGTATCTATCAAACATTGCCCGATGGTCTGTTTTGAAATCTCTTCGTAATCATCCCGTTTTTCCTCATCACGTTTACAGTCCATGCAAATGGCTTCATGGTCTATAACCGATAGGATTCTGGGATCATTTGGCGCCAGCTTCTGGCTGCAGCGCTGACATTGAATGGCACACGATAATTTTTCGGCCCAGGCGTCAGACATTTTGGGTCCTCCTTTATGTTTAATGCGATATCAAACTAATAAGATTACCAAAACAAAAAATCAACCCTAAGATTGGCCAATCGATCGACCCGGGATCAGCCGAACCATTTTAGATACATACACAGCGTTCGGTATGGTTGATCCTGGCAGCTGATTTAAGACTCTATGATATGTTGGCCAATACTGCAATTTTTAAAAAAAGGACGCTGTGAAATAGGAGAAAAAAAATGAACAAAAAAAGCGTTATTGCAATCGCCGAAGGCTTGAAGCAAATCGAAGATGGTGTTGAAAAAATTCAGCGCGTCATGCGGGAGGAGAATATAAAATCAATAAAAGAAGTTGCCGCCGAATTGATTCCGATGCTGAAAGCCGATGATGATGAAATTAATGAATCCATCATCGAGCATCTGGAAAAGCGTAATTGAGGTTCAGAGGTTCAAGGTTCAGGGTTCAAGGGTTCATAGGTTTGGAGTTCAGCTTTGCCGCTGACTATCGTAGGGTAGGCCACCGCGCCGACCAATACCGGCGGGCACGGAGGCCCAACCTAAATGAACCTGCAAGCAAAATAACCCGGAACCCTGAATCGCTGAACCCAGAACCTCTGAACCCTGAACCTTTGAACTTTTGAACCTCTGAACCCAGAACGTTGAACCCTAAACCGTTATCTATTCTTCTTTATATCGGCAATAAGGTCTTTCATAATAGCCATCACATTGCTGCCTCTTTCCCGGGCGATCTGGTGGGCTTCCTCAACTATTCTGGCGGCCTGCCGCGCCAGTTCGGCGTCATCCGGGACCGGCTGATCAAGCTTCTGGTACTGCCAGTTCAAAAACCGTATCGCAATCTTTTCTTCCTGTTGCCTGATAAATCCCATGGTGAAGCTCCGCTAAGAAACAGATGGCAGAGGACAGAAATCAGATACCAGATTTGATCTGCCTTGCGCCCCACGCCCTGAGCCGCAAGCCTTGAGTCTCCGTCCCTAAACTTTATACCTTATATACCTTACACCTTCCACCCTATTGCATCTACCTTTTACCTTCTGCCCGGCGCCACCCATCCCGCTATGCGCCATGCGTCCTGCAAATCCCCAAAATGACTTTCTCAAGCACCAGCCGCGCAGGTGCCCCCCCGGTCTTCAGCTTTTTGTCAGCGGCATGCAGGGTTTCGAACGCATTCAAAAGCTCCGCTTTAGAAAACCGCTCCGATTTTTTGAACAATTGATAAAGCGGATAGGCATTTTTCGGATTTTGGGCGATCAGCAGATCCGTAGTTAATTTATTTTTCTTCTTTTTGCTTTTAACCCGGGTTCCTGTCTTTGGCGTGTCAGTCTGGTCATCCAGCATGGTTTGCCAGGCGCCAAGATGGTCCAACAGATTGCGGTCATACTCGACAATCGACGGAATGACCCGCTTTTGAAAATAATCGTAGGGGCAGGCCGCCTGCCAGGCGCTGCCGAAGGGGCTTGCCACAAAATCTTTGGCCAGCAGCAGTTTTCTGACCTGGTTGATCAGCGCCGTAAAAACCTGAAGCGGATGAATCCCGGAGGACAGGAGCGAATCCAGAAAGAAAAGTGCCGGATCCGGCTTGCGATCCGCCAGGGCATTGGTCAATTCATAGATGGGGTCTTTTTTGGTGCGCTGCAGCACCGACTCAACATCGGCTATGGTTATCTCCCGGCGATCCCCCACGTAGCTGATTAATTTTTCGAGATTGCTGGAGAATACTCTCAGGTCAAAACCGGTCATTTCATAAAGGGCCATGTAGGTCGATTGCCCCATGGATTTGTTGGCGGCTGTCAGCATCGCCTTCATCCGATCAGCCAGAACAGACTCCTGGACCACTCGATCTGCCCGACGGTCACCTTTTGGCACCGAACAGTCTATGACGACCCCCTGGTTGCTTAACGCTTTAAAAAGAGTGCGGCGTTTGTCCACCATATCCGTGGTAATGATCAGGTGGTTGTTGGCGGGAAAGCCTTTTTCAACTGCCTGCTGCAGGCTGAGGCTGTCATCCCTGGCGGCCGGAACGGACAGATTGTTTTCCCGGCAGTAGGCAATTATGTCATCCAGCCAGGCGTCATCAGTACCTAACGAACTGCTCTGCCCCAGGCTGCTTTGGCGGTTTGATTGGCCGATGTCTTCATAGGAAAGATTTAAAAGGCCCATCAGTCCCCGCAGATGTCCGGCCGCTTTTTTAATATTATCGTCATCATAGGCTTTTTTGGCATTTTCAAGCAGCCGATCTTTGTCCTGACCGGCGTAAAATATCTTGGAGTCGCGCAGGGCGATAACTTTTACCCCAGGCAGCAGGGAATACGTGTTGACCCGGCCGATGACGTCATGGATATTTTCCTGGGTTCCATCCAGCGGCTCGTAGTTGATGCTGCGCTCCGTTGCGGGAACCAGAGCGTCTAACAACGCATCAAAGGCATTTTTGGTCAGCATCTCTTCCCCGTATATCAGATACACCGGTGCAAAGGGATTGTTGCCCAACTCCTTGATATATTTGTTCAGCTCCTTGTAGTTAATGATGGGCATGAGAATAACATGTGGAGTGCTGGAGTGTTGGAGTATTGGAATGGTGAAATATTGGTAACGCTAATCTTCAGTTGGATACCGGTTCGGTTGATTGGTTTCATATTAAGGGTCTGTGAATTAAACAGCTACTCTTCCGGCAATTTCTTGAACAGCAGGTGATACAGGAAAATAAAAAGCCCCACGCTAATCGCGCTATCGGCGATGTTAAAGGCGGGCCAGTGATGGTTGCCGATATAAAAGTCGAGGAAATCCACCACCATCCCGAATCGGACTCTGTCTATCAGATTTCCGATGGCCCCGCCGAAAATCAGGGCAAAACCGGCCGCGAGAAATGCATGCCCGGGGGGGGTCTTGATGTAAAAGTATAAAATCAATCCAACGGCCAGCGAAGAAATAAAAAGAAAAACAACCGTACGCACGACCACGCTCATATTGGCCATCAGACCGAAGGCCCCGCCCGGATTTAGAATGTGAGTGATATCAAAGATCCCCGCGATGACCGGAATGCTTTTGTGCAGCGGCAGGTATTTCAAAATGAGCGATTTGGAAATCTGATCGGCCAACACCACCAGGCCGGCAACAAAAACCAGTCTTATATATTTGTTTTGCAGCATCTAACTTATTTGCTCTAATGCATCTTGGCAGCGTTGACAGATCGTTGGTTGCTCGCCGTGGCTTCCAACCGTCGTATCATGCACCCAGCAGCGTTCACATTTATCACCCGGTGCCGGTGCCACCCCGATCAACAGGCCCTCAACATCGTTGCTGCGAAACACATTTTCCAGAGCTTCATCCTTTACCAGCGAAGCCTGAGAAACAATCAACAATGATCTTAAGTCAGCTGCAAATGACTGCAGCTTGTCATATGCATCCGCGGGTACCGAAATCGTAACCGCCGCATCCAGCGGATGCCCGATGAGTTTTTGACCGCGCGCCGCCTCCAGCGCTTTGGTTGCTTCCCCGCGAATTTTCAACAGAAACTCCCAGCGGTCTGCCAGCGCATCGTCTTTGAAATCGGCATTTGCTTCCGGCAGCAGCGACAAATGAATATTGGATTCCTTGCCGCCGCGCGTCGGCATGTATTGCCAGATTTCATCGGAGGTAAACGGCAGAATCGGAGCCATCAATCGGGCAATGGCGTCCAGCGTCATGTGCAATACGGTCTGCGCACTTTTGCGTTCCAGGGATTGGGGCGGGGATGTGTAGAGCCGGTCTTTGAGAATGTCCAGATAAAATGCCGACAAATCCAGCGTACAATAATTGTAGAGTGCATGGTATATCACATGAAACTCATAAGCATCATAGGCCTGGCGCCCTTTTTCGATCAGTTCCTGCAGCTTATGCAGTGCAAACCGATCGATTTCCGGCAGCAGCTCATAAGCAACGCTATCGCGGTCCGGATCGAAATCGTATAAGTTTCCCAGCATAAAGCGGCTGGTGTTTCGAATGCGCCGATAGGCATCGGTCAGCTGTTTTAAGATATTGTCGGAAATGCGAATATCCTCCCGGTAGTCCGAAGCTGAAACCCAGAGTCGTAAAATTTCAGCACCGTATTTTTCAATGACCTCACTGGGAGAAATGACGTTGCCGATGGACTTGGACATCTTGCGGCCCGCAGCATCCACTACGAATCCATGGGTCAATACCGCTTCATAGGGTGCCCGTTTGCGGGTGCCCACAGCCGTCAGCAGGGCGCTGTGAAACCAGCCGCGATGCTGATCGCTGCCTTCCAGGTAGAGGTCAGCCGGCCACCTTAAATAGGGTCGCTGCTCGAGCACGGCCGCATGGCTGACCCCGGAATCGAACCAGACATCCAAAATATCGGTTTCCTTGACGAAACGCTTGCCGCCGCAGCTTTGGCAGCTGACGCCATCCGGCAACAGTTCAGACACATCTTTTTCAAACCAGATATCGGCCCCGTGCTCTTCAAACAGGTTATATATCCGCTGCATGACCTGTTGATCCAGCAGCAGCGTTTCGCATGCTTCGCAATAAAATACCGTGATCGGCACCCCCCAGGCCCGCTGCCGCGAGACACACCAATCCGGCCGATTTTCGATCATGCCGTAAATTCTATCCCGTCCCCAGTGCGGGATCCACTGAACCTTGTCGATGGCTTCCAGGGAATTTTTGCGCAAATCAGTTTTATCCATGGAGATAAACCACTGGGGCGTCGCCCGAAAAATGACCGACTGCTTGCAGCGCCAGCAATGGGGGTATGAATGCTCGAATTTGGCCTCATGGATCAGGGCGCCGGTTTCTTTTAGTTTGGCATTGATATGCTGATTGGCATCAAAGACAAATTCACCTTTGAAATAATCGACTTCATCGGTAAAACGGCCCTGGTTGTCCACCGGCGAGTAGACGTCCAAATCGTAGAGCAAGCCCACCTCGTGGTCCTCGCGCCCGTGGCCGGGAGCCGTATGCACGCAACCGGTACCGGCCTCCAGCGTGACATGCGATCCCAGAATTACCAGAGAATCGCGCTGATACAAGGGATGGGTACACCGCTTGTTCTCCAGGCTTTGGGGATCAATCCCGCCGATGATTGAATATTCGGAAATGCCCCAAGTCTGCATACAGGTGTCAACCAGTTCCCGGGCCAGGATATGGACCTCATTGCCGCCGACGCTGACGGCAACATACTCAAAATCGGGATGCAGCGTGATTGCCAAATTGGCCGGAATCGTCCAGGGCGTGGTCGTCCAGATGACGACATAAACATCTTTGCCGGCCAACGCCGGCAGTTCGCTGCTCAGATCGTCCTGTAAAGGAAATTTGACATAAATGGACGGCGTCGACTCATCATGATACTCGATTTCAGCCTCGGCCAGGGCCGTCTGACAGGTAAAGCACCAGTAGATCGGCTTTTTACTTCGAATCAAACTGCCGTTCAGGGCAAATTTGCCGCATTCCCGGGCGATGGTGGCTTCATAAGCATAATTCATGGTCAGGTATGGGTCATCCCAGACTCCCATCACCCCCAGGCGTTTGAATTCTTCACGCTGAATGTCGATAAACTTCTCGGCATAAGACCGGCACAGTCGACGAACCTGAGCCATACTGAGATCTTTCTTTTTTTCGCCGAGTTCTTTGTCCACATTATGCTCGATGGGCAGGCCGTGGCAATCCCAACCCGGCACGTAGACGGCATCATAGCCGGCCATTTGTCTGGAACGAACAATGATGTCTTTCAGAATTTTATTGAGCGCCGTACCGATATGAATATAACCATTGGCATAAGGGGGTCCGTCGTGAAGAATAAACAGCTCCCGTCCTTTTGAGCCATCACGTATCTGCTCGTAAAGGCCGGTATCATTCCAGGATTTCAGTTGTTCCGGTTCCCGCTTGGCCAGGCTGGCTTTCATCGGGAATTTGGTTGATGGAAGGTTGAGTGTCTTTTTATAATTCATTGAATCCCCCTAGGTGCGATTAATTTAAACTTAGATTTTTACTCTGTATCCAAAAATGTGTCAAGGAAATAGAATAATGAATTTGGAAGTCGCAAGGCGGAAGTGGGAAGTGGGAATGCGGAAGTGGAATGTTGAAAGTGGGAAATAAAGAGGCGAAAGGATAAAGGTCAAAGGTGAAAGACTGTGAGTATTCACCAAATTGCTCGATATTCTGAGCCATAAACATCAGAGCGTCAGTCAGCCTCTTTGGGCCTGAGCCGACCCTTTTCGCTACACGCTATGCCCTCCGCGCCATGTGGCCCATCTTTAGGCCCTGAGCCGTGTGCCGTGCGCCGTGAACCGTTTGTTTTTGCTTCCTACTTTATGCCCGTTATTTTCCAGTACTCAGCATCCACTATCCAGCATCGAGCATCCACCGTGCGCCCTACCCTCTGCCCCATGCATTATGCCCTTCGGCCTTCCGCATTCCCACTTCCCACTTCCGTTAATCCTCCTCCTCATCGGCAAATTCCAGTAAATAGCGGCCGTAGTCGTTTTTCAGGTAATTGGAGGCCAGCAATCTGAGTTGCACGGCGTCGATATAACCCAGCCGAAAAGCGATCTCCTCCACACAGGAGATTTTCAGTCCCTGTCTTTCCTGGATCGCCTGGACATAGCTGGCCGCCTGCTGAAGTGCTTCGTGGGTTCCGGTATCGAGCCAGGCAAACCCCCTGCCCAACAGCTCGACCTTGAGGTCTCCGCGTTTCAGATAGGCCGTATTAACGTCGGTGATCTCCAGCTCTCCCCGGGCGGAAGGTTTAAGATTTTTGGCGATTTCCACGACTTCATTATCATAAAAATAGAGTCCCGGCACGGCATAGGAAGATCTGGGGGTTTGAGGTTTTTCCACAATGCCCGTCACCGTGCCGTCCGAATTGAACTCGACAACGCCGTAGCGCTCGGGATCGCGCACCAGATAACCGAAGATCAGGCCACCTCGGGTTAACTGGACGGCGCGCTTCAGTATATTGGAGAGCCCTTGACCATAAAAGATGTTATCACCTAAGATCAGGCAGACCGATTCCCGGCCGATAAACGAACTCCCGAGAATAAAGGCCTGGGCCAGCCCCTCGGGTCGCGGCTGCTGGGTGTAGTGAAACGACATTCCCAGGTGGGAGCCGTCACCGAGGATTTTTTGAAATATCGGCAGATCGTGAGGGGTGGAAATAATCAGAATTTCCCGGATTCCCGCCATCATCAGCACGGAAAGCGGGTAGTAAATCATCGGTTTGTCATACACCGGCAGCAGCTGCTTGCTGACCCCCAAGGTAAGGGGATACAGCCGGGACCCCGACCCCCCTGCCAGAATTATCCCTTTCATCATGTCCTTTCAATTGAATGCTGAAGGTTGAAAATTGAAGATATAGGATCCGCCAAGGCGGATCGATTATGAAAATGACGGAGCGACCCGCCTTCGGCGGACGACAATTAGTCATTTTTCAATAGGCATTAGCCATTCGCTTCACGCCGGCGATATTGCCATGGCACCAACGGCCAGATACGAGAAATTTTTGGCCACCAGCTCATTGTAATCGGGTATCATGCGTCTGCCGTCCATAACCAGATAGGGAGGCTTTACCGTATCTTCGATGGTTCGGGAGAATCCTCTGAACTCCTCGCAATCCGATGAAATGAACAGGGCATGCGATCCGGTGATGGCTTCCCTGGCGGAATTAAAATAGTGGATTTTTTCAAAAAGAATATTTTTGGAGGGATCGAATACTTCCCGGGCCGATTCATTGGCCAGCGGGTCATAGGCGTTGATGGCGGCCACCCCTTTGCCGAGCAGAGATTCGATGACTTTTATTGAGGAAGCATCCCGCATGTCATTGGTGTGCTTTTTAAAAGCCAGTCCCAAAACCGCGACCGTCAAGTTGTTGAACTTAAATCCGACTTCGGTAATCGCCCGGTCAATCAGGTAAACCTTTTGATATTCATTAACTTCGGAAGAGGCCTCCAGCATCTTGGTACTGACGTTCACCCGGCGTAATTGATAAATAAGTGAGGCGATATCTTTGCCGAAACAACTGCCCCCCGCGCCGTTGCTCACAAAAGAACCCCAGGTGCTGATGCGGTCATCCGCGGTTACACCGAGCCTGAGATCGTCGATATTCACATTGGGCATATTTTCTCCGATTTTGGCTCCCACACCATTCCAAAACGAGATATAGGTCAGCAGCATGGTATTGGCCACGTATTTGATGGCTTCGGCGGTCTCGGGGGTGGTCTCGATATACTTTATGCGCACATGGTGCACAAACTGTGAATACACGCGCCGCAGGATATTATAGTCCTCAGCGGTGTCACAGCCCACCACCACCCGATCCGGACGTCTGGCAGCCACCACGGCGGTGCCTTCGGCCAAAAACTCGGGATTGGATGCAACGCCGAAGTTTTCGACCGCATGCGTCTGCATGATATCTTCCAGATGACGCGCGGTTCCGATTGGAACGGTGCTTTTGTTTACCAGTACAATCCGGCGTTTATCTTTTCTTTTAGCCAGCACCTCGGCGGTACTTTCGACGGCAGCATCATAAAAAGTCAAATTGGTGGAGCCATCAATATTAGACGGTGTGGGCAGACACAGAAAAATTGCATCGGTGCCTTCAATAATCGAACTCAGATCATTCGAAAAATGCAGGGATTTTCCCAGCGTTTCCCGAATGATATTGGCCAGCCCGGGTTCATTGACGTATTTTTCAATCTGATCGGCCTGGCCGTTGGAAAACGCCTTGATCTTTTCCAGGTCGATGTCGTGCGCGTAAACTTCATGGCCGTATTCCGAGCAAACCGCGGCATGCACAAGGCCTACGTATCCGGTTCCCAATACAATAATTTTCATATAACCCTCTTTCTCGCATTAGTGCCAATTAAAATTGGTTTCGAATACCGATGTTCAAACCTCGTTGAATAGTTTACCGGTTGAATGCTTGATTAGGTACAATATGGGATAAATCCATATTTATAACCAATCATCCAATCAACTTAATCAACCAATCAACTACATCTGTCCGTTAGAAAATCTCCAGTTCACGCAGGATATCGTGGATACCCAAATTTTCGAATTTCAGGCGTAAAAACTCGGAAATGGTCGGTTGATAGGGTCTCACGTTTAGGTACATTCGCGCTTCGTTGGGGGTGCGGCCGCCCTTTTTCAGATTACAGGGTTTGCAGGCCGCCACACAATTTTCGAAAGTCATTTTGCCGCCCCTGGATTTGGGAATGATGTGGTCGATGGACAACTTTTCCCGGCGGGCGCCACAGTAAGCACACTTGAATCGATCTCTGATAAGAATGTTTTTTTTGGTAAAAGTCACACTGCTTCGATAAATGGTCCGAATCAGCTTGATCAGCCGCATCACAGCGGGAACTTTCAGTTCTACCCCGCTGCAATTCCGAATTATTCGCGGGGAGTCTTTGACGACTTCCACCTTCCCTTTGGCCATCAGACAAACTGCCCGCTTCCAATTGACCAGGTTCAGAAATGTGTAATCGGCATTTAACAGCACACACTGTGTCATCGGTTATGCTCCGAATGCAAACTTTAGTATTATGTGCCTGCAGTTTCCCCCGCAACCAGGTTACATCTAGTGGGTAGGATATCGTATCTAATAAATTAAATCAATACTGAGGTGCTCATCTTGCATAGGAAAGCCTCCGGCTCATGCAAAATCCAGGTATTCGTTCTTGCAAGTTTACAGGTCGCCAAGTATGATCTAATTTTGATAGGTAAGTGCTTACATTACTCCGATTCAGGAATGGCGGCGATCGACTCCACCAGCTTCTCACAGATTATGCAAAAAGGACCATCAACACGCCTGCAAGGATAACTGGCATGGCTGAAAATAAGCACCGACTCAATTTATTTCAAAAATATCCTGATTGAATCAATCGGAATAGTTTTGATTTTTTTCCAGGTCATTGGAAAGTCCGGCCAGGACCGTATCATTTGATATCTGTCAAGAAAAAATTACCACATTATGGCCCCCAAAAAAATCAGTATTTAATTTTATTGAAATAATATCTCGGATCTCGTAACTTACGTTTAAAATGAGTCAACTTTGGGGGACACTACAGGTATCATTATGCCGCAACCATTTTTTTTGCAGAATATCATCGCCTGTATTTGGGATTTTGACAAAACTCTGATTCCCGGCTACATGCAGGAGCCGCTTTTTGCGCATTACAAGGTCAAGCCCAAAGATTTCTGGCAGGAAGTCGCCGCGCTGCCGAATTATTACCGCAAAAGCGGTCTGGCAATGATTTCCTCCGACACGGCCTATCTCAACCACATTTTGACCTACACCCGGGAGGGGGTTTTCAAAGGACTGAACAATGTCACCTTGCGCGAACTGGGCCAACAAATAGCATTTTATCAGGGTCTGCCGGATTTTTTTAATGAGGTTAAAAATTTTGTCAGGGATGATGCCGGCTACCGGCAGCATGATATCCAGGTCGAGCATTACATTGTCTCAACCGGTTTGCTGCAAATGATCCTGGGCAGCGAGATTGCACCGCACATAGACGGCGTCTGGGGATGCGAATTTGTAGAGGACCCTCCCCTTCCCGGGTTTCGGGACAAACCCAAGCATAAACTTCAGGATCAGCCGAATATCATCACTCAAATTGCTTATGCCCTGGACAACACCACCAAGACCAGGGCTATATTTGAAATCAACAAAGGCAGCAACAAGATTCCGAATATCGATGTGAACGCCAAAATACCGGATGAAGATCGCCGGGTGCCCTTTCAAAATATGATTTATATTGCCGACGGTCCGAGTGACGTCCCCGTGTTTTCAATCATCAACCGCTTTGGCGGCCGAACCTTTGCCGTCTACCGCCCCGGTTCAAAAGAAGAATTCTCCCAGGTGAACAACCTTCAGAAGCAGAGCCGGGTGCAGTCATTCGGCGAAGCCAATTACACGGAAGGTTCCCAGACCGCCATGTGGCTAAAAAATGCCATCAGCGAAATCGCGGAGTTAATCGTGGAAAACCGGGAAAGAGCCCTGGGAGATAAAATCGGCCAACCACCACGCCATCTGGATTGAATGATGGATTCTCTCGCAGAGCCCTCAGAGATCACAGAGTTTTAATTAGGAGAACTAATTTGACCAAAGTAGAAAATCTTAAAAAAATCACCCTCTCCTACCAGGCCGGAACCTCCCGTGAAGCTATGGACCTCACCCCCAGGTACCCTGAATTTAGCTTCATCTTCGGCCTGGCCCCTGAAGGCATGACACCATTTGAACTCGAATTGGTGGAAAAGGTCGAAGGTGATAATGTTTTGCTTCACCTGGAAAAGGACAGCCTTAACCGGTTCTTCGAACATCTGACCCCGTCGATTTGGGATCTGTTCGATGGCCGCGACGAGATTTACTTGAGCGTAAAAATCCTTGAAATATCGACTGCTGATAACAGAGAAATTGTTAAAGCGCTGGCCGATATGACCGCCCATGGTGGCGGAGGGTGTGACTGCGGCTGCGGCTGCGGGTGAAGCTACTGAAAGATTCCGGCACAATTGAGAATTAAATGGAGACAATATGGATCTTAAACTTGCGGAGGTGTCTCCCCTCAATGAGAAAACGCAACTGGGGTCGGATCATTTTTATTTCAAGCGAAAGCGGCGTTGCGGGTCGACGGCGGTGTGGTTAAAAGCGCTTTTTGAAAAAGGGCCGAGCCGAACCAATGCCATTCACCAGATCCCAAAAGCCTGGAGCTTTCGGTCCTGGTAATGCCGGTCGTTTAGCCGCCATGCATCCTTAGAAATTATGCGAAGGGAGATAAGCACATGAACAAACATTTGCCAACTCATTTCTATTTGATACAATTGATCGCTATGCTCGTGTTGACATATAGCACTCCAGCATATGCAGATGGGAATACCCGACAAGAGCAGGTGCATCAAATGGCGCATAGCGTAATGCCCTTCGATATCTCAAAAACCGTTCACATCTTCAAGATGACAGAGTTCGGGGGTATCCAAAGGGTCATTGTGAAAGATCCAGATGCAACGGATCAGGTCGCGCTGATTCAGCAGCATCTCCAGCATGAGGCCCGGATGTTTCAACAGGGCAACTATTCAGACCCTAAAAAATTGCATGGTGCAGAAATGCCTGGGCTCAAAGACCTTGAAGCCGGAGCATCGCGCATCAATGTCTCGTATGCGGCAATCCCATCCGGAGCTGTGATAAGGTTTGAAACGACCGATCTGCATCTGATAACGGCAATTCATCGCTGGTTTGGAGCGCAGTTATCAGAGCACGGCGCTGACGCCCGGTCAGAGTGAACAAGTGGCGCTCACCCCTCAAATTCAGCGGACCCCCAAAACCCGCGCCACGGATTAAATCGTTATACAGTATCGTATTATATGACTATCATAATTCGAGAGGCAGCACCGGATGAAGCCGTGTTTTTGAGCGACCTCGCTATGCGTTTTAAAGCATACTGGGGCTACTCAGATGAATTCCTGGAAGCATGGCGCGAAGAACTGACCGTTCTGCCCTCCAATATAAAAAGCGGCAGGATTCATTATTGTCCAAAGCGATCCAAATGCTGAGAAGTTTTATCGCTCTACGGGCGGCATACTTGCCGGTTTCCAAGAATCCAAGAGCATTCCGGGCCGGTTTCTGCCGATACTTGCAATTTTGCTGGCAGGAACCCGCTGAAAGCCTGCGCCGAATTCACATTTGCAGGCCGACGGGTCATCTCTGCAACGATCTGTAAATTACGAAACGGACGCCATGGAGCATGAATCTGAACTGGGGCGTCAAACGGCTATTTCTATCCCACGGAAAAAAGGGATGATCATGGTGGTCATTCAGGAGTTTACCGAAAAACAGACCGTAAGCATCATGTTTATGGCGGTTGGAGGCTGACCAGATCTGCGCTAAAGCCGCGCATGATGGTATCATCGCACGCCAAATAGCGAAAACTTGCAAAAACGCGAATCAATCCATATGTTAATGCAGTGCCGGGTTACCCGATTGAAGATGAATTATTATCTGAAACGGGCGATTCAAATAAAAATACAATTTGCTTTTAATTTAATGGAATTTATGCTTCAAAAAGGCAAGCGTTGCCTCGCGGTATTGATTTCAGTTACGATGGCAACGCACTGATTTAAAATGAACCGAATATCAAAATTACTTTTACCGCTATTTCTGCTTGCCGGTATTTGTCTGACAAGTACCCTGTCAAGCAGCTCGGAGGGCGGCGGCAATCCTTCATTTGAAATTCCTGTCTTTCGCGGAGGATACGACCTTATAAGAGAATCGGACCCTTCCAGGGAAACAAAATTCATAACCTATCGCGTCCAAACTAAATATCCGGCTGCTGAGATAATCGAATTCTATGATTCTTATTTAAACGGCAGGGGCTGGATATCATCATTTGAGATCTGCCAGAGGCATTGGGCTGAATCTGATAGTGGCCCTGAAAATAGCGGTCTGCGCGATAAGCTGATGTTTGTTTCGTGGCAGCATCCCGATCTCGACTTAAAATTGGTTATCTGGCTCAAATACGGATTGGCGAGTACTCTGCGCAGTGACGAAGTCATTGTCGAAGGCCGTTTACAGTCAATAGCCGACAACCAGTCCGACGACCTTGATTGAGTGATAATGGAATAGAGTAATATTCATTATCCAGAGGGCCCGGCTTTGGTGCACCCCGCCGAGGTGATGTGCGCAATATCATTGTCCTGTGGCGTTCAGGTGTCGGGTGTTCCGCCGGAGGCGGATCAGCAGCCGCAGCTGCCCCCCTTATCTAAGTGGTTGTAGAAGAATTAATAGCTTTTTTCTTTGCGCTCAGTTGCATTTAAGGCATATGTCACAGGATAACGCGTTCCAGGTTCCGGCCGGCAATATCACCATCGAGCAGGAAATAAAGCGCAGCCGCTTTATCAGCTCGATCGGTCGCGCATCCGATAAAGACCAGGCACATGCGTTTATCGAGAAAATCCGGTTGACCTACCCTGATGCAAATCACCACTGCTGGGCCTATGTTGCCGGCAACCCCTTTGATACCGTATTAATTGGAATGAGCGATGATGGCGAGCCCCAGGGCACCGCCGGCAAACCGATGCTCAGCATATTGCAGCACCGCATGATCGGTGAGATTGTGGTGGTGGTAACCCGATATTTTGGCGGCATCAAGCTGGGTACCGGCGGCCTGGTTCGGGCTTATTCAAGCTCCGTTCAAATGGCATTGCAAAAGCTGCCTCTGGCAGAATTTGTCGCCTTGGCGACAGCTCAAATCAGCCTGCCATACCCATATGAAGACCGCATTCGCCGGCTGCTGGGAAATATGCAGGTAACCATCAGCGAGGTTATATATAAGGATCGCGTTGTATTGATGGTTGAAGTTCCCGCAAAAATTATAGCAGAGTTGGAACAACAAATCGCCAATCAGACCAAGGGCGAGGCACGATATATCCTGATTGAAAAATAGGATTCTTTGTGCAACCGTCGCGGACATGAAATAAGGAAATTCAAAAAAACATTAGGCGCAGCGTAAAGCTATTAATACGCCGGCCCCTGCGTCTAGAAGGGGTTTGGTCAGGATTCAAAGAACAGCCGGCTACCCCGGATGCGCTGTATTTCGGGGCAAATTAATTAAGAATGGAGGTAATCATGGAAACCCGAGAGTTTGGCAGGACCGGAGAAAAATTTCCGATTCTGAGTTTTGGCGGACAGCGAATAGTGGACGAACATCAATGCACCGAAGAAGAAGCAATTGCGATAGTCAATACCGCCATTGATCGGGGAATCCGCTACTTCGACACGGCCTGGATGTACTCCGAGGGACAGGCCGAAACCCGGCTGGGCCAAGTAGTCAAACATCGACGGTCGGAAATGTGGCTTGCCACCAAGACCTGGGACCCCACCCGAGATGGCGCGCGTCAACAGTTGGAGACAAGTCTGAAGCGATTGCAGACGGATCACGTGGATGAGTGGCGGCTGCACAATGTATGGGATTATGCAAGACTGGACGAGTTCACGGGTAAAGGCGGGGCCCTGGAAGCTGCAATCCAGGCCCGGGAAGAGGGGCTGATACGCTATATCAGTATCAGCTGCCACACCGACCCGCAAATACTGGTGGAGGCACTCGATCGTTTTCCTTTCGATAGTGCCCTGATCGCCGTTTCAGCGCTTGATCATTTCATTCTCAGTTTTGCCGAGGAGTTTTTGCCGGTTGCCAATGCCAAAGGCATGGCCACAATTGGGATGAAAGTTTTGGGATTGGGCAGCTTAACCCATGAAGTCGAGCGCGCACTGCGCTATGCCTTCAGTCTGCCGCTGAGTACGGTAATTGTGGGCATGGAAACCATGGCCCAGTTGGAGCAAAACCTGGCGATTGCAGAGTCCTTCACCCCGCCAACCGATGAAGAGCGCCTGGCTTTTTTCAGGGATATCATTTCATTGGTGCAGCCGCAGAAATTGCGCTGGAAAACCGCTGAATGGAACAACCCAACCGAGTGGGTGCCCCGTCGCCGCGGCTTAAAGTAAATGGCAATTTCGGCAAAAACCATGGCCAAAGATAATTACAACAATTTCGAAGAGTTAAATAATTTTGAAAAAATAAATACGGACTACAGGATATCCATTTACGATCTCGGGTCTGCCACCACCATTATCGCACCCCACGGCGGCAGAATTGAGCCGAAAACATCCGACATAGCCGCCGGTATCGCCCGGGATCAGTTTAACTATTATTGTTTTGAAGGATTGAAACCAACCAACAACCGATCTTTACACATAACCAGCCACAATTTTGATGAGCCGCAAGCCCTTGAGTTGTTGGTGCGCTCTCAAACCGTGGTAGCGGTTCACGCCTGCACGGATGAAAAGGTCGTCGTGTATCCGGGCGGCCGGGATGAAGAACTGATGGGAGCCATCGTAAAGGAATTGAAAGCGGCCGGAATATCGGTTGCAAACCGAAATATCAAATACCGGGGGGTCAACCCGGCAAATATCTGCAACCGGGGTGCATCCGGCAGGGGTGTCCAACTCGAAATCAGCCGGGGTTTGAGAGATGACAACAATAAAGTTCGAACGCTTTGCAGCGCAATACACACCGCTTTAACGAATTTGACGGCCTAAAGTATGGTCACTTCGATACACAAAGTGGTAAGCATTCCGGATACGATTAATTGCCCAGAGCTCTTAGAGAGAAGCACCTAAGGCCGCATGCATACTAATTGCTCCTCGAAGAACTTTAAATAAAAATTCTGATAAGAAAGTTGAGAAAAAGAGCAGCGATCAGCCCGATGAATGAAAGCTTGATTCTTTTTTTGTAACCAGCCATGTGGCTTTCCTGAGGATCGTCCCCGGAAAGAAGGAAAGGAATAAATTTAAGCGGTTTAATCGGATAAAAAAAGAAATCTTTTTGCGGTATGCCAAACGGCTGTTCGAAACAAAGCTTTTCCCAGACAAAAGAGTGATATTTTTTCAGATATTCGAAAAAGTCTATTACCAGATATATCATTAAAAACCCACTGGCAGCGATCAGCAGCAGTGAAACGAAAGAAATTAAATTTCCCATATATCCCGACCTCCTTTTAAAGTGTAATATCGGATATATTATCGGCTTCTTGGCTGCAAACTTTAGTAAAATCTGAGTCGAAAACCTAGGTTTCTACTCCAATTTTGCCACGGCTGAGCTCGTCGCAGGCTGCCGGTCGCTGTTTAAATAATACCGCAATTTTATCGCCGCACGCCTATTTTTCCAGGGCTGTAAAACCGGAACGGGCCACTTCGATAATAATATCGTTGCCAAGCTCCTGCAGGAAATCATCGATCATTTTGGAGGTCCCGGCCAGTTGTACAATGAAAACCTCGTGGTTTCGATGATCGAGCATCTCGATCCGATAGTGGTCGAAGAGCTGTTCCATGCGGTCACTGTCCGCCTCGAATTTCACGATCGCCACTTCGCGCCAGAAACTCTGGTCGATGTCAAGCTCCTTGGCGGAGATAACTTCCGTCACCTTTTCGATCTGCCGCACTACCTGGGCCATCTTATCGTCACTGTCTTCATACAGGGTAAGCGTCATGCGGCTGATGCCGGGCCGAGGGGTGGTGCAGGCCGTGATTGTTTCGACATTGTACATTTTACGGCGGACCAACATCGATATCTTGTTGAGGACCCCGGGACGATTTTGCATGAAAGCCAGAATCGCCCGCCGTTTCATCTGATTTGTGGTTGTCATGGATTCCTTCCGAGTTGCAGTCAAAATTATTAACTTTGGTGTTTTGTGCTAAAATATTCCTTCAATTTTCACGTCTCATCCTTTTTCAGGGTTACAATCATATCTGCAATGCCGCCGCCGGCCGGTACCATCGGCAGCACAATCTCGCTGGGGTCACACAAAAATTCCACCATGTAAGGCCCCCGGTGTTCAGCAGCCGTTTCAAGGGCAGCGACGATTTGTTCGGGTTGCGACACGCATTGATACGGTATCTTATAGGCGCCGGCAATTGCGCCGAAATCGGGATTTTTCATCGGGGTGCCGGCAAAGCGGCCATCGTAGAACATGGTTTGCCACTGCCTGACCATTCCCAGATAGCCGTTATTAAACAGCAATATCTTGATATCGACATCGTACTCCATAATCGCGCCCAATTCCTGAATATTCATCTGGAAGCCCCCATCACCGCTGATGGACCATACGCGCTCATCCGGGCGGGCCAATTTCACACCGACGGCCATCGGCAGGGCACAGCCCATGGTACCGGCACCGCCTGAGTTATACCAGCTGTTGGTGGTTTGGAAATTATAAAACCGGGCCAGAATCATCTGATGCTGCCCGACGTCCGAGACAATCAGGTCTTTGCCCCGGGTCACATCGGACAGTTTTTTGACGATGGTTTTCATCAGCAGCTGACCATCCTTGCCCACACCCTTTTCGATCTCACTGTTTATTTCATCTGCAATCTCGGCGCGGTAGCGGTCTATGTTTTCAAACCACAGCCGCCTGGGTTTGGCAATGAGCTCGGGGTCTTTCGCCAGCAGGGTCAGTGCCTGATTGACGTCGGCGTTGATGGCAACCGATGTTTTGACGTTTTTATCGATTTCCGATGGATCGATTTCAACATGGATGACCTTCGCATCAACGCCAAAGGTCGCCAGATTTCCCGTCACCCGGTCGTCAAATCGCATTCCAAAGGAGATAATCAGGTCGGAATTCAGCAGCGCCCGATTCGCTTCGACGGTGCCGTGCATCCCCACCATGCCGAGACTCAATGGATGATCAACCGGCAGGGCCGAAAGACCATGCAGGGTGAAGGCAATGGGAATATGTGCCTTTTCTGCGAAGCTAGTCAGGTTTTGGCCGGCGTTGCTGTTGATGACCCCGTGACCGCACAGAATGATCGGCCGTTCACTGCGGTTGATCAATCCCACGGCTTTTCGCAAGCGTTCGCGGTCCGGCACGGGTGAGTAGAAAAATCCCGGCAGATCCGGTTCGTAAGCATGGGGATCGAATTGATAATCGGCGTCGGCGTCATCATTTTGAATATCCTTGGGGATGTCGACGACAACCGGTCCCCCCCGGCCGGTGGCGGCCACATACATGGCTTCGTGAATCGTTTCTTCGATATCGTTCACGGAAAGGGGCATATAGGTCTGTTTGGTCAACGGCATCATGACACCGACGACATCGCTTTCCTGAAAGGCGTCCGTAGCGATAACCCCGGAGGGAACCTGCCCGGTAATTGCAAGAACCGGGACCGAATCCATCATGGCATCCGCAATTCCGGTGACCAGGTTCATGGCACCGGGGCCCGACGTCGCCATACAAACGCCGACCCGTGGATTGGAAGTCGAAATCGAGGCCCGCGAAATTCCCTGGGCCATGAATACGGCGCCCTGTTCATGCCGCGACATAATAAATTTAAATACTTGTTGCTTCTCCATTTCGTCAAAAATCGGCATAATGGCACCGCCGGTATATCCAAAAATATATTTAACGCCTGTATCCAGCAACGCTTTTAAGGCTAATTCTTTTCCCTTCATTTTCTTTATTCTTCCTTTCTTTGGGCTGCCCCCGCTGTAAGTCAGGCCACTATTGAAACGGAGTCGTTTTATCGGGGTTGAGGCACAAAAGTTAATATAACCTCTTTTTTTATACTTTCTACCCCCGAGGGGCAAGGGCTTTAATTTTTATCAAAAAGTTTAGGTTGGCAGATCGGATTGGAAGACATGATTGCTAACCCCCTGAAGCCTAAATCCTGAACGGTTCAACGAGGCAATATATTTATCTTCACAATTATCACCGATTACTTGACGCAGACAATTCTTTTTGCCATATTACTGAATACTGGAATTTTCGGACTGCCGCCTGAATAGCGAGATGCGCGACGTTGCATCTCCCAAAAGGGCAAAACCCAACAACAACCTATAAACCATCCCGTCTGCGCGGCCTTTGGCTCTGCAGCTAACGGGAAGATGGAAGAGAAGTAATCATGGGAAAAACACTGTTTGAAAAAATATGGGCACCGCATGTGGTGCGCGAAATGCCCGATGGTTCGGCGCTGCTGTATATCGATCGCCACCTGGTTCACGAAGTTACCAGCCCCCAAGCATTTGAGGGTATGCGCAACGCAGGGCGCAAGATCCGCCGACCCGCACTGACATTTTCCACCATGGACCACAATGTTCCGACCACCGAAGATCGCATGGACATCAAAGATCCGATTTCAAAGGCCCAGGTGCAAACCTTACGAAAAAACTGCGAAGCGTACGGTGTCACGCTATACGATCTGGGCGACGATCACCAGGGGATTGTTCACATCATTGGACCGGAGATGGGTCTGACCCTGCCGGGTCTGACGATTGTCTGCGGCGACTCCCACACGTCGACCCACGGTGCCTTCGGTGCGCTGGCATTCGGTATCGGGACTTCCGAGGTGGAGCACGTGCTGGTCACCCAGACCCTGATGCAGCGCAAACCGCGGACTTACAAAGTGGAGTTTACCGGCCGACTGGCACCCCATGTTTTCTCCAAGGATATGGTGCTCAAAATGATCGGCACCATGGGCACCGCCGGCGGGGCTGGACACGTGCTCGAATACTGCGGCGAAGCCGTGCGCAGTCTGACGATGGAAGCCCGGATGTCTATCTGCAATATGAGCATAGAAGCCGGCGCCCGGGCCGGTATGATCGCCCCGGACGAGACGACGATTGAATACATCACCGGCCGGGAGCGGCGCTTCGCCCCCAAGGGTGCAGACCTGGAGCGTGCCATAGCCTTCTGGAAAAGCCTGCCAAGTGATGAGGATGCAGAGTTTGACCGGACCCTGGTAATCGATGTCGCCGAATTAAAGCCCCAGATCACCTGGGGCACCAACCCCGGCATGGTGATCGATTTCGATCAACCGGTTCCGGACCCGGATTCAGCCGGCGGCTACAGCCGGGCCGATGTGGAAAATGCCCTGCAGTACATGGGACTGGAGCCCGGTACCCGGCTGACCGATATTCCCCTGGATGTGGTTTTTATCGGCAGCTGCACCAATTCCCGCATCGAAGACCTGCGTCTGGCGGCCGGAATTATGAAAGACCGTAAAAAGGCCGCTAACGTTCAGGTACTGGTGGTGCCGGGCTCGCAGCAGGTCCGCCTGCAGGCTGAAGCCGAAGGCTTGCATCATATCTTCAAAGCAGCCGGTGCTGAATGGCGCTATGCCGGATGCAGTATGTGTCTGGGAATGAATCCGGACCAGCTTCAGCCGCAACAGCGCTGTGCTTCGACCTCCAATCGGAACTTCGAGGGCCGCCAGGGCAAGGGCGGTCGCACGCACCTGGTCAGTCCGGAAATGGCCGCCGCTGCAGCAATAGCCGGCAAATTTGTCGATATTCGCAAATGGAAGGAAGAAATATGAAAGCATTTAAAAAGCACACCGGCATTTTAGCGGCCCTTAACCGGTCCAATGTGGACACGGATACCATCATCCCCAAGCAGTTCTTAAAATCGATCAGCCGCAGCGGATACGGCCCCAACCTTTTTTTTGATTGGCGCTACAAGGCGGACGGAAGCCTCGACCCGGACTTCGAGCTGAATCATCCCCGCTTCAAAGGGCGTTCCATTCTGGTTACCCGCAACAATTTCGGATGCGGTTCCAGCCGGGAACATGCGGTCTGGGCCCTGGCCCAGGACGGCTATAAGGTGATCATCGCCCCCTGGAAAGAAATCAATGGGGTGCGGGTCAATGCATTTGCCGATATATTCAGAACCAATACCGTCAAAAACGGGCTGCTGGCCGTCGAGCTATCAGAGGAAGAAGTCGACCTCATTTTTGAGCATCTTGAGGCCAATGAAAGATTACAGGCTACAGCCGACTTGATCCAACAGCAGATTGTACTGCACGATGCCGACAACACCGTATTTAATTTTACGATTGAGCCCGGCGACAAGGAGCAGCTGATCAGCGGATTGGATGATATCGATTTGACCCTCAGGTATGAATCCGATATCACGCGCTTTGAAGAAACCCACGATCCTTATCTAAAGTAATAAACCGAGTCCGGAGGTTGCCGGCTTTGGTTCGATCCCAACGGGGGCTCCGGACTTAAGTCATAGGAGCACTCCGGCTCCATAGTATCGGAAGCGCACTTGACGGTGACCTAACCCTGAAGACCAGGATATCAATATCGGATTAACACATGAATCCGGCAAGCCACTTCCTGATTAGCTGGACCGTCGCCAACACGGCCGACATTCCCCGCCGGGACAGGACCCTGGTAACATTGGCCGGTGTAATCCCGGATATTGACGGTATCGGTATCATTGCTGAACTGTTGACGGAAAACACGGCTATGCCCTTGATCTGGTATAGTAAATACCACCATGTCCTGGGACACCACCTCGGAATGGGCTTGGTTCTGGCGGCGGTAGTCTTTGCCCTGAGCATCAGACGATGGGTTTGCGCAGTTCTTGCTATAATTGCATTCCATCTCCACCTTCTCGGCGATCTCATCGGTTCACGGGGTCCGGATGGTTATCAGTGGCCGATACCTTATTTTTTACCGTTTTCAACTGACTGGACCCTAACCTGGCAAGGCCAGTGGGGGTTGAACGCCTGGCCCAACATCCTGCTGTCCCTGCTGATGCTGGCACTCACCCTGTATATAGCCTGGAAACGCGGCCGCTCTCCGCTCGAGATGATTTCACTCAAGGCGGACACTGCGTTAGTGGCCGGACTGCGCAAAAGATTCGGCGACCCGACAGCGGTGTGAATCCGGCGCCAGGCTCCCGGCAGCTGCCACTGCGGATTATCTGTGGCCGCGGCCTTGGCACCCGGTTTTAAACATGGAAATAAATGCAAGAAATTCGAACTGAAATCGAAATTGATGCACCGGCTAACGAAGTCTGGTCAATTTTAACCGACTAAAATTACGTTCGTTGCTTTTTTCTCTTTAAAAAATCGAAAGAATACCTCAACTTTAGGCATTTTAGGCATTTTGCAACTTTAGGCATTTCTATGGGCAACTTGCTGGTTTCACAAAAAGATTTTGCCCCATAATGCTTAAGAATAAATTCTAAGGTACTAGGGAGACTCCGTCATCGCATATCGTTATTTCATCTGCCTGCTTATTTTTTTGTGCTACGTCCTGGTGTTTTTTCACCGCCTGTGCCCGGCGGTCATTGCCCTCGACATTCAGGCCTCATTCGGTCTGACCGGTACCTTGCTGGGCGTGCTGGGTTCGGCCTATTTCTACGCTTATGCCATCATGCAGCTGCCCACCGGCCTGATGGCCGACTCGTGGGGCCCGCGCAAGACCGTATCTTCATTTTTTGTGCTGGCCGGCATCGGCTCCATAATAATGGGGGTTGCGCCGAGTTTGCCCGTGGCCGTACTGGGCCGAATTCTGGTCGGTATCGGGGTATCAACTGTTTTTGTCTGCAACTTTAAACTGTTGTCTGAATGGTTTAGCGTGCGCCGGTTTATTATTATGGGTGCCGCCTTTATGGTCATGGGCGGCATCGGCGCGCTGTCTTCCAGCGCCCCGCTGGCCTGGATCAGCGATCTCATCGGCTGGCGCATGACATTGATCGGCGTCGGGGCCGTTACCCTGGTGATGGCCGGCCTTGTTTATGGGTTTGTGCGCAATCGACCGGCTGAGATGGGTCTCGCCCCCATAAAAGCGGCAGATGAGGCGGAGATCGAAAAGATCGGTCTGGCGGACGGCCTCAAAATGGTGGTCTTTTCCCGTCGTTTCTGGCCCATCGGCATCTGGGCGTTTTGTGTGATCGGGATATCATTTGCCGTCGGGGGATTGTGGGGCGGCCCCTATCTCATGCACGTTTACGGTCTCAGCAAAACAGCCGCCGGGGGCGTGCTGTCGACTTTCGCCCTATCGATGATATTGGGCAGCCCCTTATTCGGCTGGCTCGGCAACCGTTTTGGCCGCAAACCGGTGCTTGTCGGCTGCAGTTTAGCGTTGATGGCCGTCAGTGGGCTGATGAGCTGGTTGGTGGACAGCTTATCCCTGCCGGCACTTTACCCGTTATTTTTCTGTTTTTTCATAACCGGAGGCGCTATCGGCCCGGTCATCGCAACCGTGTCCAAGGAGTCATTTCCCATCGCTATTTCCGGGACATCCGTGGGCATGGTCAACCTCTTTCCATTTGCCGGGGCCACATTTTTTCAGATCCTGATCGGGGCCGTATTGACCGCGCAAAGTCACGGACAGACCCCCTACGCAGCGGTCGCTTACCAATCTATGTTTTTGATCTGCCTGGCCGGAGCCTCGCTGTCGCTGGCGGCGGCAGTGCTGCTGAAAGAGACGCTGCCCGCAAACAAAAGATCGTAAATGAAAAACCAAGTTCTTGTTGCACCACCCTGAAAAATCGTAATCCCAGAAAGGTTCCATGACCTCGCCCCGCATAATCACCATTGAAGAACTCATCGCACGCTATCCGGTGTTGCTGCTGGACGCATACGGCGTTCTGGTCAACAGCACCGGCGCCCTTCCCGGCGCTTCCGGTTTGATCGACGAGCTCAACCGGTCCGGCAAGTCGTATTACCTGTTGACCAATGATGCGTCCAAATTACCGCAGACGGCCGCAAGCCGGTTTCAAGGCTATGGTCTGGCAATAGAGCCGGAGCGGATCATCACCTCAGGCGGGCTGCTTAAAAATTACTTTAAAACTCACAACCTGTCAGGCGCCCGCTGCGCCGTTCTGGGCCCTGAGGACAGCGCCCAGTACACTCGCGATGCAGGCGGTGAGGTGGTGTCACCGGCCAACGGATTTGATGTGGTGGTGATTGGAGATGAGGCCGGTTTTCCGTTCGTTGATACGGTGGATATGGTATTAACGGAGCTTTTTCACAAGGTCGACCGTCGGGAACAATTCAACCTGGTGCTGCCCAATCCGGATTTGATTTATCCCAAAGCCGGCCGGGGTTTCGGCATTACCAGCGGAAGCATTGCGCTGATAATTGAAGCCGCGCTGCAGCTGCGATATCCCGGCCGCCCGGACCTGTGCTTCGAACGGCTGGGCAAGCCCAATGCTGATATTTTCCAGGAAGCCTTGCGTCGCAGCGGCACCGAAAATATGGTGATGATCGGTGATCAACTGGAGACCGACATTCGCGGCGCCAAGGCCTTCGGCCTGGATTCCGTATTGGTCGGCAGCGGGATTACCGATCCCACGACGGTCGACATCCCGGATCACCTGCAACCCACCTATCGCATGCCTTCGATTGGACTCCAACTAAGGATACACCCTAAGTAATATTTGGGAATAATATTGATTTGTGATATAGGTTTTCGAATCGATTAACCGATCACACAAATTAAATCAGAAGGGGCACTTCCAACCAATGACAAAAAAAACCTTTCAAAAATATAATGAAGATTCGAACCACATCTCCGGAATTTATAATTACTGCGATCGATGGTGCGAACGGTGTCCATTTACCGCACGCTGTCTGAATTTTGAAATGAGTGAGGAAAAATTCGGCGATCTCAAAGACGGTGATATATCGAATGAGATCTTCTGGCAGAAATTGAGTGAAACCCTTCAGGAAACCATGACGATGTTGAAAGAAATGGTAGAGGAACGGGGGATCGACCTGGATTCCCTCGAAATCGATGACAGTGATGAACTGGATAACTCTTTCGAAGATAAGCCCGTGGTTCACATGACGACGCATATGGCAAAAACATATATCGATGCCGTGGAGAACTGGTTCAATGAAAATGTTTATATCTTTGAAGATGACACCCGCCAATCGGCGGCCGTATATGAAGCCGATGTATCGGATTCATATTCCAAGGAAGATACGGTCTCATTCATCGATTCTGTGGAAGTCATTCGATGGTATCAGCACCAGATTTACGTCAAACTTCAACGGGCCATTCACAGTTCTCAAGACGAAGATTTTGAGATTGAAAACGGCTTCCCCAAGGATTCGGACGGTTCGGCCAAAGTTGCCTTGATTGGGATGGATCGCTCCATCAGCGCCTGGGGCAAAATGATTCGATATTTTTCCGGCCAGAAAGAAACTATTCTGGACGTTATCACCCATCTCGACCGCCTGCGCCGGCGAACCGAAAAGAAGTTTCCCGCTGCCAGGGCCTTTATGAGACCCGGATTCGATGAAATTGGAATCGATGACCCATCCCCGGCCGGGAAAGCATCGTGAGAAAACGATCACCGTGGATATTGCCGGTTATTGTCTTTTCTCAATTTACGGGAACGTCGCTGTGGTTTGCCGGCAACGCCGTGCTGGGTGATTTGCAGCGACAGTGGGAACTCGGCAGTGCCGCGCTGAGCTATATGACCTCCTCGGTTCAACTGGGTTTTATAATCGGAACCTTTCTGTTCGCATTTTTTACTATTTCGGATCGATTTTCGCCGCGGGTTGTCTTTTTTCTTTGTTCGCTGCTGGGCGCGCTCTCCAATCTGGGTATTTATTTAGCAGCGGACGGTCTGATCTCACTGCTCGTATTGCGGTTCAGCACCGGTTTTTTTTTGGCCGGTATTTATCCGGTCGGAATGAAGATCGCAGCCGGTTGGTATCGCCGGGGACTGGGTCAGGCCCTGGGGTATCTGGTAGGTGCCCTGGTGGTGGGAACGGCCTTTCCGCATTTACTGAAAAGTACCGGCCAATCAATTCCCTGGGAGCAGGTAATTCTATCGATTTCAGCGATTTCAGCACTGGGTGGCATTTTTATGCTGTTGCTGGTCCCGGATGGTCCTTATGCCGGCAAAGGAACCAAGTTTAACAGCAAAGCGTTTGTCATCATATTTAAGTCCAAAGACCTGCGATCAGCCTCCTTCGGTTATTTCGGCCATATGTGGGAGCTGTATACCTTGTGGGCATTTTTCCCGGTGCTGATTAAAGCCTACGGCGCTGTGGTCCAACAGCCGTTGAATGTTTCGTTCTGGTCATTTTGGGTGATTGCCGTCGGATGCCTGGGCTGCATCGGCGGCGGTCTTTTATCCAATAAATTGGGCAGCCCGTCGGTCGCCTTTTATCAGCTCCTGGTATCGGGGATATGCTGTTTGCTGTCTCCGCTTTTTTTTCATGCCCCGGCCGGAGTATTCCTGGGATTTCTCCTATTATGGGGCATCGTGGTCGTTGGGGATTCACCCCAGTTTTCAGCCCTGACAGCTCAAACAGCGCCCGCGGAACTGATCGGTTCAGCCCTCACGATTGTTACCAGTATCGGATTTTTTATCACCATCTTCAGCATCCAATTCACCAATTTTATCATCAATTTTTTAGATCCCGAATATATTTTTGTGCTCCTGGTGCCGGGTCCGATATTCGGGTTGGTCAATTTATGGCCCCTGTATCGCAAGTATTCCGACTATGGAAATGCCGAAATTGCCTAAATTGCGCTAAAATGCCTAAAATTATGGTGTCGCTGCGCTCCATCAACTAAAATCTTGGGGCCGAATCGTGTTCTACCTTGATAAATTAAGATAAAACCGCTAAAAAAGGACCCGGTCAATGACGAGAAGTAATTGGAGGGTAAGGAGTGTCGTATGAGTCAAAACAGCGTTTCCAACAATAATGATGACCGGTTGCGGGGTATGGTGCAGTCCGGACCGGTGATAACCAGGCTTATGAAAGATGACGGGACCTTCCCCAACAATTCGAAGCTACCCCTGTTGGTCTATCAGGGTATTCTGGTATTGCCTCCAAGCGACCCGGCCGCAGTCGTGGAAAAACTGTTTGAACTAAATGGCTGGCGCGGCTGCTGGCGCAACGGCATCTATGGATTTCATCATTACCACAGCACTGCCCATGAAGTTCTGGGCGTGTACGGTGGCTCCGCCCAGGTTCAAATGGGCGGGGACCATGGTGCCACCCTGACGGTTGCTTGCGGCGATGTGATTATCATTCCGGCCGGAGTTGCCCACAAAAACCTGGACGCCGACCGCGATTTTCGAGTTGTCGGTGCCTATCCCCGGGGTCAGGGTCCGGATATGTGTTACGGCAAAGCCGCTGAGAGGCCCCAGGCGGATAAAAATATCAGCAAGGTTTCGCTACCAAAAATGGATCCGGCGTCTGGCGTCCATGGTCCGCTGGCCAAGCATTGGGGTGTTTTGGGATAGAGGGGGCGGGGTGCGAGGTGCGGGATGCGAGGTTCAAATTACGGGAAACGAAGGGATTGAAGGTGGCGGGCAGAAGGTTGATTATAATGAAAAACTGTTGCTGTCACTCGGCGCTGTTCTCTATTCCGACAGCAGCTATCTTGCGGGGCCGGTTTTCGATCGATCCGACATCATCTACGGCGTAATCGAGCCGCAGCGCATGACCGAAGGTCGCCTGGCTATCGACACCAATGGACATTACTCGCGACCGGATGTCTTTCAGTTGGAGGTGAATGCATCGCCCCAATCAGGGATCTCGTTCACCGCAGCGCGCAAGTAGGCTGGAAAATGACTGAAACCATATTTGATCAAATACGTGAAACCTGTGAGCGGGTAGCCCACCGGGCCAGGCATGTGCGAATTAATTATGACGGAATTTCCGCTTACGCAGCGTCACTGCCGGTGGAAAAAGCGGTCCAGCCCCAGCTGGATCCGGTCTGCCATTACCTCGATCGGCAAGAAGATACCGTGTCATTTTTGTTGGTCCTGGATACCATCAATTTCGGATCCGGCTGGTTTCCGCACCTCCGCAAACGCCCGGGAATGTCCGGCTATTTTACGACAGCCTCGGCGCTGAATGACTTTTACAAGAAAAACGGCCCCCTGTCCGCCGAACAATTAGCGCTGATTTCAGTTGACCAATGCACACTGATATTTAATCAAGATCCTGCAAACAAACCCATCAGGGAGTTGATGCAGCATTTTGCCACAGCCCTGAATGGACTTGGCCGCTATTTGCTGAACCGGTTCAAGGGAAGTTTTTGCGGCCTGGTGGAAGCTGCCGACTCCTGCGCCGGCCGATTGGTACAACTGCTTAAAGAAATGCCCTACTTCAATGACGTTGAGCCCTACCATGAACTCGCGGTGCCGTTTTTCAAACGAGCCCAGATTGTGGCTGCCGACCTGGCGGTTGCCTTCCAGGGGCAGACTTGGGGGCACTTTGGCGATATCGATCAGCTGACCATCTTTGCTGATAACCTCGTTCCTCACGTATTGCGGATGGACGGTATTTTAAGATATGAAGAGGCGCTGATTGCACGCATCGAGGCGGCAGCACTAATCCCGGCGGGCTCGTCCGAGGAAATCGAAATTCGAGCAGGGGCGGTGCATGCCGTGGAGCTGATTAAAAAATCGATTTGCGATTCCGGACAGCCGGTCACATCATCGCAGCTGGACTATTTTTTGTGGAATTGCGGGCAATCGCCCGATTATAAAGCCGTACCGCGGCACAGGACCAGAACGGTTTTTTATTGAGGTATATAGGTCCAATAGGTCATATAGGGCCTATTCTGTGAGCTATCGGACCGAAGTCGAAACCTGATCCGCCTGCGGCGGAAAACCTAAAACCAATGAACTTCGCAATAAGAGGTGACTGCCATGACAATTTCCTGGAAATTTCCATACCCTTCTCAGAGAATGCCGGTTTTTGCGCGCAACCTAGTGGCGACTTCCCAGCCGCTGGCGGCCCAGGCTGGACTGCAAATGTTGCTAAAAGGCGGCAACGCGGTGGACGCCGCCCTGGCGGCGGCGATCACGCTGACCGTGGTTGAACCGACCAGCAACGGCATCGGCAGTGACGCCTTCGCCCTGGTCTGGGATGGTCAGAACCTTCACGGCCTGAACGGATCCGGTCGGTCACCCCGGGCCTGGACCCCGGATCGTTTTGCCGGATTAAATCAAATGCCGACTTTCGGCTGGGATGCCGTCACAGTGCCCGGTGCGGTGGATGCCTGGGTGCAACTGTCCCAAAAATTCGGTCAACTGCCTTTTGGCGATCTTTTCGGCCCCGCCATCGAGTATGCTCAAAACGGTTTTGTCGTTTCGCCGATTACAGCCGTACGCTGGGCGGAAACTCCCGCGTTGTACCCGGATTTTCCGGATTTCGGCAACACGTTTTTGCCGGACGGGCAGGCCCCCCGGGCGGGAGAACGCTTCAGTTGTCCCGATCAGGCCAATACGCTAAAATCGATTGCCGCAAGTCAGGGCGAATCATTTTACCGCGGGGAGCTGGCCCAAAAAATCGTAAATTGCGCAAAAGCGACTGGCGGCGCCATGACCCTCGAGGACCTTGCAAATCACCACAGCCAGTGGGTAAAACCAATTTCGACCGAATACCGTGGAGTGCACCTGCACGAGATCCCGCCCAACGGCCAGGGGCTGGCCGCTCTGATTGCTCTGGGTCTTTTGCGTCATTTCGATTTGCGGCAATATGCGGCGGATTCAGCCGACAGCATCCATCTGCAGGTCGAAGCCATGAAAATCGCCCTGGCCGAAGCCTACCGGCACATCGCGGACATCGGCACCATGCTGGTCACCCCCGAAGAGTTCTTAACGCCAGAATTTCTAGTTGGCAGAGCACAGGAGATCCGTATCGATCGGGCCGGTTTCCCCGAGTCAAAAATTCTCAGCGACCATGGAACCGTCTACCTCACGGCGGCCGATGAAAGCGGGATGCTGGTTTCCTTCATTCAATCCAATTACCTTGGTTTTGGATCCGGTATCGTGATTCCGCAGACCGGCATCAGTATGCAAAATCGCGGGTACGGATTCGTCCTGGAGCCGGGCCATCCCAATTGCGTAGACGGCGGCAAGCGGCCCTTTCAAACCATTATTCCCGGATTTGTAACCAGAGATGGGCAGGCACTGATGAGTTTCGGGGTCATGGGCGGCAGTATGCAGGCCCAGGGGCACGTCCAGATGATGGTGCGCATCTTTGACTATAACCAGAATCCACAGGCCGCCTGTGATGCGCCTCGCTGGCATGTTAACGAAAATTTTCACGTTGCCCTGGAGCCCGGAACCGCGCCCGATGTCATCAGCGACCTTAAAGATCGGGGCCAAAATATTATAGACGATCCGCCCTTCCATCTGTTCGGCGGGGCCCAGTTGATTTATGCCCTCGATGATGGGTACTGTGGTGCATCCGACCATCGAAAAGACGGACAGGCGGTGGGATATTGAAAAGAGAAGGTCGAAGGCGCAATGCCGAAGGCCGAATTAAGGGATTCTGTCATTAGGCAATGAAATATAGACGGAGTGAAATATGACCTCAGCACCCGCGATCAGTCCCAAACAAATCGCCTTTTATGATCCGGAGAGAAAGGGTATGTTTATTCATGTAGATCAGCTCGCGGATAGTCCGTTTAAAATCGGAGACCGGTTTTCGGTGCGCAAGGGACGGCGTGAGCTGTTTGCAATGACGATTATCAAAGACGATCAAGGCCAGATTTTTTTCGATCAAAAAGGAATATTCATTGAACGCACCCGCAAAATTGATATCCTGCTGGGCGGCATATTTGATGAATATGTTTTTTACCTAGAGCCTGAAATCCCACAAACCATCAAAATTAGGCCGCTCGAGATTGTCAAAGATACTGATCAGAAATGGCGCTAAAATTGGAGAAAGATATGATGTTAAATATACGAACACGATTGAAGCAGGGCGATCTGTTAATCGGAACCCTGATTACGATTCCGGCACCGGAAGTTGCCGAAATCATGGCCGAGGTGGGTTATGACTGGCTTTTCATAGACACCGAACACGGTTCGTTTAGCGCCCAAATTGCCCAGGGCATTCTCCAGGCGGTCGACCACCGCTGTCCCTGTGTCATCCGGATCCCAGCGAACGATGAGGTTTGGATCAAAAAAGCCCTGGACATCGGTGCCGCCGGCATCATCGCGCCCGGGGTAAATTCAGCCGCAGAAGCCGAGCAGATTGTGCGGATGTGCAAATATCCCCCCCGCGGCACCCGGGGTGTGGGCATCGGCCGTGCCCATGGATACGGTTTAAATTTCAAGGAATACGTCGCGCAAGCCAACGATGAGCTTGCCGTCATTTTGCAGGCGGAAAACACCAATGCCGTCGAAAACATCGCCGAAATTGTCCAGGTGCCGGATGTCGATGCAGTTCTAATCGGTCCCTATGATTTATCCGCCAGTATGGGAAAAATGGGACAAATTCATGATGCCGGCGTTCAAGCGGCCATCGCCTCGGTAACGAAATGCTGCCGGGAGGCCGGTATTCCGCTGGGAATATTTGCCGATTCAGCAGAGTCTGCAGCTGCCTTTATTGAACAGGGGTATACTCTGATTGCCATCAGCACGGATTGCCTGCATATGGTGCAGGGCGCCAGGGCGACATTGAAGGCAGTAAAAAAAATGTCAGAAAATTTTTAGCGTATAGGGTTGACAACAGGCACCAGTTTGTGGTCAGAACTAATCATAAATCGCAAGCAATCAACCCTGATTATTCCATCATTCCGCTATGCAGGTTCACGGCAAAGCCGATTTTCTCTGACCTGACCCGCAAAATCTGGTTTTCGGAGGCCAAATCAATAATATGCCCATTTGGCTGTGGATATTTCTTATTCTGGCGGGGACGCTGTTCGTCCTGAAAATGACCTACGTCCTGTGCACGGCCGCAGCGCTGCCGGCCACCCAGGGTGCCCTGTATGTGAGCACAACCCGGACCAGAATTGCGGCCTTCATCGATGCGGTGCCGATGAGAAAAGGGCAACTACTGGTGGATTTGGGATGCGGTGACGGACGCGTACTGCGCCAAGCCTGTAAAAATTATAAGGTCAAAGCGATCGGGTTTGAAGTAAATTTGCTGGCTTATCTCAAGGCGCAGGTGCTCAGTATCGGCCTGAAAGAGGTAGAAATTAGACGTCAAAGCTTCTGGTCGCAAAACCTGGCCGGTGCCGACGTTATATTCTGCTACCTTTATCCCGATGTAATGCGAAAATTATCGGCCAAATTGAAAACGGAGCTTCAGCCCGGCACCTTGGTTGTATCATGCAACTTTTCAGTACCCGGATTTAAACCCCTCAGGGTGCTGCGCCCTGAGGGCTCGCTGCATAGCGACCCCGTGTATATATACAGAACCTAGGATCCAATTTCTGAGCAAGAAATGAAATATTCATTTGCCGGTTTGGATGACGAATCCAGGATAAAGCAATTGCTGGCAGGCTGTGACCTGCTCCATGAGGATATCACGCCTGACCTGCTTGAGCATTTTCTCCTGGGATGGGATGGCGACAGGATGGTGGCCGTGGTCGGACTTGAGATAAAAAACCACGGAGCGCTGCTGCGGTCCCTGGCAGTTGATGCAGCGTATCGCAACCGCAAAATTGCAACCGGCCTGATCAATAAAATAGAAGATTATGCCAAATCCTTGAAGGTGGACAGCCTGTACTTACTGACCCTGACGGCTGAGGCTTTTTTCAAAAAGTACGGCTACCGGACTGCGGCGCGCGATTCCGCTCCGGCCGGTATTCAAGGGACTGCCGAGTTTAAAAATCTATGTCCGGCCAGTGCGGCATGCATGGTTAAGCATCTCAGTGCGAACTGAGCAGCGGCCAGTTTAATCGAGAAAGAGCGGTTCGCGGTATAAATCAATCTGAAATGGTTTCAAATTGGGGGATTTGAATGTCGGACAAAATTTTGGAGAAAATGAAAAAAGGAGTGTATTATCCCGGCAATTACCTGGGAAGAAAAACCGAATTATCGATTCTGGAAAAAAAAGGTTATCTGCAGCGAATGGATGGCTCTTTCCTTTGCGGACCTGACAGCGAACCCAATTATTGCCTGACAGATAAAGGATTACACAACAAAGGCGAGAAAATAAAGTAGGCCTTAACCTTGCATAAACCAGTATCCCTATTTAAAAATGGCAGGCGCAAGACCGTCGCTTTAACGAGGTCGATGCTGGATGCTCGATACTTGATCGCGGTTCGATATTCTGCGGTTCGCTTTTATAAGTTCTTTTTATAAAATGGGATGAAATACATTAAGGACCCCACCGAACAATCCACTGCAATTACCGACATCATTTTAGCCTTGGTCGCCTTTGGCGGCATTCTAATTTTAAGCTGGAATATATCCCATGACAACGAGTCGTGGAAAATTATTATTTGGTCGGCCGCTTTTGGATTGATCGGTTTGGCCGCAGTATTAGGAGCGGTAGCCCACGGACTGGTCATATCCCGGACCGCGCATAATCGGATCTGGCAACTGTTGAATATGGCGCTGGCTCTGGCCGTTTCGCTTTTTGTAGCAGGTGTGGTATATGATTTATGGGGCCTGGCGGTTTGCTTCAAAGTGCTGCCGGTAATGCTGGCAGCGGGTCTGGGTTTTTTCGGGGCCACCCGGCTGTATCCGAGAATTTTTTTTGTTTTCATTTTATATGAAGGGCTGGCGCTTATATTTGCGCTAAGTGCTTATATTTATTTGGCCGTGCGGGGAGAACCGGCCGGCGCAGCATTTATGGCCGCCGGTATTCTGATCAGCATCCTGGCCGCCGGAATCCAGGCGAATAAATCGATTTCCTTGACCATAATCTGGCAATTCGATCACAACGGACTTTATCATATCGTTCAGGTGGTCGGGTTGATTCTTTTGCTGATCGGTCTTCGATGGTCACTGCCGGGTTAGGATACTAGTGCTGGGTGAACGCAAATTCCAAATAACAAATCACAAATATCAAATAAAATTACAATGACCAAAATTCAAAATTCCAAACTCGCCTGCTTACTTAAATTGAAAGCATTTCGATTCATGAAACGATGATTTGGTCATTGAATTTTGGATATTGGGATTTATTTGTTATTTGGTGCTTGAAATTTGGAATTTTGAAAATCAATTCTGATCAAGATGTTAGAATTTAGCTTTCCAATTTGGGAAAACAAAATTTGGATCTCGAAACAATCACCGACGACCTATTAGACGAACTGCGACCGTTAAAATTCAGCGCCCCGGTAACGCATGTCTACAGTCCGCTGGAATATGCCCGGGCGCCCTATTCCAAGTATCTACGGCGCTATGCAAAATCTCCCAAAGAAATAGTCCTGATCGGGATGAATCCCGGCCCCTGGGGAATGGCCCAGACCGGTATTCCTTTCGGCGAGGTAACGGCGGTCAGAGATTGGCTTAATATTGAAGCTGCGGTAAACACGCCGGCAAACACCCATCCGAAACGACCGGTTGCCGGTTTCGACTGCCCCCGCAGTGAGGTCAGCGGCAAACGGATATGGGGCTGGGCCCGCAAAAAATTTGCAACGCCGCATAATTTTTTCTCCCGCTTTTTCATCGCCAATTATTGTCCCCTTCAGTTTATCGAAGCCGGCGGTCGCAACCGTACGCCCAATCAACTTCGCGCCGCGGAGCGCAAGGCGCTGTTTGCAGCCTGCGATCGCGCCCTGCGCCGCACAGTTGAACAGCTCGAGCCCCGCTACGTGGTGGGTGTCGGCCGGTTCACGACGGAGCGCGCCCGGATTTCCTTAACCGATCTATCCGTGGAAATCGGCGGCATTACGCATCCCAGTCCGGCCAACCCGAGGGCCAACCGGGGATGGGAAGCCATCATTGAAAAGGAATTTGAGCAAATGGGGATTGAGATATAGTGAGTGCGCTATTCGGATCGCGGCTGGAGGATTTGAAATTGGGGATTGGGGATTGAACATCGAATAAGAACAATGCCGGATAAAATACGATACGTTATTTTGCTGCTGATCCCGGTATGGCTGAGTGCTTGCGTCAGTGCGCATCAAAGCGGTCAACTGCCAACCGAAAACAATAATTCGGAGATCAGCCGGGAAGCAGGCACCTACCACGCAAAAATTGCATCGCTGCAGAATGATCTGGCAGCACTTAACGGTCGGACAAGTATCGTGGAAGCCGGACAGGTGGCGCAAACAGCGATACAATATTCCGCTTATCTGGCCGAAGAATACAAATTGGTGCGCCCAGCGGTGTTGCATAACGTACTGGTCCGCATCGGTCTGAAGGATCGCGGTCTCTGCCACCACTGGACGGCAGATCTTATGGAACAGCTTGAACGGTTGGAGTTAAAAACCTATCAACTGTACTGGGGGGTCGCCCACCGCGGCAGCGAACTGCGCGAACACAACAGTGTTGTGATTGCTGCCAAAGGGCAGCGATTTGAAGAGGGGATCGTGCTGGATCCGTGGCGGGATTCAGGAGAATTGCACTGGACGCCCGTCAAAAACGACCGCTACCCCTGGCAGGAAAGGCCGCGCAGTGAATGGTAGATTAAGGACAATAAAGGGGAAGCCTGAGTTAAGAAGTTAAGCCAAAGATACAACCACATGGCGGTGAATCGTTTGAAATTCCAAATAACAAATCCCAAATAACAAATAAATCACAATGACCAATGACCAAAATTCCAAACCGACAGAGAAGCTCATAATTATGCAGATATGAGGGCGACCGAAATCAATTACTCAGGTTTTATCAATTTCGAATGACCCTCAACCGAACACCTGTTTCAGGTATATTGTTTTGGTCATTGGAAATTGAGATTTGAAATTTTTTTGTAATTTGGTGCTTGGGATTTGGATTTTTAGACTCTGGTTTAAAATTTATTCAATAAAGAAAGAGCTCTCATGGAATTATTTGATTTAGTTAAAGCGGCTCAGAAGAGGTTAGAGGGTCACGCCCATGTCACACCGGTTATGACATCGCAAACTTTGAACCGGATTGCGGGCGCGGAAGTTTTCCTTAAATGTGAGAATTTTCAACGAATGGGCGCGTTTAAATTTCGGGGGGCCTTCAATGCCATGTCCCAATTATCCGATGAGCAGAAAAAACACGGCGTCATCACCCATTCATCGGGCAACCATGCCCAGGCCGTGGCCCTGGTCGGCCGGCTGCTCGGAATACAGACGACGGTCGTGATGCCCGACAATGCTCCGGCGGTCAAACGCACGGCCACCGAACAATACGGCGCAACCGTCATTGATTACAACCCGCATGAAACAACCCGGGAAAAAATTTCCGAAGAACTATTAAGTGAACACGACTATACCCTGGTGCCGCCCTATGATCATGTTAATATTGTCGCCGGTCAGGGAACCGCCGCCCTGGAATTGTTTGACAAAGCGGCATCGCTGGATATGCTGCTGGCCCCCTGCGGGGGTGGTGGATTGTTAAGCGGTACGGCCATTGCCGCCAAAGGAATCGATTCCCGCTGTCAGGTCATCGGCATTGAACCGGAATTGGCCGACGACGCCACCAAATCATTTCACACCGGAACCCTGCATACGGTCAAAAACCCACCAACCATTGCCGACGGAACCCGCACCCCGTCACTGGGAAAGCTGACCTTTCCCCTGGTCCGGGAATACGTCGACGACATGCAGACGGTATCTGAAAAGGCCATTATCGAAGCCGTAAAATTCTTGTTTTACCGCCTGAAACTGGTCGTAGAACCTTCGGGCGCCCTCGGCCTGGCCGCTCTTTTATGCGGTGCCGTAAAACCAAGGGGCCGCATCGGCGTCATTCTCAGCGGCGGCAATATGGATGGTCAAACGATGAAGCAGATACTCGAATCGTAGTTGAAGCAGTCCCGACAAGTCTAAGTCATCTCCTCCTTTTGCTCCATGCTATTGACTTGAAAATAGTAATACATACTTTTTCAATGTTTATCATTCAATTAATAAACATCCCAAGCTGAGTTCTGGAACAATTCAATTTTAGCATCAACGGGGGGTGGTCATGAAGAAAATCCTTGCAATTATATTTCTAATATTTATGGCGATATCGGCCCGGGCCGGGGTGGTTGGCAAACCTGTGCAATATACCCATGAAGGCACTACTCTCGAAGGCTATCTGGCTTATGACGACTCGGTCAAAGGCAAACGGCCTGGAATTCTGGTCGTGCATGAATGGTGGGGCCTCAACGACTATGTCAGATCGCGGGTCGAAAAGTTGGCCCGGCTCGGCTACGTGGCCTTTGCTTTGGACATGTACGGCAAGGGAATCTGGACAACGAAACCGACTGAAGCCCAAGAGCTTTCCGGTCATTTGAGAGGGACTCCGCTGATGCGCACGCGGGCACAAGCCGGTCTGGATATGCTGAGAAAAAACAGCCGGGTGGATCCTGCAAAAATTGCCGCCATCGGTTATTGTTTCGGCGGCACGACGGTCTTGGAGTTGGCTTACAGCGGAGCGGATCTCGCCGGAGTTGTCACTTTTCACGGCGGCTTGACCGCGGCCCAACCCGAAGATCTCAGCCGCATCAAAGCCAAATTTCTTATTTGTCACGGGGCTGATGACGGTTTTATTCCTGCTGCAGCAATCCAGGCCTTTCAGGAGGGTTTAAACAAAGCCGGATCAGATTGGCAAATGATCTATTTCGGCGGCGCCGTGCACTCATTTACCAATCCGGGTGCCGACAAATTTGGCATCAAGGGAATTGCATACAACAAGCAGGCGGATATACGCTCCTGGAATTATATGAAGCTATTCTTCGAAGAAATTTTTTAACAGCCGGAAAAAGTAGTATATAAACGGAACCAAGGGAGAAACAGAATGTCTTTGCAGGAAGCCTTAAATACCATAAAAGAGAGTATTTATCCGAATATCCCGGCACACAGGTTCGCTGCCTGGATTTTCCGAAGCAAAATAGATTGCCTTAGCGGGCATAACGATATGCATAAAAGATACTAGCGGAAGATAAGATGACGATATACACGGGCACCGGTGACCGGGGTAAAACCAGTTTGTTCAGCGGTGAGCGGGTAGCGAAAAGCGACCGGCGGATAGAAGCCTACGGCGATGTTGATGAATTAAATTCATTGCTGGGGGCACTGGCAGCGAGTCTGGCACAAAAAAATCCGGACCTTGCCCACAATGTGCAGCAGATCCAGGCCGACCTTTTCCAAATCAGCTCGATTCTGGCCATCACGCCTGATTCGCCGGCCCTTGCTTCGCTGGCAGAAATCACCGATAGCCAGATTTCGGGACTGGAACAGTCCATCGATCAATTGGATGGGCAATTGCCGAACCTGAGCGGTTTTATATTACCGGGCGGCCATCCCACGGCCGCCTGGGCCCACATCTGCCGCACGGTCTGCCGCCGGGCTGAGCGCAAGGCGACCCTCCTTGCGGATGAATACGTCGAAGGCAAAGCCGCTCAGCAATTCCAGCTGGCCCTGGTTTTCCTGAACCGGCTGTCGGATTTTCTTTTTGTGCTTGCCAGGTATTGCAACCATCTTCAGGGAGTATCAGATACGCTTTGGAAGCAGATGTAAATACTTTCCCAACAGAATTGATCGATCGACGCTGGCTGTCAAAGAAAACGTTTGAGATCAAGTTCAGCAAGCCGTCATCCTATAACATCCAAGCCGGCCAGCGGATTCGAATTTACCATCCGGCCATGGACAGGGATTACACGCCGGTATCTGGGCCGGCGGATCCGGATATTACGTTTTGCATTCGCAATATTGACCGCGGTGAATTCACACCGCTATTGAGCACGGCGGATATCGGCACCCGGTTTGAAATCTCGAAACCGGATGGGTATTTCACCTTCAAGCCTTCCTGCCGCCCGCCGGTGTTTGTCGCCACCGGCACCGGCATCGCGCCGTTTTGTTCAATGGTCCGCAGCGGCATCACCGGCTTCACCTTGCTTCACGGGGTCGACAGCCCGCAAGACCTTTATTATCAAACAGAGCTCGAGGCTGCGGCAAACCGCTATATCCCCTGTATTTCCCGCGAAAACCAGGCATCAGGCGCATACTTTCACGGCCGGGTCACAGACTATTTGCAGCAACATCTGCCTGCGGCCCAGTACGATTTTTATCTATGCGGCCGCCGGGAGATGATCCGGGAGGTTACCTGGCTGGTGGATGAGCAGTTTTCGGGCTCATTTATTTATTCGGAGCAATTTTACTAATTATTTTTTTTGTTTTTTTCTATGGAGTTTCTTCAGAGAGAGCGCTCGGCGGCGGAAGGGACTCCAACGGAACACGACGTAAGAACAGAAGCATTCTTCTGTTCTTCCATTATACTAATCAGCCAGTCAACCAACCAACTAATCAACCAATAAGCCAATCAACCAAAATCTTGGAGGCAATATGAAATTTGAGGTGATTCCACGCGAGGCCGTGCTGTTGGATCCGGTCAATGATATGGCGCTTAAAAAAATCCCCAATGAAGTCCGCAAAGATCCGCTAACCGGTAAGACAGCCCGCATATGCCATTTCAGGGAACTCAAGTGGAAAAAGCCGGATTTCGATAAGCTGCTGGCCGGAACAGAATCGTGGTGTCCCTTCTGCCCGGATAAGGTGCTCAAGGCAACCCCCTGCTTTCCGCCCGACATCCTGCCCGCAGGCCGCATGATGATGGGTGACAAGGTTTTATTTCCCAATATCGCACCCTATGATCGACTGAGTGCGGTAGCGACCCTGGGTCCCCGTCACTATATCCCGCTGGCCGAGATCGAACCGCAGTTGGTTGCCGACGGGTTTCGGCTGGCGCTTAAATATTTCCGGCACCTGGATCAAATGCAGCACCCGGAGTCGGTATATCATCTGGTCAGCTGGAACTACATGCCGGCCTCGGGCAGCTCGATCATCCATCCCCACCTGCAGGTGTTCGCAACATCCTTGGCACCCAATTTGCTGCGTGAAAAACTGCAGGCCGCCAAAGATTATATGGCAAAAAATAAAACCAATTACTGGGATGATCTGGTCACAGCGGAGATAAAAACCCGGGACCGATTCCTGGGAAAAATCGGACGCACGACATGGCTGAGCGTTTTTGCACCACTGGGATCGGTCGGAGACGTAATGGCCACGGTCGATGGTGTCAAATCAACCCTGGAACTTACTGATGATGATCTGCTCGACCTGGCCACGGGCCTAACCAAATTAATGGCCGCCTATGACCGGATGGGAATCTATAACTTCAATATGAGCTTTTACGCCGGTGCACAAAACGACGACCATGCGCGCTTTCACCTGATCATATCACCACGCATCTATTTTAATCCATCCATCGGCACCCCGGACGTGGCGTCCCTGGGCCGCCTGTTTGGCGAAAGCGTGTGTATGGGGTTTCCGGAGGAGATTAACAAAGTACTCAAAATAGAATTTTAAAAATAATGTTGCGCTGGGTCATTGTCTTGTGTTTTATAAATACTTCTGTAATTTTATGAAAGCATCCGCCAAAATATCTTGATTAAGGCAACCAGCGCATTTTTGAATACCGGCACAATTTTCACATCCTGTAGGAAAACACGCAGCGTTTTTTAATAATCGCTCCAAAATGTCTGAATAGTCCTCAAATTGCATTCTTAAGATGTTGGCTGCATTAACGTCGCATGAAGATAGATTCGATTTTTTCTCACTATATGTCCTCAGGAAGGCATGGATGGGGCAATCGCTTTCGATTTTGTCAAAATCGAAACTCGCTATCAAATTATCGATTTCCATTATTTGCTCCTTTCAGATTAATAAAATTTTAATTTTCACCCGGTTGTTAGGTTAAATTCGAAAGAAACCGGTATACAATTTCAGCTGAAAAAAGAGATAGATGGATATGAACGGCTCAACAGGAGAATTTGAATAGAAAATCAGAATAGAAAATGAAAATGCGCTCTAATTATATCTTTGAACTCCGCTACGGAGACTATTGAAACACAATACTACGCGGAACATTTTAACATGTCAATAAAAACCCACCTGACTGGCCAGGAGATAGGGGACATTCCTTGGACTTACGGTATATAAAAATCGGATCAGCTGATTGGAGCCAGGGCCGATAGAGCGAAGGTGATGAGCACAGTGCCGGCGGCGGCTGCGGTGTGCGAAAAGTTTTAAAAAGGCCTGCACCAATCCCCCCTTGAGGACGCCGCATATTTTACACCCCCCACCGCCCCCGCGGCAGTGTAAGATTCGGCGCCCATTGCCATAAAACTCTTGCGTTGTGCATCTGAAAACTGATAATTTATCCGGTCAATGAGACAGGATCGCATCAAATGGAACGAGAAATTCCGCCGCGGGCAATATTCGGAGCAAGCGGCCGGGGTTGTCAAACAATTTTACCACCTGGCGCCCGGCCGAAAAGCGCTGGACATCGCGGCCGGCAGCGGCCGCAACTCCGTCTTTTTGGCCAGCAAAGGCTTTAGCATCGATGCCGTTGACATCTCCGAGGTCGGTCTGGGTGTGTTCGCCGGCAGTCAGCCGGACATCCACGCCGTGTGCGCCGACCTGGACCGGTACGAAATTGCAGCGGCCCGCTATGATCTGATCGTAAACGTCAAATTCCTGAACCGCCGATTGTTTCCCTATATCCAGGAAGGATTGAAAGCGGGCGGATTGCTGATTTTTCATACCCTGCTGGCGGCGGATTCCGGAAATTGCGCCCCGGATCATTGCCGCGATTACTTGCTGCGGCAAAACGAGCTGCTGCATGCGTTTATCGCCCTGCGGATCATCTTTTACCGGGAAAGCTTCGTCCCCCGGAAGGGCGATGCCAATCCGACCGCCACCCTCGTGGCGATTCGATATTAGCGGCAGTTTATGCGGACGCGGCAATAAACAGCTGGATGACGAATGGATTGGTTTATAATTTTTTTATACCAATAAAAATTTACGGCTTCTGAAACGGACTTTAAACCCGTCACTGAAACCTGATCAGACCCAATTCAATTCTGGTTTCAACTGCGTTCCGTTATTGCTGGAAGCAGCGTATGGTGAATATGGAACCTAACAAAGGGAAAAAGCCCCCCCCCAGCGAACAGGGCCAGTCTGCTCCCGCAGGCACCCTTGGCACCTTTGCCGGCGTCTTTACCCCCAGTGTTTTAACCATCTTGGGGATCATTTTATTTCTCAGGCTGGGCTTTGTCGTCGGCAGCGCCGGATTGGGGGCGACCCTGCTGATCCTGCTGCTAGCCAACGGCATTTCGGTGCTGACCAGCGTCTCCCTGTCGGCCATCGCCACCAACCTGAAAGTCAAAGGCGGCGGCGATTATTACCTGATATCCCGCACCCTGGGGCATGAATTCGGCGGAGCGCTTGGAATCGTGCTTTTTCTGGCCCAAGCGGTTTCGATTGCCTTTTATTGCCTCGGCTTCGGCGAAGCCGTCGCCGCGCTCATGCCCGGTCATGCGAACTATCTCCCCCAGATTATTGGGACCCTGGCGGTTTTTTTTCTATTTGTTTTTGCCTGGATGGGGGCGGACTGGGCCACCCGCTTTCAGTTTGTCGTCATGGCCATTTTGTTTGCCGCAATCCTGTCATTTTTTATCGGGGGAGTCCTGCGCTGGGATTCTAAACTTTTGATCCAAAACTGGACCGCTTCTCAAAGCGATCTGAGCTTCTGGATCATTTTTGCCATTTTTTTCCCGGCCGTCACCGGCTTCACCCAGGGTGTGAGCATGTCCGGTGATTTAAGGGATCCCGGCAAGAGTCTGCCTGCAGGCACTTTTGCGGCAGTGGGCCTGTCGATCATTGTCTATTTTCTGTCGGCCGTATTGTTCGCCGCCAGTTTGCCGGGCGAAGTTTTAGCCGGCGATTACACCGCCATGAACAAGGTTGCCTATTCCGGCATTCTGGTAACAGCCGGCGTCATTGCCGCCACCCTGTCTTCGGCCATGGCCTCTTTCCTGGGAGCGCCCCGCATTATGCAATCGTTGGCTGCCGACCACATTTTTCCGTTTCTGGATTTTTTCGCCAAAAGTTCGGGACCCGCTGCCAATCCCCGTCGCGCCGTTTTGCTGGCCGCCGCCATTGCCCTCGTAACCGTCGCCTACGGCCGGCTCAACCTGATCGCGCCGGTGGTGTCGATGTTTTTTTTAATCTCCTACGGGCTGTTAAATTACGCCACTTATTACGAGGCGAGTTCCCAGACGCCTTCTTTCCGCCCCCGGTTCCGCTATTTTCACAGGCGGCTGAGCCTGGCCGGCGCACTGGCGTGTCTGGCCGCCATGCTGGCAGTAGATCTGGCCGCCGGGATCGTCGCGGTCGCCGTGCTGTTTTCAATTTTTCAATACCTCAAACGCAAAGGCAGACCGGCCCGCTGGGCTGCCAGCCGCCGTTCGCACCATCTGCAGCAAATCCGGCAGCATTTACTCGCGGCCGCCGCCGAACCGGAGCATCCACGCGACTGGCGCCCCCAGATTCTGGCCTTTTCCGACAACCCCCAGCGCCGGTCCCAGCTGCTGCAATTTGCATCCTGGATTGAGGGCGGCAGCGGCCTGACCACTGTGGTTCAGGTGCTCGAAGGCGAAGGGATCCAGATGCGCCTGGAAAAGGAGGAGGCCGAAAAAAAGCTTCGGCAGGATCTCGCCAAAGACGGCGGCCAGGCGTTTTTCCTGGTCGTGGTCGTCCCGACGCTGCAAAGCGGCATTCAACCCATCGTGCAGTCCTACGGCATCGGTGCGCTGAGGGCCAACACGATATTGCTCAACTGGCTGGGCCGGTCCCCCAACCGGCTTTTGGGTTGGCGGGATCACGAATTCGGTCGGAACCTTCGTGCAGCCCGCTTCTACGGCTGTAATCTGATTATTCTGGACGCCAAAGACGATAAATGGAAAGCGCTGACCGAATCCGACCGCCGACATCTTAATATCGATGTCTGGTGGTGGAATGATGCCAGCAGCCGCCTGATGCTTTTGATGGCATACCTGCTGACGCGCAGCGAACAATGGAGCGATGCAGTTATTCGTCTGCTGGCAGCAAAGAACTCGCCAAACGGCGATCAGACTATCGAAAGCCTTGAAACCATGCTGGCAGAGGTGCGCATCGAAGCCGAACCCGTCCTGGTGGAAAATGCAGACGCCGATACCATTGCAGCGTATTCGTCCGATGCCGCGCTCGTGTTTCTGCCGTTTCGCTTGAAGGACAATCGGGTAGCCGACCCCTTTGGCAATCCGATGGCTGACACCCTGTTCCTTTTGCCGGTGACGGCAATGGTAATGGCGGCTGAAGACATTGATCTGGATGTGGAGCCCGAAGAGGGCGAAGCCGGCGAGAGCGCCCAGTTGTTGGACGCGCTCGACAAAGCCCGCAAATTGAAATCAGATGCCGCCCAAGAAGCCGAAGCTGCAGTCGAGACGGCCCAGGAAGCCAAAGAAAAATTCGAGGGGCTCAAGGCAGAGGCCGCAACTGCCGACGGCGCGGCGATCGAAAAAGCCCAAAAAGCAGCTGAAGAAGCCGAAGCGCGGGCCGAGAAGCTCGCCCGCAGAGCCGCCAAAGCAAACGCCAAAGCCGAAAACGCCGCCCGCGAGGCCGAGGAGGCCGGGGTATTGCCGGATAAAACTGAAGAAAAATAAAGGGTATCGAAATCACCTGGAGCTTGAAGCTTCTTAGGTTGCCTTAAAATGTTTTGATTCGTCTTCTTCCGTTCAGGGGAACAACACCGCCATTGAGCGTCAGATGCATTTTTAAGACTACTTTTAGGTGAGCCAGCGCTTGCGGCGCTTATAGAACTTCGCATCACGATAGCTGCGCTTGGTCCCCATTTCCGTCAATCCCAGGTAGAACATCTTAATGTCTTCATTTTCTCTGAGTTTTTCGACCGAATCATCCAGAACGATTTTACCGTTTTCCATCACATAACCATGCTCGGCAATGGACAACGCCAGGTGGGCGTTTTGCTCCACCAGCAGCATGGTCAGTTTCTGTTCCTGATTGAGTCGTTTGAGAATCGTGAAAATTTCGGCCACTAAAAGCGGGCTCAAGCCCAGCGAAGGTTCGTCGAGCATCATCAGTTTCGTTCGCGCCATCAGAGCCCGGCCGATTACCAGCATCTGCTGCTCGCCGCCTGACAGATAGCCGGCCAACCGGTTGCGCAAGGGTTTTAAGGCCGGAAAATAGTGAAACACCATGTCGTAGCGTTGCCGGATTTCGCTGCGATTTTTGCGGGTGCGGGTGGCGGCAATCAGATTTTCATGAATAGTCAGATTTTCAAACACACAGCGCCCTTCCATCACCTGAAAGATTCCCAGGCGCACAATCTTTTCGGGGTCCATGTCATTTATCCGCCGGCCAAGAAACTCAATGGAACCGCCGGTAACTTCACCATTTTCGACCTTCAACAAACCCGAAATAGCCTTCAGAGTGGTGGTCTTGCCGGCCCCGTTAGCCCCTAAAAGCGCCACGATCTGCTCTTCCTTGACTTCCAGGGAGAGGCCCTTGAGCACCAGGATAACATCGTCATAAATGACTTCTATGTTGTTGACGGTAAGCATAACTAATTTCTTTCGGGCGATGATGGTTCCCCATCACCAAGATAATTTAGATTTCAGGATAAAGGGTTCAAAGGTTCAGGGTTCACGGTTTAAGGTTGCCGCCTGTAAACGCCCAAAAGATGGAAACTTTTCAACCTTTGAACCCTGAACCTTGATGAACTCGTAAAAAGTCGTTCTAATGTCTGGATACCCGCTTGCGCGGGTATGACGGTCTTTGTAACCATCTGCAATTTTACGTCTTTTTATCATTCCCGCGCAGACGGGAATCCAGGAAAACAGGTAAATTCGACATTTTACGATACCGTCAACCTTGAACCTCTGAACCCTGAACCTCTGAACCTATTTCCCTTGAACCCTCTCCTGCAGCACAAACCGCTGAATTTTACCGCCGGCCGTCTTGGGGATCTGGTCTACAAACTCGATCCAGCGCGGAAATTTATAGGTTGCAATCCGATCCCTGACAAACTGTTTGATCTCTTCGGACAGGTTGTCGGAAGGCGATGTCTCCGCCTTTAACGCCACAAACGCATAGGGTTTGAACAAGTCATCCTGGTCCTTGTAACCCACCACGGCGCTTTCGGCCACGGACGGATGCTGATTGATCGTCTTCTCAACTTCGCCGGGTGCCAGCCATTTGCCCCCGACCCGCAGCATGTCGTCACTGCGGCCGCGAAAATAAAAATAACCATCGGCATCCATCAGATAGCGGTCACCGGTGACAAACCATTCGCCCCGCATATTGCGCCGGGATTCTTGCCGCTGATTCCAGTAGGATGACGCAATGGAACCGCCGCTGACCAAAAGATTTCCGATTTGTCCGGCTTTGACCGGATTGCCGTCATCGTCCAGCAGGCGCATTTGATATCCGTCCACCGCCTTGCCGGTGCTGCCGGGCCGAACCTCCCCGAACCGGTTGGACAGAAAGATGTGACAGATCTCGGTGGACCCGGTGCCGTCCAGAACTTCCACCCCGAACGTTTCTGTGAAGCGGTGATAAATTTCCGGCGACAGAATTTCAGCCGAAGAAATGCAGGCCCGCAGGCTGTCCACGGGCGGCAGGTCCCGGCCTTCCTGCAGACATGTTTTTTTGTAGTCGGCCAGCGCCCCCAGCAGCGTCGGCACCGTAAAAAAAAGGGTGGGTTTGTATTTTATCAGGTCCTCGTAGAACAATTCCGGCTTGGGCGGGTGGCTGATCAGAATGGTTGTGGCCCCGACGGCAAAGGGAAAGTATACGCCGTTGCCAAGACCGTAGGCGAAAAAAAGAAACGATCCCATGGCCCGATCAGCGTCCGACATGCTCAGGATGCCTTTGGCATAGGCCTCGGCACAATAAAGCATATGGCTGTGATGGTGCACGGCACCCATCAGCTTTTCGGGGTTGCGGCCGCTGTATAGCCAGAAGGCCGCATCATCGACAGTGGTTGCGGCCGCCTTAAACTCCGGATCGGCGTTTTCAAGCAGTTCATTGAATGAAAGATGCCTGTGATCCCCTGCCCCGCATACCACAACAGATTTCAAGAAAACGGTTTGATCCAGGATTTTTTCAATTTCCGGTAAAAACACCGGATCGACGATTAACACCGACGCCCGGCTGTCGTTGAGCATGTATAGAAAATCCGGCGCTTTCATCAGAATATTGGTCGGTATCGGCACCGCCCCGGCTTTAATGGCCCCATAAAAAGAATAGATCATCTCCGGCGTATCGCGCAGCAGCAGCATCACCCGGTTTTCCATCCCAACCCCGAGTTGGTTAAGGGCATTGGCCACCCGGTTGACCTTTTCGGCCAGCAGGCGATAGGAAATCGCCAGGTCCTCATACATAATGGCCGCCTTGTCACCCCGGCCTTCGGCCAGATTGCGGTCAACGAAGTATTCGGCGGCATTGAATTGTCTGGGTAGATTCAGATTGATCATTGTTTTGTGCCAGCTATTACATTATTTGAGAAATTTATCAGCCATTCAAACCGTTGCGTGCGCGGATGATCCCCGCCCACTTAGCTGCATGATAAAACGAGGACTTTCACCGAAGCATCGCTCAGTTTGGCTATTACTTAAAAGCTTGAGCCAGTGGCCGCATGCCCGTGGTCGGATGTGAGGTGTTTGAAGCATTTTCCCAACCACGGACAACGGAGCACTTCCTATGAGCATTTCTTATTTCCCGAAATACTCCATATCCCTGGGCAACTCGATCCAATCGCTGACCGCTACGATTTTTCCGTTTTGGACTTGATACATTTTAGCAGCCATGCTGGCGCGATGGTCGGTCTTGGTAAAAGTCATCGGAGGCGCCAGACCGCCGGTGCTGAAATTGCGAAATCCTTCAAAGGCATTCCGAATTCCCGCCGGCGTCAGAACACCCGACTTATCAGCCTGTTTCAGGGCTTCAGAAACGGAAAGAATGTTCACCCAGCCTTCGACGTATACGTTGGTACCGATCTCACCCGGATGCCATTTTTCATGGGATTCGACCACTTTTTTCATACCGGGAACATCTGCGCCATAGGGCGCAATGGGGTGCACCCCGTAAGTTCCCTCGGCCGCGCCGCCGCTCAGGGTAATCAAAGACTCTTCAAAATTTCGAATATTGGATATAAACTTGGTTTCGAGGCCTAAGGCTTTGGCGTTTTTCAAAATGACGGCCCCGTTCATGGCGGTTGACGTGATGTAGGCATAATCCGGGTTAAAGCGGCTCATATTGATCAGCTGAACCGTTGCGTCTTTAGTCGGCCAGTTGATGACCTGGTCCGGCCCGATTTCAACCCCAATTTTCTTGGCATATTCTTTGCCGACTGCCAAAATATCCCGGCCGTATTTGTTGTCCGGATAAAGGTAGCAGAACTTCGGTTTGCGGCTAGGGTCTTTCCAGGTGGTACGGACCCACTTGAGAGCTATTCGTCCCATGGTTCCATAAGAAGGCGAAACAAAAAAACTAAAAGGCGTTTTGGCCGGGTTCTGAAATTTTGAGGTAAACGAAGCGGCAATCGTGGCCACCCCATCGGCAACGATTTTCTTGATCAGGGTCATGGTGGTACCGGTGGACTGAATATAGAGACCCAGCACTTTTTCCGAGTCTACCAGGCGATTGTAGCCGGCCACACCACGCGGGACCTTGTAGCCGTCATCAATTACTATCAATTGCAATTCCTTGCCGTTGATGCCGCCGTGCTCATTGATCCAGCGCATGGCATCCAATTGCCCCTTGACCTGGTTCTTACCCCAATCCGATGTTGGACCGGAAAGATCGATTAAAACTCCCCACTTAATGACATCGGCCGCAGCGGCATGGTTCGTCAGCGGCCCGCAAGATAACCCCACAGCAATAGCAATAACAGCAATTACGATTGACAATTTTTTCATGGTGCGTTCTCCTTTCTTGGATTAATTTCAACGTACAAAATCTTTTAATATGAAAACGGCCAAAGCTTCCAGTACGCTTTGATGGTTCGCCAGCGCGCCGCCAGGCCATCGGGCTCGAAGATCAGAAAAAGAACAATGACCAGACCAAAAACAATTTCCCGGATCGAAACAAACCAGGTGACATGTTCCGGAAAGGCCGTATTTAAAGAAGTGGTCACGACCTCGAGAATTCTTTCGAGAATAAACCAGAAAGCGACGCCGAATATACCTCCCAGGATATGCCCGAGCCCGCCGATAATACACATGGCCAGATAATCGATCGACTGCAGGATCGTAAAGGATTCGTGGGTGATCACCTCCAGATTTTGAGCCATCAGCGCGCCGGCAACACCGGCAAAAAAAGACGATGTGGCAAATGACATCAGCCGGTATTTGAAAACATTCACCCCGATAACTTCCGCCGCCAGATAACGGTCCCGGATGGCGACAAACGCCCGCCCGGATCGGGAGCGAATAATATTTTTTAACACCAGGGTCGCGCCCACCGCCAGAACGAAGGTCAGGTAATACAGATGAACCCGATCATCAAAATGCAGCGGTCCCAGACTGCCGGGCTCCACGTACATGCCTTCAACGCCGCCGGTCAGTGTATCCCAGCGGCGGATGGTGAATTCGATAATAAACTGGGCCGCGATGGTCGCCATGGCCAGGTACAGGCCGCGCAGTCGAAGCGAGGGAATTCCGAATATCATGCCGATTAGGGCGGCCATGGCACCGGCACCCGCCAGGGAGACACTAAAGGGCACGCCGTGGCTGACCAGGATCGAGCTGGTGTAGGCCCCGACTCCCATGAAGGCGGCATGGCCTAAAGAGATCTGCCCGGTAAAACCGGTCAGCAGATTCAATCCATGACAGGCAATGATTGCAATACCCACATCGATCATGGTTGAAATCATATACTTGGAGGCAAAGACCGGAAACACGGCACACCCGATCAAAAAGGCAATCAGCCAGATCCGCACAAACCAGGTTTGGAAGATGCGCTCATCCGTACGATAATTTTCATGAAATAAACCAGCAGGCATCGTTTCGCTTCACTTCTGTTTTTCAGTCACGGCAACTGTTTAAAATTAAGCCAGGATCAGTTGGCTGCAACGCAAAGTTGATTAAGTTAAAGGGCTGAATGATTTCATCAATTATATTTTCCCTGCCCACCTTCCCATCTTCACACCTTCTCACCTTCAGTTTTTCCGCCTTCCGCATCTCTTGCCGCGGCATAGTCCTGCCCTATCGGACGACGACGGGTCCAACTTCCCACTTCCACATTCCGACTTCCCACTTCCCCTAAACGCGCTCTATCTCTTCGATCCCAAACAATCCGTAGGGTTTGATCATCAATACCACCACCATCACCATAAATGGAAACACTTCGTTGATGGCGGGGATATAGGGATCCAGGTAACCGGCCGAAAGAAATTCCAGGATACCGACGATCAGGCCGCCGATAATGGCCCCCAGAATGCTGTCCAGCCCGCCGAAAATAACCGCCGGCAATACCTTGAGCCCCAGGTGGCTGAGCGCTACCCCAACGCCTCCGATATTGCCGATCAGAATACCCCCGATCGAGGAGACCACGGCTGCGATGCACCAGCTGATGGCAAACACCCGTTTGACCGAAATCCCCATACTCTGAGCCGCGGTTTGATGATCCGCCACCGCCCGCATGAAAATGCCGGTCCGGGCATATTTGAAAAAAACAGCAAAAAATGTCAGCAGCACCATGGAGATTCCCATGCTCCACAGATACAGGTAGGTGATTTTTACGCCCCACAAATCAATGGGCTGTTGGGGGAATATATTGAACTGGCGGATATCGTTGCCCCACAGCATGATGACCAGACCGCGCAGAATATAGGTCAAGCCAAGGGTGACCATAATGATGGATATAATCGGCTCGCCAATCAGGGGCCGCAGCACCAGTCGCTCAACTGCCAGTCCCAGGATGACCGAAAAGACCATGGTAAGAATAAATGATGCAAAAAAATTGAGCCCGAAATCCAGGGTCATCGACAGGCAGAAGTAGGCGCCCACCATCATGAACTCGCCCTGGGCCAGATTCAGGATCGAGGTGGATTTGTAGATCAAGACAAATCCCAGAGCAACCAGGGCGTATATCGAGCCCATGGAAAGTCCGGTCAATAAAAACTGCATGAAAATGAGAAATTCGCTTTGCACTTACATTCCTCCTTTGAGCCTGGCCCAGAAACCTTTCTTTTGCAAAAGATCGTCATATGCATCAACGGGTTTCATCGTCCGAATGATCAGGTTGGTTCGCAAGGTGGCGGTCTTCCCATCCTGGTAACGAATCACGGTTTCGATCGGAAGTTCGTCGATGTCATTGTAAAGGGCGGCGATCTCTTTGGTATATTTCTGGTTGATGAACTTGCGCCGAATTTTTTTGGTGCGCGTCAATTCCTCATCATCGGCATCCAGTTCCTTGTAGAGCAGCAGAAATTTTGCTATGCGGGCTTTTTCAGGCAACGTGACATTGACCCGGACCACTTCCCGTTCGATCAAATTATATACCTCGCCGTTGCTCGCCAGATCCGAGTAAGTCGTATAGTTGATCCGGTTTTCTTCGGCCCACTTGCCGACATGCTTATAATCGATGCAGATCATGGCCGTCACATAATCCTGTTCATGACCGAGCACCACCGCTTCGACAATGTAAGGACAGAATTTAAGCTTGTTTTCGATAAACATCGGTGAAAATTTGGCACCGCTGTTCAGGTGCATCAGGTCCTTGACCCGATCAATGATAACCAGATGCCCATCTTCGGTAAAATATCCGGCATCGCCGGAATGCAGCCAGCCGTCTATGATGGTATTTTTCGTTTCTTCCTCATTTTTCAAATACCCTTGAAACAGACCGGGTCCCCGGGATATGACCTCCCCGACCCCCTCGGCATCCGGTTCAAAAATTGTGACCTCGGCCTGCGGGACGGGTATGCCGACCGAATCAAAGTTGATATCACCGTCTTTATGAATCGTGGAATAACCAGCCACCTCGGTCTGCCCATAAATTTGCTTGAGGTTAACCCCCAGTGCATGAAAGAATCGAAAAACATCCGGACCGAGGGCCGCGCCACCGGTCATGGCCGATCGGACTTTGGAAAATCCCAAACGATCCCGCAGAGCCCTGAACATGGCGGCATAGGCCAGCCAGTAGAGAATTTTCCAGCCCAGCGGCGGACTCTGTTTTTCAAATTTAAAATCCGCCCAGCGATATCCGATGGGCAGGCATAGATCATAAATAAATTTTTTAAGAAAGGAGGCGTCCAGATGTTTGACCATCACCTCGCGCGACATACCCTCCCACATGCGCGGCGAGGCCACGACGAGGCTGGGAGCAATCTCGTATAAGTCAGCCATGGCCGTATCCGATTCTTCCGGAAAATTAACCGTATATCCGGAATACAGGGCGGAGAAAACACTCATGGTCTGCTCCACGATCCAGGGCAGCGGAATGAAAGATAGAAACTGATCCGTCGGTAGTTTGGGATCCGCCACGTTTAGAGAGGCCACCATACTGAGAATATTTTTATGGGTCAGCAGCGTCCCTTTGGGATTGCCAGTGGTGCCGGAGGTGTAGCAGACAACGGCCAGGTCATCTGCTTTGAGCGCCTGCACATTTTTATTGAAGCGCTCCGGATCCTCCTGGTGCAATTGACGCCCGCGGCGTTCAATTTCAATAAACTCGATTAAAAGATCCTGTTCTTCATAATCCCACAACCCTTTGGGGTCGGTGTAAATAATCTTTTTAATGCGCGGCAACTGCTCCATTAAATCCAGAATTTTATCGACCTGCTCCTGGTCCTCGGCCACGATCATCGTGGCTTCCGAGTGGTCGATGATGTAGGCCACTTCGCTGAGAATAGAATCCTGGAAGATGCCAAATGGAATGGCCCCGGCAACCTGAACCGCCAGTTCGGCATAAATCCACTCCGGGCGATTGCCGCCGATAATGCCGACCGTTTCCCCTTTTTTTAAACCCAGGGACAACAGCCCCAGCGAGAAATCACGCACATGCTCAAGGTATTGCTGCCAGGTCACGGACTGCCAGATCCCGAATTCTTTTTCACGCAAAGCCACCCGTCGATCACCGAAACGGGCGACATTGTTGACCAGCAGCTCCGGCAGACTATTGGCGCTTTGATTGTTATTGTTTTGGGATTGGTCCATTGTCTTTTATCTGTCTTCTGTGTGCCGCGGTTTAGCTCGGAGAGCGAAGACGGGTCCTCGTCCACTCGCTACTCATTTTTCCCACTTCCCCATTCCGGCTTCCGACTTCCAGTTCCTCTGTTATCCGTCATCTAACACCTGACACCTGAAACCTGACCCCTATAATCGCGACCGGGCTTTTTCGTCTTCGCCCAGGTAGGCCCGAATAACCTGGGGATTTTGTTGAACCTCCAGGGGCGAACCCTCGGCAATTTTTTGTCCGAATTCCAGCACACACACCCGGTCGGATATATCCATAACTACCCCCATATCATGTTCCACCAGGATGATGCTCGCCTGCCACATCTGATTAACATTGAGGATAAAGCGGGCCATGTCTTCGGTTTCCTCAAGATTCATGCCGGCCATGGGTTCGTCTAAAAGCAGAAGCTTCGGTTGCATGGCGAGTGCCCGGGCAAGTTCGACCCGCTTCTGGAGGCCGTAAGGCAAGGTACCCACCACTTTTTTGCGAATGGCCTCGATTTCCAGCAAATCAATAATTTTTTCTTCAATTTCTTGACGCAATTTCAATTCTTCCCGTCGGGTTCTACCCCAATATAGCATATCCGAAAAAATCCCTGATTTTAAAAATGCGTGTCTTCCGAGCTTGATGTTGTCTAAGACGGTCATGCCTTTGAAAAGTTCGATATTCTGGAAGGTACGTGCAATGCCCATCTTCGCAATGGAGTGGGTGTGGGCGCTGACGATGTCTTTGCCTTTATATATAATCCGGCCTTCCTGGGGGGTATAAAAACGGCTGATGCAGTTTAACAGGCAGGTTTTACCGGCCCCATTGGGCCCGATGACGGCTAGAATTTCACCGTCCAAAGATTGGGTGCTGACATTATATAGCGCCTGGACGCCGCCGAAGGCTAATGAAAGGTTCTCTACTTTTATGATGACATCATCGTTCAATCTGATCCACTCTTCGCGTTAATCTCTTTCTTGCCAATGGGAGCTTGCTTCTTTGGCAGGAAAGTTTAGATATATAGAAGGCTGTTTTAAATGTCAAGCCATTTAAATTATGAATTTGGTTCACCAAAAAACGGCCCCCCGGAAGATCTGAGGGTTTGAGGAAGGCCTTTGAAAAACCTCTAACGAGGATCGATCGGATTTTGTAAGTGGTCGCTGTTATTAAAAAAATTTGTTTCCTATTTCGTCGATCCCGCTGGCGCGGCGGCGGTTGTGATCGAAACCATTCTTGATTAATTACCGAATGCTGCGCATTTTATTTTGCGCTGAACCGCTTTTGCCTGTTTAACAGCACTTGGCGTCACACCTGTGCAAAGGAGTGGCCTGTTAACCTCATTTGCTATACCCGCTTGACGATTCGCCTGTGGATGCGGTATGAAACGCTTATCAGCTTAGGAACTCATCAGCAAATATCTGTGAAAATCTGTGTCAATGCGTGTCCCATACTTTTTGGGTTATATGAAAGGAGACGCTCAGATGAAGGTTATCCAGGAGACCATCGGGCAAATGCTTGATGATATTGCCGGGAAACACGCGCCCCGTGACGCGCTGGTTCACACTGAAACGAACGTCCGTTGCTCTTACGAACTCCTATCGCAAGAAATTGACCGGGTTGCCCGCGGCTTTATCGACCGCGGTATAGCGCAGGGCGATAAAGTGGCGATTTGGTCTCCGAACGTCCCCCAATGGCTGATTGCTTTGCTGGGACTGGCAAAAATGGGTGCCATTACGGTTCCGATTGATCCGGCCGCATCCAGAGATAATCTGCTGTATATCCTGGGGCAATCGGAATGTTGCGGCCTCATTGTGGCCGACGGCAGGGATGACAAAAAAATGGTTGATACGGCCGTTCAAATCAGAAATGACCTGCCGATTTTAAGCCATCTTTTTGTGATCGGCGACTCAACCGACCCAAACACGATTGCCTGGAAGGAGTTGATTGCCGGAGGAGATGCAGTAGCGCGGGAGACTCTGGCCAAAGCGGCCCAAGCGGTTCAGCCGCAGGATCCGGTGGCAATCATGTACACCTCCGGCACCACCGGGCAGCCCAAAGGGGTGGTGCTGGACCATCCGGGCTTGATCAACAAATCGATGGTCGCAACCGAACGCCAGGGAATCACGGCCGAAGACCGGCTGTGCCTCTTTTTTCCGCTGTTTCACATGTTCGGCAATACCTGTATTGCACTGGCGGGGTTATTAAGGGGTGCCGCCCTGATCATGCCCGGCAGCTCGTTTGATCCGGCCCGGATTCTGAAGGCCATACCCGCTGAGAAGTGCACGGCAATTTATGGGTCGCCCAGCATGCTGATTGCGTTAGTCGATCATCCTCAATTTCGAAAAAACGACTGGACCTCGCTCACCAAAGGTATAATTGGCGGCGCCCCCTGCCCGATAGAATTGATGCGAAGAATCGTGGAGGATATCGGTGTTTCTGATATTACAGTGGCCTACGGCATCACGGAAACCTCCTCCTGGATCACCATGACCCATCCCGCCGATCCGATTGAACTGCGGGTATCGACCATCGGAAACGCGCTGGCCTGCAATGAAGTCAAAATAGTCGATCCCGCCACCGGCGACGCCCTCGATTCCGGTCAACAAGGTGAACTGTGCACCCGCGGATTTCTGATGAAGGAATATTATAAGATGCCCGCAGCGACTGCGGCCGCCGTCGACCGCGAGAATTGGTTTCACACCGGTGATCTGGGTGTCATGGACGAGCAGGGTTACGTTAAAATTACCGGCCGGGTAAAGGATGTGATTGTGCGCCGGGGCGTTGAAATATTTCCTGTGGAAATTGAGGAAGTCATCTATATGCTGGCCGAAGTTTCCGAAGTCCAGGTTTTCGGATTCAACCCGCCTGGGGTGGATAAAGGGCCGGTGGTTGCCGCCTGGATTAAGGTCAAAGAAGGAGCGCAGCTTTCCCTGGAAACGGTGGCTGCCCGCGTTCGGGCCCAATTACCGGCCGAAAAAATTCCGCAGCATTATAAGTTTGTCGCCGAATTTCCCATGACCGGCAGCGGCAAGGTCCAAAAATACAAAATGGCGGAAATTGCGCAAAAGGAATATGTTGAAGTCGGAATGCGGAATGCGGAAGGTGGAAAAAATTGAAGGTGAGAAGGTAGAGAAAAAGAAGGTGAGAAGGTGAGAAGATCGGAAAGGACGTGGAAAAAAGTCAGAATTGAGCATTGAACGTTCAGCTTTGAGCTATGAGCTTTTTTCCGTGGGCCTTATACCTTTCACCTTTTACCCTGAATTTTTTACCTTTATCCTTTATCCTTGAACCTTTATCCTTTTCAACTCAACAAACTCAAGCAACTAGGTCAACACAGGCTTCGCCATGAATTTCAAAAAACTTCAGTTCTCAAATGCCGCCGATCAGAAACTATCAGCCAGAATTGATCTGCCGGAAGGCCGACAACCCGCGGCCTACACCCTCTTCGCCCATTGTTTTACCTGCTCGAAAAATATCAAAGCCATCAGCAATATCAGCCGGGCGCTGACCCGGGAAGGGATCGCGGTGCTGCGCTTTGATTTTACCGGACTTGGTGAAAGTGAGGGGGATTTTGCCGACACCAATTTTTCATCCAACGTTGATGATCTCGTGCGGGCTGCCGAATTTATGGCTGACAACTATCGTGCACCAAAAATTTTAATCGGCCATTCCCTGGGCGGGGCCGCCGTACTGCAGGCCGCTGCGAGCATCCCATCTGCGATTGCCGTAATTACGATTGCGGCACCGGCTGATCCCGCGCATGTATCCCACGCCCTGGGCGATTCAAAAGAGATCATCGAGCGCCGGGGAGAAGCCACGGTGGATCTTTCCGGTAGAACGTTTAAAATTAAAAAACAATTTCTCGACGATCTGGGGTCGGTTCGGATGCAGGAAACCATCCGAAATTTGAATCGGGCGCTATTAATTTTACACTCCCCGATTGATGAAATTGTCGGTATCGAAAATGCAGCTAAAATTTTTCAAACCGCCCGTCACCCCAAGAGTTTTATATCTCTGGACCGCGCCGATCACCTGTTGATGGATAAAAAAGATTCTTTGTACGCGGGTTCCATCATCGCCACCTGGGCCCTGCGGTATGTGGACACCGGCTGGTCTGCTGATGTTAAGCACAAAGGAGAAGTTTAATGAAAGATACTACTGCAATCGATTACTCGGCCCTGGATCGACCGGAAGTTCTCATGTTTTTGTTTCATCCACGCGCCGAATCCGGCGCACCATTTCAAGCCGCCGGAACGCCACCGGCGCCGGCGGGTAGCACGGATATAATGATACCGGTGGCCGATGATGCCGCCATCGGGGCTCGTTTTCATATGGCAGAAAAGACCGGCGGCAATATACTTTTTTTCCATGGCAATGGTGAAATTGTTGCCGATTACGACGAACTGGGCGGCGTCTATAATCAGATGGGCATCAATTTTTTGGCAGTGGATTACCGCGGCTACGGTCGCTCCACCGGAAAACCGACGGTCAGCGCCATGATGCGGGACTGTCACACCATCTTTGATTTTGTACGCAACTGGCTGCACGAAAACGATTTCCGGGGTCCGCTCATCCTGATGGGCAGGTCCCTGGGCAGTGCTTCCGTGCTGGAACTGGCAGCGGCATTCTGCGCGGTGATCGATGGTCTCGTTATTGAAAGCGGCTTTGCCTATGCCGGTCCTTTGCTGCAGCTGCTGGGGATCGATATTGAAGGGTTGGGGTTTAAAGAGCAAACGGGCTTTGGCAATATTGCTAAAATCAAAAAATTCAATAAACCGACCCTGATCATTCACGCCGAATTTGATCACATTATTCCATTTTCAGATGGACAGGCCCTGTATCAAGCCAGTCCGGCTGATGACAGGACCCTTTTAACAATCCCCGGGGCCAACCACAATGATATTTTCATGCGCGGCCTGCAGGAATACCTGGCAGCGGTTGGAAAACTGGTTGAATCGGCCCAGCACAATGTCGAATAACGAATGATGAATGTCGAAGGTCGAAGGTCGAATGACGAATTAAGGATTTCTATCTCTTTTAATTTATAGATTTTATCCTTTTATCCCCCAATGCCTTAATCCCCCAATTCCTCAATTAAGATCGCATTTTGGCTCAAGTTTTTGATCACCTTAGACGATAATAATAAAGAACCCGCATCCGGCTCCCAACGGGACTAGGCAGCAGAAAAATTGCAATTGGCCCTAAAAAGTAAAACCGCGCCGTGTAAAGCAATTAATCCGCGGGAGCCTCGGGCTAATAATCTTTTTCAATTTTCATACAAAGTTTTGCATCCCTGAATCGACTATTTTGCAGGGCGGATTATTTAAAGTAAATTTTTTCTAATAAGTAATTATTTAGATCCTATGAATGCCGTACAGACCGATAAATTAAAGCCCGGTCAAATTCTAGCCGAAGAGGTTCGGGACATAAACGGGCGACTACTGCTGGCCAGGGGCAATGAAATCCAACCGAACCATATCCGAATTTTTAAGATCTGGGGAATTTCAGAGGTCAATGTTGCCGGGGTAGAACGTCACAGGGATAGAATTGACCCCGAGCTTGCATCGGAGTTGGTCGAACAGGCCCGGGTCAGTACGACGATTCTTTTTCGCCATCTGGACTTGGAGCACCCGGCCATCAAAGAAATTTTCAAATTAGCGGTGCTATTCAGATGCAAAAATGATCTGGTTGAAGTTGAAAGCAATTTGCATATTACCGCGCCGGAGCTGCCCCATCATACTCAAAAGCGGGATTTTATGGCTGAACTGAACAAAAAAAAGATAATTTTGCCTGAAATTCCAACCGTCGTTTTTGAGCTGAATGAAGTTATTTCCAATCCCCAGTCTTCGGCCGAATCTATCGGCGAAGTGGTAAATAAAAGCCCGAGTCTAACGGCCCTGCTGCTGAAGATTGTGAATTCATCATTTTACGGCTTCCCTTCTAAAATAGACAAGGTATCGCACGCGGTGACACTTATCGGAACCCGCGAAATTTCAGGACTTGCCCTGGGGATCAGTATTCTTTCAATTTTCAAGAATATCCCCAAAGAGATTATTGATATGTATTCTTTTCTAAAACACAGTCTGGCATGCGGTATTTTCTCAAGGGTATTGGCTGCGCATCTGAACTCGAATCAAACCGAGCAGTTGTTTGTCTCCGGATTATTGCATGATCTCGGCCGGTTAATACTTTATATCCATTTTCCCAACGAATCGCACAACATCATCACCCGGTCCAGGAATCGCTTCAAACTGCTTTTTGAGGAAGAAAAAGATTACCTGGGCTGTGACCACGCAGCGGTCGGCAAACAACTCTTGAAACAGTGGAAACTGCCTTTAATATTAGAAAACTGTGTCTTTTACCATCACAATCCTTCTGATGCTCAGCATGCGGTTCCCGCCACTATCGTTCACCTGGCAGATATAATGGTTAACAGCCTGGGAATCGGCAGCAGCGGCGAAAAATTTGTACCGCCGCTGGACAGCGCTGCCTGGGAAAATCTTGAATTTCCAATCAGCAGTTTTGAAAAAGTTATCGGCCAGGCGACTCATCAGTTCAAAGCCTTGGAAACCATATTGCACGTGTAAATCAACAATGAATAATAACAAGAACTTAGATCCTGAAAAACTGCTGGCTCGAATAGATTATCTGGAGGAAAACAGACGCCTGATCCAGAATGCGCTTGAGATGGCGTTGTCACTGGGAGACTTTCAGAAAAATATCAATAAAGGCTACGGTTCAGAGCATATTTTACAGGAGGCTGAAAAAAGACTGCTCTATTTGATTCCCTTTGAAGCCAACGCGTTTTATGTTGTGAATCAGGAAGAATCGAATTTTCATTTATCTATTTGCCAACCCTCGGATAAACAGCAATTCATCGAAAGTCAAGTCAGCTACATGATCGAGGAGGGATTTTTTGCCTGGGCCATCCGTGAGAGACGCGGTGTGACGATTTCTTCCCATGATCATTCAAGGCAGCTAATATTACATGTAATTGCCACCTATTCCCGTATTCGGGGCATGTTCGTCGGTCTGCTGCCGAATCAAAAAAATGTCATCCCGGATAAATCGCTCACCCTGTTGTCCATCATTTTGCTGAATACGGCCAATGCCCTGGAAAGCCTTGAGTTTTACCGCCTGCTGCGAAACCAGAATACGATCCTGGAAAAGAAAATTGAAGAAAGATCCAAAGCATTGGCCCAATCTGAGCGCCAGCTGCAACAGGTTATGAAACTGCAGGCCATCGGCACACTGGCCGGAGGTATTGCACACGATTTTAACAATATACTTTTTCCGATCGTCGGATACACCGAATTGACAATGGACGATATTCCGGCAGACAGTCAGGCCAGGCAAAATCTGGAAGAAGTCCTCAAGGCAACCAATCGGGCCAAGGAACTAGTCCAGCAAATTCTCACTTTCAGCCGCCAGGGGGGGCAGGAACGCAAGCCGCTGCAGGTTCAATTCCTCATCAAAGAGGCCCTTAAATTATTGCGTGCCACCATCCCGACAACCATCGAGATCGATTGCAATGTCGATGAAGAATGCGGTCACATCATGGGTGATCCGACCCAGATTCATCAAGTCGTTATGAATCTTTGCACCAATGCTTATCATGCCATGCAGGAAACGGGCGGAACACTTGAAGTAGCGCTGAAGGAAGTTGATATCAGCTATGAAAAATCGGTGGAACGCGTGGGAATGAAAGTCGGCCGACACCTCGAATTAATGGTTAAGGATACCGGACATGGAATGGGGGCGGAGGTACTGGAGCGCATTTTCGAACCCTACTACACCACCAAAGAACTGGGCAAAGGCACGGGTCTGGGGCTGTCGGTCATTCACGGTATCATCAAAAATCACGGGGGCGATATCAGCGTCAGCAGCCAGCTTGGCGAAGGTACCACATTTACCGTGTATCTGCCGGTTATCGATGATGTCGATGTCGCAATAGAACCGGTCCAAACGACAACCGCAACCCAGGGCAAAGAGCGCATATTATTGGTCGATGATGAAAAGCAGATTATCGACATCGAGCAACAAATTCTTGTACGTCTCGGGTATACGGTAACGCCCAAAACCGACAGCCAGGAAGCGCTTGAGGAATTTTCTGCCCTGCCCGAAAAATTTGACCTGGTTATAACGGACATGACCATGCCAAAAATGACCGGGGATCAACTGGCACGTAAAATAATGGACATCAAGCCCGACATTCCGGTGATTCTTTGTACCGGGTTTAATGAAACCATCAATGAGGAAAAGGCACTGGCCATGGGGATCGATAAATTTATCATGAAGCCGATTGTCAAAGATGACCTGGCCCGTATCATCCGCACGGTATTGGACAACCCCAAAGCCCTGCCGAATTGATCAGAATTCAGATTTGATTGTTCAAAGCCGGTCCGACGGGCTCGCTGCTTTTTTCTTTAGATTTTTTTTGTCCTCACCCTTCATCGACTCATCAATATTTTCACTCAGGCTGTCGAGCAGACAGGTGACCGGATCGGCAAATTTTTTGACGACTGAAATCGCCTTGGATTGGGCGCTTCGATACCCGGCTCGATAGGCAAAAACATAAACCAAAGTTACCAGACTCAGCTGGGCCAAAATTAATAAAAGGGATTTCATGCATGATTCTCCTTTATTTTTTCGGTTCAGTAATATAATTTCGGCCCCGTGGTCCGATAACTTTAATTAATCCGCATTTAATCCGTATAGGATTAGATGCAACACCTCGTTTAGTATAATAATTAGGAAAAATTAGGTAGCTGAAAACCATTTACTATTCTTCAATTTGGCGCGGAGACAAACAGAGCTAAAGTACCTTTGTGACCTAAAAAAAACTTTTAAGGAAGACCATGCACACACACAACTTTGTCGAAACTTACCGGGGACTTGTGGGATACGGCGCAGACCGTGAAACAGATGAAAATACGCTCATCTATTATCTTCAAAAATTTTCCGACGACAAATTCATGGCGCTGATCACAAAACGTTTAACTGATGAAGAGATGCTGGATCTATTTAATCTGGTCAATCGACTCCTGAAGAACCATCTGACCGAGGCGGAGTATCACCGGCAGTTTCTAAAAGACGAGCATGGGGAGAAATAAACCACGATGTTCACTCAAAAACAGCTGGAACGCTATGCAGATGTATTGTGGTGGGGGCTGACCACCGCCAAAAAGGTTCCCTTTAAAAAAAATGATATCGTCCTGATTCGCTATAACAGCGCTGCCGTACGACTGACAGAAGTTCTCTATGCCGGACTGTTATCCAGGGGTATACACCCCGTTCAGCGCGTGAGCCCAAGTGCCGCAATGGAAAAGGATTTCTACCTGCGCTCATCCAACCGGCAGCTTGTCTTTATCCCCCCCGGCGAAAAAGAGCTGATGTCGCGACTTAACGGAAGCATTTACCTGCATGCGCCTGAATCAATCACCCACCTGAGCGAGGTTGCCCCCCAAAAAATCGGCCAAAGCGCCGTGGCTCAAAAAGCATTGCGCGACATTCTCAATCGCCGGGAGGCCCGTGGCAGCTTCAGCTGGACGCTGTGTATCTACCCGACAGCCGAACTGGCCGGACAGGCCGGCATCAGCCTGGAACAATACACCCGCCAGGTGGTCAAAGCCTGCTTTTTAGGCAAATCAGACCCGGTTTCCGAATGGCGACGGATTTATGACAACGCCCGGTCAATAAAAAAATGGCTGAATTCAATGAAGGTAAAATTTCTGCATGTCGAATCCGACACGATCGACCTGGAGATAACACCGGGAGAAAAAAGACAGTGGATCGGTATTTCCGGTCGCAATATCCCCAGTTTTGAGATTTTCATTTCGCCGGACTGGCGCGGAACCCGCGGGAAATATCATGCCGACCAGCCCTCGTATCGAAGCGGCAATCGGGTCGAGGGCGTCAGACTGGAATTTAGCAAAGGCCGCGTCATAAAAGGATCGGCCAAAACCGGCCGGAAGTTTTTAGAAAACCAGCTGCAGATGGATAAAGGTGCCGCCAAATTGGGCGAATTCTCCCTGACAGACAAACGGTTTTCCAGAATAACTCAATTTATGGCCAACACCCTGTTTGATGAAAACTACGGCGGTAAATACGGCAATTGTCACATCGCGTTAGGATCCTCTTACTCAAACACCTACAGCGGTGACAGCAAACGATTAAACCGGACGCTCAAGCAAAAGCTGGGTTTTAATGAATCCGCCCTTCACTGGGACCTCGTTAATACCGAAAAAAAACGAGTCACCGCCCACCTACAGACCGGTAAGGCCGTCACCATTTATGAGAACGGCCGCTTTGCTTATTAGAAAACAAGTTTGTTCCGATACTGTACTCGGAAAAAGTGGCCCCGGCGGCGCAGCAATGGCGCAATTTGAGGATTTTGGATGTCAGGTGTCAGGTTTCTTCGGGTGTCAGGAAACCGAGGTGCCGAATCCTGACACCTGAAACCTTTCAGGTTCTTATAACATGACTCCAGAATAGAGGCACTATGGACCTAATGATGGTGATTTAGACAAAGAAGCAGCGAGTATCAAATACTAACCGCTGCCTGGGGGGTCATCGTTCCAAAGGACCGGATAGAATCTACCAGCTTTTTTAGGGGAAAGGGTTTCGGCAATACCATATCAAAATTTGCTTCTTCCAGTTGCCAGGGTGTTCCGGATATGGCAATCACGGGGATGAATTGTCTCTTGGAGTTTCGTATATGTTTCACAACACCATTGCCATCAACGCCCGGCATACGGATGTCGGTGATCACAATGTCAAAATTTCCGTCATCAAATTTTTCGATGCCTTCCTGACCGTCTCCAGCAGTTTCAACATTGTGACCGAATCTTGTTAATGCCTGATAAATTATCTGTAAGATACCCTTTTCATCGTCAATAACTAAAATTGAACTCATGGATTCTCTCCAAAACGGCGCTCGATGTTTGATTGGCCAGATGATTTGATAATACCCAAAATGAATGACTTTGTCAACTATATGTAGTAGTACGAAATCATCCAACCACAATATACAGTGCTTTATATCAATTCTAAAGTTGGATTTAATACATTTTCAAGATGTTATGAATCAGGGTATATCTTTATCGACTGTTAAAGTATTTGGTGGGGTTATGAACAATTTAAAAGACATAAAGTGCAGGGAGCTATTTATAGGAATCTGATAGGTCGTGTCAAACCGGATTATATACAGTTTTCCAAACTGGAATAGAAAGTTATTAACAATTTCTATCGATTTGATATCAATAGATAAAATCAGGGCGACTTTCTAAACCATTAATTATAAACTATTAAAGAAGTCATGATTTTTTATTAAAGATTTTAGGTAGATCGATAATAATCCCTGAGTTATGAACAATTACTATTTCTGCAGATATCGTCAAAATTCTACTCTTTTTAAGGATTTTAAAAATAATGCAATAAAAAAGCGCCTTGCATAGCATAGGCGCTTTGGCTAACTGTAAGCTACGAAATCCAGGGTTAGGATATTTCGGCTACTTCCTCCAGATGGCGTTGACCCGAGGGGAATTCAGAGGGCTACACTTTATATTTACCGAAATCATCGGGCGACAAATTTTCAAGGTAGTCAGCCCATTTTTTGCCTTCTTCGCTGGTATCAACGACCTCGGCTTCTCCATCACTGATTTTTGATTTTTGCATGACGGCGTCTTCAACAAAAATGGGGGCACTAAATCGCAATGCCAGGGCGATGGCATCACTGGGACGTGCATCGATATCGAAATTGCCGTTTTTGGAAACAAAATAGATTCTGGCAAAAAAAGTGTTGTCCTTTAGATCACAGACCTCAATTTTCGCAATCGAAATCTCCAATGAATCCGAAAAATTTTTAAACAGGTCATGGGTCATGGGACGTTCATATTTAATATCCTGCAGGGCCGAAGCGATGGAAGTGGCTTCGAGCAGTCCGATCCAGATCGGTATGGCCTGATTACTCTCTTCTGATTTTAGAATAATAATGGGCGTGTTAGATGCTGGATCCATTGTCAAACCCGCTATGCTTACTTTATGCAGCATAACTTTTCTCTCCTTTCGAGCCTTGGGCTGAAGGTTCTATCGCGACGGGCTTTCCCCACAGAGAATGCGCGTAAGCTTTATCAATTTTTACATGAACAATTTTCCCCGCAAAAATATCGCCGCAACTTCCGGGAATATCTCCATGATAAAAGTTAACGATCTTGTTTGTGGACGTGCGTCCGGTCCACTGGGCAGCCTGATGCGGTTCGTCCAGGCTGCCGCAAGATTGTTTTTTACTGAATCCTTCAGCAATAATCGGCTGAATAGAGCCGATTAAAGCCTCATTTTTCTTTTTAGTATAAGTTTCCTGCAATTCCAGCAGAATTTGCAGCCGTTCGCTCTTTTGGAGCTCTGATATTTTAGCCCTAAACCGGGCGGCGGGTGCATTCGGACGATCGGAATACATAAAGGCGAAAAGACCGTCAAACTCTACTTTCCTCATCAGATCCAGGGTTTCATTAAAATCAGTATCCGATTCGCCCGGAAAACCGACGATCATATCGGATGTTATCGCGATCTCAGGACAAGTATCTCTGAGTTTGGCCACTTTGTCAAGGTACAGCTCCTTTGTATACTTGCGGTTCATCCGTTTCAACATCCGGTTGGAACCGGATTGAACCGGCAAGTGAATATGATTGCATAACTTATCATTGGCCTGAAATGCGTTAATCAACTCCTGATCGAAATCCTTGGGATGAGACGTTGTAAAGCGAATTCGTAATAGTCCCTCAATGCTTTGGACGCGGGCGAGCAATTCTGTGAAACTCACCAATCCTTGTTTTTTTCCATAGCTGTTTACATTTTGTCCAAGCAGGGTGACCTCCTTGACGCCGGAGTCGACAAACATTTTGATTTCTCTAATAATATTATCAGGATGGCGGCTGGATTCTCTGCCCCGTACATAAGGTACCACGCAATAGGTGCAATAATTATCGCAGCCCCGCATGATGGTTACAAAACGCGAGACCGGGCTATGGTTGTGTTCCGCGGGAGCCGGATCGAACAGCTCCGGATTTTCAGACATCGCAACATCGACAATACGGCAGCGTTTGGTCTCAATTTTGCTGATTAAAGCCGGCAGCCGATCGATGGCCTGGGTGCCGAACACGAGATCGAGGTGCGGTACCCGCTTAAGAATTTTAGCGCCTTCCTGCTGAGCCACACAACCGCCGACCCCGACGATTAAACCGGGCTTCTTTTTTTTCATCCGGGCAAGTCGTCCCAGGAAACTAAAAGCTTTCTGCTCGGCTTTGGCCCGTATCGTACAGGTATTGAGAATCACCAGATCAGCCTTTTCCAGTGATGATGTCTGTTGATAGCCCGCGGCCGCCATTTGGATCGCAATCAATTCGGAGTCATAGACATTCATCTGGCATCCGATGGTGTTGATGTAAAGATATTTGCTTATCATTTAATTGTTTCCTAAACCGAGCGATTTTCCGACGGTAGTCACCATTCTTCACTCGAAAATATCCTATAAAAGGGGCGCTTTGGCCATCATAATATCCTGTTTAAGATCCTGCAAAATCGTCTCCAGGTCCTGCTCACACCCCGGTGCGATTTGAAACTCAATCAAACCGGCTTCGGGATCAAGGGTTGTAACGACTGCGAGTCCATCGTAGGCTTCTAGAATGAACCGGATAAAGGCAATCTCGCGCCGGTCAACCCGATACCGTTGTTTAATGGTTTCAGCAGGATTGTTGTTAGTTGACATCGCAATTATTCATCGGATCAGATAGCGTCTTAAACATCGTTTAGTATAATCATATCCGATGTTTTTTCAATAAAAAAGACCGCCGTACATAAACCAGATGTAAGTTGACTGGCTGATAAGTTGATTGGTTGATTGGCTAAATGGTTGTAACAAGCCGGTTTTGAATCAATTCAAAATCCGCCTTCCCAAATCCAAAATCGAAAGCCCTTCAACCCTGAACCCGGAACCTCGAACCCTCAACCCAAATTACCCTTGTCCAGAAATTGAATCTGGTGTATTCCGCACTCATGAAAAAACATTGGCACATACTTCAGCCGGACCCGGCAGTGGTTCGAGAATTGAGCCAAAATCTGAATTGCCATCCGGCCACGGCCAGGGTCCTGGTCAATCGCAATATTGAAACCCTAGCCGAGGCTAGCCGTTTTTTTAAAGTGTCTTTGAATAATTTGCGCCCACCTTCGTCTTTAAAAGACACAGATACTGCGGTCAAACGAATCTACGACGCCATCACCGGCAAACAAAAAATCTTGATATTCGGAGACTACGACGTCGATGGCATCACGGCTACCGTCGTTTTGCTGAATTTTTTGCGATATGCCGGGGCCGATGTGACGTATTACATCCCCCATCGAATCAACGAAGGCTATAGTATCCAGCCACGGCACATTTCACATTATGCCCGCCCCAATCAGTTTGATTTAATCATAACAGCCGACTGCGGTTCCAGCAGCCATCAAGCGGTGGCAGCGGCCCACAAATCCGGCATCGATATGATCATTACGGATCACCATAACATTGGCGATGACATACCGCCGGCGCTGGCCGTAATCAATCCGAAACGCAATGACTGCCCGGCGGGCCTGCAAAATCTGGCTGGCGTGGGGGTCGCTTTTTTTCTCCTAATCTGCCTGCGAACCTATCTGCGTGAAAAAGGATTCTGGCAGCAGCGACCGGAACCCAACCTGAAAAGTTACTGTGATCTGGTGGCTCTGGGCACCGTGGCGGATATGGTGCCGCTCGTCGACGAAAACCGCATTCTTTGTAAAACCGGGCTCGCCCTGATCAATACCGGCCATCGTCCCGGCCTAACCGCCCTGGCGCAGGCTAGCGGCATTGGCAATGACTCCCTTGATGCCGAAGATATCGCATTTCGGCTGGCGCCCCGCCTGAACGCGGCCGGCCGCATGGACCATGCTGCCCGGGCCGTGGCGCTATTGACCACGCAGGATCCCGACTACGCTGCAACCGCAGCTCAAACACTAAACCAGTTAAACCAAAAAAGACAACAATTGGAAAAAGGAACCCTGGCAGAGATTGAGGCGTATTTGGCAATCAATGCCTCATTGCTCCGTCAGCGCGCCTTGGTCCTTTCCCAGGATGGCTGGCATGCCGGGCTGTTGGGAATCGTTGCATCGCGGATGATGGAGCGCTACTATCGTCCGGTGGTCCTGATTGCCACAGAAGATGGGGTTGGAAAAGGTTCTGCCAGAAGTATTCCAGGGATCAATCTATATGATGCGCTGGCGGAATGCCGACAGTATCTTGATTCTTTCGGGGGACATTCAATGGCGGCCGGTCTGAAAATACGGCAAGAAAATATTGCCGACTTTCAAAATGCCTTTGAAAATTCCATTCGGAGCAGATCGGAACCTGAAGATTTAATCCAGACTTTAACGATTGACGGCGAGCTGGATTTTGCAGCCATTTCAACCGGCCTGATCGACGAATTAGAATCCCTGATGCCCTACGGCACCGGCAACCCGGAGCCGCTTTTTGTATCTTCAAACATTCGGGTGGTTTCGTCAAGAATCGTGGGGCAACGTCACCGCCGCATGGTCTTAAGACAGTCATCGAGACCGCACACGCCGTCATACCAGGCCATCCAGTTTAACGTCGATGACCGGAGCGCTAAGGGAAAAAGTTTTGCCCAAGTGGTCTTCAAACTCCACTGGAATCGATGGAACGGCAAAAAGACGGCCCAGATGGTCATAGAAGATCTGCAATAAATTTACTTGCAATCCCGAATTTGAATTACTATTATGCATCAGCAACATATAAAAAGTTTAATCGACAATATTCCTTAAATATTCAATCTAAATCTTCAATTATTATAAGGTGCTATGCTATGGCCAAGATATTCAGACCCAGTTCCCGAGAATCAAGTATTTTGTCTAAAATCGAATCGACCAAGGAGCACATGCGCCGGCTGGCAATCAGCAAAGTCAGGGATTGCTCGGAGCCGCTGGCCAATGGCATTGCAACGAAACTGGTCGAAGCCAACCTGGTTGAGACAACCAATAAAAATTCCCTGGAAGAACAGCTTCAGAAATGTCTGGATAAATTGAGCCGGCTGGACGATTTTGAAGTTGATTACCAGGTGGCCCCCTTTCGAAACCTCGTGCCTCAGCCTCAGATCGTCAGTCTTTACGTCACCGCATTTGTAATTGAGAAGATGATTAATCATAAAGATGTAGTAGATATATTCGGCTCCGATGAAGAAATATATCTGACGATTAATCAGCAAGTAAAAAAATATATGCCGCTATAATGCACCCCAGCTTTCACCCCAGGTTGATCAACGGTCCCTTTGAAGATCCCGGCCTTTTCATTCCTTTTCTTTTTCAAAAACGAGCGTTAGTCTTTGACCTCGGTGATATCAATGGTCTGCCGGCCAAAGATATTCTCAAAATCAGTCAAGTTTTCGTTTCCCACGCCCACGTGGACCATTTCATCGGTTTTGACCGCCTGCTGCGCATTATGCTGGGGCGGGACAGAAATCTTTCGCTTTTCGGCCCGCCCGACTTTATGAAAAATGTCGAGGGCAAACTGGCCGGTTATACATGGAACCTGGCAGATAAATATAATTACCCGCTTTCTTTACAGATTACGGAAGTGCATCGGGATTTCACGCTAAGCCGCAAGTATCGATGTCGCGACCGATTTGAGTCTATGGAAGATGCGGTCAAACAGCCCTTTGACGGTGTTATGTATGAAGAACCGGCATTTAAGGTCTCGGCGGTTATCCTCGACCACCAAATACCCTGCCTGGGATTGTCGGTCAAAGAGCGTTTTCACGTGAATATTATCAAAGAAGGATTAAAACGCCTCAATTTGGAACCGGGACCGTGGTTGGCAGAGTTTAAGCAGGCAATCTACAGCCGAACCGATACCGCTGCCAGGTTTGAAGTGGAAATACCGGGGCAGTCAGGGAAAAAAAAGTTTACTCTGGGAAACCTCGCCAACCAAATCACCCGAATTTCCCCGGGTCAAAAAATCACCTATATTACCGATGTGGTTTACAGTGATTCCAACAAGGATAAAATCGTGAAATTGGCCCGGGATTCCGATCACCTGTTTATCGAAGCCGCATTTATGGATAAAGACCGCAAGATTGCCCGCGACAAGGGTCACCTTACGGCTCGGCAGGCCGGCGATCTGGCCGCCCGGTCGGATGCCAAACGGTTTAAGATTTTCCATTTTTCGCCCCGCTATACCGATCAGGAAAGTTTGCTGTATCGGGAGGCCCGGCAGGCCTATGAGAAGATTATATAAGCTTCGGCCTTGCAGGGCGAGGAAATAGACAGCGGCAAAAAAGGATGAAATTTATTGCGCTATAATTGACCACGATCCTTTAAATACCTGCAATTAGGTGCAATTTGTGATATTTCTTGATATCGAGTTTTTATGAGGCTTTTTTTTACTTAATATTTTAATTGTTGATGCGAATAAAAAAATTTCCATATTCTCCGCTGGTTTTGCCGATCATCTTCTTTGGAGTATTGATTATTATAGGCTCTGCGTTGCTGTTCAGTGCCGAAAGTGATTCCGTAGAACCTCTGTCGTGGACTGACGCATTTTTCACAGCGACTTCCGCAACCTGCGTGACCGGACTTGTCGTTGTCGATACAGGCGCCTACTTCACTTATTTTGGCCAAATCATTATACTATTTCTAATTCAAATTGGTGGATTAGGCATAATGACCTTTGCCAGCCTGGCATTTTATTTGTGGAGAAAAAGGGTTTCCTTCACTGACCGTATCGCAGTTGGACAATCGCTGCTTCATGACCCTGCATTTCATCTCGGTAAGTTTTTGATACGCTTAGTCGCTTGGACCTTTCTGATTGAGTTTTTTGGGGCGGCGTTTCTTTTCATTCAAGCTCCACATATATTTTCTCCATTTTCTGCGCTGTTTCACGCGGTGTCCGCATTCTGCAATGCCGGGTTTTCTTTATTTCCAAACAGTCTCATGGATTGGCAAGGAGATTGGAGTGTTAATCTTGTTTTTATTATGCTCATTTTTTTGGGCGGAATTGGGTTTTCAGTTCTGGTTGAATTGCAAACCCACTGCGCGAAGTTAATAAAACCAATTCGAAATAAATTGAGAGAAAAATTGAGCTGGCACTCAAAGACGGTACTGCAGACCAGCATATTTATAATTATTTTCGGATGGGTGGCCATTTATTTAGCAGAGTTTGTTGGCTATCATAGAATAATGGTAGCCGATGATGCCATTTTGACTTCTTTATTTCAATCGGTCACCTGTCGAACTGCAGGATTCAACACACTTGATATTGCAAAAATGACCAATGTTTCTTTGGTAATAATGCTGTTCCTAATGTTTATAGGCGGTGCACCGGGCTCCTGCGCCGGCGGTATAAAAGTTACGACATTTCGCGTTCTAGTATCTGTTATTACATCGCAGCTTAGTGGCAAAAGGCAGGCATCTATCGGTCAGTTTGGTATTAGCGAGGAAATTATCAGAAAAGCCCTTTTGCTGTTTATCTGCGCAGGGGGCATTATTTTCATCGCTTCGCTCTTGCTGAATATTACGGAGGGCGGGGATTTGCCGCACTATCAAGTCAGGGGCCAATTCTTAGAAATTCTCTTTGAGACGGTTTCTGCTTTCAGCACGGTTGGCTTAAGTACAGGCCTTACAGCCAAACTAACCGCAGCCGGAAAGTGGATTCTAATCGTGCTGATGTTTGTGGGCCGGCTAGGGCCATTATTATTTGTCGCAGCCGTTCAAAGCGGTCAAAAAACTCAGTACTATACGCTGCCGGAAGAGAATCTGATAATCGGATAATAAGGAGTATCCACTATGGCAAGAAATTCACAGGTCGGTATAATTGGACTCGGTAAATTTGGATACAAATTTGGAATGACGCTTCTTAATCTGGGCCATAATGTGCTTGGTGTTGATTGCCAAAAAGAAAATATTGACAAGGCAAAGAAAATTTTTTCTCAGGTTTTTGAAGCAGACGCAACTCAAAAGCAAGCGCTTGAACAAATCGGTATCTCGGATATGACCCATATTTTGGTCAGTGTTGGTAATTCTATTTCTGCGAGCACGATGATTTCGATGTATCTCAAGGAGTTAGCTGTACCAAACGTCTGGGTTAAGGCAATTCATGAGGACCATGCTAAATTATTAAAAAAAGTGGGGGCTGACGAGGTAATTATCCCGGAACACTTGGCGGCCGAACAGCTGGCCTACAGAATCGATATGCCGGGTCTGATTGAAAAACTGCCATTCGATACCGATATGGTTATCCGTGAGCTGGCTGTAGAAAAAATTGCCCCAAAAACTCTGCGAGAAATTGATTTAACAAATCAATATAACACACAGATTATAGCGATAAAAAAAATCGGTGAGTCGCGATACAAATTTATACCAAGGGCTGATGATGAATTGGCTTGTGGTGATAAAATCATAGTAATTGGCGATGCCGAGGTTCTTGCAAAAATTGCACTTTAAACCTGTTGCTGCCTGGCCATGGTTTTATTTCTTGAAAAATTTCGCTTTTTGATCCAACCTCATCTGGATCAGGCCGATCTCTTTGTTGCCTGCATTTTCTATCCTAACCTGACCTTCGGCCGCACTGGTAAATGACTCCCCTGAACTCACAGTCTTATTATGTGAATCGTCACTTATTCGGGCTTCCCCAGCTAGGACAAAAAGATGCTGTATTCTATTCTCGCCATCCGACAGTTGAAGATTCGAACCCGGATAAACCGTCAACGCGGCCACCATATAATGGTCTCTGAGTTCGAGCAGCTTGGAGATGCCCCACCGATGATAGACGGTGCGATGCTGCTGGTACTCCTTGCGCCCGCGGTCTTTTAATTCCGTAACAATTGATTTCACATCCCGGCTGTGTTCGATGTCCGAGACAAAAATGGAATCCGGGGTCTCCACCACCACCATATCCCGCAGGCGGTTGGCGGCGATCAGGCGGTCATGACCCTGGATAAAACAATTACGGGTGTCCCGGGCAATGACGTCGCCCTCGATGACGTTGTTGGCCGCATCTTTTTCCAGGAAATCATACAGCGACTTCCAGGACCCGATGTCGCTCCAGCCGAAGTCGGACGGCACCACGACGCATCGGTCGGTTTTTTCCATGATGGCGTAGTCAATCGAGATATTCTCCAGTCGATTATAATCTTGCGCGGCAAGCGGCTGGTCGGCCGAAAAACAGGCCTCCATGGTGGCCAGCATTTCGGGCTGATAGATTTTGAATTCCTCCAGCAAAACGGACGCTTTAAAGGCAAACATCCCGCTGTTCCAGAAAAAATTGCCGGCCTTGATATATTGTTCAGCGGTGGACCGGTCCGGCTTTTCAACAAAACGCTTCACCTTGAGGGCGCCCCTGGAAACACCGTCACCGCCTTCAATGTAGCCATATCCGGTTTCAGGGTAATTCGGTTTGATCCCGAAGGTGACGATTTCCCCGCCGTTGGCCAGATCAATCGCAAGGCCCAGCCGCTCGTGAAAGGATTCGATATTGCCGATCACATGATCGGCCGGAAAAACGCACATGATCCCGTCTGCTGCCGCGTGATGGATGTGAAAGGCGGCCAGCAGGATGGCCGGTGCCGTGTTGCGCCCGCTGGGTTCCTGGATAATTTTACCTTCGGATACGAGACCGATATCATCGATGTGGCGCGCAATTTCGTAATAGTGCTGCTCGCCGCAGACAACCCGAACCTTCTCCAGGTCCAGCAGCGGGTCCAGACGTTTAATCGTGCTTTGCACCAGTGAATCATTGCCGATGAATTTGACCAGCTGTTTGGGGTACAATTCGCGCGACACGGGCCATAGACGCGTTCCAGTGCCGCCGGCCAGCAAAATTGCGTAAGCATTACCGGTTGAATCCGCCATTAAACGGTTTCTCCTTTCGGCCATTGCGGTTGAGGCCGTTTAAGGCCGATGCGGCCGGCACCGCGCTGCAGTGGGTTTCAACGGCCTGATAGCCCAGGAAATTATTGACCTCAAGGCTTAAAGTCCCGCCGGCTTTTAACTTCAATGCCTCCGCCAGGGCGATGACTGAATCTGTGTTGTCGGGGCTGCGTAAATGCAGAAATGCCGGACATCCCCCCGGGTGTCGCTCCAGGATGGCGTGTAAATCCGTCAGTATTTCCCGATCGGTCCGGCTAATTTCCAAATTCAAGTGGACACTCGCCGTCCAGGTTTCTTCGGCTTTGTTAATGGGAATCACCGTATCGGCCAGAATTTTTACCGATTGCTCGTCTTTTTGAACCTGTCCCTGTATCAGCAGGGGTTTGTCCACCACCAGCAAGTCTCTGACACCGTTGAAAACACGCGAAAAAACGATCGCCTCAACCGCGCCGTGCAGGTCCTCGATGGACACAAATGCCATCAGATCACCTTTTTTAGTCTTGATGGTTTTGACGCTTTGGACAAGTCCGCCAATTCTGACAACACCGCCGTCACTTAACTCTTTGATGGAAATGGCATCGGCATTGGTAAATTTATCCAACAGGGTTTCAAAACGCGTCAGGGGGTGACCGGTCAAATAAAATCCGAGCGATTCTTTTTCAAAGGTTAAAAACTGTTTCTCATCCCATTCTCCGATCTCGGGCAGCACGGGAGCGTTGATGCTGGGCTGGTTTTCTTCGACGACATCAAATAGTCCCATCTGCGGGTCGTTGCGCTCCCGCTGAACTCGCTGGCCATAGTCGAGCGCTCCTTCCAGGGCCGCCATCATCTGGGATCGTTTGGCGCCGGTTGAATCAAATGCACCGCATTTGATCAGGCTTTCAATCACCCGTCTGTTAACCTTTTTGAGGTCCACCCGTTCACAGAAATCAAACAAGGATTCTAATCGTTTCTCCTGCCGACCGGCAATAATAGCCTCAATGGCGTTTTCACCGACATTTTTAACCGCCACCAGCCCGAAACGGATACTGGAGCCGTCCACCGTAAATTCGATATCACTGTCATTGATGTCCGGCGGCAGAATCGGGATGTTGTGGCTGCGGCATTCGGCGATAAACTTAACCACGCCGTCGGTGGAATGCATTTCACTGGTCAGCAGTGATGCCATGAACTCCACCGGATAATGTGCTTTAAGAAAGGCGGTTTGATAGGCAATCAGGGCATAGGCGGCACTGTGGGATTTATTAAATCCATAGCCACCGAACTTTTCAATCAAATCGAACAGTTTGGTGGCCCGGTCGGCGGAGATTTTATTGGCTTGGGCCCCCTGTACAAAACGCTGGCGATGAGCGGCCATAATTTCCGGGATTTTCTTGCCCATGGCCTTGCGCAAATCATCGGCCTCTGCCATGGAATAATTCGCCAGATCACCGGCGATTTTCATGACCTGCTCTTGGTAAACGATCACCCCATAGGTTTCCTTGAGGATGGGCTCGAGTTCAGGCACCATGTATTCCACCGCTTTTTTACCATGTTTGCGGGCCACATAATCGTCAATCATCCCGCTTTCCATGGGACCGGGACGATAAAGGGCCACCAGTGCGATGATATCATCGAAAAATTCCGGTTTCAAACGCACGAGCAGATCCTTCATGCCCGAGCTTTCGAGCTGAAAGACGCCGGTGGTATCTCCGGCAGCCAGCAGACGGTAAGTGTCCGGATCCGTCAGCTCGATATTTTCGAGGTCCAGCGGCGGTTTGCCCTGCCGTTCGATCAATGCCAGGGTTTTGGCAATCACCGTCAGGTTGCGCAACCCGAGGAAGTCAAACTTGACCAGCCCGATCTTTTCGACGATTTTCATGTCGTACTGGGTGACCACCTCCCCTTTTTTGCCCTTGTATAAAGGCAGATAATCGACCAGCGGTCGGTCGGCAATCACAACTCCGGCGGCATGGGTGGAGGCGTGCCGCGGCAGGCCCTCGAGCACCCGGCAGATCTGGATCAGGTCGGCCACTTTGGGATCTTTTTCAGCCACTTCGGCCAGACGCGGCTCCTGCTTTAAGGCCGCGTCGAGACTGATATTTAAAACATCCGGCACCATCTTGGCAATTGCATCGATTTCGCGCAGCGGGATATCCAGCGCCCGGCCGACATCACGGATTACCGCCCGGGTTTTAAGTTTTCCAAAGGTGATGATCTGGGCCACATAATCACCGCCGCCGTATCTTTCGACCACATACTTGTAGATGTCCTCCCGGCCGTCGATACAAAAATCAACATCGATATCCGGCATGCTTTTACGGGCCGGATTGAGAAAGCGTTCAAATATTAATCCATGGGCGATGGGATCCAGATCGGTAATTCCCAGGCTATAGGCCACCAGGCTGCCGGCCGCCGAACCCCGGCCGGGTCCCACCGGGACACCCGACTGCTTGGCATAGCGAATAAAGTCGGCGACGATTAAAAAATAGCCGGGAAATCCCATATCTTTGATGGTCGAGATCTCATAGTCAAGTCGCTTCTGATAAACCGTTTCATCGAGGTCCGGGGTTTTGTTTTTTAGGCGACCGATAATCGTGCGATACCCGGCCCGCACCTTTTCATCAAACACCTCGTCGACATTTTGCTCGGATCCGGCATTGAATTTTGGAAAGTGATAGGTTTTAAAATCAAATTCCAGATTGCAGCGGCCGGCGATGTCCACCGTGTTGCTAAGCGCATCGGGGTAGGATTTAAAGTAGGCATGCATTTCCGCTTTAGACTTGAAATAGAGCTGGTCGGTTCTGAATTTCAGCCGATCGTTATCATGAATGGTTTTGCCGGTTTGAATGCACAATAAAACATCGTGGGCGCGGACGTCCTCTCTTTGCAGGTAATGACAGTCATTGCTGGCCGCCAGGGGAATCGACAATCGTTGACTCATGTCTAAAAGGGCTTGGTTGACGTGCTCCTGGATATCGATGCCGTTGTTCTGGACCTCGAGATAAAAATTGTTTTCGCCGAATATGTCCAGATACTCCAGGGCGGCGGCATCGGCGATATCCAGGCTGCTATCGCGAATCCGCCGCGGAACCTCACCGTGCAGGCAGGCGGTCATGGCAATCAGCCCGTTGCTGTGCTCTCTTAAAAGCTGTTTATCGATCCGGGGTTTGTAGTAAAATCCCTCGAGCTGGGCCGCCGAGGCCAATTTACACAGGTTGCGATAGCCCTCCTGGTTTTCGGCCAGCAGGATCAAATGTGAAAGGCCCTTGTTGTCCAGTGGTGTTTTATCAAACCGGCTGCGGGGCGCGACGTAAATTTCGACGCCGATGATCGGTTTGATGCCGGCCTTGGTGGCTTTTTCAAAGAACTCGACGGCGCCGAACATGGTGCCGTGATCGGTAGTCGCCACCGAATGCATATCGAAATCAGATGCCCGCTGCAACAGATCGTCGATGCGGATGGCACCATCCAGCAGACTATATTGGGTATGAACGTGGAGATGAACGAAGTCGGGAATGTTGGAGGTTGTCATGGCGCGGTATACCTTATGGGTTAGTTATCGGGTTCGAGTTGCGAGTAGTGTGTTGCGTGCCGTGTGTTGTGAGTTACGAGTTGCGCGTTACGAGGTTCGGGATTCGGATTTCCGGTGTCGGTCAATGCCTGAGTTTTGCACGCGAAAAATTCAGGTAACTGCTAACATATCATAATTGGGAGAAAATAAAAATGACTGAAATCGCGGTTGCCAACCGCTGCCACAATCAATAAATAGCTCGGTGAAGCTAGGAAGTTTCTTTTTGGATTAGACCGCCCGCTTTTCAGGCCAGCGGCTGGGCTGATTCACCTCCGGCGGAACATCTGATCTACCAATTAACCAATCACCCAATCAACTTAATCAACCAGTCACCCGTGCAACTACTCCAGCCTGCCACAGACCACAGGTTGCGCACCGCCGGCTATTCCAAGCGGTAATTCGGCGCTTCCTTGGTAATTATAACGTCATGCACGTGGCTTTCGCGCATACCGGCAGCGCTTATTTTGATAAACCTGGCCTTTTCGCGCAATTCATCCAATGTGCGGCAGCCGCAGTATCCCATGCCGGATTTCAAGCCCCCGATGAGCTGATAAATATTGGATGAAAGTGTACCCCGATAGGGTACACGACCGACAATCCCCTCGGGGACCAGCTTATCGTCCTCGGTTTGCTCGCTTTGATAATAGCGGTCTTTGCTGCCTTTTTTCATGGCTTCGATCGATCCCATGCCGCGGTACATTTTGTAGCTGCGTCCCTGGTAAAAAACGACCTCCCCCGGGCTTTCTTCGGTTCCGGCCAAAAGCCCTCCGACCATAATACAATGCGCGCCGGCTCCGATGGCTTTGGTAATATCACCGGAAAATCGAATGCCGCCGTCTGCAATCAAGGGGATGCCGGTTTTGCTGGCTACGGCCCGGCAATTCATGATGGCGGTCATCTGGGGCACACCGATTCCGGCAACAATACGGGTGGTGCAAATGGACCCGCCGCCGATACCGATTTTGACACCATCGACACCGGCATCGATCAGGTCCTCGGCGCCTTTGGCGGTACCGACATTGCCGGCAATCACCTCGACCCCGTCAAACGTATTTTTTAGCGTTTTGACACCATTGATAACATTGGACGAGTGACCGTGGGAGGTGTCAATTAAGATTATGTCCGCGCCCGCTTTAATCAATGCCTCGGCCCGTTCGAGCATATCGGGGCCGACACCGACAGCGGCACCCACGCGCAATCGCCCCCGGGAATCTTTGCACGCATTGGGGTATTTTTTTATTTTTTCAATATCCTTGGTTGTGATCAACCCCGTCAGACGACCATCTTTGTCAACCACCAAAAGCTTTTCAATGCGGTGTTGGTGCAGCAGTTTTTTGGATTCGTCCAGATTGATGCCTTCGGGGACCGTTATCAGATTATCCCGGGTCATGACCTCGGCGACTCGTTTATCCAGATCGGTCTCAAATCGCAGGTCCCGGTTGGTGACGATCCCAACGAGTTGATCGCCCTCGGTCACCGGAACACCGGAAATGCGGTATTGTTCCATTAGGGTTAATACTTCATCGACCTTTTGGTCCGGGCGGATTGTGACCGGATCGACGATCATTCCGCTTTCCGATTTTTTAACCTTGGCCACCTCCATGGCCTGGCTGTTGATGCTCAGGTTGCGATGGATAAACCCCATACCGCCTTCCTGGGCCATGGTAATGGCTGCATCTGCCTCGGTCACGGTGTCCATGGCGGCACTAATAAGGGGGATATTCAGCGAAATATTTTTCGTCAGGCGCGTGCTGATATCGACATCTTTGGGGACGATATCCGAATAATTTGGGATTAACAGGACGTCGTCAAATGAATAGGCTTCTTCAGGCGGAATTTTTGGCATCGCGGACCTCCCAAGGGCTTTTTAGTATTAAATTGCTATTATATAGCCACCAAGACACGAAGCCGCAAAGTATATAATCTTTCTGGGTGCCTTGGTGTCTTAGTGGCCTAAATTTTATTTCGGATTAATGGAATGATCGAATAGCAAATGGTCACAACTTTGGCAATCCTTAATTGTAACCTTGACATCGAGTATGATGCCATAATAAAGAAAACTCTTTCACGCATTCAATCATAACGACTGAATTTTTCGATGCTGATAACAATTAATCAACAAAATCCCCAGCTGCGGCTTATCCACAAGGTGGTGGAGATATTAAAAAAAGGCGGCATTGTTGTCTATCCGACCGACACCTACTATGGCATCGGTTGTGATATTATGAACAAGAAAGCCATTGAAAATATCTATCAGCTAAAACAGAGGAATAAAAGCAAACCGTTCAGTTTTATCTGCTCGGGACTCAAAAATATCAGCGACTATGCCAAGGTTTCCAACTATGCCTATAAAACCATGAAACGGCTTTTACCGGGACCCTACACGTTCATACTGGAGGGCTCCCGGCTGGTCCCTAAAATCATGCTGACCAAGCGCAAGACGGCCGGAATTCGAGTGCCGGACAACCCCATTTGCCTGGCCCTGGTCAATGAGCTTGAAAACCCGCTATTGACCACCAGCGCAACGATGCCGGACGGCACTGTCTTTCACGATGCATCCTTGATCCACGATTTCTTTGGCAAGCGGGTAGAAGCCGTGATTGACGGCAGCATCGTACCCGGCCGGCCTTCAAGCGTCATTTCGTTGATCGATGACATACCCGAGGTAATCCGCAAGGGCATGGGGGATGTCAGTCTGTTTGAGTAAATCGGTGGTAGCTCGATTTCACAACGAATTATAGCTCAGAAAAGCGGTGTTTGTCTTTGATAATCAATGGAATAATGGAATACTGGAAAAAAGGAATATTGGGTATGAAAATAGCTTGATATCCGGATCTTAGATTCTGATCAGTACGATCTATTTAAAATAGATTTCATTCCGCCAGACCCAACATTCCATTACTCCACTATTCCATTGCATCCGATTACGCCCAGGCCTATTATTGCTGATCTGTCCCCGATGACGAATTTCTCAACTTCGGGATAAAAGACGCCCGCCTCATCGCTGAAGCAGCGACGGGCAGGCGTCCTTAACCATCTTTTATAACTTTAAATATAAATTTTTGCTTTCAAAAATTTATTCTTCGTTAAGTTTTCCCTGCAGATTCTCCCGCAAAATTTCACCAAACGAAGATGTTGCCGGTCCCATATTGTTGACGTATTCGCTCAACAGGCTCTGATCATCATCCATTTCCATGCGCTTGATTGAAAGCCCGATTCGTCGTTCATCACTGTTGATATTCATGACTCTGGCGGTAATAACTTCGCCGATGTTATATTTGCCGACCGGAGTTTTAATCTTCTCTTTGCTGATCTCCGAAACATGGACAAGCCCTTCGATGCCTTCCTCAAGTTCGACAAAAATCCCGAAATCCGTTAAATTGGTTATGGTGCCGGTAATCTCTTTGCCGACTTCGTATCGCTGGGCCACGCTTTTCCACGGATCATCCTGCAACTGCTTTATTCCGAGGGAAAAGCGTTCACTCTCCTTTTCGATGTCCAGCACGATGGCCTGAACCACATCTCCCTTTTTATAGAGTTCCGAGGGATGTTTGATACGTTTGATCCATGAAATATCCGAAATGTGAACGAGACCGTCAATCCCCTCGTCAATTCCGATAAAAAGGCCAAAATCGGTGATATTCTTGATTTTGCCTTCGATGGTGGTGCCGACAGGATATTTTTCAGCAATCACATCCCACGGATTCGGAACGACCTGCTTCATGCCGAGAGATATCCGGCGATTTTCCGGTTTGATGTCGAGAACCACCGCGCCGACCTCTTCTCCGACGGATACAACTTTGGAAGGATGACGAATTTTACGGGTCCAGGACATCTCGGATACGTGGATTAATCCCTCAATTCCCTCTTCCAGTTCAATGAATGCACCATAATCGGTCAGGCTGACAACCACCCCGGTGATCCGCGAACCCACCGCATATTTTTCCGCAGCAATCGACCACGGATCAACCGTGAGTTGTTTCATGCCCAGGGAGACCCGTTCCTTTTCTAAATCGAAACTCAATATTTTTACCTTAATCGAATCGCCGACCGCAAAAAGTTCCGACGGGTGCTTGACTCTGCCCCAGGAAATATCGGTAATGTGAAGCAAACCGTCGACACCGCCAAGATCGATGAACACCCCGTAATCGGTGATATTCTTGACGATGCCCTCGACTTCCTTACCCTCATGGATAGATGCCAGTGTCGTGGCTCGTTTCTCTTCTCGTTCTTTTTCCAGGATAGCCCGGCGTGACAACACAATGTTGCTGCGTTTGCGGTTGTATTTTAAAATTTTAAATTCAAATGTTTGCCCGACTAGCTCGTCCAGGTTGCGAATGGGCCGCAAGTCCGCTTGGGAACCGGGCAAGAAGGCCTGGACCCCGATATCCACCGAAAATCCGCCTTTGACCCGATTGGATATGACACCTTCAACCGTCCCGTCCTCGTCATAGGATTTTTTAATGGCATCCCATGTTTTAATATTGGCGGCTTTTTCTTTGGAAAGAACCACGCGTTCTTCCTCGTCATCCCACCACTCAACCATCACCTCGACGGAATCGTCGACTTCGGCCGCAATGTTGCCTTCTTCGTCTTTAAATTCATGGATCCGTATTTGTCCCTCGGATTTATAGCCGATATCTACCAGAACATGGTCCTTGTCGACCGAAATAATTCGGCCGGTGACGACTTCGCCCTCCGCGAAACGCTTAAAGCTTTCTTCATACAAATTCATCACATTTTCCATGCTTTCGCTGGAGTCCGGTGAGGATTCGGCAGGCTGTTCAGGCCTAGCCGCTTGGGATGCGAGTTCATCTTTTGGTGAGGCGTCCCCAACATCTTGTGCTGCTTGCACAGCATCTGGCGATTCATCCACCGAATTTGAAGGCTGCGCGCTGCCTTCAGCAGACAGTTCAGACGGGTTGGCGCTTTCGTTTACTTCATTGTCGTTGACATTAACCATAAAATTAAAATTCCCCCTTAGCCAATTTAGTCATATTCCCTGTAAGAATAGCACAATCAAGTGTATTTAGCAGACTCGTTGAAAAAAGCAATAATTAATTTCGATATTTCTTATTTAAATATGCGACACCATCAATTCAACCACCTGCTCAACCGTCAGATCGGTCGAGTCGATGATGATGGCATCCCGGGCCGGCTTTAACGGAGCCACTTCCCGGGTGCTGTCATTTTGATCCCGCTGTTGAATATCCCGCTCGACTTCATCCAGGGTCTGGCCGTTTTTTGAATTTAATTCATCAAAGCGCCGCTCAGCCCGTTTTGAGGTGGACGCATCCAGGAAAAATTTTACGTCGGCGGCCGGGAAAACGACGGTTCCCATGTCGCGGCCTTCAAACACAACGGCCTTCTCGTTTCCCATATCTCTCTGTAAATCAAGGAGATATTCCCGTACTACCGGTCGGGCCGAGACCGCCGAGGCCAGCATGGTAATCTCCGGCGTCCGAATGCGCTCGGAGATATCCTGCCCGTTGGAAATAAGACGCAAGCCCGCTTCGTTTGCAACGAAAGTCAATTTCAGTCCCTTACAAAGCTGTTTCAGGTCGGCATCATTTTGCGGATCAATCCCCTGGATTTTAACCGCCAGCGCCACCCCCCGGTATAGTGCGCCGGTATCGATATAACGATAGTCCAGCCGATCCGCCAGTGCCCGGCTGACGGTCGTCTTGCCGGCCCCCGCCGGACCATCGATGGTGATTAACAGTTTTTTCATCAGCTTATTTGATATTAAAGTCTTAATCGATTTTTCTTTGCAATTTATGCAAAATTATTCTTATGACAATGAATGCCTAAAATTAAGGTATTCTATCGATTTAATCAAAAAAGGGTCAGCAGTTTTCTTTTTGCTTTGACGAATATGACACATGCTGGCCGTCAAGTTTTATGCTCCCAGATCCGTATTCTCATCTTCCTTTTTTCCCACTTCCGCATTCCCACTTCCGACTTCCAAATTCCCACTTCCGAATTCCCAATTCCGATTTCAGACGACCTTCGCCAAGGCCGCCAAAAAGCGCACATTTTCATGATGCTGCCCGACGCTGACCCGAATGTAATCCGGATATCCATAAGACGACATGGAGCGCACAATGACTCCCTGCCTGAGGAGATCTTCGAAAACGGCATCCGCATTTTTCTTCAGCCGGATAAGCAAAAAATTGGCACTGGACCGGAAATAGGGGATACCCAGCTCATCCAGGCCCTGGTAAATAAAATCCAATTCAGCGTTCACCAGCCGGACGGTTTCGGCCAGAAAATCCTGATCCCCAAGGGCGGCTATGGCCGCCGCCTGGGCCAGGGTGTTCACATTAAACGGCTGCCGGACCCGATGGAGAAGTTCGGCGAAATAGGCCGGCATCAGTCCGTATCCAATGCGCAGCCCGGCTAATCCGTAAGCTTTTGAAAATGTGCGCAAACCGACGACCGTTTTGCCCGAACTCAGATAATCGATGCTGTTGGGGCAACGGGGATCTTGGACAAACTCGATATAGGCCTCATCAATTACCAAGACGACGGTGGCCGGAAGCGCATCAACAAATGCGTCGAGCGCCGGCTTTGTAATCAGTGAACCGGTCGGGTTATGAGGATTATTCACGAAAACCAGCCGGGTTTTCGGACCGATGCGGTCCAGCATCCCATCCAGGTCGGTGGTTTGAGATTTTAACGGTATGCCGACCGGAACCGCGCCCGAACTTTGAATGACAATTTCGTAGAACAGAAAGGACGGCTCCGGCAGTACCACTTCATCCCCACGCTGCAGCAGCACCCGGGCCAGCATGGCAATCAGGTCATCGGATCCATTGCCCAGAACGATGTTTTCGCACTTTATGTTCAATTGCCGGGCAAGGTGTTGGCACAAATCATAACTACCGCTATTGGGATATCGATGCAGATTTGCGGCGCCGCGCCGGATGGCCTCTAATGCCATGGGAGACGGCCCCAGGGGATTTTCATTGGAGGCAAGCTTAACGGCATCCTTGATGCCGAATTCTCTTTCGAGTTCCTCGAGGGGTTTTCCGGCCACATACGGTTTTAATGACAGGATATAATCGGGCACGGCAAGCTTCATTTGACAAGCGCTGCCTTCCGCCCTTCCTCAAGAGCTTTCATGTTGAGGGGAATGAGCTTTTCTTTTTGGGCAAATTTATCTTTGACCGCGGTTTGCAGAGAATCAAACTTGACCACGGCGCTGCGGCTCACAAATGCCGCCAGCGCCACGATGTTGGCGACTTTGATATTACCCAGCGCTTTGGCAATTTCAATGATCGGGACTCGAATTTCATCCACATCGTCACGGCCGGCATCGACGGAAATAATGGAACTGTTGACGAATATTACCCCATTGGGTTTAATGGTCGGCGCGAATTTCTCTAGCGAAGGACGATTCATGGCAACCAGATGCTGGGGATTGCGAATAATGGGCGAACCGATGAGCTTGTCGCTGATTACCACCGTACAATAGGCGGTGCCGCCCCGCATCTCAGGACCGTATGAAGGAATCCAGACGACCTCGGATCCTTCATTCATGGCGGCCTGGGCCAGGATCTGCCCCATTAACATGATCCCTTGTCCGCCGAAGCCGGCGAATTGAATTTCACTTTGCATTACTCCTCCTAATTATTCCGCCCTTAAAGATCGCCTAATCAGGTAGGCATTCTTTCTTGTGAGTAACGAATTATGTTGATAGCGCGAAGCCCCGGCTGAATAATTACCGAACGCTTCGCATTTTATTTTTTTATTTACCTTAAATCCGCTATTCCTGAAAAAGCAAGTAAAAATTCAGATTTCCGAATTCTTTCATTTCCGACTTACACATTCCGGCTTCCCACTTCCGGATTGCCACTTTCAGTCTTTCCGACTTCCGCATTCCCACTTCCGACTTCAAACAATTCCGATTTCCGAATTCAACTATTTTCCGGTGTCTTATAATCACCCAGTTCAAAATACGGCAGCATCTTTTCTTCGGCCCACTTCAGCGCATCGATCGGCGTCATTCCCCAGTTGGTGGGGCAGGTGCTGATCAACTCCACCAGGCTGAAACAGCGATTTTCCAGTTGATACTGAAAAGCCTTTTTAATGGCTTTTTTGGATCGGTTGATATATTTGGGTGATATCAACGTCTGCCGGGTAATATATGAAGGGGTCGTCAGGGCTGCCAGCAATTCGGCAACCTTGATGGGCATGCCGGTAAAATCCGATTTGCGCCCAAAAGGCGATGTCGTGGTTCTCTGTTCCGGCATTGTGGTGGGGGCCATCTGACCGCCGGTCATGCCGTAAACGGCATTGTTAATAAAAATCGTGGTAAATTTTTCGCCGCGATTGGCTGCGTGAACGATTTCACCCAATCCAATACTTGCCAGATCACCATCCCCTTGATAGGTGAAAACGACCAGGTCGGGTCGAACCCTTTTTATTCCGGTGGCCATGGCGGGTGCCCGGCCATGAGCTGCTTCCTGAAAATCAAATGTGAAATAATTGTACATCAACACCGCACATCCGACCGGCGCAACACCGACGGTTCGACCTCGAATGCCAAGTTCATCAATTACTTCGGCCACCAGCCGATGGGCCACACCGTGGGTACATCCCGGGCAGTAGTGGGTCGCCGTATCAGCAAGGGCTTCGGGTCTTTTAAAAGTCTTTCCCATTAGAGTTACTCCTTTTGACTATTTAACTATCGATCGTACGGTATCCATCACCTCTTCAGGTGTCGGTACTTCCCCGCCGCACTTGCCATACCAGTGCACCGGCCTTTGCCCGCAAACACTACGGTCCACATCTTCCATCATCTGTCCCATACTCATTTCAATACTGAATACCGCCTGACAGCTTTCTTTTTGGGCAGCCTCATGGATAGCCTTGCGCGGAAAGGGGAACAAAAATTGCGGCCGGAGCATCCCGATCTCCAATCCCTGCCCCTTGAGGATGTCAATGGCGGTCCGACAAACCCGGCTCATGGTACCGTAGCTGATGATTAAGCCTTGGAAATCCCCGTCCATGTTATAGTTTTCGAAGCGGACCTCTTCCTGTTCCATGCGGTCATATTTGGCTTTTAATTTTAAATTATGGGCATTGAGTTCTTCGGGGTTCAGGTAGAGCGTTTTTACCAGGTTGCGGGTGGTGCTATGGCGGGTGTCCATGCCATTGGTGGCCCAGTCGTCTTTGTTCGACGGCTCGATTTTAAGTCGATCCGGAAATTCGACCGGCTCCATCATCTGACCGATTAAGCCGTCGCCCAGGATCATGACCGGGTTGCGGTATTTCTCCGCCAGGCCGAAAGCCTGCATCACCATCTCGACAGCTTCCTGCACACTGGCCGGAGCCATGCACAGCAGTCGGTAGTCGCCGTGCCCGCCGCCCTTGGTCGACTGGAAATAATCAGCCTGGGAGGGCAAAATGCCGCCCAGCCCGGGACCGCCGCGCATGATATTGACAAATACGGCTGGACACTCGGCGGCGGTTATGTAACTGATGCCTTCACTCATCAGGCTGACCCCCGGACTCGACGAGGTCGTAAACACCCGCTCCCCGCAAGCCGAAGCACCAAAGATCATATAGGAAACCGCCACTTCACTCTCACCCTGCAGGAAAACACCGCCGACTTCCGGCAGGCGTTTGGCAAGATATTCCGCCACCTCCGTCTGAGGGGTGATCGGATAGGCGAAATAGTTCAGGCATCCCGCCCGAATGGCAGCCTCGGCAATGGCTTCATTGCCTTTCATCAGAACTTTACTCATCTTCAACCTCCGTTTGTTTGGCTGCTACCGCTTCCGCTTCGATTTCCCTGATCGTTATGGCAACATCCGGGCACATGGTGCAGCAAATGGCGCAAAATATGCAGTCTTCCGGACGCGCCTGATAGGCCGGAAAATAGCCTTTGACGTTGACGTCATTAGAAATTTCCAGAACATTTTTGGGACATACGCTGACGCATAATCCACAGCCTTTACAACCGTCCGTATCAATCGTGTGTTCATATGCCATACAAAAAACCCCTTTTGAATGAAAAATGAATAGTGAATAATGAATAATTAAAGAATCGCTGCGCTCTGTCTTTTTTATTCATAAAAAATGGATGGAATTCATCCCTTCGATGTTTTCTTTTACCGCCATGCGCTTTGCCCTATGCTCTATGCGCTACCCTCACCTTCTCACCTTCCCAACTTCTTTCTTTTCCACCTTCTGCATCTTTAGCCGCGGCATAGTCCCGCCCTATCCGACGACGACGGGTCCAACTTCCCACTTCCAACTTCCGAATTCCCACTTCCGACTTCCAATTTCCCACTTCCCACTTCAAAAATCCCCGGCCTTCAGCCAGGGCGGCACCAGCTGTCTGGCAATAGTCAGCACCGGGCAGGCAAACCGCTTTAAGTCGATGCGGGACAAAATCGCGCCGGCAACGGTAATAAATTCCAGCGGCAAGCCGCTTTCAGCCGCTAGTTGGCAGACAAATTCATAGCCGCTGTAAATCTCGTCGGCACCCGTCTCGTCGATCAGGTTTGCGTTGCCGATCAGGCCGGTGATCTTCAATTTGGCGGCTTTCTCAATTTCTTGACGGATTTTCAAACATCCCTCGATGGTACCGGTCACCGGACGCATTGGATTAACCACCTGCAGCAGATGAACCTGAACGTCCTTAAAGGCATCCGCCAGGGCGGCCAGGACCATGGCACCGGCGTCATCACCGCCGACATCCAGCAGCGTCAGGCCATCGGTTCTTTTGATCATACCTGCGATAACCGGGCTGAGTACCGGCAGGTCGGCGTGCAGGTACTGATCCGGCGGCAAAATCATATCGATGCCCAGTTTTTCGAGTTGGGTACGGGCTTCCCGGGTTCTAAAATATGGATTTACCAGATCAAGATCAGCCAGACGGACATCCAGGCCCGCGCGCTTGCGGTTTACGGCCAGATTGATCGCAACCTCCGTCTTACCGCTGCCGTAATTGCCAACGATACCAACTATACCGCTTAAACTAATTTCCAAATTACACCCAATAATAATAGATCGAATTAAAAAAGCCTCTGAACTGACGCCAGAGCTTTGAACCAAAGCGAAAAAAACAGATGAACAATCGAGCAAACCAAATCTGGTAATTTATGGGGAAAATCAGCAAATGTCAAGCGTTTTCAGGGTTCAAAACGCATAACATGACTGTAATTTTGCATATCAGGATTGACCGGAAAATACCTCTGCCAAAGGCGCTCAGATGAGGCGATCTTGCTTTGCGTCCCGGCGTCCTGACGAGAGAAGAGAATTATTTTGCTTAATGCTAAAGGCTTCACGGCTACCTTCGGAAATAATCTAACGCTATTTTTGAGTAAGCCCTTTAGCGTCCATTCTTAATTTCCTTCAACCCCAGAGGATTGCGTCGGGTAAACTCCTGATAGCGCTTTTTGGCCAGAAGCCACCGCTCCTGATGGCGTTTCTCAACTTCGCCGATGATTCTAACCGGCTGCCCGACGGCAATCACCCCTGCTGAAATCGCCTGGCGTTCACGCACCAGCCCCATCTCTCCGATAATGGACCATTCGCCCACCGAGGCAAAGTTGCTGACAGTAGCCCGGATGCCGATCACGGCATAGGCGCCGATAGTGGCATTGTGCAGCATGGCGCCGTGACCGATGGTGGCTTCCGGTCCGATGCGGCTCACAAAATCAGGACTGGTATGAATAATAACGCCTTCTTCAACGGCACTGCCCGCGTCAATGACAATGCTGCCATGATCGCCCCGCAATACAGCACCCCAGCCGACATAGCATTGCGGCCCGATTCGCACATCTCCGATCACATCGGCGCTGGGAGCAATCCAGGCGGTTGGATCGACTGCCGGGCGTTTGCCTTCAAATTCATATAAGGGCATAAAATCTCGCGGCCACTGCAGGCCATTTAAAATATTCACCAGCCCGGCCAGCAGGCTAGAGCTGGAAACGATTTTCAAAAACATATCTTTGACACTTTGATATTTAGTGTCAAGCTATTTTTCTTCTTTTAGGCTTTCGATTCTGCGGTCGCTGTGCTAATAAAATAGTATTGGTTTCAGGTGTCATGTGTCAGCCCGGCCGCCGGCATAAAAACGGCCGGTTTAATCGAAAAAGAAACTAAGGTGTCAGACTGAAAGAGGTATCCCCAACGCCATGCAAAAAGTACAAACAGGCATAGAAAGACTGATCAAAGACCCCGGGCAATGGGTATCACAGGAACGTATCGGCCTGTTATGCAACCCGGCCTCGGTCGACAGCCAACTTCATCATGCGCGCCTGTTGATTGATAAATCCTTGCCGCAGCAGCTAAAGGCCCTGTATTCTCCCCAGCATGGCTTCTTCGCCGAAAAGCAGGACAACATGATCGAATCCGAAGACCTGCTGGATTTGGTCCTGCAAATTCCGGTATATAGCCTTTATGGCAAATCGCGCAAACCCGATGCCCGCATGTTCGAGCCGATCGACGTCCTGCTGATCGATCTGCAGGATGTCGGCACCCGGGTGTACACCTTCATTTATACCCTTTCCTACTGCCTGGAAGCGGCCAGAGAATGCGGCGTGCGGGTGATCGTCCTCGACCGCCCCAACCCGATCAACGGGATTCAAGTCGAGGGCAATTGTCTGGCAGCGGATTGCACCTCCTTTGTCGGCCGCTATCCGATTCCCATGCGCCATGGATTGACGATCGGCGAGCTGGCCAAATTATTCAACGACCACTTTGCGATCGGATGTGAATTGGACGTGATCACGATGAACGGCTGGCAACGGGAGATGCTGTTTGATGATACCGGCCTTCCCTGGGTTGCGCCCTCGCCCAATTTACCCGTACCGGTATCGACCCTGGTCTACCCCGGCCAGGTTATATTGGAAGGCACCAATCTATCGGAAGGACGCGGCACCACCCAGCCGTTTGAATTGTTTGGGGCCCCTTACCTGGATGCGGCTAAAGTGATGTCCGCCCTGGGAGGCACTAAATTAGACGGGGCAATCCTCAGACCGGCGGTTTTTGAACCGACTTCGAATAAATGGCAGGCAACCCCCTGCCGGGGTTTTCAAATTCATGTCGCCGATCCGGCACAATACAAGCCCTACGCCACGACGCTGCATCTTCTCAGGGCGATCATGGCAGCCCATGGCAAACACTTTGAATGGAAGCCGCCCCCTTACGAATATGAATATGAGAGAATGCCCATCGATCTGATCATCGGCGACCGCAGCATCCGCAAGCGTCTGGAGAACCTGGACCCCATCGTGGAAATTGAGGCCGACTGGCAGGAGGATCTTAACCGGTTTAAGGACATTCGCCGCGGTTTTTATCTGTATGAGTAGAAGTGGGAAGTGGGAAATCGGAATGCGGAAGTGGGAAAAACTGAAGCTGAAAAAATGAGAAATTGAAAAGATGAGAAGTTGGGACCTGACCGGGTTAGAATCAAATAACCGGGAATCACAGAACAGAGCAAGGCTGCAGGTGTTCCACAGACGGAGGGCGGCCAGTATAATCAAAAAAGAACTTTGATTTTGTGCTATCGTAGGGTCGGTCACCGTGCCGACCAATATCGGCGGGCACGGTGGCTCGTCCGACTAAATTTTTGTAATAAACGATGTTTCAAACGAGCATCACCGCTGGCCGCGAGCGTCCAGTCAAATCTTAGAAGAAACTTAATGTCATACGAGGTTTCCGGTGGCAGGGAGTTAAGGCGCTCTATCCTGACACCTGAAACCTTCAGTTCATACGTGGTGTCAGAAAACGGAAGAGCGAAATATCAATCTAATGGATCAGAATAAAGACAACTGGACCCGCATGTGGTTTAAGACGAACAAGGTCTGGATGGCGGTTGACTCTCAGGGAGAACCGGTTATAAAAGACGGCAAGGTTTTGATCAAGTACCAGCTTAAACAGGATTATGAGTACTGGGTTAATCGCAACAATGTCAGCCCCATCGACTCCCCGCCGCCGCGAACCAAAACCCAACCGAAGAACAAATCGCGCCGCAAAAAATCCGCCGCCGGCAAAGCTTCCGCCGAATCGACGGCCCGGGATGAATCGGCGTATGCGGATAAAATTTGCGTATTTACCGACGGTGCCTCTTCCGGCAACCCGGGACCTTCCGGTATCGGTGTGCTGCTGCGTTACGGCGAGCATGAAAAAGAAATTTCTCAATTCATCGGAACTGCCACCAATAACATCGCCGAGCTTAAAGCCATCCAGGCCGGGCTGGCAGCAGTGAAAAGTACGGAAATCCCTGTCAGGATTTTTACCGACAGCAACTATGCCTACGGACTGTTGGTGTCAAACTGGAAGGCCAGAAAAAATCAGGAAATTGTCGATTCCATCAAAAAAACAATCACCAAATTCAAAGATCTAAAAATTATCAAGGTGAAAGGCCATTCCGGCCATGCGGGCAACGAAACGGCTGATTTTCTGGCGACCTCGGCCATAAAAAAGGCTCAAAGCTCATAGCTCAAAGCTCAAGGTGGAAAGAATAGAGGGTGAGAGGGTGAAACAGGGAGAAAAGAAGTGCGTTGCGCATGGGGCAAAGCGCAAAAAAGGGATAATGGTCAGATTTTAGATTCTGTCTCGTGCCAACCCCATAAAAACAGATCCCATTCCACCAAACCCATTATTCCAAGACTCCAGTATTCCATCATTCCGCTATGCTGGATCAAGCCACAGCCAATTTTATCTGGTCTGGCCAAGAAAACCAGATATTCCGCGACAAAAAGAGCCCGACAAACCGAGCTGTCGGGCTCTCAATATTAAAAATATAGCCTTGTTTCTACTCTTTTTTTAAGGACTCGATTTCATCCTTCAACTCAGAGATTTCTTGCTTGTATTTTTCAACTTCTGCCGGGGTTTCAGCTCCAGTCTCTGCGGTCTCCTGATCGCTCCAGGTATCTTTGAGTTCATCAACACCCAAATAGATGGCCAGGGCACCACCGAGCAACAGCATGATGGGGATCGTACCGGCCACGACAGTCAGAAATTGCGGAAACCAGGCGACTATCCCGATACATCCAAGTATCGCTGCGATTGCACCGCCAATTAACGTCTTCATATAGTATTAACCTCCTTTCACATAAAATGAATAAAAAAATAGTTATATGTCAGGCGCCTGGCAGCGCCACCTAAGCATGAATGCATAATGCTTTTTGATAAATATGAAAATTAACATACCATAGTGTAATGCGCAAGCCAATAAAATATTGCAAACCTGATTATATACTGTTAGTTTTAAAGATATACAAGTTAAATTTTCAGATAAATACAGCAGCGAATTTCAAACCGCCGGTATTCAACGGCGTAGCCGCATAACCTCATAAAATAGTTTCTCACAGAATCCAGGCATGTCAACCAAGAAAAAGATAACAGCGGCAGACGGCAACGGGAAATTGCACGGATGGATCGGCAAAATTTTGCACGGTACGCATGATCACTATACATATCTGCTGCCGGATAACATTAGCAGATTCACCCGCCAGCTTCTGCGGCTGTTTTACTCCGGGATCAAGGTGGACAAGGAGCAGACCGAAACGATCCGGCAGTTGGATAAAAATGCGATTGTGGTGTATGTCACCAAATTCAAAAGCAATTTCGAATACCTTTTGTACTACAGCCGCTACCGCCAGGAAGGGCTGCCTTATCCTCAGATCGGATTTGACTACAAAGTATATCAATGTCAGCCGTTCTCGCGCCTTCTCAGAATTTTATTGGCGCGGCTGGATTTCTTTATTCGGTATCTAGCATGGCCCGATCCTTATGAACGCGGATACTTCAAAAATGAATTGATCAACGGGCGCAGCGGTTTCCTGTCACTGGTCGGCAAAAAGGGGTTCCACCGTCGATTTGTAAAGGCCCAGACTGATCCGATTCAATTTTTGGTCGAAACCCAGAAGTCCATTGACCGGCCGATTTATCTTATCCCGCAGCTGATATTTTTCAGCAAAACCGCCCGCCGTGAAATCCCGACCCTGATCGATATTCTGTTCGGACATAAAAATAATCCCGGTACCCTCCGGCGCCTGTTTACCCTTTTTAAAAATCCCGGCAAGGTTTTTGCGGAAGTTTCCAAACCGGTCAATCTGCAAAGTTACCTGCAATCCGATGCACTCCGGCTTCAATCTACCCAATATCAGTCCTTGATACTGCGAAGGGATCTGCTGGTTCAACTCAATCGCCACCGTCAAAGTATTACCGGACCGGCTCGCAAGTCCAAACAAGAGTTAAAAGAAAGCATTCTGACCGGTGACCGCTTGCAGGAATTTATGAATAGCTATGCCGAAAGCCGCAATGTTCCGATACACGAAGTTCGGCGCAAAGCCGACGGCTACCTGCAGGAAATTGCCGCCAATTATAAACCGGCTTTCATAAAGATTGCCGCGGTCATTGTGGGTTGGATCACGCGCAATATGTTCGACGGTGTGGCTGTCAATTATAGAGTTCTCAACCAAGTTAAGCAGAAAGCACTCAAAGGACCCCTGATTCTAATCCCCTGCCACAAAAGCCACATTGATTACCTGATTCTGGATTACGTCCTGTACAACAACAACATGCCGGTGCCCCATATCGCCGCCGGAAGAAACCTGTCATTCTGGCCGATGGGCCCCATATTTCGCAGCGGCGGTGCCTTTTTCCTGCGCCGCACGTTCGGGGGGGCGGTGCTCTACGCCAAAGTATTCGCCGAATATGTCTACAAGCTGCTCCAGGAAGGCTATAACATCGAGCAGTTTATCGAAGGCGGCCGCAGTCGCACCGGCAAACTGCTGAGGCCCAAACTCGGCTTGTTGTCGATTCTGATCAACGCTTACAAAAACGGGGCCTGTGACGACATGCTGATCGTCCCCATTTATATCGGATATGATCGAATCGTCGAAGAGAAATCATATCTGCACGAACTGGGCGGCGGTCAAAAGGAATCGGAAAATTTTCTCCAGGTAATTCAGGCCCGCAAATTTTTAAAAAAACGTTATGGCAAAATATATATTCAGTTTCATGAACCCATTTCCCTGAATAAGCTGCAGCGCATTTATGATCGCCCCTTGGTAGAGATGAAATCCAAAGAGCAAAACCGGCTGATCAGAAATTTAGGCTATCAGGTCATCAACGCCATCAATCGGGTAACGGTGGTCACACCGTATGCGGTTGTTGCCAGTGCCATCCTGAACTTTGCAACGGACAAATTTTCTTACAGCGAGCTGCTTGCAGTCAATGAGATCTACCTGCGATATCTGACCGCCCACAACGTCAAATTGGCCGACAGCCTGGTTACCGATCACCGGCGGGTTTTTGACCAGGTCGTCGACCTCTATTGCCAGCGCAAGTTCATCGAGCCGCAGCCGATAGGCAAGGAAAATAAAGCGGCGGATAAGAATTTTGTAATCAATGAAAGCCACAGACTGAACCTGGAATATTATAAAAACAACTGTATCGCGTTTTTTATTCCGGCCGCATATACGGCAATGGCGATTCTGGAAAAAGATGCCTTTCGGTTTTCAGCCTCCGAGTTGCATACCGGCTTTGAATTCTGGCAGGATTTCTTTAAGTATGAGTTCGCCTATGATGTTGAAAATAGGCCGGAATATAGTGTCCGCAAAAGTATCAAAGCCTTCATCGACAATGCGGTAGTGATGCCGCATAAAACGTTGCCCGACACCTATGATATAACGCCGGCCGCCTTGCGCAAACTCAACCTTTTTTCCCTTTTTCTTAAAACCTATTTCGAATCGTACTGGATCGTGCTCAGCTACTACAAGCGCAATCCTCAAAATTCAGCCAAACCCAAAGACCGCCTCAAAAAAATTGCAGCCCGGGGCAACCGCATGTATAAACGCAAGGAAATCGATCGCAAAGAAGCGCTGTCCAAGGTCAGCTACCAAAATGCCGTTGAGTTTTTCACGAGCAAAGGGATCAAAGGTTCCGACGATACCCAAAAAATCGAAATTTACACCCAAGCCATCCAAAATGCATTGAAGCACCTGCGACCGTAAAAATAGGTTCAAGGTTCTGCGTTCAGAGGTTCAGAGGTTGAAGCGGCAAGTCCGAAGGCGGAAGGCAGAGAAACTGAAGGTGCGAAGTTGAGAAGGTGAGATAAGAAGAGCATAGCAAATCCATCTTTCGACACTCTGCGGTTGGCTGTTCAAATCAGAACCTCTGAACCCATAAACCCAGAACCTTGAGCCCGGAACTCTGAATCTTGAACCTTGAACCCTGAACCCCGAACCTCTGAACCCTTGAACCTTTGAACCCGGAACTTGAACGATGAAAGCAATGATCCTGGCCGCCGGATATGGTACCCGCTTGCGGCCTTATACCAGCCACACACCGAAACCCTTGTTTTCCATTGGCCGCCGTCCGCTGATCGATGAGATCATCCGCCGGCTGCAGCGGGCCGGCTGTGATGCCCTGATCATCAATACCCACCATTTGCACCGGCAAATCGAGGGCTTTGTGGCCGATCAAAATTACAGTCTCCGAATATATACCCGTTATGAACCGGAGATACTCGGCACCGGCGGTGCCATCAAAAACGTGTCTGATTTCTGGGATAATCAGCCCTTTATGGTCATCAATGCCGACATCGTTGCAGATATAGATCTGGCAGAAGTTTATCGCACGCACTGCCGCCGGCAAGCACCGGCCACCCTGGTTTTATGCGATGATCCTGAATTTAACAGCGTGGTTGTAGAGCAAAATAGGTGGATTACGGGGTTTTCCAATCCGTCCCGGGATGAGAGTCTAACGGCCGGCAGTCTGCTGACCTTTACCGGGGTGCAGGTGCTGGAACCGCTGGTATTGGATTATATTCCCTCCGGCAGGCCTTACAGCAGCATCGATGCATTCAAAAAAATTTTAGCGCAAGGCAAAAAGCTGGCGGCCATCGTCGTGCCCAAGGATCGCTGGCAGGATATCGGAACCCCGGCAAGCTATCGCCGGGCCGCATTTGACCGGGCGGTGCCGCTGGCATTTAAAGAAGTATACCCGGATGCGGGCCGCGAGCCGATCGACCGGCTGAAACTCAAAGGGGATGGATCCCAGAGGCAATGGTACCGGTTGAAAAACAGCAAAGGATCTCTGATTATGGTCGACCATGGTATCCGGGAAACACGCTCGACATCAGAGGTCGACTCGTTTGTTCAGCTGGGAAAACATCTTTTCCGCCGGGGAGTGTCCGTACCCAAAATATATTTTTTCGATACCTTCTGCGGGCTCGTCTTTCTTGAGGATCTGGGCGATGATCATCTGCAGCAGGCCGTCCAATCGACAGATGACCCCCGGGCAATTATCAGGCTGTACCGATCCGTTATCGATCAAATCATCCGGATGTCCCGGCTCGGTGCCGAAAAGTTCGACCCAACCTGGGCCTATCAAACTCCCGTCTATGACAAAAAATTGATCCTTGACAAGGAGTGCCGCTATTTTCACGAGGCATTTTTAAACGGTTATCTCGGGTACAAAATCCGATTCCAGGAATTGGAGCCTGAATTTTCTGCGCTGGCCGACCGCGCGCTGCAGAATCCGACGATGGGATTTATGCACCGCGACATGCAATCTCGCAACATTATGCTCAACGACAACATTGTTTTCTTTATCGATTTCCAGGGGGGGCGCAGCGGCCCGATTCAATATGATCTGGCATCCCTGTTAATCGACCCTTACGTGGAGTTGCCGCAGCGCCTGCAAAACCAGCTGTTGGACTACAGTCTTGAGCAGTTGTCGACAACGGCTGCGGTGGATCCGGACAAATTTCGAACCTGTTTTTACTACTGCACCTTAACCCGCAACCTTCAGATCCTGGGCGCTTATGCCTATTTGAGCAGGGTCAGGGGCAAACCGCAATTCGAACAATATATACCGGCAGCGCTGAGAACCCTGCGGTCGACTCTCACGATTCGACATCCAGGTGAATTCCCGCGCCTGGCAGAAGTGGTTGAAGACGTTTACAGATCGATACGGGACAAACGTTGATGGTTTCGCCGCAAATCGTGAAATGATCGATTTACGGGAGTGATTAGCAATTAGTGTTTGGTGTTTAAGATACAACTTCGAGCCGTATGCAGCCAGCAGCCAGATGCAGGGTGGGCTCTGCCCACCATTGGCAGAGGATATCGACGAGATTTGGTGGGCACAGCCCACCCTACAATAAGTATTTCTCACAATGTTCGGGTCCAGCTGCCGACAGCCGGTAGCCGGATGCCGGCAACCAGTATCCAGCATCGAGCATCGAGTATCCAGCATCCAGTATCGAGAAGGAGGTAAAATATGAACCCCATCAAAACAATGGTCAACGGGCTGCCCGGAAGTGTGGCTCAAACGGTGGCCCGTCACGTCTTAAAGGATCCACGCTTTGAATTATTGCCTTATTCATTGACCGGACCCGAGATTCAGCAATCCGAGCACAAAGTAGAGACGCTGGCCCTGGAGCTCATCGGTCCGGATGCCAAAGCATCCAAAATTAACACCATAAAAAAGCAGCAGGGGCCGTTTTTGAGCGTTGACTTTACCCATCCGTCGGCGGTCAATTCCAACGCCGAATTTTATTGTCAAACGGGCTTGCCTTTTGTGATGGGCACAACCGGCGGGGACCGCCAAAGGCTTGTCAAGACCGTGACGGCTTCGCCTATCACGGCCGTCATTGCACCCAATATGGCCAAACAGATCGTCGGATTTCAAGCCATGATGGAGTATGCCGCCAACACCTTTCCGGCCTTATTCGACGGCTATACGCTCGAGATAAAAGAGAGTCATCAAAAGGGCAAGGCCGACACCAGCGGCACGGCCAAGGCCATGGTGACGTACTTCAACCAGCTGGGCGTCCCTTTTGCAGAAGATCAGATTGTCAAAATAAGAGATCCTGAAATTCAGCAAACGCAGTGGGGCATCGACGAAAAATACCTGCCCGGCCATGGGTGGCACACCTATACGCTGATTTCTGAAGATCGGACCGTTCGCTTCGAGTTCACCCACAATATCAACGGCCGAGAAATTTACGGCCGCGGCACCCTGGATGCCCTGCACTATCTGGCTGAAAAAGTAGCGGCCGGCATCAGCGGCAAAGTGTATACTATGATCGATGTGCTTAAAGGCATTTGATTGAAGAATGAATAATGAATATGTCTAATGAAGAATTGTGGAAGTCGCTTCGCTCCGTAATTTTATGCTATTAAAGCAGTTGCAGAAATAGACAATATTCCGCGGTTCTCGCGGGCCCAAGATGGCATCCGAATTCATCAATTATAAAATCGACAGAATTCCTTAATTCGTCATTATTCAATCTTCATTATTCATTCACATTCCCCACCACCTCGTAAGCCTTGGCCAGGGCCTGCGCCAGGTTTTGCGGCTGATTTCCGCCGGCCTGGGCCATATCCGGCCGGCCGCCGCCGCGGCCCCCGACCACAGCCGCAATTTCTTTCACGATGTTGCCGGCATGATAACGATCGGTGAGATCTTTGGTGACAACCGCAATCAGCATGGCTTTGGAACCCGCCTGACTGCCTAAGACCACAATACCCGATTTGAGTTTATCTTTGAACTGATCGGCCAGGTTTCTCAGGGCGGCCGGGGTGTCCACCGCAACGCTTTTTACCAAAACGTTTACGCCGTCAATCGATTTTACGGCCTGCGCGGAGGTATCGCCGGAACCTGAAGCCAGCTTGGTTTTGAGTCGATCCACCTCTTTTTCATAGGCTTTGATATCCGCCAGCATCTTTTTTACCCGCCCGGGGATAGCCGGCGCAGTTTCCTTTATCAGGTGGGCCGTCTCCTGTAGTATTTTGGTGGTCTGCTGGGTGTAGTCCAGGGCCGCCTCACCAGTCAAGGCTTCAATTCTGCGGACGCCGGAAGCGACGCTGGATTCACTGATAATTTTAAAAAGACCGATATTGCCGGTTTGTCCGGTATGCGTGCCCCCGCAAAGCTCCCGGCTAAAGTCGGTCAGGGATACGACCCGCACCCGGTCGCCGTATTTTTCTTCAAACAGCGCGGTGGCGCCGGATTTGAACGCGTCTTCGGCATCCATCTCCTGGGTACTCGTGGGCAGGTTTTCACGGATCTGCCGGTTGACAAGCCTTTCGATGGTATCCAGGTCATCGGCTTTTACCTGGGAAAAATGGGTAAAATCGAAGCGCAGCCGCTCCGGGGCCACCAGTGAGCCGGCCTGCTTGACATGATCCCCCAGGACCGTTCGCAGGATTGCATGCAGGATGTGGGTGGCCGTGTGATTTAACTCCGTGGCCCTGCGCCTGGCGCCGTCCACCTGCAGGGTCACCGCCTGGCCTTTGCTGATCTTGCCGGCCGTAACCTTTCCCTTGTGAATAATAAGTCCGGTGGGGTCTTTAATCGTGTCCCGCACCTCGACCTCGCAATCGGATCCGGACATCGTTCCGGTGTCCCCGACCTGACCGCCGGACTCGGCGTAAAACGGGGTATTTGCGGTGACGATTTCAATCTGACGGCCTGCTTGGGCTTCGGTAATCTCCTCGCCGTCTGCAACCATGACCAGTATTTTAGACTCACCGCTTAAGGAATCATATCCCACGAATTCGGGCTTGAAGCCCTGGGCCGAAAGATTTTTGTAGGCCTCGCTGATACGGTCAAAAGTCGCCACCGTCCGTGATCGGGTCCGCTGCTGATCCATGGCCCGGTCAAATCCGTCCATATCCAGGCTCATGCTTTTGTCCCGCACGACGTCCTGCACGATATCCACCGGGAAGCCGTAAGTGTCGTACAATTTAAAAATAACATCGCCGGGCACCTGGTTTTGGCCGCCGGCCTGAATTTCAGCCAGGGTATCGTTTAATAGCCTCAACCCGGTATCCAGGGTTTCCAGAAACCGGACCTCTTCATTTTTGATCACGTTGGTGATAAATGCGGCGGCTTCGGAAAGCTCGGGATAGGCCGGCTTCATGATGTCAAACACGACTTCGGCCGTTTGATAGAGAAACGGGCGCTGCAGCCCGATGTTGCGGCCATAGCGAATCGCCCGGCGCATAATGCGGCGCAGGACATAGCCGCGTCCCTCGTTGGAGGGCAAAATCCCGTCATTGATGAGAAAGGCGGCCGCCCGGCTGTGGTCGGCGATGACTTTCATGGCCACCTCCGTCTCGCGGGACTCGTTCAGTTTCTTTTCAGCCAGATCTTCGGCCTTTTCAATGATCGGACGGATCAGGTCGATGTCAAAATTCGTCGGTACATCCTGGATGATTGACACAATCCGCTCCAGCCCCAGGCCCGTATCGATGCTCGGTTTGGGCAGCGGTGTCATGTTGCCGGATTCATCACGGTTATATTGCATGAAAACGAGATTCCAGATTTCCAGGTAGCGATCACATTCGCAGCCCGCGGTACATTCCGGCCGACCGCAGCCGAATTGCGCACCGCGGTCGATCAGGATTTCCGAGCAGGGTCCGCAGGGGCCGGTATCGCCCATGGACCAGAAGTTATCCGCTTCGCCGAGTCTCACAATGCGATCCTCGGGCAGTCCCACCGTTTTACACCACAGATCGTAGGCGTCATCATCATCGAGGTAAACCGATGCCCACAATTTATCGGCCGGCAATCCATAACCGTTGGTTAGCAGATCCCAGGCAAACTCGATGGCGCCTTCCTTGAAATAATCACCGAATGAAAAATTGCCGAGCATTTCAAAAAAGGTGTGATGCCGGGCCGTATAGCCGACATTTTCGAGATCATTGTGTTTGCCGCCGGCACGCACACATTTCTGCGAGGTGGTGGCCCGCACATAATTTCTTTTCTCTTCGCCCAGAAATAAGCGCTTAAACTGAACCATGCCGGCATTGATAAACAGCAGCGTGGGATCTTCCTGGGGAACCAGAGAAGAACTTCGCACGATCTGGTGGCCATGCTTATTGAAAAAATCAAGAAATTGTTTCCGTATATCGTTTCCGGTCATTTAAAACTCCATTTGCGTGCTGCGCGATACGCGTTGCGTGTTACGTGGTGCGAGTCACGGGTTGCGCGGTGCGCGTTACGTGGTATGTGCATCAGATACCCCGTTGCACTATGCGCCATGCGCTTTTTTCTCACCCTCCCACCTTCCTAACTTCTCACCTTCCCTTTTTTTCCGTCTTCCGAATTCCCGCCTTCTTTCTTTTCGGCTTCAACCGCTTCGACTTTTTTTTTCACAAACCCTAATGCTTCTCTGGCTTGCTGATATATGTTGTCGTATATGTCCGGGTTTTCTTTCAGAAACCGTTTGACATTTTCGCGCCCCTGGCCGATGCGCTCCCCCTGGTAAGAATACCACGAACCGCTCTTGTCGACAATCCCGGCCTCAACGCCGACGTCGATCAGATCTCCGGTTTTTGAAATACCCTCGCCATAAGTGATATCAAATTCGGCTTCCGTAAAGGGCGAGGCCAATTTATTTTTTACCACCCGCACCCGGGTTCGATTTCCCACGACTTCCTGTCCATCCTTAATGGCACCGATCCGCCGGATATCGAGCCTGACTGAAGAATAAAATTTCAGCGCATTGCCGCCGGTGGTCGTTTCCGGGTTACCGAATACCACGCCGATCTTCATCCGAATCTGATTAATGAAGATAACGGTGGTTCTGGTTTTGCCAATGTTGCCGGTCAGTTTTCTGAGGGCCTGGGACATCAGCCGGGCCTGCAGCCCCATATGAGAGTCGCCCATCTCACCTTCAATTTCAGCCCGCGGCACCAGGGCTGCCACGGAATCGATGACGATAATGTCGATCGCTCCGCTTCTGACCAGCATGTCGGTAATTTCAAGGGCCTGCTCGCCGGTATCCGGTTGCGACACCAGCAGATCATCAGTATTGACACCCAGTCGCTTGGCATAATTGATATCAATGGCATGCTCGGCGTCGATAAAAGCCGCGATACCTTCCTTTTTTTGCGCTTCTGCCACGGCATGCAACGCCAGGGTGGTTTTGCCGGAGGCTTCCGGTCCGAATATTTCCACCACCCGGCCCCGGGGCAGCCCGCCGATGCCCAGCGCCTTGTCCAGCGACAGGGAACTGGTTGAAATGATCGGCACCTCAATTATATCTTTGCTGCCCAATTTCATGATGGAGCCCTTGCCGAATTGGCGCTCAACTTGAGTCAATGCGGTCTCCAGAGCTTTCTCTTTTTCCGCTGATATAACCATGTTTTTTCTCCTTAAATATTCAATCTTCAATTTTCATTATTCATTGTCCTAAGTTCTGCCTGTTTCAAATGCGTATACACCGCCCCGGAAGGCTTCAAGTCACTTTTAAACAAAATGATTCGGTCGGCGGAAAAATTCAGGTTTTCTAAATCAGAATAATCCTCAAGCGCCTGGCCCAGGATATTGGGATGGACTGCCCGCCGGATACGCCCCAGGGTTAAATGGGCTTTAAACGATCTTTTTTCTTTGGCAAAACCGACAGCTGCCAGCCGGTTTGCCAGATTGCGCTGTAAATTTAGTAAAACCGTCGTCGCCCCGCCGAGTCCGACCCAGATGACCCGGGGACGCTTAATGCCCGGAAAAAATCCAATGCCGCCGACGGTCAGCGCAAAGGGAGCACAATCGCCCGCAGCCTCAGCCATTGCCTCGCCAATGTCCTCAATCGCTGCGGGATCTATATTTCCCAGAAATTTAAGCGTCAAATGGATATTCTGCGGTCGCACCCACCTGGCCTTCAGCCCCAATGCTTGGAGCTCCTGCTGCAAATTATCCAGCAGGGATATGACCGCAGCCGGCAATTCAACGGCAATAAATGATCGAATCGTCTGAGACATCATAAAAATGAATATTTAAGATTGAAGATTGAAGATTTATGGTATTCTATCTATTTAAATTCTCTAATTATGCCACAATGCGAATTTATGGACTTTGAGGCTGTCATTCCTGCGAACCCTGTCTCTGACTCAGATCAGGGAGCTGCGATCCAGAAAATTCGATACCGAGCAGAACTGGATGCGCGCCTTGGCGGCCTGACCCTACCCGCACGCCAACCACATATTTAATTAAATTTAAACCGATGGAGCGCAGCGACCTCCTTAAATCTTCAATCTTCAATCTTCATTATTCAATCAGTTAACGCGGCGCATGGCGCCAACAATAAATATTCAATCTTCAGTATTCAATGATTTAGCATGGAGCGCAGCGACCTCCAAAAATATTCAATCTTCAATTTTCAGTATTCATTTGACTAGCTCGGTAAGGTAAACTGCGGCTCGCCGATCATAAAATTGCCCTGGGATATCTTCTTTTTTAAAATATCGGCAATCTCACGGGCTCTTACGACACTAGACAGGGGAACCGTTGTGACCTGCTGGCCGTTGAGTTCGATCGAGCCGCTTTTGAGTTCAGCATAACTTACCTGGCCGTAGCTTTGGGAGATCCCCTTGGGATAGTCGTTGCCGTAGTCGATGATTTGGGTAAATATTTCCTCATCGGAGATGGCTGTATATTGCGCGATCTCTTCATTCAACAGGGGAATGGGGATTCCCAGGCCAACTGCCAATGAGCAGCCGTAACCTTGAATACCGACGCCTACCAGCCATTTCGAACTCATCTGTTTTAAGTCGCCCATGACCCAGAGGGTTCCGGCCGGTGTCAGGGGTACCCCCTTGGGGGTCCGCTTTACCGATGGTTTATGCTGGGTACCGTGCCAGGTCACATAACCTTCACCGCCCCCGAGAAAGATGCGGGTACCGAGACCGATGGTTTTATAATAGGGATCATTAAACAGGGGGCTCAACTGGCCGGCGGAGCAGTAGTTGGCATTGCCCGCGTTCGGCTTGAGAGCGCCCATATAGGTGTAGATGGTCTTATTGGTAAGATTGACGGCGCAATTATAATTCTGATACCCGTTTCGCGGACTGCAGAGCGTTGCCTGGGGCAGGGTGCGGATGGTGACATCTTTTTCGACCAAACGGTTTGGATAACAATCCGTGCCGTAGGCGGTGGCTTTTAGGTGCACCTTACTGCCGGCGACCAGATCCTGGATGACGTGACCGCCGCCATAGTTAAACTCACCGGGATACACTTTGTTGAGCGGATCATCCTCAACAACTTCCGTTGCCCCGATGTAGCAGTCCACCGCGGCTACGCCCGCATAGGCCGGAACCTTATTTAACCAGACTTTAGAGGCTTTAATTGCCGGGGTTGAATGCCCGAAGTTGATAAAGGCGCCGGACGAGCACATGGGTGCGAAGGTGCCGGTGGTGACCACGTCGACCTGGCGCGCCGCTTCGACGGGGCCATCGCTATTAACGATGTCGATAATCTCCTCGGCCGTAACGACCACCACGTCGCCGGATTTGATTTTCTGATTGATTTCCTGGATGGTTTTGTTAACTTTATGCTTCTTCATCTGGCGTCTTTCCTAGTTTTGGCTGGATGTAACCTGCTCAATTTTTGACAGGACATTGTTTTGAATCCATTTTTCGTCCCACCATTCCACCGGATTAACAAAGGTATCATTAATCAGCATGCTGAAGTGAAGGTGATCCCCACCGGCCAGGCCCGTGCTGCCGGTCCGGCCCAGAATAGCGCCTTTGGCGATCGGGTCCCCGGCTTTGACAGCGATAAAGCTTAGATGAGAATACATGCTGAACAACCCGAGACCGTGATCGATTATTGTCGTCCCGCCGTATATTCCCAGGGGCCCCGCAAACACAACGACTCCGCTGTTGGCTGCCGGTACCGGACTGTTGGCCAGCGAGGCCAGATCGATCCCCAGGTGCACCTGTCGATCGATCTCTTTTTTATGGTAGAAATAAGTTCGATGATCTGCAAAACGGGCCCGGTTGGCTGAGTTGGGCAATCTTAAAAATACTCCCTGCCAGTGCAGTTTGTTATCGGTTTTGCGGCACAATTCAACTATTTTTTTGTAATTGGCCTGGCGCAGCCCACGATTGATTAACAAAAACCGGTCCACCGCCGACATTTTGGGATCCCGCGGCAATATGGCATCAAAATCCGGCAGCTTTTTATTTAAAAACCCATCGGATATGTTGATGCGATCCTTTCTGAATTTATTGTGACGAATGTAATAATTAATCCCGCTTTGGCCCCGGTTGCCGGCCCGATCGACAGCGGTCAGGTGAATCGCCGTATCGCGCCCCTGGTCGTATCCCAATGCGAAAAAGGCCAGGTATACATTTGGATCTTTAAAATGGCCTGCATGTCCGGGAAAAAATTTATCGCCGACCTGGACGCCGCTTTGTGCGCAGGTTTCCGAGGTGCGAAAAATAGCCAGCCCGGCCCCGCCCGGGTTGATATTATGGGCGCTTGTGAACACCTCGATTTCAGGTGCACGGGTATCGATCACGACCGGTTTTTCGGCATAGGTTTGGTTGCCTTTCCACCAGTCCCGCCATGAGTAATCCCGCACGACCAGCCGCAAAATTGCCTCCCCATCGGAAAAGCCAAGGTCCATGGGTGCAATCGGTATCTTGACCGCGGCATCATTGGCGGTGCCGCCTTTAAACATACCGGCGGAAGGAAAGGTCTCATCATACAGAACGATTTCCTTGCCGTCTTTGAGCAACCCCACCCAGAGGCTGCGCAAACCGCTAGCGGCGTCGGAAACTGAAACGGTAACTTCCTGTGATCGGCCCAAATAAGGGGAAAGCAGATCCAATTCCACCGTCGGCGCATTTCCCTCCAGGCGCACCATTAAAAACCATGCAACCGGCAACGCGATAATCAAGCATCCGATAAAAATCAGCCACAATTTAGTATGCTTTTTATCTTTTTTCATAGTCTTTCATACATAGTTGATTGGATGATAAGTTGATTGGTTAATGGGTTGTGAATATGCATATATCTCATATCTGCAATATAATTTGGACACCTCATGCAAAAAAAGCCGTCGTGCCGACAATAATCGAAACTGATTAAATAACAATTAACCCGGTGATAATCAAGGCTTGTTTTCGTTTCTTGACTTTTCACAAGGTACACGATAAACTCAATCAACCGAATCAACTATTCAACCAATCAACATTTTTTTGGGCATTTACTGTGTCAAATCTAATCAAAACAGGCAACGTCGTCATCGGCCGGGGTGCACCGCTGGCGCTTATTTCTGGCCCTTGCGTCATCGAAGATTATGAAACCACCCGCCAGATTGCGGCTACGATAAAAGACATCACAGACAAACTGGAAATACCATTTGTCTTTAAGGCTTCCTATGATAAAGCCAACCGCACCGCTATAACATCTTATCGCGGCCCGGGACTGGACGACGGCCTTGAAGTTCTGGCAGAAATTAAGAAAGAATTTAAAATCCCCATCCTTTCGGATGTTCATCGAATCAGTGAAATTCCAGCGGCGGCCCGGGTATTGGACATCATTCAGATCCCGGCGTTTTTGTGCCGTCAGACCGATGTGATCGTCGAAGTGGCCCGCAGCGGCAAAGTGGTGAATATCAAAAAAGGACAATTTCTGGCGCCCTGGGACATGGCCAATGTGGTGGCGAAAATCACCTCGGCCGGCAACCATAATATACTGATTACCGAACGGGGCACCATGTTTGGCTATAACAATCTAGTAGTAGATTTTCGCGGATTTATGATTATGCGCCAAACCGGTTATCCGGTAGTCTTTGATGCCACGCACAGTGTTCAGTTGCCCGGAGGTGCCGGCACAAGCTCCGGAGGACAGCGGGATTATGCCCCGATGCTTGCCAGAGCCGCAGTTGCGGCGGGTGTTGACGGTATCTTTATGGAGGTACACCGGGACCCGGATCAAGCCCTTTGCGATGGTCCCAATTCTTTGAAATTAGACACCCTTTATGACCTGCTGTCCCAGCTCAAATCCATCCATGGGACCATCAACCGCCGTTAAGGGTTCACAGCAGAGCTTGCAGAGCTGATATTTTCTCATATATATGATTTCATCAATATTGCCGCAAAATTTAAAGGACATTCAACTGCTGTTGCTGGATGTTGATGGTGTCCTCACCGACGGCAGCCTAATTTACAGCGATGAGGATCGTGAAATTAAAGTGTTCAATGTCAAAGATGGTTTTGGTTTAAAGCTGGTAATGTCGGCCGGGATCAAAGTCGGCCTGGTAACCGGCAGGACATCAAAAGCCCTTCATCGCCGCTGCCGTGACCTTGGAATTAAATATATTTATGACGGCGTGCAGCAAAAAGCTCAGCTGCTGGATAAGATCGTGTTAGAAACAGGAGTGGGTGCCGACAACACGGCCTTCATCGGCGATGATCTGCCCGACCTTCCATTGATGAGACGCATCGGTCTTTCTATTGCCGTGGCGGATGCCCATGAAATGGTCCGTGATTATTCGGACTGGATCACCGCGGCACCCGGCGGTCGCGGCGCGGTAAGGGAAGTCTGCGATGCATTGCTGAAAGCCCGCGGTGACTGGCAAAAGCTGATGGAACAGTACTAGACGCCGGATTTGGTTTTTTTCGTGCGAAACTTCAATTAGTTGAAGGGATGAGGAATGGATTCGATTTTAATTATTTTTATTTAGACAGGATTTACCGGATTATCAGGATTTTTTTCGCCTGCGGCGAGGGGCCTTTCGGCCAAAGGACGCATTATCCGATCGATCCTGTTGATCCTGTCCAGTGATTTTCTTTAAAATTAAGAATCCATTCCTATTTTTTTTTCAAATTATAAGGTATTCTATTTGATCAGACTGGCCGCATTACGGGCCGGCGGATAAGCTGAAACCTGAAGCCTGCAACCAGACATGGAACCATGCACGTTGGCCCTAAACCCGGAACCTTGAACCCTGAACCCTGAACCCCTTCCCTGCATGAAGATCAAAAAATTACGTACCTTTTTTCTGATTGTTATCCTGCTGGCCATTGGTACCGTGGTGGCGGTTTTCATCGGTTACCGCAAGGTTTCGAATGCGCCTGAAATGCTGCTTTCTTCCATCAAAGAAGGCGCTAATTTGTCCCTGGGCAAAATTCGGCAGACAGCCACGCGCGACGGCAGAAAGGAATGGAGCTTGGAAGCCGGTTCCGCCGATTATATGGAAAATGATAAAAAGGCTGTTTTAAAGGACCTGGCTATCACCTATTTTCTTGAAGATAATCGTGAAGTGTATTTGGATGCCGATCAGGGAATATTGAATACCGAAACAAATGACATTGAATTTTCAGGCCACGTTGTGATAAGAAATGAGAATTACCGGCTAACCACGGAAAAATTGAGCTATGAACACAAACGGCGTTTCATTTTCACCCACGACCCGGTAAACATTTCAGGCGATGCCGTCGAGGTGTCAGCGGATTCGGCGACCTTTGACCTTGAAGCCAATAAAATCGTTTTGACAGGAACGGTGAAGGCTGCTATATCTCGCAATTTTGCACCGGTTCAAGGGTTGAGCAACCCCTGAAGTTGCATCAATGAATTTGTGTTAACCAGGGCTCCGTAATTTAAGAAAATTTTCTAATTTGAGATCTTATTGTTTTTACATAACCTCCTGGTGCTATTGGTTCAGAATTAACAACAACATTACCCGGTTGTTAACCTAATGGTTGCAATTTTAAACCAACTCATCTAAAATAAAAAAAAATTAGACATTTCGGCACAAAAATTGCCGGGCACGGCAACAGTCATTATTGACGATCGATCGAATGCTGATTATTCTAAACCAACATACAAACTCATCCGCAGATAAAATGGCACTTGAACTGAGACAACAACTCAAATTGACCCAGCAGCTTATCATGACGCCGCAGCTTCAAATGGCGATTAAGCTGCTGCAGTTGTCCAGGCTGGAACTGATGGAAACGATCCGCACCGAGCTGGAAGAAAATCCGGCTCTGGAGGAAATGCCGGAAAGCACCGCTGCCGAGCATTTGGCTGAACAAACCGGACAGCGCCTCCGAACGAAGCCCCAGCCGAAAAAGAAGTCACCATCGAAGAAAAGCTCCAGCAGGATATTGATTGGAGCAATTATCTGGATGAATACAATACTCCCGGACGGGTGCAATTCGAAGCTGAGGACCGGGACACCCCGCGATTTGAATCCTTCATCGCCCGCAAAGAATCTCTCAACGATCACCTGCTCTGGCAGTTTATCATGACCAAGCCGAACAAGGAGGAAGAGCGCATTGCCAGTCTGATCATCGGCAATCTGAATAAGGATGGTTATCTGGACCTGTCGGCTGAAGAAATTGCTGAAACGAGCGGGTCCGCGCTGGAAAATGTCGAAGAAATTTTGGCGCTGATGCAAACCTTCGATCCAATTGGTGTTTGTGCCAGGGACCTGCGGGAATGCCTGCTGATACAGGCCAACTATCTGGGCCTGCAGGATACGATTGTCACCGAAATCATCACCGACCATCTGCCGAATCTGGAAAAGAAAAATTACAAGCTGATCTGCAAAACCTTGAAAAAAAGTATGGATGAGGTCGTATCCGCGGTCAATGTAATTACCAGTCTGGAGCCCAAACCCGGCCGCGAATTCAGTGACGAGACCCCGCAATATATCAATCCGGACATCTATGTCTATAAACTTGAAAATGAGTTTGTCATCCTGCTCAATGACGACGGCATGCCGAAACTGCGCGTGAATTCTTTTTACAAAAATTCCATCACACGCGGCAAAAAAATCTCCGGGGATGCCGAAGATTATATCCAGGATAAAATGCGGTCGGCTGCCTGGTTGATTAAAAGCATCCATCAGCGTCAAAAAACCATCTACCGGGTCATGGAAAGCATCCTGCGCTTTCAACGCGAATTTTTTGAGAAGGGAATTTCCCAACTAAAGCCGATGGTGCTCAGGGATGTGGCCCAGGATATCGGGATGCATGAATCCACCATCAGCCGGGTAACCACCAATAAATATGCGTTTACCCCCCAGGGCATTTTTGAACTGAAGTATTTTTTCAACAGCTCAATCAGGCGATCCCATGGCGGAAGCATCGCATCTGCCAGTGTCCAGGATAAAATCAGACAAATCATATTGAGTGAAAATCCAAAAAAACCGTACAGCGATGATAAAATCGCTCAAATTCTTGAAAAAGGATGAAATTCATATTGCACGCAGGACTGTTGCTAAATATCGTGAAATGTTAAAAGTTTTGCCATCCAATAAACGCAAACAAATATAGGGAGGTCTAAACGTATGCAGACATCCGTCACGTTCAAGAACATTGATCCTTCTGATAATTTAAAATCGTATGTTGGTGATAAATTAGATCGATTCGACAAATTTCTTGACAATCCGGCCGAAGCCAATGTTGTGCTGGCGGTCGAAAAATTTCGGCATATCGCTGAAATCAACATTTCCGGTGACCGGCTCAGCATCAATGGCAAAGAAGAGACCAATGACATGTATTCGGCCATCGATATGGTCCTCGACAAGCTTGAAAAGCAGATTAAAAAAAACAAGCAAAAAATCAGGGAACGCAGATCCGTAGCAAAAAACCGCAATCGATCGATGCCCGACTGCGGAATTCAGCCCGCCTGACGAAGACATCGAACGGCAAATCAAAATTACGCAACATTGAATACAAACCGATGGATATCGAAGAAGCCGTTTTGCAGATGGATTTGATCGAAGATAATTTCCTGGTATTTACCAACGCCCGAATCCGATCAAATAAATGTGTTGTATCGGCGACGGGACGGTCATTATGGCTTGATTCAGCCCAGTTCGTGATTATTCTTAGCGGCTCACCGATGATTATTTTCCATTTCCGGTTCGATAGCGAATCAGTTCGAACCGGTTTCAATTGCAATGAATATGTTGACATGAAAATATGTGAAGTCCTGAAAAAGGAAGCAATTCTGGCCGATCTGAAGGCCCGAAATAAAAAAGGAATTCTGGAAGAACTCGTGGCCCCGGTGGCTGAAATTGCCGACGTCAATCAGGAGGATCTGGTCAAAGTCCTGATGGAAAGGGAGCGGCTCGGCAGTACCGGAATCGGCGGCGGCATTGGTATTCCGCACGGCAAAATGAAAGATCTCGATTCGCTGGTCCTCGGATTCGGCCTGAGCCGCAAGGGGGTCGATTTTGAATCGCTGGATGGAAAGCCGGCGCATATCTTTTTTCTGCTGGTTACCCCTGAAAATTCAACGGGTCTGCATTTAAAACTTCTGGCCCGGATATCCAGAATCCTGAAAAACGAACCGTTCAAGGACCGACTTTTAGATGCCTCTGACCGCGATGAGATTTTAAGTATTATCAAAGAGGAGGATGAAGAATTTTAACTGCTGAAATGAATTAAAGTGCAAACGAAAGTAATTTTCATCATTACAGGTCTTTCAGGTTCCGGAAAGAGCACGGCCATGGCCGCTTTGGAGGATGCCGGATTTTATTGCATCGACAACATGCCGGTTGCCCTTTTGCCCAAATTTCTGGATATGCCGGTCGAGCGGGGTTCTGATATTTCCGGAATCGCGCTGGTGATGGATTTGCGCGAAAAAGGCTTTCTGGCCAGATACAAGGCCGTCTTCAGCGAGATCAGAAAGAAGGGCTATTATTTCGAAATCCTGTTTCTTGAAGCTGAAGAAGAAATCCTGGTTCAGCGCTACAGCGAAACACGCCGTCAGCACCCCCTGTCAACCGGCAAAAGTTTGCTGGACGACATTCGGCTGGAAAAAGAACAGCTCGAAGACTTGAGATCGGCGGCCGATCTGGTGCTAAATACCAGCGAGTTTGAATGTACACGAACTCAAATCAAAGATACAGGATATCGCCCAGCGAAGTAAAAAAAACGTGCCCATGCGCATCAATGTTCTCTCGTTTGGTTTCAAGTACGGGATACCATACGATGCGGATCTGATCATGGATGTGCGTTTCATGGCCAATCCGCATTTTATTCCGGAATTAAAGGAGCTCGATGGAGAAGCGCAAGAGATCAAAGATTTTGTTTTAGGCCACCCTGACACCCGCGCCTTCCTTGACAAATATCTGGCGCTGCTGGATGATTTGATCCCGTTGTACGAAAAAGAGGGAAAGGCCTATTTAACAATCGCGCTCGGCTGTACCGGGGGCCGACACCGTTCTGTAACGATTGCCAGAACTATTTACGAACACATCCTTGCCATGGGAAAAACTGTGGAACTCAATCACCGCGACCGAGTCCAGCCTTCGTAGATCAGAGGTAGTTCAACCAAAAACCAGTGGCAGACAGAATAAAAATTTGCATGGTGATATATGATCGGTATTGTTATCGTCACACATAGCCTGCTTGGTGATGCATTAATCGGAGCGGCTGAATTTATTATCGGCAGTCGTCCTGAAGCCATGGAATCGGTCTCAATTGATCTGACTGAGAACGCAGATGAACTGCGCAGCAAGATTGCCCGGGGAATCAAGCAAGTTGAAGGGCAGGAAGGCATTCTTATTCTAACGGATATGTTCGGAGGCACGCCCTCCAATCTAAGCTACTCATTTTTGGAGGAAGGTCACATCGAGGTGCTGTCCGGTGTCAACCTTCCTATTTTAATCCAGGCGGCAAGCTTGCGCGATAAACAAATGAAACTGGGCGAGCTGGCAGCAAATCTGGAAGTATTCGGCAAAAAAAGCATTTCCCTGGCCAGCGGAATCCTTAAGGGCAACAAGCGGGGCTAAAGCGTGAGCAGCTGGCAGCTGGGCAGCATTCGCCAGGCCGAAGAGCTTGAGCCTATTCTGGCCATCGAACAACGGTCTTTTCGATGGCCCTGGGGGCGTCTTTCCTTTGAAGGGGAGCTATCCTGTCAAAATGCCTGCAACTACATTGTCAAATCAGGGGCAAACGGCATCGGCGAATCAGGTGATTGCCTACGCCTTTTTTCGTCGGGCAGCCGATGAACTGCACCTTTTAAAAATCGCCGTCAGCCCCGCCTGGCGGGGGCTTGGGATCGCCACCCGGCTTCTTGAGCGCTGTTTTGCAATCAGTGCGAAGCAGGGTGCAACTTCGGTTCATCTTGAAGTTCGCCCATCCAACACCCCGGCCATCGGGCTTTACCAGAAGCTCGGCTTTGAAGTGATCGGACGACGGCACAAATATTATGCGGAAACGAAAGAAGACGCCGTATTGATGATAAAAAATCTAAAGGAGGAATTATGAGTATTAAGCTTGGTATTAATGGTTTTGGTAGAATCGGTCGCATGGTTTTAAGGGCTTCCCTGAAGCATCCGGATGTGGACGTCGTGGCGATCAATGATTTGACTGATTCGGAAACAATGGCCTACCTGTTAAAGTATGACTCGGTTCACGGCCAGCTGGATATGGAAGTCACCGCCAAAGAAGACAGTATCCAGGTCGGTGACAAATCGATAGCGATCCGCTCCGTAAAAGACCCGGAACAAATCGGCTGGGGGGATTTCGGGGTGGATATTGCCGCTGAATGCACCGGCATTTTTCGGGATCGCGAAGGCGCCTCAAAACATCTGGCCGCCGGGGCCCGCAAGGTGATTATATCGGCTCCGGCCGGCAACCCGGATATCACGATTGTCATGGGGGTAAACTCCAACCAGTATGATCCCCGGCAGCATCACATCATTTCCAATGCGTCCTGCACCACCAATTGCCTGGCGCCGGTTGCCAAGGTGCTGCTGGAAAATTTCGGCTTGCAGCACGGGCTGATGACCACCATCCATGCCTATACCGGGGATCAGCGCTTGCTGGACTTTCCCCACAAGGACCTGCGTCGCGCCCGGGCGGCAGGGCTGTCCATGATCCCCACCACAACCGGTGCCGCCAAAGCCGTCGCGCTGGTGCTGCCGGAGCTTTCCGGTAAACTCAACGGCCTGGCAATCCGGGTGCCTACACCCAATGTATCGCTGGTGGACCTGGTGGCAACAGTTGATAAAGCAGGGGTTACCGTCTCAGATGTCAACGAGGCCCTGAAACAGGCAGCCGAAGGATCCCTGGCCGGCTATCTGGGCTACAGTGATAAACCGCTGGTTTCGATTGACTACAACGGTTGCCCGCTGTCTTCCACCGTGGATGCACCCACCACCTATGTCATCGAAAACATGGTCAAAGTGCTGTCCTGGTACGATAATGAGTCCGGTTACTCCCACCGCATGGTCGATCTGGCCGCCATGGTGGGCAAGGAATTGTAGGTGCTTGCGCGGCAATAATTATTTTGGCATTTTTCATTAAGATTTTTCTTAGTCACCGCAAAGCCGCAAAGTGCGCAGAGAATAATTATTTTATGTTTGCCGTTGAGAAGACGGCAAACATAAAGGTAAATCCACCTTAGGCGCAAGATATGACTTGTGCATAAGGATTTAATTATAGCACGCGATACTTTTACCCAATAGATGTATGTTTTTAACTTTCTGGCCTCTCAACAGAAAGTTAAAAGAAAAGTTCCTCAGCGATCTCTGCGACTCGAGCAAAGCGGGCGGTGAATCTATGTTTTGCAAAAAGGAGATAATTCAATGAACACCCGCACCCCGCTTATCGCCGGCAACTGGAAAATGTACAAAACCAACGACGAAGCCGTCAAAACGGCCGGCCGCCTGGTTGAACTGGTTGCCGACACGTCTGAAGTGGATATCATGATTGCCCCGGTATTCACCGCTCTTGATCCGGTTTCCAAGGTTGTCAAAGGCAGCCGGGTTGGTCTGGGAGCCCAGAATTTGTACTGGGAAAAAGAAGGCGCCTATACCGGTGAAATATCCGCCGGCATGCTGGTTTCGGCCGGATGCCAATACGTGATCATCGGCCATTCGGAACGACGTCAGTATTTCGGTGAAACCGATGAAACCGTCAACAAAAAAATCAGTGCCGCCATCACGGCCAATCTGATTCCGGTTTTCTGCGTCGGTGAAACCGAGGCCGAACGCGAATCCGGCAACACATTTTCTGTGCTTGACAAACAGGTTAAAGGCGGGTTAAAAGAGAAGGTTATTGAAGATCTCGGTTCTCTGGTCGTCGCCTATGAACCGGTTTGGGCCATTGGAACCGGCAAGACGGCCACCAAGGATCAAGCTCAGGAAGCGCATAAATATATCCGTTCTTTGATCGACGGCGTTTTTGGCACAGCCCTGGCCGACTCCGTCAGAATTTTGTACGGCGGCAGCGTCAAACCGGCCAATGTCACGGAATTAATGGCAATGCCGGATATCGACGGTGCCCTGGTCGGCGGCGCCAGCCTGGATGCCGAGTCATTCAGCCGGATTGTAAAATTTTAACAAAATAATAATTGGGACACCCCGGTGAAAGGAGAAACAGATTTCACTGGGCTGGCAGATTTGCACGAATTAACACGGAAGAAGATTTAACCATTATGACGATTTTTTTAATTATTATTCACATTTTCGTTTGTATCGCGCTGATCATGATTGTTTTGCTCCAGACGGGCAAAGGGGCGGATATGGGAGCCGCTTTTGGTGGCGGATCGAGCCAGACGCTGTTTGGCAGCACCGGGGCCTCGACTTTTTTAAGCAAAGCCACGACTGGCGCCGCCATTGTATTTATGCTGACGTCGCTGGGGCTGGCGTATATGTCCAGTCACCGCACCGGTACCGAGTCGGTTGTCACCACCGCCCCGGCCCCGATCGAGAGTCCGGCCCAGCCGGCACCGGGCACTGCGCCTGCACCCGGCACCGCGCCGGCGCCCAGGCACCGCGCCGGCACCCAGCACCGCGCCGGCAGCCGGCGATAGCGGTTCACAGCCGGCCAAACAGTCAGAGTAATACATCGCTGTATGTTTTTATTAACGTGCCGAAGTGGTGGAATTTGGTAGACACGCTATCTTGAGGGGGTAGTGGCCTACGGCCGTGCCGGTTCAAGTCCGGCCTTCGGCACCATTTGGATATAATTAGCCGCAATTCTTATGAATTGCGGCTTTTTTGCTACTTGATTGTATTCAGGGATTGATCAATTTATGCAGAGACTACGCACATTGAAGCTACATTGCTCTTGACAGCACGTCTTTAACTTTAGCCACAAACGTCTCGGCGTTATTCAATGTGCTTTCGGCATCTTCTGGGGAAACGTGATAATCTGCGGCATAATCTGAGCGTTGCCGCAAATCGAAGGCATCGTGCAGCCACCGGGAATAGTCCTTTTTAAATATACCCTGCTTGACAAAATCCTTGTCAAAGAGTGCAATTGCACCGCTATGCTTCGAGGTTTCTTTCTTCCCCTGAGCAAGAAGCGCCAGCACCGCGTAGAACATTGCGTAGTATGCCCGATTCACTGAGGGTCTGATCAAATTTTTATCCAACAATGTTCTTGCAGCTTCCAGGGATTCATCGGCTTGTTCGAGTCGATAGGTAACCAAAGCTTGGATGTTTTCGGTCATCATGCGCTGATACCTTCTCGCAAAATATTGTCAACAATGGTGCTCTCGGACATCGGGCCACTTTCAAATTGTTTTTTATTAAGTAAAACCGTCGTAATAACCCGATCGTTATTGAAACCGACTTCCCAGGCAATGTCGCGTATCCAGCGGTCTATTTTTTGATCGACTTCACTTAAGACAATAAACATATCAAAATCGGACTCCCATGTCGCCTCTCCTCTAGCCCGCGAACCAAAGGCCCAGACACGCGCATCCGAGAACCGCTCATGAACACGATCGGTAAACTCTTTAAAAATTTTACGATCTTCTTTGGTCATCATTTTTAAAAGTCCGTCCCTTTTCCATTCATTAATCAAGTCGCCAATCTATACATTTACAATTGTAAAGCTATTTCTGAAAGAATAGGTAATCTTGGATTTATTGTAGTTGAAAAATTTAAATTAATCAACGACAGTTGGCTCTTATAATATATAGATGGGAGACAGGTACTTTATCATCGGATTTCCTGCAAATGTTCGTTTTCCTGGATTGTTCACTGACAGTGAACACAAGGGAATATTGAACAATAAAGTCTCAACCTCAGTTAACTGCGCTTCAAAGTTTGGTAATGAGTATTTACCTTGGCATTTGTTCATTATATTTATATGTTCAATAATAATGAACAAATAATATTTATGAACAGAGGCCATGTAGGGTGCAACCACGAGAAAAAATTGTCGCTGAAAAAGCATTGGATATTTTCGGTAAGAGAATTCGGATAGAGGCCGATCTATGCGGCGACGGCATCGTTCGGCTTGCCCATGAAGGTAGAAAGTGGGAGTTAAAAGCGGAAGTAAAGCTTCGGGTGAACCGGGCGACCATCGCTTTGTTAAAGCAAAAAATGGACGGCGCCGGTGAAGGTCTGCTGGTAACCGATTATGTTAATCCAGAGCTCGCAGAAATGATGAGGAATCAGGGCATCTTTTTTATCGATGCCGTTGGAAACGCTTTCATCGACGCCACCCCACTCTATATCTTTGTCAAAGGCGAAAAACCGAATACTGTCGTGACGGCCGAACCCGTCAAACGCCTATTTAAACCCGGCGGACTGAAACTAATCTTTGCTCTGCTCAATAATCCGGGAATGGAGAAGGGAACCTACCGCGATATGGCCAAAGCAGCCAATGTCGCTTTGGGAACGGTTGATTTTGTGATAACCGAGCTCAAAGAGCTCGGTTTTCTTATCGACATGGCGAAAAAAGGCCGGCAGCTGCTCAAAACCGAGCAATTGTTGAGACGATGGGTAGAGGCATACCCCGAAAACCTTAAACCCAAGCTCGTTCAAGAAAAATTCAGAACGAATGCCTACCATTGGTGGCAGGACATAAAACCGGCAGATTTTGGTTTATTCTGGGGGGGTGAAATCGCTGCCGCTAAATTGACGGGACATTTAAAACCCGAAAGATATACCATTTACACTGATCAACTGCCGGGAAAACTCATCTACAAATTCAAGTTTCAAAAAGATCCTAACGGCAATGTGGAAATCCTGACGCCCTTCTGGACTTTTGGGTGGGAGTTGGCTGAAATCGGGTTTGTCCCTCCGCTTCTAATTTATGCTGATTTAATGGCGATCGGCGACGCGAGAGCCATTGAAGCTGCGGAAATGATTTATGACAAATACCTCGCTCGACTTATCCGGGAAGATCGATAAGGTTACGATATCCGCACTTGGTCGGATTCACCAAATCTCGTCTTCCATGAAAATACCATTTTTTAGATGCATCAGACTTGGATCTCATCATTCGAAACTATCTCGATGCCGGCAACCTGGAACGGCTTTTCAAAGAAGCGCCGGACATTGTCGATTCACGTGATTACGATTATGAAGCGGGCTCAGCGCGGCTTCTTGGCAGGGATATTTCAAAAATTGCGTTTACTAGGACGATTAATAAACTTATTGAAATGAACTTCCCCGCGGCAAGCCACGGGGTATCCATGTTTAATAGTTCCTATCCGCACGCCGTCCCGCTGAACTTAAGCGGGGCGGTAAATTAAACCCGACAGAATTCGTAATCTCCATCTCACATTCATTATAATCTGCG
>CAVQBT010000024.1:0-106290 GCA_963710795.1 uncultured delta proteobacterium
AATTGTTCCTGATAGTAAGAATTCGTACAAATTTTGATTTTTCAGGGTAACACTTTCTTCTGCGCAAAAGAAAGGAGAAAGTGTTATGGGATCGAGACATTTCAGCCAGAAACAAAAGTTGGCCATATTAGACAGCGCAGCCGAAATCGGTGTCAAAAAAGCGGCTGAGCTGGCTGGTGTTCACTACACCAGCGTTTATGAGTGGCGCCGTCAGCTTCAAAGCTTAGGACGGCAGGGATTTTTAGATTACAATCCCTCTTATCCGGGCCGGGGTATCAAGCAAATTACCCCCGAACAAGAAAAAGCCGTACTTGATACCTGGAAGGATAATCCCGGTTTTGGTCCCGGCCAGGTCAGAAACCAGCTTCGTCGTCAGGCCATAACGATTTCCATTCGCACGGTACGTTCCATCATGCAGGCCAACGGCTACAAGGCTGCAAAGAGAAAATCAGATAAAAAAGAGTTGCAGCGTTTTGAAGCCCGCCGTCCGCTGGAGTTGGCCCAGATGGATGTGTTGGAATTTTTCATCAACAAACTCAAAGTCTATCTGCTGTTGCTGATCGATGATTTTTCCCGTTTTATCCTCGGCTGGCAGTTGCTGACGGAAACTTCCACCGATGCGGTTATTTTATTGGTTCAAGGCGCCATCGACCGCTACGGCAAAATGCAGGAGATCTTAACCGACCGGGGTTTTATCTTTTACTCCTGGCGCGGCATCAATCGTTTTGAAAGATTTTTGCAGGCTGTGGGTATTGATCATACCCATGCCCGGCCCCATCATCCCCAAACTCTGGGAAAGGTGGAAGCCTGCAACCGGCGCCTGAAGCAAGAGCTCATCGATCAGCAGCATTTTTCAAACGTTGATGACGCCCGGGCGGCCATCGAAAATTGGGTTTACAATTACAACTACAAGCGTACCCACCAGGGTATCGGGGGGCTGGTGGTGCCGGCGGAACGTTTTCACGGCCAGGCCGATCAGGTGTTGGCCGCCATGTCAAAAGGCATCGACGTCGGCGCTGATCATTGCTATAGTCTCCGTGGCATCGAACGCAGTATGATCAACCTGGTGCTGAGCCCGGACGGCAAATTGACACTTTATCTTCTGGGTCAGCCGATTTTATCGACAGGAGGCGAACATGTCACAGAAACTAAGCCCCGAGGAGGCCGCCGCAGTGATTAGGGCCAGAAAAATTCTCAAGGCCCGAGGCCTTTCGCCGGATACCGATGTCAAAACGATATGCCAGGCGGCGGGCATATCGCGCAAAACCGGCTATCAGCGGGCCAACAAGGAGATAGCGGCTTCTGATTCCAAAGAACAGGCGCTGCGTGAACAACTCGAACAGCTCAAAGCAGAGCATGAAGATCTCAAAAAGCGTTTTGACGATGTGCGCTTTGAAAACGAGGGCCGCAAAATTGCCTGGGAAATTCATGAAGTCGATAAAATGCTGGCCGAAAAAAAAAGCACTATGGACAAAGTCAAAAACAAAAAGCGATAAACTTTTTTCGGATTGAAGGCCGCGCGTTACGGGAAGCCGCCTGGGTGCTTGCGGTCTCTACCAGCACGTTAAGCGGCTGGAATCAGGGCTTTGATGAAAACCTGAAGCCGCTGAAAGTGGCTGATCATCGTGGCAAAGCATCCAAAGTCACCATCGAAATTGTCAGACGCGTATGTGAGAAAGCCAAACGATTAAAGCAGCAGGCAAAACGCATCCGGCTGAAACAGTTTACCAGAAGCCTGGAAAAAGAAGATGCCATTTATCTGAGCGCCAAGACGGTCAACGAGATTTTAATTGCCAATGATCTGGCGGCGGCTCAAAGCCGCAAAAAGCGGCCGCGGTTTTACCAGAGTTTATGCCAACGGATCCCCAACGGGCTTTTAAGTCTGGACGGCAGCGAATTTACCATCTGGCTCGATAATCGGCCTTTTACCTTCAATTTGGAGTTGGCCGTGGATGTCGGCAGTTTTACCCATACCGCCTTCAGCATTGCCGATACGGAAACCACCGATGAGGTGATCGGCGTTTTGGAGGCTCACCGCCGAAAATGGGGAACCCCGCTTGGTATTGTTTGCGATCACGGCAGCGCCAATTTGAGTGAAAACGCCATGAACTATATTGAATCACACGGGATCGAGCTGGTTGCCGCCGGTCCGGCCAACCCCAAAGGCAACGGCACGGATGAAGGCGCTTTCAGCCAAATGAAAAATGCCCTGGGCGTCATCGGCCTGGATATGTCCTCGCGAAAGCCTCAAAGGATCATCGTAGACCAGCAGGCTACCAGCCAAGGGGTAATCAGAGAGTCTGGATGCACCCGGCTGCAAGCGCCGAACCAGCCACGTTGTCCTTTTTGCCGACAGTCCAGCGCCAAAAGCAGCACACCCAAAACGGCGCTTGCTGTGTATTGAAAGTAGGGTATCAGCTGGATTGGCAACAGCGAAAAGGTTTTTTTGCGCCGGCGGCATAGAAACCGGGCGATGGGAATGCGTTTTTTCTCAAACTCAGCAAACAGCTCAGTGGCATAGCGCCAATAAGGGGTGATCGGCCGATAACAGGCCCGCTCGGCGCAGATGGGACACTTTGGACCAATTACGGTCGCAAAATCGATCTCAGCGGCCAGAAACGATTTTTCATATTCCCAAATCGTTTCGAATTTGTTAAGGTAGGGGAGTTGAATTTTTCGGCTGCCTTGCATACAAGGGGGTGGATCTGTCGGGCTCCTACACCTTTGGGATCCGCTCCCTTGCAGGGCTTGATTATCTTCTCTATAAAATGCTTCTTGTCTGTTTTACGGCCTTCATACCACTTGTTAAAATACACTGCAAGCGATGCTATCCTTGATTCAAGGCCGCAAGGATATCACGCTAAACAGAGTCAGCCAGCAAAACCAGATCCGATGCACGGCGGGATGCGCTTTTAGCAAAGCGAGGCTGGGTGTTCAACTCAACTTTCGTGTTGATCCTTGACTGCCAGAGGGCGGGCATAGGCGGGATATTATTTTAAATTTTGGGGCGGGATAGGCGGGTTATGCGGCGGGGTATTCATGGCAAAACCGGCAACATAACTAAACATGCAGCATAACGTCCCCAAGAGTCCCCACTCCTCAGTATATCCCCGGAATCAACCGATAGCGCACGCGCCGCGCATAGTCTCGATAGCCCGGCAACTCTTCCTGTAGAGTCTGGTCTTCCAGTGCGGTTCTGATCACCGCGATGATCAACGCCACCGCCGCCGGAATAAGTGTCCACACCGAGCCTAAGGCCAGCACAATGCCCAGCAGTGGCAGAATATTTCCGGCATAGCCCGGATGCCGCACAATCCGGTATGGGCCGCTGTCACACACCACATGCCCTCGATCCGTCTGAATACGTACCATGCTGGAGAAAAAGCGGTTCTCTACCAATGCCCACATAGCGAAAGCGTATCCGAGCGAGATCAAGATGAAGCCGAGCACGATGAGCCATAGCGGAAATTCGGGTGACCAGCCAAAGCGGTGATCCAGCCCTGCCACAATGACCAGTGGGAAAACTAAACTCAGCGCCATCAGCGGAGCAAGCACTTTGTCCCAAGCCTTCGCGCTTTGGATCTTCTCAATATTTTGTCGTTCGGCCAACAACCCCGGATGCCGCCGTTCCGCCCAAATGCGCCCCCCTATGCCGGCGGCAACGATCAGCAGGGAATAGACCCACGCCTGCCACCAACCGAAATCCCCTCCGCATACCAATAGAACCAGTGGTATGGAGAGATACACCACAACTAAACCGATCCACTGGCGAGGGGACACTGTTTGAACCGCCTTTTGATTATAAATCATCATTAGCTTTAATCACGACGATTGTGAAATCGTCCTCCGGATTTGAATTAGATTGGAAGTTATAACGCTCCTCTAATATAGAGTTCATAATTTCATTCGCCATTGCATCTTTTTTTTGGCGTATAATTTCACATATAGAATCATTGCCAAACATCTCATCCCTTGAATTGCGGGTTTCTCTGATGCCGTCAGTGTTAAGTACAATAATTTGCCCCTTTGCCAAGCCCATTTTCTGACATTCCTCAAACTGCCCTGCTTGATCAACGCCTAACGGAATACCCGGACCAATAAGTTCCTGAAAGGAGTCGTCATAGGGATTATAGAGAATTGCAGGTTCATGACCGGCTCGCACCCATTTTATACTCTTATTAACCAGATCGATTGAAAGATAAAATAAGGTCATAAATCGCCCCGACTCCCCTGTATCTATAGAAAGATGATGATTTACATCAGTAACAATATCAGAAATGCTTCCAGGCAAAGAAGAGCGAAGTCGAATCAAAGCCCTTGCAGTAATCATTAATAAAGCAGACGGTAAGCCATGACCAGCGACGTCACCGATAATAATATCTACTCTCTTTGAGCTTCCATTATTAAAGTTCAGAAAATCATAGTAATCGCCGCCGGTCTTTTCGCGATAAATGCTTTTGCCGGCAATATCCAGGCCAGCAACTTCTGGAACAGATGATGGCAATAGACTTTGCTGGACCTCTCTTGCCAGGTCAAGCGAACGACGCATCTGATTTTGTTCTTTACGTTTTATCCTCATTTTCTGATATCCTTTTTCCGCAAATTAATACCAAGCTAATCATTTGAAGGCTAAACTCACACCCAAATCAGATCTGTAATAAACTGGCATGGACGGCTTGGCATAGGTCTTTTTTCCTATTGGATCAAGTATGTCCTTTAGAACCCTGAACGCTGTATAGTGAAGGACAGTTTTGATCTTTTCGGCCGGCTTTTCCAACCGGCCCGCATTCCTGTGAGCAATCTGGATATCGATGTCGGCCCCTATTTGGAACATATCAGAAGTAAAGGTGAGGGACTCGACTCCCGGCAGCACTCCTGCTTTCTACCGCCGGCGCTCCGTGATTTCACTTGCGGGAAAGTTACGTTCCTCGCTTTCTGTCAAGAAAAGGGCAATATCGCACAGATGCTATCCGCCAGTCGATTGACCGCCCGCAACAAAGTCCATGTTGATTCCGCCACCGGCAACCGCATAGATATGCCTGAAAATGCTTTTTTCTCCGGGGCGGCCTTTGTCGATTTTATTCGTTGGTTCGCAAATCTCTTTCTTTGACCCTTCCTTGCAAGTTTTCCCGGATAATGGAGCTGTGCTGAATAATCCATTTAATCAGGCGTTTTTTCCATCCAGGAATAAAGACAACCTTCCTGCTATTTTTTAATGCTTTAAGAGACAGCCGCACAACTTCATCCGGCATCATCCACAAAGAATTAGGGATGGCACTTTTGTCAAAATTCTTAAAATCACCGACCTCGTGGAATTCCGTGCGGGTAAATCCCGGACACAATGCCTGAACTTTAATTCCCTTATTTCTCACTTCAAGCCAAAGGTTTTCCGAAAAGGTGGCGATAAAAGATTTGGTCGCATCATATAAGACATTGCCCGGCGTTAGAATAAAAGCACCCATGGAGGACACATTTATAATTGCTCCCCGTTTCCGTTTTATCATAACTTGAAGTGCGGCATGGGTGAATTGCACTGTTGCCGTCATATGCGTGTGAAACATCCGCATGGATTTTTCGATCGGAATATCAGTGAAACAACCGATGGTAGCAAAGCCCGCGTTATTTATTAACACATCCAGATTATCGATTTGACAAATATGATTAGCTGCTTTTTTGATGTCTTCTTTTTCTGAGAGATCAGCAGTAATTATTTCACAATGAATAGAACAATCCGATTCCAGCAGGTTCGCAAGAGCCTGAAGCCGATCTTTGCGCCGAGCGAGTAAAACCAAATCAAACCCATTTTCTGCGAACGCTTTTGCATAGGATGCTCCGATCCCGGACGATGCGCCGGTTATGAAAACCTTTCCAGAATTCTTCCATTCCCCAAATATATCCAGTTTCGACATACCGATGATCCCTCCTGTATTCACAAAATTCTTTGTTTAAATATATCTATTCACCTGAGCCATGTATTTACGGTACCTATCTCCATATCTCTCAATCAAAAATGTTTCTTCCTGACGAATCTGAAATTGAAAACCAAGGGCTATCCTAAGCCAGATGGTCCTTCCAAAAAATACCAACAGAAAGACAATCAGGTTTATGACCTGATAATAATCAAAACAATTCATGCAACCCCCTTTAATTAGTTAGGATAAACTAATTATTATGCCAAAAAAAATTAAACTTTAGATACAACCTTGTTTAATATTGTCACCAGATTTTTCAGGTCTTTGCTGTCCAGGTTATTCTGGAGCATGTCAACGATCTTGTTATGAGTTTCACCATGCATTTTGACAAGTTTCTTTCCTTTAGCGCTGAGATGAACATGAAAAGAGCGCCTGTCTTCATCTGATTGAAATTTCTCGATGTAACCTTTGCTCGCCAGTTTATCCACAATGGCCGTTACAGACGGCTTGCTTAACTTCAATGCCTCGGCGATCTCTCCTAAACTGGGATTGCCAAGCATGTTAATTGTATCGATATATGCAATCTGACGTGCCGTAAAACCTTCTTCCTGGTATTTCTTGATAAACTCCGCTTCCAGGTCAGAAATTAATTCAGTTATGATTTCAATAAGTTCCACTAATGTATATTGCATAGAATCACCATTTAATTAGTTAGTATGAACTAATAATAAATATTCATTAAAGCTTTGTCAACAAAATAATTCCCATCGCTTTGATAATTTTTATTTTTTTCGTATTGAGCTGGGGTCGGATCACGGTGAACGCCTGGCAATTAAGGATCTATGCTGAAAACAGGCCTGTTTTTGGAGCTTAAAGCGATGATTTTGACACCAAAAAGGGCAGTTTAAGAAAAAGCCAACCGCTGGATTTGCAACAAGTTTACTTTCCCCTTAAATACATCTTTTCCACGGTAAAAAAGGTCTTTTAAGGCCAAATAACGGCCATTTTTTTAAGCTCATGGATTCAGCGATCTTTTGCGGTTATTAGACGGGCTATTAAGATTTGAACATCCAAAATTTACTCCAGAACAATTGGATGAGATCGAGCAATTTATTGAAGGACTGGACGAGCACCCTTTCCGTATTCCCGAACGGATAGCGGTCATTCGGGCATTCCGTCTAAAAGGTTAATTTTATTTTTTAAAATTCTGCAAAAACTGAACGACCACCGTCTGGAAGACGGTGGGTTCGTTGGTCGGTTGAAACCGACTAAAGGTTAAAGGAATTTGATCTAATTTGTATTGGCTGATGGCCTTCGGCCATATCGCCGTATTTTTCTTCGCCTGAAGGCGAGGGTTTTCAACCATCCCCGATGGGGACACTAAAAACCGTCATAAAACGGTTTTTAGTTTGCATAAATCATCACCTGTCTTTGTATTGCTGTTAGCGGGACGTGCCCTCCGAAGCCTTGGCGCAGGAGGGTTGACCGCAGGTTGCCCACGAAGTGATGAAATCTGGTGAAATTTGAGAAAATTTGATTAAATCTGAAAATCTGAATTCTTGCTAACGTTCAGTAAAATTCGATAGTAGACAGTTAATCCGACACTCCCTTCATCCGGTTCGATTCCCGATACCCAATCCTCTATAATCCTTGCCTTCCTTCCCTAACCGGTCTATATAACAAAAATAACCCAAACCACGGAGCCACTCCATGCCCAAACCAGGCCGCGACCGCGTATTCCTAAGCTACGCCCATGAAGACCTCGACACGGTTCGCCGCATCTATACCGGACTCAAAGAATGCAAAATCAACATCTGGTTCGACAAAGTTGATATCGGCCCTGGCCGCTGGAAGCCGGCAATCACCAAAGCCATCAACCGCTGCCGCTTTTTCATCATTTGCTTAAGCCAAGCCGCCCTGAAAAAGACCGGCGATGAGCCCGGCTTTCAGGACGACGAACTCAACACCGCCTACAACATCGCCCAAGAACAGCCAGACAAAGAATTCACAATCGTGCCGGTCCGGCTGGAGAAATGCGGACGCGGCGATTTCCGCCTTTCCGGCTTCCAGCAGTATGACCTGTTTGACGATTTTGCGAGCGGCCTGGATAATCTGGCCGTTGCTCTCGGCGGCACCTCATTAGCCGATACAACCGCCCAAGATGAGAGAACCGAAGAAGAAAAGATAATTGAGGCAATCGAAGGCCGTGTTCTCGCTGCCTTTTATGCCGATGATTTTGGCAAGGCATCAAATTTATGCGATTCTATTCTGGCGATCAAACCGGATGATGCCAACGCCTGGCATAACAAAAGTGGCGCTCTTGCCAACTTAGGCAGGTATGAAGAAGCTTTAACGGCTTGTGATAAAGCCCTGGAAATCGAACCGGATTATGCTGACACGTGGATCGGCAAAGGTGCCGCCCTTGGCAATTTAGGCCGTAATGAAGAAGCCCTGGCCGCTTATGACGAAGCTCTGGAGATCGAACCGGATAATGCCAAAGCCTGGATCGGCAAAGGTGCCGCCCTTGGCAATTTAGGCCGTAATGAAGAAGCTCTGGTCGCTTATGACGAAGCTCTGGAGATCGAACCGGATAATGCATACGCTTGGAACAACAAAGGTGCCGCCCTTGGCAATTTAGGCCGTAATGAAGAAGCCCTGGCCGCTTATGACGAAGCTCTGGAGATCGAACCGGACGCTATTAATGCCTGGCACAACAAAGGTGCCACCTTGGCCGACTTAGCCAGATATGAAGAAGCTCTATCGGCCTGTAACAAAGCATTAGAGATTAAACCGGATTATGAATATATAATGCAATTAAAGATGACTCTATTAAAAAGGTTAAACTCTTCAAATTGAACTTTCAATACAACAAAAGATGTCATCAGATGAATTTGTAAGGCAGTTTTTTAGTATTCATCATGGGGATACGCCTGATTATGTTACTGATGAAAAATTTAATTTGATAGATGAAATAGATGGTTGGCTTGAACTCTGGGAACCAAAGAAAGAACTACGAGAAGAAAATTCTGATTTTTTGAATAATGGTCAACTTAAAGAAAAAGTCAAAGAATATAAACAATTAATTGATAAAAAAATTATTCAAAATGAAGCTAGTTAAGTTTTGGTGTGGTTTGAAAACCTGGCAAAAGAGAAAATGAAAAAGAAAGTCATAAAATTTAAACTTCGTAAAGGTTGGCGTCAAATAATGCCATTTTATAAGTTTACTAAGGAGGACATTAAAAATGAAGGCCTACTTGAATATTCTTTATCTGAAACTGCTTTTTCTATTTATTCTCCATCAGGTTATATTATTAATTTGGGGTGGTATGGAGACTGGAATAAGATGGGTGTTAGGGGACGGGTATTGATATATTGATTAATCTATAATGGAGTCAGTTTTTGACTCATTTATTGCCGGTATTTTCGCCCTTGTTGTTTTTGACGTCAGACCCCTAAGATATCCCCAACAGATGACAGGTTAGGCCAATCCTCTGATAATAGTATCATGGAACCCCCGGCATGGGAGCCACTGGAAATACCACGCTTAATGCCTGCATTTGTGATATCCGAGGTCAACAATTTTTGCACGATAATGAAATATTGAAAAAATCAAACATACGAATGAAATCAAAAATTTAAATACTACCGCTACTATATTTACCCTTTAGTTGCATAAACAACCTGGCAAAAATTAGATAATGGCCCGCAATTATTGCCAAAATCATAACAAAATGATAAATTCTTGGATACCTCCATTGGTGAATTCCAAGGATGGAGTCAATTTTGCCATGTTGTTTCCCCTTCGGGAAAGCCGGAGGACTTCAGATTCCGCGTTGCTGAGGGTTCGAAGTAAAGAACTACGACTTCACCCTCAGACGCCTTGACTCTAAAGCCCTCCGGCTTTTGCAACGTTAGGGTTTACTAATGAGGTCATTATTGTTTAGACATGATTTCACCGCCCGCTGCGCTCGGGATCGCAGCGCACGCTGAGAAAAAATCCGCAAAGGTACGACAACAGAAAAGCCTTTTCTCTGCGTTCTCGGCGAACTCTGCGGTGAATTTTTTTCTCGATACCCCACTATGTCTATTTATTTATGGCTCCCTTAGTAAGAGGAAGACACTTTTTTACACTTCACCCGGGTTGAATGCCTGGTGTCCGAAATCATACTTCTATTTCTCATAAAGACCGCTAGCTCGCGATACATTTTTGAACTAGACCGGTGAGATCTTTTATTTCACTTCCATTGAGAAGTAAATCGCCGCAGCGGTTCAATTGAAGCTTGCCGTAAGATGAACGCTTTTTGGCCGAGGATTTTTCAAGCATAAAAAAAACGGCACCGGGCGGCACTTTATCGGGTTCGCCAAAAATCGGCGGACAACCCACATCACATACACCACCAAGTATTTTTTCAATAGCCCCCCGGGTAATGTGATCCAATGCCGTTTGCAAAGCGGCCAGTCCCGTCGGGCGCTGTTCGGTGATGACATAATTGATCCCGGTAAGCCCGAAGCGGATCGCGGCTTCTCCCAGGAAGGCGTTCGCCAATGTGTATGAAAACATCGCCGGACTGGCATGGGCCCCCCGGTCCGGGATCACCGTTTTATAGTAGTCGACATCCGTTGCCAAACAACCATAGAAGGTGGATGCGATAATGCCGATATCCCGTTCCCGGGCCCAATCCGATAGATCCGCATCGATTAATGCCAAAGCCGTGGCCGTTAAACCCAACCGGGTATATTCATCCATTCGTCTGAAATTTGGATAAGGCTTTTTAAAAATATCTGCCGGAATAATTTCGGGCAACGGCCCCCGTGGCATGGCAAAGCGCTGACGCTCCCGGCCGCGTCCCATGCCGGCTGCCGTCACCCAGCCGATTCCGGTAATTTCAGCACCCATTGTGGCCTTATCTCCCTAAAACAATTGCGGCATTGACGCCGCCGAAGCCTGAATTGGTCGTCAACAGATAGTCGCCGGAAACAGGCTGCGGCCCGGAGCTTACCTGACCCTCGGCGCCCTTTTCCGGGTTTGAAAACCCGACGGTTGGGGGTACCATGCGGGATGAAAGGGTTTTGAGACCCAGGATGATCTCTAATGCCCCCGGCCGCACCCAGGGTATGCCCGATGGCGCCCTTGATGGAATGCATGGGCACCTTGCGTTCGCCAAACACCTGCCCGAATGCATTGAGCTCCATTAAGTCATTATAAACCGTGCCGGTTCCATGGGCACTGATGGCAGTGATTTCTTCCGGTATTATTTTGGCCGATCGCAGGGCCTGGTCAACGGCCTGGATCAGGCCGCTACCGCTTTTGGCCGGCGCCGTAATATGGGTGGCATCATTGGCGATACCCCAGCCGAGTACGGAGCCCAGTTGATCACGATTTTCTCGCCGCGCCCGGATGGCATCCATTAAAAGCAAGGCGGCGGCACCCTCGCCGAGCGAAAGCCCTTTGCGATCGCGATCAAAGGGCCGGCAGGGAAACGGCGACAGCGCTTTGAGGGCCGAAAATCCCGCAAACACATATTCCGTTATCAGATCCCCGCAGCACACCAGCACCGCCTCGGCTCGACCGGATTCAATCAGTGCGGCACCATGGGCGACGGCAATGGTAGATGAGGCACAGGCGGCATTGACACAAATACCGTTGCAACTCAGGTCGAGTTTGGTGCCGGCCTGATCCGCGATGGAAGACAGTAAAACATCCTGAAAGTTGACCGGCTTGCCACGGCAAAACGTTTCCAGATTATCAACACCCGATTTTACGGTGGCAGTAATCAGGGCGGCATCAGACGGCACCGCTCCCATTCCAGAAAGCAGGCGGTCCAGCAAATCCCGCAGCATGGAACGGCCGCCGGAAGATTTTAGATCATGGATGTGGGCGGCAATTTTAGCAGCGTAATGGTCCTGATCCACGGCAAAGCGTGTGATCGGCCGGATGGCGGTTTGACCTGCCATGAGTCCCTGCCACAGTGAATCCAGGTTGTTTCCCAGAGCGGTAACTGCTGCGGCCTCGGTAATGACGACCCGGCCGAATTCAATATTTTTTAAGTTATCAACACCCACGCATCACCTTAATATTCAGATCGGGGATTGTTTCACTAACGTCAAATATTCCTCGATACATCTAATACCTAACCCGGACAAGCCGGAATTGAAGATTGAAGATTGAAGATTGAAGATTTGTGGTATCGCTTCGCTCTGCCTATTATATCACCATCGATCGTTTGACTAAGAAGTTGACGCCAAAAATTATCTTCGTTAACGTTTGTATGCCATGGGTTTACGAAGAAGCCGCAAAATTTTTTGATAGCGTTGAAGGAAAAATCCCCCTAAATCCCCCTTTAAAAAAGGGGGACTTTTTAATAGGTCCGTTTACACCGGTCTACAATCAGAATCTGCTCACCATCGCCCCACTCTGCCATCTGCCTTCTACCCGCCTCTTTTTCCGCCTTCCAACCTCCCAATTCCCTTTTCCGACCTCCGCATTCCGACTTCCGACTTCAAAGTCCGCTGTCTTCTGTTCTCTGCCCTCTGTCCTCCGTCATCTGTCTTCTGACCGCTTCTGTCAGAAAAAGCGGCCAACCATTAATATTACCGAGTTAACTCCCCGATTATCGTCATGCAATCCAGCGTTTGAGATGTGAGAGAGCCGCACCGCGCCAAAAACCGGGGGGCCGGAATCCCGTTCAAATTCCATACCGATGCCGATCTGGGGATTAAAATTAATTCGCGAACCCTGACCGTCCACTTGAAAGTCGGTATAGACCACACCAATGCCGCCTTCCAGATAGGGCACCTGCCGATCACTTGCAATAAATTCAAGATAATACAGGGCCATCATACCCACCGAGACCATGGCACGGGTGTTCGGAGATTCCGTCAGGCCGGCTGTGCCTTCCACCTTGAAACGCAGAGGGTCCGGCGCCCAATGGCGCCATACCTTATCATAATCCCACATAATAAATCCCGTTATTTGAGTAAAATAGATATCATTTACCGGGTCAAATGTTTTACCCAGAACTGCTGCCAGACCATAGCGCGTCGGGATGTCACTATCATGATTATCCTCGGACTGGGCAGTAAGTGCAATGCCCATGAAAACCGCCACAATAATCAGACATAAATGTAGTTTGAAGAATTTAGAATTCAGCATTTTTGAGAGTCGATTTATTGTATTAAGAAATTTATGTGAGATTTGAGTGTTGTTATTTGGGATTAAAAGAATATTTTTCTGGGAAAGGAATGACTAAGAATTCATCCCGCATTTTACAAATTTCATATAGAACATCCTTCTAATCTCTTACAAGGTCGGCTTCAAGGTCGGCTTTTTTAGCAGAAATTCTCTGAGTCCGTTAACATAGCGAAATGACCGGACGATCTCAAATTCGGCCAGCAGAGACATCAGGGCCCGGTTGTGGCGGCAATGCCAGGGAAGCTCCAGGTGCGGCTGAAAGCGAAAACCCACCCGATAGTCCCGGCCGACAACGAAGGTGTTAATCCGGGCCGGCTCCGGCTTTTTTTCCAGGGCAATCAACATCAACACCCCGGTGGTTTTAAGCATCTCAAAACAGCGTGCCATCAGCTGCCGCGCCTGATCATCATCAAGATGGTCAATTAAATCCCAGAGCTCAATTCCATCGAAACGGCCGGGTGGATAGTCAAGGTGTCGGCCCAAATTTCCGGGTTGGGGCTGCTCGCCCGGCAATCGATGCAGCCGGGTAAACATATCGCAGGCATAGTGTCTGCGCATCCGCCGGGCGAAAAAATTGATATTTTCCTGGCAGACCGGACCCGCATCAAGGATCTGAACATCATTCCAACGCGCAAGCGATTCGACAAACAGCTTAAGAATCGTACTGCTGTAGCCGGCCGCAAAGGGCTTAGTATTTGAATAGCCGCGGGGCTGAGCAGGCGAAGTGACCAACGATTACGACTCCTTATGGGTATCGGTCGCAGGCGAATCCGCCGTCTTAGCGGCATCCGGCGATTGCGGCCCCTTTGGCGCGGCAGCAAAATCGGATTTTCGGTGAGGTTCCCGATCCAGTTCAATGGACCCCTTGAAGTAGGCGCCGTCTTCCACCGCAATGCTTTTGGCCTTGATATCGCCTAAAAAATCCGCGTCTTTGGTAACCTCGACCTTACCCAGCGCCTTGATGGTTCCCATTAGCTGACCGCTGATGCTGACGTTTTGGGCCCGGATTTGACCATCAACCCGGCCCTTTAATCCGACCGTGAAATTGTGCTTTTCCAACTCGACATTGCCCTTCAGCGCCCCTTCGATGACCAGGTGTTCCTCACCCTTGATCTGGCCTTCGATGGAGATATTTTCCCCGATCGTGGTTTTTTGCTCGCTGGGTGTGGGCGCAGGCCTGCGGCGGAGGTGGCGGGGCCGGTTTGGCTTCCTCTTTATTGGCGACGGTATAAGGCTTATCACTTTCAGGTTTTTTGGATTTTCCTAACATGGGGCCTCCAGATTTTAGATAGTCGTTATTAGTTATTCGTTAATAGTTGGATAGGAATCATATCCTATCTTTTATTTCATCTACCGGCGTAATACAAAACTAAGTGCATGTTTACATAATTATTGATACGTTTTCCGGATCTTTTTTGTTCACCGCGGAGATCGCTGAGCGCGCAGAGAAAAACAAATAACATATAACTAATTGAGCGTTTTCGCTCAATCAAGCTCACAGCAGCTCTTCCACCCATTCCAGGCCAAGCTCCATGAACTTGCCCGGATGGGGCCGCCCGGTTGCCGGATCACAGCCGATCATCTCGTAAAACTTCTCTACGGCCCGGTCAAAATCCGCTTGTTCAAATATTTTTTGCCCGGCATTGGGACCATCGGGTTTTGGATCAAAAAGACGCGGCGGCAAGCGGTCGTCCTTGATGGTAAAGCCTTCGCGGCTGTTAAACGCCCGGGCCACCAGGGATCCGCGCTCAGCTGATTTCATCAACTCAAACAGACTGGCATTCCATCCCGTTACGGCGTTCAGCGACTGCACCATCACATCCAACGACATCACCCCCCGCGGTGCATATCCGAATACGCACAGCCCCAGGGCATCCATCATGCGCCATAAATTTTCCAGCCGCATGTAGTTGCGGACTTTATTGTTGGTGAGCTCGGTCGGGTGCATCGGCTGGTAGATGCCCAGCGGTTTAACCGCCTGAGACATGAATGACGTTGCATCGGTGAACATCGTGTCGTGGGCCGCAGTCATGTGATCGGCACCGTAAGAACTGACGGCAAATCCCATGCCCACCCCAACTTTTACCCGCGGATCATGCATGGGGATTTCCTGCCCTTTAACCGACAGACTGCAAGGCTGACCTTCGACATTCCATTTTTTTGCCAGACGGGCCGAGCCTTCTGCCAGAACATCGCCAAAGCCTTCTCGCCGGGCGGTCATCTCCAGCAACTGCAGCATCAAATCGGCATCACCGAAGCGCAGCTCGAGCCCCCCGGTATCTTCGCGGGTGATGACCCCTTCCTCGAAACACTCACAGGCAAAGGCGATGGTCATGCCCGCCGATATCGTGTCGATGCAATAGCGGTTGCAAACTTCATTGCCTTTGGCAATGGCTTTCAGGTCGGCAATATTCAGATTGGTTCCCAGGGCCGCCATGGTTTCGTATTCAGGGCCCCCATAACGGGAGTCGACACCATACTTGGGATCATCCAGTGCAATAACGCGTTTGCACTGAATCGGACAGGCGTAACACCCCTTCCTTTTTTTCAACAGGAGATCGTTATAGGTGTCCCCACTGACCGGCTTGGCATCGTCCAGCGCGCTGCGCCGGAAGTTATTGACCGGCAGCGCACCGCCGTTTGATAAAAGCTCGGCAAAGGCGGTGGTTCCGTATACATAGAGTGATTCCCCCAGCGGGTTGTCGCGAAAGGTTTTGGCGTAATTCTTGGCCACCTGGCTTAAGAAGTCGGGATCGTGAAACTCGATTTTATTGGAACCCAGGGCGGCCACTGCCCTCACGTTTTTTGAACCCATCAGGGCACCGAAACCACCCCGTCCGTTAAAATGGCCCAGGTTGTTGGTGATGTTGGCAAACCGAACCCGGTTCATCCCTGCCAGCCCGGTCTGGGCCACCCGAATTTTGCTGCTGCCAAGCTCATCTCTGACGGCGTCCTCGAATTCACGCGAGCCTAACCCGGCAATGGTGCCGGCGTCTCGAATTTCAGTCTGGCCGTCATTTACCCAGAGATATACCGGGGTGTCCGACTGCCCCTTCAGTATCACGGCATCAAATCCGGCCTTTTTCAGCTCGGGGCCGAAGAAACCGGCGGCTTCGGATTCACCCGCCGTACCGGTGAGCGGAGATTTTCCCACCGCAGCAAAGCGGCAGGAAGCCGCCAGCGGTGATCCCGTCATCACCCCCGTGGCCAGCACCAGGATGTTTTCCGGTGAAAAAGCATCCACTCCGGGAGGAACCATTTTCATTAAATAATGATAGCCGATTCCCCGCCCCCCCAGATAGCTTCTGTAAAACGCTTCATCCTTTTTTTCTACCTCAACCTTACGATTCGTTAAATCAACATGCAATATCTTGCCGGTGTATCCGTAACACATATAATTTCCCTCCCGTCATGAAAAAAATTAAATACGATCGGCCTCGATTGGGCTAAGCTCGTCGCAGACGGTGACGCTGAACCCGCACCCCGCACCCCGCAACTCGTATCTAAAATTCCAAATCACAAGCATCAAATTACAAACAAATCTCAAACTTCAATAATCAATGACCAAAACTTTCACTGAGGCTGAATCACTGCCTTTCAGCCAATCAGGTCCGCTGGACAAAGCGCCGTCAAAGCCGTCCGCGGCAAGTCCCCTGGTTTAACTTGTGATGGACTCAGTCGCTTCGAATTTTGAATTTCGGTCATTGGGATTTATTTGATATTTGATTTTTGGAGCTTGGAATTTTCTCGGCCTTACCCCGCAACCCGAACCCCAGCGCAGTATAGGATAAAGAGTGGGCAATGTCAAAATACGAAAGAAAAAAATCGTCATCTTCGAGTCGTGTTGCAAAATTGAATACGGACCGCAATCTATCGATTTTTTTTAACTTGACGCTCAAGAGGGGCTTCTCTATACTGTCGGATTAAGGGTTTTATCGTCTGCGAGCTATTCACTTTTGACCCATCTGACGTCAACCACCGATTCCCACAACTAAAATCGAGATTCAGCGAATGATATTTTCACGATTAATTAAACGGATCATAGCCATTTCATTAATCATGTACTTGCCGCTGGCCTGTGCAACCAGCAAAACCATGACGGTGGGAGCCACGGCATCGTTGCTGGAAGATATCGCCAAATCGGCCTACCGGCAGTCCGATCTGAGATTAATCCGCGAGGGCATGCCTGCTTATCTGATGTTGATCGACGGTATGGTTGAAGCCGTCCCCGACAATAAACGGTTGTTGATCAGCGCTGCTCAGGCCTACGCATCCTTTGCATCGGCATTCATACAAGACGAAGACCAAGATTATGCCAAAGTGCTCTATGCCCGGGCCAAAGGCTATGGCCTGAGGGCCCTGCAGCAGATCGGCCTGATAGATCCGGTTTCAAAGCCCTTTGATGCGTTTGAGGCGGATTTGGCCAACCTGAGCAAAAAAGACGTCCCATACCTATTTTGGGCGGCTTCCTGCTGGGGAAGCTGGATCAGCCTGAGCCAGGGGTCCATCGAAGCTCTGGCCGAATTGCCAAGGGTGGAATTATTGATGAAAAAAGTTCTTGAGCTGGACGAGAAATTTTACTACGGCGGAGCGCATATCTTCATGGGAATTCTCAACGGATCAAAGCCTAAAATGGCCGGCGGCAATCTAGATCTTGCCAGGGAGCATTTTTTGAGGGCCATTGAACTGGGCCAGGGAGAATTCTTAATGACTTATGTATATTACGCCGAATACTACGCCAAAAAGGCCTTCGACAAGGACCTTTATGTCTCCACGCTTGAAACCGTGCTGCAGACTCCGGCCGATATCATGCCGGATTTAACCCTGCTCAACACCGTGGCCCAGACCAAGGCCAAAGCGATGTTAGATGAAGCAGACGATTATTTTTAATTCACATTTTATCCCGATACTGTGTAATTGGAGAATTCCTGATGAGCAAACCGAATGTAATCAAAGTGTTAAGTATCAGTTTTCTGGCCGTTATCCTCCTTATAGCACCCCACGGTGCTGCCGCAAAAACCACCACCATAAAAATCGCCACCCTGGCGCCCGAGGGCAGCACCTATATCCAGGCTCTCAGTGATCTGAATGCCGAGTTGAAGCAAAAGACCAACGATGGCGTCCGGTTAAGAATCTATGCCGGTGGTGTACTTGGGGATGAAAACGATATGCGGCGCAAGATGCATGTCGGTCAAATTCAGGGGGCCGTTCTGACGTCGGCCGGTTTGTCAGGTATATTCAGCGAGATGGATGTGTTTCAAATCCCATTTCTTTTTAAAGGATTCGATGAAGTCGACTATGTGCTGGAAAAAATGGGTGCATTCTTCAAAAAAGGATTGGAAGACAAAGGCTACATATTGCTGGGCTGGTCGGAAGCAGGCTTTGTTCGTCTCCTGTCGACCCATCCGATAGCCTCCCTGGATGATTTGAGAAAAGCGAAGGTCTGGACCTGGGAGGAGGCACCGATGGCCAAGGCGATATTTGATGCAGCCGGAGTTTCCGCTATTCCACTATCACCGTCCGATGTCCTGGTGGGCCTGCAAACCGGACTGGTGGAAGTCGTATACGCGCCGCCGGCCATTGCCATTTCGCTGCAATGGTTTACCAAAACCAAGTATATGACCGAAGTTCCCCTGATGTATCTGATCGGCGGGGTCGTTATAACAAAAAATGTATTCAAAAAACTGCCGTCCGATCACCAGCAAGTGCTCACGGAGCTGTGTGCCAAATATATGAACCAGATAAAACTGGCCGTCCGCAAAGAAAATCAGGAAGCCATCCAAGTAATGGTTAAACATGGCGTCAAGCTCATTTACCCATCCGAGGATCAGATCGAGGATTTTAAAAGAGTTTCCCAAAAAGCCATGGAAAGCCAGACCGGCAAGAGCTTCTCCGCCAAGGTGAAAAACGAGGTTATCAATTTGCTGCGCGAGTATCGGAAGGGGAAGCATTGAATAATTAATTTTGTGCATATTACGACAAACTATATTTCAGGGTAAATATGAAGCTGCTCGCAGAAATGCCTAAAGTTGTAAAATGATTTTAGCTCATTTTCCCGGTTTTTCCGGATCAGGAGTAATCAATGAAAATATTGTATCTACTGGATGATCACATCAGCCGGTTGGAACAAGTCCTGATTGCAGCCCTGCTGACGGTTATGATCCTGATGGCTTTTTCGCAGATTGTGCTCAGAAATTTTTTTTCCACCGGAATCGCCTGGGGTGACGCGCTGGTGCGCTATCTGGTCGTGTGGGTGGGCTTTGTCGGTGCGGCCATCGCCGCCAAAGAAGACAAACACATCACCATCGATGTGCTCTCCCGTTGGGTCACCGGTGCCGGCAAAAGTACCATCCAGGCCATTTCCCATTTTAGTTCCGCAGTTATCTGTGGTCTTCTGACATGGGCCGGCATCAAATTCATTGGGTTTGAAGCTCAAATGGGCGGCACGGCCTTTTTCCACCTTCCGGCATGGGTCCCCGAACTGATCATACCCATCACCTTTGGACTGATGACACTGCGATATACCCTGCGCCTGATCAACGGATTTAGTAAATGACCACTTGGCTGATCGTCTTCATTTTCATCTTCCTGCTGCTGATTGGTGTCCCGATCTTTGTGGTCATCTCCGGTTTGGCCCTGTACCTGTTTTTCTCCAACCAGATTGATATTTCCGCCGTCATTATTGAAATGCATCGCATGGCCACCACGCCGGTGCTGGTGGCCATACCGCTGTTCACTTTTGCCGGGTATCTGCTATCGGAAAGCGGCGCGCCCAAGCGGCTCATCCGGTTGTCAAACGCGGTATTAGGCTGGATGCCGGGCGGCCTGTCTGTAATTGCCCTGTTGACCTGTGCCGTTTTCACCGCCCTGACCGGTGCCACCGGGCTGACCATTATCGCCCTGGGCGGAATTCTGCTGCCGGCCATGCAAGGCGGAAAATATCCGGAGGTATTCTCTTTAGGGCTGCTGACGACTTCGGGTACCCTGGGTCTGCTTTTTCCCCCGAGCCTGCCGCTGATTGTCTATGCGATTGTCGCCAGGGTCCGGATCGATCAGCTCTTTATCGCCGGGGTGCTCCCCGGAATATTACTGGTGGTGCTGCTGGCGGTTTTCTGTGTCTACAAATCCCTCCGCGCGAATGTTCCCACGAGCGAATTTCATTTCCATGAGCTGATCCGGGCCGCCCGGGATGCTATCTGGGAGCTGCCCTTGCCGCTGGTAGTTTTGGGTGGAATTTATAGCGGTTACTTTGCCGTCAGCGAGGCTGCCGCCATTACGGCGGTATACGTGCTTTTGGTGGAAATGATTATTTATCGGGATGTCCGTTTGAAAGCGCTGCCGGAAATCATGAAAAAAAGTATGGTATTGGTCGGGGGCGTGCTCATTATCCTGGGGGCTGCCATGGGACTGACCAACTACTTGATCGATGCGGAGATTCCGATGCAGCTGCTGGATTTTTTTAAAGCTCACATCCAGAGCCCGATCCTCTTCCTGGTGGTGCTCAATATTTTTCTTTTAGCGGTGGGGTGCACCATGGGAATATTTTCAGCGCTGGTAGTCGTGGTGCCCCTGCTCAGCCCGATCGCCAAGGCCTATGGCATCGATCCCGTTCATCTGGGAATCATTTTTCTGGCCAATCTTGAAATCGGCGCTTCCATTCCGCCCCTGGGTATCAATCTGTTTATCGCCGGAATGCGTTTTGAAAAACCGATACTGCGACTTTACATCGCATCGCTGCCTTTCCTTGCAATCTTACTGCTCGGCCTGGCCATGATCACGTACCTGCCATGGCTGAGCCTGGCACTGTTGAAATGAGTAAAGGCAAGTGGCGGATTGAGGTATTCGATCAATTAAAAAGGGGAAGATTCATAACCAGGAATGAATCTTCCCCTTTTATTAGGAGGTAAATGGATGTACAAGCATGGCATTACCGTACTCCATCGGGCAGTTGATTAAAACTTCCCTGTTGTAATTAGAACCGAACTTAAGTACAACTAAAAATAAATTAATACCACTTTGTGACGCGTCAAGGGGGTCCGGGTAAAATGGTGTCAATTTCATCTGTGACCATCAGACAAAAATCTATTACCTGAATTTTGCACGGGTCGCAGGCTTTCATATTTTGCCGACGTCTCATTAATTTTCAGGCTATGTTCAGGTATTAAACAACGGGAGCGCTAGGAAACATATATGTCAGGCATTTTCTGGTGGATACGGCAGATCGTTTTGATTTCGCTGGGCTCTTTTTTTCTATATTACGGCATAGAGTTGCTCATCTCATCATACGGGCTCAAGGATCCGTATACGTTTATTATGACGTTTTTTGCTTCAAATTTTATCATTCTGATCAGCGCGACCCTTGTCTTCGGTTTTGCCTACCGCATGATTGCCGTCTACCGGCGGTCAAAAAATAATGACGTCGGCCCCAAATAAGACAATCATAAGGCACTTAACAACACGTGCAATATGGTATCCCCATCTGTTAAATCCGGCACAATCCGGTATGCGCCGGCCGCGTCCAATTCTTCAGCTGAAAATACTCCGGTCGTCACGCCGATCGGAATCACACCGGCTTCGCGGGCGGCAAGCATATCCTGCGGCGCGTCACCAAAATGAAAGATCTGGGATTGGGTTTCGTTTCTATAGCAGGATTCAGAATCTGAAGTCAAGAATGGACCAAATTGCGCCGGCACTCAAAGGATTGCAAAGTGCCTATCTTTCATTAAGGGGGTGGGGGGAGGAAGATGACTTCCTCCCCCTCAGAGGGAATTAGGGGTGGGTGGGGTCGAACTAAGTTATAGCAATGATTTTCGTTTTCAATATTTGCTGGGTAGTCCTATGAGCAAGAAGCATTCCAAAATCATCAAAAAAATTTTATATCATTAAATTTCAAATAGTTAAAATATTTTGCGAAAAAAATGGCCGCCAAGAACATCCTGGCCTGGTTATGTTTTTGTACATCCGGATGTATACTTTTTTGTACGCTCGTTTTAGAGGAATTAAGCCCGGTAGATTTTGCAATATCCATTGCCTCACATTTATTAGAATCTGTGTAATCTGCAAAATCGGTGGATTAGATAAATATCAGGGATCTTCACCCCAGGCTTTTTGACTGCGTGCGATCTTTTTTTGAACCACGGCCCAGGTCTTTGTGGTCAGAAAAGATTCGCCCATGCTATCCTCCTTTCAGGCCGACACCGGCGGCCGGCGGTCCGCCCAGGGCCGTGCGGTTTCGAGTTGGGCCGCCAGCCTAAAAAGGGTGGCCTCATCGCCGAACCGCCCGATGAAATGTGCACCCACGGGCAGATTTTCAGAATTCCAAAACAAGGGCACCGACATGGCAGGTTGTCCGGTGAGGTTGCAAATCGGGGTGAAGGGAATAAATTCAGCAGCCCGCTCAAATCCTTGCAAGGGGTTGTCGGCCGGCGATTCGAAGGCCCCCAGTGGCAGCGGCGGTTGGGCCAAAGTCGGGGTCAGCAGCACATCATAGTCTCCAAAAAACCGGGCAATATCGCGGGACAATTTTTGAATGGTTTGAAGGGCTAGGATATAATCCGCCGCACTGTACCGGCTTCCGATCTCGTTTAAGGCCCAGGTGATGCGCTCGACCTGATCCTTTTGCGCGCCGATCATTTTAAGGGTGGCGGCAAGCCCTGCGGTCCATAGAGTCGTAAAACTCTCAACGACCTGTTGGCCGTTCAGCTTTGGTTTGGCTTCGGTTACCGTATGACCGAGATCGGTGCACAGTTTCGCCGCATCTTCCACAGCGGCAATACAATCGGCATGCACCGGGGCGCCGGTATCCGTTTCGGTGGTATAGGCAATACGAAGCCGGCCGGGATTGCGGCCGATTTCCTCAACAAAGCGGCGCGCCGGGGGCGGCGCCCAATAGGGGTCCCCGACGTCCGGCCCCGAGGTGGCATCGAGCAGCGCGGCACTGTCTCTAACCGAACGGGTCACGGCATGCTCGACCACCAGGCCGCTGAAAATATCTCCAAAATCAGGGCCCAGGGGATTGCGGGCCCGGGTGGGTTTCAGTCCGAAAACACCGCAGCACGAGGCCGGAATACGAATGGAGCCCCCGCCGTCATTGGCATGGGCCATGGGGACCATTCCGGAAGCCACCGCTGCCGCCGCGCCGCCGCTGGACCCGCCGGTGGTTCGCCCGGTATCCCAGGGATTATGGGCGGGTCCGAAAACCTGCGGCTCCGTGGTGGGCAGCAGACCGAATTCCGGCAAATTGGTTTTGCCGACAATGACCAAGCCCGCCTGTTTCAGCCGCACGACGAGTTCACTGTCATGGTCCGGCACAAAATCCCGCAACAGCTTGGATCCCAGGGAAATCTTGACCCCGCTGTAAAACGCCAGAATGTCTTTTAATAAAAAGGGCACGCCCGTAAAAGGCCCTTGGGGCAGCGTTCCGGTCGCTGTCCGGCAGGCGATATCGTACATCGGGGTTACCACGGCATTAAGGGTTGGATTCAACCTTGCGATGCGTTCGATCGCGGCCTCAACCAGTTCAATCGGCTGCACCTCTTTTTGACGAACCAGTTCGGCCTGAGCGGTCGCATCGAGCAAGGCCAAGTCATCGGGTAAAGCCATAACGGTTTCCTCCTTGATTATAAATAGCGCACACGCGGCTTGTTGCGCAACGGCATGCGCTGATATTTTAGTTTGGGATAGCCGACCATCACGGCCCCGCAGGCCCGGTGATCCGCCGGCAGTCCCAGGGCTTCAAACAGTTTCGGATAGGCATTGACCGCCGAGTAAAAATAGCCGCCCCAGCATGACCCCAGACCGATCGCGGGCGCATACAATTCCAGATAACTCAAGGCCAGGGCGCTGTCTTCGGCACCGAATCCATAATCTTTTTCACAGTGCACCACGATGATATGCGGCGCGCCCCGGCAGATTCGCTCTTCACCGCCATCCCAGGCCGACACCACCCGGGGCAGTCCCCGGAGTTCGGCCTGCTCCGGAGATTGTTTTATGACCGAGCGCATCCATTCGATGACCATCCCTGCCAACCGCCGTGTTTGGGCCGCTTCCCGCACCACGGTCCAGTGCCAGGGCTGATTATTTTTGGCAGTCGGCGCGTAACAGGCAATCTCCAGAAGCTTTTCGAGTTTGTCGCCTTCAACCGGTTTGTCCTTAAAATGGCGGATGGAGCGGCGCGAACGCAAAAACTGCTCGGTCTGCTGCTCGGAAAGAACCAGCGTCTTTGTCAATCGGCTTGCACTGCTCGGGGCTGAGCCAGTCCAGGCTGAAGGCACCCGTCGGACAGACAGCGGTACAATGACCGCATTCAAGACAGTACGCTTCAAAATCTTGGGAAGGGTGCGGAACTTCATCCGGCGAATCCAGTTGAATGACTTTTGTTGGGCAGTCCATCGCACAAATCCCGTCCTTGTTGCATTTTTCCAAATCAATCGTAAAGGTTTTCATTCATCCTCCCGGATAATTTCATCGTAAATTTTAAAGCGGTTGCATCAAAAGGTTTTATAAGACAATAAAAGCCCAAAACTCAAGTACCAAATTGAAATTTGTTTTTTGGCGCTTGGAATTTTTAAGCTTGTGTCTTGACTTGCAAAAAGGGGGTGTGCTATCTGCTTTGTATTAAATTTCAATACGATGCCTGCTTTATGAGAGATGCAATGATTAACTTTTGCCAAGCCCTGTTTTTCATGCAAGAAAAACAGGGCTTTATATTCTGCATCGTTTCGACCGAAGCGCGGTAAACCGCTTGATCGAAAAATGCGAATCAGCCGGCCATAGACTGCTTTGATGGTTAACCCTGACTGAGCGAAAGCCGAGGTGCCCATGAACGTGCTCTCCCTGGAAAAGGTATTCGACCTTTTAGGCAAAAGTGAAATTGCGGGTTCCGAAAAGGAGTTGGAAAAGCTTTGTATTCGAATCCGTGAACTGGTCGATTCAAACGGTGAAGACTGGGTCAAAGAAAATCGGCGGGAACTTCTTTTAGAGTGGAATTATATTGTGCGGCAAGGTATTATCGGTAATTAATCCGTCCTGGAAATTAGCATATTCCGGTTGGTAAGTGGCCCCTTGAAAACCGAGGGGAGTTTTTCGATCAAAGGAGATGACATGAGCAAATTATTCGAGGTCAGTGAAATTAACGGCATGAAACTTTCAAATCGATTTGTCAGGTCGGCAACCTGGGAAGGCATGGCAGCTGAAGACGGCGCCTGCACCCCCAAGCTGACTGAAATGATGACCGCCCTGGCCGAGGGGGGCGTCGGATTGATCATCACCAGCCATGCCTATGTCAGCCCGGAAGGGCAGGCCGGACCCTGGCAGCTTGGAATTTGCCGGGACGAATGCGTGCCGGGATTTGAATCAATGACCAACGCCGTGCACGATAAAGGTGGCAAAATCGTCATGCAGTTGGCCCATGCCGGCTATTTTGCCTTTGCCAAACTGACCGGCCAGACCCCGATGGCACCGTCTGCGGTCGCTGGATTTGCCAAAGGACCTCGCCGGGAAATGACGGTCGAAGATATCCGGCACGTGGTGAGCGCCTATGGTGCGGCAGCCAAACGGGCTCAGCAGGCCGGCTTCGACGGGGTTCAGATTCACTCCGCGCACGGTTATCTGCTCAGTCAATTTCTCTCCCCGGCCTTCAACCAGCGCAACGATCAATATGGCGGCGATATTCGCAGTCGCGCCCGGGCCCTGATCGAGGTCCTGCAGTCGGTCCGCCGCGCCGTGGGCCAAGACTACCCGGTTCTGGTAAAAATGAACTGTCAGGACTTTATCGATAACGGTTTGACCCTGGAAGATTCTTTGCAGGCCGCAGCGCTGCTGGCAGAAAACGGCATCGATGCCATCGAGCTAAGCGGCGGTATTTTGACCGGCGGCAAGCTAAGCCCCAGTCGGATGGGAATCAAATCTCAAGCAAAAGAGGCCTATTTTCAACATAATGCCATCGCTTTTAAAAAGCAAATCCACGTGCCCCTCATTCTGGTGGGCGGCAACCGGTCGTTTCAGGTGGCAGAGCACCTGATCGATGACGGTGTCGCCGATTATATTTCGATGTCTCGCCCGTTGATCCGCGAGCCGGATTTGATTAATCGCTGGAAATCCGGTGATCTTGCAAAGGCCGCCTGTGTATCCGATAACATGTGCTTTGAGCCGGCCAGAAAAGGTGAAGGCATCTATTGTTTAACCGAAGAACGGCAGAAGGCAAAAGAAGGTGCATAACGGAGCTGTATCGAAAGATTTTTGGCTGCGCAAATTAATGAGAAGAGCCCTAATTAAATGGAATATGCTCAATTAGGCGCTAATCGTTACTTGTTATATGTTATTTGTTATTGGAATTTGGTCATCGATGCCTTTATCACCTTTAGATGGATGAAAAATAGCATAAAGATGCTTTTCCTCGGATATAGGCTGTTCGGGAATCAGCCTTGAACCCTGAACCACTCAACCTATTTTAAACATGCATGAAATTACAACTCAACTTGTTGGATTGGCAGATTATAACAAGGTGCGGCGCGTCGATGGATTCGAGCGGATAAGCCGTGAATATCCGATCTATTTGACGGATGAATCGAAATTGTCTCCCGAACCGTTTGACCACCTTTTTTTTCCGGCAGATGAATCCGAGCTGGCCGCCATCTTGACGCAAATGGTTGCCGGCAAGATCAACGTAACCATCGCCGGAGCGCGCACCGGACTGGTCGGCGGTTGTGTTCCCCGCAGTGGAGCGCTGATATCACTGGAAAATTTTGACCGGCTGCAGTCCATTGCCTATGATGATTCTGCCGACGAGTGGCGGGTCCGGTCCCAGTGTGCCGTGAATCTGCGCAGCCTCAATTCCCAGCTCAGCAGCAAAAATTTTCCCGATATCGAACGCTGCGGCGATCCGGCGGCATTGAGTGCCTTGGACGATTTCAAGCAAGATCCGAACGGTTATTTTTATCCGCCCGATCCGACTGAGACGAGCGCCTCTTTGGGCGGCACGGTGGCCACCAATGCGTCCGGCGCCAGGACCTATCGCTATGGTCCGACCCGCAGCTGGGTAAGGAAAATCCGGGTCATGCTGATGAATGGTGAGATCCTGAGCATTCCCAGGGGCAAGTATTTCGCCTCCCCCGGCGGCGGGTTCGCGGTTTATGATTCAAAAGGCAACGAAATGCAAATCAGGCTGCCTTCCTACCCCATGCCGCGCACCAAGAATACCTCGGGCTTTTTCACATCACCCCAAATGGATCTGATCGATCTTTTTATCGGTTCGGAAGGCTGCTTTGGTGTCATCACGGAGGTGACGGTCGCCCTCTTGCACAAAAGAGAAACGATTTCGCTGGTGCAATTTCTGAAGTCCGACGAACAGGCAATCGATCTGGTGTATGCCTTGCGGGATGAAAAGCGCATCCAGTTGAATTTTCTTGAATTTTATTCCGGCAAAGCCTTGGCTCTGATGCGCCGAATGCAGCTTACAGGACCCCAAGTCGGTCGATATGCCGATAATTCCCGAGCCGGCCGGAGCGGCCCTCTTTTTCGAATTTGAATTTGCGCCGCTGGCCGACACCCAGGATTACACCGCCCTTGAAAAAGCCATTAAAGACTGCGGGGCATCCATTGCTGAATCCTGGGCCGCTTATGAAAATCGTGAACTCCAGCGTCTTAAAGATTTCCGGCATATTCTGCCCGAGACAGTCAACGCGATTATCGCCGAGCGAAAAAAACAGCATCCGGCGCTGCACAAACTCGGAACCGACCTGGCCGTTCCGGATGACCGTCTGCTTGATATGTGGCAGATTTATAAAGGCGCTCTGGAAAAGGCCGATTTGCAGTGGGTGGCGCTGGGCCACATCGGCAATAACCACATCCACATCAATATCCTGCCCCGCAACGTCAATGAACTGAACAAGGGGTTGGCACTCTACCAGCAGTTTGCGGCCAAAGCCATTGAATTTGGCGGCACCGTTTCAGCCGAACACGGCATCGGCAAAATGAAAATAAAATTTCTGAAGCTGATGTTCAGCCCCGGCCAGATAGATGAAATGCGGGCCGTGAAATTGGCTTTCGACCCTGCAGGGCTGTTGAACCCCGGCAATATATTCGGGGAGTAAATACCGATACGTGGTCAGATTATCAGAGCGCTTTTGTGCGTTCAAAATTCCAAGATACCATTATTAAAAAAATGAGCTGAATTTTAAAATGAACTAAAATGAGCTAAAATTAATGCATACTGTCTTATTTTATAAAAAAGATAGAGCGCAGCGTTTCCTTAATTTTAGTCATTTTAGGCAATTTAGATCACTTTAGGCACTGGTCTATTACGCTTGGTCAGCCTGTCACAAAAAGGTGCTAAAGAAAAGATAACCCTGGCAAAGCAGAATTAAGGTCTGAATATGAAAGTCGCTGTGTGCGTCAAGCAGGTCCCCGAAATAACCGATGTCCAAGTTAACCCCGAAACCGGCACGCTGATCCGGGAGGGAATTACGTCTATTCTCAACCCATTTTGCGAATATGCGCTGGACCACGCACTGAACCTGAAGTCCGAAAACCCGGCTATCGAGGTTATCGCTTTAACCATGGGACCGCCCCAGGCCAGATCCGCCCTGTTGCGCTGCCTCGAGTTGGGGGCCGATCGGGCCGTGCTGATCAGCGATCGCAAGTTTGCCGGCGCCGATACCTGGGCCACCGCTCTGACCCTGTCGGCCGCCATTAGAATCGCCGTACCTGATTTTAGCCTGATCCTGATGGGCAAGCAGGCCATCGATGGCGACACGGCCCAGGTCGGACCGGAAGTTGCGGAGATACTGAGCCTGCCCCAGATTACCTACGGCGTTGAGATGCAATTGACTCCCAATAAAAAGCGCATCCAGGCCAAACGCGAAACGGAAAGCGGCTATGAAGTGCTGGAAGCACGCTTGCCGGCCCTGGTTTCGGTCAGCAAAGGTGAGCCTATCCGAAGGGTGCCTTCATTTCAGGATGTTCTCGATGCACGCCTGAAAGCGGTGTCTGTCCTTGGCGCCGAGGACCTGGATCTTGACGAAGCGGAATTGGGGCTCAAGGGCTCATATACTCAGGTTGTCAAAGTCTTTCCACCGCAGCAGAAACAGGGTGGCCTTAAATTTGAGGATATCGAACCGGAAGTCGCTGCCCGCAAAATCGCTGCGTTTTTGCGGGAGGAAAATTTTATCTAATTACTCCGCCCTTAATCCGGCAGATTCAGTGTTGTAGTTTATTCATTGAATATTGTTATATTTAGCTTGAAAGAAAATCCGGCGGATTAATTAATTTATACTTTGAATGGGAGCTTAATTACGCTCGATGCTAAAAATTGATCCTGATAAATGCAATGCCTGCGGTCTGTGTGTAAAATCCTGCCCATTTGGTGCCATTGCCGTTAGTGACGAGTTGGCTCAGGCCAATGAACGATGCACCCTGTGCGGTGCCTGCGTTAATGTGTGTCCTCAGGCAGCCCTGGAGATTGAACGCCGCCAGGTTTCCCTCGAAGAGCTTGCTCAATACAAGGGGGTTTTTATCTGGGCTGAATGCGAGTCCCGCGAGACCCGGGATGTTCCCAAGAAAGTGGCCTACGAGATCCTGGCCCAGGGTCGCAAAATGGCTGATCAGCTCGGAGAGCAGCTGTGTGCCGTGGTGCTCGGCAACGATCGTCTGAGCGCATTGGAAACACTCTGTCACCAGGGTGCCGATCGGGTGCTGTGCTGCCGCCATGAACTCTTGGGCCGTTACAGCAGTGACGGCTTTACCAATGTTCTGTCCGCTGTTATTGCGAAAGAAAAACCATCGATATTTCTCTACGGGGCAACGCCCAACGGCCGGGATCTGGCTCCACGCGTTGCTGCAAGAATGCGCTTGGGATTAACTGCCGATTGCACCGAGCTGGGAATTGACGACCAGGGGCAGTTGATCCAAACCCGGCCGGCTTTTGGCGGCAACATCATGGCCACCATCATCTCACCCTACACACGGCCGCAGACCGCCACCGTGCGGCCCAATGTCTTTGCGGCAGCCGAATCGGATCCGACCCGGCCGGAAGTAATTGAAGAAGTGCCGGTAACCCTCAATAAGGCCAATATTCGCACCCGGCTGGTGGAGGAAATCCGGCTGGAAACCGATGAAGAAAAAATTGATGAAGCCCGCATCCTGGTATCCGCCGGCCGAGGCTGCCAGGATCAGGTCAACCTGGATACAATTCGTAAGTTGGCCCGCAAACTGGGCGGGACCCTGGCCGGCTCAAGAGCCATTGTGGAGTTGGGCTGGATTCCTCACAGCCTGCAAGTCGGACAATCCGGAACCACGGTCGGTCCGGATCTTTACATCGCCATCGGCATCAGTGGGGCCGTCCAGCATGTGGTCGGCATGAGTTCATCGAAAAAAATAATTGCCATCAACAAAGACCCTGATGCCCCGATTTTTAAAATAGCCGATCTGGGAATCGTGGGCGACGCGCTGGTCATCATACCGAAATTGATCGAAGAAATTGAACGCATAAAAGTAAAGTGAAATAGGTGTCAGGTGTCAGCTCAGCCGCTGACCGCGGAGCGTCGCGTTAAATCGTAAAAGAAACACTGACACATAGCGCTATTTTGGATTGCAGGCGCGGTTTTCAACCGCGATTTACTCGATTGGGCAAACACTTGCAATTGTTTCATATGAGCAGACAAAATCGACTCGCCAAGCCGGAGTCGCTCGTAAAATGGACATTCTTTCATTGGTAGATAAATTGCGACAACGTACGATGCCAACCTGATTTGCCATCCTTATTTTTTGACCTCACGCATAATTTGTTATAAGCTATATGTTGGATCCATAAAGATAGCCACAAATAACTCCAATCACAAAGCTAGCATTCAAAAGGTGTTTTTTATAATGGCCCGCCCGCTTTTCCGAATTTTTACTATAACGGCTGCACTCTTATCAGTCCTGTTACTGGTATCTTTAGCAAGCCCGCAGGATGAGGCCAAAAAAACTCTGGATGAAAAGGCCAAGCAGCGCGTGCTCAAACGTGAAGCGGCCAACGCCCTGTATCGACTCAAATTAAGGTTGGCAAAAGAGGGTTTTTACAGCGGCCGCGTCGCCCTCAATGTCTGGCGCAGCACGGCGATCGATGCCGGTACGTTTGACCAGGAACAGTATAATGAATTTAAAACGCAATTATATGAAAAATCTATCACCGATTCTTTGAAATGTTTTGAAGATTTTATTCTGGAAGAAAATTATCATGACGCCAACGTCTGCCTTCAAACCTGGCGCATGCATTCAAAGGAGCTTGGAACTTACGATCAGGCGGAATATGAAGCGCTTAAAAAAACGCTGACGGAGGCAAGGACCGCCACAGCTTCCGAGGCGAAAACCACCGAAAAGACAAAGGACTAATTATTCCGCTATCGCAATCTCCATTTCCTCACCTTCATTATAATCTGTGTAATCTGCGAAATCTGTGGATTAAAACTTCTCGATTTTACGAAATGCTTTTCGCAGCCTATCAGCCGGAGTTAGAATGACAAGATTGCCGAACAAAACGACTATCACGCCGAATATTCCACTGGCGGACCACTGATATGATTCAAAAAAGGTCGAAATGATCAACGCCACCACCGGCATCAACAGCATCACATAAGCGGCATGGTCGGCGCCGATGCGACCGATCAGCAGCATATAGCAGCCAAAAGCTACCACCGACCCGAAGACCGTTAAATACAGCAGCGGCCCGAGATAACCAATTGTCCAATCCATGGTCAGTTCACCGCCAATCCCAAAATGAATGGCTGCACACAGGATAGCGCCGTAGGCCATGCCATAAACATTGGCTTGGGTGACGGGCACACCGCTTTGGGCGTTGCGCGCCCCCACCACATTACCGATCGAAGCAAGATAGGCACCCAGCAGTGCGATGAGCAGGCCAATGAGACCACGTGTCGCGGTGAAAGTCGCAAGGTCATGCCAGAACACAACACAAATCCCGGCCAGGCCCAACACGCCGCCCGAAAAAGCCCGCCAGGCAACGGGCTGTCCCATAAACAGCCTCAGATTCAGGATATTCCACATCAAAATTGTGGAAAAAACTACCGCCACCAGACCGCTGGTTAAGTAGGCAGTCGCCAGGTAGCTCATGATGTAGCCCAGGCCAAAGAGCGTAAAGCCTTGAGCCGCCATAAACAAATGGTCACGCCGTGAAAACGCAAGCTTTTTTTTGGTGAATAAACAGAATACCAGCAGAATGAGTGATGCCAGGCAGAAGCGGTAGCCGACGGATAAAATCGGCGGCACCTGGGTTAATTGCAGCTTGATTCCCAGCCAGGTCGACCCCCAGATCAGTGCGGCGGTGGCGTATAAAACAAAATTCATCATAATAAACCCGCCCTGAAAAACAGCATATCCAGAGGGCTGTAAATTATTTCTCCAGTTTCTTGATCAACTTTTTCATCATGGTCGCATCCTCATATGGCTTGGGCGATTCGTTGATCAGGGTAATATTCGCCTGGCGCTTAATCAATGCCCTGGCCAGCGGTTCAAAAAATTTTTTTGTGGTCCGGATATGCTTTCGTTCTCCCTTATCTCCGTATTCTATTCCGGAAAAGTGGGCATGAAACTTTTTCGGCAGCGTTGCTAGAATTTTCGCATAATCGACTTCCCCCTGCTGTCTGGCGTATAAATGCGAAAAGTCAACGGTTATCCCGCAGCCGGTTTCTTTCTTCAATTTTAATAACTCCGCCAGTGATCCGAACTGGGAAGGCTTGCCGGTAATTTCCGGGCACAATTTGACCTTCCAGCCTTGGCGTGAAATGCTTTGCTGCATTTCGACCATCGCCTTTTTGATCAAATCGTAAGTCTGCCCGGCAGTCCTTTTTTGATAGAATCCGGCATGGAAGACCACATTCCGGGCTCCCATGGCATGCGCTTTTTCGCAGGAATCCAGGATCCGCTTTCGGCTGGCATCAAATTTTTCCTTTTCGTCCGAGGCGAGGTTAATATAATAAGGTGCATGGACGGATAGAATAATCCCAATCTCCTTGGCCCGGGTGCCCACGCGCTGGGCGGTTTTAAGATCCATGCGCACGCCGTAGGTGAACGCGACCTCCATGCAATCAAGGCCCAGCTCGGCAACTTTCTGCACACCTTTCAAGATTTCCCAACCCGTCCGAACCGGCCGGACCGACTTTGATCATTCGGCTAATTCCTATATGCAAAACAGTGCATATCGGATCCAGGTAGACAGACAACCAAAAGCATAGCATTGCTGGCAAGGTATAAATTCCAAATTCCAAGCACCAAATCACAAATAAATCCCAAATTACAATAATCAATGTCCGAAACCGGCCGAACCAAGTAAATCCAGTTGAATGATTTGTTCTTAGTTAGAATACTCGTGAATTTGTCTTAAAGGGTCGCATTATTTATCTGAAGCGGTGATCAAAACAGATGCATCAGGTTTGGAATTTTGAATTTTGGTTATTGGAATTTGTTTGTAATTTGTTATTTGAAATTTGGGATTTATTGATATTTGAAATTTAATTCTTACCGGTCATACCCTGAAACTCGCACCTCGCAACCCGCAACCTTCAATTCGCAACCCATCATCCCATTGTCCGTTTCAGCAGCTTCTGCAACTCTCCCAGCGGTCTCGTATTGACCACATCATCCTTTTCCAGCCATCCGCGACGGGCTTGGCCCACGCCATAGCGAAGGTGGTTAAAGCTGTTCACACTATGGGCATCCGAATCAATGGCGACCAGCACCCCTTGATCCTTGGCGATCCGGCAGTAAGTGTCATAGAGATCGAGACGTCTGGGGTTTGAATTCAGTTCGAGATAACAGCCGCGTTCCCGGGCCTTTTGAATCACCTTTAACATGTCCACTTCAATTGGTGTGCGCTCGTTGATCAGCCGATTGATCGGGTGAGCCAGGATCGAGAAAAATTTGTGATCCATGGCCCGCAAAATACGATCTGTCTGTTTGTCCAACGGCAGACCAAAATAACTATGGACCGAACCGATCACCAGATCCAGCCGTCCTAACACGTCATCGCTCAAATCCAGTTTGCCGTCGGCCAGGATCTCGACTTCGATGCCTTTGAGAAGGGTGATATCGCTGAACTCTTGATTGAGGCGGTCGATTTCATCGATTTGCGCCAGCAAACGCGAGGGCTCTAACCCGCCGGCTATTTTCAACCGATCGGAGTGGTCCGTGATAGCAAGATATTTCAGACCGTAATTTCTGGCAGCCTGAACCATCTCTGCAAGCGTATTGCCGCCATCCGACCAGTCTGTATGGGCATGCAGATCACCTTTTATATCTGCCGGTTCAATCAGTTGCGGCAGGGTACCCGTCTGGGCGGCTTCGATTTCTCCCTGATTTTCACGCAACTCCGGTGGGATCCAGGCAAGTCCGATCGCCTGGTAGACCGCGGCCTCGGTGTCACCGGCCACTCTTTCTTCAAATTTAAAGACGCCGTATTCGTTGATTTTCAATCCATGCTGGTGTCCGATTTGGCGGATGGCAATGTTGTGGGCCTGGCTGCCGCTAAAATACTGCAATGCCGCGCCAAAGGATTCTGCGGCCACTATCCTCAGGTCCACTTGCAGACCGCAGCGCAAAACCACACTGGATTTTGTCGCTCCCTTAGCAAGCACATCCACCACATCGTCATAAGCAACAAACCGATCCATTACCGCGCTGTCCTTTGCGGCAACCACCAGAATGTCCAGGTCTCCGACGGTTTCCCGGCAACGGCGATAACTGCCGGCAGCCGTCACCGAATTTACCCCCGCAATCGCCTTCAAATAATCCAGCAGCGATTCAACATAAGGCCTGACCTCAGCAATCTTATAGCGCTTTTCTGTTTCGGCATGCGTCTCGATGGCCTTAAGTATTTGGGCCTCCGTTTTCTGCCCGAAACCGGTCAGCGAGCGAATCCGCCCGTCTCCGGCGGCCTGCTGTAACTGCGCTAAACTTTCAATATTTAAATCGTGGTATAAAATCCGAACGCGCTTGGGCCCCAGTCCGGGCAACTTGAGAATCTGGCGCACCCCGGCCGGAATTTTATCCTGCAGTTTTTTAAGCGCCTTGACAGCGCCGGTCGTCACATATTCGGCAATTTTAGCAGCCAGCTCTTTGCCGATACCGGAAAACCGGGTGAGATCCTCGCCCTGGGCCACCAGATCCTTTAGCTCGGGGCCCAGACCTCGAACCGTGCGGGCCGCATTATGATAGGCCCGGACCCGGAAAGGATTTTCACCCTCTATTTCCAGATAGTCCGCAATTTCATCAAAAATATCGGCGATGTCGGCATTGTATATGGGCATATAAATTCTTCCTAAGTATACCATTAAGATCGCGACATAATTCGTCGTTAAATTGCAAAGGGGTGGATAGCGGCGTAATCAGAAATTCCAAATAACAAATCACAAAATTCAAACAAATCCCAATACCGTAAATTCCAAATATCAAATAAATGATACGCCAATTTTGATTAAACCGCAGGGCTTTTCATAACATTACATTGTTGGTTGTTTCAAATATCTTTCGCTGGTTTTGGTCATTGGATATTGGAATTTGAGATTTATTTGTAATTTGGTGCTTGTGATTTGAGTTTTGGTTACGCATACCCAGCGTTCCAATACTTCAATTTTACCCTAATCTATTTTCATTTCGCTTGCACTCAACCCAAGTTTCTTCAAAAGCGCCCGATCCCGGTTGCCATGATGCTGCCAGTAAGCATCCATGATTGTATGGGTTCGGGTAGCGCGGGTCGTCATTACTTTCGCCTCCGGGTCAGCCGGATCGCGGTAAGATTCCTCCCATTTCTGAATGCGGAAGGGAAATTCTTTCTCGAAATATGAATGAACCCGCACGCGGTATTCAGCGTTTGACAGATTCAGTTGGGTATAGACATGACCGCACCATTCCTGGGAGGAAGCGGTGACTTTAAAAGGCAGCGGATATTTCACAACATCCACCGGCGTAAAAACGGATGTCATGATCGAATAGGGATAAATGCCGGTAAAAAATTTTCGAACGGCATTGAGCTTTAAAATGGGGACATTTTCCGGGCCGGGATTATCGGCTTTGACCTGCAGCGCGGGATTCATTTCTTCGGTGACAAAAATCAGTACGGCATCGCCTTGATGTATTTCACCATAGCGCATCTGCTGCAGGGAAAAGCGTGAGATTTCAGCACCGTGGTTATACCAGTAATCCCGAAATTGCTCGGGGGTGTATGTCCCGAAATGAATTCCATCGTCGGCATAAACACTGCCAGCCGCTAGCCCGACCGTCAATAATATAATTAAAAGATTATCTCGAATCTTCATTGTAAATCTCCTTATTATTTCGAATTGACCGAAAAGTTAAATATAATGCATTTATGGCGGAACTCACCATTTTGGTTAGGTTGAATTTGAAAAAAAATGATCAACCGGTTGACCCCAAACGGATAATCTTCCCGCCGATACAGGGCAGGCGTTCACTTGAACGTTTTAATATTCAATGTTTCCTGAGGCTTGACATTATTTTATTAATGCGTAATATTGCAGTTCTATACTGGCTCATATCAGCAGGGATAGGGTTGTCCCTGCTTAATTTTTCAGGAGATAAATTATGTATTTTGAAGCCATATTCAGTCCGGCCGATAAGAAGGAGTATAAGGCCGAGGCCGCCGGTTTTGTGGGCAAAAAACTTCCCGTCCAGGAGGGTTGGATCATCGATGAGGGGCCTTACAAAGGGCAACAATGCTACTATGCCCCCAATACCACAATTGGTAAAATTCCAGTATCGGATCTGCAGGAGTTAAAATCCATCCCCTTTGCGCGATGGCAGCAACTTTACACCAGCATCGATTCTGAAAACGAATAACTTCCAGACCTGAATATTGGGTAGGAAAAGCGGTCCGCCGCAGGCGGATAAATTTCTTGATCAGAGCCATCTTCCATAAGAATAGTTATAGCTCCAACGATTACAGCAATCCTTTATTCCAATACCCCATGAGCGTTTAGGCAGTCACAAGTTTTTCGTGAGATTTCCCGGCTTTTTTTCAATGACCGTTCCGTAAGCGTGGTGTCCTCCAATATGAATAAACCCAGCTTGATTGTAATTTATGTTTTAATGTTCGCGCATAGCGCGACTACATCCCTGGCTATATCCCCAATCCTATATTAACGGATGCCTGGGAAGATCTGAAACGGATTCACAAACAATAAAAATCGAACATTTGGCGAAAGGAGGAACTATGACTGATCTGAAAGGCAAGACCCTGTTCATTACCGGCGCCAGCCGCGGCATCGGCAAGGCAATCGCGCTGCGGGCCGCCAAAGACGGCGCCAGTATCGCCATTGCGGCCAAGACGACCCGGCCGCATCCGAAGCTTCCGGGCACAATCTTTACCGCCGCCGAAGAGATCGAGGCGGCCGGCGGCAAAGCGCTGCCCTGCGTTGTGGACGTCCGCTTCGAAGACCAGGTGGAAGCTGCCGTCGCCAAGACGGTTGAAACATTCGGCAAGATCGATATCCTGGTCAACAACGCCAGCGCGATACTGTCTGACAGACACGGTCTCGACCCCGATGAAGCGCTACGACCTGATGCACCAGGTCAATACGCGCGGCACGTTCCTTTGTTCGCAAAAGTGCATCCCGCACCTGGAGCAGGCGCAAAACCCGCACATTTTAAACCTTTCACCGCCGCTCAACATGGAGGCAAAATGGTTCGCGCCATATGTCGCCTACACCATGGCCAAGTTCGGCATGAGCATGTGTGTTCTCGGGATGGCCGAGGAACTTAAACCCAGGGGAATCGCGGTCAACGCCCTCTGGCCGCGCACGACCATCGCCACTGCCGCCGTACGAAACCTTCTCGGCGGCGAGGAGATGTCTCGGGCCTCGCGCAAGCCGGAGATCATGGCGGACGCCGCCCACGCGATCTTGACCAAACCGAGCCGCGAGTGCACCGGCAATTTTTTTGTTGATGATGCCGTCCTAAACGCCGAGGGCATATCGGATCTCAGCAGCTACGCCGTGGATCCCAGCGCTGAGCTGATGCCGGATTTTTTCGTTTAGAGGGTAAGTTTACAACCAAACAAAAAAATTATCCTATCTTAATATTCACCGCAAAGTCGCAGAGAGCGCTGAGGATACTCCAAATTTAGTTACTCCACCGTTTGGCAATCCCCAGCAGCCGCTGTTGACCAGCCTTTGATAAGCCCAGGTTTGTGATGGTTGCATTAATCTCTTCCGGCTTGCCATGCCCGGCAAGGTAGCCATTGACTCGGGCCGCGGCAGTGGAATTGGTGAAATCAATATCCTTAGGGTACATCGCTTTAAACTCATTCATCAACTCCCGCTGACCGCGCAATCCATACTTCTGATGATAATCTTCCGCCAGGTAGAAATTGCTGAACGGCAGAATTTCGGTCTGGATCTTCTGGTTTCTCTGTTCTTCCTCGAAAGCTTGGGTTTCAAGAGCCAGCTTGCGCTGATTATCATTGTGATAAAATATGGCCGACTTGTACTGCTGGCTCCAGGCACGTTGGGTGGGGTTATGACTATGCCAGAATACGGCTAGCAGTTTTTTGTAGGATACACGCGTCGGGTCGAAATCGATCTGGATCGTTTCGCTGTGGTCGCCGATGCTGCGATAAGTCGGGTCTTTTATCCGACCTCCCGCATAGCCGACCCGCGTTCTGACAACACCGTCCATACTCCCGAACCGGGAGTCCGGTCCCCAGAATCAGCCCAGCGCAAAGGTCGCTGTTTCAATTTCCGGTGTGCTTACGGCATCGATGGGCGGTAGACGATGTTGAATGGTTGTGACAGATTGTACGGATTCCATATTGTTTTCTTTCTTGGAGTTTGTTTCGGTCTGAGCCTCAACTTTACCAAAATCACAGGCACTTATGGCAAAAGCAACAAAAATGCCTGCCAAACAGAACAGTTTCATGAGGTCACGCCGATAAATGAATGTATAATTTTCCATCGGTCGATCTCCAGCTGATTTAAGATATTTCATTTTAATGATCCGTTCAGGAATCTTTCAACCTGGAACATTGAACCCTGAACCAATCAACCATTTTAAAATATAAGCGTGAATACGATAAAATCAAAACTCATTTCTTTTAAAGTTCAGGCCTGGGAAATGGCGTCAGGGCGAAGGAATTTATTAAGAATTTAGTTTTGCCTTGATTATTGTCGGCTTTCATTTAATAAAGATAAGGATATCAGCTGAATTTTGCACGAGCCCTCCGGAGGCGGATGAATCGGGGGATTTCATATGCGAAATTCAGGTAATATTTCGGTTTGATACGGCAATGTTGTCGACAAATTCATGCTGAAACAAGAGGATACTGGATGCAACAATTTATGGACCCCAAAAGTGTCGCGCTGATTGGAATCAGCCGCAAGAGCGGCCCGGGCTCATTTAATCTGATGGAAATCATGTCCGGCTTTGGGTATTCCGGCGAAATATATCCGGTGAATCCCAATGCCGGGGAAATTCTCGGAAAAAAGGCTTACCCGAATGTAACCGCTGTAAAAAAGAATATCGACCTGGCCGTCATCACCGCGCCTCGCCAAACAACCCTGAGTATTTTGCAGGATTGTGTGGCGGCTAATATAAAGGCTGCGATTGTGGTCAACCAGGGCTTTAACGATGCCGATCGCCGCGGTCAACAAATGCAGCGGCAGATGTCAGAAATGGCCGCCAGCGAGGGGATCCGCATTCTGGGCCCCAACACCTTGGGCGTCATTAATAGTTTTGCCGGCTTTACCACCTCGTTTATGCCCGTGGCCAGGCAGCGCGTTGGGGTGGGGATCATCTGTCAATCCGGCATTCACTTTGTCGGACCGGCTAAATTCAGCGGCATGATCGGCAAAGGCGTGGATCTCGGCAATGCATGCGATATCGGTTTTTATGATGCGTTAAACTATTTTGCCGAAGATCCGGACATCAAGATCATTGCCATCCATATGGAAGGCCTTAACCAGGGCCGGGAGTTTCTGTCCCTGGCCGCCCGGGTCGTCAAGGAAAAGCCGATCGTTGTGCATAAAAGCGGCCGCAGTGAAACCGGGGCCCAGGCCGCCATGTCGCATACCGGCAGCCTGGCCGGCAATTACGAGCTGCTGCGGGCGGCGTTGAAGCAAAGCGGGGTTACCTTTTTGGAAGAGGGCGGGCAGATGCCCGATGCCGTTAAAACCCTGCGGAACCTTGCGCCGATGAAAGGCAATCGGGTTGCAGTGATCACCTACTCGGGGGGCGCCGGTATTATGATCAGTGATGGTTTGGAAAAACACGGCTTGCGACTGGCATCGCTGGGTTCCGCGGTCATTGATCAAGTGGCCGCGCTCTCGCCGGGTTGGATGCCCCTTTCGAATCCCCTTGATATCTGGCCGGCGGTGATGAAGCATGGCGCCCGCAAAGCCTATTCGGCGGCCTTGAAGGCGGTTTTGCAAGATCCCCGGGTGGATGGAATTATCTGTGTTGCCATTGCCCCGCTGCCCGAGTTTTCTTTTCTAAATGTCGCCGAGGCGCTAAACGACGTGGTTGAAACATCGCCGGCGCAAAAACCTGTCACTGGCTGGATTTACGGGCCCAATACGGCGGAGGTGCAGAAGCAATTTGAAGCCAAAAACAGGGTAATGATTTATCCCACGCTTGAACTCGCCGCCCAGGCGTTGTCCTGGCTCAGAGACCGCTATCAGGTAATCACCCGCGAGGACAGGGGGTTTAGGTAAAAAAACTGAAGGCCGGACCACGGGGAAGATTCGATAATTTAGGACGTCTGCCACAAACGGCCTTGTTTTTAAACTCATTCCTCAGTTGGCGGCACTCGTTCGACCCTGGTCCCATTTGCGCAACTATGCCCGCCACGCAGGCTGGACGGTAACTTCAGGCATTGGATAGTGCTTGGAATTCAAAGTGTAAATTTTGCCGCCTGTTTGCAGGACGGTTGCAGCCAGAATGGCATCATTGACGTCAGTTCCGCTGCGAGGGTTCCATTTGCGATAAAATTCTCCGGCCTTGTCGATAATCAGCTGATCCACCGGAGCAGTTTGAAATTGCGCCAAAAATAAAAGTGTGGCAGACTCCTCATCCGGCCGCATGAAAAAGACCACTTCGGCACGCTGCATAGCACCAATCCAAAGGTCAAGCTGTTCATCATCCCGCAGCCTTTGGAGCAGATTGAGCGCCTTTCGTTCACCGCGCAAATGCCAAATGAGCACATCCAAATCAATATAGGCCTTCATCGCTTGAATCTTTCCTGAGATTTGCGCATGGTATCTTTGATGCCCTGCACGGTTTCGGCAGCCGAATGATCTCGCTGCCAACTTCCGAAAGTATCGGTCAAAACATCGATACCCTGATCCGCCTCAATCTTTTCAGCATAATACCGGACGGCATTTTCAAGAATTGCCTTTTTTGATGTTCCCAGCCTTTTGGCCAGCATGCCGATATGTCGAATCACGGCTTCATCCATGCGGGTTGACATAATTTTGTCCATAATTGCCTCCATTATTCATACGTAAGAACATGTTTGTGTCAAGCATAGACAAAAGGATATGACCTAGATACAGAAGTTATGCGGTTTTAACCATTATTCCAATATTCCAGCGTTCTAATATTCCATGCAGCGCTGACAATACCGTAACTTCGCAGATACCGGTAATTTCAAATATTCATAGAATTTCCGGGATCTAAATTAGCTTTTTGCCAATCTTTGACCGAGGGCCTCGGCCGCCAGCATCAGGCTTTGATTGGATGCGATCTCACCGGGTTCTTCGGCACTGCCATACACCATACCCACCATTTTGGCGCCGGCATATCGAAATGCATCCTGAAAAGTCCGCAGCGCATTGACGCATCCCGAAACAAATGGGTCCGCATCCCCGTAGCTCATGGCGATGGCAATTTTTTTGCCGACAAATACATCTTTGCCGAAAGCAAGCAGCGCAAAGCAGCGGTCTAAACACAGCTTGGTCTGCGCCGACATGGAAAACCAGTAAACCGGGCTGGCAAAGACCCAGGCATCGGCAGCGAGGAGCTTTTGATATATCGGCTGCATATCATCATCGATCGCGCACCCCTTGCTGTCCGGTTTCTGGCAGGCGTAGCAGGCATTGCACGGTGCGATATCCTGGCCGTGCAGATAGATTTGCTCCACGGTTGCCCCGGCAGCTTGTGCGCCCTCGATTATTTTTTTGGCAAGCGTTGTGCTATTGCCCTTTTTCCGCGGGCTGCCCAGCAGCACCAGGACCTTTTTCGAATCTGTCTTATCAGTCATAAATCCCTTTCATAACAATTCAGATGTTTGAAATAAGCTAAAAATTAACAGAAATTTATTTTTCTAATCAGTGGTTGCACAAAACTCGCCTTATCGATTTGTTGGGTTTCGCCGCTTGAAATCAAACCGTGTTAAATGCTTGATCCCGTATGTTGGGTTAATATACGAAACCCAACATTTCAGATCGGGCTCAACCCAACCTACCGAAAGCTTTTTAATCCCGTTCCCTGATAAATCATCCGTGCAATCCGTGTTTATCCGTGTCCGCATCTACTAATAACGAATAACTAATAACAAATAACCAATTTTCTATTTCAATCGCCTGGCGCTGGTGATAACAACCGGTTCCGCGGGAACATCCCTGAATCCTCCGAACGATTTTGTTTTAACGGCGGAGATAGCGTCCACGGTTTTCATCCCATCGACGACTTTGCCGAAGGCCGCATAGCCCCATCCCTGCTGTGTTTTGCTTCTGTAATTCAAAAAGTCATTATTTTTTAAATTAATAAAAAACTGGGCCGTGGCACTGTGGGGGTCACCGGTGCGGGCCATAGCGATCGTGCCACGGTCATTTTTAAGGCCTTTATCAGCTTCATTTTTAATCGGTGCCTGGGTGGTTTTACGCTTCATATCAGTGGTAAAGCCGCCCCCTTGAATCATGAAATTCGGAATCACGCGATGGAAAATCGTCCCGTCATAATATTTTGCATCCACATAGTTTAAAAAATTCTTAACGGTTTCAGGCGCGTTATCCGGATACAGCTCCAGCACGATTTTGCCTTTGGATGTTTCCAATACAACTTTCGGATTAATATCTTCAGCGTTCGCTGAGCCTGCAAACATTAATAAACTAAAAATAGCAAGAATAGATACAACCGCAGTTTTCATAATATCTCCTTATTTTTTGGGTTGGAATGCGAGGAGGCTACAATGCTGGAAGGCTGAAATGCTGGGAAGCTGGGAAGCGATAAGGCTGGAAAGCTATTCTTAGGTTCAGGCTTCCTGGCCTCCAAGCTTTCCAGCCTCCAAGCTTCCTGGCCTCCAAGCGTTTTTTGTTTTTCGTCATTTAACATTATTATGTCCGTCCGCCAATCCTTTTTTGACCGAATTTTTCCGCTGCCAGTTTTTGCATGTCGCGCTTGCGATGGCAGGACACCAGATGCCCTTGGCTCACAGATTCTAGCAGGGGCTCCTCCCTCAAACAGCGGTCGACCGCGAAAGGACAGCGCGTATGAAACCGGCAGCCGAAGGGAGGATTAACGGAACTGGGAACGTCTCCGGACAAAACGATACGCCGCTGCTTAACTTTGAGATCGGGAATCGGAATGGCCGATAACAAGGCCAGGGTGTAGGGATGCACCGGGTTTGAAAAAATGTCGCCGGTTTCTGCAATTTCAACGATTTTCCCCAGATACATCACCGCCAGGCGATTGCTGATATATTTGACGACCAGCAAATGGTGGGTGACAAACATATAAGTCAGGTTCAACCGCTGCTGCAGTGACTTGAGCAGATTTAATATCTGGGATTGGACGGATACGTCCAGGGCCGAGGTTGGTTCATCCAGTACGATGAATTCCGGGTCCGTCGCAATCGCCCGGGCCACCGCGATACGCTGACGCTGGCCGCCGGAAAACTCGTGCGGATAACGCAGCAAATGATCCCGGGTCAGTCCGACCAGATGGAGCAGATCAATCACCCGCTGCTCCAGCTCCCGACCGCCCAGGCGCTGCTGGGTTTTGATTGGCTCGGCAATAATGTTTTTGACCAGCATCCGGGGATTCAAGGAAGTTGTCGGATCCTGAAAAACCATTTGCAGTTTGCGGCGGATTCCCAGACGCTTCAAAGCGGATTTTCGGGTGGCGGCCAGATCAACCGGTTCGCCATTTTTTGGACTTTTGCCGTGATAATACACCTGGCCGCCGCTGGGATCGTGCAGGCGAATGACGGCCTTGCCGGTCGTGGTTTTGCCGCAACCGGATTCGCCAACCAACCCCAGACACTCGCCGCGATAAATATCCAGATCGATGCCGTCGAGCGCCTTAACGGTCGCAACTTCATGCCGCAAAATCCCGCCCAGGATCGGGTAATGTTTCTTAAGGTTTCTTAGTTCGAGAATCTTGTTCATTTTTATTATTTTTTTTCACCACGGATTTTCACGGAATCACACAGAATTGTCTGCCTTCGATTCTCACTAATTCCGATTTCAGCATCCCGACTTCCGATTTCATAGTCCTCTTCCCTCTCTTTTTCTGACACCTGACACCTGAAACCTATTCTTAGGCCCTCAGCGCTTTTTCCACCTTCCGCATTCCGACTTCCCACTTCAATTTCTTCTGTCATCTGTCTTCCGTCATCCGTCTTCTGCCATCCGTCCTCTGTTATCTGTCTTCTGTATATTCCCTATGAACTACCAGCTATGAGCTGATTTGTTAACCCAGTAACACGCCACCAGATGCTCTTTTTCGACTTCTTTCATCGCGGGAAAGGCTTTGCGGCACACATCCAGCACATGCGGGCACCGCGGATGGAACCGGCAGCCCGGCGGCGGTGTCACGAGATTGGGCACATTGCCTTCAATGCTTTGCAGTTCCCCTGTCATTTCAAACTTCGGTACCGCATCCAACAATGCCCGGGTGTAGGGATGCCGGGGGGTTTCAAACAATTGTTCGACATCCGCAACTTCACACAGGTTGCCGGCATACATCACGCCCACCCGGTCACAGGTTTCCGCCACGACGCCCAGATCATGGGTAATTAGCAGTATCGAAGAAATCACTTCTTCTTTAAGCCGTTTCAGCAGATCCAGAATCTGGGCCTGAATCGTGACATCCAGATTGGATGTGGCTTCATCGGCGATCAGCAGTACGGGGTTGCACGCCAGGGCAATCGCAATCACGATTCGCTGCTTCATGCCGCCGGAAAGATTATGAGGATATTGGTCGACAACCTGGGCCGGATTGGGAATACCGAGCTTATCGATAATTTCGACCGCGCGCCGCCGGGCCTCCAGTTTGAGTCTTTTTTGCCAGAGCTTAAACAGCGGGAGTTTATCGAGAATCCGCAGGCGCATGTCAGCGGGATTTTGAGCGCCGAGCCGGTAAACGGCCTGCAGGAATTTTTTGAGTGGATTTAAGGAATAATTTTCAGATGCCTCCAGGCTTTTTAAAATTTCGGCACTCATCTCCTTTTTCTGGTGAAATAAAAAACTTTCAGCGACCTGATCACCGATGCTCATGGTTGGATTCAGGGCCGAGTTCGGCTCCTGGAAAATCATGGATATGCGGTCTCCGCGCAAATTCTGCATATAGGCCTCGGATTGCTTGAGCAAATCGACGCCGTTTTTCCGATTCGCTTCATCCAGATAAACAATGACACGACCGCTTTCAATGCGTCCCGGTTCCTGCACGATCCGCATGATGGATCGCACCGTCACGCTCTTGCCGCACCCCGATTCCCCCACCAATCCAAACGTGGAGCCATGATCCACCACCAGACTCACCTGGTTTAAGGCCTTGACCACCCCTTCATAGGTGTAAAAGTTAGTCACCAGATCAACCGATTCCAACAACTTGGCCATTCAGGTATTCCCTAACCCGGCGAGGCCGGAAATGAAGATTGAAGATTTATGGTTTCGCTTCGCTCTGTCATATTATATTAAATCCATAGAATTGATTAAATATTAAATCTGGATGTGTCTTAAATCCTGCTCAAACATGATGGAATTTCAATATATAGATACCACCAATTAGATTAAGCTATGAGCTTTCAGCTTTGAGCTATTTTAACTCCCACTTCCACCTTCCAAATTCCGACTTCCAATTTCCCACTTCCGCATTCCCACTTCCGACTTCCCTCTTCCCACTTCCACCTTCCGAATTCCGACTTCCAATTTCCCACTTCCGACTATCTGCGTCTGAGCTTGGGGTCAAAAGCATCCCTTAAGGCATCACCGATCAAATTCCAGGCCAGCACAAACAGCACAATACACCCACCGGGGATTACGATGGCAAACCAGAATTTTAACGGATCGCCCGGCGGTCCCACGATATAATTGCGCGCCAGGGCCACCATCTGCCCCCAATCGGCAAAACCTTTGGGTGCCCCCAGACCGACAAAACTCATAAACGATGCTGTAATTACCATCGACCCCATATCCATAGAAGCCATAATCAATACCGGATAAATCGCGTTCGGCAATATGTGGCGCATAATTATTTTAAACTCAGATACCCCGATGGTTTTGGCGGCATGCACATAATCCTGGTCTCTGAGAGTGAGGACTTCAGCCCGGATCACCCGCACGTACCAGCGCCACTGAATCAAAGCCAGCGCAATCATAATTTTATCCAGCCCCCTGCCGAAAGCCACAACAATGGCCATGGCCAGGACCAGCGTGGGTATGGCCCACATGACATCCGTGATGCGCATCAGGATTTCATCGACAATCCCGCCAAAATACCCTGAAATTGCACCCAGCGAAACCCCCACCAAGCCGGCAATAATCACGACAAAAAGGCCGATTTTGAATGCAGTCCGGGTTCCCCAGACGACTCCATAGAATATGTCGTATTGCCCCGCGGTTGTGCCAAAAATATTTTCATCGCCGGGCGGTTTGGGTGTCGGCGAAAATCCTTTATGGGGCATCAAATACGGATTATGCGCATATTTGGGGGGCGCGATTTGAGAGGCAAAAATAGCCACTGAGGCAAAAATAATCAGCAGAGAAAACCCGATGATCGCTGATGGGTTCCGGAAAATTCGATACAGCGTAAATTTAAGTTCACGCAGCCGTGGGTGGGGTTGAGCCATTTTCAAAAAATTGAAGATTGAAGATTGAAAATTTAATATTTATGGCATTCTATCATTTTTATTATTAAAAAATGCTCCTCATTCCATCTATCTTCAAAAAACATTTAAAATCGATAGAATCCCTGCACTCGTCAACCGACATTCGTCATTCGCCATTCGTCATTCAAATCAGTCGTATCCGGGGGTCGATGTAGGCATATAAAATATCCAATACCAGGTTGGTGAACACAAAAACCACGCCCATAAACAGGCAGATGCACATCAGGACCGGGATGTCCAGCTGGATGGCGGATTCCGCCAGCCACCAGCCGATCCCGTGCCGGTTGTAGACCACCTCCACGGCGATACTGCCCTCCATGGACATGGCCATCAGCTGTCCGGCGACGGTGATCACGGGCAGCAGGGCATTGCGGCGGGCGTGTTTGATGTGAATGGTGTGATTATCGGCCCCCTTGGCCCTGGCGGTAATCACATAGTCTCTGGATAGCTCCTCGATCATTCCCGAACGCATCACCCGCATATTGAGCGCCACCACCACGATCACATAGGTCAGAATCGGACAAACAAGATGGACCAGGGCATCCAGGGTAATATTTAAATGGCCGTTGAGGATCCCGTCAATGGTGTAAAGTCCGGTGTAACGCGTGTATGTATCCGGATTATCAATGATGAACATACTCAGCTGATCACTGAGAACTCCCGGCGAAAGTATCTGAAAATAACCGTAAAACACCATCAGCAGCACCAGCGCGAAAAGGAAGGTGGGCAGCGACCAGCCCACAATGGCTAAGATCCGGGTGGTATGGTCAATCCAGCGGTCCCGATGGATTCCCGCCAGGGTTCCCAGCCAGATGCCAAAAAAAAGCACGATCGGTGCGGCAAATAAATTCATCTCCAGGGTGACGGGCAGATAAGTCCAGAAGGCTTCCCAGACCGGGCGCGAGGCCACCACCGACCAGCCCAGGTTGCCCTGCAAGACTTCTTTCATCCAGCGAACATACTGAATGTAGACCGGATCATCGAGTCCAAACTGCTTGATGATTTTGGGTATGTCCTTGGCCTGTTGAGGAGATGAAACAAAGGCGGCCGCCCGCCTTTCGGGGCTGAAGGTCATCAGGATGCCGAAAAGAAGAACCGATACCCCAAACAATACGAGTATCAGCAGCAATGCTCTGCGAGTGATGAACGATAGCATGGAAGCGGGTTGACAAGTTTGCTAATTTTTCAAAATAGGATAACGGAATTTTTACATTTCAGCGTGGGCACGGGTTCAGGGTTCAAAGGTTCACGGTTAAAAAAATGCAGAGAACCGCTGAACCCGGAACCTCTGGACCTCTGAACCCTGAACCTCCTATTGTTTAAACAGCCGCTTCAAAATTTCATTGTCATCGGTAAACATGGCATTGGGCACGAAACCATAAACCGTGTCCCGGTAGGCCCGCACCACGATCTGCTGGTACAAAGGCACGCCGATGGCGTTTTCGTACCAGATGTTCTGAAGCCTGGCGTAAATTTCCCGGCGTTTCTGGGTATCGGCCGTTGCGATACCGGCATCACACAACTTATCGATCTCAGCGTTTTTTAATGCCATAAATTTTCCATAGTAGCCGTTTGAATGCATAAAGGGGTAAACAAAGTTATGCGGATCGGCATAATCAGCGCCCCAACCGCTTAAAAACAGCGGGTACTGAAAACTTCGAATTTGAACGATATAATCCTTCCATTCGACATTGCGGACATCGATTCGAAATTTCGGGTTAAGGGACATGATATTTTCGGCCAACATGTGGGCGGCGGCTTCCCGCATTTCATTGCCCGTGTTGTGGGTGATGATCATCTTGAATCCTTTTTCCCAGGCCTGGCCGCCAAACGCTTTTTTCATATATTCGGCCGATTTTTTCAGATCGAATCCATAGGTCGGGACGTCTAGGTGGTAGGGAAGCCCTTCCACGTTCGGGCTGCTGGGCATGATAACCATTCCATTGAATACATCCTGTTTATAGGTCTCACGGTCAAAGGCATGCAAAAAAGCTTTACGGACATTGATATCGGTAAAAAAATCAGGTGGGATGCCGTTGCCGTCAAGCTTGCCGCTGCCGATATTCGGATTTCCGGTGGGGTTGATATTGCGGCAAAACATGGCCGCCGTAAACCCCAATTGGGGAACCTCGTAAATTTTCAGACCCTGCATGGCTTTGACTTCCGGTACATAGGGAGTATCCACGACCACGCGATCCGCATCGCCGTTTTGCAGCATCAGTTTGCGGGTACTCCATTCTTTGACGTATTTGACAATGCCGGTTCGGATCTTGGGCTTGCCGCCCCAATACCCGTCAAAGCGCTCAAAAACAAATTGTTTGGCCGGTTCCCAGCTTTTTAATTGATACGGTCCGGTGCCGTTTTCAATTTTTTGCAGGGGTTCAAGGCCGGGGGCAGGATTGTTGTATTTGGCCGCATTTTTAATATTCCCGTCCCAGCAGCCTTGGGATATGGCCCACTCTTGGTCCACAACCGAGGATGCCGTGTAGCATAAAATGCTCATCAACGGTGGATACGGCTTCGGCAGATGCAAAATGACCTTGTCCCCCTGAGCTTCCACCGATTGGTCGATGAGCTCAAAGATCCCGGGAATCAGCTTGCCGTCGCTGTCGCGGGTCGCCCCGCTGCCGGTTAGCGCCTCCAGCAGCATCCACATGGGGCCGCCGTCCTGATCCACAATCATGTTGCGCTTAAAGGAATAGACCACGTCCTCAGGCGTTAATTCGCCGCCCGCATGGAACGTCACCCCCTTGCGGATGGTAAAGGTATAGGTTTTACCGTCAGCCGAAATTCCGCCGTTGGCCACCGAAGGGACCTCGGCCGCCAGCAAGGGAACATAGGTTTCGGTGGAAGATCCATCGAAAAAGATCAGGGTTTCATACAGGTTCCAGATCCGCATGGACCCGGCAACATCATAGGAAGTCGCCGGATCGATGGTCTGGACCGTCCGGTAGTCGGCCAGCACGAAAGTATCGGGATTTTTAACCTTCGCACCGGCATTTGAGGCACAGACCACCATTAACAAACAACCGATAAGACAGATAATTTTTTTCATATTGCCCCTCCTTTTGGTTGTAGAATTAAGTTGAGTCCTGATTTTAGCAGATATTCTCAAGCATGGACGCAGAAATAACAAACCCCGCTGTTGCCACACTCAGCGGGGTTATTCGTCAAATCATACCATTGCCAATCCTCCATTTCGGATGGAACAGGGTTGATATTTTGCAGGGTTTTTACCGGGTTTTATTAGCAGTAAAAGAACGCAAAGGTCAAGAAAATTAGCCAAGTCAGTATGAGCTTGATTTTGGAGATAGCCGCAAGTGTGTTATAAGGCTAATGTTGATCTGAGTTCATGCAGTGATGATTCATTATGATATCATCATGGAAAAATTGCGCCGCCTGGCAAGGCTGCTGCCGCAATGAGCGGTCATGCAAAACTATCGAGTCAGGGATTGTTTGAGAATAACCGTGCAGGGCCGTAATGCTGCGATTCAACTGATGAGCAATGGAGTCAATCAGAATAATTCCAACCACAGGAGGTTTAGTGATGGCACTTTATCGTGCGGCCTCGCTGGCAGATACCACCGGCAAGGTCAAAGAAGTCTATGAAGATATCATGGCAACTAAAAAAATTGATTTTGACTTAGATCAATGCATAGCTTGTCCAAAGAGAATATTGTGCAGCTATGATTTGAAGAACACCAATGGATTTGAAAGGAGAGAATATAATGAAGCATCTCAATCTTTACGAAGAAAATGATTTTTCAGAAAAGGCATTTAAAAAACTGCTGGTGCACGACTCGCCGTATTTTAAGATTATCAATTTTAACTTCAAAGCCGGACAGGAGCTGCCCGTCCACAATCATGATATCGAGGGTCAGTTGAGCCTGGTAATCATCGAGGGTGAAGGCGAATTTCTGGGGCAGGGCGACACCACCCTGCCGGCCAAAGCCGGTGATGTCGTGATCAGCGATATTGCCGAACCGCATGGCCTGCGTGCCAAAACCGATCTCAGGCTGCTGGTGACGATCGCACCGCCGATTTAGACGTTTTTTTCTATTACCGGGATCAACAGCTTCTGGGAAGGAATCAAGGCGCCAAAGTCAACATCGCCGTTGTATTGTTTTATCAACCACAGCGGCACTTCAAACTCCTGGTGCGACAAAGTCCAGATATTATCCCCCCTTTTGATGGAATAGGTCCGGACTTTTTCAACCCGGTAGGAAGCAAAAAAATCTTCGGCCAACTCTTGATGATACTCAAAGCGTTTAACTTCAAAATCTTCTTTGGTAACCCGGTTCAGCGGGATTTTTATTTTCTGGCTTAGTTGAAGCGTTCGACCGTAACGAAACCCGTTCAACCGCCGGATCTCCCCGGCCGTCACATTCAGCCATTCGGCATAATGCCCCAGGGTCTCTTCGGCTTCGACGCGAATATGACCGATGGGTTTTCCGCCCTTAATCGACACCCGGTCAACCGCAAAATGCCCCTGCATGATCACCGGTCTTAAGGACGGCTCCCGGACGGCCGGCTTCAATGCCGCGGACTGCAGTTGAGAATGAGCCGCTATCGGAGCAATCCCACTAGCTTTTGGCCTTAATTCTTCATCAGACTGGATGGGTTGAGACAAATCCCTTGGGCCTGCCTCCATGGAATCGACTTCGGTATCGGCAAGCAACGTTGCGGTTTCAGGTTCGGGCAACACCGGTTTGGCGCCGGTGGTTCCGGTATCGGGTGCAGGTGTTTGTTCCGTGGGCCAAGATTCTGCAGCCGCACCCTGGGCAAGCAAAAATTCCGTCATCTGATCGGCCTGGCCCGGATTAACAGCGGTGTCGGTCTCCGACACCGCTTCGGCCGCCTTTCCTGTTGTTGCCGGAAAATTGCGAGCGGCAACTGCCATTGAATTTGTATTGGCGGCCGCAGGCCTCATTACCGCATCACCATCAGCAGCAGGTTGGGCAGCCTGGTTCGCGAGTCCCGCGTTCGCCGCCAGGGGCGACGGTGCGGAAGGCTTTTTCCTTGTCTGTTTGGCAATCTTGATGGATTTATCTTCAGGCAGCGGAATTCTTAAGTTTTGGTTGACGTAAATCGTCGCCCGCCGATTCAGATTGTTGAACGCGATTAAATCGTTGAGTTTGACGCCGTGTTTTTGGGCAATTTTCCCGGCCGTATCACCCCTGCGAACCGTATAAATCGAGCTGCGTTTCTGGTTGTCCCGGTACAGCTTCTGGGGCAACCGGGCCATTAATTGATTCCAATCCATGCTGTTTCTATCCGGCAACTGCAGCCGATATCCCCGGGGCACATATTTTTGTCCGCGAAATACCGGGCCGCGCAAAGCCGGATTCAACACGCGCAGTTCAGCCAGATCTAAATTTAAATGCCGGGCAACTTCCGGCAGCGACGCGTAACCGCTGAGTTCTACTGCATGGGTTTTGCGCGGGCTGTGCAACTTTACCTCGCCAAAATATTGACGATAATTTTTCGCGGCCTCCCGGGCGGCCAGAAACTCGGAATAAAAATTGCGGGAGGCAAATCTGAAGGTTCGGCTGCGATATTCCTTAAATATTCGCTCATAGCCGCCTTTTTTTCTCTGAGCCCGGCGCATACCGGTTACGCCGTGGTTATATGCGGTAAGAGCCATGGGCCAGGAGTCAAGTCTGCGGAAGTTGTGCCCCAATAACTTGGTGGCCGCGTGGGATGATAGAATCGGGTCCCGGCGTTCATCAATGGTGTATCCAACTTTCATGAACCGCTTGCCCGTGGCCCGGGTAAACTGCCACATTCCTGCAGCGCCGAATTTGCTGTAAGCCTTGGGGTTAAAGGAAGACTCGACATGGGGCATATAGGCCAAATCTTCCGGCAGACTGGCAGCGCGGAAAATTTGTTTAATTTCGTCGATGTAAGCGCCCGATCGAATCAGGCCCTCGCGGAATCGATCTTTTTGACCGGTCTGGCAGCGAAGATTTCGCATGGCCGACCGAAAAACAGCGGCGCCGGCCTGCGGGCCAAACTGTTGCGCCACCCGCTGCTCCTCCGGCCCGGCCGGTGGTTTGCCCCGCATCAATTTTGACAGGATCGCCTTGTATTTCTTTTTGGCCGCTTTGATGCGCTTATTATTGATTTTTCGGCCCCCGGCCCGGTAGGGATCCTCCAGCGGAATAACGCCGTAAATACGGTCCATGTAACGCTTGTCATGGATGACGCCCTGATCGGATGAATACTGCGTATAAATTTTAAGCCAAAAATCGATGTTGGGTTGGATGCACGGATAAATGGGAAAAATATCGGATTGGTCCCGGACCTCGGCCCGGCCGACGGATCCCGCCAATACGACCATCAGGATGAAAACTGGCAGGATTCGTTGCCACTTAATCTGGATAAATTGCAAAGCGTCACCTTGAGAAAACCGGGTTTTTTAAATTTAAACACAGCTCAAAAACAATTTGGCGCAACTCAGCGACAAATACGTTAGATAAAGCAATATCCACGCCAGATTAAGTATCAAAATATTTATAACCATTATTTCAGTTGGTTATTTTATTTCCCGCATTTAAATCCTCCCAAATCTGTACAAAATATTGTCACCCTGCCGCAAAATGCCGGTACTATGCATTGTTGTAAGCCGAGGGTATCAGCAGCAAGTTGCCGACCAGTTGCAGCATTTTGTCCTCGCTCTCCAGGCAGCGGTCTTTAATAGCGAGCAGCAATTTCGCGGCAGCAGTCTGTTGCCAGAACCAGCCGTCCAGATCACTGCTGGTCGGCAATCGATCGCCCGGTTGTGCGGTGACGGCTTCATAATAATAGTACCTTCCTTTAACCTGAGTAATACTCCGTGACGAATTAATTGTTGACAGACAATAATACCCTGTGGCATTTTATTTTCGAAATGGGTTGTCAGCCGCTTTGACATCAGCCGGTTAACACCATCTATTTCATTTGTTTCCACATAAATCGGTTCCTGGCCTGTCTTTAGACCACTTGTGCTGCGTACGTTTTTGTCGACGGTCCGAACGACAAATCCGAAAATGCGTCACACTCTATCATCTCGTCAACGCAGCTTAAATAGGCGCATTACTTCACTAAACCTAATCAAGTCGAAGAGGGGGACGAAATGGCCATCCAAAAAATCTTGCTTGCCTACAATTTTACCAGCCTGGATCAGAGGGCAATCGACTTTGCCAGCAGCGCCTTTGCCCACATCGAAGGGGTTGAAATTACCGTTTTTCATACATTCACGCCCGTACCCGACATTGAGACAGAAGCCAGCCTGGTAACCGGAAAACTCAAGGGCAGTTTGAGCTATCTATCGCAACAGATTTTGCAACGGGAAAACGACCTCAAGTCGGTCACCGAGAAGCTGGCCCAAAAGGGTTTTGCGGCTGACCGGATTCACACAGTTTTCAGACCCCGCAAAAAGGACATTGCCGGCGAAATTATTAGCCTTACCAGAGATTCAAGATTTGACGCGATTGTTCTCAATCGCAAAGCAACTCGCGTAGCCCGCTTTTTTTCGGGGAGCGTTTCTAACAAAGTCGTAATGACGCTCAAAGACACGACTGTGTGCATTGTTTCTTAACACAAAGAGGAGGTGACCTATGAGTGCCGAAGAAAAAATAGATATAGATCTATTTAAGGTTGTTTTCAGAGCCATGGCCCACTCTGATAACCTTGAAATCATGACGAATCATCTGACGCAGCTATTGGTTGCAGCCCTTGAAATCAAAGGGTGCACCATTTTTGCCCTCAATCCCGAATCAAATGAACTCGAGGACCTGGCAAGTTTTGGACTCAGCATGAGCTATTTGGAAAAGGGTCCGGTGTTATCGGGCAAAAGTATAAGCGACAATTCAAAGGGCAAGCCCATCGTCATCTCGGACGTCAACAATACCGACCGCCTTCAGTATCCGCAAGATGCCAAGGAGGAGGGCATCGGAGCGATCGTTTCGGTACCGATCAACTTCTATGGCCGGGTGATTGGCGCCTTAAGGCTTTATCACAAAGACGTGTGGGACATATCAGACCGCGATGTCGACTCGCTGCTGGTGCTGGCGGAGAATATCGGCCTGGCCATGACATACACCCGGGTCCTGAATGCATTAAAAACAATTCGATATACGGTCGACGATATCCACAGCATCTGGCTGCTCGACCAGGAGTAAGGATGTAGTACCGTCCAGAGGTTCAGAGGTTCTGGATATAGATCTTATCTAAACCAAGGATGCGCGCACCCTGAACGGAAACCCCTGAACCTTTGAACCAATCCATTTTTTTATTGACAACCCTACCACATGGTGACAAAATTCATCTCTTTTAAGGTAACGGCTTGGCATAATATTAACCTTTCAAAGGACGACCTCAATGGACAAAGACGAATTCAAATCTTATCGATCGAATTTGAATAAAACCCAAAAGCAGATGGCACAGTTGCTGGGAACCTCCCTGAAAGCAATTCACAGCTACGAGCAGGGCTGGCGCACCATACCGCCTGCGGTCGAACGCCAACTGTATTTTCTGGTATCCCGCGTAAATAGCAAGGGCAAAGGCAGCAAACCCTGCTGGAAAATTAAAAACTGTGCCCCCGCTCGCAAGAAGCAGTGTCCCGCCTGGGAATTTAAAAGCGGAAATCTATGTTGGTTTATCAATGGCACGATTTGCGACGGCAGCGTTCATAAAAATTGGAATGACAAGATGCAAGTTTGCCGCTCCTGCGAGGTATTCAATAACATATTTTAATCGTCCCGCCCCTGTCTTTGCCGGATATTTCCTTAGGCCGTCTGCGGTCTTCAGGTATGCGAAAGCGGGAAGGTTGTTGGCGTATCCTGAACGCTAAAACCGAAAGTTTGCGTCAATCAGCCTTCGGCCTGCAGCTCCGTAGTTTTTCAAAGGATTAAAAATGAGAACCACACCGGACAATCCTGATTCCGTCCTAAATCCAGCGCTATATGCTGAAAACCTGGCGCAATTTTTCAAAATGCAGCAGCACGCCATTGTTGCCTACAGTGGTGGGGTTGACAGCGCGCTGCTGGCATATGCGGCCCACCGCGTCCTCGCAGATGCCATGGTGGCCGTTCTGGCAGACAGCCCTTCGCTGTCCCGGCGGGAGTATCGCCATGCCATTAATTTTGCCCAAACCCACGGGATTCCGCTTCAAATAATTCGAACCCGCGAAATGGAAAATCCCGCCTACCAGGTTAACCGGGCCGACCGCTGCTATCATTGCAAAAAGGCGCTTTTCGAAAAAATCGAATCCCTGCGCCGGCAACTGCAGGGTTCAACCAATTTGGCGCCCTGGCCCGTAAGTTACGGTGTCAATGTGGATGATCTGGGGGATTACCGGCCGGGCATCCAGGCCGCCCGGGAAGCATCGATTCAGGCACCTTACGTTGAATTGGGTTTCACCAAACAAACCATCCGGCAGGTATGCACCTATTACAGGCTGGAAGTTGCCGACAAGCCGGCCATGCCTTGCATGGCCAGCCGCATCGCTTATGGACAGGCAGTAACGCAGGAAAAGTTGAGCCAGGTGGAAAAAGCAGAAGATATTCTCTACGATTTTGGCTTCCGGGTGTTGCGGGTGCGCCACCATGGCGACACCGCCAGAATCGAGGTCCCGGCAGAAGAAATTGCGCCGCTGATCACGAAACGAATCGAAATAAGTAAACGATTTCACGATCTCGGGTTTTTATATGTTTCCCTGGATCTGGACGGCTTTAAGAGCGGGTCTCTTAACGCGGCCCTCGACCCGGCGACCGCCGGCTGAAAGGGGCCTCCCGGGTTTGTCAATTCTAAAACGATCGAACCGGTCGAATTATTAGTTCCGAGAAACTTGACGGAAAATATTACACGATTATATTAAAATATTGTCAGTGTAGAAAAATCGTCAAATGATTGGGGAGGTGATGATATGGAGATGGGCATGTCCGAGCCAGGTGAAATGTGCTGCTGTTGTGAAGGAGAGCATGGTCTGGCTGAAACGCAAATACCGCTGCAATTGGAAACGAGACGGCATGCAATCGTTGGCCGTATCATCCTTTCTAATCGGAGCATCGACCCATCCTGATAGATGCTTCTTCACACCTTAGCGCTTCCCTGTTTTTTCTTCCATCGCATGACTCCGCCCTGAAAAAAAAGAGATCAGTTGTGAAAAAGCCGAACCTGATCTTTGAAAACAGATAAAAACATTTTGAACACGGCCATTGCGCGGTGCATAGTCTCGGAGATAATAGGATGACTGTGACAGTTTGAGTTTTACCTGGATTCTGAGAGCAGCAATTCTATCTAAAACGACCTAAACCACAATACAGACTGTAAAGGAGATCGATAATGAGCCAAAACCAAAAATTTGAAACGTTATGCCTGCATGCCGGCCAGGAGCCGGACCCCGCGACCACATCCAGGGGCGTGGCCGTGCATCGCACGTCTTCTTATGTGTTTAAAAGTACCGAGCATGCCGCCAATCTTTTTGCCCTAAAAGAGCTCGGCAACATTTATACCCGCATCATGAATCCCACCCAGGATGTTCTGGAACAGCGGGTCGCTGCGCTGGAGGGCGGTGCCGCGGCCCTGGCCCTGTCTTCCGGAACGTCAGCCGTTTATTATTCGATCATCAACCTTTGTACCGCCGGTGATGAAATCGTATCCGCCAATAATCTATACGGCGGCACGTACACCATGTTTGACGCTATTCTGCCGCAGTTTGATATTCACGCTAAATTTGTAGACCCGCGCGATCCGAATAACTTCGAGCCGGCGATCACGGAAAAAACCCGGGGCGTATTTGTCGAGACGATCGGCAATCCGGTTCTCGAATTTGCCGACATCGAGGCGATTGCGGCCATAGCCCACAAACATAATTTGCCGCTGATTGTCGATGGCACGTTTACGTCACCCTATTTGCTGCGCTGTATCGATCATGGCGCCGACATCGTCATTAACTCCCTGACCAAATGGATGGGCGGGCACGGGACCGGGATCGGCGGCGTTGTAACAGATGCCGGCAAATTTGACTGGACAGACGGCAAATTTACCCTATATAACGAGCCGGACCCCAGCTATCACGGCCTGCGCTATGCCCATGATCTGGGAGATCTGAACCCGGTGGCGTATATCATGAGGATGAGGCTGGTGCCGCTGCGCAATTTAGGGGCCTGCCTTTCCCCGGACAATGCCTGGATATTTCTGCAGGGTCTGGAAACCTTGCCGTTGCGGATGGAGCGCCATAGCGAAAACGCGTTGAAAGTAGCTCAATTTTTACATTCCCATTCTGGTGTTGAATGGGTGCGCTATCCGGGATTGGAAGACGATCCCACCTATCCGGTTGCCAGCAAATACTTAAAAAAAGGCTTTGGTGGAATGGTTGTCTTCGGGATTAAGGGGGGATCGGCGGCCGGCAGTAAATTTGTCGAAAACCTGCAGCTTTTTTCGCACCTGGCCAACGTCGGTGATGCCAAAAGTCTGGTGCTGCATCCGTCAAGCACGTCCCATTCGCAACTGAACGAAGAACAGCAAAAGGCCAGCGGTTTAACCCCGGACCTGATCCGCCTGTCAATCGGTATCGAGCATATCGATGATATTATCGGTGATCTGGAACAGGCGTTTGCGAAGGTGTGATAGATAGACGGCTAAGAGATTTGATCGAAAAGAACATGGTCTGTTGTCGTCAGGAATAGGAGTAATGGAGTGTTGGAGTACTGAAGTAATGAACAGATCTTCAACACTCCAATGCTCCAGTACTCCAACACTCCAGAATACTGCGACAGTCGCTGATATTTTTGAAAGCAAAAACTTGAATCAGTTTTAATAATTGCTTTAGTAGCTTGACATGAGCGAATACATCGAACATGACAGAGATGAAAATACAGTCGGAATCGTCGAAAAGAAATTCTTTACCTTTGCCGAGCCGCCGCATGAGATGCAGCTTGAAAACGGCGCCAAACTGGGTCCGATAACCCTGGCCTATGAAACCTGCGGAACCCTGAATTCGGACAAAAGCAATGTCGTTTTGATCCTGCACGCGCTGTCGGGAGATTCCCATGTGGCCGGCTACTACAAAGAAGACGACGAGAAACCCGGCTGGTGGGATAACATGGTGGGGCCCGGCAAGGGGATCGATACCAACAAATATTTTGTAATCTGTTCGAACATTCTGGGCAGCTGCATGGGTTCCACCGGTCCCTGCACCATCAATCCCAGGACGGTTTTGCCCTACGGACTGGATTTTCCGGTGGTTACCATCGGCGACATGGTCACGGCCCAGAAAGCACTGCTGGATCACCTGGGGATTGAAAAGCTGCTGGCCGTGGTCGGCGGATCGATCGGCGGTATGCAGCTGCTGGAATGGTGTGTCCGGTATCCGGCAATGGTTACGGCGGCCATACCGCTGGCAACCACCACGCGTCACTCCGCCCTGGCCATCGCTTTTAATGAAGTCGGCCGGCAGGCGATCATGGCGGACCCCAATTGGAACGGCGGCAATTACTATTTTGGACCCAAGCCCAATATGGGTCTGGCCGTGGCGCGCATGATCGGTCATATCACCTACTTGTCGGATGAATCCATGCGCCATAAATTCGGCCGTCGGCTGCAGGATAAAAGCGACTTTTCCTTTAATTTTGACGCCGATTTCCAGGTGGAGAGCTACCTGCGCTACCAGGGCAAAAAATTCGTGGAGCGCTTTGATGCCAACTCCTTTTTATACATTACCAAAGCGGCGGATTATTTCGACATCCGAAGAAAATACGGTGACGGTTCGGCCGTAAAAGCGTTTTCAAAAACCCGCGCCAAATTTTTGGTGGTCTCTTTTACCTCCGACTGGTTGTATCCCACCTATCAGTCGCGGGCCATGGTTAAAGCCATGAAGAAAAACGGCCTGGATGTAAGTTTTTTGGAAATCGAAGCTGAATGGGGCCACGACGCTTTTTTATTATCCAGCGATCGGTTGACTAAACTAGTTAGGGGGTTTTTAGAGCGTGTCTTCAACGAAACCGGCAAATAGCACGATGCGCTATGATCTTCAAATCATCGCCTCCTGGATCGAAGCGGGTTCCCGGGTGATCGACCTGGGCTGCGGTGAAGGAAATCTGCTGAAATATTTAATTACCCATAAACAGGTTATCGGCACCGGCATCGAACGCAATGAGGCCAAGGTCGCTGATTGTATTGCCAAAGGGTTGTCGGTGCTGCAGGGAGACATCAACGAAGAGGTCCTGGATTATCCGGATGGTTCGTTCGACTATGTCATCTTGAGCCAGACATTGCAGCAGGTTTATGAACCGGACACCCTGATCCGCGACATGCTCAGAATCGGCAAAAGAGGCATTGTCAGTTTCCCCAATTTCAGCCATTGGGGCCCGCGTCTGCAGCTGCTGTTGTCCGGCTACGCGCCGGTGACCAAGCAATTGCCCTTTGAATGGTACAACACGCCCAACATTCGCGTAATTACCATCAAAGACTTTCGCAAGTTTATTCGCGGAGTCGGGTTAAATATTTTAAAAGAAGTTGCTATAGCAACCCAGGCCAAGGACAGATACGGCAAAGCAATTAAAGTTTTTACCAACCTGCGGGCCACCTATGGCATTTTTCTTGTCGGAAACGGCACCCGATGATGTGCACCACAATTAAATTAGATAAGCTATGACGGAGATCCAAGTACAACTGAATCTTTGAATTTGAGATTAATAATAGCCTTTTATTCCTAAGGAATCCAGATAATGAAGATCGTATCGATTGCCATCAGCAAAAAAAAAGGAACCCGCAAAACGCCGGTCGAAGAGGCGTTTATATCCAAAGACCACGGCCTGGAAGGCGACGCCCATGCGGGAAAATGGCATCGCCAGGTCAGCTTCCTGTCATCTGAGAGTATCGAAAGTGTCAAAGATCAGGGCCTGGATGTGACCTTTGGTGATTTTGCGGAAAACATCGCCTCCGTCGGGATTGACTGGAAGACCCTGCCGCTGGGCACCCGGGTTAAATTGGGAGACACGGTTATCGTCGAAATTACCCAGATCGGCAAAGAGTGCCACAACAAATGCGCCATCTACTACATGGCCGGAGACTGCATCATGCCGCGCGAAGGCGTGTTTGCCAGGGTCCTGGCAGAAGGCACCATTCACCGGGGCGATGAAATTCAGATTCTTGAAACGGGCGGCGACTTTGATGGCCTGCCGCTAACCCGACGAAGCAAACTTAGCCCCAACCGACCATAAAGTCTTGAACTTAAGGGGCCACCGCAAGACCACCATCGATGTCCGGTATGACCTCACTGGCCGCAGACTTTTGGTCGGTGGTCGCAACAATCGATCCGGCCAGAGCGTCTCAGCCACCGTCCGCCAGGTAGGGATTTGTCCCCCCAAGGCACTCCTCGGGATTCGTCAGGCCGTCAAGGTCACTGTCGGGATTGAGAATTCTGAGCATCACCTCCGGGACACCGCGCCGTTCATCAGTCCAGCCGGTGTAGATGGTTCCACAGAACTCCAGTGCCACCGGCGGGCTGAAACTGCCCGTGGACGAGGCGCTCGCGTCATCGGTCAGCCTGCGGTCGGATGTGAGTGCCGTCCCGACGGGGTCGATCTTGCGGTGGAGCAACTCGGCCGCCGGAAACGACCCATAAAGACTGCGGTAGTATAGCAGATCCAGATTTCCGTCACCGTCTGCAGCCACAGCGGGAATCAGCGCCGCTTCAGACGTATCGGCTGTAACGGCGGTCGGCGCCAAGGACATCGACGGGTTGACGGCCCCGACCGGATCATAAGGGTCGAGACGCATCATAAAGATTTCGGTTTCACCCCCGGTGTCCATCAGGCGCCTATCTTCGAAAAAAATCACGAGTTCATCTTCAGGACTCGATCCCGTATCACTGGAAGTAATCACAACCGCCGGATACCGCGAATGAATACCGTCCGCGGCCGTCAGGCGCATCGTATCGACCAGTGGGCTGCCGTCATCACCATTGAGCATGTGATAATAGATTTCCTCGGGGAAAAATTCAGATCCCGGATAATCCGTGTCGATGCTCGACCAGACAATATGGACATAGTCGTTGGAATCGGTGACGATTTTCGGCACGGCGGCACTGCCCCACTGGGTCTTGCCGTCCGGATAGATGCTTCGGTCGGAAAGGGTGTCATTGCCGTCGCCATCCAAACGGGCATAGTGAACCTGCAGATCATTGGGCCAACCTAGATCGGATTTTTCCGACCAGGCCACGTGGATGCGATCCTGACTGTCGATGGCTACCTGCGGATACTGGCTGTTGTACTGCTCGCCGGGCTGCACGGTCGAAATTAGATGCGCATCACCGATAAAGCCGGCAGTTCCAAAGAATTGCGGATCGATGATGCAGTGATAAATTTCACTGAAGGCCCCGAAGTTTTCGCTGTCCTGCCAGACGAGGTGGATCCGGTCCTGGCTGTCGACGGCAATATCGGGCCAGGCGGCGATGCGCAGAGCGTCGGAAACCGGCACGGCGTCGATCAGCAGCGATCCGTCGGCAGCGCGCATGGCGTAAAAAAGCTGGGCGCCGTTGTCCGGATCGCTTATCCAGACCATATGCAGGTTTGCCTGGCTGTCCAGGGCGAAATCGAGCTGATCGGAAGACTCGATCCCTGCAGTCAGAAAAACCGGCACCTCGTCGTCGGCTCCGACCAGGGGATCGGTGCCGTCCAGCAGCACCTCCTGCCCATCGCTGCGCCCGCCGTCGTCGGTGTCGGCGGTGGTCGGATCGGTGAGGTGAACATTGATCTCGGCACCGTCGCTCAATTGATCATCATCCGAGTCGGTGTCCAGCGGATCGGTCACATAGGGATCGGCAGATACTTCGTCGCCGTCACTGATTCCATCCCCATCGGTATCCGCCTCGGTTGGACTGGTCAGATGGGTGTATACTTCGGCACCGTCCTGCAGCCCGTCGCCGTCCGTATCCGGATCGCCCGGGTCCGTCCCGTATTGCTGTTCCGCCAGGTTGTTGAGGCCGTCGGGTTCCAGATCAATCCCTGCTTCACCGGCCAGATTCGGGTCAAAGCCATAGTCGACCTCGAAGCGGTCCGTCAGACCGTCGTTGTCGGAATCACGGTTCAGGGGGTCGGTGCCGTGGGTATTAATTTCATCCCCGTCGCTCAGGCCGTCATGGTCCGAATCCGCCCGGTTTGGATCGGTGCCGTGGGTGTTGACCTCTTCCCCGTCGGTCAACCCATCCCCATCCGTGTCGGGATTGTTGGGATCCGTGCCGAGCGTTTGTTCGGCCAGGTTATCCAGACCGTCGTTGTCCGGGTTGCCGCTGCCGTTATCGGTGGTGAGTGCATCGAACCCGTTTTCGATTTCAAAACCATCCAGCAGCCCGTCGTCGTCCGAATCGGCGTCGTGCGGGTCGGTACCGACGCCGGCCTCCATTTCAGCCGCGTTGGTCAGGCCGTCGCGGTCGGTGTCCGGATTCAGAATCCGCAGGACCACCCCGCGCTGGGCATCGGTCCAGGCCGCGTAGGCGGTAATGCCGTCGGTCGCCAGCGGCGCCGGCGTTTCGTTTGATGTGCTGGCCTGGGCGGTATTGCCGTCGGAAATAATCCGCGAGGCAACCGTAACCCCTTCTGAATCGACCACCCGGTAGACCAAATCGCCCCGGCCGTAATCCGGCATTCCATAATTCTCGTAATAGGTGAGGTGAACGTTGCCGTCGCGGTCACGGCCGGCCGCGGGATACAGCGCTGGGCTGCCGTCGTCGGGTGTGATAACCGTTGCCGGCAGCACGGTGATGGCGGCGGCATCCGCGGCATCACCGTTTTGATCATCCAGCCGGGGGTCGATCTGCAGCATGAAGACTTCGATGTCGCCGCCGGTGGACTGCAGGCGATGATCGCTAAAGGCGATAAACACGGTATCATCCGAACCCGTCATGATCGTCGGGTACTCGGAGCGCCAGCCGTCGTCGGCAGTTACCAGCGTGGCATCGATCAACACCGCACCGGTCTGTCCGTTAAGCATGGCATAATAGATTTCCCCTTCGGCGCCGTCGCGCAGCGGCCGTTCGACCCAGGCCGCGTGCACGTTGTCCTCGGAATCCACCGCCACGGTGGGGTTGATATACCAGATATAGTTGTAAACGCCCGACCCGAACAGCACCTGCTCGGTTCCGACGGGGTTGCCAAGACTGTCCAGTTGAATATAGCGGACCTCACCGAGGCTGCGGTCGGACCAGACCACGTGCGCACGGTCCTGGCTGTCGAGCGCCAATTTGGGATAGGTGCTGTTGTGGGCGTCGTCGGCCGAAATCAGATGATCCGCGATCACGGCCATGTCGGTGACGATGCCGGCCGAGCCGTCCCGGTCGTCTAAGGCCGGATCGATCAAAATATAACGGATCTCCCGGTAGGACTGGTCGGTCCAGGCGATATGGACCCGGTTCTGACTGTCTACGGCAATGGCCGGGGACTCGGCGCGGGAGGTGTCGATCCGCGTGTCATCGATCAGGGTCTTGCCGCCCGGCGACAGCATTTTATAGTAGATGTAATCATAAGACGAATCCCGCCCGTCGGCCCAAACGAGATGGATGTTGCCGCTGCCGTCCACGGCCAGGGCGGCCTGTTCGGATTCGGTTGTGCCTTGTGCAACCCTGATGAGGTAATCCAGCGGATCGGTGCCGAATAAGTTGATTTCCTCACCGTCGTTCAAGCCGTCCGCATCGCTGTCGGCATCACGCGGATCCGTCCCAGCACCCTGCTCCTCGATGTTGGCCAGCCCGTCGCCGTCGGAATCCAGATCCCCCTCTCCGGCTGCCGGCGGATCGGAGAGCGGGCCCCATAATGGATCGAAACCATTGTCAACCTCGAACCGGTCGCTTAAACCATCGCCATCCGTATCGGCAAGATTTGGATCGGTACCGACACTGGTTTCCTGCCCATCCGTCAACCCGTCACAGTCCGCATCGGCATAGGCCACGAAATTGACGATATCGGCCTGCTCGTCTAATGCCAGCCCGTCCAAAGCGTGTCCCTGCAGACAGTGCAGGGTTTGGGCCGATGCCGCGGCAGCAGTGCGGTCGGCATTCTGGGAGGCAAAATGCATCAGGATTTTACGTTCCCCCGGCCCCACGGTAACTTCGAACTCGTACCAAATGTAATACCCGTTGGGTGCATCGGTATAAACGGCGCTTGGCTCTTCGGATGCATGGGCTCCGGAAAAAACATGCACCAGCGCCGGTTCATACCAGCCGTCACTCGTATAGTCGTCGGTGATGATAAAGTCATCGCGGGTGTCAAACGACTCATCCCCGCTGGCGGTTTCAATATAGCGGGCCCAGGAATCCAGCCGGGTGTAGATCTGGGCCGTCACCGTTACCGCCTCGGCCCCCGGGTTTTCAAAAATATCCAGATAACGGACGAAGGCGTCGTTTTCCGGTACGAACACCTTGCGCGTAATCTGGAGGCCGGCGTAGCTGTCGGGGCCGACGATCAATTCCCGGGTGTAGTCCTCAGCCAATACCGCACTAAAATCGGGGAAGAAATGATAGCCGATTCTCAAATCCATTCCATTGTCGTATGTCACACCGGTGCCGCCGATTATCTGGCCGTCCGGCTGAATATCCCAGTAATAGCCGTTGCCGTCGATGAGGCGCACGGGCAAGTCAATGAAGTCGTCCCCGGGATCGAGCGGATCGGATCCCCGCTGCAAAACTTCGACACCGTCGCTCAGTCCGCCGCCGTCCGTATCCGGATTATGGGGATCGGTAGCGGCCCCGTGCTCGCCCAGATTATCCAACCCGTCGCCGTCCGGGTCATCGGCAGGCGCTTGACCGGCGGTATCCGGCGTCTGATCGGTTCGTGGGTTTAGCCCGTAGATGACTTCATATCCATCGGCCAGGCCGTCATTGTCACTGTCCGGGTTGTCAATCAAGGTGCCTTCATCGATTTCCCGGTCATCCGGCAGACCGTCGCAGTCCGCATCGGGATAAGCATCGAAGTTGACGATGTCGGCTTGTTCCGCGGGGGTCAAACCCGCCAGGGCGCTGCCCCACAGGCAGCGCAGCGACTGGGACTGGCCAGCGGCCTCGGCGCGGCTGTCGCTCTGGGCGGCGAAATGCATGAGAATCGCCCGCTCACCGGGATCGAGAGTTACTTCAAAGGCATAGGCAACGTCATCATCGCCCGGCGCCGTGGTATCGACGCCAGCGGGTTCCAATTCGGCGTAGGGCCCTGAAAATAAATGCACTACCGCCTGGGATCCGGCACCATCCGCATCGTCGGTAATGATGAAGTCGTCCGTACGTGAAAAATGCTGATCGCCGCTGGAGGTGGCCACCAGCTGGGTCGCGGCATCCGTGCCAAGATCTGTCTTGAGATCCACAACCACCGTTCTGGGACTGCCCCCCGTATTTTCAATTATCTCCAGATAACGGACAAAGGCGTCGTCATCCGGCACAAATATTTTGCGGCTGACGCGCAGCTCGTCATACAGGCGTGCCTCCATCCGAAGCTCGCGGCCATTGTCCTCCTGCACGGCCACGATATGCTGGTAATCCGAATAGGTGTAGAGCGTAGCATCGACATAAAGCTTTAGCCCGTTGTCGAAGGCATTGTCCTGACCGTCGACGATCCAGCCGTGGCCGTCGATATCCCAGGCGTAGCCGCCGCCGTCCACCATTACGATCGGCAGATCGACAAAGTCCGGCAGGTCGATGTCCCCGGCTTCCGTCGTATTTTCGGCCACGCTGACCGGGGTCACGGCGATCCCGTCGCTGTCGGTGTCATTGACGATTAGACGGTAATCACCCACGGGAACCTCGTAAAAGGCATAGTTTCCGAACGTGTCGGTAAAGGCCTGTCGATAGAAGGTGCTCCCGTCCACTTCCAGGCGCACCAGGGCATTGGAGACCGGCAAGCCGTTGGTTGCCACCGTTCCGGCTATGACACCCACGGGATCCAGGCGGATGTCGGTCCAGGTGGCCCCACCGGCCTGGATGACGGCCATTGCCGCTCCGGAATTCGGCGACCCCTGGGCATGATCCGCTTCGGCCGCCAGGTCATAGCTGCCGGGCGGCAGGAAGGCCAGATGGAAATACCCGGTATGCAGACCATCCGGCCCGCTGATGCCGGCAATCTCATAAGGCGCTTGATGGGCCGTCACGTCGGCCCCCGCGATTTCCTCACCGGTCGCCTGCTGGACCGTGCCTTCGCAGATGCCGGTGTTGCTGAAAATGATGTCGGCGCTGACCGCGGTTTGCCCCTCGGCAAACGACCCGGTCACGGACGGGGAGTCAAAAAGGTCGCTGGTGGTATGCCCGCCCAGATAGAGCCTGGCATTCAGGGTAAATCCGTCCAGGGCGATGCGGGCCGCCCCACCGGCATTCGGTGCGAGATCCGAGGTAAATTCGAACCGGCCGGGTATGGTCATGCTCAAACGCGCCCGGTAATGCCGGCCAAAGTACGGGTTGTCGCTTTTGAAAATAATCTGGGAATAATAGTTGTACGGCGCCGGGGTCGCCCCGTCGCCGGCCAGCACATATCCGCTGACCGTACCTTTCAGCGGCGTCAACGGCAGCAAGGAACTGCTGCCGTCCTCGGGAATCGTAAAGTTTTGCACGACGGCGATTTCATCCAGGCTGAGGCCGGCAACGGCTTCCGGCGGCAGCTGGACCAACCGCTCGGCGGATAACCGGGCGGCCTCCCGGCCGGCCTGGGGCACGACAAAATGCATCAAGGCCACCCGTTCACCGGGCGGGACACTGATCTGCTGCCACTCAACAGAAAAGGACTGTGAGCCAATCCCGGCCAGCTCCACCTGGTCCGCATTTTCCAAAGCCTGCGAACCGCCCCAAAGCATGACGACGGGCGGAATGTTAGACTCGTACGGATCGTTTAAAAAGGGGTCATCGGCCCGGCCGTCATCCAGTACCGCCCAGCGATCCGGTGTTGCGGTATCATTCGCTTGAATTTGGTCATCACCGCTGGATGTCGCGATGGTCTGCACGCTGGCGTAATGACCCTCGAAGTTCGAAACAGCCCGCACATCGACCGTAATCTCTTCGGCTGTCGGATTGGCAAGAATCTCCAGATAGCGGGCAAAGTAGCCGCTGTCCGGCACATAAACCTTGCGCACCACATTGAGTCCGGCAAGTCCGTTCTGGCGCACGACGATTTCACGCCCCAGTCCCTCCTGGGTGGGAACCAGCAGTGCATCACCGTCAAACGGATAGGTGCTGCCGCCATTTATTATTTCAAGGGCGGCCCCGCCTTTTTTGGCGCTCCACTGCGTTACGAACAGGCCGCTCTGGCCCTGGCGAATCGTGCCGTCGCTTTGGATGTCGTATTTGGCCAAATTGCCGTCATACAGATTCAACGGCAGGGTGATCACGTTGCTTTCCAGCAACATATCGACGTTAACCGTCTGCCCATCTTCGGTGACGGTTCCGGCCGCCTCCGCCCAGATCTGCTGGGCCGGGTCTCCGGTGCTGACAGTGAAATCTCCCGCGGGGACCCCTTCAACCGTGTAATAGCCGGCCGCATCGGTCTCGGTCGACCAGCTGCGGTCAAAATCGGGGTTCAGGCTGCGAACCGTAACCGGCATGAATGCAGCGCTGGAACTGTTCGGCATCAGTACCCGGCCGGTGACGGTCCCCAGCCCCACAAACACCAGATCCTGCACCACGGTTTGCCCCATGGTGTCCAGTACGACATCCCGGACGATGGCCCGCAGTCTTCCGGGAATCAGCTCACCGGAAACGTGCACCTGGTAATCTTCATAGGCCATTAAAGAATTATAATTCTTCAATGGCAGGCTTTCGAATCTGAAAACCCCGTTCGCATCGGTCAGCACGGGTTCATGGGCGGAGTAGATGACCCGCACCAGGATGTCGGCCAGCGGGGTCTGGCCGTCGGGGGCGTAGACCGTGCCGGTCAAATCAGCGGCCGGTTCCAGCGCTACCGTAAGGTTGAGCACCTGATCTGCGGCCAGCTCGCCCTCGGTATAGCCTCGCAACATAGCCGTTTTAGCCGACACGCGGAACCGGCCGGCATTGACCGGCTGAATGACGGCAACACCGTTCGACCCGGAAACGCTCTCCTGATACCCCCGCGTCCACTCCAATCCGAGGGCATCGTAAACTTCGATGTCGGCCGCGCTGACTGTCTGACTCGCAGCGTCCTCCACGGTCACAATCAGGGTTCCCTGCCCCAGCATTTGAACGTCCAGCTGCTCGACGGCGCCGCTGGTGGTCAGCGTGGTTTCGGCCCGCCCGATGCCCCTGGAATCCTTCTCGCTGGCGGTCAGGATATAATGGCCCAGGGGCAGGATTTCGAACCGGTAGCGGCCGTTTTCATCCGCCGTGGTCCAGCCGGCATTGGAGATGCGGATACGGGAACCGGCCACCAATGTCTGGCCGTCGGCCCGATAAATCGTTCCTTCCAGGGAGGCCCACTCACCCACGGTCAGGGTCAGATCGATGTGTTCTCCCTGATACGTGAGGTTGCCGGCCGCTGTCGCGGCCATCTGGGTTTGCAAATCCCTGACCGTTAAGGAAAACTCTCCGATAAAAATATCATCGAAGGTAAAAGTGCCGTCGGGCCCACCGGTGACCGTGATCATCTCGCTGCCGAAAATGGAGCTCGTGTCGAATCTGACCTCCGGGTTGATGACGGGATCACCGTCCGCTTTTAAAACCGTGCCGCTGACGGTTCCCTTGCCCAGAAAAGCCACGGCAGCTTCCACGGTCACACCGCTTGCATTGACCACCACCTCGCTCCGGCCCTGGTTTCCGGTCGGCGGGTGGGAGGCCTCCAGGAAGTAGTTGCCCAGTTCCACCTGGGGGAATTCGAAGCGGCCGTGGTCATCGGTGAAAACGGTTTGCAGCGGGTCGGCCCAGGAATAATCAGGCTTCAAATCCACCCGAATCCCTTCAATTTCAGCTGCCGTGCCGTCGGGCTGCAGCACCTGCCCGCTGATGGATCCGGCCGCCACCAACAGGACGGTGACATCCCGCAGGTAGCCGTTGGCGACATTCATCCAATCGACGACATACCCCTGAAGTTTGGTGTCGCCGTCAATGGCCCGGATAGTTACTTTGGGTCCCTGGACGCCGTCCACCATAAAATTGCCGTCGGCATCGGAATAGTCCAGCTTGCCGTTGATATTGACCTCGGCTCCCGCCACCGGTGCGCCGGCCGGATCACGCACGGTGCCGCTCACCACCCCGCCGATGACGTTGACGGTCATGCGATCCAATTCGACTGCCTGCACCGAGGCGATAATGTCCGTCAGTCCGCCGGATACACCGCTGATCGAAAATTCGGCCGAAGTTGCCCCCGCCGCAATCGTCAGCCCGGCGCTTGGGATGGCCGTCGATGGGTCGGCGCTGCTCAAATCGATCTGCAGCCCCGGGGCCGGAGCCGGACCTGAGATCAACTCAATGTTGAACGCCTGGGTGTCACCGGCCGCAATCACAGCCGATGCGGGCAGCTCCACTTCCAGCGCGGCACCGACGCTCAGCGTCAGGGAGGCCGGTGGACTGACATTGTCGGAGGTATCCACCGCCCGTGCTGCCAGGGTGATGATCTGGCCGCTGGTCAGGGTATCCGGTATCTGAATTTCAAATGTTTGCCGCACACTGCCGGATGGCGGCGAAACCTGGCGGGCATCTTCAAAAGTGAAGGCACCGCTGCCCGACAACTCGACCCGGGTCAGTTCAGCGTTGTCCTCAGCCGCCACAACGATGGCGACCAGCTGTCCGGGTGAGACCGTATTGCCGATCTCGGATTCGAGGGTGACCGTCGGCGGCACAACGTCCGCCACCGCCAGAATGGTGTCGGGAGTCGTATAGTCGTTGCCGGCCTGATCGAAGGCGATAACCCGGATTCGAACCTGATCTCCCGCCAGGGCCGAACCGGACACGGTAAAGCTGAAGGTGGCGACCGTAGAATTCTGGGCCGGGTCAAGGGTTCGGGTTTCCGAGAAGATGGTGGCACCGCTGACTTCAAATCGCAAGGATGCAATTCCGCCCAGATCCTGGGCCGCCACCACGGCGCTGACCGTCTCGCCCGGCAGGACTTTTTCTCCCGTCGTCAAACCGGTAAAGCCGGCCGTGGGATCGGTGGCATCCAGCACGGTCACGCCCACCGGTATGGCTTCCCCTGGCTGTCCCCGGGTGTCAACCGCCGTGGCCCGGACAAGGATTTGGGAACCGGGGACGGCATTTTCCGGTACGTAAAAGGCGAATATTTCGGATGCCGTCAACAGCGGCGGATCGACATCGACGGCGGCAAAGGCCGGCGGCCGGCCGCCCACGGCCTGGTAGGCCAGCCGGGTGATTCCCAAATCGTCGCCGGCGCTGACCGTCACTTCCACCCGGCTGCCCGTAGCGGCCGCTAGCGGGGGATCGGTTGAAACGATCTGCACCGCCGGCCGGCTGTCGGCAATGATGGTAAAGACCGCTTCGACGGTATCACCGCGGTTGCCGGATGTGTCGGTGGCCACCGCGCCGATCAAAATCGTGTCGCCGGGGCCCCCCAGTTCGGCAGTCGCTTCAAAATCCATCGCAAACGGTGCCTGCCGGTCGGTGTAGACCAGCACGCCGTTGAGGTAGAAATCAACAAAGGCGACATCGTATTGCTGACCCGCATCGACCGCAACCCTGCCCGTTGCGCCCGTAATCACCATGCCGCTGTCCGAAAGGATCAGGGGCAGCAATACCGGCGCCGTGCGATCGGTGGTGTGAAATTCGTAGCTGAATCCGGCAGCCTGCACGTTGCCGGACAGGTCGGTGGCCGGCAAGAGAGTTACGTAGTAGTGGGTATCTTCGCCCAGCGTCAAATCCGGCGTGAATACGGCCCCTGTATTTCCCAGGATCATGTCGAGCCGGCCGGCCACCGGACCCTGAACAGTGGCCAGTTCAATCGCCGGTCCGCCAAAGGCCGCCGGGTTGACCGGCTCGGAAAAGACAATGCGCACGACGCTTTCCACCGACACGCCGCCGGTATCCGGCGCCGGGCTGGCATCCCGAACGGCAGGCGGGGTGATGTCAACGGTCGTAAACGAGGCGGCAAAGGCTTTAGCCATCACGTGGCCCAGACGGTCCTCGATGCCGCCGGAGTATTCGTCAGCGGAAAGAACGCCGTTCCCATTTGTGTCGAATTCGTCGAAGCGAACCAGCACATCATAGTTCCAGGCCGCTTCGGCTCGATTCATAATTCCGTTGTCGTCCGTGTCCAGAACCGTGAACGGCGGGTTGGCACTTAATTGCAGCGCATAGCGGGTCTCATCGGTTAAGGCCTGCAACGGGGTAAAGGTTACCCGGGTGTCTCCGGCGGTGATCGTCAAAAAGCCGTCGACCAATTGACCGATGTCATCGACTAGCTTGAAACTGTCGGCATCGACGGTTCCGGGCCGCACCGGCTCCGAAAATGTCACCCGGATCACCTGATCCAGGGGCACATTCACCGCGCCGGCGGAAGGCTCGGCAGCGGCCACGGCCGGCCGGTTGTCGTCCAGCACGATGTCGCCCAGGTCGAAGTTTTCGGTTACGGCAAGGCTGCGGCGCGCGATCCCGATGCCCAGCGGATCTTCGAGGGTCAGTTCGTAGGTTCTGACCGGCGCCCCGACCGGCACGGCATTAAAGGCAAACCGACCATCCGGGTCGGTTTCGCCGTAAAGAACAAAGACATCGCCTACAGAGGCTGATTTCAGCCGGGCGACCACACCCGGGGCCGGGCGGCCGTCCGAAAACCGGACGGCGCCGGTTAAAGCGTAAGAAGGCACCAGAACAAGGCGCACCGGTTCATCCGTGGCCGGCAGCAGCATGCCCGACACGGCGCTTGATGGTACGTCCGTAACCGGATCGTCGGCCTCCACCCGGTAGGCCCCGGCCGGAACTTGGCTATAGGAAAACTTCCCGTCGGCATCGGCAAAGACCGTGCACGGCTCCTGTTCACAGGCGGCGGGATGGGTGTGCAGCGTCACCTGGGCCCCGGCGGCCGGGCTGCCGTCCTGCCATTCCACCGTCCCGCTGATGGTTCCGACGCCGGCCAGTCTGATGATCACCACGGCCGGCTCATCGGCGAATGCGACCTGCACCGGCATGGCGGCGCGATCTTCAGTGCTTTGGGATTTAGCCAGCACGCGATAGCGGCCGAAGGGGACGTTCTCGAAGGCAAACTCGCCGAACTCATCCGATGTCGTGCCGCGACCGGCGGGAGGGCATTCCCCGAGACAAAGCTCGGCATTGGCAGCGGCAGAGCCGTCCGGGTTGTAGACCCAGCCCTGGATGATCCCTTCGGGGGCGTCGTCGAGATCGACGACAACCGGAATGTCGATTGTTTCGCCTTCCCGGGTCACCCGGCTTACGACATGGGCCGCGCCGAGTCCCGTTTTGCTGACTTTGAGATCAAAGGCACCGATGGTGATGCCGGGAAACGCAAAACGTCCGTCGATGCCGGTGGTGCCGCGCCAGATTTGAAACGCCCCCTGGGCCAGCGGGTTATAGCGACCGCCGGGATCAGGCTGTTTGATATCGACCTCCCAGCCTGCCAAAGGCAGCAAATCCCCGCTCCGCATGACGGAGCCGCTGACAAACCCCGTGGCGGCCTGAACGATGTTGACCGGCACCTGTTCATTGGCCAGGTCGATGCGGCCGTCGCCAAAACCCCAGCGGCCGGTGGCCGCCTCAAAGGCCTGGATTGAGAAATCTCCCAGCGGAATCCGTTCAAACCCATAGGTCCCGTCCGCCCCGCTGACCAGGTAGGCCAGGTCCCCGTCGGCATTGGATATCTTGACCTCGGCAAAGGCTACCGGGGTGATGCCGTCCGGGCGGTAGACCGTACCGTAGACGCTGCCGATGGCGTCGGCGACATAAACGTTGACCAATACCTGCTCACCGTCGGCCGTGATGCGGCCGGAAGCACTGCCGGCAAAGCCTGCGTCGGGCTCCCAGGCGGTGACGACAAAATCACCCTCCGGCAACGCGTCGCCGCCGGCAAAGGTCACCCGGCCTTCGGTGTCGGTAGTGCCCGTCTTTTCGATTTTGACGACCCCGTCATGGTTGGCAATCCCGGCCTCGATATCCAGCATGACCGCATGCGTAACCGTGACTTGTGCGCTGGGAACCACGGTGCTGCCGTCACTGTGCAGCACCTGGACCGTTATCTCTCCCAGCCCCAGCAGTTGAATCGGTATATCCGCGTTCTGCCCGGCCTGCACCGATCCCCTGACCTGGCCGATTTTGCCCGTGTCCGGGTCCCTGGCCAGGATTTCAAATTTTCCGGCGTTTACCAGTTCAAACGTAAACCGGCCGTCGTCATCCGTCACCTCGTTGAGTTCCTGGATACCTTCCGGACGCTCGACCCACGCGCTGGTCTGCGGGATATATACGAATTTATAGCCCCGGAATGAAAGCACCACATCCCGTCCGACCGGTGTCAGCCCGTCCGGTTGAAACACCGTGCCGCTGACCGTGCTGGTGGGCTGCAGCTTCAGTTCAACATCCAGCGACGCGCCATCATACGGCATCACCCCGGCGAAATTGACCGGATCCGGGCTGAAAGGACCGGCGGCGGCAACAACGATGGGTCCCACAAAAACATTTTGGAAAGCAAATTCGCCGTTGCTGAAGTCGTTGTCGATAATGCGGCTGTGCTGGGTGTAGACGAATTTCAGGCCTACCGGTCCGGCCCGCTGCACCCGCATACCGGATAGGGAAACCCTGGCGCTCAGCGGCGTTTGACCGTCGTCGTCATAAACAACGCCCTGGATATCGCCCCGGCCTTTAAAGATCACGTCGGCCCGGACCGTTTGGCCGTTGAAATGAATGGCGGCCGGCACGACATTGCCGTCTGAAAAATCAGGCAAAAATGCTGAAAGAGAATAGTCTTCCCGGGCCGGCACGGATTCGATCAGGTACTGACCCGTGTCATCGGTGATCGCGGTGGCCGCCACCCAGATGCCGCCTTGGGTTGGCTGCCAGAGATAGACCTCAAGCCCGGCGACGGGCGTGGTGCCGTCGGCCCGGAATACGGTCCCGCTGACACCGCCCATGCCGCCCAGCACGATGGTCGCGTGGACTTCCTCGCCTTCGGCGGCCAGATCGATCACCGCCTCTCCCCGGGACCCGATGTCATCGGAGACCGCCACCAACCGGCGTTCCCCCACCGGCACGTCGGTCAGGGTGAAATGCCCGTTCTCGTCAGTAACCGTCAGGCTTAATCCGCCGCCCACGGCGACCCCGGCTAGCGGGTTGCCGTCGGCATCCAGCACGATCCCGCTGACTTTTCCGATGCCGCCTTTCAGCACCACATTGACCGATTTTTCGGTATCCGGCGGCAGCTGGATGCGGGCCTCACCTGCTATCAACCGCGCCTGCTCAAAGGTGTAAACGCGCAGCTCGCCGGCCGGAATTTCGTCAAAGGAAAACGCCCCGTTCCCGTCGGTGTTGGCAAATGCCACCGGACAATCGAAGTTCGGCGGACCGGCCTGCGGGCAGTTGACCCCCGGCTGGCTTCCGCTGCGGTAATAGACCACGACCGGCAAATCGGACACGGCGGTGCTGCCGTCGGGTTCCAGCACGTGGCCGGTCAGTGAGCCGTATTGGCTCATGATTTGGAGGGTCTCTTCACTGATCAGGAATAAATCGCGCTCCAGTACTTCTCCGGGTGTGCTGATGAGATCACTTTGCACGGCCCTGGCATTGTTCCCGACGTGAACCGCTTCGATTAAAATGCCGCCGGTCGGCACATCCGGGATCACGTAATAGCCGTTTTCATTACTCCTGGCGCCGTACTGGCTATAGTCGGTCATACTGGTCAATTTGATGTGCGCATCTTCCAAGGGCGTCTGACCGTCCTCGGCCAACACACGTCCCTGGACCGTGCCGCGGCCTAAAAAGACCACGTTGAGGTTCAACCTTTGACCGTGTCTGACGACATCAAACTGAACGGACCGGTGTTCGCCCGTCCTTGGATCCAGTGCGGTGACTTTGCCTCTGAGATTTTTAATGGCAAAATCCCACTGGTAGTTGCCGGACACATCCGCATGTTTGGCACTGATGCCGACCCATGTAGAGCACCACCAGACGTACAAACGCACCTCCGCCAATTCCATGGGGGTGCCGTCGGGATGAAGAATTTGACCGGAAACTACCGCCCCATCTTCCGTGATGGTGGGCTCCATTGGACCGGTCCAGGATGCCATCTCCTGGTTTTTGCGGTCCTTTACACCGCTGATGGTTATTTCCCGGTCGACAAACGGCCCCAGGGAGTCCCTGAGGGCCAGGAACGCAATTCTGCCGCCGGGCTGCCGCGCGACCGCCGCCACCTCATTTTCCTCAGGCGCATAGTGGGTGATGTCGATGCGGTCAAACTGGTCCTGGGCACTTTGCGGGGTAACTTCTTCGCTGAACAGCACCGCCACGATGCGCCCGGCTTGAGGCCCACCACAACCGCCGCCACAGCACAGACGATCTGCCTCGGCCTGCTGCACGGCGCTGATGACCGCAGGAGGCGGGTCAATGATGACCGCAGTCGATGTCGGCAGCGTATCGCCGCCGGCCGCCGGTTGGCCGTCAATGACAATTTCTACATCGATTGGGAATGGATCCCCGGCAAGGGTGTCGATAACCGGCGTGCCGTCGGCGGCGCTGATGCCTGAAAAAACGACCTGTCTCAAACCGCTGGGGGTGTCGGCCGGCAGAACGACACTGAGCGTAAAGGGGGTGGTTGCCGCCGGGTCTGATATGCTTTCCAATTTGATGGTGTAGGCACCGGCCCGGGGCGAGGCCACCAGCGCCAGCTGGCTGACCGGCTTTCCGTCGGCGTCTGTAAATTCCAGATAGTCGCCATAGGGAATCTGCTTGAGGATTTTCTCGTTTTCGGTGTCATAAATGCCCAGGGCCAATCCCTGATCGTCTTCCAGAACCAGATGAAAGGGCAGCGGTCCGTTTTGGGCGGACAGGATGATCGACAGATGCGCGGGGCGATAGGACACCGTTTCGGCCAATTCAGCGTGAAAACCTTCAGCTCCTCTGGTTGATAAATCGTCTATCAGGAGGTTTGCAATCGCGTCCGCAAACACATCGCCCCGCAACGATCGGCGGCGCAAATCGTCAAAGCCGCTAAAATCCCGCTGGGCGGACGCCAGCTCGTCAGCCTGCTGCGGCGCGGGGTATTTTTCCGCCAAACGGCTATAATTGCTGCCCGCAAAATCCATCAGCAGATGGGTGGCCGTGTCGACCAGGGGTTCATGCAGGGTGTAGCGCAATCCGGCTTCGGCCATCGCCACCGCCCGGTCCCAGACGATCTGCTTTGAAAAGCGTTGGACATCCCCGGGCAGGGCGCCCGCCGGTGCGGTCGCAGCCGCGTATGCTTTACCGAGCAGGGCCACCCCGGCCCGGCGCAGCGGTTCCGGCAGGGAGTTGGCTTCTTTGGGCAGCACCAGTGAATCCGGCGATAATGGAATCCCCAGCTCCCCGACGGAGGTTTTAAGCTCAAACCGGCCCTGGATCTTCTCGTCCGAATCCAGGGTCGCGGCAAACACCGTCCCGGTCACCTTCGAACGCAGAGGAAAGCTGACCATGGCTGAATCCCCGGCCGCAATGCTTTCGATCTCCCGGCTGTTGTCCGCCGGATCGATCAGTTCGGCGCCCCGGATATTTTTGGGAAACAGGTTCACGTTCACAAAGTTGGCCGGTGAATCCGACGTGTTAGTCACCGTCACGTCCAGCAGGTATTTCTCACCATCGTTGACAATATCCGGGTGGGTGAACGTCAGCGTAAACGCGGGGTTGCGAACCAGCACCGCCCCGGCGGCCCGGCCCCGGATGTCGACAGGGCCGACCGGCAGACCGTTGAGGGTGCCGCTGATTTCCATTTCAACCACGTGGGAGCCTTCACGGCGGCCTTCCACCAGAAATTCAGCGTGCCCCGATTCGCCCGGGGCAATGAACTCCTGATCGTCGGCCGTGCCCAGTTGGCCGTCGGCACCGGCCTTTGTCACCGGCTGCACCCGGTTCGATTCACCCTGTTCGGTCATGGCCATTTGCAGCGGGTCATCGCCGGAACCCACCACCCGGTCATTTCCGGCTGGCAGCACGATCTCGGCCTGAAGATCCTGCACGACCAGACCGGAGCCTGACGGTGCGGCATTGCCCACCATCAGCATCACGCTGAAATACTGGTTCAAAAATCCGATATCCCCCGGAATGACGATAACCCCCGGAATCGGCGGTATCTCGAGATCCTGTTGTTCATATTTTTCAGCGCCGAAGAAAAACCCCTTGACCGCTAAATTCGGGATTTTGGTTTGGGCGACTTTCAGGGTGTCCGGAATAATGGTGGAGACGCTTTTGAGGCCTGGGCCCGCAAGCTGAGGAACCTTAACCTGCTCAACTTCGGCTTGGGCCGCCCCCGCTAATTTGGGCAGCAGTATGGGGAAGTCAATTTCGATATCTTCACCGGACTCCACAGCAAAGGCGGCCGTGAAATTGTAGGCCTGAAAATTGGATTGGTCGAAGATGATACCCTTGTCCTTGATTTCCTCAGCCGTCAGGGCGCGTGCTGTGACCTCGGTCACCAGCAGCTGGTCGATGACCTCGATGGTGACGCTTTCCGGCGTGGCGTATAGCACCACGTCACCCGCGCGCACGATGCGGATATTTTCCAGGGTGTGGATGCCGGCCCGCTGCAGGGGCGAGATTTCAAAATGCTCGTTGACCCGGGTTACCAGCTCAACCGGCCCGGGCAAACTCGGCCCCCGCAAGGTCGCGTGCACCTCCGCATCAGCGGGAATCGGCAATACGCCCTGCGGGATCGTATCGGGCGCTTGGAGAAACGTACTGACGACAGTGGCGATGTCTTTGGGCACAGTCTGATGTTCGGGCTCCGCCCTGAGGCCGAGACCGTAAAGCAAAATCTGTTCTTCAGCCAGCCAGCGTCCTTCGGCGGCGTACCCCGCGTCCGGCAGTCCCCCCATGGCAAGCATGCAGAAAAAAAATACAGCCCTGTATAAGTGGTGACGAGTCATTATTCACCTTCCTCACAAAATATCGTGATCCGAAATCATCACATTTCAGGTTCCACCAGTACCTTCCGGTTGATCCGGACCGGATAGATCTCCCTCAGTTTTTCTTTCACCTGGCTTAGGTGCTTGCTGACCATTTTTTGTTTTATCTGCTTTTTGACTGTTTCAAAGGGTATGGCGCGGCCTTGATCTATTTCCTCAGCCAAAATTATGTGAAAACCATAGCGGGTCTGAACAACATCGCTTATCTCGTTTTGCTCAAGGGAAAAAAGTACTTCATCGAAAGACTTGACCATGACCCCGGGTTTGACCCAGCCCAGATCGCCGTTTTGGTCCCGGGTGCTGTCAATATTATATTCAGCAGCCACCTGGCCGAAGTCCTTGCCCTGTCGCACCTGTTGCAGCGCTGATGCCGCCTCCTGGGCTGTGCCGGTGATGATGTGCCTGGCATGCACCCGCCTGCCAGTGCGAAATTCCGTGGGGTTTGCCTGGTAATAGCCTTTAAGCGCAAGTTCGCTGAGATCAAGGCCGCCCACCTCCTGTTTCACAAAAAAATCAGCCAGGATTGCATCCACCGCCCGTTGAATTGCCAGCTGCACCTGCTCATCCTCGAGGCCTCCCCGCTGCCGGGCTGCCAGGGAAAAGAGCTTCCGGTCCACCAGCTGCTGCAAAACCCGCTCTTTTCCTTCAGGTGTCAGCGTCGCCAGGACCCCCTGCACATCACCGGCTTGCCGCCGGCCGACCAGGACCTGCTGCAGCTCGTTACGGCTGATTACCTGATCGCCGACCCGCGCGGCACAGTCACCATTGCAATTGGCTTCCTGTTGCCCACTTGCGGCAAGCGGCGACAACAAAAGCAAAAATATCGCGATTTCAGAAAAAATCTTCATGGCCCTCTCAGTGGTACGATTTCATCGCCAAAAGCGGTGCCGATATCCGAGAAAATCAAAATGGCGGCGGCCGACGTCACCCCGGCCGGGTATTCCAATTCCACCTGCACCCGACCGCCGGCCACCGTTATCTGGCTGCCTTCCATGTCAAGCCGGGCATCTTCAGTCAGTACCGTGCCAAAGGGAACCCGTTCATCACCTGCATACATGTGGGGAACCACACTGGAAACATGAAACACCGTGCCCTCCGCCATCGCAGCGCCATTGTTCATGGTCAGAGGCTCGCTGGTCAAGGTGAGGCGGATCGTGGCGCCGACCTGCTGCACCTGGGGCTCCTGCCATATAACGGTGCCGGCCGGCATGGCCGGTGCGATGGTGTAGGCGCCGAGCTGGGTAATCTCGGTGGTTATCGTATTATTTGCCGCATCGAGGATGCCGCCGACAAAGCGCCAGTCTTTATCCTCTTTGATCCATTGGTAGATGGCGAGGGAGCTCTCATCTAAGCCATCCACCTCGCTGTCGTAATAATCAAGCACCAGGGTAGCCGGTTCCGACAGCTCAAATCCCACCGGCAAAAATTCATGGAAGCCGCCCAGCCCATAGTGCGGTTTGTCGGCGGCACCGACGATATGCATCGGCGCATAGCGGGCGGGCTGCAGGGGACCGGCAATCTCTTCAAACGCAAATGAAAGCGGTCCGTTGGTCGCCTCAAAATCAATCGGGTTGTTAAATTGCAGATCAGATGATTTTTTTGTTTTTATTCCCCATTTGCCGGCAACCTCGTCAGCGTATCTTTCCACCGCTTCAAAGACATCCTGCAACTGCTCCATAACAAGGGCGCTAATCTCGCCACGCATCCACTGCATGGCCTGGGGAGTCGGCTCCGGCACAGCGGAATAATCCTCCAGCCGATACACCGCGCCGCCTTTCAACGTTCCACGTTCTTTGATAAATGTGAGAGCATGATCCGCATCGCTCTTGGAGACGCCGCCGCTGCCGATATTGACCACAGGAATTTTCAAACCATACTTCACCGCGCCGAAGTCTACGGCCCGGCCCTTTTTCTCAATCAGGGTATACGAGGCATTGTCCTCCAGAAGATTCAGGAAGTCTACAAGATGGAGCAATATATCATCGGCTTCGGTTCCGATCCTTAATTCCGGCAATACGGCGCCGATGTCATTGCGCCGCACCTCTCCGAGCAGGGCGCTGTAGCCGCCAAATTGCTTGGCAATTTTCATGATATCGTCCAGCTCGGTGACGGAATAGACCAGTTTCGGCTGCTCGCCGGCACCCCAGTCCACCACCTGATTGCCCATGACCTTGAGGCCGAAGTCTTTTTTGCCGAGGATGCTGACATTGAGCTTTTCGGGCAGCAAGGCCCGCTTGCGGTCAAGGATCATCTCAAGTTCGATCCCATGCAACATCCCGCCGCCAAGTTCTGCAATCTTCTGGCGGGTGACACTGGCATAATCTCCCCAAGAAGCTTTGGCGTCAAAGGCAGCACTGATATTTACGTCACCGGTGATATTCTCACGCTTGATAAGTTTGGCCTCTCCGGTGTCGAAATTTTCAAATACAAACTCTTTTTCCAGGGTCAGACCCAGACCGGTACCAACGCCCAGGCTGCCGTCAATACTGACGGGGACACCCAACTTTTCTAGTCCCAAACTCGCCTCTACCAGGGTCAGATCAAACTTGGGTACATACATCATGCCATAGGTGCCTGATTTTTTGTAACTTAAGATATCATCGGTAACCACCTGGTCGCCCAGGGCCCTGAGTTTCTTATAGACATTAAACTCTTCCGGCGTTCCATCCTTGATCAGACTGTAGAGAAAAAGGCTGATTGAAGACAGCTTGTTGCGCTCTTCCATAGCCAGACCATTCATGGGAAAATGATGGCGGTCGCCCTGATATAGGCGGGCGGTTGTTTCGAGAAAATTTTCAAAAGAAAGAGAAATCAGTTTCAAATCGACCCCCGCATCCAGATCCCAGAGAGTGTAGCCAAACTTGACGCCCCCTTCCCCTGAATCTTTGGAGGTATTATTTCTTCTGCGCAGGGAAAGGGTGTCATAAGTCTGCGCCTCTTCCTGGTGCCCCAGGAAGGTGAAATCTATGCCGGAGAACCAATCCTGCTTGACTTCAATAAAAACCGTGTTGGTATAATCCTGCATGGTGGCGCCTGCCTTAACAGACTCCTGGTAGTCAAAATTCTTTACCGCGATGTCAAACATCAGCGAATCCGCACAGACCTCATCCGGCACCTGCGGTTCCAGTTTCCCGGTAAGCGGGTACGTGGGCTCAATGGGGCCGCTGTCAAACGGGTTCCAGAGTTCCCAGGGCACGCACATGCCCTCGGCATAAAGCGACTGGTTGTCAGGGGTCTCGGTTGACAGGTAGAGACTGCCGTCGTCATGGGTCTTATACTGAATCGGCATTGGGCCGCTGGGTGTGGCGATGGTCAAGTCCACCGTGCCATTTGCCACCGGTGTGCCGGTGGAGCGGTCCATGAGACGGTAATACCGGTAAAAAGTACCGCCGTACATGACCTCGGATACTGGCGGATTGGGGCTCGGATCCAGCGGTTCCAGACTGATGGGACAAAGAACGTTGACATAAACCGTATTGGCGCTGTCGAAATGGACCGTGCCGCGCTCATCTTCATAATCAGCAACGGCAACCACCGGCTGGGTTACGGGTTCGTTACCGGCGCAGTAGCTGAAGCGCGCAACGCCTTTTTCTCCCGGCAAAATCGCATCAATGGTATGGGTCTCATGCACCAGGGCATTATAGACATTTATCTTGCGCACGGTCTGGTTGCTTAAATTTTCTACATAGACCCGGATATCGACACAGTTGTTGCCGGTGCCAATATAGAGCGACACGTCATCGCCGCCGTTTATTGACTGGGTCATCAGGATTCTGGGTTTGGCACAGCCACAGGCCAGATCCGGTTCAAGCAGATCACCATCAGGGTCGGACACCGGCAGCTCAGGCTCGCCGGGATCCGGCAAAACAGCCGGAGTGTCCGGATCGAGCACATAATAAAAAACCCTGGCCCAGTTATTCTGGCGATCCGGCTCCTGGATATTTTTTTCACGGGTATTAAGCACAAAACTGAGCCAGCCGCTGCGGCTGTCGTCTGTCTGGTCCGCCTGCAGCTCAAAAACAGATTTGTTTTTTTGCGGTATCGGGAGCACATTGGGATCTTCATTATCCGGCGCCGGATCTTTCATGGTATCTACATGGAGCCAGGCACCGGGCAATGGACTGACTTTCCTGGCCGCTTCTTCCTGGTTGTCCAGATACATTCTAGCCCAGATGGACGAATCGATTTCCAGCGGTCCGCTGTTAAAGACCCTGGGAATGATATGTCTTCTGCCATTTGCTTTAGCACTTTCAATACGCTGCAAGGCCGCCGCCAGGTTGGCTTGCCGCTCAGCTTTCCTGGGATCCAGAGCAATGGTTTCGTCATATATATCTCCGGCCTCCCCTGCCGGATTGCCCACCGCCTGGATAAATTTAGCGGCCATACTGATAAAAGTGTTTGCCTCGGCCTCGGTGGTGATCTCATCGCGTCCCGCCTTCACTCGGTAGAAGCGGTAAATCATGTTCACCACCTCTTCAGGCGCAAAAAGGCCAAGCTCGGCATGGTCCCGGGCCATGCGGGCTGCAAGGCTGGCCACATAATGGGCAAATGAGTCGCACTCCGCCGAAACCCACTTGAGCGGATTGGCCACCTGGCCCACATCAATGCAGCGATAGTCTGGATAGTTGAAATCCAGCGCTTTCGCATTGCCGGTTTCATCTGCTGCAATTCGCGCCATGACGGCGCGGATAGCCGCCTTGCCCACCTTATGCAGCACTTTTTCAAAGCTGTGATGCAGGGTTGTGCCGGGCTCATCCGCCCCTTTCAGCCTGATAAGGGCACCGCTGTCATAGAAATTAAAATCCTGCAGTTTAGCCCACTCATAGCCTTCAAGCCGCGAAATATGGGACGGCTCATCCGCGGTGCCGTCACCGTCCACGTCCAGTTTCTCTTTCAGTATGGCAAAAATCTCAGCAAAATCCTTGCCCGCCAGCTCTAGGCCCGGCACCTGCACATAAGCCCCTTCCAGCAGCCATTTTAGCAGCAGAAGCTGGCGGCCCAGCCCCATGTCCCCGGTTACATCACCCTGCTCGCCGGTTGGCGGGTTCAGTTTCAGCATTGCATTTTCAAAACCTTCCCGATCCATGTGATAAAAGCTGATATCATCAAAGGTCACTCGGTAACCTTCCACCTCTACCGGTATGAGGTCCGACTGCTCCGTGATAACCTGGTCATACAGGGCCTTGACAACGCATTCTCTTTTTTCAAGTAAAACGTCATTGGGGAAAAAAACTTCAAAATCATGATCGCTGATGCCGGGCTGATAGCCGGGGCCGCAAGCCTGGCCTTGCCAGAGGCAGGCGCCGCTGCCCTGCTCGATCATGCTGATTCCGTCCAGGTCCACGCTGCAGGCGGCCGCGCCCTGGGTCAGACCCTGGTAGATCACTTTCTGCAAGGCCAGCTTTTCCACGATCTCAGGGATGACGTTGCGCTGCGCTTGCTTAAAATCAATTCCCAGATCAGAGCATTCCCGCACCTTGATGACGACCAGCGGTTGTTTGTCAGCCGGCTGCCCGGTCTGGACATAAATCCCGGCATATATCAGTCCCCGCTCCTGATCCAGACGAAAACCTTGCAGATAAACCGGAGAATCATCCCCCGGCAGGCGAATGGGCAGCCGGCCGATGATCCGGTCATCCCAGCCGTCATTGTCCGCATCCATCGGGCTGCTGAACGGACTGCTCATATCAACAACCAGCAAATGATCGCCGGGCTGGCCGGCATTAACGCCCAGCGCCGCCACATAAGCCAGCCGCGCTTGCCGGTCCACCTGAATATGCTTGGTAACCACTCCGTCAGGCGTGAGGATGAGATTGACCCGCGCAGGACTGCTGCCGTCTGGCGGGATCTCCACCACGGAAATGCCGCCGTCATGCCCGGTGACAAAGGCCAGATCATGTAGGGTCGGTTCTTCGGCTCCTTGAGCAAACAGCGGAAAATCGACGGCGGTGGCCAAATAATTGGGCTGATTCAGCAGCCCGGTGATGCCGGTGGGATTTCCGGCCAGATTCGCAGAGAAAATCTCCAGCGTCCGGATGCCGGTATTGCCGCTGATATCACCGGCAATGGCCACGGTCTTGCCCCTGACCATCGCGACATCGCGATAATAAAGATGGGCATTAAGCCCCAAATTTTCGCTGCTGGAGAAGAGATACTCAGGATTAGCCCGATGCGCCTCGTTTATGGTGGGCAGGTTTAAATCCAGGTCGACCAGTTCCAAACCGATGCCGTAATTAGCGATATAGGCCCCATGGGTATCTTCATTGAGGTATGTCCCATGGGTAATGTCCAGGCCCGGTTGCAGAAAGAGGCCGAATGGCGTTCCCTGGCCTGCCGGCGCCTCGGGCCGGCGGGAATTACCATATCCGATGCCGTTGTCGTTTAGCAGCCGCGATGAGATCCACCGCACCCTATTTACCAGGGCCGGATCTTCCTTGTCCGTCATGTCAAAGGACCACAGATACCCGTATTTGGTGTTATCCACTGTGGTCACGGCCAAATCCCCGCAACCGCCCGTTATTACCGGGCAGTCCGGGTCGAGGACCGCATTGGGATCATTAGGATCATCAGGGTCGTTTACGCAGTATCTGGCCCGCCAGAGGCTAATCTTCTGTGAATCAGCCGGTTCGCAGATACGAATATTTGGATCATCACGCCGGTAATGAAGCTCCCGGACATTCCAGAACTCGGGAACCCCATCACAGTTATTGTTTGTTGCATCACATTCATAGCGCGGGGTGATATGAACGTCGTCCATGAAACGCAGACGGTGCTGCAAATAGCGTGCGTCGGTCTGGAATGCGCTCACCACCCTGGCATCTCCAGGATCGGTGAGATCAATTCGAAAAAGGCGGTAATCGAGGTTGTCACCTTCAAATCCCTGGATGGCGACCAGGTCGGTATGCCATTTGCCGTCCGCGCTTTTTTCAGGCGACCGGGTGGAAAAATCAACGTCAATGAACCATAGATCAGTGGGAATCTGCTCAGGAGTTACCGCTGAATTCGGCACCATTGCCAGATCATTGACGATGCTGTTGCGGGTCATGGCATTACCGCAGAAAAGTGACGGGGCAAAGGTTGTAAACCGCACTGGAGGGCCATCAAATCGGTTGCCATTGACATCCGTAACCCCGGCAAGGTCGAGCAGATAATTTTTGCCCATGGGCAGGAGACGACCTGGTGAAAAAATAAGCAGCGTGTTATTTTCACGCAGTTCCCAGTCTCCCGCATAAGTCCACGGATTTTCCCCCTGCCTGACCAAAGTGACGGTATCCATACTTGCCGGATCGACCGGCTCGGAAAATTTAATCTCGACATTCCGATTGCCGTATGCATCGAGCACCTTGTGCACTGGTTTGATGGCCAGCACCTCGGGCGGGGTCTCGTCCCGTGGGTCTTTATAGGTAATGGTGGCGGAACTGCCCGGTGACATGGGCCCCATTTCAATAATGTCGAGAAGCTCATGGGTGGCAATATTACGGACGGTAACCGTCAGTGGCTTATCTGCCGGAACAGGCAGACAGGTGCCAAGGTTGCGGCGCTCTCCTGATTGATCCTCGACCCAGCCCTCCTCGGCGGCCTGCAGCGCGCTCATCACCCCCGTTCGCTGGATCATGGCGAGATAGTCATTTAAGGCATAGTCAGGGGTGTCACCCTGTTCCGTGAGGTGCTGCCGCAAGAGAAAAGGCGCCGGAAAGCCAAAGCTGGTAAACAGCAGATCTGTCTGCCAATGGATCTCGTAGCTGACCCCTTGAGGCAGGGGCGTGGTGCCCATTGACAGGATCGCCGCCCCCAGCGCCATTTCCTGGTGTTCGTTTAAAAAGGCGGCATAGCGTCCGAATTTACTCATGATGCCCGGACAGGGAGGGGATGAGGTGGTCAGCCGCCCGTTAATCACCCTGGCAGTGTCCACCACATACAGCATCGATCTGTCATAGACATCAAACACCTGCGCCACGATACCATGCGCATCGGCAGCGGTGCCGGCAGGCAGGGGGGCGGAGGCGTTCAGGTATATCTGTGGTGCCACGCTGGATTCAAATTCAAAACCGGCCACGAAAGGAAAATCCGGTCCGGGAGAGACATTGATTTCTGCCTCGGTGAGTGCGGCGAGCCTGACCATTGCGCCGGCGGGAAAAGCGCCGGCCGGAATGTCCAGGATGACGCCGTTATCCGCCTCGAGCAGACCGCCGGCCGGACCAATGACCACCGTGCCGTCCGGATTGCGGAAGCGTCCAATCGGCACGGAAATCTCGTTTCCGGCCGGGTCGGCTATACTGATCACGACCTCATCGAGTATATCTGCATCCAGATTGACGCTGAAGCTGCCGTCGGCTTCAACGAGTACCGGTGTTGAGGTTCCGTCTGTCTTGTTAATAACGGAAACCGTGTCGTGCACGCCGGCCGTACCCTGGGTGGCGGTGATGGTGGTCCGGCCGTCGTCACCGGGGATGGTGGCGTTGATGCTGCCGGCCGGGGGTAACGGCGGCGGGGTGGTGTCCAGGGTCGTAAAGCTGAAGCTGAAGATTTCTTCGAGGGAGTATCCGGCCAGGTCCCGGACACCGGTCATCACGGAAAAGACGTAGGTCCTGTCGGTCACCAGCGGGTCGGCGGGTCGAAAGGTCACCCGGGTGTTGTTGGCGGTTAAACTCAGGGTGCCGGGCAGGGGCCCGGCAGGACCGGTTAGAATGAAATTGGCAGGCGTCACGGTGGCCGCATCGAGGGGTTCTGAAAATGTAAGGCTGACCGCGGTGCCCAAAGGCACATTTTGCTGCCCGTCCACAGGCAAAAACGATACCACCTGGGGCGGTGCTTCAACCAGCGCGACATCGACATAAATCAGATCGTCCGCCGCGGGTATGCTGCCCCCGGCCGTGCCGCTGTTCATTTTAATCGGATCCAGGGCCGTCACGGAAACCGGACCAACCCCGGCGGCGGCCACATAAGCGCCGCTGCTTTGGGAAAGCGCCACGACCGGCAGGCTGTCGGTCGTCACGATGGCACCTTCAAGGGCGCTGCCGGCGGTGTCAAAAACCGTGCCGCTGATAAACCCTACAGCATCAGCCGTCTGCACAAAGAGAAAGCGGCCGGCATCCGTGATGCCCGGCAGCCGCACATCCGGGTCTGAGGAGAATGTGTATGCGGCAACTAGATGGTCTCCCTGCACTTCTCCCTTGCCGACCAGGACCGGACGGGTGACACCCTGCACTGCTTCCAGTCGGACCAGCAGCAATTGCCCCTGGTCCACGAACCCCGGCGGCAGCGGGGTGGACAATGAAGCCGGCAAAGCCAGGCGGCGGCCGGCAAAACCGACCGCAATGCCGCTGACATATGCTAATCCGTCCGGCCATTCAAATTCCAGATCATCTTCGTGCCAGCGGTTCCAGTTCCACCGGCACATAGTCGGATACGGCCCCCGCGGGCAGGTGAGGCTTTCACCGCCGGCCGTTGTCACCGTACCGCCGGCCGGACCAACAATCGTCAGATCACGCTCGGTGTCCGTCGGCGCATAGGCATCGACGTCGATAACCCCTTCCATCAGGGTTAAGGCTTCGAACTCCAAAGAGGGGGTTACCGCAAAAGCGGCGGTCAGCTCCGGCCGGTTGTAACTAAACAGCACAAGGTCCTGGACATACGGTGCGGTCGCAAGTTTATCACCGGAGTAGAAGCTGTAGTTTTCAGCGAGGGCTATCAGCAGCGGGGTTCCGCTGGTCAGCGGTCCGGTTCCGCTGACGATGCTCAGCCCGACGTCTGAATGGACTCCCGGCCGATAAAAAATTACCTGGGGCTTGGGACTGACCGTGGTGGTAATTGGATCCGCCAGTAAAACCGGCACTACTCCGGGCAGGGGCTCACCGGCAATCAGGTGACGTCGGGGAAGCGGGTGCACTATCCGGCAGGACAAATGCATATTGACCGGTTTGTGAAACATCGCCGCTGATGGTGCTGCCGTCGGCAGATACCCCGGCCGGACCGACTGCCCGCCACAGATGTTCGCTCTCATCCCATACCGCCAGTACGATTCCATTCCCGTCGGTGTATCCCAGGATATTGGGAATCGTCAAAGCCGCCGGGACCTGGAAAGAAATATTGCGCGGCAAAATATCCACTGCACCCAGAGGCGACCAGCCGCCGGGTAAAATTCCCGCCAAACCCTGGGGACTGATCTGGATCATCGTAAAAGCCCGGTTCGCGCCAAGCGCGCCGGCCGGTATCTCGCATTTAATTTCGGATGCTGCAATATCAGCCGGATCTACCCCGCTGTCGGCCAGAACGGGCACCAATCCGGCAATGGTCAGGGAAAAGGGAGTCTTAACCGTACCGCCGATTACGGATGACACGGCCGGCGCTGCGTCTTGCACCGGCGTCAGACGCGCGTCAAACATCTCCAGCCCTTGATCGTCCGTGACTTGAATTCCGGTTCGTTCCACCGCCGTGAAACCGTCCTTGGTTATCATCATGCGGCCGGTACCGGCTTTGGCAACCAGGCTGAAGCGGCCCTTGCTGTCGGTGGTCGCCGCAGCCGTCGAACCGTCACTGTTTTCAAATACCACGGTGGCGCCTGCCAGGGGCAGCCCGCTGCGGTCATGGTAGACTTCTCCGGCCACGACGCCCCGGCCGGTCTCGGTCACGCTGATCCAGTTGTCGTCACTGAGCGTGGTTTGATTGCCGGCACAGTCGGTCACCACCACCTCGATCAGGGCACTCATGCCGGGTTCTATACCCGGCGGAAGGCTCACATCAAACGTGTCTGCCGCGGGAGCCGTGAAGCTGGCGGCCAAGGTGTGATTTATATAAATGTCCACCTGGGCCAGGCAGGATTCATTCGTCGCCACCGTGATCGCCAGCGGTGCATCTTCCGCCACGCTGGGGGGTGCAGTCAGATCGACCACCGGGTCTTCAACGTCCGGCGGGTTCACCTGATCATCGGGTTCGACGACCGTTGATGTGGCCTGGGCCTCGGCGGTGTTGCCGCCCGTATCGACGGCGGTTGCCGTGAACTGGATCATGGCTCCGGCCGGCTCGGTTACCAGATAAGATGCGGCCGGATTCAGACTCCCGGTCACGGCAAATGGATCGACCGTCCCTGTGGTGAAAAAGCGCACTTCGGCAATGCCCGCATTGTCGGAAGCCCTGGCCGTCAGGCGGATGTTCTGACCGGGAGTGACAACCGGTGGAGCGATCAATTCGATCTGGGGCGGCTCGATGTCGGGTGTCCCGATCATTTCAACCAGTGCGGTCGCCCGGGCGGTATTGCCGCTGCTGTCAATAGCGGTGGCGGTCAAGGTAATGGTTTGCCCGATCGCCAGACCGCTGCCGGGTGTAATCTCCCACTGATCCGGCAGGGCAGCGCTTTGCTGAACAGTGCAACCGGCAGCTTCAACGGCTATGGAAGACACCTCGTTGTTGTCGGTGGCTTTGACGGCAGCCGCGAAAAAGGGAGCCGGGAATCGCCGTTGCCGGGGCCGAAATAAACACATTGGGCGGAATCGTGTCGGGCACGATCAACAGGTAATCCCGGCTGTCCGAACCGCCGCGGCCGTCGGTGACCTGCACGGACAAGGGATGATCGCCGATGTCACCGATGGTGGGCGTCCATATTAACTGACCATTGGCGGCATCGATGCCGGCCCCTGTGGGAGCAATCGTCACGGCAAATGACAACGGATCACCGTCCTTGGTCTTCGGCCTGGATTCGGTGCTGATAAACCTGATCCACCCGGGCGTTGGGCAAGACTGATGTCAGGATTGTCGGGGGTCGATTGACGTCGATGACCTCAATCAATGCTTGCTGCTGGACTGCAACCAGTCCGTCACTGGCGGAAAAATTGATCGGATAGGAACCGGCCTGATCATGGGTCGGTGTCCAGGCAAAGGCGCCGCTGGCCGGATCCAACATCGCTCCGGGAGGGAGGTCGGCGGCTTCGAAGGTAATTGAATCACCGTCCGGATCGCTGCCGCTCAGCTGAAAAGCCAACTCAGCCCCTTCATTGACCTGCTGATCGGCAACCGGGTCCAGAGCGGGCGGCCGGTTGACATTGTTGACAGTGATGGCGACCTCGATCGTATTCGCAAGCCCGCCCGGATCCGTGACCGTGAAGCTGACAGGGTAGGTGCCGGCCCGGTCAAAATCAGGCGTCCAGGAAAACTTTTTAACATTGGGATCGGCCGTGCCATCAGAAAGTGACGTCCCGTCCGGCAGCCCACCGATGCGATGTAGATCAGCTCATCGATCGTTGGGGTCGTTTCCGATTACCTGAAACGTCAGCAGTTGCCCCTCGTCGATCTCCTGGTCTCCAACCGGTGTCAACGTGGGACTGTTGTTGACGTCAAAGTCGGTGACCGTGATATGCACATCCCTTGCATCAGTCAGCTCGCCGTCCGACACCTGGAAGCTGACATCATAAGAACCGGCCTGTTCATCGGTGGGTGTCCAAACAAAAACTTGAGACAGTGAATCAAACGCGGCCCCTTCCGGCAGGCCTCCGACGGAATAGATCAGATCATCGTTGTCCGGATCAGTTCCGGTTACCTCGAACGTGAGAAGTTTTGTTTCTGAAATATTGCGGTCGGGTAATGGGTCAAACGAAGGCGGTCGATTGACGTTGTTTACCACGATATCGACATTAATCGCATCTGATAGCCCTGACGGATCAGTAGCGGTGACGTTAACCGTATATTGGCCGGCCTGATCATAGCCTGGTGTCCAGGAAAAATTAGAGATATCCGGATCCACCGTGGTCTCAAAGACAGCGCCGGCGGGGAGCCCCTTCACCTGATAAGTCAACTCATCACCGTTGGGATCATCCCCGGCTACCTGGAACGCCAGGGGTTGTCCCTCGTCGATGATCTGGTCACCCACGGATGTCAACGAGGGGGAGCTGTCCGCCTCGAAATTAATTACCCGTATCCGAACTGAAATGGAATCAGAAAGGTACTGGTCTTTCACCATAAAGCCGACCTGATAGCTGCCGGCAAACCCGCTGGGCGGCGTCCAGGAAAAAGTTTGGTCGGCAGGATCAAAAAGCGCCGCCTGGGGCAGGTTGCTGGCCGCATAGGTCAGATCATCGCCATCCGGGTCACTGCCGCTGACCTTAAACACCAACGGTTTGGTTTCCGCGATACTCCGGTCGGCAATGGGCGCCAACGATGGACCGCGGTTGACGTTTTGTACAGTGATGTTTGCATCCGTATAATCCGACAATTCGCCCGGATCCATAACCGTGAAGCGGCAGACGTAAATGCCGGCCTGATCATAGGCGGGGGCCCAGGAAAATGTCAGCGTTGCGGGGTCGAAAACCGCGCCCGCCGGCAGATTGCTGGCTTCGTAAGTCAGCGGGTCCCCGTCCGGGTCGCTGCCGGACACGGTAAAGGTCAAAACCTCATTTTCTTTAATGCTGTGGTCGCCGTCAGGCGCCATGGACGGCGGACGGTTATAATTGGTGACGGTAATGGTGATATATGCCGTGGCGGCGAGCCCTTGCGGATCCGACACGGTAAATGAAATCGGGTAGGTGCCGGCCTGCTCGAAAGTGGGCGTCCAGGAAAAGGTGTGAATATTCGGGTCGGCCGTGACGGCAAAGACCGCGCCTGAAGGCAGTTCGCTAATCTCATAGGTCAGGACGTCCTGGTCAGGGTCGCTGCCGCTGACCTCGAAAATCAACCCGGTTCCTTCCGCGACCTCCCGATCGTCCAAGGCGGCCAGTGAAGGCGGCCGGTTGACGTCGATGACGTTTAGGGCAATCGTCATTTCGGCCGACGCACTATGAACATCCGTCACGCTGCAGGTAATCGTGTAGTTGCCGGCATCTTCATAGCCCGGCGATAGAGAAAGCGTTGCGGTTCCGTCACCGTGGTCGGCAAATCCGGCAAAACCCGGCAAGCTCGATGCCGTTATTGTGAGCGCTTCGCCATCCGGATCGAAAGCCTGCACCTGAATATCATGGGAGCTGCCTTCGTCAAGAATCTGCTCCGGCAACTCCCCTATTGACGGGGGCCGGTTGACATTGTTGACGGTAATGGCAACCACCGCCGAATCCTGCAGGCTGCCGGGATCCGAAACGGAAAATGTGACCGTGTAGGTCCCGGCCTGATCGTAGGCCGGGGTCCAGGAAAAAGCATAAGTGTTGGCATCGGTCTGGGTATAGTCAGCCCCGGTCGGCAAGCCGCTGACGTCAAATGTCAATGGATTACCATCCGGGTCGCTGGCGGTTACATCAAATGTCAGCAATTGATTTTCATCGATGGAATGTTCGGTGGTGACATCCATGGACGGAGCAGCATTGCTCTCCACTACCGTCACCGTGGTTTGATCGACGTCGATGCCGCCGCGCCCGTCTTCAACCGTCAGGCTGACCGTGTGGTCACCGGCAGTCAAATAGGCATGGGTGACGGTGACGCCGGTGACCGGGGAAGAACCATCGCCGAAATTCCAAGTGCAGTTCAGCGGATCGCCATCCGGATCGTGGGATGCCAAACCGTTAAATGATAGCGTCTCACCGACGGTACCTGCATCCGGGCCTTCAAGAATGGCTACTGGTGAACGGTTGGGAGCCGGAATAATGGTAATTGTGACCGAGTCCGGATCGCTCTGAGCGCCTTCATTATCAACGACAATCAACGTGAACGTATGGATCCCTTCCGATAGGGTGACGCTCGGAGAAACTACTTCGGCCGGCGTCGGATCACCGGACCAGAGGTATTGTTCGATGATCCCCATCCGCATCCTCGGATCCGCTACCGTCCAGGGTGACGGTTATCGATGTCTCACCGAACCCAAGGGCATAGGTCGCATCCTGACCGGCGTCGGCCGTCGGGGGCTGGTTCTCGGAAGGTATTTCGCCGGTTTCAATCAAAACTTTTGAAACAAAATTGAACCTGAGCCGGGCTGGGTTATAGAACTCAACCTGCCGGGCGGCACTCGTCTCGCCCGAGTCGAGTAGGCCATCACCCAACATGGAAGAAAAGTCGAAGTATGGCTTGCCGTCAGGTGTCAACCCGTCGGAATTGTGAACCGTAACCTGAGGGCTGGTAATACTGTCGATGACCAGACGGATTGCTGGCGAGTATGATTCGCCGGACAGGTTTGAAAGCGAGGCGTTGAAAAAAGTGACTTTATCAACGAAATTATACAATGGTCGGGTTCTATTCACCCGGATGACGGCTGTGACATCATCCCACTCGGCCAAAGATAGGGACGGTATCAAAAACAGCAGGGCTGCTGAGATCGTAAGAATAGCAAACCACCCCTTGAGGGCTCTCCTCTGAGTATTTGGGCATAAAACCATTTTTTTATCGCCTTCTCTTGATAATGGTTATGTAAGGTGTTGGAAATGAAGATGATTCGGACCGGCTGTAGCATGGAATAAAAAAAGCCGAGTAGTCCTTTGGGAAAGTTCAGAACCCAAGGGGCACTCGGCTGTTTATGATGAAGATTAGGAACATAAAAACTCTTTTTATGCCATGTTTAAAAAATAACTATATCATCATGCTACACCTGATATCTTTCTTTTTCTAAATCCGATCATTCCTAAAATACCGCTGCCGAGAAGCAAAAGCGTGGCCGGTTCGGGCACGGGGTTGATTTCCACATTGGAAGATAGAAACGTTCGACTCATAACCGTAGTAGCCCGAGCTGTAATAGGTATTGTCGATGAGTCCATCGTCGCCAGCCGTAATTTAAAGCGAATCCAAAACCAGTGTACTCCCAGCAAACCCGGTAAGATTTTCGGATGACCGTGCCGGAGTAGATAACTTTCATATCCGTCCTATCCCCATAATTTATCGCTTGGACTCGTCAGATCGCCAAAATAAAAATCGAAATAATCCTCATTATCTGGCGCAACCGCAAGCTCATAATCAAAGGTTAGGCTCAGAGCATCAACGGGAATAGGAAGATCGTAATCGAGCAAGCACAGGTCTATTGAAGAATCAGAAGGTGCACCCAAGATATTCGGTCAAAATTATGGCGGAAGAATTATCAGGCCCGAAGATAGTAACGGATGTCATCTCTTAAGTCAAAAGTAGAAAGGTCAACCGGAATGGCATGAACTATCGGCGAGAAAAACAGAATCATACTCAATGCTGCTAAAACCCAAAATCCATTATACCTCATGATTATCTCCCCTTTTATAATCTGCAGGTTTAAGTATAATATTTGGAAGGCGCTCCAACTCGTTTCGCGGTGCAAGATCTGAAGCCTGCCGGCTTCAAATCTTTCGAAACGATCCCCTTAAGTCATGATCCCCCCAGATCATTTTTACCTTCCAACAGTTTGCATCGGAATATTGGTTTTTATAAAATTGAGATGTATTTAAGTCGTTGATTGTATTTTATTTTCAGAAGCCTACCTCGGCGGATTAATAGTAGTTAAGCAAACAATCTGAAGTTTTGCAAAATTTGAGCCAAATATCAGATTGTCTCCAGGCTATTATTAATTGTTGGAATTATTCAACTATCGGATTTTCATAAATTAACCTTGATTGGGTATCCCCTGATAATATGAAATTTATTACACAGTTTTAGGTATTCTATTTCCCAATAAAATCTTTTCGGTCAGTAGCAGGTAAAAAAAATCATGTCAATCATTTAAGGATGATTTCGGTTTTAATAATATCTGGGATTGGATATAAAATCCCATGGCTAAATTGATTTAACCAATTCCGACCAAGTCAGCGCGCAAAGACGATGCTGAAAAGCAAAAAAAGGCCGGCGTTTTCGGAACGCCGGCCTTTTTTAATATTTGTATCAATAGGAGCCTATTTCCCGCGGTGAGTTGACGATCGCATCAATCTCGTCTGGGGTCAGGTACTGGGCCAGGTATGTTTCGCCCAGCAATTCCATCTGGCCGACAAATGCCCGCAGATGATTGCGCGAACCCTTCATCAGATTATCAAAAACCCTGGTAATATCCGCCTTATCAGTCTGTTCGAGGAAATGCTGCAGATCAGAAATATCCATATTCGTTTGAATTGTTGTTTTCAAAAACCTCGCTTCAGCCTCACGTAAAATACGCTCAAGATCTTGTAACGGATCAAAGCGGAAAAAGTTACAACCGATTTCAATTTTATTTATTTACGAGTCATCCGGATTCGCCGTCACGCAACCGCTAATAAAAAAGACGGTAAAAGCCTTTGTCCTTGACACACCCGCCTGTAAAATGACAAATGAACAACGACCCGGCATTTTATCCGATAAGCGATGACCAACAGGATTTCATAAATATTCAATCGAAAATCTTCATTATTCAATTTTATGTAATCGGGAGGAATAAGTCATGAAATACCGCTATCTTGGAAATTCCGGATTACTCGTATCCCGTATCAGTCTGGGTACCATGACCTTTGGCACACCGGACTGGGGCTGCGACGAGAATCAATCCCACGAAATTATCAAAAGCTATCTGGAGGCCGGCGGGAATTTTATCGATACCGCCGACGTCTATGCCGGCGGGAAATCGGAAGAATTTATCGGCACCTTCATGCCCCAGATTAAACGCGATGAAGTGGTGATAGCATCCAAATGCTATTTTCCGATCGGCAATTTCCCCAACGCCCAGGGGGTTTCCAGAAAACACATCATCGCCGCCTGTGAGGGCAGTCTCAAGCGCATGAAAACCGACTACATCGATCTGTATTACATCCACGGACCCGACCCCATCTCGCCGCTGGAGGAAACCATGCGGGCCCTGGATGACCTCGTACGGCAGGGCAAGGTCCGGTATCTGGGCTGCAGCAATTTGTTTGGCTGGCAGATCGCCAAAGCGGCCGGGGTTGCGGCCCGCATGAACCTGGAGCGTCTGGTAGCCGGTCAATATCTGTATAACCTGATCAACCGGGAACCGGAACGGGAGATCATCCCGGCGGCAGCGGACCATGGCGTGGGCTTGACCTGCTACAGTCCGCTGGGCGCGGGATTGCTGACGGGCAAGTACAAGGGCATGCGCGAGCCGGCCGAGGGTAGCCGCCATTCTTTTCGAACCCAGGTGGACGGCCCCCGCTTCTGGCACCCCCGAGGTTTTAAAACCGCCGAAATTCTGGAAGACGTGTCCGCCGGCGCCGATATACCCATGGCAAAGCTGGCCGTGGCCTGGCCGTTGAAGCGCCGATTCGTGGCCTCCGTCATCATCGGTGTCAAAAACGTCGACCAATTGACGGCGAATCTTGAACTGGGAGACTGGGATATGCCCGATGATATCTGGCAAACCCTGGAAGAAAAAACCAGACCGCAAGAAGACTACCTGACCTTTTTTAACAAACTCAACTACAACCGCCATTTTGCCGCGGCGGAGTTTCACGATGCGGATGTCGAGCTGCCTTAAGGCTCACACCTCATACGAAACTCCATGAAATCTGATGCCATTTTCAGGAAGAATCTCACCGCAGAGCACGCGGAGATCGCAGAGATAATTAAAATTATCTTTCTCAGCGTTCTGCGAACTCTGCGGTGAACTATTTTGTGAAACAAAAAAGTGGATCCTGGAAAATGTTGTCTTGTCCATGTTTAGGACAATCATCCTTGACACAAGTTCGATCTTTCCTCTAAGTAAGGATCTCATTCGCAAAATTGTTTGAAATAAAGATAATTGATTATCTACCAAGCCCGGGTAAATTGTTTATTTTCAAATAATTGTGAAATAAAATAGATAGAATACCACAATTATTCCTTCTTCAATCTTCAATTTTCAATCGCTAAGGGAGGCGCTAATGGGTGGCTTATTCGGTATGGTAGCAAAGGAGGATTGTGTAACCGACCTGTTTTACGGCACGGATTATCATTCGCACCTGGGAACTAAAAGAGGCGGATTGGCAGTTAAAAATGGGGCTGAAATTAAACGTTCCATTCACAACATCGAAAAAGATTACTTCAGGTCCAAATTTGAATCCGACCTTCCTTACCTGCATGGCAGCATGGGTATCGGAATCATCAGCGACCATGACGACCAGCCGCTGATTATCAGCTCGCACCTGGGTACATTTGCGATTGTGACAGTCTGCAAAATTAACAATATCGAGGAGCTCACCCGAAAAGCGCTGGGCAGAAAAATACATTTCGCCGAAATGGGCAGCGGGGAAACGAATCCCACCGAACTTGTGGCCATGTTGATCTGCGAAGAAGAATCTTTTGAAGCCGGTATCCACAATGCCCAGCAAGCCATCGAGGGTTCCTGCTCCCTGCTGTTGTTGACGACCGATGGTATTTATGCCGCCCGGGATAAACTGGGGCGCACACCGGTCATTATCGGCAAAAAAGACAGCGGGTTTGCCGCGTCCTCCGAATCCTGTGCCTTTCCGAATCTCGGCTATGAAATTGAAAAATACTTGGGTCCCGCTGAAATCGTCCGCTTGACCGCCGAAGGTTGCGAGCAGATAACAGAACCGCAAGAAAAAATGCAGGTGTGCGCATTTTTGTGGGTGTACTACGGTTATCCGGCTTCCAGTTATGAAGGGATCAATGTCGAATCGGTCAGATATCGATGTGGCCGGGCGCTGGCTGAAAATGATGACGTCCAAATCGATTTCGTCGCCGGAATACCGGACTCGGGCATCGGCCATGCCATCGGCTATGCCAATGCCAAGAATATCGCCTATAAGAGACCCTTCGTAAAATATACCCCGACCTGGCCGCGCAGTTTTATGCCCCAGAACCAGGACACGCGCGATCTGGTTGCCCGGATGAAACTGATCCCGGTGCAGGATCTGATCAAAGACCAGCGCGTGTTGTTTTGCGAGGACTCCATCGTCCGGGGCACCCAGCTGCAGGATAATGTTCAGATCCTGTTTGATGCCGGTGCGGCGGAGGTGCATATGCGCCCGGCCTGCCCGACCTTGATTTACCCCTGTGATTTTCTCAATTTTTCGACGTCACGCTCAACGCTGGACCTGGCCGGACGCAGCGCCATCGAAGAACTGGAAGGGCCGAATTGCGGGTCCCTGGAAGCATATGCCACCGCCGGCTCGGAGCAAAATACGGCCATGGTTGAAAAGATTTGTCGGCGGTTAAAACTCACATCGCTAAAATATCAGAAATTGGACGACCTGATTGGCGCCATCGGGCTGCCCAAAGAAAAGGTTTGTACCCATTGCTGGGATGGCTCCAGCTACTTCTAAAAGCTGTTTTGCAGCTACATCTATCAGTCGACTAAATCTCGTCTACTGCCCGAAGACTGTTTTGTCGAGCGATTTCAAATAGACAGAATACATTAACTTTAGGCATTTTAGACATTTTAGGCAATTTAGGCATTTCTTTGAAAGAATTTATCAGTTTTGCAGAAGCATTAGATTTAACACTATCACATGTATCCTCCGGAAGTACCGAAACACTTCCGCTGGAGCGCCTGGTTGGCAGAGTACTGGCCGAGGATGTTGTGGCCCGGGTCGACTGCCCGTCCGTCAGCACGTCGCGCAAGGACGGCTTTGCGGTGGTTGCGGAGGACCTGGCGCAAGCGGATGAACAACACCCCGTCCGGCTGAATGTGCTCGGCAGCCTTTCTGCCGGCGATCGACGCCCACTGGCAATCCAGCGGGGCCAAACGGTTCGCGTGACGACCGGTGCGCCATTGCCCGCGGGTGCCGATGCCGTACTGTCGGAAGAATTTTGCCGCCGGCATTCAGAGGTGATTGATGCGTTTAACACCGCCGAGGCCGGACGCAACATCCAGCAGCAGGGCCGGGATATCCGCATGGGAGACGCCCTTGCCACCCGGGGCGTGAAGCTGAAACCGGCCCAGGTCGGCCTTCTGGCGGCCGCCGGCCTGGCCGCCGCCGAGGTTTATAAATGCCCCAAAGTGGCCGTAATCGCCACCGGTGACGAGGTGGTGGCTCCCGGCCGCAAGCTGCGCAGGGGCCAGCTTTACGCCAGCAACATGATCCAAATCGGCGCCTGGCTGACCCAGGTCGGCCTGCCGTATATAACCGAACTGGTCGCCGACCAAAAAGAAGATATTAAAAGCGCAATCGAAAAACACTTGCCCGATGTCGATGCATTTTTTACCAGCGGCGGGGCCTGGGGCAGCGAGCGCGACCTGATTTTAGACGTTGTGGCAGAGTTGAACTGGCGGGGCGTTTACCACCGGGTTCGCATGGGGCCCGGCAAACCGGTCGGGTTCGGTCTGTTGAACGGCAAGCCTTTTTTCTGTTTGCCGGGCGGCCCATCTTCCAATGAAATGGCCTTTTTACAGCTTGGCTTGCCGGCGCTTCTCAAAATGCGGGGAGAATCGCCGGTTGCGTTTCCGACGATCCCGGCCAACCTCACCCAAACCGTAACCGGCAAAAAAAAATGGACCGACCTCATTCACGCCCGCCTTGCAAAGCGGCAAGGCCAGCTTTTCGTTCACCCGGCCAAACTAAAAAGCACCCTGCAGTCCATGGCCCAAAAGCAAGCCCTGATCATCATCCCCGAGGACCGCGATGAATTCGCCGCCGGCGAGACAATTAATATTCAGCTGATTTCTTACACCTGATTTGAATTATTTTGCAAAATCCAGTGGGCTGATCACTCCTTTTCCTCCGCGATTGAGAACATGAGTGTAAACCATTGTGGTGCTGACGTCCTTGTGTCCCAATAGATCCTGTACCCTGAGTCTAATACACTCCATCACTCGCATACCACAGCCGTAAATCAGCTTGGCCATCAATTGATGGGTTCCGTGCATCATGGCAATGAGCTTTAAGGTCTCCTCGCGCGTCATTACGGTCGGGACCCGCACAGGCTTCTTTGACCGTAACGCGTTGATATCTTGAGGCATGTCTAAGTCAAGCACATGATTGTAAAGAAACAATATCGCATTGAAGGCCTGGTTCTGTGTGGAAGATGCAACATTTCGTTTCATGACCAAATGCGACAAAAAGGCTTCGATTTCAGACTTACCCATTTCTTGCGGATGTCGTTTACCATGAAACAGAATGAAACGTTTTATCCAGGATACATATGATTTTTCAGTGCGGATAGAATACCCCTTCAGTCGAATGCGCTGCCTGACCTTATCCAAAAGCTTTACCGGCGAATTACCCATAATTTCTCCTTGATTTTAGATAAACGTTACATATATAATTAACACAGCTACTTATAATCAAGCCTCAAATTGAAGTCCGGATCATTCAAGGTCTTACTTATCAGTGCCGCGTTGTATCAGACTGAGCGCCAGTCAGTTAAGCACGAAAGATTTTCTCAACAGTAAATTTGTAAACCTGATAACCTTTACAAATACATTTACATCATGCAGAACCCGAAGGCAATAGTTTATTTCCAATCTTTTAATGTCGTGAAAATGTGGAGCGCGGTTTTCCACAAAGCACCTTAATATCAGGGATATGAAGCCTTTTTTCTCGCATATCGGATATATAGGAAAAATGAAGAAATATTTCCACATTTCACAATTTCAATATCCGGGTTTAGCACGCCATAACAAAATGAAATTTAATTAAATAATGTGAATATCGAGCATGATTTGGTTAGATGATATCACGCGTTTTTTCGGTATAATCATTGTTAGCAGTATGGTGGTAAAAGAGGATATCATGAATAGAAAGCCAAGGATATTTATAGGCTCATCTGTCGAAAGCCTTTGTATTGCCGAGGCCGTTAATTTAAACCTTGACCATCAGGCCGAAGTCACGATTTGGCGAAACGGAACTTTCGATTTATCAAGCAACACGATTGATTCCCTTGAAAAGAAAGCCAAGTCTGTGGATTTCTCCCTTTTTATATTCTCACCAGATGATATTATTATTATCCGTAATCAAGAGAAGGCTGCGGTTCGCGATAATATTGTATTCGAATTAGGACTTTTCATTGGTGCTTTAGGGAAAGAGCGCTGTTTTATTCTCAAACCGAGAGGCGTTGATCTTCATTTACCAACTGACTTATTCGGCATAACTCCGGCAGACTATGAGCCTAACCGTTCTGATGGTGATTTAGCTTCAGCGGTAAACCATGCCTGTGTCTTAATCAAAAACCAGATGGAAAAATTACAGCCGCTTATGAATGTTAAAAAGCCTCCGCAACCACCTAAAAATTCGGTTGATGTCATTTCAGAACTAAATGCAAACGATTTCAACGTTTTGAAAGAACTTGTGAGTACGTTTACGGCTAGCCCAAATGGCTATGGCATCTATGTCATTAAGAATAATCTGAAGAATCAATCCTACGAAATTGACCTCTCTGCAATTAAACTTGAGAAGCTTGGCTATATCGAAAAGAGAAACGAAAGAGATTACGACGATGACGAATACTATGCATATAAAATAACCAATGAAGGAGTTGAGATTCTTCTACAACGAGAGGAAGAAATACCATTTTAATTGCTAACCTCGCAGTGCACCTGACCGCTCGTACCTCGCGGCCGGTGACTGCGGCCGTTCTGCGAGATTAACATGAGCGAAATAGAAAACAAATTCAGAGGAAAGATAAAGCAAAAAGCGATCCGGATGCAGATCGGTGGTTTTCGTCCTCCAGAGAATCAATATGCATCTTGGTTTGGTAAAGTAAGCTTCTGCTCTGAGGGCGAAGGTTGGCCTGAATCGAATGGGAAACCAATGCATGCGTTATGTCAACTTAACATTACAGAACTCCCTTTTCGACCAAATGGGTTGGATGACATAGATTTTATTACCATATTTATTGGTCCTGAAAACCTACCAGATGACACTCCAAACGGTGAAGATTGGTGCTTACGAGCATACAGAAATATAGATGATTTAATTGAGTTATCTCCTCAAAAAACCGGTTCATCAATTAAATCGCTTCCAATGCGTCCTGAAATAATTGAAGAAGATTATCCTTGTTGGGAGGACCTTCAAGTCGAGTGCCCAGAAGAATTAGAAGATGATTATTATGATTTATTCAACAATCAATCAGGTTTCAAATTAGGGGGATGGCCAAGTTTGATACAGTCAGAAATTTTTTGGGCACCATGGAACAAACACCCTATTAAGCCAGAATATATTTTTCAAATTGGTTCAACTGAAAAAGGTAACTGGGCATGGGGTGATGGCGGCGTTGGCTATTTTGGAAGAGGGACTGAGCAGGGGAAAAGAGATATGTGGGCGCTTTCCTGGCAATGCTATTAGTTGGTTTCGCAGAACAACGCCATGCACCAGATGGGCAGGGTTGTGGCGTTTTGATCTTTTATTAAGTTTTGTGTTTAATTGCCCTTTACAAAGACCCGTTCACCCTGCCCACTGGTGATAGCGGGCGTTATAAAAAATACAAAAAGGAAAGCAACGAATGGATATTTCTATAAGAAGGAATGAACACTGTATTATTGGGCTTCCAAGATGCGACTTTGTCTTCTCCTCAACTCGCACCTGTTTTATAGCATATGGATTTAAAACGAGTCCCCTTGAGATGACTATTCTAAGAAATCTGCTCCAGTCAAAAGAAATTCAGTGTGAAGAAGCAGGCGGAAGACTATCTCCAGGGCAACATGCTTTTTGCCAGAAAATTTGTTCAAAAATAATAACTTCGCAATTCTGTATTGTTCTTTTAAATAGTGATTTAATAGATGGTCATTTGGTACCAAACGCGAATGTTAACATGGAGTACGGGTTAATGCTGGGTTTTAACAAATACCTTATTCCCTTCCAGAGAGAGAGCCAGGCGCTTCCTTTTAACGTAGCTGCGCTTGATACAGTTAAATATAATGACAACGATTTTGAGAAAAAAGCATCGGAAGCTATCGATATCGCGATAGAAAAAACAAATCAAGATTTTGCACCATCATCCAACCCCGATCAGTTAATAGAGCTTTTCTTAGTTTCTAAAAAGGCCCTGTACGCGCCGGTTGATGACGAGGGAAATAAAAATGTGTACAAAAGGGCTTGGCTCTCCCCTCGGCTTCAATCTATTGCATGATTTTTCAGGAATGGTATACATTTTTTTAGGTAATTTTATGGCATCAAGGCCCGAAATCACTATATGGCGTTTGAAGATGTTGAATGATATTCTGAAGGAAAGATGGGAGTCATTTGAAAAAAGACTTGCGATTGGCTTGATAACTCCTGAACAGATGAAAATTTCTGAAAATCTATTTAGTAGTCTGAAAATATGGGTTTTAGTAACGAGTGACACACTTTAGTTTGGGGCCTGTAGGCAAAAAAACTGCCGAAATCAGCCGGAATTTCAACTTGACATGAATAAAATCAGGCACTTAGCCGATTTTGCAATTTTTCGAACCTCCAAAACTGTAGGCACACGAATTACGAAGTTTTTTGTTGACTATACATTTAATACATGCTACTGGTGTAAGCAATCATGTATCTGCGAACCACCAGAAGAAAAAATAAGGACGGCAGCATTGTCGAGTACTATCAGTTAGCTCACAATGAACGCCACCCGGATACCCGCAAGCCCGTTGCGCGGATCATCCACAGCTTCGGCCGCGCTGATCAACTTGATCGCGACCAGCTGGTTCGGCTGTGCAACTCCATCGCCCGGGTGTGTGGACTTAAAGTTTTCGATCCCATCAATGACTCTGAAGACACACAGCCCAACGACCCGCTTGCGTCTATCTGACGACGTCAAGCTAATCAGAACCGTCGCCTTCGGCTGTGTGCTGGTCATTGAAGCCTTGTGGGAGCGGCTGGGCATCGGCAAGGAGTTGCGCGATATCTGCAAGGCCAAAAAGATAAAAGTCCCTTATGAAAGAGCGCTTTTGGCGATGGTTGCCAACCGACTCTGCGAGCCTGAATCCAAGCTTGGCGTCTGGGATCGATGGCTGTCGAAGGTTTATCTACCTTCATGCGAATCGCTGAAACTCGAGCAGATGTATGAAGCCATGGATCTGCTTTATGACCATCGGCAACTAATTGAAAAAAATATCTTCTTTCACACCGCCAATTTATTTAATCTGAAAGTGGATTTGATTTTCTACGATACTACGACAGCCTCTTTTTCAATCGACCAAGAGGATGAAGACAGCGAGCCGCTCAATGGTGCCGTTCGCAAATTTGGCAGGGCCAAGGAAGGCACCTGGAGTCCTCAGGTTGTTGTCGCATTGGCCGTTACCCGTGAAGGATTGCCGGTGCGTTGCTGGGTGTTTCCTGGAAACACCACTGATGTCAATACCGTGGACAAAGTGCGCTCGGATCTTCGGGGTTGGAGTTTGGGCCGTGCTTTGTTTGTCGCCGATGCCGGCATCAACTCGCAAGACAATCGCGAAGAGCTTGGTAGAGCCTGCGGCAAATACCTGTTGGCCACTCGCATGGCAAGTGTCACTGAAATCAAACGCGACGTGTTGTCCAAAAAAGGACGCTACACGGTGATCAAAGACAACTTGCACGCCAAAGAGGTGATCATCGGCGACGGCGAGATGCGCAAACGCTATATCCTGTGCTTCAACCCCAAAGAAGCCAAGCGGCAGCGAAAACACCGTGCCAAGGTAATTGAAATTTTGGAGAAGGAACTTGCCAGGCATCCAGACAAAAAGGCGACTGCCCAATGGGCGATCGAACTTCTCGCATCGCAACGCTACAAGCGATATCTAACGATAACAAAGAGCCATACAGATCCGCATAGATCGTGGTAAAGTGCGCCAAGCACAAAAATATGACGGTAAATGGGTTCTGGAAACCAACGATGACACCATCAGCATGCAAGACGCAGCTAGCGGCTATAAAGGGTTGATGGTTATCGAACGCTGTTTTCGCTCCTTGAAACGCACCCAGATTAAAATGTGTCCAATGTTCCACTGGGTTCCTCGTCGGATCGAAACTCATGTAAGAATTTGTGTACTGTCATTGCTAATCGAGCGGGTTGCAGAAATTGCTTGCCAACAACCTTGGTCTCAGATCCGGCGCAAACTGCAGACGCTTCAAGTGACAGAATTTTTATCTTTAAAACATCGTTTTTATCGGCGAAATGAATTGACGCCTGAAGTGTCTCAGACGTTGAAAACCCTTGCTGTTCCTGCTCCTAAGAGCATTTTGGCAGTCGAAAATCTTAGCTGAACCAAAAATTTCGGGTAGGCACACGCTGAATTTCATTCATTATAGCAAATGCACCACTGGTGCCGCTTTGCGCCGAATCGTTAACTTACAGATCCCAAACCC
>CAVQBT010000025.1:0-70630 GCA_963710795.1 uncultured delta proteobacterium
AAAACGTAGAGGATATCGAACAAATTCCGGTGGGAGTGGACATGAACGGCACGCCGATTCTGGTGCGTGATATCGGCCACGTTAATCTTGGGCCCGACATCCGCCGCGGCACGGTGCAGCTTGACAACGAAGGTGAAGCGGTGATCGGCATCATCGAAATGCGCTACTGGAACAATGCCCTGGAGGTTATCGACCGCGTCAAGCAAAAGATCGTGGAGTTAAAGCCGGGCCTGCCGAAAGGGGTCGAGGTTGTTCCCATCTACGACCGCTCCGATTTGATCCACCGTGCCCAGAACACGCTGCGCTCCAAGTTGATCGAAGAGAGCATCATCGTTGCCCTGGTGTGTGTCGTTTTCCTGCTGCATTTGCGCTCTGCTTTTGTCGCCATCTTTACGCTTCCCGTCGGCGTCCTGATGGCTATGACGATCATGTATTTTCAGGGGCTCGGAGCCAATATCATGTCGCTCGGCGGCATTGCGATTGCTATCGGCGCGATGGTGGACGGCGCCATTGTCATGATCGAAAACGTCCATAAGCATCTCGAGCGCGATGCCGGCAAAAAACCCCATTGGGAGATCATCGTCGATGCCACCAAGGAAGTGGGCCCCGCGCTGTTCTTTTCCCTGGTCATTATTGCCGTTTCATTTCTGCCGGTTTTTGCGCTTACCGGCCAGTCCGGCCGAATGTTTGCTCCGCTTGCGTTCACCAAGACCTATTCGATGGCGGCCGCCGCATTGCTGTCCGTGACAGTGGTTCCGGTGCTGATGGGATATTTGATTCGGGGCCGCATTCTGCCGGAGGCGAAAAACCCCATCAACCGCTTTCTGGTCTGGGTTTACCGTCCCATCCTGCGCTGGGCCTTGAAGCTGCGCTGGTTTGTACTGCTTGGCGCCCTTGTTATTCTGGGACTGACCGTCATCCCCTATAACCGTCTCGGCTCCGAATTCATTCCCCCGCTCAACGAGGGCGACCTTCTTTACATGCCATCGCTTTTGCCCGGGGTATCGATTACCGAGGTCCAGGCCGTGGCACAACAGACCAACAGGCTGATCATGACAATGCCCGAGGTCAAATATGCTCTGGCCAAAGCAGGCCGCGCCTCCACCCCGCTCGACCCCGCACCCCTGTCGATGTTGGAAACAACGATCATATTAAAGCCGGAAGAAGAATGGCGACCCGGAATGACCATCGAGAAACTGACTACGGAACTCGAGGGCTTGATCAAATTTCCGGGCGTAACCAATGCCTGGACCATGCCGATTAAAACAAGGATCGATATGCTGTCGACCGGGATCAAGACCCCGATCGGCATCAAGCTCACCGGAGCGGATCTCAGCGTCCTGCAAAAGCTTGGGGAACAAATCGAGCCGGTGATTCGCGGCCTTCCCGGCACCCGCAGTGTTTTTGCCGAGCGGGTGGCCGGCGGCTTTTACACCGATTTTGTAATCAAGAGAAAAGAAGCAGCCAGGTATGGGCTTACCGTTGATGACATAAACGACGTGATACAATCGGCCATCGGCGGCATGAACATCGCAACTACCATCGAGGGCCTGGAGCGCTATCCCATCAACGTGCGCTATGCCCGGGAATTGCGGCAAAGCCCGGAAGATCTTCGGCGCGTGCTGATTGCCACGCCGACCGGGGCGAGTATACCACTGGAGCAGGTGGCGGATATATTCCCGCGCGGAGGGCCGCCGGCCATCAAGACCGAAGGCGCCCGGCCCCAGGCCTGGATCTATGTGGATATCCCACCGGAGCAGGACATCGGCAGTTACGTGGAACGGGCCAAACAGGCGGTTGCGGATAAGATAAAACTGCCGGCCGGATACAGCCTCGGCTGGAGCGGCCAGTATGAATACATGCAGGAAGCGCGCCAAAGACTCAAAATAGTCGTGCCGATTACGCTGTTAATTATCTTTTTTCTGCTTTATCTTAATTTCAAGAACTTGACCGAAGTGCTCATTGTGATGCTGGCCCTGCCGTTCTCAATTGTTGGCGGGATCTGGTTCATGTACCTTCTCGGCTACAACATGAGCGTGGCGGTTGCGGTGGGATTCATTGCGCTTTCAGGGGTGTCGACCGAAATCGGGGTGATCATGATCATTTATTTGGATCACGCCTTCGAGGCGCAGCGGAAGCAAAAAGATCGTCTTACTAAAACCGAGCTGTTTGAGGCGATAATGACCGGAGCCGCCGAGCGGGTGCGTCCGATCATGATGACGGCCAGTGCCATCATCGCGGGCCTGCTGCCGATCATGTGGAGCAGCGAGACCGGCGCGCGGGTAATGAAGAGAATCGCCGCCCCCATGGTGGGGGGCATGGTTTCCGCAACCGTGCTGGCCCTGATCCTCATTCCGATTTTTTATGAGTTCTGGCGCGCATGGCAATTGCGCCGTGAGGCAAAACACCCGGAAAAAAACTGATCCTTCGCTTCGGCGTGCAATTCCGGCAACAGCCATTTGATAGCGGAATAGCTTACTTGGGAATTGTGGGAAGCATTTCCGCAATTAAAAGCGGTTTGCTATAGGTGCGGTTGTTTTTATCTCTGGTCTCTATCTGAATTCTCAGTTCGAACTGATCGCCCCTTTGATTCATCGCCTGAACCAGATCGTGCGTGATGAAAACATATCCTAAATGAGTCGGCAGGATTATGGAAAAATAGCCGGTGTTCTTCTTATCCTTATAGATGTCGATGCTCACCCTTGCCCGAGTCTGAAGGTTCAAACTCAAATGCCCAAGCTCTGTCGGAATATTCCAGGTCCAGATCAGGTCGCCGTAGGTATCAGAGCGAAGCTGAAACGAGGTCGAATCGACGACGCGGCAGAGCGATAAGGCTATTAAAATTATAAGTGCGCTCGGCTAACTTGCCGTCCGCGAACGTAATCCTCAGCCAGTAGTATGTTTCGGGAATCAATGGTTCTAAAACGTCGGCACTGAACCAGCTATCGAACTGCCAGTCTTTGTTGAAAATCCACTGCCCGTTCTTGGTGTCGTAAGTTCCGTAAACTTCCTCGATGGATCTAAATTTGTAGGCAGACAGTTTTATTTCTTTGCCGCGTGGATCAAGCAATTTTACCTCTTTGATGTTTTTGTCATCGGTAAGATATCGGCCTTGATCGTCGATTAAGCCAAAGGAGAGACGATTAACACTTTTTCCTTCGCCATATTGACGGTGCTGAACATGCATCCAGGAAATTTCAACGGCCAGGACGCTTCCGGTAGTATAAAATAATAAAAAAAGAATAAAAAAAAGTATTTTTTTCATTTTGACATTCCTCCCTCGTAATTGCCCAATCACTATTCAGCTTTAATCCTTACCTCCCGTACACAGCGGAAACCGACTGCTTCAAAACCCTCCCAGGGCTGGCGCTGGGTAGCAGCCGGCAGAACCACAAATTCCGCCTCCCTGATATTATCTCTCGATGTGGTGTCAGAAACCTTAAGGCCCCATTCCTTAATATGTTTATTCAACCCCCGGATTCCGTATTTATTGGGCTGTTCATCGATAACCGAAGATAATTTTTGGTCAGGAGATTGAGGCGTGGAAACATCGCTTTTTGCTTGAGATTCCATCATACCATGCATAGACTGGATGGTCGTTTCCTCTGGCAAATTACCGCCATCACGGGAAGTTTCTTCCAACTGCAAGTCACCATTGCCCAAAGCATGCAGCCATTCGGTATAGGTCGGCAAGCGTCTGTTGTAATACCGTGCGTAGGCGGAGGCACCATAGGCGGTAACCCTCAAGGCCGGCAAAGAGGCATACGCTATTTTGCTGACTTTAAAATTGCCTTTACGAAAAATAATTGGTTTATAACCTTCCATTACTTCGCCCAAAAGAAGCCAGATTTCATCCTCAACGCGAACCACGCCACTTTCTAAGCGAATGACTGAAAGGTTATGATTTAAAAATTCCACGTACTGGTGATTTGTGACAAGGGTTTCGTCCATGTAAAAAGGATTGACCCGCACCGATCGTTCAGGCTGTGAGGCGCTGCTTTCAGGCAAAGTAACCATCCCGGCCGGCACAAAATGCATGGATGCGCCATCTTCGGCCAGAATTGACTGTTTGGGGGTTTCTGACTGCCTTATTTCAATGGGAGAAGATTCATTGCGATAGGCTTTTTCTGCTTCAGTGCTGGTTATCGAGGGCATTTCCAATTCCTTGGATGAATTGCCGGGTTCTCCCATTAAGTGCCAGGCCGTCATGGCTGCGACGGCAATGATTGCAGTCACGATCCCCGTCCAGACCCACTTGAGATTATGCAGAAATGCTGAATGCTTCGATTCAGGAGAGACCCCCGCTGCCGGCTCATTTTTATAGGTGTCAATTGCGTTTAAAATGGCTGCTCGCAGCTGAGCAGCCGACGCCAACCGATGTTCCCGGTTCTCAGCCGTAGCATCCTGGATGATCCGATCCAGCTTCTCGAAAAATGGGGTTGCGGTTTCCGGCAGGCCGACGGTTTTAAAGGGGATGGTCCCTTCACCTAGTTTTCCGTTGATGGCCTCAAAAAGGATTTTCCCTAGTGAATAGATATCGGCCCGCTGATCGGCTTTTCTGAAATCAAAAAAGTGTTCGGGCGACATGTAATGGGCGGTGCCCTTGACATCCATGGACTGGGTTACCGGTTTTAGACGCGTGGAGCGCGCCAGTCCGAAATCGGCAATTTTGGGTTTTGTGCCGTCCATCAGGATGTTTTCGGGTTTGATGTCCCGGTGCACGATATCAAGCTCGTGGATGGCCTCGATGCCATCGAGCACCGGCAGGAAATACGTTTCCAGCCAGTGCCGGGTAAGATCCTGCTCGGGATAAAAGCCTTCTTCCGACATGGTAAACCGCAGGGTGTCCCCCGGAATATACTCCATGGCAATGAATTCAACGGGACAATCTCCGGTTTGCCTTTGGATCGAAGCCGAGCCATAATCGAAGATCTGCAGCACATTCGGGTGACGTACCCGGGCCATGGCGTGCACCTCACGCTTGAATCGCTGGAAGGCGGTTTCAATCTCGTGCGGATCATCCGCGAAATCCTTTAATAATTCCTCCGAGACTACCTTAATGGCCACATCGCGCTTTAAGTTCAATTGATGGGCCAGATATATCTCCCCCATGGCACCCTTGCCGATAAGCTCCAGAATTACCCACTTATCGTTCAGCACGTTTCCGGGTTCAAAAATATTGATTCGGCAGTATGACATGTTGAAGCGAATCCTAATACCTTAAATTGGTACGCAATAGAAAACTGGCTATAGTGAAGGCGACAACAAACAACGCTGCAGGATAGATCAGAATTTGAGCGCGCAATTTATTGTCCCTTATTACCAATAGGAACCAGAAATCAAATACAAAATTCGTTTTTCTTCTATCCCTAACCAGCAAAATACATGCCGTGTGCTTTCAATACATCCGGATCGCAGCATAATGACGTATCTCTGCATTGTTTGATCCGATTATGGGTGGATACCTTTTATGCGGTTGAGACCGATTAAGGGAATATAGTGCGAAAATTTTATGCACTTTGAAAGACATTATTAATTTTTGTTTTTGACACTCCGTGTAAAATTATTTGGAATTCATTAAATTTCGTCGGTATTTCGAGCGCTTATGTAGCTGATAATTGAGTTGTCGTTTACCTTGGCATGTCGCTTGCTACCATTAAAGCAAAAGCAGCATAGCTACATTCAATTACAAACAGATACAGGACAAATTAGTTGCCAAACGGTTTAAATAAATTTTCAAGGAGGTACTCGACAATGGAAAAACAAACGTTATCAATACCAAAGATATCTTGCGGTCATTGCGTAATGACCATTCAAAATGAACTGAGAGAGCTGGCAGGTGTTAAGCAAGTTGAAGGTGATACGCAAAACAAAACAATTACGGTGGAGTGGGAATCTCCGGCCACCCTGCATGAAATACGGGAGACGCTAGATGAGATCAATTACCCGGTCTCCTGACCACTGCCCTCTGGAATGAAATGAATCCGCCTGGCCGGCTGCCCAGCTAGGTTGATATTTTATCCGGGCGGATTCATTAAGGACTATTGACCCATGTCACCTTTAGTTTGGTTGCAAAACTTATTTTCGGGAGACCAACCGGAAAAGGGGGAGGAGTTAATCCTCACACTGCAGGAACAAATTAAAGCCTGGCGCAAAGCCAATCGTAAAATGGGCTGGAACATCACCCCGCAAGAATTTGACAAGCTGGCAATAATGCCCTCTTTAACCGTATCGTGAGCGCCATCAAGGATTTATCGGTACCGCCCTTTTCTATGGATTTGGTGATGACGGGTCCGGCAACTCGAATCCCGTCCTTTCCGGCAAACTGGCCTGGGATTATGGCCAAAAACGCCGCAACGGTAAAGTCTGGCAGTGTGAGTACATTGATTTTGAAAAATCGGAAGATATCCGACTGCGGCCCGGTGCGCCGCCCCGGCCCAAAGGGTTTTACTGTGCCTGGCTGCAGCCCGGTCAACACCTGGTGAACCTGACAGTCTCCCAGCTGCGCAAAAGGTTGGGAACCGTCACCGGTTGGGGGCCGGAAGGTTTTCAGTTTTTGACGATTACCCATGCCCATTTTGCCGATTTGATGACAGAACGCAAAATTCCGTTTATGGCTCTCGCTGATTATGACATAGCGCCCTATGGATACAACGATTTCTATGACGCTCCGCAAATATTCTGCAGTAATAATACTCTGGGGCTGGGTATCGGCAATGTGGACCGGAATTATCCTCTTTTTGGTATTCCCACCCTGCAATTTTGCAACGGCGCATAGCTATCAGAATTTAGACTTGACGGAAAAATGGCACTAATATATAATACCTTTTCAGTATGAAATTAAAATCAAACATACATATTCTGGTTACGAATAAAAGCCTTGAGCATACCGCTAATCCTGATTTTCAGCGTTTGTCTGTTCGTTACCAATGCGCTTGCCGGCGGCTGTAATGGTGATGAAAATTGTTTTAAATGCAGTCAAATGGATCATCGCCATGCAACCGGCCCGCAAACGGGTTTCATGCCGTCTGGTTGCCAGCCTGCAACCCCGGACAACGCCTGCGGTATTACAGCCGTCCGTATATTCGATAGCCAGGACTTTCTAATATCAACAGTCAGAGTCGACAACCATGAAAATTCCAGCATTACCGCTGGTCCTGCTATCAATAGCACAGACATTTTTCCCCATAGTTTTATCACATCAGTCCATTCTTCAGTGGTGACGATTGCATCGCCTATTTATTTACTCAATCTTGCCCTTCTTTGTTAACCCTCTCCCATCATACCGCACGAATCTAACTCATAATTTTTTTTGAAACCGGGTAATTTTTACGCACTTACATTAAAGGTCTGGATAGTTTCGATCCAATTCCGCTCAGTGCTACATCGCTGCAGGTTACCTGCAGACGCTTTTATTTGATATGATTCAGCCATAAATAAATTATATTTCAATGGCTTAGTGGACCGGTGCAATTTTTCTCGCTTTATGGCACATTCATTGCTCATGTAAGATGAAAATAAAAGTTTGATAATTGCCCGGCCAACCCATTTATCGAAGCGTTATCATTTTGGGGTGTGAGAACCGCCCTATCGCTCAGAGGCAAAAGAACAGTATTTAACGAGATATAAATTCAACAATCAACATGAAACATTAAGGAGATTTAACCATGACTAAAAAATTCAGAACAATCATTATCGGTGCTTCAATTCTGGCCCTGATGGGTATGATTAATTTTGTAGCGGTAGATATTGCCGGCGCATGCGGCTATGGACAATCCGGCGGCAGTGGTTATGTGCCCCAAAGGCGTGATTCAGGTGAACTTCTGGCAAGAAAATCGGCTGTTTCTGAAAACCAGGCCCGGGAAATTGTCACCAGTTACGTGAAACGGCTAAATCCCAATCTTGCAATCGGTAAAATTCAGGATAACGGCGGTTTTTATGCCGTGGAAATAGTTGACGAGGGCCAGGAAGTTGTCCAGCTGCTGGGCGTGGATAAACGCTCCGGCCGTCTGATATTGTTAAATTAACCGGATTGAGGAGTTACCCATGCGAACAGGCAATAAAAAACTGGACATCTTCTTTCTGGTCGTAATCCTAGTGATTTTAGTGGGTCTGCCTTTTGGTATTTCGTATTATGATGAATATATTTCATCGACTAAAATCCCACCGGGTGCCCGGCAATTTACGCTGACCGGGCATGCGCAACGGGGTTGGCTGATCGGTGAAGTACCGGCCTACCAGGCTCTATCCTTCTGGAAACAGCAAGGACAGCCCATCGAAAAACCGGTAATCGAAGTATCAAAAGGCGACCTTGTCGTTTTCAAGTTGACGAGCAGTGATGTGGTACATGGATTCAGCCTGAAAGATTTCAATGTTTTTTTAACCGATGGGATTCAGCCCGGCAAGGCCACGTACGTGTCCTTTAAGGCCGACAAGGCTGGTGTCTTTACCTTTTCCTGCAATGCCATCTGTGGCGACAGCCACCAGAACATGCAGGGTACGCTGGTGGTACGGGCTTAGGGATTATATAATGCTGAAGGCAAATCTTAAATTCATTTTAATCGGTTCGGTCATCTTTTCAGGATTGATACTGGCCGGATATTCCATAAAAGCAAGTAGCGCCAAAACCTCGGCTGATTATCGCCCGACGGTCGCTATCAGTGGCCGGGTCATTTCTGAATACGGTCCGGTGGAAAAGGCCCGGGTGCGAATTGCCGGTGAAGAAGATTTTACGCTTACCGACCGCCAGGGGTATTATGAGCTTCAATCCCCATACACTCCAGGCTCGCGGCTGATCGTCACCGCCGGCAAGGAAGGCTGGTTCAACAACGGGCAGGTAGTCAATCGCTCCGGTCGAATCCAGGATATCTTTCTCAATCCGGTTTTCCTGAATGACCACCCCGGTTATCGATTCATATCACCGGTCACCTGTTCCAGGTGCCATGTTAATTTGACCCGCTACTATGACCAATCCAAAATGGCTCACACCACGTCCAATCCAAAAGTGCTGGACATGTATTACGGTACCGACGCGCTTCTGCGGCCGGGAATCGGGCCGGGGTATCGGCTGGACAACCCGACCAGTGACGGCAACTGTACCACCTGCCATGCACCGTCGGTTGCCGGCAACGTCCCCTATTCGCAGGATTTATCGGACGTCCTGCGTTCTCCCCGGACGGAATGGGACGGGATCAGCTGTGATTACTGCCACAAAGTCAGAAACGTGATCAAGGATAAAACGAAACCCAGCGGCAGCGCGGCGGTTCAGGAAAGACAATCCCCTGCCCGGGGAAACTCTATCCTCGTGTTCGGTCCTTACGATGATGTGACGGCACCCCCAATGGCCGCATCGTACAACCCGGTCTTCGATCAGGGAAAGTTCTGCTCGATTTGCCACAACCATTTCAAAAAGTTGGATAAAGCAAAAGCCTGGGACGCCGGCAAAGTCTATTCTGCGTCGGAATTGAAAGGGTTCGGGCTGGAAGCTAACACCTACCTGCCCATCCAGACCACCTACCGGGAGTGGAAGCAGTGGCAGGATCAGCTGCCTTTTGATGACGCCAACAAAGGCAAGAAATGCCAAGACTGTCACATGAGCTGGCGCAAAGAGATGCTGCCGTATGACAACTATGTCGTCGACGGGAGCGCCCGCAACATGTGGGGCACGTACCGTTCACCGAATAACATTCGCCCCCACCATTTTGACGGCGGTACCGAAACCCAATTAAAAACCGCCCTTTCGCTGGAATTGGAAGGAGAGATAGTCGGCAACAAACTCAACATCAAGGCCTACATTACCAACACCAACGGTGGGCACTGGGTACCGACGGGTGAGACCATGCGCAGTGTGATGCTGCTGCTCAAGGTTACGGATTCCAGCGGCAAAACTTTAAAACTGATTGAGGGCAGCCGGCTTCCCGATTGGGCCGGCAAGGGAGACATCGCAGCAGGGAGCTACGGTGGACTGCCCGGGGCGGCCTTTGCCCGGGTGCTTGGCGATGATGACGGTAATCTGAACGTACCTTTCTGGAATGCCACCCGGATCGTATCCGATACCCGCATCAGACCTAAAAAGACCGTGACGCTTAAATACGAATTTGTGCTCGAAGATCCCGACGACGAACCAACGGCCGAGGCCAGTCTCATCTACCGACCGGTGATCAAGCCTTTGGCAAAGGTCAAAAATTGGAATGTTAATGATATCTTAATTACCAGCAGTGTCTGGTAATTACTCCGCCCCGAAAACTGGTGTTGCATGGTGTCGTTGAACATATTGACGGGTGTGAAGCGGATGACTTATTCTAAGTGCTCTTATTCATAAATACGGGAACGTATTTCAGCAATACTTTTCACCGCCGAGGCGCAAAGGGCGCCGAGAGGATTAATTTTTTTATTTGCCGCTGAGAGGCCGGCAAATAAAAAGGCTAAGGCCCTGTGGGCAAAACCCAAACATGATCCACAAGGTGCTTAATTTCATATATCTATAAATTGTGTTTATAGCTTATAATTTTAATTTGCCCGGGTATAATCTGCCGGAGGCTGATTGTTTTTCATTTACCTTTGCTTGTATCCCGCTTTAGTGGGATCTCTCAAAGGCAAATGAAAAGAAATTTATCTTTGCGTCCTTTGCGACTCTGCGGTGAAATCAAATTTATAATAGAAGATGGAGGAAACTGAATTGCGAAAGATAGCCCTTGTGAATGTATTTGTTATGTTGCTTGCTTTGGCGGCGCTCATTATGCTGCCACAAAAAGCCTTGTCGGGCGAAATTAAGGGCAGCATCAAAGCGCAGGGATTGCGCAGTCCCGAAAATATTGTAGTCTACCTTACCAAGGCCCCGCCGGCGGACCTTGACTTTTCAAAAGCCAAATTTATCATGGACCAGCGTAACCTGGAGTTTAGACCGCATGTGCTACCGGTTCTGGTGGGCTCTACAGTCCGGTTTCCCAACCATGACGAGGTGGATCACAATATTTTTTCCATGTCCCGGACTAAAAAATTCAATCTGGGCAGCTATAAACCCGGGGATAGTAAAGCGGTCTTATTTGATAAACCCGGCATCGTGGAGCTTCGATGCGACGTCCACGCTGAAATGGCGGCCTACATTCTGGTAATGAAAAATCCCTATTTTGCAGTAACGGACAAAAACGGGCATTTTCAGATTCCCGATGCAACTTATCTGCAACAGGCTGGGCTGGAAGACCTGGCGGAGCTTACCACGGGAAAGTATTTTATTAAAACCTGGCACGAAAAACTCAAAACTCAAAAAGAAGCCATTACGATCAACGCGGATGAGGACGTGACGGTTCAGCTGAACCTCAAAAGAGGTGTGCCGGGCGTTTTATATAAATGAGAAAAAACCGTTCAGAGTTCAAAGGTTCAGAGGTTCTGGGTTCAACCCTGACGCAGGCCGTCGAAGTTTCCCCACTTCTTGGAAGTGGCCGGTATGATCCCAAAATAGAATCATAATGAAAAGATATTTTGCGAGCCGACCATCACATCTTTCTTTTATAGTTTTGCTGGTTGCCGGATTTGCTGCATTTATTGCTGTTGAAGGCGAATCGCTGGCCGAGACTAACAGCCGGGAATTAGACCGGCTGTTGGACGATATGGGTGTTATTAAAATATCGCAGGCCTTGCCGATTGAAATCGAATTGAAGGATCTGAACGGCCGGCTGGTGAGACTTTCCGATTTCAGAGGCAAAATTGTTTTTCTGAATTTCTGGACTACCTGGTGTTTTGACTGCCGGATCGAAATGCCGAATATGGAAAAATTGCATCAACAGTTTAAAAATAAAGAATTTGAAATGGTAGCCGTTAACCTGCAGGAGCCGGTCTCCCAGGTAGAACAGTTCTTCAAAGACTATAAACTGACATTTACGGCCCTGTTGGATTCGGACGGAGAAATCGGCGCCCATTTCAGGATAACCTCCATCCCGACCTCTTACATTCTGAACAGGCAGGGCATTTTAATCGGCAAGGTCATGGGGCCAAGGAAATGGGACGATAAAAAATCCTTCGCATTGTTTGAGCATCTGACAAATAGTTCTGTGGCGACGACTTCAAATCTGAGACACTAAGCCGACAAAAAGTCATTAGACATGGGTTCACCACCCGCTTCGCTCGAGTCGCAGAGGTCACAGAGGAGATTTTCTTTTAACTTTCTGCTGAGAGGCCAGAAAGTTAAAAAACATACCATGCGGACAACAGTATTGAGCGCCAATTTCATTCAATCATTCTCAGGTATTTATTTTCATTTGAGACGAATTTTACTTTATGCTTGCCGTCTCCTCAACGGCAAGCGCAAATAAACTTTTCTCTGCGCACTTTGCGACTTTGCGGTGAATAAAATATTGTATCTCAATAGCAGAAAAAAACTCTGGTATTTAATTTGTTTAAGTTTCGCGGCGGCGGTGGTCATCCCCCTATCGATTCAATTATTGCCTGCCAAAACGAAGACGCATACGATATCCCTGGAAGCTAAAAAGTACGGCTATTCTCCATCGCGGATCATTGTCAATCAAGGCGATACAATCCTTTTCAAGCCCAGTTCCCTGGACACCACCCACGGATTTCTCCTGGACGGATACCCGCTGGAGTTTATCATGCGCAAGGGGGCGACTTTTCTGAAATATACCTGGCAAGATGATAACGGTCGCCTTCAAAGTGACTGGGACCGCGTCCCTGATATTGAATTTACCGCCGATAAGGCCGGCAAATTTACCTTCAGGTGCACCCAAACCTGTGGCAACCTGCATCCCTTTATGACGGGCGAACTCATCGTCAGACCCAACAATCTCTATTATCTGTTTGTTTCCCTGACGATCTGGCTGGTGTTCAGCTTGCTGCTCTATATGCGGTCTGATACCGGCTCAGGCTTTTTAGGCTTTAATCGCATCAATTTGCTGGAAAAATTGCCCTGGCTGGCCAAAATCTTCAAACTGCGCAGCTTCCAGTTTCTGGTGATTCTGCCGAACTTCATTGTATTTTACCTTTTCATTATCAGCAGTCTGCGGGGCAGTCCGGTCGGCAATCGCAACATAACCATTATCTTTGTCTGGATCCTGTGGTGGTTTGTGCTCAAGGCCATTATCGTGCCGATCGGCGGCAGGATCTGGTGCATGATGTGTCCGCTGCCGGCGCCCGCTGAATGGTTGAGCCGCCGGAGCCTGACCGGCGTGCGTTATTTCGAAAAAAAATTTAAGGCATTGCATCACCGCTTTACCGGCCTACAAAAAGATTGGCCGAAGATAACGGACAACATCTGGCTGCAAAACATTCTCTTTCTGACGCTGATTTCATTCGGCATGATTCTGATCACCCGTCCGATCGCCACGGCCTTTATGTTTCTGGGAATATTGGCCGTAAGTCTCGTGATGGCGCTGGTCTATCGCCGCCGGATCTTCTGTCAATATCTGTGTCCGGTGGGTGGATTTTTGGGCACCTATTCCATGGCCTCGATGACGGAGCTGCGGGCCGTCGATCGCGAAATATGCAAAAAGCACAAGGAAAAATCATGCTTCGCCGGCGGGCCTGACGGTTGGGCCTGCCCCTGGAAACAGTATCTCGGCACGATGAATCGCAACAATTACTGCGGGCTTTGCACCGAATGCATCAAGAGCTGTCCCAAGGATAATGTCGGTATTTTCATCCGGCCGTTTGGCTCGGACCGCTTGCTGAAAGGCTATGATGAAATGTTTAACGTGATCATCATGCTGGTGGTGGCCATTGCCTTCAGCATCACCATGGGAGGTCCCTGGTCGGTAATCAAGGATGCCGCCAATGTCACCGAAAGCAGAGAGATTGTACCATTTCTCATCTACCTGGCTTCCATCTGGTGCGCGGCGCTGCTGGTGTTTCCGGGGATTTTTACCCTTGTGGCTCGCCTGGCAAACCGCATGGCCGGCAATCGGGTCAGCAACCGGACCATGACCCTGCGCTTGGCCTATATCCTGGTGCCGATAGGCATTTTTGCCTGGATCGCCTTCAGCCTGCCGATGCTGATGGTGAATTACAGCTATATCCTGAACGTGCTGTCGGACCCACTGGGGTGGGGGTGGAACCTATTCGGCACGGCCAATTACCCGTTCAAGCCGTTTCTTCCGGAGTGGATCCCCTTAATCCAGGGGCTGATACTGTTGACCGGACTTTACTTCGGCATCAGCCGCGGATACCTGGCCATTAAAGATATCGTCAGCAATTCTGTATTAAGAACCAAAGCCATGATTTTTCCATCCATTTTGACACTTTTGATCGTAAATATTTTCCTGAAGCTTTATATGGGATAAAATTACTACCTGAATTATGCATGCAAATCTAACTTTGAAAATTCGAGCTCAACTTGACGCAATCGCGTTGGATCGATCCGTGTTGCTCTATAATTCAGGTACTAATTTTAGTTAATTAATTCACACTCAAGCACGAGCAAAGGGTTAGCTGTGAGCATTGAGATAATAATTTTGACTGCCCCGGCTTGTACGACCTGCGATCAGGCTAAAGCCGTGGTTCAAAAAGTTGTAGAACAGGCAGGGCAGGAATTTCCGGGACTGAGTTGGCGGACCATAGACGTAGCGGAATCACCGGAAATTGGCACACGCTATGGGATCCTTTCGACTCCTGCGATTATTATCAATGATAAATTGGCATTCAGGGGAGTTCCTAAAGAAAAGGCCTTGAGAAAATGGCTGTTATCCTTTTCTTGCGCCGTTGCTTTGCGACCGGACGATTCGGCCCATTAATTGGTCGCTGACCAGAATCAGTTTCGCGTTCAAAGGGTTAAGAAGTCCCGCAAGCCGGCGCATCAACCCGGCGCTTGCCAGCCCGACAACCAGGCTCCCGGCCATGTCAAAGGGAAAATGGATGCCGCCGTACACCCGTCCCCAGGCGGTCAGAACTGTGACCGTCAAGAGCGCAAGGCCGCAAGCGGCCCAGCGCCGGGCCAGGAGAAGATAGAATGCGGCCGCAAACATCAACGTGGCGTGGTCACTGGGAAAAGATGTCTCAGGGCCATGAGGGAAAAGAGGGGTGCAAAGACCGACCATGTAGGGGCGCGGATGAAAATAGAAAAGGCCGATCAACTGGTTGACAACCAGGCCGATGATCGCGGCCCAGGTCGCCGTAAGCATGGCGGTTTTTTTGTTTGGACCCACGAAGAACCAGAGAACGGCAAACATAACCGCCAGGAAATAAGGTCCGCCTTCACCGAAAAGAACGGCAAGTCGATCCATAACCGGACGCGTCCCGGCTCCGGCGTGAATCCACTGAAAAAGTTGAATATTCAGACTCGTTGCCATCATTTCTCTCATTGTCCTGCCGGGTGTAAACGGCTTTTCCATCTGCGCCGGTAAATGGTCACCAGAATAGCGCACCCGATGTTCATTTTACTGCTGACGGCAAGGTGGGCCGCCGGAGGAATGACCACTTCACTGCGAAAACGGGAAGAAAGAAGACTCTAAGGCCATGCGCATCACAATGCCGGGATACCCGCATTGGCCAACGGTACTTGCAAGACAGGCTGCGAACTGGTGAAACATATCAGTCTCTTCCTGTTATACAAATTTTGGGAGAATCTTCATTATTGAAACGGTACCCGCATTGAACTCCGCAAAGATTTACCTCATCAATGTCCCGCCGATCTATCGGAAAGACCTTGCAGGCTTGCGGACGACAGGAGCCATAAACAAAACATCTTCCTGGTTTTGTCAGCATCGGACAGGTGAAGAGCAGGTTGCAGCAGGCACCGCATTGCCGGCAATTGCCTTCGCGGGCAAGAATTTGGTCCTGAACATATTCCTTTTGGAAATGAACTAACCAAAACCGCCTCAATTTGCCGCTGGAGTGAAGCACAAAGCGGGAATCCTGAAACGGCTGTGTGATCGTAAGAATCAAGCGATAGAAAAAAGTGGGTAACCCGACGATCTGGTCAAACCATCTGTATCTGCTTTGGCTAATTAGCTGCATATTCTTTCCTGGTATAAGCTCTTTGTTCATTTTCAAACCTTTTGACATCAAAATAACAGGCAATCATGACGGGAGTATGAAGTCGACGGTATTTTATATTTTTTTTCGGATCTATGAACGAAAAAATGGAACCCGACCCCTAAATATTGGAAGGAACTTTACCAGATACTTTTCAGATCCGGCCACGCCGCGAAGCGGTCCTGAATTTCATTGGGCCGTTCCCAGGTAAGTTCCGGCATCTTTTATGGCTTTCTCCAAATAGAATAACGGGTTGTTTGTCGCTTTTCACTTTTGCTTCTCCTTGCCGCAGGCTCCGAGATTCACCGACATTTAACTATGATCTGCTCCTAATAGGTTAATAATCAGTTCCTAATTTTCAAGGCCTAATATTCAGCGGCCGGTATCCGTCGTTTGTACGAGATCGATGCCCCCGGTGGATGGGATGTCCGATTCCCCCATAATCCCAGGCCCCCTATTTAATCGGCACGCCTTGCGCGCTGCTCTTGGCCGGTGTTTTTATTCTGATTTCTTTGCCCCTCAGCGCCGACAACACCGCACCGAACGCCGCAACGGCGGCGCCCCACAGCATGGCGTGGTGGAATGCGGTCATGAAAGCGTCTTGCATGCCGGCGTGGTAGTTTTGCAGACTTTGTCCGCCGGAGGCTTTTTGGAAAGAGGCGTTGAAAATTACAGCCGCGGCGGCGACGCCGAAGACCATGCCCAGATTGCGGGCCGTGGCAACGAGGGCCGCGGCGATTCCCCGGCGTTGCGGGCCACGGCACTCATGGCGGCCGCGCTGTTGGGCGATGTAAACGTGGCGGTGCCGATTCCGGCCAGGGCCAGCCGCCAGGCAACCGGCCAGATGTCGGTGCTGGCCGGCATCCGCGAAAAGGAAACAGGGCACAAGGCCATGACAGGAAAGTCCCAGCGTGCATAGAAGACGCGAGCCGATTTTGTCGCTCAGGGTGCCGGCAATCGGGGCGCCGATAAAAAGGAAGAAAAATGGGATGACGAGAATGCCGCCGGTTTTGGCCATCGAAAATCCGGCCGGATTGACAAGATAAAAGGGCATCATGAAAGAAATGGTGAACAGGCTGATGAAAAGGGTCACGGCGGCGGCGATGCTCACCGAAAAAAGCCGGACCGAAAACAGCGACGGCTCGACGATGGGATAACGGGTGCGGGTTTCCGCCACGATTAAAAGCAGCAGCGAAACAGCGAACACACCGACGAGACCCAGCGTCTGCGGCGAGGTGTAGCCCCATACGCCCCCCCGGGAAAGCGCGGTCAGAAGGGCCGGAAAGCAAACCAGCAGCAGAATTGTTCCCGGCCAGTCAATCGGCTCCTGTGAGATCATTTCCGGGCTTCCTTTGAGCAGCCTCTGGGTGGCCACCGCAGCGGCCGCGCCGACGGGCACGTTGATATAAAAGATGACCCGCCAGGGGAAGAACTGCAGCAGGATGCCGCCCAATGCGGGTCCCATGGTGAGGCCGCCGGCCACGACCGTGCCCACCATGCCCAAGGCCCGGCCCCGTTCCTCCAGCGGAAAGACATCCACCACCAGAGCCGGGGTGCAGGCCATGATCATGGCGGCGCCCACGCCCTGCAGGGCGCGCGCAATGATCAGCCAGGTCGCACCGGGAGACAGGCCGCACAAAAGTGAGCCCAGGGAAAAAACCGCCAGCCCCCGGCTATAAACCCAGCGCCTTCCCCGCAAATCCGAGAGGCGGCCGAAGAACAAAAGCAAAGACGATACCGTCAGCAGGTAAATTACCACCACCCATTTGACCGTGGTGAGCGGCACCCCGAGTTCGGCCATAATCGTGGGCAGGGCCACATTGACAATCGAACCGTCCAGGGTGGACATGAAAATGCCAACGGCCACCAAAGAAAGTACCAGCCATTTGTTGGAAGGTGCCGAATTGTCCATTTGCGCCCCCGGCATCAGGAAGGATCCCAACGCTGGTTGATCTCAAAGTAAAAACCCGACCCCGGAGGACCCGGCTTTCAATGATAGAATAGAATCGCCCCTAACGGTGCGAAAAGCACCCTGCAATCGCGGGCAACATGCCGCGCAAAATTCCGCTCGGGCAAGCAGAGGGGCGTTTCAGATGATAAGAACCCCTGAAAGATAGTTAATTTAGATGGGTGTGTCAACAGGTCAATCGGCCAACGTATTAAAGGCCCCCTTCATGCCGCGCTGCACGTCGGGGAAACCGTATTTTCGACCAAAGTCCAGATATAACTTGTCAACTCTTTTTTCTTAATATATACGGAACACCGGGTGATGCGGGAAATTAGGACGCAACGGCCGTTCTGAGAGCCAGGGACTCGTTGCCGGCAGGCGGCGACAAGACCTTACCGGGCCGCTCAGTTGTGCCGAAACTATAGGATAGCTTGTTCAGCCGATTCATCGGCAATAACCTTCCAAACGGCCCATTCATCAGTCAAAGTGTTCCCCGGCCCATTGGGCGGCCCGGGATCACTTCGGAGGACGACGAAATGACCCCTTTGGCGGCAGTCAAGAAAAAATTCCCTCTCAAGACGCTTCTCAGCTTTCTTGGGCCCGGTTTCCTCGTCACGGTCGGGTTCATCGATCCCGGCAACTGGGCGACGAATATCGAGGGCGGATCGAAATTCGGCTATGAACTTCTCTGGGTCATTACACTCAGCACGATCATGCTGATCGTGATCCAGCACATGGCCGCCAAGCTCGGTATTGCCACCGGAAAGTCCCTTGCAGTCAACATCCGGGAACGATTCTCTCCTCCGGTATCGGCGTTTCTGGGGCTGACGATTGTCCTGGCGTGTGTCGCAACCGATGTGGCGGAACTGCTCGGAGGGGCCATCGGATTCAATCTCCTCTTCGGCATGCCGCTGTGGTCGGGTGCTCTGCTCACGGTACTGCTTGAAGTGTTTCTCATCGTCAGCCAAAGGTATCATCGGATCGAGGTGATCATCATGGGCTTTCTGGGGATCATCGGCTTGTGCTACCTCGTGGAGATCCTGATCGTCAAACCCGACTGGGCGGAACTGGCCCCCTCGCTGGTCGTTCCGAGTGTCAACAGAAGCAGCATTTACGTGGCCATGGCCATCCTTGGAGCGGTCGTGATGCCTCACAATATCTTCCTGCATTCCAACGTCATTCACAGCCGGAAGTGGGGCATCTCCGAGGGCGAGAAAATGGCTCTCTTGCGCTACGAGAAGATCGATACGCTTTCTGCCATGCTCATGGGGTGGGTGGTGAACTCGGCGATGATCATCGTGGCGGCCGCCGTCTTCGCCCGCCATCATGTCGTGGTTGACAGCATCGAGCAGGCCTCGGCGACACTGAAGCCTTTGGCCGGGCCGCTTGCCGGCTTCCTGTTCGCCGTTGCCCTCGTCTTCGCGGGTGTCGGCTCGTCAGTGACGTCGTCCATGGCGGAGGTCAATGTGATCACCGGGTTCCTGGGAAAACCGGAAGACCCTCGAACACTGCTCTACCGAATTTCCGTTTTTGTTACGGCCATACCGTCGTTCATGATCATTCTTCTGTCCATGGACACGTTTCGCATTCTGATCTTCAGTCAGGTCGTGTTGAGCATCCAGCTTCCCTTTACACTTATTCCGTTGCTGATTCTCTGCCGCGACCGCAACCTCATGGGCGGCTTCAGAAGCAGCCGACTGGAGTTCGCTGCCGCCGTGGTCATATCCGCTGTCGTTATCATCCTGAATATCTACCTGCTCTATTCGACCATCGCAGGGGGAGGCTGATATGCAAGTGTACAAGAAAATCCTGGTCGCCATGGACTGCTCTTCCGTGGACGATGCCATCATCGAGCATGTGTCGGCCCTGGCGCTTCAGAACAACGCTCAGGTCTATCTTCTGCACGTGGTGCACTCCCACACGCTCGACCAGGACCGCGCGTTGCGTGAACCGGCCGAAGCGTCTTTGAAATCCCGCTGTGAGGCATTGCAGGCTCGGGGTATCGAGGCCCACATCGTAATCAGAAGCGGCGAACCGGATACAGAGATACTGGAGGAGATCGAGGGAAAAGACTATGACCTCGTGGCAATGGCCACTCATGGTCACTCCTTCATCGGCGACATCCTGTTTGGAAGTGTCTCCCGGACCCTCAAGCACAGGATCAGCATACCGCTGCTGCTGATAGGTCCCGGACGCTGAGTACCGACCTGAAATATGATGAGATCACCATATTTCAGGTGTCATGGCGGTCAGCGGCGGCTTGATCCGGGAGATCCTTTGGATCCGGTTGCGCAGCTGCCTTTGGATCCTCCGTTTCACTCCAGCCGCCGCCCAGGGCTTTGAAAAGCGCCACCAGGTTGGTGGATACGCTGCCGGTGCTTTGGACCAGGGCGTCCTCGGAAGCGTATAAGGAGCGCTGGGCATCCAGAACGTTCAGAAAATCCGTATTGCCCTGGGTGTAAAGCATTGTCGCCAGGTCCACGGCCTTGCGATTGGCGCCGACCGCATCAACCAGGGCCCGGCGATGTTCCGCTTCCTTGGCGGACGCAATCAGCGCATTTTCGACTTCCTGCAGGGCGTTGAGGACTGTCTGCCGGTAGGCGATAAACGATTGATCCTGCCAAGGCTTTTTGCAGCTCGATGTTGGACCGGGTGCGGTCCATGTCGAACACGTTCCAGCTGACCGAAGGACCCAAAGACCAAATCCGACTGGTCCAGTCGAACCATGAACTGAAATCGGCAGACCTGAGGCCGGCGGCGCCGAAAATTGTGAATTTGGGAAACAGGTCGGCCGTGGCCACGCCGATGCGCGCCGTGGCAGCATGAATTTCCGCTTCCGCAAGGCGGATGTCCGGACGCCGGCGAAGCAGGTCCGCCGGAACGCCCGGCGGCGGAGCGGGCGGCGCGGGCGGGATAACTTCCGGCGGAGACAATTCCGGGAGCAGGGCCGCCGGATACATGCCCAGCAGGACACTCAGGCTGTAAATCGACTGCCGGGCCGCGGCCTCCAGCAGCGGGATCTGGGCCGCCGTGGTTGCCACCTGGGCGTCGGCGTTGGCGACGTCCAGACCGCCGGCGAATCCGCCCTGAAACCGTTGGCGGGTCAGGGCGGCGCTATGCTTTTGGGCGGCCAGATTCTGCCGCGCAATGGCTGATGCGCTGCTGAAATGCGCGCAGATCGATGTAGTTGCGCGCCACCTCGGCCGTCAATGTGACCAGTACGTCCCGGCGCGTCTCCAGGGCGGCCTGCAGGTCGGCATCGGCCGCTTCGATCGCACGTCGCACGCCGCCGAAGATGTCCAGCTCCCATCCGGCATCGAAGCCGGCCTGATATTGATTGGAAATAACACCTTCACTTTTACCGTTTCCGGCTCCAGACGATCGGCTGCGCTGATAGGCGCCGGTGGCATCCACCGTGGGTCCGATACCGGCCGCGACGACGCCGCGCGCCGCCCGTGCCTGGCGGATCCGTGCTTCGGCCTGCTTGAGGTCCAGGTTGGATTGAACGGCGCTGTCAACCAGGGCAACCAGGGTCGGATCGTCGAAAAGGGTCCACCAGCGGGCCAATTCCGTCTCGGCCGAAGTGACCGATTGGGGTTCAAGGGCCGGCTCGGACCAGTCGGCCGGCAAGCGTTGTGTGCGGCCGCTGGAAATTCAGGACCGACCATACAGCCGCTCAGGATCGCCAGAGCGAGCCAGACCAGCAAGGCCAGGCTTCGCCCGCCCAGGCATTTTTGCCAAATCGGATCAGCTGAATATCTCATATTCCAATTCCTTTTAAAGCCGAGACCGGATTTCGCGGCCGCACACCTGAATCATTCATAGCGCAGGGCTTCAATCGGGTCCAACCGCGAGGCTTTCCAGGCCGGGTAATATCCAAAAGCCATGCCGACGCCGGCTGAGACCAGCACGGCCGCGGCAATGGCCGCCGGGGAAGTCTCCACCGGCCAATGCAGCAGCAGCCGGACGAGGTACGATCCGCCGTGGCCCAGCAGAATACCCATGGCCCCGCCCACCATACACAGGACGACGGCTTCCACCAGGAATTGGCGCAGGATGTCCCGCGCACGGGCACCGACCGCCATTCGCAGCCCGATCTCGCGCGTTCGCTCGGTGACCGAAACGAACATGATGTTCATGATGCCGACGCCGCCGACCACCAGCGAGATCATGGCCACACACAAGAGCAGATTGGTCATCAGGGTCGTGGTGGAGGAAAGGGTATTGGTCATTTCGGTCATGTCGCGCACGGTGAAGTCTTCCGGCTCACCGGGTGCAATCCGATGCCGCTCACGCAGCACGGCCGTGATTTCCTCGATGGCGGCCGCGATCTCAGCGGTGCTGCGCGCCGCCGTAAGGATCTGGTCGATGTTGGCAAAACGCACCGGCATGGGGTTGTCGGCCGCCTGAACTTCGGATCTTGCGGGATAGAGGCGCGGCGCATCTCCGGGATAAAGGTTGCTCAAGGTGTTCACCGAGCCGGTGTTGCCGGCGCTGCCGGCGCTTTGATTCGTATTTTCCAGGGCGGTGCCCGTCACGCGGTACTTGATCGTCGTCCAGGGCGCCAGGAGGATGTCGTCCTGGTCGCTGCCCATCATGTTGGCCCCCTTGGCGCTCAGCACACCCACCACCCGAAAGGGAACGTTTTTAACGCGGATCTCCTTGCCGATGGGAAACTCCCCCTGAAACAGCTCGCGCGCCAGGGTCTGTCCGAGCACGCAGACTTTGCCGGCGGTCAGAACGTCGCGTTCGCTGAACATCTCGCCTTCGGCCAGGTTGGTCCATTCCCGTATGTCCAGAAAAGACGGGGTCGTGCCGTAAATGGACGCGGGCACCCAGTTGCGGTTGCCGTAGACGACCTGGGTCCGGGCACGGACAACCGGCGCGGCGCTGCGAACGGAGGGACACCCGTGCCGGATCGCCTCGGAGTCCTGGGGCGTCAGAGTGGTGATCGTGCCGGCGCCGAAGCTGATGCCCCCGCTGGCCGCCGTACCGGGCCGGATCATCACAACATTGGCACCCATGCTGGCAATTGTTTTCTGCAGGGCGGACGAGGAGCCGGTGCCGATCTCCATCATGGCGATCACAGCCCCCACGCCGATGACGATCCCGAGCGTTGTCAGCATGGCGCGCATCGGGTTGCGCTGCAAGGCTTTCAGGGCCGTTCGGACGATGCGGTAACCGGTCATCGAACACCTCCCATGGCCGCTGCGGCGGGCAGAACGTTTGTCTGCGAGACACCGGCTTTGGAACGGGTGCCGATAGCTGCCGTCCATGATCACACCGTCGTGGATGGTGATGACACGCCTGGAAGCGCGGGCCACATCGGCGTCGTGGGTGACCAGAATGATGGTGATGCGCTCCTGTGCGTTGAGCTGTTGAAACATGTGCAGGACCTCCGCGCTGGTGCGTGAGTCGAGGTTGCCCGTGGGCTCGTCGGCAAAGAGCAGCGCCGGGCGGTTCACCAGCGCCCGGGCAATGGCCACGCGCTGCTGCTGGCCGCCGGAAAGCTGAGAAGGCTGGTGATCCAGCCGGTCTTGCAGTCCGACCCGGCAGAGCATTTCCTCGGCCCGGCGCCGGGTCTCGCGATCGGAAAGGTGTTCGGACCCATAGGCCAGCGGCATGGCCACATTCTCCAGAGCACTGGTGCGCGGCAGCAGGTTGAAGTTCTGGAAAACGAAGCCGATCCTGCGATTGCGTGCAAGGGCACGCTGATCGGAGGACAGCCCGGACATTTCAATGCCGTCCAGCCAGTATTGGCCGGAACTCGGCCGGTCCAGGCACCCCAGGATATTCATCAGCGTACTCTTGCCGGACCCGGATGCACCCATCAAAGAAACCAGCTCGCCCCGGGCCACGGTCAGCGATACGCCTTTGAGCACCGGAACGTCGATGTCCCCCAGGTGATAGGTCTTGCAGATATGACGCAGTTCAATCAGTTCCATGAGATCGCTGCCTCCTAAGAGCCGGACGTGCGCCGGGCGCCGCTGCCGCGCCGCGGGATATTGGGCGCGAAGGGGTTGGTCGTGTCGCTGCGTTCGGCGGTCTGGCTTTGCAGCCCGGTGACAATTTCAAGCCCTTCCGCCAGATGTTCGCCCTCGACTTCCGTCAGGCCGCCGTCGGTCAGCCCGAGGCGCACCCGCACAGGCCGCACCTGCTCTCCGTTTCGAATCCAGAGCAGCCCCGGCTGCGCTGCGCCGCCTCGAACCGGCTCCGCTTTTGAGAGGGTCGGCAGGGACCCAAGGCCCTCGGAGGCAGCGTCGCGTGCGGCGTTGGCCGCCAAAGCTCCCTGAAATTGCGGTGTAACTTGCTCGCGCGGCGGCTGCCACCGCAGGGCGGCGCTCGGCACGAGCAGGACATCGCGGCGGCAGTTTAACTCAAACTGGACGTTGGCGCTCAGGTAAGGCAGCAGCCGGCCGCTGCGGTTGTCGGTGACGATTTCCACGGTGTAGGTCACGACGTTTTGGGTCATGGAGGCGTTCAAACGGATTTTGCCGACCTGGCCTTGAAACGTCTCGCCCGGAAACGCATCCACCGTGAATGTGACCGGCTGGCCCGGTTGGACCTTGCCGATGTCGGCCTCGTTCACCGCCACCCAGACTTGCATGCGGGTCAGGTCTTTGGCAATCAGAAACAGGCTGGGGGCATTCAGACTGGCAACGACCGTCTGACCGATATTGACCCGCCGGTCGATAATAACTCCGCTGACCGGGGAAATGATCGTACAGTAGCCGAGGTTTCGCTGCGCTCGCCGCAAAACCGCCTGGGCCTGGTCCAGGCCGGCCTCGGCCTGCAGGATCGCCGCCTTGCCGATGGCCACATTGGCGACCGCGGTCTGATAGGCCGCCTGGTAGGCATCGTAGCTGGCTTCGGCCAGGGCTTGGGAAGGTCCGAGCTTCCTGGCGCGCTGCCAGTCGCGTTGGGCCTGGTGAAGCTTGGCGTTCAATTGCTGCAAATCGGCTGCGGCCCGCTGCCGATTGGCCTGGGCGGCCTTGACCTGGGCCTCGGCCTGGGCCGCTTCCGCCGTATACAACGATTCATCGATCTTGGCTAAAACGGTTCCGGCGCTGACCTTCGACCCATAATCGACGGTCTTGCCGTCCGCGTCCCGGCCGAAAGACAGGATTTGGCCGGCGACCTGGGCCCCGACGTCGATGACCTCCTCGGGCTCCACGGTGCCGGTGGCGCTGATGGCAACGAGCAGATTTCCGCGCGTTACCCGGGCCGTGCGATACGCTGCTGCCCTTTGACTGCCGGGATTGAGATACCAGCCGCCGACCGCGGCGGCCGTTGCCAATACCATGATGGCGATCACTGCTTTTTTAATCAGAGTCTGCATGCATCCATCCTCCCTGAAACGGATTTGACAGGCGTTTGGGTGTTCTCATGTTTAATTCTAGTATAGCCGCCAATTGTGGAGGAAATATGAAGCAAATATGTTAAAATTGTAGAGATTGGATCATGGATCGATTTTTTTACTGAAAAGTGAGGTCAGATAGAAAAGGCACATGCGAGTCAACTTTTTATGAACAGGGGGCAGGCCGTTGCCGGCTTTGAGGGGGAATTTTCATAGGCGAGCACTATTTGGCAATTTACTGTTATTTAACAATCGGAAGATCATTTGACTTACTAATGGGTCCATTAGTGTTTAGACAATAGTTCACCGCCCGCTCCGCTCAAGGCGCAAAGATCGCTGAGGATCTATTTTTTTAACTTTCTGCTGAGAGGCCAGAAAGTTAAAACCACAGGCCCTTTGGGCAGTATCTTTATTTAGTATTTGCAAGGTATTATGCAAATGCAGATTACCATTTATGTTTGCCGTCCTCTCAACGGCAAACATAAAACAAATAATCTCTGCGTACTTTGCGCCTTTGCGGTGAATACTAATTCGGCATGTCTAAATAATTATTGCCACATTAGTAGCGGCCAGCATTAGAATGGTTCCTACGAATCATCCATATCCAATTAGGTCCTTTTCCCGATTATTCTGGTAGAATTGGCAACGGCTAATAAAGCGGTGCCCATATCCGCGAAGACCGCTTGCCACATCGTGGCCATTCCCATGGCGCCAAACAGGATGAAAATCCCTTTGACGGTAAACGCCAGAATAATATTTTGCCAGACAATCAGGCGGGTCTGCCGGGCGATGGAAACCGCCTCGGCCAGTTTCAGGGGGGAGTCGTTCATTAAAACCACATCGGCCGTCTCAACGGCCGCATCGCTGCCCAGCGCCCCCATGGCCACCCCGACATCCGCCCGCGCCAGGACCGGTGCATCGTTGATGCCGTCACCAACAAAGGCGATTTTGCCGGCATTCTTATTTTGCCGGGCTAGCTTTTCAAAGATGCGGACCTTATCTTCGGGCAAAAGATCGGCGTAAAAGCTGTCGATTCCCAGGCGCTTTGCTACAGCGCCGGCCGCACAGACATTATCACCGGTCAGCATCACAACCTGCTCGATACCCTGCTGTTTAAGGCTTTTCAGGGCATTTTTCGCATCCGGCTTAATTTCATCATCGATCGTGATGTAGCCGGCGTAGTTGCCGTCCACCGCAATGTGGCTCACGGTGCCGTCAAATTCACATCGAGGGTGATCGATTGATTTTAAATGCAACAGGCTGTCGTTGCCGACCATCACCGCATGGTCTCCGTAGCGGGCCTTGACACCCTGTCCCGAGATTTCGGTATGGTCAAAAACCATGGCTGAATTCAGCTCCCGCCCCTCTTTATTAAACGCGTCAATAATTGAAGTGGCAATGGGATGATTGGACTGCAGCTCCGCGGCAGCGGCAAATTCCAGCAGCTGATTTTTTGAAAATCCGTTCAAATTGACGACTTCCTTGACGTTAAATACGCCGCGGGTCAAGGTTCCGGTTTTGTCAAACACGACCGTTTTAACGGCTGCCAGGACATCGATAAAGTTAGAGCCTTTTACCAGGATACCATTGCGGGAGGCTTGACCGATCCCGCCGAAATAACCCAGTGGAATACTGACCACCAGGGCACAGGGGCATGAAATCACCAACAGCACCAGTGCACGGTAAATCCAGGTTTGATAAGAGGCGCCGGATATAATCGGCGGAAGAAAGGCGATACCCGCTGCAATCATCACCACCGCCGGGGTGTAATAACGGGCAAAGGTGGTGATGAATTTTTCGGTTTTCGCTTTGCGTGCTGTGGCATTTTCGACCAGGTTCATGACCTTGGCAATTGACGATTCGCTGAAGGGCCGCGACACACGCACGGTTAGGGCGCCGCTTTTATTGATTTGTCCGGCCAAGACGGTGTCTCCGGGCCTGGCAGTCAGCGGCTTGAATTCACCGGTTAAGGCAGATGAATCCACTTGCGAGTTTCCGGTAATTACTTTGCCGTCTAAAGGAACTTTTTCACCGGGTTTAATGAGTAATAAATCACCGACGGCCACAGATTCCGGCGCAACTTCCCGGTATCCGTCATCGGTTTTGACAACCGCCTTGTCCGGTTTGGCTGCCAACAGAGCTTTTATCGAGTGGCGCGAACGGGACACGGCTAAACTCTGAAGCATTTCGCCGACTTTATAAAATATCATGACCCCGACGGCCTCGGAATAGGCATGAATCGCCAGGGCACCGCCGGTGGCGATTACCATGAGCACATTTTCGTCGAATAGCGTCCCCCTGCGGATCGTTTTAAGCGCCCCAAGCAGAACATTGCTGCCGGCAATCAGATAGGCTGCCACAACAATGGCCAACTCCAATATGAAAAACGAACCCCGATGAAACCAGTCCTCAAAAAATAGCTGCAGGCAGAATAGAACCGCCGCCACAATCAGGATCGTAAGTTCTTTTTTAAGCTTAAATCCCCCCGACTCATCATCGGGCTTATACGCGGTTGTCATCTCAGATTTGGCTGCCAGCTCAACCTCGGGTTCAATCTTGCGGACTTCTTCTACAACCCTCGTAAGATCCCTGGCTCTCACATGCAGGGTCAGGCTGGCAAAGTCGAGCACAGCATCTTCGACACCATTCACGGCTTTCAAACCATTTTCAATTTTCGCCGCACAAGAGGCGCAGTCGATATTTTTAACGGTAAATATTTCAGTTTTTATTTCTGCCATGTTAGGAGTACCTATATCCTAGTTGGTATGTCCTGAAAAAAAAATTATAGATCATATCTGGGTAATTTATACCGTTTTTGAACATCAGACTCTGAGATGAAACTAACGATCAAAAAATAAGGCGCAGCATACATCATAATTAAGCCGCCAGCCTATCAATCCAACAAAATTCTATAGATTGGAAAAAACGACCTGCAAGCTGTTAAGCGCCAGTTTTCAGGGCGGCTTAACTAGGATTCCCGCATATGCTCCATACCCAGATTAAGCAGTCGGCGGATGTGCTCATCTTCCAGACTGTAGTAAACGATTTTACCGTCTCTTCTGGCTTTGACAACCCGTGACTGCTTTAAATTTTTCAACTGGTGGGAAACCGCCGGTTGTTTCATTTTTAATAATGCGCAAAGATCACAAACACACATTTCCGACTCGCTCAGGGCCCATAGAATGCCGATTCTTGTACTGTCGCCGAACAGTTTAAACAGGTCAGCCAGCTCATATAGCGCAACCGGATCCGGCATGTTTTGGTTCACTGTCCGGATGATGTCTCGATGAATCCCTTTTGTTATGCAAGTTTCAACAGCATCGTTTGAATTTTGAAGTTCCGCGGCCATGTTTTAAATCCTCGGTTTTTATCAGTTGATCATATGAACATATAATAATATGTTAATTAAATGTCAAGCTTTTTCTATTGTATAACCTAAATTTTGCAGGTAATTAATATATACAGCATTTGAAGTTGCATTCTCAGGAGGGGACTTCAATCAATAATGTAAAAAATATGCGAAGCTTATGGTAGCTATTCCGCCGACGCATGGATCTGACAAGTTTCTTCAATTTTTATGAACCCATCAAGAACCCGGCAAGGGATATTTTTGAGGGTCGCATAATTGAGGCAATCGTTAAAATAAAGGGTGTGGGCTTAGACACATGCAAGAGGAAGTTCAAAAAAATCATGGGTTAAATTATAGATCCACAATAATAATTTTACTATTTATTGTGGGGATTGGAATCATGGTCCTGCTTCAATCTCAAAGGTCTTACTTCAATCCGGCAGGAAAGCCGCGAACAGAAAAAGGTATGCCTGCTCCCGATTTTACGCTACCGGACCTGGACGGCAAAATGGTCAGTCTGGCCGACTTCAAGGGCCAGGTGGTCCTGCTCAATATTTGGGCCACCTGGTGTGCCCCCTGTGTGGAAGAGATGCCGTCCATGCAAACGCTCTATCAGGAGCTGAAGGATGAAAAATTTATAATATTAGCGGTCAGTATTGACGAAGGGGGGGCCAAGGCGGTGCTGCCTTTTATGAAAAAGCACAAGCTGACTTTCCCGGCACTGCTCGACAGTGCCGGAAGTATCAAAAACCTCTATCAGACAACCGGTGTGCCGGAAAGTTTTATCATCGATAAGAAGGGGCGAATTGTCGAAAAGGTGATCGGCAAGCGGGACTGGGCTGCTGATAGCGCTATTCGCTATTTTCGAAGTTTGATTCAGAGTAATTAATCCGCCCTGAAAATAAGCACTTATAGGGCTGTGGAATGATGTTTGAAACATGAGAGAACTTTTGGATTCCAGCAGTATCCCTGTACGGTGGGCATTGCCCACCCTACAATAAAGAAGTTTTGCAAAGTCAGAGATGATATCCAAAATTCTAAATACGGCCCTATCCTGAAACCTGCAGTATAGTATCAACAGACGGTGAGTTAGTCTGCTCTGGGATTTTATTTGGACTGAGTAAATTCCGCATCCACCTGTTCCCTCATCTCATCCGATGTCAAATAATCAAACGCTGTCATGGCCAGCATTTTCGCAGGAGTGAGCAGGGTTTGGCGGGCGCGGTCACTGGTGGTGGCCTCTCGAAACTCGACTGAATCCATGGGAAACCTTTCTAATGAATATTGAAAATTGAATATTGGTGGAATCGCTTCGCCCTATCAATTTTATACGGCATTATAAACAATAATAAGGCTGGTTCATGCCCACTGATGGAGAAACCTGTGCGCAGCGCAAATCCGTATGCCGTCTTTGGTCATCAAGTCCAGATCCGGTTCCAGAATCACTTGAGTGGCCGGCACGGATGGAAATCGGAGTTTAAGATACCTTAGAGAAGGGCTGGCTTCTTTGTTGGAAGTTTTGCATTCGATGAATTGAATCGGACCCCCATTCTCCACGATAACAAAGTCGACCTCTCGCTTGTCGACATCTCTGAAATAGCGGAGCTCGGTATCACGGCCCTCGGTGTCCTGCATAAAATAACACCATTTTAAGAGGTGACAGGCGATTAAGTTTTCGAAACGAAATCCCATATCTGGTATGACAGTCCAATCGAAATGATAATGTTTCGCCTCTTTCTTAACAGCTCGAATCTTTGGGGCACCGAATGGGTAGATTCTAAATATCATATAAAGATTTTCAAGCATTGTAATCCACCGCGCCACCGACTGATGAGATACCTGCAGATCTTCCCTGAGGGCATTCAACGAAAGCGGTGAACCAACCAAATCCGGCAGCCGGATCACCATGCTTTCAATAATACCTAAATCCTGCACATTTTCCAGGTCGGATAAATCACCCTGGATAACTCTTGAACGATATTCTCGGCTCCAGCGGCGGCTTTGAATTTCGGACTGCAGTGAAAAAGGCTCGGGGAACCCACCGAATATTAAAAGGTCTTTTATCGTTGCTGGAGCAGGGCAGCCTATCTCGGCGCAGGTGAGGGGTAAAAGTCTATAAAAATGATAACGTCCCTGAAGGGAGTCTCCTCCACGGCGGTAATGATCGAGCCTGGCGCTTCCTGTGACCATTACCTGAAGCTCATCGCCTCTTTTATCGAATAGACCTTTAACGACCTGTCGCCAGCGGGAATATTTATGGATTTCATCAAGAATCAAATACCCCGGTTCCGTCGGAAAACTTTCCCTGATAATGTATTCGCGGTCCTCGGCAGCATCCCAATTCAAGTAACGGGTTTGGACATCAAATCCCGCTTTCTGACACATGTGCTTGGCCAGGGTTGTCTTGCCGCTCTGTCGGGGCCCGCCGATAAATACCATTTTACGCTGAAGGTCTTCAGCTACCGCGACTTCAACATAGCGATCAATATAATTAGCCATTTTTTTATCCCTATCGTAAAATACAAGCGAGTATTTTACGATGGATATTAATATGCTTGCGATACAAAGTCAACAATTTCCCCATATTTTTGGGTGATGAAGAAATAGTCAGGGTTTTGTTGCCCGTTCCCGGAGGTGGGGCTGGCGGCAGCCCTTCTACCTTTATTAACCTGGATTTAGTTTTCGGCAATCAGTGGTTCATTGATCCGATGGCGAATTCAAGGAAGGAATAAGTTTATATATTGAAAATCAAAAATTTTTAAATATAAAATTAGAGGGGACCGTTTTTTCAGGTCCCCTTTAATTTTATGTCTTGTACTCCCAATCCCCCACCGACGCTTCGTCCGCCACTTGCTCCCAGCCCGTGATCATGGCCCGGGTGTGGGCAAACAGGGTGTGACCGGTGGTGATCATGTAAACATGCACCACGATAAACGACAGGATTGCAAACGCACCGGCCGTGTGAACCAGGGCCACCACCTGCAAAGACAGCCAGCCTAGCCCCCACTCGCCCCAGGAATTGTAGCCCCAGTATAAAAACCCGGTCACCATCTGCACCGGCAGCAATATCGCCGCCAGGATCAGATACACGATGCGCTGCAGCGGATTGTGCTTGGCCTCTTTGCGCTTGGGCACCGGATGGGATTCACCGCGAAAGATGCCGTACATGTAGTAACGCACCACCGCGAACATCTTTTTGGTGGTGGGGATGTACTGCTTCCACTCACCGGTGGTCATAATCCAGAAGGCAAAGAAGGCAAACGCGATCAGCCAGGTCAGGCCGACAAAATTGTGCACTTCCACCGCCGTGCCGAAACCGAACAGCGTAAAGGCGCCATTGACTTCAAAACCGGTCAGCAGCAGGATGATTATCAACAGCGTCTGCAGCCAGTGCCACAGCCGCTCAAAACGTGCATACAGATAAATATTTTTCATTTTTCCGTTGGTTGTCATGATCTAGTCTTCCTTTCTGCCGTTGCCGTTGCTGAAAATGCGGCCCAGGCCATGGATCAACACCCCGAGCAGACTGGCCAGCACAACGCCCCAACCGGCGTAATTTAGGATCTTCGAAGCGTCACGTCCGGGCATGTAAAACCCTTTCAGGTTCGCCAGACGGCTGTCGGTTTTCGAATGGCATTCGGTACACGACAGTGATTGATCCTTGGGTGCCACCATGTGTGTGATCGGAAACACATAGGATGTCTCGACAAAATCAAACTCACCCGAGAAAGGCAGCCCCATGGCCCCCTGTCCGATAGCCAGCGCTTCGTTCCAGTCCAGGGTGTTCCAGTAGCCCTTTTTACCGGAAAGCAGCGGCATCAGCAAAGTCTGGTTGACTTTGTCATAGGGTTGCTTGCCGCTGTGCACTTTAAAGGGATAGATTCGTGAATTCGGATCTTCCCCATCACCCACCGGCCAGGAAACTTTTGCCACGCCGCTAGGATCTATCTTATCTTTGGCGGTGACGGATTTAATCACCCCGTTGTACCAGAAATATTCGGGTTTGACATTTTTAACCCACTTCATCTGCCCCTTGATGGTCATATAGTCATATTTACCGACTTCGTCCTTGGTCTTGAACTTTTTACCGTCTTTTAATTTGCCCGACTGGGACCAATCCCAGGACATTTTGGTGGGGTTGACCCGGGCAAATTCTGCGATATGGCAACTCTGACAGGCCACTTTATCGGTGTGCTCGTTCATCTTTTTGCCACCCTTGTGGGGCTTGGCGGTATGGCAGGATTCACAGGTAATCTTGGTGGTCAGGTCATCTTCCACCAGGCTCTTGCGATCCGTGGCCGCCGGCCGCGTATAAACCCGTCCGGAAATATTGTGCAGGCTTGTTGTGTGGCAGCGAGTGCAATTGAAGTTTTGACCATCCACCCCCATATGGACATCCAGGGTTTTACTCGGTTTGGTAAGTGATGTATCCAGATCACCGTGTTTGACACCGTCGCCACCGCCGCCGTAAAAATGGCATGATCCACAGTTTTTTCGCGTCGGCAGAACGATGTTCTGGGCGGCGTCACGCAATTCGGCCTGGATTTCACCCGCCATTTCCTTGGACTCATCGTCGCCTTCTGCGAGAAACCCCTTGATGTCTGTTACCGCCTCATCGAAATTCATGCTCTTGCCGCTGTGACACACCAGACAATTGACGGCGGTTTGTTTAGAGTTGCCCCAGCCCGGGTGGCACGACAGACAGCCGGCATCCGCCGTCTTGTTGGTGGAGATACAGAAGTTATTAAGCGAGTTGCCGGCCTTGCCGTATTCATTTTGTTTATCCAAAGGGTCGGCCAGCCAGGTCCAGTGGATGGTTTTGTGAAATTGCTTTTCAGCCTCGGAGTGGCAGGAAATACAGGCCGCGGTGATCTCTTCGCCGGATTGAAATTTCTGTTGTAGAATCTCGTGCTTGGAGTGGTCTGTCGTAATCCAGTGTTCTTTCGATTTGGTGGCCTGCTGGGCCATAGATAGGCCGGGCGCCTGCTCTTGCTTTGAATCCGTTGCGGACACAATTTGCGGCAGCAGCAACAAACAGGAGGTCAGTAATATTATATATTTTTGAAGCGGATGTTTCTTTCCCGTAATTTTCATGTTCGGCTCCACGTTTCGGTCTATTGAAATCACATCATGTTTGCGAAATATTGATCTAACAAAATACTTCCGCCACCCAGGCACGAAGTGTACATATATTAAATATTTTTTCTTTGTGTTGCGGTGCCTGTGCGGCTGTTCTCGCCGGTTTTTCCGGGTTAAATTTTAATACGATAAACTGCAGCCGTCCCGGTTGGAACGGCTGCTGCAATTATCAAAGGAATTGAAGATCTATCCGGAGACAGGTTCCTTAATTTCAAATGATCCGTCTTTTTGAAAAGTCAAGGTGCCTTCCAGGTAGTAGATATTTTTCAATGCCGGCCTGACATCCTGAACCATGTAGTAAGATTCACCGCTGCGGGCACCGGTGCCGCAGACAAAGACAATGGGTTTGTCCGTCGGCAAGGTTTTAATTTTAGCCTCGAGGTCATCCACCGGGATATTGATGGCTGATTTAAAAGAACCGAGTTTAAATTCATCAGCATCCCGCACATCGATCAGCATGATGCTCTCAGGGTTATTCTTGACAATCTTTATAAAGGTGTCCATGTCCACGCTGCCTTCTACCTTACCTGCTTTCAGCATGCTAGGCGTGGCAGGCTTAGCAGAAGCAAGGGCAACTGAGGTGCCTTTGCCGTATGCGGCTTTCCAGGCCGGATAACCGGCAGCAAAAACCTTAACATTCGTGTATCCAAGTTTAACCGCCTTCCTGGCGGATTTATGACTCAGCTTTCAGGTAAACCCGCCGCAATAAAAAATGAGCGGTGTTGCCTTATCCGCCGGCAGTTTGCCCTTCAATTCGTCAAACTGGGTGTTGGGGATACTGATAGCAGACGGGATGTGACCTTGGTCGAATTTTGCGCGCTTGGGCCGCGAGTCCACAATGATCGTCTGGTTGGCTTCGTACTGTTTGGCAACATACTCAATGGAAACCGCCGCATAACTGCCTGGCGCTTTCATCCATCCGGGGAATCCATCGGCAAAAACTTTAACATTGGTGTAACCAAGTTTTTCCGCCTTCCTGGCGGATTTGTGACTCAGCTTTCAGGTAGGCCCCTGGCAATAAAAAATAAGCAGCGCATTTTTATCAGCCGGCAGCTTGGCGGTCATTTTATCAAATTGGCTGTCCGGAATGCTGATAGCCGTTGGAATATGCCCAATGGCATACTTGGGTTTGTAGGGTCGGGAATCGATGATCATAACCCCTTCGGGCTGCGGCAATTTGGCGTACTGCTGGATGAAGGCCAAATCCACGATATCATGAAATTTCCAGTCGGACGGCTGTCCCGTCTTGGCGCTGTCTGACGCCAGAGCCGGGCTTGCACATCCAATACCGAGGACTAACGCAAAGCCCAGTATTAAGGATATGGCTGACACTTTTTGAAAACGCATAACTTCCTCCTTCTCTTGTTAATAATTTGATGAAACTTGTCCTGATATTTATGGGAGTTGAAGCCGGGTAGGGTAACCCGGCCTTCAATACTCCGGGTTATTTGCATTTGGCCGGGGTCGGCGAATCGGATGCATGTTCGTATAAATAGGTATAGATATCCGTGACCTGGGTATCATTCAGAGCGCTCCATTCCTCCTCACAGCCGAACTGCGTATAATCTTGGCTGCTAAACATAGCTTCCCACTCGGCCTGGGACTTATCGGCCGGACTGATAGGGGGCGTCTTGGACTCAACGGCACCACGCTCAAAGCACGCTTTGTAAACTTTGCGATAGGTGTATTTCCCTTTGCGCTTGTTGCCTTTATCCAGCGCAAAGCTGATCCCCACCGCGGAAAACAAAAAAAAGAACGCCATTACCGTTACAATTACTTTTCTAGTCATTTTTTCTCCTTTCTTCTTTTATAAAACAGTAAAAAATCAGTTTATATTTGTAAACGAATGAACCTTGTTTCAGATCTCATCCGGCGCAATTTCTAATATCAATTATTCAGGGGATATAAGGTTAGCAAGCCCTGTGCCAAATTAAAAAAATGGAAGCGATTTCCAGCCGCAGCAATTAAATTCGCGGCTGCCTCGCTTGAAAAACAGCGGGATGCAAGCACAAGCCGCTCCTACGGTCTCTCAACTCTATGTTTCAATAAAACCAAAAAAAATAATTTAAAATTCTTTCAGATAAATCCGCACCACACCCCTTTCGCCATTGTAATGGTTAACAAAAAGTGTTAAGTTAACACCCGTAAGGTTAACATAGTTAACAGTTAACGCAATTATTCCGCCCTGAAAAATAGGGTCTTTCGAAGTGTACATTATTCTTTGAATGCTTAATTAGGTTATTTGATCGAAGATCCGGCGGAATAATTATTTTATGCGGCGCATTTTTTTTAAATTTCTCTATTTCAGCAACATATGAAAAAAATAGCGCACGAATTTTGCATATAAGGAGTGTATGCTGATGGATATAGCCAAATACTGGAAAACGATTGTCGATACCTTGCAGGACGGATTGATGGTTATGGACCCGGAGGGCAATATCCTGGCGATGAATCCGGCGGCCGAAAAGTTGACCGGCTATTCGGCCGATGAGCTGGTCGGCCGGAATTGCCGCACCTTAAATTGCACCGGCTGTGAACTTTTTGGCCGGGGGGCGGGCAAGCAGTGGTGCCAACTTTATGTAACCGGAAACGTCAAGGCCAAGAAATGTTTGATTTCCAAAAAGGACCGCCGCGCGCTGCATGTGGTCAAGAATGCGGCCGTGCTCAGAGATTCTGAGGGACAAATGATCGGAGCCGTCGAAACCTTCACCGATATCTCTGAAATTGTGCGGCAGCAGCAGGAAATCGAAACCCTGCGCAAAAGCTGTCACCTGGAGGAAGCTCATCACGGCCTTTTAGGCGGTTCGCCGCCGATGCAGCGTCTTTTTGAGCTCATCGAGAACGTCGCCCGGACCGATGCGCCGGTTTTAATCCACGGCCAAAGCGGCACCGGCAAAGAACTGGTGGCCCGGGCAATACATGAGGAAAGCCCCCGCCAAGACAAACCCTTTATCAAGGTAAACTGCGCCGCCCTGAATGAAAACCTGCTGGAAAGCGAACTCTTCGGCCACGAAAAAGGCGCCTATACGGGTGCCGATCGCACGCGCATCGGTCGTTTTGAGGCAGCCCACGAAGGCACAATTTTCTTAGATGAAATCGGTGATATACCGCCGGCCACTCAAGTAAAACTTCTGCGGGTGCTGGAAGAAAAAGAAATCGAACGGGTCGGTGATCATAAGACGATTGCGGTGGACGTCAGAATAATTTCCGCCACCAACAAGGACCTCGATGCCCTGATCGAGCAGGATTTATTTCGCGAAGATCTTTTTTTCCGGATCAATGTGTTTCCCCTAGGTTGTCCGTCGCTGGCCGAACGAACCGAGGACATCCCCCTGCTGGTCCAAAATTTTATCGAACAAAATGCCGCCAAGGGCAGTAAAAAAATAGTCGGCCTGACCCCTGAAGCCATGGAAGCCCTGTTGACCTATTCCTGGCCGGGCAATGTTCGGGAGCTGCGCAATGCCATTGAATACGCGTTTGTATTGTGTTCCGGCAATTGGATCGGCCAAGAGCATCTCCCTCCCAAAATCATTTCCAACGGCAAAAGGCCGCTGGTGAATCACCATCAAAGCCCGGCGTCATGGGAAGAAGAGCGCACCAAGCTGATTAATACGCTGTGCCGCGTCAGCGGTAATCAATCCGAAGCCGCGCGCATCTTAGGGGTGAGCCGGGTGACCATCTGGAAGCGCATCAAAAAATATGGTATTCAGCTGGATTCGGATTTAGCCGGGGTTGCCGCTTCATAGGATTTTTCAACCGAAGCCGGATAAACCGGAAAAATGAGCTAATATGATCTAAGATACTAAAGAGGGCTCACTCAAAAATAACTTCTTATAAATCAGGGTAAAGCTTGGTCACACAATCAGGACAAATGCTGTGGCTTAATTGTGCTTCTGAATGCTCTCCAATATAAGCTTCCAATTGCTGCCAGTGTCCATTATCACAGCGTATCATTTTGCAGTTGGCACAAATCGGAACCAATCCCCGTAAAGTCTTGATATTATCCAGCGCCGCTTGGAGTGTTGCCTGGGTCCGTTCCAGCTTCGAAACGCCGTTGACGATTAGCCGGAGTGGCACAATCAAAGCGATCACAACAAAAACAAAGGATGTTACGATGTATTCCAGTCGTTCAACTAGATTTTCCGTTGCGTGATCAGCAAAAAATAATGGGCAAATGAGATCCTCAAGCCAGAATTCCCAGGCAATGGTCAGTGCTAAAACCAAAATTACTTCAAACAGTATGAGGTAATAAATACGCTTTTTCATGTTATCCTACAATACTACATAGTAGCATAAGATGCAAATATATTCAGTGAATGATTTGTAAAAAAATGTGAAATTTTTCAGGCATCGGAGAATCCGGCCGCACTGGCTCGATTAGAAAAGAGGCTGTCGGGCAAAATTGCGATAGTATCCGAAAAGCCGGAATCTGCACAGAGGTGGATGCTTGGAGATGGTGTCATATCACATCGCCCTTTTGGCTAGGTTTTAAAAGTTGTTGACATTATGGTTATACTGAAATATTTTATTTGTATAACATTTCAAACTTTTAATCAGGAGGATAATCATGGGAGCAGCAACAAAAGAATCCATTAAAATGAAAGTGTTCCCTAAGGGTCAAATTGTCATCCCTGTTTCACTGAGAAAAAAATACCAGATAGAGATCGGCGATCAGATTGATGTGATTTCTGAATCTGAAGGCATTTTATTGAAACCTCTCGCCAAAGAGCAACGGGGGAAGTCTTCAACTGAGCGACTATTTGGCATCTTTAGTGGTTATGCATCCCAAAAACCAAAACCAACTAAGGCTGACATCGATAAAGCAACTGAAGCAGGATTTAATCAGGGATGGAATAAATGATCGTTTTATTGGATACCAATGTTCTGATACGGTTTTTAACAGGCGATAAAAACAAGAAATATCGGAAGTTATACAGCTTCTTTGAATCACTGGAAAGTGGCGAGATGCGGGTTGAGCTGAAATTGATAGTTTTGTTTCAAGTGATTTATGTTTTAAAAAGCTTTTATAAAATCCCTAAAAAAGAGATTGTCGACGGATTAGCGGAGTTGCTTAGATACAAAGGAATCACAATCAAGGAGAAAAAAATTGTTCAACGGACGCTGGAATTGTGGCGTGAGAAAAATGTGGAAATCGTAGACTGTTATCTTGCAGCCAACTTAGAAAAAGACGCTCAGAACATCATATACAGTTATGATCGAGATTTCGACAAATTCAAAGTGAACAGAAAGGAGCCCTAATTCAATCCGGGGCACATTGGGGGATATCCATCAAAATAATTTTTGCCAAACAGCGTGATGCCGTCAGCCGTGGCACGTCCCGTGGCTGCAATCGTATCGCACATCAGGATTCCTTAGCGTTTGATTTTGCCCGGCAAGATAAATTCGTAGCGTTGCCGCAATAACCGGGTGGTGAAAAACCGGTCCAGACGCCGCAGCCCTAAAAATACCACCCAGATTAACTTGTCTTCTCGATAATATTTGTCAACCTCGGTTTTGCTAAGCGGCGTTTGGTCGGGCGGCAAATGCGCATTGACGCACTCAATGGCCGGTTCGACCAATTCGGACTTTTGTTCTTTGTGCAGGTTGGCAATGAGGTCCATGAACACCAGCCTGGGGATGTAATAGCGGGTCATGACGTCCTGCAAAAAGAAAAGACGGATAATCCAGCGCAAAAAACCCGGCGCACTTTTAAGCAGAAGCTCCGGGTTTTGCTGTTCAATGCCTTGTTTGCGGAACAGCGGGGTGCTGGTGTCAATATAGCACAGGGTTTGATTATTTTCAGCGTCGCACACCCAGTTGGAAAGCTGACCGTCGATGGCCAGTTCGACATCGGGTTTGTTGGTGGCATTAAAATGCCAGATTTTGCCAATTTCACGGATGGCCTGCTCGATCAGATCGAGGCTTGAGCCGTCATCAAGCTGATGAATGAGCTGATGTCCAAAATTTGCGTCAGGCAGTTTTTGCTGGGCGATGTAAAGGGCCGCCGGCCGGCCGGGCACCGCCACAATGCGGGTGTCATGCTCCGGCAGGCATAGGCCGGCCTTTACAAGCAGGCCGCAGTAGTCCAGGTACATTTGCTGATAATGCCGGGCAGCAGCCAAGCTGACAAAAAGCGGCAGACGTTTATACACGTGATGTTTATCTGCTTCGATCTCGAAGATGGCTGAAATTTCTCCATATCCGACAATTCTGGCTGGTATTTTGGATGCCGCGGGCTTTTGGGGATTCAATCCTTTTTCAAATTCAGACAACAACTCGCTTGAGAGCATGATTTTCTGATGGGTGCCGGCTGGACGGGGGATTAGGGAGTGCATATCTTCAGGGCCTCCTCGAACCGGGTCAGGATGTCATCGATTAACGGGCGATCCAGCAAGAGCCACGGTTTGCACTGCATTACCGAGTAGTCGAAGCCGGCGATCATGGCCCAGATCCCATTTTCATAGAGAGCTTTGCACATCCTCACCGCCCCCAGCGGATCGTCATACTTGAGGCCGATCACCAAGCCGCACTGCCGGATCTCCTTTAAAAAAGAATAGCGGCTTTTTAGGTCGGCGAACCCGTCTCCCAGGATTTTTGCATGTTGCCGGACCGAGGCCAGCAGCGCCGCATCGGAGCAGATGTCCAGCACCCGGGAGGCCACCTGACAGCCCGGTTCGGCGCCGCCGAAGGTGGAGACATGACCGAAGCCGTTTTCTGTGAGCCAGCCCCCCCATTTTTCGGAAATGACCGTGGCGGATATGGGATAGATGCCTCCGGAAAGCCCCTTGCCGGTGACCAGAATGTCCGGAACGACGTCGAAGGTGGTGACCCCCCAGAGGTTTCCGGTACGCCCCAGGCCGGTTTGCACTTCGTCGGCGATATACAGCGATCCGTATTTGTGGCACAGCTCCGCGACAACTTTAAGGTATCCGTCCACGGGCAGGGGGAAGCCGCAGGTGGCGGGGATGGTTTCCATGATCACGGCGGCCGTCTCTTGGCGTGAAAGTATATTTTCCATGGCCGGCAGATCATTGAAGGGGACATGCGCATACTCTGCGTTGGAGCCCCGGCTCAGAAAATAGTCCATGTTTTTGGGGTCGCCCACATTGCCGGAAATTCCGGTGCTGCCATGGTAGCCCTGGTCCAAAGAGACGATCTGTCGCCGCTTCGTGGCCCATCTGGCCGTCTTGATGGCAATATCCACGGCCTCGCTCCCGCTTGCAGCAAAGACCGTGTAGTTCAGATCGCCGGGTGTTTTTTCGGCGAGCTTTCGGGCCAGAAGGGCCCGGGCTTCGCTGGCAAAGTGATGATTACCGATATCTGTCTCCTCCAGGGCGGACATGAGTATCGCAATCAGTTCCGGATGGCGGTGGCCCAGATTGAAGACGCCGCCGTTGAGGTGAAGATCGATGAGCCTTTTCCCGTCGATATCAAAGATATAAGGGCCTTCCCGTTTGCCGATGACAAGATCGATACCGATTTGCCCGAAAGTCGCGATTTTTCCCGGACAGACGTATTGCCTGGCCATTTCTAAAATTTCGTTTTTGTGCACAATTCTCTCCCTTAAAAAAAAACCCGATCTTTACCGCCGCGCATCAAGCGCCCGCCAAAGACGATATACGTTGGGGGTAAAAAAGCGTTTGGGAGAGTATTTTATTTGCATAAAGCAATTAACTCAAGGAAAATTCTTTTGGCCGGGATCTGATTGCACTTTTGGGGACTGCGATCGTCGATCCATTATTAGCTGTATTTAGAGACACGCCGCAAGCGCTGGATGTTGCCATTGAAACTGCTTCAGGCTGAGTCAGCCCCGATTGGCCGGAATAGCATAGTCAGATGGGTGTTTGGAATTCCGAATCGGTCCAAGGGGATCATGACGGCATGGTCTTTTGCAAGATCCGGCGGAAATGAAACGGAAACCGGCATCTCACCGAAAATCTTGCCCTCACCGGCACACCGGGCGCATTCATAAAATCCGACGCCCCCGTGACCGCAACATGCCGGACAAACGGCCTGGGCCGGTACCATGATCCTGGCATTTCCACCGCGACGCGCCTGCTGCGGGGTGAGCGTTACTTCAAGCGTCAGGTTTTGGACGCGAGCGGATTTCGGCTGGGCGAGATTGGAAAAATTGATCCACAGCCAGTCAAAGACCTCGTGGACCGAGGGGGTGAATGCCTGAAATGATCGCACCGGTGATATTTTACCCAGATCGACCGGGCTTTCTGCGGGAATCAGCGGTTCGGGTTCAGGGTAGACGGCGGGTCTAAATGGTGTTCTTGGCGACGCTTTTCTGATCTTCTTGATATTCTGCTTATATTCACGTCTTCGCCGGTTGTTTCCGAGCACGGAGTAGGCCTCCTGAATATCACGGAACTTTTCGCTGCCACCGGCATAATAATCCGGGTGAAATTCCTTGGCAAGGCGACGATACGCGCTTCTGATTTCATCGACCGTTGCATGCGGAGATATACCGAGAATTGCAAAATAACTTTTGGCCATGATAGACACCTCAGATAAGATTGACGATCTGTTAAATTACTTTTTTATCAAAATCCGAGCTGTTGGTCCGGACGCCATTCGCTCGGATCATGATAGGCTAAATGGTTTTCTAACTTGAAAGAATAGCTGTACTGATCAAATCTTTCATCCCATCCGCAAAAATGACATTCGCTGCGGTTTTTCGACAACAAACGGCCGCATTCAGGACAATGGTCTCTATTCATTTTAACCTCTCTAATATGTTAAAATAATTTAATTGGATCGAGCCGAAATGTCTGATATCGATGGAGGGGGTCTACTGGATGGGCATCCATCATGTCACCCCCTATTTTATCAGCCCGGATTGGCACCAACCAAACAAAAGGCGAATGAATGAAACGTCGGTTGAAAAAAATCAAAATTTATTGACGGAATTTAACCGGAGCCGGAATCCCTCAAATATGCAGGGCACATATTATCCGGCCCCGTGCTCCTTCTAGCCTGTCTTGACACTTATTTTTTTCGGGGTTGCCTTTTCGACCTTGGGAAGTGACAAGCGAAGCACGCCGTCACTAAGCTTTGCGTCAATATTTTCCTGGTTGATTAATTCCCCAAGGGTAAACTGACGGTAATATCTGCCGGTTTCATACTCAATCAAAATCTCTTCCGCTTCAGTATTATCAGCTGGAGCAATATCTGCCGACAGGGTCAGGGTGTTGTCACGAAGATCAATCGTTAAGTCATCTGCTTTTACGCCCGGTATATCGGCGAGCAGGGTAATCTCTTTTTCCGTTTCAAATATGTCAACCGCAGGCGTAAAAACCAACCCCGGCGTGGTTAGCTCGGCGGGACTGGCCACTTCCTGTTTTTCTCGAACCTTAAGTTCTTTACTCTGTTGATCAGCCATCGCTAAATCCCTCCTTGGTGAAAGATTTTTTTTAAGCGCTTACGCTAATTTGCTTGGGTTTTGCGATCTCAGCCTTGGAAATCGCAATGGATAAAATTCCGTTTTCCAGACTGGCCTCGACCTTTTCGGTATCGACCTCACCGGGAAGTCCGATCATCCTGGAAAATGAGCCGGCTTCGCGTTCCCGGCGGTGATACCTGGCGCCTTCTTCGGCCGCTGCGATCTTTCTTTCACCGGAGATAGCAAGGTTTTTGCCGGTAACCTGAATATCAAGCTCATCACCTTTCAAACCCGGCAGTTCGGCGCGAACATAATAATGGTCCTTGTCTTCAGTCAGATTGATCAGCGGAAATACCCCGGCACTGACGCGTTGATTCGGTGTATCATCGAACATCTGGTCAAGCTGCTGTCGCATCCGATGTAACTCATCCCACGGACTTCTGATCCCGTATGTGGGAACGTTAAAAAATCTGCGGTAAATCATTTTAACACCTCCCTAATTATTATTAATTACCAACAATGTGTTAAACTGCCACCCGACCATTTGACTAACAATGAAATTCGATTATATGATAAAAACAAATTACTTGTTGTCAAGATCCACAACTATATTTTTATTGCATTACTTAAAAATTTCATTATATTAAAGTAATATTAGAAATCGGGATTTAAAAAGAGGAGTTGTTTTGTGAAAAAAGCCAAAGATAATCAGATAGATATAAGTATATCCGGAGCTAACCCATCAGCGCTGGATCTCAGGGGACGACAATCGGTGCGGGCCACATTTCGACTTTCTGAAGCTTGTATCGATGCCATCAGTATCCTTTCAGTCCAGTTGGGGATCAAACAGAAATCAGTTTTTGACCATTTAATGGAGGATGTTCAGATCTTAAAAAACATGGCGAATGAACTCGAAAACACGGAATTTGATCGCCAAGAACGCGTCCAAAAGACCTTTGTCATCAGCCGCAGGTCATTATCCTTTTTGGATACGATTTCCAGTGAATATGGCGCACCAAGAGATGCTCTGGTTGAATATTCAGTTCGTAGGCTTTTGCCGATTATTGCCAATGAGAGAAAAAAGCATGAAAAACGCAAGGTAATATTGGCTGAAATATCGAATCATTTCGAAAAGGGCCGCAGGCTGTTATCGAAAGCAGAGAAGATGCTGGGCCCAGATGACCCGGTTGTCAATAAACTTAAAACGGCAATGTCAGTTTATGAAAATGTTTCAGCTGACATTGCCGGTTTCATTGAACGCGGAAAAATAATAGAAAAATTTAAGCCCGAGTAAAAAAGCCGGGGCCTTTTCGGTTTTCAGGCCCCGGCCTCGATATTTAATTAACCTGCCTTGACGGAGATTTTGCGGGGCGTGGCCTTTTCAATTTTCGGCAGGGTCAGCCTCAAGACGCCATCATTTAACTGAGCGTCAATCTTATTCTGATCAATGACCTCAGACAGGGTAAATTGCCGGAAATACCGACCGATTTCGTATTCAATCAGCAGGTCTTCTTCCTCGGCGCCTTCCCAGGGGGTCACTTCACCGGTCAGGGTCAAGACATTGTCACGCAGGTCAATGTTCAGTTCATCCGATTTCACACCCGGAAGATCCGCCAGGAGGGTGATCTCTTTTTCAGTTTCAAATATATCCACCGCCGGCGTAAAGACCGGACCGGGTTTAGTCTGTTCGGCAGGTACGGATACCTCCTGTTTTTCCTTGGCTTGTATTTCTTTGGTTTCGGCCATTTTATATCCCTCCTTCCAAAATGGTATTTTAAATTAGCGGACAGTGATTTGTTTGGGCTTGGTCACTTCTGCCTTCGGAATGACAACGGTCAAAATGCCATCCAAATGCGTGGCCTCCACTTTATCTGCGTCTACTTCCCCGGGCAATGCAATAACACGGCTGAAGCTTCCGGCCTCACGCTCGCGGCGGTGGTACCTGACATTTTCTCCCTCAGACGCTATTTTGCGCTCGCCGGATATCGACAGGTTATTGCCGGTTACCGAGATATTAATGTCTTCTGCTTTTAATCCGGGCAGTTCCGCTCGCACAGAGTAGTTGTCGCGATCCTCCTTGAGGTTGATTAACGGAAACACACCGGCACCCAGTACGCGGGAAGGTCTTCGTTCCCAACCACCAAACATTCCATCGAGCTGTCTTCGCATACGCTCAAGATCTTCAAAAGAGTTTCTCAAACCCCAGGTTGGTGAATAAAAAGGTCGTCTGAGTATCATGGCTGTATCCTCCTTTCTTTTTTTAGGATCTATTTGCCTGTTTTTATTTTAATTGTTCTCGTTTCAGCCTCTTTGGCCTTTTTGAGCTTTATTTTCAAAACACCATTTTTATACTTGGCGTCCACATTGGACTCATCGACCTCAGCCGGAAGTTCGATGGTCCTTTTAAAAAAACCGAATGAGCTTTCCACGCGATGATAGTGTTCATCGGATTCTTCCTTTTCGTGTTTCTTTTCACCATGTATGGTTAAGAGTCTTCCATCTAAGGAAATATCTATTCCCTCCTTATCAACGCCTGGGACCTCGGCTTTAACGATAATATTTTTTTTTCCCTCACTCACATCCACATTGGGGTACCAGCTTTTTTCAGAAAACAATTTGGGAATTGAAAAAACAGGATCGCCGAAAAATCTATCCATTGCATCATCAAAATCTTGACGCAAACTGGCCATTTCACGGTTTTGTTTTTTCCACGGAATTAAACTTTTCATAAGACCACCTCCCTTGGATTTGGTATCTGCTCACTAAATTATTTGTGTTAAAATATAATTTTTAACTAAATATATGTCAAGTAAATGACATATTACTTTTTTACACTTTTTTTAAAAATAATTAATTGGGTCGTTTATCTTTTATTCAATTTTTCAAAGGGAAAATCTTCAATCCGTTTGCCTTTCTCGATGAAGGACCCTATGGTGCTGTAAGACTTTTTATAAGTTTCAATGACGGCATCCATTGCTTTAGAGATCAGATCTTCGTTTCCCAGTTGACGCTTTATTTCATCCACTAGTCCTATCCCTTCCTTTAAATGCTCGGCGATTTTTAATGATAACCCTTCCCGCTTGACCTGCTTTTGGCGTTCTTTGGCAATGATTGGCAAAAGCCGTCGAACTGAAACTTCAACTAAATCATCCCTTGAAGAGTTAAACTGCTTGGAGATCGTATCCAATAAAGATAGTGATTTTCTGCTGATCACAAAAGTTTTTTGGGTACGATCTTCTTTATTCAACATGGCGGATTCTGCCTTCCGGGCAATCGTAGCCAATGAATTCGCATCCTCCATGAGGTGATCAAAAACAGATTTTTGTTTAATCCCCATTTGGGCGGAAAGGATGCTTATGGCATTGATGCACTCCACTGACAATCGAAACGTTGCCCGAACCGATTGCTTTCCCATCAGGTCCACAGCTGAGGTTTGAGGCAAAGAAGTTTCCTTTTTACCCATTTTCGATTTATTTTCCATACGTTACCCCTTGAGCAAATAGATTAACTATATGAGAAAATTTTAAAAAGTAATGTAATAAATAATCATAATTTATATAATAATTATTGATGCGCATAATTTCAAGTTCAAAACTGTTTCATTAAAATCCTGACCAAACCCCTAATTTTGTGCTATCCAATCGTCATTGGCCTTATACAGATGGCGTAAAATTTCTGGAATGAATTTATATTACTTTTATAATGATATTTTATTAAGTAATATAAGTAATTATTAAAAAGATTATTTGACATACATTTTTTTATAATTATTTTCAGCTAAAGTCAAAATTTCGAAGCCGGAAAGGAAAAACCCAAAGCAATTTTCAATTCAGCAGGCAGATAAATTTTACCAAATTGTTCTGATTTCAGGTGGTCCACAACGGCCATTCGAGATTTTAACTGAAAGCAGAACCCCAATGATTTGATTTAAAAAAATTTTTCAACAAAGGAGATAAAAAATGGCAAAAGCAATCGGAATTGACCTGGGAACGACCAACTCGGTTGTGGCGGTCTGGGAGGCAGACAAAGGGACGGTTATCCCCAACAGCGAAGGCTCTCGCACGACCCCTTCGGTGGTGGCCTATACCGAGGACGGTGAGCGTCTGGCCGGGCAAATCGCCCAGCGCCAGGCCATCTTAAATCCCACATCGACGATTTATTCCACCAAGCGGTTTGTCGGCCGCAAATGGGGGGAGGTGGATGAGGAATCCAAAATTGTATCCTATAAGGTTGTCAAAGGACCCAATGAGGCCGTGCGCTTTGATGTGCGCGGCAAACTGGTTGCCCCGGAAGAGGTCGCCGCCCAGGTTTTGCGCAAACTGGTTGGCGATGCCTCCAGTCATCTGGGGGAAAAAGTGACCGAAGCCGTCATTACCGTACCGGCTTATTTTAACGATGCCCAGCGCCAGGCCACCAAAACGGCCGGTGAAATCGCCGGCTTAAAGGTCTTGCGCATCATCAACGAGCCCACCGCGGCGGCCCTAGCCTACGGACTTGAAAAAAAGAAAAATGAAACCGTGCTGGTGTTCGACCTGGGCGGCGGCACCTTCGACGTATCGATTCTGGATGTCGGCGATGGCGTCTGCGAGGTGCGATCCACTTCGGGTGATACCCATCTGGGCGGCGATGATTTTGATAAACGCCTGGTGGACTGGGTGGCCGATGAGTTCAAAAAAGACAACGGGATCGATCTTCGCAAGGACAAGCAGGCCCTGCAAAGACTTTATGAGGCCGCGGAGAAGGCCAAATGCGAGCTTTCTGCAACCGCAGAAACTGAAATCAGTCTGCCGTTTATCACGGCGGATGCCACCGGGCCCAAGCATCTGTCCCAAAAAATCACCCGAGCCAAATTTGAAGACCTGATTCACGATCTGGTGCGGCGTTGCATGAAACCGGTTGAGCAGGCGTTGGCCGATGCCAAGCTGACTGCCGGCGAAATCGATGAGCTCATCTTGGTGGGAGGCTCCACCCGGGTCCCGGCCGTCCAGGAGCTGGTCAAAAAGCTCACCGGCGGCAAACAGCCCAATATGAGTGTCAACCCGGATGAGGTGGTTGCAGTGGGTGCCGCTGTCCAGGCAGCGGTGATTAAAGGTGAGGTGGAAGACGTGGTCCTGCTGGATGTTACGCCCTTGTCTTTGGGTATCGAAACCCTCGGCGGCGTTATGACAAAGCTGATTGATCGCAACACCACCATACCCTGCCGCCGCGAAGAGGTGTTTTCGACCGCCGAGGACAATCAAACGGCGGTGGATGTCGTGGTGCTTCAGGGCGAGCGCGAGATGGCCTCGGACAACCGTGTTTTGGGAAGGTTCCGGCTGGAAGGCATTCCGCCGGCACAGCGCGGCATGCCCCAGGTTAAAGTCACCTTTGATATCGATGCCAACGGGATTCTGAATGTGACGGCCAAAGATGAAGCCACCGGCAAAGAACAGACAGTGACCATTACCGAATCCACCAACCTGGATAAAGGCGAGGTGGACCGCATGGTCCGTGAGGCCGAACAGCATGCTGCAGAGGACAAGCAAAACCGTGAGGCCATCGATGCCAGGCACAAAACGGACAGCCTGGCCTACCAGCTGGAGCGCCTGTTGAAGGATTTGGGCGACAAGGTCCCGGCGCATGAGAAATCACGCTGTGAACAGCTGCTTGCAGACGCCCGCACAGCGGTCAAGGACGAAAGCACGGATAAACAGCGCCATTTCCAGCTGGCCAGCGACCTGCAGCAGGCCCTGAGCATGGTCGGGGCGGCTGCCTACCAGCAGGCAAATGCCGCCGGCCAGGCAGCTCCCGGCGGCAGCGGTCAGCCCGGGCAAGGCAGCGAAGATGATGTTGTGGATGCCGAGTTCACGGAACACTGATAACGATAATATTGGTCGGGCGCTTCTTTACGATTGCAGTGAGAGGCACCCTCGATCCTGTCGGCGGCCGGACCCTCCCGGGGAGTTTTGCGCGCTGCCGGCAGGATGACAAATTTTTAATCAAAAACCCGGTTGACACCCTAACATTTAGAAATATAGCATACCCATCGAACTTGTTATTAGCTGAATTGATCAAGGAAAGACAATTATGGCGGTCCAGTATAAAGATTATTATAAAACCCTGGGAGTTTCCCGGGATGCTTCGCGCGATGAAATCCAACGCGTCTACCGCAAACTTGCACGAAAATACCACCCGGACTTGAACAAGACAGCCGGCTCCGAGGACAAGTTTAAAGAGATCAACGAAGCCTATGAAGTGCTGAAGGATCCGGAAAAACGCAAAAAATACGATCAGATCGGCAGCGGCTGGCAGCAGGGCGACAACTTTCGGCCGCCACCGGGCTGGGAGCAAAATTTTGATTTCGGCGCTGGACCCCGGGACCGGCAGGATAATTTTTTCTGGAGTTCAGACGGCGGAGATTACAGCAATTTTTTTGAGACGCTTTTCGGCGGACAGTATCAGCAAGGGTCTGCAGGTTCCGAAGGCCGCCAGCCGTTTACCAGGCAACGACGGGGCAGCGACCATGAAGCGGTGCTTCGAATCCCGCTGGAGGAAGCCTTTCGCGGCGGGACAAAAACTATCACCATGCAGTCCACAGCGCCGGCTGCGGACGGAAGCCTTGCGAGCAGTGAAAAGCGCTATGACGTTAAGATCCCGCCGGGTATTTTACCCGGGCAAAAGGTCCGGCTCTCAGGCCAGGGCGGCAAAGGCAGCGGGGGCGGGGGCAGCGGTGATTTATTTCTCAAAGTGGAAATTGAGCGCCATCCCCGGTTTCGCTTGGAGGGCCGTGACCTGTATACCGAGCTTCCCATCACGCCATGGGAGGCCGCCCTGGGGGCAAAAATTGATATTCAGACCCTTTCCGAGCCGGTTACGCTAAGGGTGCCGCCCGGCACGCAAAGCGGTCAAAAGCTGAGGTTGCGCGCCAAAGGGATGCCGAATCCCAAGGGAAGCCCGGGGGATCTTTACGCCGTTATGCAAATAAGGATCCCAAAGTCGCTTTCTAAAAAGGAAAGACAGCTTTTTGAAGAATTAAACAAGGTGTCGGCGTTTAACCCAAGATACTAAACTCCCAATTGAGTTAAATACCAAAAGGAGTGTGGGTTCCCATGAAAAGACGAACAAATCTTCCGGTTCTTTTAAGATATCGCAGATCAAACATTGCTTATCTCAGATTAAGTGAGGTTGCCATTCGCTGCATGGTGCATCCGGGCCTGATTCACCGTTTTGTTCGTCTCGGCCTGGTGGATCCGGTTGACCTGCATGACGAGCCGGAACAATGGCGTTTTGAAAGCGATGTGGTGCCGCAGATTAATAAAATTATCCGACTTCGAAATGAACTGGGAATCAACTATTCAGGTATCGGGGTCATACTGGATTTGTTGGAGCGCATCGACTTTTTGGAAACCCGCATTCGGGATTTAGAAAACCCGTTTAACTAAGTTGTGTATTTCACATCAATTTAACGTAAGGAGACGTTTAATATGGATCTAAATAAATTCACCGTTAAATGCCAGGAGGCAATTCAAGCCGCGCAGACCAAGGCGATAAATTTTAACCACCAGGAGGTGGATGGCGAGCATTTACTGCTGGTATTGCTGGAGCAACCCGACGGGCTGATACCGCGGCTGCTGCAGCGCATGGAGGTGTCGGTCGATGCCGTTCGCGCAAGGCTTGAGCAGGAGCTCGATAAGAAGGCGCACATCAGCGGGCCGGGCTCCGAGCCCGGCAAGGTGTATATCACCCAGCGATTAAACAAATTGCTCGTCGCCGCCCAGGATGAAGCCAAAAAGTTAAAAGACGAGTATGTGTCGGCCGAACATATTTTACTGGCCTTTATCAATGAGGATAAAAACACGCCGGCGGGAAGCATCCTGCAGGAATTCAACATCACGCGTGAGCTATTGCTGAAGACACTGACCTCGATTCGCGGCCACCAGCGCGTAACAAGCGCCGATCCCGAAGGGACCTATGAAGCACTGCAAAAATACGGCCGCGATCTGGTCGAGGAAGCCCGATCCGGCAGGCTGGATCCGGTGGTCGGCCGGGACGGTGAAATCCGGCGGGTGATCAGAATTCTTTCGCGCAAGACCAAAAACAACCCGGTTCTGATCGGTGATCCCGGGGTGGGCAAAACAGCCATCGTCGAAGGGCTGGCCCATCGGATCGTACGGCAGGATGTGCCGGAGGGCCTGAAGGACAAAACCATTTTTGCCTTGGATATGGGCGCCCTGGTGGCCGGTGCCAAATATCGCGGTGAGTTTGAAGAGCGCTTAAAAGCGGTTTTGCATGAAATCAAAGAATCTGCCGGGCAAATCCTGCTTTTCATCGACGAGCTGCATACGATCGTGGGGGCGGGCAAAGCCGAAGGCGCCATGGATGCCGGCAACATGCTCAAACCCATGCTGGCCCGCGGCGAGCTGCATTGTGTCGGCGCAACAACCTTGGATGAATATCGCAAATACATCGAAAAAGACAAAGCCCTGGAACGACGTTTTCAGCCGGTTGTCGTCAACGAGCCGACCGTCGAGGATACGATTTCCATCCTGCGCGGATTGAAAGAACGCTATGAAGTCCATCATGGGGTTAAGATCCAGGACAGTGCGCTGGTCACTTCGGCGGTGTTGTCCAACCGCTACATCTCCGACCGCTTTTTGCCGGATAAAGCCATCGACCTGGTGGATGAGGCCTGTGCCATGATCCGCACCGAAATCGACTCGATGCCCACCGAGCTGGACGAGGTCTCCCGCCGGATCATGCAGCTGGAAATCGAAGAAGCGGCCCTGAAAAAAGAACGCGACCGTTCCAGCAAGGAGCGGCTTAAAAATCTCCAAAAAGAGCTGGCTGAGCTGCGATCAGAAGCCGACGCCAAGCGCGCCCAGTGGGAATCCGAAAAGCAGGCGATTAAAAAAGTGCAGGCTATCCGCGAGGAGATTGAAAAAGTGCGCCATGACGTCGAGGTTGCCGAGCGTCAGTATGATTTAAATCGTGCGGCCGAACTCAAACACGGCAAACTGCCGGATCTGGAACGGCGCCTGAAGGCCGAAGAGGAAATGCTGGCTGAAAAGCAGATCGGCGAAAGATTGCTCAGAGAAGAGGTCACCGAAGAAGAAATCGCAGAAATCATCTCGCGCTGGACGGGTATTCCGGTTACCCGTCTGATGGAGGGGGAGCGCCAGAAAATTTTGCGGCTCGATGAAGTATTGCACGAGCGTGTGATCGGCCAGAACGAAGCCGTTGATCTAGTGGCCGATGCGGTGATCCGCGCCCGCTCCGGGATAAAAGATCCCCGGCGGCCGATCGGCACGTTTATCTTTTTAGGCCCGACCGGGGTCGGCAAAACAGAGCTTGCCAAAACGCTGGCTGAAGCCCTGTTTGATTCCGAAGAAAACATGGTGCGCATCGATATGAGCGAGTACATGGAAAAGCACACCGTGGCGCGCCTGCTGGGAGCGCCGCCGGGCTATGTCGGTTTTGAGGAAGGCGGGCAGCTCACCGAATCGGTGCGCCGCAAGCCCTATGCCGTGATTCTGTTCGACGAAATCGAAAAAGCGCACCACGATGTCTTCAATGTGCTGCTTCAGATTTTTGATGACGGCCGGCTGACCGACGGTCAGGGCCGGACCGTGGATTTTAAAAATACCGTCATCATCATGACCAGCAACATTGGCTCACACTATCTGCTGGAAGGCATCAGCGATAGCGGTGAGCTCAATGAAGCCGCCAAAAACCAGGTGATGAACGAACTTAGACAGCACTTCCGCCCGGAATTCTTGAATCGGGTCGATGACATTGTCTTGTTCAAACCGTTGACCTTAAGCGAAGTGGAGCAGATTGTGGGGCTGCTGACAAAAGATTTGTCCAGGCGTCTTGAAGAGCGCAATATTAAGGTTGAAATAACTGATGCAGCCCGCAAATTTATTGCCAAAACAGGCTACGATCCGGTGTATGGCGCCAGACCGCTGCGCCGCTATCTGCAGCGCGAGCTGGAAACGCGCATCGGCCGTGCGCTGATCGCCGGTGACGTGGTGGATGGCGCCAACCTGCAAGTGGATCTGAAAAATGACGAACTGGTCATCAATTACAATTAAGGAGGAGGGAAAATGATATCTCAAAGAATTAATCGAACCGGTTTGTATATAGTTTTGGTTGTTTTATCACTTATTCTTATCCAGCTGCCGAATATGGCCAATGCCAAAGAAGGCGAAGCGTCACAAGTAAAACCGGACCGGCTGATCACCATGGCCGTCGAATATCCGGGGATTAAAATACCTAGGGATGAAGAAAACGTCAGTATGAATATTATTTTTCATAATAAGGGAAAATCGGACGAAAATGTTAACGTCTGGATTGCGGAAAAGCCCCCCGAGTGGAAAGCCAGGATAAAAACCTACCGCTACTCGATCACCGAAGTTAATGTGCCTTCCGGCGATGATAAGACCGTTACCTTAGAAGTCGAGCCGGCTGAAAATGGCCAGCCCGGAAAATATGATTTTCTGATTAAGGCCCAAACTCCGGACGACAAATTTCAGATGTCGCAGAAAGTAACCATCGAAATTTTGGCACAGGAATCGAAAGCCGATGATACCAAAGGCCTTAAATTGACCACCTCTTATCCGGTCATCCGCGGGCCTTCGGATGCAACCTTTGAATTTTCCGTGGAGATCGACAGCAAGCTGGAACAAGATGCGGTCTTAAACCTGTTTGCCCAGGGACCCAAGGGCTGGGATGTGAATTTCAAGCCCGCCTACGAAGACAAGTATATCTCGAGTCTGCGGTTAAAGGCCAATGAAAACAAAAGCGTTGATGTGGAAGTAAAGCCGTCGGTTAATGCCCAGGCCGGCGAGCACCCGGTCAATATCCGGGTCAGCTCCGGCGATGCCAAAGCCGAAGCGACCCTGACGGTTATTCTGACCGGCACCTATGGACTGGAAGTCGGCACTCCCAGCGGTCTGCTGTCTTTGGATGCCAAACAGGGCAAGCCGGCCAATGTGTCGTTTTATATCAAAAACACAGGGTCGGCTAGCAACAACGATATTAAATTTTTGTCCTTTAAGCCGGAAAACTGGAAGGTGGCGTTCAGCCCCGAAAAAATAGACAGCATTGAACCGGGAGGCCTCAAACAGGTGGAGATGACCATCACGCCCTATGAAGATGCACTGGTGGGAGATTATTCGGTCAGCGTCAACGTGCAAGGCGAAAAAGCCAACAAAAATCTTGAGTTTCGGACAACCGTAAAGGCCTCGGCCGCCTGGGGCTGGGTGGGGATTGGCATTATTGTCGCGGTGATTGCCGGGCTTTTCGGTATATTCCGCTGGTTCGGGAGGCGCTAAAATGGAAACAAAATCAGTCATTGAAACCCGGGCGTTAACCAAAATCTACAACGGCCGGCCGGCCGTCGATAAGCTGTCATTTGCGGTCGATGAAGGTGAAATCTTTGGGTTTCTGGGGCCCAACGGCGCCGGCAAGACCACAACCCTGCTGATGTTGCTCGGTTTGACGCAGCCCACCAGCGGCACGGCCAGAGTGCTGGGCCTCGACCCCAGCCGGGAGCCGATCAAAGTCAAGTCAAAGATCGGATATCTGCAGGAAAACATGGGATTTTACCCGGACCTGAATGCGAGGCAAATGCTGCGGTTTATTGCCGAACTGAACGGTTTTTCCAGACCTCAGGCCGATGAACGCATCGATGCCGCCCTTGCGGCAGTGGGTCTGACCGATGAGGCGCCCAAGAAAATTACCGCCTATTCCAGGGGCATGCGACAAAGGCTCGGCCTGGCCGAGTTGCTGATAAAGGACTCAAGGGTCGCTTTTTTAGATGAGCCGACCCTGGGCCTGGATCCCGATGCCACCAACCGCATGATCGAACTGATTCAGAATCTGTGCCGGGATAAACAGATGACCGTGCTGCTGTCCAGCCACCTGCTGCCACAGGTTCAGAAAATCTGCCACCGGGTCGGCATTATGATCAAGGGACGGATGGTGGCTCAGGGGCCTTTGGAGCAGCTGGCCCAGGAGAAATTCGGCTTGGGTAAAGAGACATATTCATTGGAGGAAATTTACATGAAATATTTCCAGGAGACATAACCATGCACAGCCTTGCAACCATCATTAAAAAAGAGTTGGCGGATCATTGCAGCAGTTATCGCTTTACCATCATATTCGCCTTAATTGCCATGGTCAGCCTGATCACGGCCTATATGGTCGGCTTGAATATCAGACAGGGACTTGAGGGTGTGGCCAAACCGCGGTTCATATTTTTGATGCTGTTCACCTCTTCCGGGGCAATTTTTTCCCTGGTGCAGTTTGTCGCCTTTTTTGGACCGCTGGTGGGGTTGATCCTTGGTTTTGACACCATCAACCGGGAAAGAAACGAAGGCACCCTGAGCAAATTGCTCTCGCAGCCAATCTACCGGGATACGGTGATCAACGGCAAATTTTTAGCCGGCGTGGTAATGATCACCGTCATGATGGTGTCCATTGTGCTGGTGATTACCGCATTAGGGCTCATCCTGCTCGGTATTGTGCCCGGTGTGGAAGAGCTTTGGCGAATCTTTATCTATTTGATTATCAGCATCATCTATATTTCTTTCTGGCTCGGCATAGCGATTCTCTTTTCAATCTTTTTTCGCAGCACGGCAACTTCGGCCCTGGCCGCCCTGGCGGTGTGGATATTCTTTTCTTTTTTTGTATCCATCGGTGCCAGCATTTTGGCCAATGCGTTGACGCCGGAAGCCGGTGCAGCCAATCCGGCAGACCTCCTCTGGCGAGCGAAGATTGTCAAAGCCTTTTCACTGACATCGCCGATGGAGCTATATACGGATGCCACTGCGACGATTATTGATCCCATGCGAAAATCCACCCACGCGGTGATGTCCCTGGGACCGATGGAGAGTATCTCCATGTCACGATTCTCAGGCCCGCTGCCCCTGATTCAAAGCATATTAATCGTTGCACCTTATATAATCTCTCTGATTGCGATTACCGTCGTCTGCTTTGCGGTATCCTATATCGTCTTTATGCGGCAGGAGATTCGATCGCTGTGAGAACAAGCTTGTAGAAATAATCATCTTTTCATATGGAAAAAGGGATTGAAAGAACCCGATCGTATAATGAAAGCTTTTGCATGGCAAAGCGAATCCCGAGCGGGCAAGAGGGATGTCCCCTTTTTCCTCAGATGGCTAAAATTGCTATATTTTGACATTCGAGCCTAACCACCTGCTCATTCATTATTGTCGAACAACAGGAAAGTTATAATTTAATGGGCCCAATATCCCCACCCTTTTTAAAAGGGTGAGTAGTAGGCCCCTCGGCCCTTGCCGTGTTTCACGAGTTTACCAACGCTTACTAAATTTTGAAGGTGCTTTTTAATAGTGTTACGATTTGCCTTGAGTTCTGCTGATATAAAAGCGACCGTAATGCGGCCGCGATCACTTGCGAGAGTGCAGATTTTATCTGAGAGTTCGGGGAGACGCTGAGTTTTTTTCTCGCGGTCGATCTTTGCCTTCAGCTCATCCTTTTGTTTTTTCAGCAATTCAAGAAAAAACTCCAACCAGGTCAAAAAAAATTCCTTTAGCGATTTCAGTTTTTCTTGAGACTCTCTCAACCTGAATCAAAAGCGGCAACCTGATTGGGGTGTTTTTTATATTCGTCTTTGAACTTCGCCCCCTCTCCCAAGCGCTCCATTGAAATGTTGTTTTGCTTTCGCCATAGATTTCAAATAAAACTACACATCGGATTTGATTAAATCTGTGACAGTATCGTTGAGTTGCGGGTAATACAGTTTCTTTTTAGCAGCTTGGCAGATGATGTCTGCCCACTGGCGAAACGAATCCACATTCTTCAATGTGTGGTCGGCAGCCTTTGGGTTACCCTTTTCGGCAATTTCGCGGATTCCTGCAAGCGCATGTTCGTCACCGGGAAAGTATAATGGTATCATGCCCTTATCCTTTGGGATGGCATCGAATATCATCTTGGAACGCCTTTCACGCTCGCAGTCTTCTAAAAATTTTTCCAGGCTGAAAAAGTTGAGGCTGCCTAAAGCGCCCATGGCGTGTCGTACAATATGTACCCCATACTTGCGCAACGCGTTGCGGCTCAATTCTGAATCGGACAGCGCCTGGAAAGTCACATCGGGTAGACTGGTACTGCCTCCGGTCTGGGCGGAAGGAAAATTTGTAATCCAGATGTTAATCCGCGCCAAGGCTGCATTGATGAACGTTTGATAGGGGGAACTGTAAGAAAGATTACCGCCTGCCTCGGTAACACTTGGTATGCCACAGTGAATGCAAGATATACCCGGATTAACGGTCTGGGCGATAACCATCATGAAAATAACCTGGGCATGGTTCTGCGTCAGGAAAGACTCCGGGCTACCGGGGGCAGAGATGCCGGCAATGCTCTGGTCAATCAATAAAAGGTTGTTGCCTGCGAGAGCACTACGCAAGAAAGGGGCAACCATGTTATTCATAGGCGCTAATGAGGTAATCAGGCTAGTGCCGTCGACCCAGTGCTCTTTGCCTTTGAAAAACGTCACCTCGTTATCGCTCAGCGTATTCGTAGCGATCATCTTGAGGCCTTGATAATTTTTCTCCATCAGCTGAGCGACCTCGTAGAGGGAAATACTCTTGTCGCAGGCCACCGGCAGACTAAAAATTCCTACAACATCCTGTTGTTCGCCCACCGTGAAGATAATTTTTTCGTACTCCGCACGGTTGGCCGGACGCAAATCATCGCCGCCAGTCCGTTTGAGAAATGGTGGTGTTGCACCGGTGCCAAAAGTATTCATTCCCGGGTCTAGGGGCATTTCACAGGGCACCTGCTCAAGGCAGTGATCAATATGATCCCGCTTCAAGGGAATGAAAAGCGCAGTTTCGTTGTCGAAATCTACGGCATCGGCTTCCATAAGAAGATCCATAAGGGGTTGGTTTTCGGTGATATTTATGCCGATATCCGTAAGTACACGTTTTGCGTTTTCGTCTATGCGCTGATAAATAGCCTTCTCTGCGATCAGGTCGTCCATATCTTCCATCCGCCATCGAGCTTTTTCCAGAACCGTTTCGTCGGTGACATGATGCAAGATATCCTCATAAGTAAATTTAGCCTTTTCGAATTGGGCCTCCTTTTCCAAGAGTATTCCCTTATTAAAGGTCTCATCTGCCAGTTTGCTCATTGCCGTCCTCACTATTCTATACTCAAGTATTTTTGGAAAGGTCTTTGATACGAAAATCTTTTCTTTGTAACAAATTCATACTTTTCATGTATCTTTTGTATATCATACTTTATCAAGACCACGACCCACATAGCGGATAGCTTCAGCCGCGTGGCTTCGCCGCGTCCGCAGTAAGCCCTGGTTGTGTGCCGGTCACGGCACGTATTCTTAAGGGTGCGCTGAGCTTCCCCTTTATTTGAAAGTTCAGCAAGTCCCAAACCCAGCCGGATGGAGGCGAAGGGTATAGCGGTATGGCAACCGGGTATCGGCGACGGTGCTCGGGGAGGAAGCCGCCCTGCCGAGGCAGGGTACCGCAATCGCACGGGGCGATGAACAAGAACCGAGTCCCCCTCCAAGGCCCCAGCAGACCCATAGTTTTATCTGGGCCTGTTGTGACCAGCCGAATCGCCGGATACGTGACCCGTATGTCCGGTGGTGTGAGAGAGGGGCGCTCAGTGATGGGCGTCCCTATCCCTATAGGCGACTATCAAATGAGCCAAGAAATAAACCTGTCACCTTTTTCTGTTCAATCCTCAGCAAGTCGTCAAAATATACCGATAACAGTAATCTTAACGTTGGATTCTATGTCCGAACGCTAATCAGCTAGTGGTTAAATCGGAAGGTGGCCGTCCGGAGCTCGAATATACGCTCAGCGCGGTCACTGTGACTAATATCAGCCCCATACCCAAAATTTGCGGACCAACCAGGTTTTCGTTTAAAACTACGACGCCGAACAGCGACGCGGTGACCGGTTCGACCATTGCCACAATTGAGGCCACGGTCGGCGCAGTATGTTTCAGGCCGATGACATAAAGAACGAACGACAATCCTGCGCCAAGCACACCTAGCCCTGCGAACAGCGGCCAATCCGGTGTACTCAGGGCTGCAACGGTCTGGTCGACATCGCCCGGCCAGATAAGGATGGTGGCAAGTACCGCAAACGCTATTGAGAGAATCGCCTGCGGGCTGCCGTGCGGCGCCGCATACTTGAAGCCGAAAATGAATATCGCGTAGGACAGCCCGGCCAGCAGCCCGGCGCCCACACCGATAGGTGTGACGCCGCTCGCACCGATGTCGTAAAGCTGTGTAAGCAACACGATACCAAACATCACCACCGCGATCGCACTCCACTTCAGCGCGGTGGCGCTTTCAGACTTTAGTGCGAATGACACAAGATACACGAATACTGGTGCGCAGTACATCAACGTAGCCGCAACCGCGACGCTTCCCTGCGCGATGCTCACGAAATAGAACGCGAAGTTGCCTGCTACGCCGAAACCGGCAATCGCTGACCAGAACCATAACCGGCGACTTGCCAGTCCGCTACCGCGCGGGCGCAGCGATAGCCAGACGAGGACTAACAGCAGTCCGATCGCACCCCGGTAGAATGAAACCACGAACGCATCCCAGCCACCGGCCATAAGAATACCGCCGATCCCGCCTGATATCCCCCAGCAAAGAGCCGCCAGCGCCACGAAAGCTGTACTCGCGCCCACCATTTGATTTCGCTTTTTCATGATGAAATTAAGACGGTTCGCGGCGGCGAGTGTCGCACCGCCACGCAAGTCGCTGATCATCAGCCCCTATCGGTGCCGTTTGGTCCTTATTGGGGGCTTGGGTTTTGCGATCCCAAGGCGGTCTATGTCCTTAATGCATACCTTCCAGGTGAAGCTTTTACGCTTTCCACCTCGTCGGTTCAGCCACTTGAATGCACATTCAATCGCTCAATTGTAAAACGCCATGGGTCAATGGCATAGTGCAGGTAAACATTAGCCAAAATCGGCGAGACAATACCGCCTTGCGGTGTTCCCGTTTCCGGGTGGATAACCCTTACAGAAAATCATTACTGATCTCCTTCCCGCCAGGGACTTTCACCCTGCTAAATACGCCAAGCTTTCCTCGGCGCGATAACGCCGCAAATCAGCGTCGCGGCTAATTGCGTCCGCTGAATCTTTTTGTTGGGCAATCTCTCTCAACAAACGTCCCTTTTTCCCTAAAAACGCGGATAAGCCGCTGTTTCAAGGGCATTTGCCACTTACGCCCTAACTGTTTTATTTATGGAGTTTTTCGTGGCTCGACCATCGCCCCCTACAACATCCTCCAACTTTTTCCTGATCCGGCTCCGCTCGTCGCTCCCAACCGTCGATAGGCGTAGGATCGGCAGTCCGCATTTCTTCAAAACAGAGTTCTTCAGCGCATCACGTTCAGCTTGACAAGTTCCTTCACGATGGAATGCATATCCATCGACTTCAATGACCAGCACCTGACTTTTGTCGACTTTACGGTAAACCAGAAAATCGGTTTGAGTCCAGGGATGGGTAGCATAGGCAGATTCCTCTGTGGTCAAGTCCTCAGTATCCCGAATGAGTGTTGACAGCGGGAATTGGAAAACGACTCCGTAGCCCCGATAAGCTTTCTCTTGAAGGACCGCCTTGATTTCGCCGTGGGCGAGGTTCTCGGAATCGTATTTCGAAACTCGTTTTCGCTTTTTCAATACCTTTAAACAGGCTTCTGTGTAGTTACCATAAAGGAAATCGAAGATGGAACGGACCTTACCAGGAATAACCTCACAATTGCTGTACCGGATATGCCAGGTCAAGCCCTGCAGAAAGGGGCATAGCTTGCACTATGTGCGGTCACCCACTGGGTAACAATATCAAATTTCATCCACCATTAAGTGGAATCCCAGCGATTCGGATTTTGCTGGGCACGAGAATTAGCCTTGCTATACGTTTTTTATTGTTTCAATTTTAGAAAATCACCGTCAATTATCATTAATTTCACACCAATTTTTGTGACTGAACGATGAGAGCTTAAATCATCTGAAACTACATAGGACATACCCGGGGTTAAAACTGAACTTGTACCTTCTTTTTGTTCATTAACAACTTCACCTTCTAAACAATGAACAATATGACCTTTTTCACACCAATGATCAGCCACATAGCCAGCTGAGTATTCAACTATTCGGATTCTAAGACCCTCGAACTGAAAAGTTTGCCAATATGCAATACCAGTTTCACCTTTATGTTCAGTTGTGGGTATTTTTGACCAATCTATAGTTTGAAAAGGGATATTTTTGTCATTCACTATTTTTCTTCCTTTTTAGGTAGTAATTAATCTCGAAGAGGTTTTTCGTATAACGGGGCGCGGGTGAGCAGCTTTTTTTTGTCTGCTCGAACCGCGTGGATAGGCCGCGCTTCGCGGTGCCCTGCTGCTCACCCGCGCCCCGATAGGCTTGGAGCGAAGCGACAGGCCTATCGGGGCGTTTCACCTGCCGGCGGCTGGCTTAAACGCTAATGTTAAAACAGGATCAAGTACCTTGCTCCCTATGTTTTTAAAGTCGCTATCTCAAACAGCCGTATTGTGAAGCTCGAAGATCGAAAAGTCTTTTTCAAATACCGTAAACATAAATCCAACCGCTGGCGAACCATGTCCCTGGAGGTCATCGAATTTATGCGCCGCTTCCTTCAGCATGTGCTGCCCACCGGGTTTATGAAGGTTGGTTATTAAGGCTTTCTGCACCCGGGTAGTTCCGTTGCACTAGAAAAGGTCAAAGCTCTGATTGAACTGGCATTTGGCTTTGAAATTACAGTGCCAAAAACGGTGCTCGATCCCCTTGAGCCGATGATTTGCAGCAGTTGTCTTATCTGTGTAAATAATCACCTGCATCGTCGGCTGCCCGCAATTTTTTCGATCCCGGGCAGCCGTACCTTCTCAGATCATCGAAGCAATACCCTTATACAAATATATACTACACCGGGCTTCTTGAACAATGGATTGAATACGACCTTGCAGGTCGTTTCAATCCTTATGGGTTGGGCAAGTCTAAAATGCAAAAAGCCTTTGTAATACTGCAATGACCTCTAATTGGGTATTAGGATCGATTGTACCAAGTCTTTTGATAAGTCGCGACTTATCAATTGTTCGTATCTGATCTGTAACTATTTGGCCTTTTTTCTTTTTGAATGTGCAAGAGATTCTGGTGGGATATTCTTTTCCGGCGGTAGTCATTGGTGCAACGATAACGGTGCGAATATGTCGGTTCATTTCATCAGGTGAAATAATTAAACAAGGTCTGGTTTTTTTTATTTCAGACCCAACGGTAGGATCAAGATTAATCAAATAAACGTCGAAGCGATTGACTACCATTGCCATTCTTCCTCATCCCATGAATGATGGATATTTTCGTCCCCAACAATAAGTGCATCATCACCTTTGGCCGCCATGGACTTGAATGCATCATTCCAATCCGCCCGCGGATTTGTGACAGGGCGAATGATGATTTGATTTTTATCCACTTCGAGCTCAACATCGTCCAAAATCCCAGTCTGTTCTAAAAGCGGTTTCGGAATACGTATTCCTTGGGAATTTCCAATTTTAACAATACGTGCTCTCATAGGTTATCTCCTTGGCTTAAAAAGTGACTACATTGTAATTACATTCGCTCTAAAAGTCAAGGATATTTTATGTTCAACTTACTTAATCAATGCCCAACGTCCGCCGGTGAGCAGCGGCCCCAATTCAAATCAATTTTGTATTTCTTAGGAGGACGGGCCAAACTAAGTCGTTGCATTTTCAAAGTTTTGATCCCAAACATAGGTGGTTTGGGCGCCTATTTCGCTCTTTTTCGCCCCAAAATGAGCGATATAGGGATATTGCACTTCTTTAAGTTGAAACGATTCTCCCGTTTCAAGGACCTTTCGTCCCATATCGCCTTCTCGCTTCAAAAAGCCTCTGGAGCCACCTCCGCCGATCTTTTGCGAACTTTAGCAGAAACTCTCTCTTATGGCATCGATGGGACGGATAATATGCCATATCTGGCCCGGTATGTAATGCCTTTTCGCTCTTGCCATTGCTATATCGCTGTTTTTTGCTCCAAAAAGCTCAATATTGCCCTGTTTTAAGGGGTACAAGTAAGCTCATTCTTAATATTTATAGCCTGTTAGCGTGGCCCGTCCCCAAATCCATTAGCGTGGCCCGTCCCCAAATCCTACCAAAGCGCCACAAAATCGGTAGAATTACCGAAGGAGACAAAAAACATATTGGAAAAAATTGGAATGTCTCATGACTTCTCAAGTCAGTAAAATTAAGGCCTCGGAAGAGAGTGTAGTCTCAGAAACTTATCCCACAACTGTTTGATATAATTTATTTATCTTTTTTGAGTCCGGAACCTGGGATTCATACGTTCGATCTAACCGGGCATAAGTGGCGGGCAATTAAAAAGCCGACAGACTTGAAAAAGGCTTTAGACGGCCACTGGTGTAAGTGTATAAAGACGTGCTAAACGACTGGCTGTATCAAGATCACCCTTGCGGAGTGCCTCACGAACATCATCAAGTTTGTATGCATCTTCAAGGGCTAAATATGGTGACCACCCTTCAGGAGTATCAATCAATTCGATATCAACTTCAGCAACATATTTTCCTTCGTGAACAAGTTTTGTGTGCTTTCTTTTTTTCATTATTTTCTCCTCATGAAATCCTTAGACCATACTTCGGGATCTGGTCTATATGCCGTTACAAGGACAGCAGGGGAGTCCGCACCTTTTGGGATACCCCATACAACATGAATTGGGTTCTCCATTGGAATCTTTTTGCAACAGCAAAACACACGGCCCCTTTGGATATTCCGGATAATTTTCAACCACAATTGCCTCCTTAATGCCAGCTAAAATATCCCGAACAAATATAAGATCATCGGCCAATTCATCATAGCCGTGATTTGAAATGACAATTTCTTCACGCTCAATTAGATCAAGGATGGCTTCAAATGTTTCGCTCATATGTCAAATTAACGCATTTGTCAGAATTAATCAATCATATGCCGGATTGCTTTGAATTATATGGAAAACGCGCCGGTCACTGGCGGCGGCTTTTTACCGTCCTGTGGACTGGCAGGTTATAAGGTTATACTCTGTCGGATAGCTTTTCGCCCATATCCTTGGCTATACAGTACAGGGAATTAACATCGCTTATTGTCTCTCCGCCTGTCACTGAAGGTTCAAAATAGATCAGCCCGTGCCCGCGTGTGATCGTAACCGACAATGGGTGCCGCGCCTTACAAGACACCGCTATTTGCCTGGCTATTTCTGTTACTTTAGTATTGGGCGATTTTGATCTGGGTAGCCGCTGTCTTGCTTGCATGGACTTGTCCAATACAAAAAACTCTTCATGCTCTGTTGAAATTTCGAATAAAGCAACGATCCGGGGAAAGTGAGTTGTATAAGACTGAGCATGCGGGTTAAGGTCAAGAAGTTCAACCGCTCGAAAGAGCCAAATTGACTCTCCTTTTACGAGACTCGATAGCTGACCAAAACTCCGCACCAAAGCATCGTCCTTAAGCGAAAAAAACGTATCTAGTGTCTTCTGTAACTCTTTCTCGTATTCTGGCCTGAATCGGAGCTGATGAATTTTCGCAAACATTTCGACCATCTTCTTCCTGCGGCGGGAGTACCAAAGTAAGTAAAATCCTACTGCCACGAAAAGCGGAACAAGAATCCAAAATACAACGGCTCCCGACCCTTCATTCATTACTTAGCCCTCAGCAATATCATTCATACCGTACACCATGGTGAGCGGCTTGGTGAAGCGCTAGCGGAACCAAGTCCGACTCCACCTATTTGTTGGACGGCCGACGTTCGTCGTCATCTCCATGGCCATGCCGATGGTGCAGGTCGGGCCAGTGTTTGTGAGCGTGCTCTTGAGGGTTGTGTTCGTGTCCGTGCACATGGCTCACCGCGGCCCGAAGTCCGTCATGCTTGTGGTCGTGATGGACCCCATCGTGCCTATGGAGATGCTGATGTGACATAGAATCGTGTCGGTGGACATGTGCATGCTTCTCGCTGAAGAGGACCATGAGAGAGACCACAATGAGCCCAGAAGCCATCGCCTGAGCACCTGTAAAGGCCTCCCCAAGAACGGTCACAGACAACAGCAGACCGAAAAAGGGAGCGGTCGAAAAGAGCATCTGACTACGAGTAGCCCCCAGTCCCTGAGCCGCTGTGACATACAGCGTGATGCTGAGTCCATAGGAGACCGCTCCAACGAGCAACGCTACAAGAACCACGGCCGGTCGGCCCGCGCCACCGGCAACAGCGCCGCCCATGAGCAGGTTGAACGCTCCCGCAACGACGCCCTTCCACAAAGTGGTCTGAGCGGGAGAGATGCCGTCGATGAGCGCTGTGAAGTGATTGTCGAAGCCCCAGCAGAGACATCCGGAAGTGATCAGGACAGCGGGAAGGATTCCCCCCGCCTCCCTCGCCTCCCGCCAGTAGCACAACGGCAATGAGCGTTCCGCCTGCCGCAATCCATCCTCGCGGAGTTAGATGCTCTCGGAACACAAAGTGCCCTAGAATCACGGTGGCCACAAACTCAAGGTTTAGCCACAGAGAGACAGAACCCGAACTGGCGGCTCTTAATCCAAGCAGGAGCAGCAGTGGCCCGAGGATCCCTCCTAGTACAATGGCTCCTGTGAGCAGTAAAAAAGTGCGCCGACCAGCGCGCCAAGGCCACCGGAAGGTCCGTTCTCTGATGACCAGAGGCAGCACACCAAACGCGGCACCGAGGTAAAGCAGGCCCGCCAGCGCTTGGGCCTGAGTTCCTGCCAGCAAGGCCTTGCTGGCAGGTGTAGCCGCGCCGAAGAGAAAGGCCGAGGCCAGTCCGGCTGTCACAAGTGTCGCAGTGTTGCGTTTGGCTTGCATTGACCTCAACTGGGAGCCCTCCAACGAAAAGCTCAGTGGCGCCGCTTTTTGCGTCCACTGAAGCGCCATGTTCGCTCCTCATGTGAGCGGGACAAAATTGATCCCGCGATTATTCAGGTTTTCCAATTCGGACTTAGCAACACACCCAATAATACAATCCTGTCCGCCAAGGTCGTAATAGATAAACAATTTGGAAGAATCAGCTACCCCAAGAAGTTCGACGAACTTAGAAAAAATATTCGTATCTACCCAATCGTCATCAACTTTGCACTCAAGCTTAATTTGCTGCCCCTGAAATGTGAATGATAACCATGCTATTTCATTTTCAACATCAACATAATCTTCAATTTGTTCAAGAACTAAAGAGCCTTGGGTTATTTCAGTCATTCGTTGAGCAATCCTTTTGTAATCACCATGATCCTCTATACTACTAATGTGTAGATTCTTTAATTTTTATTAAGCAAAATTTCTATTATTTTTTCTGGGACACGGATTTAACGGATTTGCACGGATTAAAAAAAACGTTTTCCTTTTAGCGAAGCTAAATCATTTCATGAATCTGTGTTTATCCGTGTTCATCCGTGTCCTAATTTAAAATAAGAGACTAATGCGTAAGTGCTTATTTGGTTGCGGCTCTGCCGCGCTGGGCACTCTGTGTCAAAGTGCCAAAGATTTACGCTATGGTTTCTCCACGGTTCTTGCTCTTCGGTCATACCTAAACCGACAAGCACCAAATCGAATCCTGGTTTTTCATATTCCTTACGATCCCAGGATTTGAGTAGATCTTCTGATGAAAAAGGGTCAGCAAGCTTTAATCCACAAGAAGCGAGTACCTTAAGTTTTTGTTCCAACGTCATGTGGTGTTTTGAGTTCGAATTAGAGGATAAAACAGAATGAGTCTTGCGCTTGATTAACAAAGCCACCATAATTACGGTTAAAATGATAATTGTTGCAAAGATAATCTTCATATTATTTTATTCCAGCGAACGTCCGCTGGTGAGCAGCGGCCTCAATAAAGTTCAAGCTTGCACGGCCTCTACGCAAAACCGCGGTCTTCACGCCGTCTGCTCCACTATCGTGGGCAATCTCAGTCTCTTATTTAATACCCTATCAACATCGAAAGTTGGCTTTTCTTCCTCAAAAGAACCGGCAGATATCCAATAAGCATTTGATGATGTGTTAAGCGAATTAGCTAATTTCTTTTTGTCAAAAGAAAACTCAATTGATTCAATTAACTGAACTATATCATCCCACTTTTTGTAATACAGTCTTAAGAACCAACCATCATCGTGGGCGTAATATAGGTATTTGTTTTTGAGGCTCGGTATCCGGATTTCTCCGAATGGTTCTCCCTGATGTCCAAAATATAACAACTCCGCAATTTCATTTTTAGGAATATTGGGAAATTCTTCAGTATTATAATCTACCCAGCAAAAATCGTCCCAAGAATAGATATTCTCTTTGGTTAAAATGGATAGTTGATCTTGCGGAACGAATTCAAATCGGCTTGATTTATCATACTCAACATTATCAGAATTATGATTCAAAAGAATTAACCCACTGGTTTTTGAAATTTGACTGGATATATCTCTGAATTCGATGCCTGAAGCAATAATGAAATTAGAATCCTTACTGTGCCAGATGTATAGATAATCTCTCGTCATTGTATTGTGCCCAACGCCGCTAATCAGCCGCGCGGCTTTTTGCGTCGGCTGAATTAGCCTTGTTATGTGATCATGTGAAAAATCATAGGTCATCAACAAAATATCGGTAACTGACTTCCGGAAATAATTGCCCTATACGACCTGTATTAAATATTCGAATACCTTTAGCCGCATAGGCGGACTCTTTGCTTTTTTGATTATATGCTGGTTGATGTGAATAGATCAAAAGAGCTTCAACCATTTTAATGAGATCCTCATCAGGCATATCATAAGTTTCTTCATCGTCCTGCTCCCATTCATTCCAGGTACTGAAATCACCGATGGATCCTAAATAAACAGTTGTCTGGTCATACTCTTCAGCAACCCATCTGTGTTCTGAAAGTCTATGGTTGAGGTTATCTCTTTTTGTCATTCCAATATATAGGAGGACATTTCGCCCGTAAAGGTGATGTGAGCCATAGATTGAGTATATTGCGTGCCCTAACTTTGAAGTTGTATTTTTCCCTTTCCACTCATACGGCCCTTCCCAATGAACATTAATAATTCTCTCTTCATTATTTTCCATTTCTTTGGACTCCTGAATGAAAGCTATATTTTAAAAACACAAAAGCTAACCTGCCGGCCATCGGCATTTGGAGGCTGAAAGAACCTTTACGTAATACCGCATATTTTCTCGGTCAGGTTCCGGGTAAAGGCACCGCTCGCGCGGCGCCCTCCCCACAGATCCGGACGTGAAGCTTTCCCTCATCCGGTTCCTCGGTTCAGGCTCTTTTTACCAAGCCGTCAAACAATCAGGCAACACCCCGATTGGCGCATAACTTTGCTGCCCTGCAAGAATTTCAAACATTATGGACTATTCGGGGGCGCGGCAGGGGGAACGTCTCAAGAATTCGTCTGAACTTCTCATGACTTATGTACCCATCCCTGTCGCGTCGGCCGAGCCAGCGTCTCCACGCTTTTTCAGCGTATTCGTACACCACCTCTAACACCTTGTAGTTGCTCCGAACCCCAAAATATTGGTAAAATCCCCGGAGCTTACTGCATAACGCTTCATGCTGCTCCTTTAAGGGGTCGTGCCGATTTTCCTTGCACCAATTCCACAACATCCGCATAAAGCGGTTTCGTCGTTTCCGCGCTGTTTGCTTCTTTATCACCCAGTTGCCCTTGAGGCTTTTGCCCCAGTAAAAGGTAAACCCGAGAAAATACAAGCTACCTTTTGGCTTTCCGCTACGTGGCGGTTGGCCGAATGGTATCAATTTAGTCTTTTCCGGATGAAGCTCTAATTCGAAGCGGTTAAACCGCTCCGGTAACACTTCCATTAATCGCTTCGCGTCCGACTCCAGTTGAAAACCTATAATGAAATCATCCGCAAATCGTATCAGGAAACATTTGCCCTTCATACGCGGTTGGACTTCCTTGACGAACCAGTCGTCCAGCACGTAGTGCAGAAATATATTACTGAGTACCGGCGAAATGACCCCACCTTGGGGAGTTCCCTTTTCAGGATAGATGATTTCGCCACCCTCGGCCACTCCGGCTTTTAACCACTTGCCGATTAGCCGAAGAATGCCGCCATCGTTTACCCTGAGCCGGATTGTATCCCGTAACAGGTGGTGCGCAATGTTGTCAAATAGTCCCGTAATATCTGCGCTTAAAATCCAATTGATGTTCAGCTCTCTGCAGTTCTCGCGAAGCTCATGCAGTGCTTGGTGCTGGCTGTGGCCCGAACGAAATCCGTGTGAAAAATCATGAAAGAGCGGCTCATATGCAATGCCCAATATGGTTGCCACCGCTTTCTGGACAATCTTGTCCTCCAGCGCGGTTATACCGATGGGGCGCTTTTTACCGTCTTCCTTATCCACCCAAACACGCTTTACCGGGGTTGCAACGTACCGACCTCTGCGCAGCCGTTGATATAGTTTATAGAGGTTTTCATCAAGATCCTTGCCGTACTCCTTGGCCGTGATCTTGTCGACTCCGGTGGACTCATTTTTGCGCAGCTGGCGAAATGATTTTCTCAGCAAGGATACATCGATCCTGTGGGCCAGAGACGTGAACACCATACCCGGGTTCGCCTCTGCCAGCATTCTAATTCGAACCAGTGAGGACTCACCCAACATTAACGGCGGTTTGTCCTGCGCTCGTTCTTCCGAACATCCAGTGGACTCTTCAGCGTCCTGCGTCGCAATCCTCTGGCTTTGTGTTGATATGGTTTGTGATTTCTGAGTATCTCCCATAGTTCCTACCAAAGAAGCGTTATACCCGGCTTCTCCTTCCCTGCAGTGGGTCGCTTGGGCTTCACTTCCCCACCTTACCGTCCAGTTCTATGTTTCTGGACCCCGGTACTATGATCCGCTAAGACTCCCGAATGCTTATCTCAGGTTTGTTCACTCTTCGCTATCCGCCCCTGATACCTTGCCTTACAGGCAAGGCCACATCCGGATCTCCCCAGTTCCCGAGCTACCCCTTTGAGAACATGCCCTGGTCTAAGACCCCGGTGGTGACTTGCACACTCGCCATGGCGCATACAAGTCTGCTGCCTTCCGTTCCGCTCAACGCCGTCGGCTTTCGCACCGACTATGCAGTGCTTATCCTTAAGGACCACGATTATACATTTTTCGGGGCTCAATACAGAGCCTGCAATCTCGCTCCGTCCAGCTTCGGACTCCCGTTACCGGTTTTGCCCGTGGACTTCGCTAATGAGCTGTTGGCTAAACTTTGCTCGTGTGGGACTTCCGCGGACCCTGCTACTCAGCGCCTGAGCAAGCTCAGCAATGAGATTTATTGCATGATCCGTTCTCCCTAATGCCAGGGCAAGCCCTGCAGAAGGGCGCATAGTCTTCACTATGTGCGGTCACCCACTGGGTAACAATATCAAGTTTCATCTACCTCCTTGGTAGAATCCCAGCGATTCG